>NZ_CANLYI010000001.1 GCF_947495255.1 uncultured Winogradskyella sp.
ATCTTAATAACTATTCATTTATAACAACCTAATTACCTTTGCGCCAAATCAATTGTTATCTATAATAACCAATAAAAACAGCTACATAATTCTATACACATAATGTATATTCCTATTCTGACGTCTTCTTATATATAAGATGAATCATTCATTCCCTTAATAAACTTAACAATCAAAATAATTTTATAGAAAGAAATTCCAAACCAAACCAAATCTTACTGTAAAATCACGATATGGTTGATTAGGTGCGGAAAAATAATCATAACCCGTAAATGATGAATTGAAATGTTCAGCTTTAAAAAAGATACGTGTTTGTCTCACTTTGGCATTAATAAAGAAATCTAACCTAGGAAAACCTCCTAACTTCGTTTCATTTTGAGTATAGAACTCCGCCAATAAAGGATCATAACCATTCATATTATATTTAGAAAAATAATTAGATGTGACTCCTATTTGAAGGGTCATTGACTTTTTAAATAATTGATTTGAATAATAAAGAGTATTTCTAGCAATTAATGACGAGACATTAAGAACATCCTCGTCACTTATAACATTTTGAAACATCATTGTATTATCCAAAGCAAAATTACCTACTTTGAATTCTTTTTGAACCTTTACCCTAAAATATTGTAACGGTTTACTATACTGCTCAGGCGTAATTTTATTAAAATCATCTATTGACTCAACCGAACTAAAATATGTATAATTATCGATATTAGATATATCTATGAAAGCATTCAATAGTTTATCTGAAAGAAAACTAAAATTAATCTGCTGCGTGTTAACATTCTTAAAACTATCTAAATTGTACCAATTATAATTAAGGTAATCACTTTGATACAATAAATAATTATAATTTGGAAGTCTTGAATTAATTCCAAGGCCACCTATAACAGTCATATCTTTGTTTAATTTTATTTTGATACTCGCATCTAAAAAACTTCCAACAAACAAATCTGATAGATTTACACCTCCTTTACTTGTAATATTAAAGCCCTTATAGGTTTTTGAATAACTACCTTCTAATCCAAGAAAATTAGATTTGATACGATTAGGTATATTTTGATCAGACAACAAAACAATACTGTTGTATCCATAATTAATATCATTATAGTTTATTCCTAACTGAACATTACCTATGGTGGAATTATTGTATTTTACACCCAGTGAAGTATTAAAATGCTCTAAGGTTACTTTATCACTAATACTACTATTAAAAAATTCACCAAAATAATCACTTGTTGCTGATGTTTGAGCATACTTAAAGTACTTGTCCTCAAAAGAAACTTTATTATAAAGTACAATATCATTGCTAATTAACGAATCTCTTTTTTTAGTTAAACGATATGAATGTTCAAAATAGAAACGTTTTCCTTCTAATATATTCTCAGCATCTTCAAAACTGGGGTCAAATACAGACCTATCAATAAACTCTTTATTTCCTGATGTAAAATTATCTAAATCTTCAGTTTTTAATCCTCCATTTTCTTGATTCAACAAATCTTGCATTACTACATAACCAATTGCATTATATCGTTCATTTTTATTCTTAAAGTTAGAGGTAAACCGAAAATTACCAGAACTTGTTAATGCATTTTGATAATTCCCTAAAGACCTTAGTCCCTTGTAGGCAAGAGAAAAATTAAACTCTTTAGTTAAGTTAACCGTAAATAAAGCATCTAAGAGTTGTCCTTGTTCAAAAGCTGTTTTATATGTTAACCTTGTTAAAGGGGTTGCAACTTCATAAAACTTTATATCCTCATGTTCTAAATAATTAAAATGTCTTGATCTTGCTCCAAACAACGGTGAAGTCTTAGAGTCAAAAGAATTAAAACTAAGCGTATTATAAGTTTGACCGATATTAGCAAATGGCATTAGCCCAAAGTTGTCTTTTTGAAGATAATTGAACTTATATTCTTTTTTTATGGTTATAGTAGTATCTATTTGAGTAGAATCTAAAACATGATTAAATTCTACATACATATCAATAGTTGCTAATTTAGCAAATCCATTAGATCGATTTAAAGAGGTCGAATCATTATCATTTGAATTACCTCTAATTGAACCTCCTCCTGTTAATTTTGTTTGAGCAACAGCACTAATAGAAAAAAGAAAAAAAACTAAAATAATAAAATATCTAGTATGCATTTAATCGTTTATAAAATTCAAACAAAGTAAACCATAATTTATTGTATAAATTAAATAAATTACAATTTACTTAACATAAAAAAGACCAACAAAATTTTTGTTGATCTTTCTTATTATATTAAAAATTGGTTACAACCTATTCGATTACAATTTTTTGAGAAGTATTACTATTTCCTTTTGAAATATTAACAACATACATTCCTGGTTCAACACCATTTAAATTTATAGTTTGATTAAACTGTATTGAGTTATTAGAATAAATGTTCTTATAAACAACTCTTCCTCTTGTATCATAAATATCAATACTCACATCATTATCGCTATTTAATAAAGAACTAAAATTAATTGTAAAAACCCCATTATTAGGATTAGGATAAACTACTAAATCATTTGAGAATGAATTCTCACTACTACTTAATGAAAGATTATTACCTGTAACTATTAATGAATAATCTTGAGTTTGAGGACCAAAAATAGGTATTGCATTTCCTTCTAAAGTTCCTTTATGTGTTACCGTTAAAGTGTAAACACCAGTACTAGGTACGTCAATTTCAATTTTTTCAATATTATCTACTATATTATCACCTTTAGAGTTAGAAAAACCAGTAGATGACGAGTAATCTAATTTCCAAGGAAAATAAGTCGTACCATCTACTGTTAATCTGATATCAAGATCATTAACTAATCTTGGCGTTTGATTATTTAAAGTTCCATTAGCGACAATATCACCTGGCATATCCGTCCAAGACAAAGATGCAATTAACTTGTCTCCTGCCTGAGCAGAGAAAGTATATGTATAGGTTTGACCTTGTGCCATATTTAATTCACTAATTACAGCGTCACCATTAGTCTCATCCAAAATTGCTTCAGCTGAAGCATTAGCATTTAAAAATCCCCATCCAAATTTAGGATCTGGACCTATAGCAGCAATATCATCTATAGCTGTATGACAAACTAAACCTTTCAAGGTTGCGGCATTCATATAAACACCATGTAATTGAAAATAATACTCTTGTAACAACAATAATGTCCCTGCTGTATTAGGTGAAGCCATTGAAGTTCCAGAAAAGGATGCATAAGCATCAGTAGGTATAGAGGAAAACAATTGCGTACCATCAGCTGCAACATCAGGTTTAATTCTTAAATCATCCGTAGGTCCCTGACTACTACTAGTATTAATTGCAACATTAGTAAGTTCATAATTTCCACTAAAAATAGGTTGTTCTGACGTTGATGGGCTTGCATTAGCAACAACCAAATTATTTTTTGCGTTTTTATCTGTAGTTAATTTATCATATCCAGGAAATAGACCTCCAGTATAACTGGTCGAACCAGAATTACCAGCAGACGCTACAATTAAATACTGTGGATTATTTTTAGCTATATTATCAATATCATAAGAATCTTGAGTATATGCACCCATGAACCATGCGTCTAATGTTCCTTCATCTTGCTCCACTGGTACTCCGTAAGAATGATTTGAAATTATTATTGGATTAACAGTCGAATTAACAGCTAAAACCATTTCTGACTCATCATCACTCCAATTATATGATTTCACATTAACATTTGGTGCCATTCCTAAAGCATTTGCATTAGCACCTTTAGCAGCGATAGTCCCAGATACGTGCGTGCCATGACTACTAAAGCCAGAATCACCATCAACAGTCCCTGCATCAATAATAGTAACTCTAGAACTACTACCCGAAGCATCTGCAAATTCAGGATGCGTATCTTGTGCAGGACCACCATCCCAAACACCTATAGTCATACCTGTTCCGTCTAGATTTAAATTAAGACTTCCACCAGGCTGTAAACGATTAGTTTTAGTTGCTCTACCAGCGTCAAGGTTATCTGTAGATTTATAAATAGGTTTTCCATCTATTATATCATAGATATGCATAATATTTATCTCATCTTTTATAGTCACAACTGTTTTAGGATTCATAGTTAAATATGACTGAATCCTTTCTAATCGATTAACTTCTTGTTGTTCTAATTGTAATAATAATTCCTTATTTCCATCTGAAAGATTATTGTATTCTAATTTTTGAGCATAACTAAAATTAGAAATTGCTAAAACCGCAATAATAGATAGTAAAACGTGCTTCATTTTTCTTTTTTTATTAAATTTTATTGCAATATACATCTATTTTGTATGAATCCATAACCATTAAAATAATAAAAAGCCACCTAATAAAAATTAGGTGGCTTAAAAAATATAATTATTGTATCTAATTATTCTATAGTAAATGTAGCAGATGAATTTGCACCAGCTAATGTAGTATCAGCAACCAAAACTCCTGCAGCAGTAGACACAGAATAAGTTGGTCCACCATCACCGTAAGAATCATAAACTACAACTCCATAATCACCAGACTCTAAGCAGAAGTCAAAACTTAACTCAGCAAAATCATCATCAGGATTAACATATGGTCCACCTGAGCCAATTAATTCTGGTGCACCAGTTAAATTATACAATTCCCAAGTAGTCTCATCTGGCCAAGTATCCATAGTAATTGCAAATGTTACAATTGTGTTTAAACACTCTTCAGTAAAATTAATTGTAAGATCATTACCAAAAGTTAATCCTACTTCTTCTTGAAAACTAAGGATTAAAGTTTGCTTAACAAACTCTAACGCTTCATCATCTGTAAGAGAGATAGAAATAGTACCGATATTACTATTTGCAGGAATAGTAACTGTACTTGGAATAGTGTAATCAACTGCTAATGTAGAAGCGTCATCCACTAAAATAGTATAAGTTCTATCAGATCCAGAAACTTCACTAGCAGCTACTGTTACTTCAACAGTTTCAGTAGCATTCTTTACTACTTCAATAACTTTAGGTGTTGGTTCAAATCCTACGTGATTAGAAAGACCAGAATCTAAACCTTCATCTTGACTACAATTTGTAAATACAACTGAAATAGCCAAAATTGTAAATATTTTAAAATAATTTTTCATAATACTAATTCAAATTTAATTTTGCGATGTAATCGCAGGATTATTATTTAATTCAGATTGAGGGATATCAGGAGAAATATTATCCGCATTATAAATCAAAGTTGCACCAGCTTGGAAAGCATGATTTGTACCTCTAGTGATAGTTGCTTGATTACGTTTCATAGCAAAATAAGATTTACCTTCACCCCACATTTCTATACGAGTTTGTAGATAGATAAAATCAATTAAAGCCTGACCTGTTAAAGGATCTACTGCTGCAGCTGCTGCAGTTGTCCCCATTCTTATATTTAACAATTCTTTAAGTCTTGTTTTTGCTGTTGTTTCATCTCCTGTTTTTGCAGAAGCTTCTGCACTTAACAAATAAAACTCTTCAACTCTCATATAAATATAGTCAGTTGTCATAGGATTCTGAGAGAACACAACTCTATTTGGTGCATAAAACTTATTAATTGGCATCAAATGATTTGTATCAGTCACATCATCTAAGAATTGTGATTTTCTAATATCACTATCCGGAATCTGAGCAAATAAAGCGTCATCCATAGCTTTTCTATCACCAGCCGCAGCATAGCTATAAGAGTAAAGATCAACAATACCCCACCAACTAACTAAACCTAAACCTATATCTGTAGTAAGATCATATCCCCACATCCAAGCAGCGCTATTAACATCACTAAACCCAGAACCTGATCCTGGATAAGCAAGCTCTCCAGCAGTAAGTAAAGAATATCCTCCAGTGTTAACTATTTGTTCCGAAACAGTTTTAGCATCTGGATAGTTACCCATTGCAGCATAAGTATAAGCTAATAAACCTTGAGCCACAGATTTATTGATGTAATGTTTCAACGGTCTGTTATAATCTTCTAACAACACAACAGCGCTAGTTAAATCTGATACAATTAAATCATAAATCTGAGAAGCTGGTACTTTTGCAAAACTAGTTTGTGTAGGATCAGAAGTATAGAAAGGTAAAATCTCTTGATTAGGATCATATTCTCTCTGAAACAATTGTGTTAAATAAAAATAACCATAAGCTCTTAACGCTTTTGATTGTCCTAAAATAGCTTTTGCTTCATCTCCCTCAGGGACAGCATCCTCACCACCAGACTGTGCTATAAGAAGGTTAGCCGTATTAAGAACTCTATATAGATAATTCCACATAATTTCATTTTCATCATCAGAGAAATTCGTAGTAAATACTAAATTAGATGTACCAGCATACCAACTATAAGTATTAGTAGACAAAGCCATATCACCACATAACATGTCTGTCCACACATCTATACCTTTGTGACCAATATCATAATGCCTTCCTGCATCATCACCAAGTGCCCCAAATCTCTGTATCATAAAAGTATAAATACCATTTAATGTACCTTCAACAAGTGCTGGGTTTACATCAATATTATCAGCAAAATCAGCATCCGTTAATTCAGAGGTATCTCTTTGCGGCTCTAAAAAATCATCTCCACAACTCACTGTGCAGAACGTTAATGCTATCGCACAAACGTAAAATAAAACATTTCTTTTCATCATTACTTTTTTTTTAAAATTGAACTTTTAATCCTACACTATATGTAGTCATAGGAGCGTATCGGTATACACTAGAAGCACCAGACTCTGAAGTAGATGGATTGAATCCTTCTCTATGAGAGAATAAAAACAAATTATCACCAGCAATGTATAGATTCATTCTAGTAATCCCAGTATCCTTAAGCATATTTTCAGTTAATGTATAACCTAATTGTAAATTATTTAAAGATAAATAATCAGCTTTAGTTATAAATCTAGTTGACGTAGCATCAAAAAGAGCATCAGTTGTATATGCATCCGAAAGTCTAGGTACATTAGTAATATCTCCAGGCTGTTGCCATCTATCTCTAATATCTGTATGCCAGTTATCAGCACCTACTTTACCATTACCCATTAACCAAGAGTAATTAGAATCATATGCATAACCACCAATACTATAAGAGAACTGAGAAGATAAGCTGAAGTTTTTATAACCTAAGTTTATTCTAAATGCTCCTCTTAACTTAGGAATAGCACTTTTACCAACATACTTCTGTGTAGCTTCTGAATATACTGTAGTTGTAGTTTTTTCTACATTAGCGTTCTCATTAGCATCTTTATACAATATCATATTTGTAATTGCAACATCTGTAGATGCATTATAAAGACCGTTGCCATCAATATCATCATAGTATAAATTCCAAAGTGCAGAACCGTTACCAGGATCAACACCTGCCCATTCGCGAGTAAAGAAATCATAAACAGAGCTACCTTGAGAAATAGCATAAATACTACCACCTCTATCATCAAATATTTTTGTTTCTCCAGTAATTTGATCAATTGGCATTTCAGTCATTTCATTCTTAATAATTTCACCATTAATACCTAAGCTAAGGCTAAAATCACCTGAATTTTCTGCTTTTATTAAATTAGCATTAATATCAAATTCTAATCCACTGTTTCTTAATTGACCGTCATTGATAAACGTTGAAATAAATCCACTAGAACCAGGTAATGTTTGTTCAAAGAATAAATTATCAGTATTCTTAACGTAATAATCAACATTAACATCAAGTGTGTTATTAAACAATGTAGTTTCAACTCCAATCTGAGCAATTTTTGCAGTCTCCCAAGTTAAATCTGGATTAGATCTTTCCGTATCTGGAGTAAATGAATAATCATCTGTATTACCTATTCCAAAAATTTGCCAACCGTAACGAAGTCTGGTACCTTGATCACCATTAACTCCGTAACTAGCTTTAAGCTTTAAATAATCAACCGCACTTACTGAAGACATAAAATCTTCTTTTGTCATTACCCAACCAGCACCAACTGACCAGAATGTACCCCATTTATCATTAATGAATCTAGATGAACCATCACGTCTAATAGATGAAGTTAAAAAATATTTATTTTTATAATCATAGTTCAACTGACCAAAATAACTTTCTAATGTCCAACGTTGAGAATATGAACCCGGTCTACCTATAGTTGTAGTATATTGATCTAAATCTAATGTATTAGGTAATATAGCATTACTTTTATATGCATAGATTCTAGTAAATTCATATGAATTTGCTTCATGTGCACCAAAAACTTCAATTGAATGATCATCACTACTTCCAAAAGCTGTTTTATATCTTAATAATGTAAGGAAGTTATCATTAGTTCTAGTACTTATTTGCTTGTATAAACGACCATAAATAGATTCTACTGAAGCAGCCCCGTAATATGGATTATCTCTATCACTATAATCAAAGTTCTCTCTTTGTGTACCATATCTATTTTCTAAAGTTAATCCTTTAGCTAAATCGATATTAAAATAAACATTACCAAATAAACTATTGTCGTAACTTCTAGTTAAATTATAAGTTGCATCAGCAATACCGTTTGTAGCAGTAGAAAATCTTCTACTATTATCTCCTAAACTGTTACTACTTTGGTTATCACCATAATCAAACTGATAACCTCCAAAAATTGGATCTTCTATTTTGTTACCATTTCCATCTCTAAGAAATATAGAATAAATTCTTGGAGCAGCATTAGCCATTAAAAAGATACTACCTGTATCGGTCGTTTGACCATTTTGAGTTGTTCTTGAACCTGCATAAGTTGCATTAGCTCCTACCTTCAACCAATCATTAACCTGATGATCCACATTAACTCTACCTGTATATCTTCTAAAATCAGAATTTATACCTACTCCTTCATCATTAACAAATCCTAAAGAAGTTGAATATGTAGTACTTTCATTTCCTCCAGACATAGAGATATTAGCCTCTTGTCTATAACCTGTACGAAACGCATATTCTCCCCAATCTTCTGGAGTATATTTTCTAGTAATACCAGAATTAAACTCACCTGTTGAAGGATTAATTAATTGATCTCCATCAGCATTCCATAAGTTGTAATAAGGGTTTATACCATTAGCAGCACTGTATAAGTTATCACTAGCATATTGCTCAGGATTAGAATTACCACTTAAACGTGCATTATTTCTCATTGCATCCCAAGAGATTTCAGCATATTCTTCTGGCGACTCAATAACATCATAACCTGGAATTGAAAAAGAAGAAACACTCGTTTTTAAATCTACACTTATAGACGATTTAGTTTTACTTCCTTTATTCGTTGTAATTAAAATTACACCATTCGCTCCTCTAGAACCATAAATAGATGTTGCAGCTGCATCTTTCAAAATAACTAAATTTGATATATCATTTTGATTAATCGCATTAATTTGTCCTCCATAAGGAACACCATCTACTACATATAAAGGATTTCTATTTCCGTTAACAGAACCAAAACCTCTAATTCTAATTGTAGCACTAGAACCTGGCTGACCTGTTGTTTGAATAACATTAACTCCAGATGCCTCTCCTTTTAAAGCTTGAGAAACGTTTGAAAATGTTTTAGCTTCAATATCTTTTACATCAACTTTTGCAGCTGTACCTGTAAAAGCTTCTTTTGTTGTTGAACCATATCCAACAACGACAACTTCATCAAGTGAGCTAGCATCTTTTAATGCAACATCATAAGTACTACCAGCACCAATTGTAACTTCTCCAGGCTCCATACCTACGTAAGAAATTACTAAAACGTCTCCGTTATTAACCTTAATGGTAAATTTACCATCAAAATCTGTTTGTTGACCTCTAGAGGTCCCTTTTACAATTACACTCGCTCCAGGAAGGGGTAAACCATCTGATAATGTTGTAACTGTACCTGTGACAGTTTTCTCTTGTGCAAAAGAAAATTGCATCACGAACGCCATAAAAAGCGTTAATAACCATGTTAATTTTAATTTCATAAAACAATTATTTGAGTTAGTCTAGTTGCAAACATCTTAATTAAATATTAAATAAGCAAGGCTTTTTGCTAAAAAAATGTTAACAACGTTACGATATTGACAACAAACGCCATGTTTCATTTTCTCATTGGTTTTAAGCATTAACTCACTACTTAGATGTAAAAAGTGTAAAAGGGTTGCGTTAAAATTTTAACTTTGTTCAAAATTTAACATTTTGACACTAAAAATTAGATATTCTTCTTTTGATTTTGAATGCGGAACAGACGAAGCTGGCAGAGGCTGTCTCGCTGGTCCTGTCACTGCAGCCGCAGTTATTTTACCAATAACTTTTAAAAACAAAATTTTAACCGATTCAAAACAACTTTCTGAGAAAAAACGGTATTTATTGAGACCTGTTATTGAAAATGAAAGCATTTCTGCAGCTTTTCAACATATTTTTGAAGACGAAATTGATTCTATCAATATTTTAAACGCATCAATTAAAGCCATGCATGGTTCTATTTCTCAATTAGAGACTACTCCAGAGTTTATAATTGTAGATGGCAACCGGTTTAAATCCTATGAAGATATCCCATATAAAACTATCATTAAAGGTGATAGTAAATACCTAAGTATTGCAGCAGCTTCGGTTTTAGCGAAAACTTATAGAGATGATTATATGGAAAAAATCCATGAAGAATACCCAATGTACAATTGGAAACAGAACAAAGGTTACCCAACAAAAGAACATAGAGCGGCTATTAAAAAATACGGAGTTACAAAATATCACAGAAAAACCTTCAGATTATTACCTGAGCAATACCAATTGGATATATAACTTTTTATATTTGTAGCCTAATTAATTCTACTATATGAAGCGACTTGGTTTTTTATCGATATTATTCCTAATATTAATAGGTTGTCAAAAAGACTATAACAAAACCAAACTTCCATATCAATTTATACCCAACGATGCGCATTCAGTAATTCAAATTAATGAACTTAGTGACTTCATCAATAGTCTTAATAATAACGATGTTCTTTCTAGCATTTATAATGATAATCTTAAAGCAGCTTCTAAGACCTTAAAAAACCTTAACACTACAGAACAAGTCTTTATTGTATTCCCTGATTCAACAAGTACCAATTCTAATTACATTATTCTTACTAAAAACGACAGTACTTTATTTGTTTTAGATGGACTAAAGAATTATTCTTCTGAAACATTATTAAATTCTAATATTCAGAAAACAACTATTGACACTTCAACTTTATATCACCATAATTTAGGAAACACATTTATTGGCTCTAATAATATAGAGTTATTAAAATCTATAGATTCTAAAAACGAAAACTTAGAACTTTCCAAATTAATTGAAACTTCTGACACTAAATCTGTAGCTTCTGTTGTGTTTAAATCTGATGCTACTAATTATTCTAAGCTATTATTCACAGATGTAATTACTTCTGAAAATTCTAATCTTACTTTATTAGATTTTAATCAATCGGGTAAAAAACTAAGCTATAATGGACTAATAACTACTAAAGACTCGACACTTAATTACCTTAATAGTTTTAGAAACACCATTCCTCAAAAAACGAATTCCTTATTAATAGCACCACAAAACACAAGTTCACTTATCAGTATTGCTTTTGACGACTTTACAGTCTTTAAAAACAACCTAAATAGTTTAACAAAACCTAAAGAAGAAATCGCTTCAACTTTTCTACATTTTGCTAATGAAATTGCACATATAGATAATACCCTTACACTTCACACTTTAGATCCAAATTTATTTTTAGAATCTATTGAAGATAAAGAATTTAGCGAAGCATTTAGAGATATAGACATCTATCATTATGATAATTCTGATGCGTTTAAAACAAACTTAAAACCATTTATTTCTTTTGAAGAAGCCAACTACTTTTCTGTCTATGAAAACTTTGTCATTTTCACTTCAACAATAGACAATTTAAAATCTATTTTAACCGATGCATTAAATGAAAATACGCTTGCAAATTCTGATGGCTTTATTTCAATAAACAAAAACTTAAGTGATGAAGCTTCGGTTTTCATCTTTAAAGACTCAAAAGGTTTAACGGATGTTATTGGCAAAACAATGACTGGTTACAATGCCAATGCCGTTCAGTTTATACACGAAGATAATTATACACATATCAACGGTATCATTCAAAAATATAAGAAGCGCGCAGCATCTAATTCCGTAACCGAAGCATTTACGACCCAACTTGAAACTACGATTTTAACAGCACCACAGACTGTCAAAAACCACATCACCAACACTTATGATATTGTATCACAAGACCTTAATAACGTTCTATATCTCATTTCTAATTCAGGAAACATTCTTTGGAAAAAACAATTAGAAGGAAAAGTGCTTGGTAAAATTGAACAAATAGATATTTATAAAAATGGACGATTACAGCTTGCTTTTGCTACAGAAAACAAAGTATACGTTTTAGACCGCAACGGAAATAACGTTTCTCCTTTCCCAATGAAATTCAATGATAAAATAACACAACCACTTTCTATCTTTGATTACGACAAACAAAAAGACTACAGACTACTTGTTACTCAAGGTAAAAACCTGTTAATGTATGACGTAAAAGGTAAAGTTGTGAAAGGTTTTAACTATAAGACTAATGCAACAATCATATCGCAACCAACGCACTACAGAATCGGAACTAAAGATTATATTGTTTTTGGGGCTGGCGAAAACTTACAAATACTAAACAGACAAGGAAAAACAAGAATTAATGTAAAAGATAAAATTAGATTCACAAATAACGATATCTATTTATATCAAAACAAGTTTACAACAACGAATACTTTAGGGCAATTGGTTCAAGTTGACACACGTGGAAAAGTGACTACTAAAAACCTTAATTTAACGGATAAGCATAAAATTTTTACAACTAGTAAAACCTTAGTTACACTAAGAGAAAATCAGCTTAAAATTAAATCTAGACTTATCGACTTAGATTTTGGAGAATATACGGAGCCAAAAATTTTCTATTTGAACGATAAAATCTACATAACTACTACAGATTTACAATCTAAAAAAATATACTTATTTGATAGTCAAGCAAAATCAATACCTAATTTCCCAGTCTTTGGTACAGCACCTGCAGAGCTGCAAAAACTAGATAATGAAAACGGCTTAGAACTAATTACACAAAGCGATGATAAAACAATCGTAGTGTACAAAATGCACTAAAGACTATATCTTTTAAGTCTATAAAAAAAACTAAAAACCACTTCTTTATTTTACGTTAAAAACTATAAAGTAAGTTTAACAATTTACAAATGATAAAAAGACATAAAGCCTCACTTAAAAGTTGTATTATCCACAAGGTTGGTAACAAATTTAATGGCACAAAAAACGCCTTTTCAGATACTATTGTTCATTTTGACGAAGCTACCTATAATTTAATGTTACCATACCTATTAAAACCTTTTGTTAGTGTAGCTGAGAATTATAGATTTCATCATCACAGTGATATTGGCCTCAATGAAATTAACACCTACAGCGAACAACTATTTAAAGATGATACAGACTTTGTAGAAGTATCAAAACATATTGTAACACACTTATTTGAACAAAGTAATTCAGCCCAAATTAAAACAGGTGATGTTCTTATTTGTCATTTTGAAAACGTGCAATACGAAGACTATTTCACAGATGCCATTGGGATCTTTAAAATTGAAAATAAAACTGAATTTTTTCAAACCTATTTAGAAGATAACAACTACGACATTTTAGTACAGAAGGGAATTCAAGCAAAAAAGGTTGATAAAGGATGTTTAATATTGAATACATCTGACATGGAAGGCAAAATTGTATTTAGCGTAGATAATAATACTTACGACACGCAATACTGGATTAAAAGCTTCCTGAACATTAGATATCCTGATGATAGTAATCAACATACTAAAAACTGTATTGAACTATGTAGAGAATTCTCTAAGGAAGTATTACAACCCAATTTTGGAGGACAAGAACAAAGTAATTTTTTAGCAAAAACAGTTGATTTTTTCAAGGAAAATGAAATAGTAAACATTGATACTTTTAAGGAAGAAGTTTTTGAAGAAGAAGAAGATAAAATTCAACTATTTGAAGACTACAAAAAAGTGTACGAAACTGACAATAAAGTTCTCATTAGAAACCAGTTTGACGTGTCTGAAATTGCATTAAAAAAGCAAAAACAAAAGATTAAAACTGAAATTAAACTCGATACTAATATTCAAATAAAACTAGATGTTGATGCACCTGATGCTTCAGCAGAATATCTAGAACGTGGTTATGACGAAGAGAAGAAAATGCATTTCTATAAGGTGTTTTTTAATGATGAAACGTAATTTATCATCTAGAAACTGTAATTATGCTTAAATTGTAAAGTAATTGAAAAAATTAACAAACAAGAAAATGACCATAAAGAACTTAATTCTTACATTCTTATTCTCTGCTATAAGCATTAGTTTATCTGGACAAGAAAAACACCTCAAAACAGTTAATGAAGCACAAGAACTATCAGACAAGGTCGTTTCATTGTTTTATCAAAACAAAATAACTGAAGCTTTTGACGCATTAATTCCTTACTGGCCAATGCCAGAAAACGAATTAATGGCTATTGAAGAGAAAACAATAAAATATCTTAACATTATAGAGCAAAGATTTGGCGAATCTATTGGAAACGTTAAAGTTAAAAATGAAACAATATCAGATATCGCAATAAGGGAAACTTACTTAATAAGATATAATAGTAGTGCCATTAGATTAATATTTACCTATTACAAAAATGATAATGGTTGGATCGTAAATGCCTTTAAATGGGATGATTCATTTTCTGAAGAATTTAAAGAAGACTAATGTTATTATTGTTGAACAGTAGCGATTTCATTTCACTATAACAAATTTATTATCAAATAATTATACGCATTTCGTTTTCTTAATCTAAAACCTCAAAATTGAAAAGGTTAAGATCATTAACAATCCATACAAAATGTAAACACAATGTTTAGACACCAAGGTAAAAGCAGAACCTTAAAACACAATCTGCAAATTGCAACAATACTATCCTTTGTTGCTGGTATAGTAAATGTTACTGGATTTTTAGCATTCAGCCAATTAACAACGAATGTTACTGGGCATTTTGCTCTCTTTATTAGTGATGTAGCCAATTTTGAATTCTGGAAAGGAACTGTATATTTTCTCTATATTTTTTCCTTTTTGTTTGGCTCTTTTTTATCTAGTTTTTTAATTGAAAAATTTAGAGGTAACAAAAAACTGAATGTGTTTTTTCTACCAACACTAATTGAATGTCTAATTTTAACATCCATTGGTCTATTTGGGAGTTTAACAGAAAGTGAATACTCAGACTTAATTGTTTGTTCACTATTATTTGCAATGGGACTACAAAACTCTTTAGTTACAAAGATTTCTGATGCCGTAGTAAGAACCACACATTTAACAGGTTTATTCACCGATTTAGGAATTGAAATTTCTCAACTATTCTTCCTAGAAAATCATCCAAATACAAAACATATAAAATCTACAATTAAACTGAGAGTTTACATTATATGTTTTTTCTTTCTTGGTGGATTTATTGGTGGATTTCTTTATTCTAGATTAGAGTTAGAACTGTATACTTTAATCTTTGCTGCCATAATTCTGCTCGCAAGTTTGTTTTATGATGACATGAGATTTACTTTAATTAAATCTAAAAGGAAGTATAACCAAAGGAAAAACTACTAGTCAATAGTTTTTCTTTTATGAACACTAAAGTTAATTTCGAAGCCTAATGAATTAAACAAATTCAGCTTCAAACAATACCTCAAAGTGCTTTAAAATCTTTGCTTTTACTTCAGCTTCATCAACTAAATCAACACCCAATTCATTATTCAAGGTCGTTACTGCTTTGCCTCTAATGCCACATGGAATAATGTTATCAAAATAACCTAAATCAGCATTCACATTTAATGCAAAACCATGCATGGTTACCCATCGGCTTGCTCTTACTCCCATTGCACATATTTTTCTAGCAAAAGGTGTCCCAACATCTAACCAAACACCAGTTTCTCCTGGACTGCGCTCTGTCTTTAAACCATAATCGGCTAAAGTGAGAATAATAACTTCTTCTAAAAAACGCAAGTATTTATGTATATCGGTAAAAAAATTATCGAGATCTAAAATAGGATAACCAACAATTTGTCCTGGACCATGATATGTTATATCACCTCCTCTATTTATCTTATAAAAAGTAGCTCCTTTTTCTTTTAATTGTTCTTCAGAAAGTAGCAAATTAGAAAAATCACCACTTTTACCTAAAGTGTAAACATGTGGATGCTCCACAAAGAGAAAATGATTTTCTGTTACCAAACCAGCATCTTCCCTTCTGTTTTTTATTTTAGTATCTAAAATGGCTTTAAAAAGAGTCTCTTGGTAATCCCAAGATTCTTTAAAATCTTTTGTCCCTAAATCTTTAAGTTGTATCGTCTTGTTCAAAACCTTAATCTTCTAAAACTATGTTTAAATTCATTAGTGTATCGTCTTTATTAATTTCAGACAAAGAGACTTTATAAAAAACGGTTTTTCCGTCATCTGAGAGCGTAGCATTTGCATTAGAAACCGACTTTACTCTTTTAGGAAACGTATAGGTTAAGGTATAAAATGAAGATGAAAAAATCTCTTCAAATTGCATTTCTAATTGCTTGCCAAAATCATCTTCATCAGCTCCGCTTTCTTCATCCGAAGACTCTTCATCTTCATTATTATTAATTAATGATGCTGGTTGTATTCTACTAAACGTGTTATTAGCGAAAGAATAATTAACCTCCTCCGTCTTTGTTAGTTCGTCCATTTGGCCTGCAGGTGCCTGACCATCTTCATTCCCAATGTCTTTTACTATTCCCATAGCATTATCCATTTGGTCGCTTATAGACTCTAAATCCTTTACAGATTTAAAAGGCTTTATCATACTAAAATCAAATACATGGTTGGCTTCATCCATGCTAATAGTCATGGTAATATCTCTTAACTTATCTAACTTCGCTCTTTCTTCAACTGAAAGTGCGGCAATACTATCTTTATGTGTTTTATACAAGTCATTAAAAACAATAGTAGTGTCCATTTTTTTCATGTCAGATTCTGGTTTAGAAGACCCCTGAGAACCTGCCAGTTGCATCATTGGAGACAAATCGAAGGATGTTTTAAATTCACCACTCATATTATCATTAAACACAATAGATTCGGTAACATTACAGCTTGTTAGAAAAGCCATAAGCGTTAATAGTAAGACTACTTTTTTCATTTGAGAAGTATTATAAATTAGTTATGTACAAAGGTAACGAAAAAGAAGATTTCTTAACGATCAGGATTATTAAGTATTACTAAAGCCGCAATAACGCCAGGAACCCAACCACAAATCCATAAAATAAATGTGATAAGAATTGAGCCACAACCTTTGTCAAAAACGGCTAAAGGTGGAAAAATAATAGAAAGAATAACGCGCCAGATGCTCATAATTAATTTGATGATTTGATGTATACATAGGACGTGTTTCTACATAAAATGTTACACTTTTTGTGATTTCATGTTATTGAAATCAAAATAAAATTATGTAGTTTCGTTCTATGCGAGTAAAAATTCTTTTCGTTTTTTTAGCCATAACTTCGGTTTGTAAAGCTCAATATTCTTTTTCGGGTTATACAAATCCAGAAGAATGGGATCGCTCTGTTTACCTCTCAATTGTAGAAGATTACCGAAAAATGTCGGGTGTTTATTCCGAGCAAATAATTGCAAAAACTACGGCTGACTCTGCTGGTTATTTTGAATTTAAAGGCAATATACTAGATACAGAAAACCGTATTTATCGCATACATATAGATCGCTGTTCAGAAATTCAACAAGACGCTAATCACTTTAATGGACATTGTAGTGATAGTGAAGCACTTTTATTTATAGCCAAAAACACAGACAGTCTAAAACTTCCATTTTCCTTTGACAATCAAGTATTTTGCCACGTAGAATCTAATAACCCAAAAGCAAATGCCTTTGTAAAAATAGATTCATTAAAAAACGATATGCGTTTTGCCTATGGTGAATTTAGAAGCGAAGCTAACCGTAAATTAAACAACAAAAAGTGGTTTAAAACCCTTCAATATTATGGTGAAGCCTTAGATGAGCCTTTGGCTGAATTATACATTTATACGTATTTATCAGATAGAAGTAGTGAATTGCACAGCTATTATGTTGAAGATTTAAAAAACAATACTTATTACGACAATCTTAAAACAAGATTAGAAAATACTTACCCAAATGCGACCTACACTAAACAATATATCAATGAGTTAGAAGCTGATCGTTATATGCTAGCAGCATCTGCAGGTAAAACAACCTCCGATTGGAACCTTCTACTCTATTCCATTTTAGGACTTTCTGTGATTCTTAATAGCTTCTTCATGTATAGTTTTTGGAAACGAAACAAATCTAAGATTGAAGATTTAAAAGCAAAATTATCTAAACAAGAACAAGTTGTTTTAGAACATTTACTATTGGACAAAACCAATAAAGACATTGCTGAATCACTTTTTTTAAGTGTAAGCACAGTAAAAACGCACACAAACAACATCTACAAAAAATTAAACGTGCAATCTAGAGACGATGCAAAGTCACTATTTATCAAGTAGTTAAAAAATTAGAACCAGGTACTAGTACCGATTTCAACCCTTACTTTTTCAGAATTTACATTAAAATCCATGATGTTTGCTTTCATATAAATCTTAAAAATATTTTATCATGAAAAAAACATTAAACATTGCAATCCTTTTAGTTTTAACTCTAAGTCTTTTTAGTGCAGCACCAACTGAATTTGGAAAATACGACTCCAAAGTTGCTATTATCAAATTCAAAACTGAAGTTATAGACTACGGAATCATTACACAAAACTCTGAAGGCAAACGACTTTTTACCTTTACTAATACAGGTGATGCGCCATTATTAATTACCAATGTAAAAACAAGTTGTGGCTGCACAGTGCCAAGTTATTCAAAAGCGCCAATAATGCCAGGTAGTATTGGAGAATTAGAAATTAAGTACGACACCAAAAGACTAGGTGCTTTTACAAAAACGGTTACCGTTATGTCTAATGCTGAAGGTGGTAATAAAGTTTTGAAAATTAAAGGCAATATTGTTGCTACCAAGTAAAACATCAAATCACATAAAAATTGTCATTTCGAATGAGGTACGATTGAGAAATCTCAACTTAACTCTGAGATTTCTCATCGCTCTTCCGATAGTTATCGGAATCTCGCTATCGAAATGACAATTACCTCTAGTTCATCAATAGAGAAATCCCACTTTAAACTCTCAAACCAATCTAACTCATTCAATAATTAATTCATCAAAATGAAAACGAACATTTCAACAATCATAATCGCATTACTATTTATATTTCAAACTAATGCACAACAATTAAACAAGGAAATTAGTGAAGAAGGTGAAACACCATTTTTACTAGGCAAAATAGATAAAAAAGGGTTAGAAGGTGAGAATTATAAATCTTGGTTCACGCCAAACTATAATGATTATAAAACAAATTCTGAATTAATAAATACTATATCTTCAGAATTAAAAAATTATACAATAACACTATTTATGGGCACTTGGTGTGGTGATAGTAAGCAAGAAGTTCCTAAACTTTATAAAGTTTTAGAAGCTTGTCATTTTCCTATGGATCAATTAACAGTTATAGCTGTGAGTAGAAAACTAGACATGTATAAACAAAGTCCGCAACATGAAGAAGCGGGTTTAAATATTCACAGAGTTCCTACAATTATTTTTTATAAATATGGTAAAGAAGTGAATCGTATTGTAGAGCATCCTATTGAAACTTTTGAAGAAGACATTCAGAATATAATAACAACCAATGATTACAAATCTAACTATCAAATTGTAACAGCTGTTGATAATATTCTAAAGAAGAAAGGTGTAAAAGGCTTAAAACGCAAGCAGAAAAAACTTTTAAAAACATTTAAAGATGAAGTCCCAAACATGTACGGTCTAAATACTTATGGTTATATTTTGTATGGAACAGACCGCATTGAAGACGCGATTGCTGTATACAAACTAAACACTATGCTGTTTCCTGAACAAGTCAGAACCTTTATTAATTTAGCAAATACTCTCGGTACTTCTGGCAAAACAGAAGACGCTATAAAAGTGTTAGAAGACGCTATCAAATTACATCCTGACAATGAAGATTTAAAAGAAAATTTAGCGCTGATAAAATCAAACTAAAAAGGTGTTCTCTAATTTTTGTAAAAAGTGTAATTTTGCATCTGCTTATTTAAACAACAAATAAGCTTATAAAAATAAATAAGAATGCAACTTTCAGAACAAGAATTGGTAAGACGCCAAAAGTTAGAAAAGCTTAGAGCTTTAGGGATTAACCCTTATCCAGCGGATTTATTTCCCGTTAATCATACTTCTAAACAGATAAAATCTGATTTTGAAGAAGGTAAACAGGTTATCATTGCTGGTCGTTTAATGGCAATTAACATTCAAGGAAAAGCATCTTTTGCTCAATTGCAAGATAGCGAAGGTCGTATTCAAGTCTATTTTAATAGAGACGAAATATGTACAGGAGAAGACAAATCATTATACAATGATGTGTTTAAAAAATTACTAGATTTAGGTGATTTTGTTGGTATAGAAGGTACACTTTTCACTACACAAGTGGGTGAAAAAACCGTAATGGTAAAAGACTTTAAATTATTAAGTAAAGCTTTAAAGCCCTTACCTATTCCTAAGCAAAAAGATGGTAAAACTTATGATGCGTTTACAGATCCAGAAATGAGATACAGACAACGTTATGCAGATTTAGTGGTGAATCCACATGTTAAAGAAGTATTTGTAAAGCGTACAAAACTTTTTAATGCTATGCGTCAGTTTTTTAATGATGCTGGTTATTTTGAAGTAGAAACACCCGTTTTACAGCCTATTCCTGGTGGAGCTGCTGCACGTCCATTTACAACACACCACAACAGTTTAGACATTCCATTGTATATGAGAATTGCTAACGAGTTATATTTAAAACGATTAATCGTTGGTGGATTTGATGGTGTTTATGAGTTTTCTAAAAACTTCAGAAATGAAGGTATGGATAGAACACATAACCCAGAATTTACAGCTATGGAAATCTATGTATCCTACAAAGATTATAATTGGATGATGGATTTCTGTGAGAAATTATTAGAACATTGTGCACTTGCAGTAAACGGAACTTCTGAAGCTACTTTTGGAGAACATAAAATCAACTTTAAAGCACCTTATAAGCGTATTACTATGCGCGATTCTATTTTAGAATTCACAGGTTTTGACATTTACAATAAATCTGAAGACGAAATAAGAGCCGCTGCAAAAGGCATGCATATTGAAGTTGACGAGACTATGGGTAAAGGGAAATTGATTGATGAGATTTTTGGTGAAAAATGTGAAGGGAATTATATTCAACCAACATTCATAACTGACTATCCAAAAGAAATGAGTCCTTTATGTAAGGAGCACAGAGAAAACCCTGAATTAACAGAGCGTTTTGAATTAATGGTTTGTGGTAAAGAAGTCGCTAATGCCTACTCAGAGTTAAATGACCCAATTGACCAACGCGAACGTTTTGAGCATCAATTAAAACTAGCTCAAAAAGGTGATGACGAAGCTACTGAGTTTATTGATCACGACTTTCTACGTGCTTTAGAATACGGAATGCCTCCAACATCTGGTATGGGCATTGGGATGGATCGTTTAATTATGTTCTTAACCAATAACCAAAGTATACAAGAAGTATTATTCTTTCCGCAAATGCGACCAGAAAAGAAAAAAGTAGATCTTAGTGATAATGAAAAAGCAATTCTTGAAGTTTTAAAAGCTGAAAAACGAATGGACTTAACCGTTCTTAAATCTAAATCTGGTTTAAGTAATAAAGGTTGGGACAAAGGGATTAAAGGTTTAGGCAAACACGGCTTAACTAAAGTTGAAAAAACCGATGATGGTTTGTTTGTAGAGTTAGTATAATCTACATTATATAATATTCTTAATAAAAGGAACTATCAATTGATAGTTCCTTTTTTTTTTAGGAATCAATTACAAATTTCAGTACATTTATTACCAGCACTTTATAACCTTAATTTCAATGACATTCGGTATGTTAAAAAACTACGCAACATTCAGCTTATTTTTCTTTTTCACTTTATTCATAACCTCTCAAAATATAGCAGGCAATTGGAAGGTGATTTCTCTAGAGACTGGCGGAAATGTCGTTAATTTACCTTCAACTGTTTCAACAGCTCCATATCTTAATATCGACAGTTTTAATAGCAGTCCACCTACTGGATATGATCAATATTGGGGACGCTACATTAATGGCTATGGCATTTGTAATTCTTTTGAAACGTATTATGAAGCAGGACTAGAATCCATAAACTTAATTCCGTATTTTGAAACTACAGATAATATATGCGCTACGGCTGAAGAAATAGGTTTTGAAAGCCTATTCTTTTCAATACTACAAGTGCAAGGAGGTTTAACTTATTCGTTTTATAACAATTTACAAAACCTAAGTATTGTTAACGTTTTTGGAGAATTTATCAATTTAGAACATGAAGATGTATCTACAAACTCTTTAAGTGGTGAATGGTTTATATATTCTATTTGGGAATACGACCTTTTGTTTGAGAATACTTTTAATACAAGTTTAAACATCAATTTTTCGAATGAAAATGTAAATGGACAAAGTAACATTTATGGCAGCTCAATTTGTAATGGATTTAATGCTTATTATGATAATCCTATACAGACCAATTCTTTAATCATAAAAAATATGGGCTGGACACTTTTAAATTGTAACACTACGGATGAACAATATTTTGAATCAGCTTATGTGAATTTTTTCAATACCTACTCAGAAGATCTCTATACGTATGAAATATCAGGAAGTGGATTAGATGCAATTCTTCAGCTTAATAATGGATATGAAGGCACTATAACTTATGGAAGACAAGCCTTATCTGTAGATGATGTTGCAAAGCAATCCACAAAACTTATTACAGATAGAGTTGAGAACAAATTGCAGATTATATCTAACACCATCTTAACTAATTCACAGTACACAATTTTTGATATTGCAGGAAGACAAATAACATCTGCTAGATTAAATAATACTAAACATATTGATTTAATAGATTTAACTACAGGAATTTACTTCTTAACCATCAAGAATTCTTCAAATCAAATGGAGAACTTTAAATTTTTTAAAGACTAGTGTTCCTTTCAAAACGCTTAAAATTTATCGAATTATATCTTTTTTGTACATTAGCAACAAACCTTAACCTAAATCTATGTTATTTCAATTCAAAAAAATAGTTGTACTTCTTGTTCTAACACTAGTTTTTAGTTCTTGCGAAAAGGATGATTCCATTTCTCCTGTTGTTACCCCAGAAGTTGTAGCTGAATTTAAAGCCAACCTCTCTGAACTCAATTTATTTTCAGGTAATTTGAACCAATTAATCATAACAGAGAAAGCTTTTGAGTATAATATTAACACAACACTTTTCTCAGATTACGCACACAAACAGCGCATAATAGCTTTACCAACAGGTACTAGCTTACAATTTAATGGCGACGGCTTACCTATATTTCCTGACAATACAGTTATTGCAAAAACATTTTTTTACAATAGTGATGAGCGCGATTTATCCTTAGGAAAAACCATAATTGAAACGCGTATTCTTATTAAAATAAATGACAATTGGGAAACAGGGAATTATGTATGGAACGAAACGCAAACTGATGCTATTTTAGACACTGAAGGCAGCACGGTACCAATTACTTGGATTGACACAGATGGCAACCCTAACCCTACTTCTTATAAAATTCCATCGAGTACAGATTGTTTTACTTGTCACAGTAATAGTGATAGAATTTTACCAATAGGTCCAAAATTAAGGTCTATGAATTTTAATATTAACGGTGTAAATCAATTAGAGCAATTTATAAGCAATCAACAATTAAGTGGTGTAGCTAGCAGTAGCTCAGTTAGAAGTCTACCAAATTGGGAAGACACTTCACTTTCTTTAGAAACCAGAGCTAGAGCTTATATGGATGTTAATTGTGCACATTGCCATATTCCAGGAGGAACTTGCGCAGACCAATCTACTTTAAATCTAGCTTTTGAGACAACTTTAGAAGATAGTAATATTTTAGACCAGATTGCGCTTATAGATTATAGGACTTCATTTTATTTAGAAGGTATAAGTATGCCTTTTATTGGAACATCTATGCGACATACAGAAGGTTTAGATTTAGTTCAGAGTTACTTAAACACACTTAATTAATAGGCGTTAAATAAATACTAAAATCGGTTTTAAATTTAACAGATTCTTAATAGAATCCGTATTTTCATCCAAATTAATTAAAACCGACTAATTTGAAACATTTATCAATCAAACTACTCTTTGTAGTTTCTGCTTTTTTGGCATTTTCTTGTTCTACTGCAAAGAAAGCCGGAAAATCCAAAAAAGATGCCACCGCAATGGCAAAACCACCAGTAAAAAAACCTGGTAAAAACGACCCAAAACCTTACAACAAAGTCATTACTAAAGACGCAAAAAGTGATGGAGGTTTATTTACAGTCCATTCTGTAGACGAAAAATTCTATTACGAAATTCCAGATTCACTTTTTAACCGTGAAATGTTGATGGTAACTCGTATTTCTAAAACTGCTGCTGGACTTGGATTTGGTGGAGGAAAACAAAACGAACAAGTTTTACGCTGGGAGAAAAAAGGCAAAAAAGTAATTTTACGTGTGGTATCTTACAATGTGGTTGCTGCAGATTCACTTCCTGTTAAAGAAGCTGTTTTGAACTCTAACTTCGAGCCTGTTTTATTCACTTTTCCGATTGCTGCATTCAGCAAGGATTCTTCGAATGTTGTAATTGACGCTACTCCTTTATTTGAAAAGGATGTAAAATCTTTAGGTTTACCACAATTTAGAAGAACACCATACAAAGTATCGCGTTTAGAAAGTGACAAATCATTTATTGAAAACATAAAAAGTTACCCTAGAAACATTGAAGCAAGACATGTAAAAACATATGCTTCAGGAAGACCACCTTCAAATTCTAGTACTGGATCAATTTCAATTGAAATCAACAATTCAATGATATTGTTACCAGATAACCCAATGAAACGTCGTTATTTTGACAAACGTGTAGGTTGGTTTACAAGTAATCAAACCGATTATGGACAAGAAGATCAAAAAAGTAAATCTATTGAATTCCTAGATCGTTGGAGATTAGAAGTTAAAGATGAAGATTTAGAGAAATTTAAGCGTGGAGAATTAGTAGTTCCGAAAAAACAAATTATTTATTACATTGACAGAGCAACGCCAGAAAAATGGAGAAAATATCTAAAACAAGGTATTGAAGATTGGCAAGTGGCTTTTGAAGCCGCAGGATTTAAAGATGCTATAATTGCTATGGATCCACCTACTGTTGAGGAAGACCCAGAATGGAGCCCTGAAGATGTACGGTATTCTGTTGTACGTTATTTAGCATCTCCAATCCCTAATGCTAATGGACCTCACGTAAGTGACCCAAGAACTGGAGAAATTTTAGAAAGTGATATCAACTGGTACCATAACGTAATGTCATTATTACGTGGCTGGTTCTTTGTACAAACAGCAGCGATTAATCCAGATGCTCAGAGTCCTCAATTTAAGGATGAAGTTATGGGTCGATTAATACGTTTTGTATCTGCTCACGAAGTAGGACATACCTTAGGCTTACCTCACAACATGGGAAGTAGTGTTGCATATCCTGTTGAAAAATTACGCGATGCTGCATTTACTCAGAAGTATGGTACAGCGCCATCTATTATGGATTATGCTCGTTTTAATTACATAGCACAACCAGGTGATGAAGGTGTTGCATTAATGCCAGATATTGGAACTTACGATAAATATGCTATTGCTTGGGGTTACAGACCAATTTTAGACAAAACTGCTGAAGAAGAAAAACCAGTTCTTAACCAATGGATTATGGACCACGCAGGAGACCCAATGTATCGTTTTGGTCATCAACAAGTTGGTGATATTCACGATCCAAGTTCTCAAACTGAAGATTTAGGTGATGACGCTATGTTAGCAAGTGAATACGGAATTAAAAACTTAAAGCGTATTGTACCAAATTTAATTGAATGGACTACAGAGGCTGGAGAAGATTATGACGATTTAGAAGAAATGTATGGACATGTAGTATCGCAGTTTAATCGTTACATGGGACACGTTGCTAATAACATTGGTGGTGTTTATGAAAATTTAAAATCTACCGATCAAGAAGGCGCTGTTTATACTGCGGTACCAAAAGAACACCAGAAAAGAGCTATGGCTTTTCTTCAGGAGAACTTGTTTGATACACCAGACTGGTTATTAGACAAAACTATATTTGATCGTATTGAATATTCTGGTTCTGTAGACCGTATCAGAGCATTACAAGCTAGAACTTTAAACACTATTTTGAGTTTAGGTAAAATGCAACGCTTAACTGAAGCATATACTTATGATAGTAAAGCTTATGCTTTAACAGATATGATGAAAGATCTTCGCACTGGTATTTGGAGTGAACTACGTACTGGAAAGAAAATTGATACTTACCGTCGTAATTTACAACGTGCTCACATTGACAGATTAGAGTTCTTAATGAACGCAGAGAATCAAAGAAAAGCACCAGATTTTGGAGGTTACCAAAAATCTACAGCAGTAAATACAAGCCAATCTGATATTAAAGCCGTAGTCAGAGCTGAGTTAAAAACACTTCGTAGTCAATTACGAAATGCTCGAGGTGGCGATGCAATGAGTAGAATACATATTGCTGATGCGATAGAAAGAATTAACCTTATTTTAGATCCTAAATAATTAAACTAGGATATTATTTAAAAAGGCTTCAAGAATAATCTTGGAGCCTTTTTTTATTACAATTCATTAAAATCACTTTTCAGCTTCTTTTTCTATATAATAGTGAATAGATTTATCATTAATAAAAACATCTTTTAAAACAGCATCACCGTTCTTAATAGCAACCAGAGCGTAAGTTTCATTTATAGAATCATTTCTTCTATTAAATTTTCTATATATATCTTCGGCTGGCTTTGCTTTAGACTCTTCCATATAATAACGATCAAAGGGCAAATTAAAACGAACTTCGGTAGAATGATAATCGTAATATTCAACTTCTACTTCAATAAAATCACGACTAGTATTGTGCTTCGTTTTACTCAAACTTTTCACTTTAGCATAACCTAAACTATCTTTTTCTAGATAGATTATAACTTTATCATTGCGCTGAATTGTAGAATCTATACTTTTAGCAGAACTCAATTCATATCGCAAAGTCACATACTTACCTCTAAAAGGGTCATTTGGATCAATAGGTTGCGTTTTAAACTTATAAACTGTTCCTGAGTTTAGAACGTCTTCTTTATTATAAATCATTTTAGCTGGCACAAGTAATTGAATTATTACCACTGCAATGAATATTAAAAATACATATATCGTTTTCATGTTAGCTTTTAATTTAGAGTTTGATGTTTGATTGCTTTCTGCTTTTTTAACATGATGTAATTAGCTAGGAAAAACCCAAGACCTACAACAACAAATAAAAGTCCTCTTAACACAAAACTCATATCTGTATCAAAAAAGCGACAAACAATAGCCGTTGCAATAATTAAGAGTCCATAATTTAAAATACTAAACCTAAAAGTATCTGCCCCTAATTTAACCGCAAACACACCAAATATTAATATCATTATGTTTGTAGAAATAGTACCTAATTTTGCGCTCTCACTTCCTAAAGCGAATACTATTAAGAAAATGATAAACACATATTGAAACACATTGAATTTAAATTTACCTTTTGGTATTTGGGAATACACTAACAAAGCCAATGCAATAAAAATTAAAACTATTGACACCCACATTTCTTGAGAATTAAATACAATTATTTCATATTGTATTTCTTCCCAAATAACATTAAAACTTAAAATCATCAGTAAAACAACAGAGCCAAAAGAGCCTAACACAACATAACTATTCCGTCTCAATTGTTGACTGTTAAATATCTCTAGCTGTCCTAAATTATAAAAAACTCCAAATAACATCGCATACATCACAAAGCCTAGTGCCCAATTATTTTGAATAAATGCACCTAACACAATAATCAAACTCAGTGCATACAACCAATTTAAAATAGCAGTAGAATTAGCTTTAGGTGATTTTTTTAATTCATTAAAATAAAAAGGAATTGTACCAATAAGTAATACAAAATATAGCCATGGTGATTTATTACCATATCCAAAACTATAACCATATTCACAAGCATAGTATGTAGAAAACCCAATCACAAATATTGCAACCGCTTTAGAGTTTAAAACATAAATTAATGGAAGACCAAGGACAATCCATGTTAGTAAATAACTGCTTAAATCTCCAGGAATATTATAAACCTGACTCACTAGTGCTATAGATGCACCAATAGCGAAAAACAGAAAAGTACCAGAGGACTCTTTCCATGCTTGGCTCTTATTTTTAAGAATTGAATAACTAGACAGTAATTGTCCAATTATTAGAGGCAAAAAGGCAAAAACAGTTTTTATTGTTCTTGAAAAATCATCCCAATTGTGGGCTAATATTAAAATGATTCCTAAACCAACTAATGCAGAACCTAATATTCCAAAAATGGTAAATAATGGATTTGATTGATTACTCCTTTTAGTTTCGTAATAATTATTTATACGATTTGCCACTTCAGAAGAAATAACATTATGATCTATTAATTCTGCTAAGTCGTTTTTGAGTTTTGATTTCATAGTCCTTAAATTTTATAAAAATAGAGAATTTAAAACCTCACAACACTAAATAATGTTGCAAGGTTTTTGGTTACTAACTAACCTATCATCAAAACTAATCTTCGTCTTCTATTGTTTTAATCTCATTATTTATATAAGCGACATCTCGTGTGTTTTTCTGCACTGCAATTGCTGAGAACAAACTCAATGCAAATGACATGGCATAAAACCCTTTTTCACTTAACTCTAGCGTTGCATTCCATAGACCAATGGCTAATAACACAATTGCCGCGACTGATGTAAACCAACTAATTCCAAAATACATTTCAGTAACCTGTATACCTTCTAATTTATCTCTTACTGCTTTCTGTACTGAGATTACTGAGAACAACCCAAAAAGTAGAATGGTAAAATAATAGCCATTTTCGTTGAGTTCCATAGTAGCATTCCAAAGACCCACGCAATAAGCAACCATACCAATAAGTAATGCGGACCATGATGCTCCAATAAATGCAGGTGTTGGTTTGTTGTTATACACCTTTCTTTCTTTCTTTTTAGTTTTTACTTTTTCTTCGTCTTTTAATGATACTGTTGTTTGATAATTCATAATGTTTTGTTTTAATGATTATGATGCAAATTTCAGGTAAACAACAAGATTCAGAAAACCATAATTTCAAAATAACTGACGATATATTATATAAATAAACTAAAATTTATTCTATATTTAGTATTTAAATAGAATTAATACTGACGAATAAATGATTGAAATAAAATCTATAATTAATACATTATCGACTGAAGACCATCAGAAATTCGTGAATTATCTTCAACAAAAGAATAAACGAAAGGACACAAAAAACATTCAGCTTTTTAAGTTACTTGCAAATAATTTTGACGACTCTAAGTCAATTTGCAAAAAACTATATAATACTGAAAAGAGCAATGCATATCATGCGCTAAGGAAAAGGTTATTTCAATCACTAATAGATTTTACAGCCAACAAAAACCTTGAAGATGAGAATTCAGTAGATATGCAAATTGTTAAATACATACTAGCATCACGCACATTTTTACTTCAGAATAATTTTAAAATCGCATATAAAACCTTAGATAAGGCGGAACGCTTGGCAGATGAGCATCTACTTTACCCAATGCTCAATGAAATTTATCATACAAAAATTCAATATGCTTCAAATTACCCTAAAATTGATTTGAATGAATTAATTATAAAACAGAAAGAAAACCAAAATAAACACCAACTAGAAGACCAGCTAAATATCGTCTATGCAAAACTAAAATCTGTTTTAAACGAAGTAACCTATAAAGGACATGTCATAGATTTTGAAACAGAATTAGAAGTCATACTAAACGAACACAACATTAAATTAGATGCATCACTTTCATTTAAATCATTATATCAAATTCTTGCTATAGCACATATATCTGCATTAGTGACCACTAAATATTATAAAATTGAAAATTTTGTACTTAAAACCTATGGTGTTTTAAAGCAAAAAAAGGAAACTGACAAACAATTATTTTATCAAATTCAGATTGTCTATATAATTGCCAATACACTGTTTAGAAATAAAAAGTTTGAATCATCATTAGCATACATAACAGAGATGGAGCAACTTATGCATCTTAAACAGCGCTCATATTACAAAACCTTTATTTTAAAGAAAACACTTGTAGAAGCTTTAAATCTTAATTATAACAACAAACAAGAGGAGGCCATTTTACTTGCAGAAAACATAATGTATAAAAAGCATAACGATATTGAGACACTATTAGATTTGCGATTATCTTGCTTTATGTTTTACTTTCAGAAGGCAGACTACGTTAAAGCAAAAACAATTTCTTCAAAATTTTATCACACAGACCAATGGTATATAGAAAAAGCAGGTATTGATTGGGTCATTAAAAAAAATGTTGCAGAACTATTACTATATATTGAATTACAGGAAGACGATTTATTCTTTTCGAGATTAAAAAGTTTTAAAAGAAGCTACTCAAATTACCTCAACCAAATTGAACAATCTAGAATTCTTACATTTTTAAAGTTTGCAGAACAGTATTATCTCAAGCCCGAAAGCATCAGCACTGAAAAATTCAAAAACAATCTTGAAACTTCCTTCGAATGGATTACTATACCAGAAGAAGACATTTTTGTTATTAGTTTTTATGCTTGGCTAAAAAGCAAGATTGAAAGACAGGACATCTACCCAACCACACTTCTGCTCTTAAATAGCTAATGTTAAATTCTGTGTTAAAAGAACGACATTCATTAAACGTTTTAATCTTAATACGGTCTAAACTGATATAACTTTAAAACAAAAACAAAATGAAAAAATTATTAATTATTGCACTAGCATTTGTAACCTTAAATGGTTTTGCACAAAGAGACGGTCATAAAAAGAACGATAGAGAAAATAAGTCTGAATTAAGAAAAGACATGACTCCTAATGACATTGCTGATTTAAAGTCTAAAAAGTTAACTCTAAAATTAGATTTAACAGACAAACAGCAAAAAGAGGTAAAAGCTTTGTTTTTAGAAGAAGCTCAAAACAGAGAAACTCTAAGAAAGGAACGCAAAGCTAAAGATGGAGAACAAAAAGAAAAGCCATCTACAGAAGAATTTGTAAAAATGCAAAATCTAAGATTGGATAAGCAAATACAAATGAAGCGCAAAATGAAAAGTATTTTAACAGCTGAGCAATACGCCAAGTTTGAAAAAATGAAGCCTAGAAAACACAAAAAAGAAAGAAAGCACAATAAAAAACGTAAATAAAAAGGAAAATTTGTATTAAAAAGTATCGCTTAGACGATACTTTTTTATTTTATTGAATAAAATTGTTACTTTAGTGACCAATTTATTAAATAGTCCATAATGAAAAAAGTAATTACTCTATGTTTATTTGCATTTGCTATGATTCTTGGTAGCCAAACTTTGGTTGCGCAGAACAGCAAATTAGATACAATGAAAGAAATAAACGCTGCAGCTTCTAAAAAAACTGAATCGTTAAGAAAATATGTAAAATTCAGTAGTGATCAGCGCGATCAAGTTTATGACGCTTTAAAACTTTACGGACAAAGTAAAGCGAATGCAGCAGGTAAAGATATCACTGAAGAAGAAGATGCTAAAATAGAGAAACAATTAGATGATAAAATTAAATCTATTTTATCTGATGAGCAGTATGAGTCTTATAAAGCATATCTATTAGAAAATTAAATAAAAAAGCCTCACTAACGTGAGGCTTTTTTATTTACAATATCTTTCTATTTATAATGACTTCGCTATTCGTTCTACCGCTGCAATAGTTTCATTTAAATCTTCATAAGTTAAAGCATCTGTTATAAACCAAGTTTCAAAAGCACTTGGAGCAATATAGATACCTTCATTTAACATCCCATGAAAGAATTTCTTAAAGGTCTCATTATTACCTTTAGCTGCTGATTCAAAATCTACAACTGCGTCTTCAGAAAAATGTACTGAAATCATAGAACCAATTCTATTAATAGTGTGTACTACATTATTCTTATTAAGAGCGTCAGTAATTCCGTTATGTAAATATTTTGTCTTCTCCTCTAGCCTATTCATTAAGCCTTTATCAGCATTCACTTCTTTTAGCATCGCTAAACCAGCAGCCATTGCTAAAGGATTACCACTTAAAGTTCCGGCTTGGTAAACAGGTCCCATAGGAGCTAAATAGTCCATTATTTCATTTCTTGCAGCAAAAGCACCAACTGGCAATCCACCACCAACTACTTTACCAAAACAAACAATATCAGCATTAACACTTTTTAGTTCTTGTACGCCACCTTTTGCTAATCTAAATCCTGTCATTACCTCATCAAAGATTAACAAGATATCATTAGCGTCACAAACTAATCTTAAATTTTCTAGAAACCCATCAACTGGAGGAATACAACCCATATTACCAGCAACCGGTTCAATAATAATTGCTGCTATTGTTCCTTTGTTAGCTTCAACAAGTGCCTTCACATTCTCTATATCATTATATCTTGCAAGCAAAGTGTCTTTGGCTGTCCCTTCAGTAACACCAGGACTATTAGGTGTACCAAATGTAATTGCACCACTTCCTGCTGCTATTAAAAATGAATCGCTATGACCATGATAACAACCCGAAAATTTTATAATTTTATCTTTTTTAGCAAAACCTCTAGCCAAACGAATGGCGCTCATACAAGCTTCTGTACCCGAATTAACAAAACGAATTTTATCAATATTTGGCACCATAGAAACTGCTAATTCCGCAATTTCTGTTTCAATCGCCGTTGGCATACCAAAAGAAGTTCCTTGTTTTGCTTTTTCAATGACAGCATCAACAACTGGAGGAAATGCATGACCGAGTAACATTGGTCCCCAAGAATTTATATAATCTATAAAACGATTTCCGTCTTCATCATAAACATAAGCACCTTTTGCTGATTTCGCAAAAATTGGAGTTCCCCCTACTGCATTAAAAGCTCTTACAGGTGAATTTACACCACCAGGAATTACGTTTTGAGCTTCTTTAAACAAAGCACTACTTCTTTGATATAACATATATTAATTAGGAATAATAAGTTGTTGACCAACTGTGAGGTCATTAGATTTTAAATTGTTTTTATCTTTAATTGCATCAACTGAAGTTTTATATAATCTCGAAAGTGAATACAGAGTATCGCCTTTAGCAACAACATGTTTTTTTAAAACCACTTTCTTTTTTCTACCTTCAATTATAGTGGTAGAATTTCTTTTTCTTTTTGTGGTCGTTGAACTCAATACTTCAGCGTCATATTTATAAAGTTCGTATCGTTCTATTAAACTAATTAATTTCTGAGGATATTTTCTATCAGTTGCATAACCTGCTGCTCGTAAACCTTTTGCCCAACCTTTATAGTCATCTGGCTTCAATTTAAACAAACTTGCATAACGTTTTCTACCTGTTAAGAATTTAGAATGATCTTCATAAGACATTTCTGATTTTTTATATTTTCTGAAACATTCTTGAGAGCGATCATCATCATGGTAAATCTTAGCCCCTTTCCATCCATGACATTTTATACCAAAATGATTATTAGCCTTAACCGCTAAACGACCTTTACCAGAGCCAGACTCTAATACACCTTGTGCTAGTGTAATACTAGCCGGAATTTTATGATTACGCATATTCTCTTTAGCAATATGAGCATATTGATCTAAATAAATTTCTACCGCATTTCTCGACTTTTTTTCTGCCACAACAGGCTTCTCAATGACATCTGTTTGTCTTTCCTCTTGAGTATCCTTAACTACAATAGTCTTTTTAGTTTCAGTCCTTTTCTTTTTAGTAACGATACCTTTTTTAGGACCACAGCTCATCGCTGTTAAGACCAATGCTATAATTATATATTTAAATTTCATTTTATACTTCAATTAAAGGTTGGTTTTTTCGCTTCAACATGTCATTAACACCTGCAATACCTTGTAAACCTCCTGTATGGATAACTAGTATTTTAGAATTTGGAGGAAAAAATTCCTTTTCAATTAAATCAAATATTCCATACATCATCTTACCTGTGTAAATGGGGTCTAACGGAATATTATTATCTCTTCTAAATTTATTAATAAACGAAATTAATTCTGGCTTTATTTTGCCATAACCACCAAAATGATAGTCTGTAATTAATTTCCAATTATCTTGATTTGCAAATTTACGAATATCTTGTTGTAAAAAATCACCTTTTAATCCTGGAAAACCCAATATTTTCTGATATTTATTAGAAGCATTAATTATACCAGAAATTGTACCACCTGTCCCTACTGCACAACAAACATAATCAAAGTCAGCATCTTCTGGCAGTAATATTTCTTCACATCCTTTAATGGCTAATTCATTCGTACCTCCTTCTGGTATTAAGTAAAACGTCCCGAATTCAATTTTTAATTGATTGATAAATTCGAGATTTGTTTTCGTTCTATAGGCTTCCCTCGAAATAAATTTAAATTTCATTCCACAACTTTTTGCAAAAGCTAAAGTTGGATTTAATTCTGATTTATGCTCTAACTCCTCTCCTCTAATTATTCCTACAGTATTAAATCCATACTTTTTGCCAGCAAAAGCTACGGCCGCAATATGATTTGAAAATGCACCACCAAAGGTTAATAGAGCAGATGAATTAATTTCTCTCGCTTTTAATAAATTATACTTCAATTTTCGATATTTATTACCAGAAATAAATGTGTGAATCAAATCCTCCCGTTTCACAACCACACTAATGGAATTATTAAATGAAATTTTCTGATTTTGAATATTATAATTAATCAAATCCTTTTTCTACAAAGATAAGTAACTCATTTCAATCATTATCTACTCAATACTGTAAGAAAAAACACATAAAATGCCATTAATCGATGTTTTTTGTCGTTTTATCGGTATAAAATTATTTTTTTTTCACATTTTTTATTACGTTTGATCAATTATTAAATGAATTAATCCAAATAAGTAAAGATTTTTAGCAAATTACAATTAACTCCATGGATGATATTGTAGTTTATAAACCCTAGTTATTATGAAGAATATTTTACATTCTCAGTTATATTACATATTTAATTCTTGTTCAAAACCCAACAAGAAACCTTTGTTATTATTGCTTTTTTTAGGACTACTGTTAAATAGTAATTTAGCTCATGCACAGTTACCTTTGTTCGATAATTTTGAATCTGGTTGGGGAAATTGGAATGATGGCGGAAATCGTTGTGACCGTAATTTCAACACTAATATTAATGGAAATTGGAACATTAGAACTAGAGATAATTCAGGTGTAAATTCATCATTATATAGTGACCCAATTAACCTAACCTCATATTCATCTGTTACTATTGATTTTCTTTTTTATGCTAATAGTATGGAAAATGGAGAAAATTTTTATGTAGAATACTTTAACGGTTCTGGATATACAACTATTGCAAATTATGTGCGTGGTACCGACTTTAATAATAACACTGTTTACAACGAATCTATTACATTAACTTCGGGAGCATATACTTTTAATGCTAATTCGTTTTTCAGAATTGTTTGTGATGCTAGCGCTACTAATGACCAAGTCTATATAGACGACATAAATATAACAGGTACTACGACAAGTAGCCCACTTACAAATGACGATTGTTCAGATGCCATAATGTTAACGCCAGATACAAGCTGTATTACTACAACAGGCACAACAGTAGGTGCAACGCAATCTTTAACTGGTTGTACAGGATCTGCGGATGATGATGTATGGTATTCTTTTATAGCAACAAGTACTGATCACACAATAACTGTAGAGGCAGGTACTATAAATGATATTGTATTTCAAGTTTTTTCTGGAGGTTGTAGTGGAAGCTCTATCGTTTGTAGAGACAGCACAGGTGGAGGATCGACAGAATCAACTACTTTAACTGGTCTAACAATCGGAGACTTATATCATATAAGAGTTTATAGTTATTTTAACGGCACAGGTCAAACAGGAACTTTTGATATATGTGTAGTTGGAATAACTGTAACTGACCCACCTCCACCAAATGATGATTGTTCCAATGCTATATCGTTAACTGCATCATTTACATGTAGCCCTGTTACTGGCACAACAGTTGGAGGTACAGAGTCGCAAACCGGTTGTTCAGGAGCAGCGGATGACGACGTATGGTACTCTTTTGTGGCTACAAGACCTGAACTCGAAATAATAGTAGAACCTGGAACTATTAATAATGTAATATTTGAAGTTTTTTCCGGTGGCTGTAATGGCAACTCATTAGCCTGTGTAGACGACACTGTTGGTGCGTTAACAGAATCAACTATCCTGATAGCACTAAATGTAGGAACTACTTATTACGTTAGGGTATACAGTAAAAACAGAAATAGAGACTATGGTACTTTTGATATCTGTGTATTGGAAACGTGTCAGGCATCAGGTGCCACTGGTACTTCTACATTAGCTTGCCCATATATAGATGCTGGAGGGGTTGGACTATCAGGATCGGATGTTGAGATTAATTGTTCCGTTGAATCCACTACACTAGAAGCTAATTATTTAGATTTAAAAGATACATCTTCCTACGAGGTAGAATCAATACCGTACAATCCGCCATTTCAATATGGTTGTTTAGAATTCCCTGTTAGTGTTAATGTAGATGACGTTTTTTCACCAGTGATTAATTTAGGCTTTGATTTTTGTTTTTTTGGAAATACTTATGATTCATTGGTGATAGGCTCAAACGGAGTTATTTCGTTTGATACTAGCTTAGCCAATAGCTCATCTGGATGGCGAATGTTTAGAGATATTCCAAGTGACGTTAACGCCAGTGATTACCAAGGTCCAGGTGGAAGTCAAAGAAATTTTTATTTTGGTCCATCTATCTACGGCGTATACCACGATGTAGACCCTAGTGTTGGAGGGGAAATTGGTTATCAACTTATAACTTTAGATACTGGTTGCAGAGCATTAGTAGCCTCTTGGAGTGAAGTCCCAATGTATTCTGATAATTCAAAATTATATACTGGAATGATTGTATTTTATGAATCTACAAATATAATCGATGTTTACATAAAAGAAAAAACTATTGACGGGACATGGAATGGAGGAAATGCCGCTGTAGGTATCCAAGCCAACAGTTCTCTGGGGGTCGTAGCAAATAATAGAAATACTTCTAGTACTAATTGGGCGACAACAAATGAAGCATGGAGGTTTACTCCATCTGGATCATCAATTACTACATTAAAATGGTATGAAAATTCTATTTCAGTGGCTAATGAAATTATAGACCCAAATAATGACGGTGAAATAGAAATAAACCCATTAGAAACAACTACCTATATTGCGCAAGTGACTTATGATTTATGTAATGGATCTACAATAGCGGAGTCTGATCCTTCAACCGTTACAGTAACCGGTAAAAAAACATGGAATGGCTCGCAAAGTACAGCTTGGGAAAACGATAATAATTGGACACCAAATGGAGTACCTGTAGATACTAATTGTATTACTATACCTGTTACGGCTAATGACCCAATAATGTTAGGTTCTACAGATGGCTATGGATTTAATTTAAGTATTGAAGATGGTGCAACATTAACACAACAATCAAACGCTTCATTAACAATTGAAGATGCAATTGCCATTGAACCCAATGGAGATTTAGAGGTAAATAGTGGCGCAAGTATTATTCAAATAACAGATGTTGATATCAATAAAAATACTGGTGACGCTAAAGTGCGCCGTAAAGTTGACGGAATAGATAATTATGATTACGTATATTGGTCATCTCCAGTAGATATATTTGATGTTGAAAACATTTCGCCTGGAACAAACAACTATTACATTTACAAATGGACACCTACTGAAGCTAATGGAACCACTGGTAATCATGGAAATTGGATTAATACCCAAGAAAATATGGAATTAGGAAAAGGTTACATTGTACGTGGACTTACAGGGACTTCTATATCTAATACAGCCGAGTTTATTGGAACACTAAACAATGGTAAAATTTCTTTACCAATTTCTCGTGGTTCTTATACAGGTGGAGATTATACAGGTATTGGAAATACAGCAACAGCTGAAGATGATAATTGGAATCTTTTAGGAAACCCATATCCTTCTGCTATATCACTAAATGATTTTGTCTTAGCTAATCCTGCTATTGATGGGACATTATATTTCTGGCAACATTTAACACCAGCAACAAGTGCAATAGACAATCCTTTTTACAATGGTTATATCTATAATTATTCAGATAGTGAATATTTAGCAGCAAACAGTTTGGGATCAACACCTCCTGGATTTAACGATTATATTGCTGCTGGTCAAGGATTCTTTGCCTTAATGCTAGACTCAGCTCCAACTAGTAGTAATGTTACATTTAGCAATACTATGAGAGGAAATTTTGCTAATGATGGGTTTTATAGGAGCGCAACAACTGCTGAGGATAAACATCGTATATGGTTAGATTTAGTCAGCGAAGATAATACGGCATTATCTACCTTAATTGGCTTTACAAATGGAGCAACTGACGGAATTGACAGATTATATGATGGATTTATAATAAATCAAGCAGGTAATCAATTCTATTCCCTAGTAAGTGATGAAAAACTTACGATTCAAGGAAAAGGACTTCCTTTTGTTGAAACAGAAACAATTCCTTTAGGTTATAAAACTAACAATTCGGGAACGTTTACGATATCAATTAATCAATTAGATGGCCTATTTGCAAACACTAGTCAAAATATTTACTTAGAAGACACAGAACTTAATATCATTCATGATTTAAGAGCAAATCAATATGTCTTCACAACACAAGATGGTGTTTTTAACGATCGATTTATTTTAAGATTCACTACACAATCTTTAAGTATAAAAGACCAAGAAATAGTTTCTGACTTAGAAATTAAATCATTTAACAAAACTGTAATTGCTAAATCAGGCTTAAGCACAATTAAATCATTTGAATTATTTGATGTAACAGGACGAGTGATTCACAAAAATCTAAAGGTAAATAATACAGATTATAGTTTCTCTACAACGAATTTGAGTATTGGAACCTACTTTGTAAAAGTATCTTTAGAAACTGGAGCTATTGCAACTAAAAAAGTAATAATCAATTAAAATAATTTAAAAAGTTAAAAAAAGGCCTTGATTTTAGATAATCAAGGTCTTTTTCATTTATATACGCTTCACGCTCAAATGAAATATTTCTATAGGCTAAATTCCAGTTTCTATATTTAACCAATCGAATTAAAAATTCCAATATATATATCAATAAAAATGGAATAATGAGTAATTCTATTTGTTGTCTTAGATGAATTCTTTCATGATTTATAAGAACACTTCTCCCTTTTAAAACTTTAGATTTTAAAATCATAAAAGGAAAAATTGTAATTCCTATGTAACCTCTAGGAACAAGATATTTTGAAATAATTATCATACTCTATTCGTTTCAAAAATCACACCAAATTACATTATCTTTGTTTAATATGAAGAAATATGTCCCAATCGAAGACGGAGACTACTATCTCACACCAGAAGGCTATCGATGTTTTACTGAACAATACCATCTAAAACGTGGTTATTGTTGTGAAAGCGGCTGCAGACACTGTCCATATGGTTTTAATAAGAATACATTAAAAAAAAAGTAATGCAAGTATCAGAACTATCATTCAAAGATCAAATATTAGAAGGTATTCCAAATATATTACCTGAACCAAAATCTTATGATGAGTCAATAAATCATGCACCAAAACGTAAGGCTATTTTAACTTCTGAAGAAGAAAAACTCGCATTGAAAAATGCATTACGTTATTTTAATAAAAAAGATCATAAAACACTACTACATGAGTTTAAATACGAATTAGACACTTATGGTCGTATCTACATGTATCGCTTAAGGCCAGATTACAAAATGTATGCTAGGCCAATTAGTGAATATCCTGCTAAATCATCACAAGCTGCAGCGATTATGTTAATGATTCAGAATAATTTAGATTATGCTGTAGCACAACATCCACATGAATTAATCACCTATGGAGGAAATGGAGGTGTTTTTTCAAACTGGGCGCAATACCGTTTAACAATGAAGTATTTGGCCGAAATGAATAATGAACAAACATTAGTAATGTATTCTGGTCACCCTATGGGTTTATTCCCTTCACATAAAGAAGCTCCAAGAGTCGTTGTTACTAATGGAATGATGATACCTAATTACTCCAAACCAGATGATTGGGAAAAATTTAATGCATTAGGTGTTACACAATATGGGCAAATGACAGCTGGTAGTTATATGTATATTGGTCCTCAAGGTATTGTTCATGGTACAACAATTACTGTTTTAAACGGTTTTAGGAAAATAGGAAAAGAGCCTAAAGGAAATCTTTTTGTTACTTCTGGATTAGGTGGAATGTCTGGAGCACAACCTAAAGCTGGAAATATTGCAGGATGTATCACTGTATGTGCAGAAGTGAATCCAAAAATTACCCAAGTACGACTAGAACAAGGTTGGATTGATGAAAAAATCACAGATTTAGACAAACTCGTCTCAAGAGTAAATAAAGCTAAAGCCGAGAAAGAAACAATTTCAATTGCGTATCTAGGAAACATTGTAGAGGTATGGGAAAAATTTGATGATGCAAATATTCATATAGACTTAGGAAGTGACCAAACCTCACTTCATAATCCTTGGGCTGGAGGTTATTATCCTGTTGACATTTCTTTTGAAGATGCTAATATAATGATGGCTAATAATCCCGAATTATTTAAACTAAAAGTCCAAGAAACACTCCGACGTCATGTAGATGCTATAAATAAACATACTGCAAAAGGTACTTATTTTTTCGACTACGGAAATGCATTTCTCTTAGAAGCTTCTCGGGCAGGTGCAGATGTTATGGCGAAAAATGACATTGACTTTAAATATCCGAGTTACGTGCAAGATATTATGGGACCAATGTGTTTTGATTATGGTTTTGGACCTTTTCGTTGGGTTTGCGCTTCAGGTAAGCCAGAAGATTTAGCAAAAACAGATGAAATTGCTTGTCAGGTTTTAGAGGATATAAAAAAGAATTCTCCATCAGAAATTAAGCAACAAATGGCAGATAACATCCAATGGATTAAAGGTGCTCAAGAGAATAAATTAGTCGTGGGTTCACAAGCCAGAATTCTCTATGCTGATGCCGAAGGACGAATGAAGATTGCTGAAGCATTTAACCAAGCCATTGCTAAAAATGAAATTGGAGAAATAATTCTTGGTAGAGACCACCATGATGTATCAGGTACAGATTCGCCGTACAGAGAAACCAGTAATATTTATGATGGGTCACGTTTTACAGCAGATATGGCTATTCAAAATGTTATAGGTGATAGTTTTAGAGGCGCAACTTGGGTCAGCATACATAATGGTGGTGGTGTTGGTTGGGGAGAAGTTATTAATGGAGGATTTGGTATGGTTCTTGATGGTAGTATAGAATCATCAAAACGTTTAAAACAAATGCTGTTTTGGGATGTTAATAATGGGATTTCTAGGCGAAGTTGGGCTAGAAATGAAGGTGCTATTTTCGCAATTAAACGCGCTATGGAAGCTGAACCTAATTTAAAAATAACATTACCAAATATTGTAGATGATAATTTATTAAACGAAGTTTAACTAAAAACAAAACCATTATGAACAAACTACTCAAATTCACTCCAATATTACTTTTACTAGTAATATTATCATCTTGCAGCTCTGTTAAAGTTGCTGCAGATTATGACAGAGAAGCAAATTTTGACGATTACAAAACCTTCGCTTTCTTTAAACCTGGAATCGATAAAGCAGAAATCAATGATATTGATAAAAGGCGTATATTAAGAGCTATCGAAGCCGAGTTAATCTCAAAAGGGTATACAAAATCTGAAAACCCTGATATGCTGGTAAGCATATTTACCAAGTCTAACCAACGTGTTGATGTTTACAACAATGCCTGGGGAAATGGAGCTTGGGGCTGGGGAGGTTATGGAGGCTGGGGCTGGCGCTCAGGCTGGAATAACAATCAAATATCAACATCAACTGAAGGTGTCTTGTATATTGATTTGATTAATACTAAAAAGAAAGAATTAATATGGCAAGGTTCAGGTACTGGAAATCTTGAGATGAAAAATGTAGAAAAGAAAGAAGCTCGCATTAAAGAATTCGTTTCAGAAATGTTAATGTTATTTCCTCCAGAACAGAAATAATAAAACTCAAAATTATATGGAAAGCACTAGTTTAATAACTAGTGCTTTTTTGTTTCATGAGCCATTTGCTTAAGCTTTAAATCTAAATAATATATCTTTGCCGACTTTTAAAAGCATATTCTATGAAATTCGGGCAAAAATCACTTAAAAACTTTACACAAAACCCTAAGAATGACATTCTTTCGGGTATTACTGTATCACTAGCCATGATACCTGAAGTTGTTGCATTTGCATTTGTTGCTCAAATTAGTCCTATTGTAGCACTTTTCGGAGCATTTATCATTGGTATTATTTCTGCTCTTTTTGGAGGTAGACCCGGTTTAATTTCAGGTGCAGCAGGAGCCGTTGCTGTTATTTTTGTTCATATGATACAAGAAGGACATGCAAAAGGGCTTTTATTTGACACTCCTGTTGAGAACATGGGTTATTTTTATCTGTTAGCAGCTGTTGTTTTAATGGGAATTATTCAGGTATTTGCAGGTATATTTAAACTTGGAAAATTCGTAAGGCTAATTCCACACCCTGTTATGATGGGCTTTGTTAATGGTTTAGCCATTGTCATTTTTATGGCACAATTAGGTATGTTCAAAGAGAATACAAAAGATATTTTTGGACAGAACATGCGTAATACTGAATCTAAGGAATTGGTATATAACGTTAATGACAATACCGTTAACGATTTAATTTCTGGTACTGCGTTATTCTCAATAAACGACCAGTCCGTAAAAAACATTAATACTGGCAAGGACGTTTTTGTTATTGCAGACAATCAAGTATATGATATTGACACAAAAAAGGTTGTATTCAACATTCAAGATAACGGATTCTACTCTGTAAAAGATAATGGTGTTGTAAAATCTACAATGCAAGGGAATAAGCTCTATATAATGATAGGTCTTGTTTTACTAACCATGTTTATAATTTGGGGGCTACCAAAGCTGACTAAAAAATTACCAGCAGCATTAACGGCAATTCTAATTGTAACTTTAATTTCTATTTTTGGAGGACTTGAATCTATCAACGTTGGTGACTTTATAAGAGATGGCGGTGGCGCTGGTCTTAACGGTTTTGATGAACTTTCTAGCAAACTAAACCTCTTGGAACTTTGGAGTAATCTACCTTTCAATCTAGACACTTTAAAATTCATTGCACCTTATGCCTTTTTAGCGGCATCAGTAGGATTAATAGAAACATTAATGACTATGAATCTTGTTGATGAATTAACGGATTCTCGAGGAAATGGAAATAAAGAATGTGTTGCACAAGGCGCAGGAAATATGCTTAGTGGGTTATTCGGTGGAACTGGCGGTTGTGGAATGATTGGGCAGACAGTAATTAACATCAACGCAGGAGGACGAGGACGATTATCTGGTGTAATGATGGCTGTAACTTTGCTAACATTTATATTATTCGCAGATAAATATATTGAACAAGTACCAATTGCAGCACTAGTTGGCGTAATGTTTATGATGGTTATTGAAACTTTTGCTTGGTCTAGTTTTAGAATTATGAAAAAAATACCAATGTCAGATGCCATAGTGTTAATCATAGTTTCTATTGTTACCGTTATTTTTGACTTGGCAATTGCCGTATTTGTAGGTGTAATTATTTCAGCTCTGTCATTTGCTTGGGAAAACGCAAAAAGAATTAGAGCAAGGAAACGTGTTAAGGAAGATGGCACTAAAACTTATGAAATTTGGGGTCCTTTATTCTTTGGAAGTATAACCTCTTTTAATGAAAAGTTCGATATTAAAAATGACCCAGATATAGTAGAAATTGATTTCGTTGAAGCTCGAATTTCGGATCATTCAGCTATAGAAGCTATATTCAACTTAGTTGAGAAATACCAAGCTGCAGGAAAATCAATTAAGTTAAAGCATTTGAGTGAAGACTGTAAAATATTGTTATATAAAGCCAGTCCTAAATTTAAAGATGTAATCGTTGAAGCAATTGATGACCCACGCTATCATTTAGCTGAAAACCCAGAAAAATTTACAAAATCATTATTTGAATATGACATCTAAATTTTGAGCATTCTATTTCACTAGAGACTAAGGACTAGATACTTATCTTTATTTTCAAAATAATAGACCTAAAATAATTGAATATCAATTAATTAGACTACATTTGCATCTTAATTTAATATATTATAATATGAGTACTGGTACAGTAAAATTTTTTAATGACTCTAAAGGTTTTGGATTCATAACAGAAGAAGGAAACAACAAAGAGCATTTTGTACACATTTCTGGTTTAGTCGATGAGATTAGAGAAGGAGACAATGTAGAATTCGATTTAGCAGAAGGAAAAAAAGGATTAAACGCAGTAAATGTAAAAGTTATATAATTATATATCTTACAATCTTTTTAAGAATAAAGCCTATCTTTTGGATAGGCTTTTTTATGTTCAATAGTTAAATATTTAATCCCAAAGAATTACCAAGTATTAATAATTCAATAATGTCTCTATTTTAACTTTCACTTTATCCGTCGAAGGAATCATGGTTTCTTCTAAAATCGAATTTAAAGGAATTGCTGGCATATTCTCACTTCCAATAACCATTACTGGTGCATCTAAATATTTGAAACATTCTTCTTGTATTTTACCAGATAATGCTCTTGCAAAACTATTATTTGAAGGCTCTTCTGTTACAACAAGACACTTTCCTGTTTTCTTAACCGATTTTATAATTGTGTCTTCATCTAAAGGAAATAGAGTTCGTAAATCAATCACTTCAATTTGGTCTTGCATACCAAGTTCTGCACTAGCATTCATTGCCCAATGCACTCCCATTCCATAAGTAACAATAGTTAATGTTTCTACATTTTCTTGTTTCCAAATTTCTTGTAAAACCCATGCTTTACCAAAAGGCAATACATAATCTTCACTTGGCTCAACAGATGTTGCACCTTGTGTTCCTGGTACTTTAGACCAATACAAACCTTTGTGTTCTAAAATAACTACAGGATTAGGATCGTAATAAGCCGCTTTCATCAACCCTTTTAAATCGGCTCCATTACTTGGATAGGCTATTTTTATACCTCTAATATTTGTTATCACACTTTCTACTGAAGAGGAATGATAAGGTCCACCACTTCCGTAAGCACCAATCGGTACTCTCAGAATCATGCTTACTGGCCATTTACCATTAGATAAATAACAACTTCTACTGACTTCTGTAAATAATTGATTTAAGCCAGGCCAAATATAATCGGCAAACTGAACCTCAACAATGGGTTTTAATCCAACTGCACTCATGCCAACTGTAGAACCTACAATAAAAGCTTCTTGTATTGGTGTATTAAATACACGGTCGTCTCCAAATTTTTGCGCTAATGTTGCTGCTTCTCTAAAAACACCACCAAGTCTTCCACCTACATCTTGCCCATAGAGTAAACATTCTTTGTGCTTTTTCATCAGCTCTTCTACTGCGAATAAAGCGCAATCTACCATCACGACTTTCTCAGCACCTTCTGGTGAACGTGTTCCTTTTTCCTCAGTAATTGGGGTGGGTACAAAATCGTTGGTAAATAAATCTTCCGGTTTTGGGTCTTCAGCCAATAACGCTCTTTCAAAATCGGACTGCACTTTCGCTTTCGCGGAATTTTCTAGCTCTAAAACGTCTTGTTCTGAAAATCCTGCATCTAGTAATTGTTGTTTTAAAACTGGATAAGGATCACGAGAGCGTGCCTCTTCTAAATCATCACGATACCATTCCATTCTTACTCCTGAAGTATGGTGATTTAATAATGGTACTTTTGCGTGTACTAAAAATGGTCTACGCTCTGCACGAATAGTTTCTATGACTTTTTCTAATGCTTCGTAGCTTTCCGTAAAGTTTGCTCCATCTATTGAGATAGCGTCTAAACCTTTAAAGCCTTGCGCATATTCAAAAGCATTTTGCGCTCTTGTTTCTGCTGCATTGGCACTAATATCCCAACCGTTATCTTGCACTAAATATAAGATTGGCATTTGCTTTAATGCTGCCATTTGAAAAGCTTCGGCTATTTCACCTTCGGTTACTGATGCGTCTCCTAAAGAACACACCACGAATGGCAAATCTTTAAGTGTTTTATCGTCTAAACCTTGTAATTCTTTATACTGCATTCCCATAGCAACTCCTGTTGCTGGAATGGTTTGCATTCCTGTTGCAGAAGATTGGTGTGGAATTTTAGGTTTATCGTCATCCTTTAAACTAGGATGCGAATAGTAAGTTCTTCCGCCTGAAAATGGATCGTCTTTTTTAGCCAACAATTGCAACATTAAATCGTAAGGCTCTAAACCAAACGATAACAACATGGCATCGTCTCTGTAATACGGAAAGGCATAATCTTGAGGTAATAATTGTAATCCTAGAGCTATTTGAATAGCTTCGTGTCCACGAGATGTTGCATGTACATATTTTGAAACTTGTTTAAAATTAGCTTCGTATAGTTCTGCCATAGCTTTTGCTGTGCAGAGTTTTGAAAATCCTTTTTTTAGTGTTTCTTTTTTCATATCAATGCCTGCGAAAGCAGGTATCTATTTTATTAAAATATCAAGATCAATCATCTTTTATTAGCCTGAAAAACCTTTTCCGTTCGAGTTGGTTTGCGTTAGGGATTACTCGTTTATTCTTATTTAATAAATAAGAACTCGTGATTGCTTCGCAGTTGAGGCATTTGTTGAAGCTCTTTTTTGTTTTTCTCAAAAAAAGCGACTACCGAAAGCGCGCCCCTTGTGGTAACGCCCAAATAACTCTAAGCTAATTCTTTTTCTACTTTAGTCATCCAATTAAATTGGTCGTCTAGCTTACCCGTTTTAATAGCATTCAAGGTGTCATTAACTTCTAATCCAATTGGGCTTTCATCAGAAACATGAATCGTCTCGCCTTCCAATCCAATCTCTTGAATGTATGCTATACCAACGGCTGTTCCTGTTCCGAAGGCTTCTTCTAAAGTCCCGTTTTCTGATGCTGTTTTAATTTCATCGATAGTGATTTTTCGTTCTGTTACCGTGAAATTCATAGCACGTAACATCTCTATAACACTAGCTCTTGTGATGCCATGCAACACAGAACCGTCGAGCTCTGGTGTGATAAATTCTCCATTAATTTTGAAGAAAATATTCATGGTCCCAACTTCTTGAATATACTTATGTTCTGCGGCATCTAACCATAATACTTGGTCGTAACCTTTGGCTTTTGCTAATTCTGTTGGGCGAATGGCCGCTGCATAATTACCTGCTGCTTTTGCCTCTCCAGTTCCACCTTGTGCTGCTCTAATGAATTGCTTTTCTGCCCATAATTTGATACGTTTACTGAAAAATGGACCTGCTGGTGATGCCATAATTATGAACTTATAATGTGTTGCTGCTCGCATACCAATAAAAGGCTCATCGGCATACATGAATGGTCTTAAATAGAGTGCGCTTCCATCGGTTGGCGGAATCCAATTGTGCTCTAAACCAACTAATTCTTTGAGTCCTTCTACAAATAAATCTTCAGGAATATGAGGCATTCCCATTCGATCCGCACTTTTGTTTAAACGCTTAGCATTTTCTTCTGGTCTAAATAACATTGGTGTACCTTTGGTGTCTTTATAGGCTTTCATCCCTTCAAAAATAGCTTGTCCGTAATGTAGAGCCATTGCTGCTGGATGCGTTGGAATTAATCCCATAGGAATAATTCTTGGATTAACCCATTCACCGTTTTCGTAGTCGCAAATAAACATGTGATCGGTGAATGTGATGCCTAATGGAATATTATTGAAGTCTAAGGCATCAACTTTTGATGTTTCTACTTTAGTGATTGAAATGTTAGATTTCATATATGTATGTTTTTTTAGAGTGTTTAAAACACCCCTAAAGTCCCCTCAAGGGGACAATTCTAAATTTATATTTCTCTATTACTATCAAATTGTTCAAAATAATCGGCTACGCGTCGTACAAAGCTTCCGCCTAAAAAGCCATCTACAACTCTGTGGTCGAATGATAATGATAAATACATCATGCTACGAATAGCTATTTCATCTCCTTTTTCAGTGGCGATGACTTCTGGTCTTTTCTTAATTATTCCCAATGCTAAAATGGCAACTTCTGGCTGATTGATTATTGGTGTTCCCATAACGCTTCCAAAGGTTCCTACATTAGAAATGGTGAAAGTGCTGCCATTTATATCGTCTCCTGCTAGTTTGTTTTCTCTAGCTTTTCCTGCGAGTTCGTTTACGTTACCAGCAATCTCTTTTAAATTTTTAGTATCTGCATTTTTTACTACAGGAACTATTAAATTACCGCTTGGTAATGCTGTTGCCATACCAATATTAATGTCTTCTTTTACAATGATATTATTACCATCGACAGAAGCATTAATATTCGGAAAATCTTTAACAGCTTTGGCTACGGCTTCTACAAATAATGGCGTGAAGGTTAAACGTTCTCCATGTTTTTCTTGAAAGGCAACTTTGTTAGCATTACGCCAGTTGACCATATTTGTCATATCTGCCTCTACATAAGCAGTAACGTGAGGTGATGTATGTTTTGAGTACACCATGTGATCTGCAATCATTTGGCGCATGCGATCCATTTCGATGACTTTTCCTTTGCCTTTATCGAAATTTAATTGCGGAATTCTATAAGCCGTTGGATCTTGCGTTACAGCTTGTGCAAATTTATAAGGTCGTCCGTCTTCTATATACTGAAACACATCGCTTTTGCGTAATCTGCCTTCATTTCCTGTAGCGGGAATTCGTGCTAATTCTTCAAAACTGATGTGATGTTCTTTCGCTATTTTTATGATTAATGGCGAAAAGAAAGTGTTAGTATTATTTACCGAAAATGAAGTTGAATTCGAATTGGCAGGCTGCTGAACTGGCTTTGGTCTTATAGTCTTAGCCTTGTTCTCGACTGCGCTCGAAGGGACAGCTTTAGATTCATTTAGTGTTTTGGATTTCTTAACTTCTTCTGAAACTTCTAAAATTGCAAGAACTTCTCCTACTGGAACGACATCTTTAGCTTGAAACATCGTTTTTACTAATGTTCCAGATGCTGGTGCAGGTACTTCGTTATCTACTTTATCTGTGGCGACTTCAAGAATAATATCTCCTTCTTCAAATGCATCGCCTTCAGCTATTAACCAATTGATAATAGTCCCTTCAGTTATGCTTTCACCCATTTTGGGCATCTTTAATTCAAAAGTAATCAAGCTAGTATAGTTTAGGATTATAAGAATTAAAGATAATGCATATCGAATTACACAATTGTTAAAATCTTTTAATTTAATATTAAAAAGGATATCATTCTATAATTATTTGATATTACAGATTATTTAACTTTTAATCCTTAGATTTACTGCTTTAAAACAAATAATTTTCTCATGCCACACACACTCGATAAAATAGACACACAACTGCTAGCTATACTTCAAAAAAATAGCAATCGAACGACAAAAAGTATTGCTGAAGAACTCGGCATGAGTACTTCACCAATATTTGAGCGTATTAAAAAATTAGAAAAGGAAGGTTATATTGAAAAATATGTGGCTGTTTTAAACAATAAGAAAATCGGCTTAAAACTGACTGTTTTCATAGGTATTACCTTGCAAGGCCATACACGAAGTTATTTGGAAAAGTTTGTAAAGGAAATTAACAACTTCCCTGAAGTTGTAGAATGCCATCGCGTCAGCGGAAACTTTGACTATTTATTGAAACTCGTCGTTGAAGATATTGAGGCTTATGAAACCTTTATCATTTCAAAATTGACGCTACTTCCTTATTTAGGAAATGTACAAAGTTTGATTGCGCTATCGACAAGTAAAGAAACGAATGAGATTGATTTGAGTCGGGTGTTGTAGACCTGTAAGGTTTTGAAAACCTGACAGGTATTTAATATTGAGGATTAAAAATAGGACTTCTCGATACAATTCCTATAAAAATCAGAATCACTCGAAGTGACATCAGTTTACTTTTTGAATGTTTCTCGAAGTGTTTTATAACTATCCTCTTGCATTTTCATATTCTCAGGCACTTCTCGTAATGGCTCAACGACTTTTAAACTCTCGTGGCAATCTGCAGGTAATTGCTGATACAATTGCGTACCTTTTGTTTTCCAAGCAATCATTTCGTCCGTGATACCTCTGATTATTTTAGCAGGATTACCAACCACTAAACTTCTATATGGAATTTTAGTTTCGGCTTTTACAAAAGACATGGCTCCGATTATACACTCGTCCCCAATTTCGGCATCATCCATAATTACTGTATTCATTCCGATAAGGCAATTTTTACCCAAATTAGCTCCATGAATAATAGCTCCATGACCAACGTGTGCACTTTCTTTTAACGTGATGGACTTGCCTGGAAACATGTGTACAGTACAGTTTTCTTGGACGTTTACACCATCTTCTAAAATGATTTGTCCCCAATCACCACGTATTGCTGCTCCTGGACCAATGTAACAGTTTTTGCCAATAATAACGTTTCCTGTTACTGCTGCTAATGGATGTACGAAACTTGATTCGTGAACGACAGGTGTGTAATTTTTGAAAGAATAAATTGCCATATTTTCATCAATTTGAATTACATCTACAAGGTTCCTAAAACCTTGCAGGACAGATTATTTATAAGTCTTTAATTTCTCTTTTGTAAAATCGCTTAACACTAGTTTTCCGCTAGTTGCTGCACGTTCTGCTAATAATGCATCCCAATGATCTGTTCCTTGCCAGAATACTTTTTTCATTTCTAGCATCGCTTCTGTATTATAAGTACATAAGTGTTCTGCTGTTGTTTTTACAGCTTCATCTAGTTCTACTGTGCTTTCATACACTTGCGTGAATAAGCCTTTTTGTTTTGCCCATTCTGCAGGATAAAAGGTGTTGGCGTCTATAGCGATTTGTGACATAGCACTTAATCCCATTTTACGCTCTATTGCTGGTCCAACTACAAATGGTCCAATACCAATATTTAATTCGCTTAACTTAATAGCTGCGAATTTGGATGCCATACAATAATCGGTTGCAGCTGCTAGTCCTACGCCACCACCAACGGTTTTCCCTTGAATGCGACCGATAATAAATTTCGGACATTTACGCATCGCATTAATCACGTTTGCGAATCCGGAAAAGAACACTTTCCCTGTTGCTGCATCGTTAATGTTTATTAGTTCTTCGAAGCTTGCTCCTGCGCAAAAAGTTCTGTCTCCACCACTTTTAAGAACCACAACTTTAATAGCGTCGTTAGTTCCAGCGTCTGTAATGGTTTGCGCTAGTTTTGCTAAAACATCTCCTGGTAAGGAATTGTGTGCAGGATGGAAAAACTCGATGTATCCTACTTCGTTTTGTATATCTAATGTTACGTATGGTTGCTTTTCTGACATAATTATATTAATCCAAATTGTTCAAAATGATGGTTAAGGTGTTTTCTTTCTAGTAAATACGATTCGTATTTATTCAATTCTCCGAAAACTAAATTCTTTAATTTAGCTTCTGGGTTTTCTTTAAAAAACTCTAAATACTTTTCACGTTGTGCTTTAAACTTATCTATTGCTGTTGCTAAATCGGCATGTTTTAAAGGTTCTAAAGTATCTTTTTCTAATTGTGGAAATTGACTATTCTTAGGAAACTTATCATAGTTCCATAAGCTATTATGTACTTTCTCTAGAATTTTTTCTGGTGTAGCAATTTCAAAATCTTGAATTTCACCAGATGCAATTTTATAGGTATATTCTAAATGTTCAATCATGTGTTGAGGTGTCATAATTCCCCATTTAGGTTTTGCATCTTCTTTTAATGCATAAAGACATTCGTTGATTTTATCTTCAGTCATTTCAGTTAAAACTTCTTGCTTTTTCTGAACCATAGTTAAGACTGTTGCGAATGCTACTTTCTCATCGGTATTTGCATCAAAAATTTCGGCATACCATTTTACAATTCCGCTAGGATGTTCTGCTGAAGCGACGTCTCTATCTACTTTTTGCTTACACGTTAAGCGCACATAAATAGTATCGTTGTGATATAACGGTCTTAAAAACCTGCATTCTTCTAGTCCGTAATTTGCTGAAACTGGTCCTTTATTTGGATACACAAATAATCCTGCTGCAGCTGAAATAATAAAATAACCATGTGCAGTTCTTTGTTCGAAAATACTTCCGTCTAAAGAAGTAATATCTGTATGCGCATAGAAATGATCCCAAGTGACATTTGCAAAATTAATAATGTCTGTATCTGTAAATGTACGTCTGTGCGTTTTCATAGACATTCCTGGTTGGATGTCTTCCCAATGGTATTTAAATGGATGTTGTAGAGCTTCCTTATACTTTGCATTTTGCTGGTAAATACCAGTAATTTCTGTAATTGTTGTTGGCGAACCTTGGATGGCTGTACGTTGTAAATAATGTTTTATTCCACGCATTCCTCCCATTTCTTCTCCTCCTCCAGCACGTCCAGGACCTCCATGAACTAAATATGGTAATGGCGAACCATGACCTGTACTTTCCTTTGCCATATCTCGATTAACAACCATAATACGACCGTGATGAGATGCTGCATTAACTACATACTCTTTAGCAATCTTATCGTCATTTGTGGCAATTGAAGATACTAACGACCCTTTACCCATTTGAGCTAATAGAATAGCTTCATCTAAGTTTTTATAAGGCATAATGGTACTTACTGGACCAAAGGCTTCACGTTCGTGAATTATTGTATTTTCAAAGGGATGATCAGAACGTAATAAAATTGGGCTAATAAAAGCGCCTTTTTTAGCATCTGCTCCAATGGTGTTTATTTGATCTAAACTGCCATAAACAATTTGTGCTTCTTTAGATAAATCATTTACTGAGTCTCTAACTGCTTGCACTTGTTGATGACTTACTAAAGATCCCATTCTAACTTCTTTAAGTCTTGGATCTCCAATAGTTACTTTATCTAATGCTTTTGACAAGGCAGATTGTACATCTTCCACTAAATTTTGCGGAACAATAATTCTACGTATTGCAGTACATTTTTGTCCTGCTTTAACCGTCATTTCTTTTCTGACTTCTTTGATGAACAAGTCGAATTCTGGTGTTCCAGGAACGGCATCTTCTCCTAAGATGGATGCGTTTAAAGAATCGGCTTCCATGGTAAATGGCACAGATTCTTGTATTAATTGTGGATGCGCTTTTAGTAAGCGTCCTACTTTTGCAGAACCCGTAAATGTTACAACATCTTGAGACTCTAATGTGTCAAGAATTGTTTTTACGGTTCCGTTTATAATTTGTAGTGCACCTTCTGGTAAAATACCGGAAGCGATTATTTCTTTTGCTACAGCTTCAGCTAAATAAGAAGTGGAAGGTGCTGGTAAAACTACAGCAGGCACTCCAGCCATCCAGTTTACTGCACATTTTTCTAACATTCCCCAAACTGGAAAATTAAAGGCATTAATATGAACTGCTACTCCTTTTTTAGGCACCATGATATGATGCGCCATAAAACGTCCGCCACGAGATAAATCGATAGCATCCCCTTCTACATGATACGGTTGATTTGGGAACAGTTTACGTAATGAAGCATTTGCGAATAAATTCCCAAAACCACCTTCGATGTCTATCCAACTATCTACTTTGGTTGCTCCTGTTCTATAACTTAATTCGTAAAACGAATTTTTCCTTTTAGTAAGATATAACGCTAAACTTTTAAGCATGTTTCCACGTTCTTGGAAAGTCATTTTTCGAAGAACCTCTCCTCCTTTTGTTCTTCCGTAGTTAAGAATTTCTGGAACGTCTAAACCTTCGATAGCAATGCTCGTAAAGGCTTCGCCAGTTACAGCGTCTAAGATTGGTGTTCCTTCTTCTTTACCTGTTGTCCATTGTCCTTGAACGTAATGCTCTATTTTATTCATCATTTTTACTTTATAGTGGATTCCTGCCTGCGCAGGAATGACAAAACTTTATTGTTTACTACAACTAAGAATTATCATTAACCTTAGCGGCTAAGTGCGTTAAGGATTGAGGTATTTGTTGAAGCTCTTTTTTGTTTTTCTCAAAAAAAGCGACTGCCGAAAGCCTGACCTTTAGGTAACGCCCAAATTATTTTACTTACTTACATTTTCAATAATCGCTGCATAACCTTGACCAACGCCAATGCACATGGTGATTAACGCGTAACGTTTGTTGGTTTCTTGCAACTCTAAAGCCGCTGAAAAAGCAACTCTTGCACCTGTAACGCCAAGCGGATGACCAATTGCAATTGCGCCTCCATTTGGATTTATTCTTGGGTCATTATCTTCCAATCCCCAAGCACGAATACATGCTAATGCTTGTGCAGCAAAGGCTTCGTTAAGCTCGATAATATCCATATCTTCCAAGGTTAAACCTGCTTTTGCTAATGCTTTATTTGAGGCTTGAACTGGACCAATACCCATAATTCTTGGCTCTACACCAACCACTGCAGAACTTACTATTCTTGCTAATGGTTTTAGGTTGTATTTTTTTACGGCATCTGCTGATGCTATAATTGTTGCTGCTGCTCCGTCGTTTAATCCTGAAGAGTTTCCAGCAGTTACACTTCCACCTTCTTTTTTAAAGGCAGGTCTTAGTTTTCCTAAAACTTCTAAAGATGATGTTGGTTTTATAAACTCGTCTTTTGAAAATTGTATTGGATCTTTTTTACGTTGTGGAATTTCTACAGTAACAATTTCTTTTGCTAGTCTTCCGTTCTCTTGTGCCTTGGTTGCTTTTTGCTGACTCCAAAGTGCGAACTTATCTTGGTCTTCTCTTGATAAATTATATTTCTCTACAAGATTTTCTGCAGTGTTTCCCATGCCATCTGTTCCATACATTTGCTGCATTTTAGGATTGATAAAACGCCATCCAAAAGTTGAATCGTATAGTTTTGAATCGCCTCCAAATGCTGATGATGGTTTTGCCATAACGTATGGTCCACGCGTCATGTTCTCGACTCCTCCAGAAATAAAGACGTCTCCATCTCCTGCTTTTATAGCTCGATTTGCGTGAATGATTGCCGATAATCCCGAACTACATAAACGGTTTACAGTTTCCCCGGGAACGGTAAATGGCAAACCGGCTAACAAGGATGACATTCTCGCAACATTACGATTATCTTCTCCCGCTTGGTTTGCGCAACCCATAATAACATCGTCGTAAGCTTCTTTTGGGATGCTTGGGTTTCGTTTTACGATTTCTGAAATTACTAAGGCTCCTAAATCGTCTGTTCGAACAGCAGATAAAGTGCCTTTGTAGTTTCCTATTGGCGTTCTAATTCCGTCTATTATGTATGCTTCCATATTTGAAATTGAAATTGAAATTGAAGTCGAAAATTGAAACTTCATATTTCAAATTAATATTTTTTTTATTCCCAATCTTTTTGAGTTCTGTAAACCACACCTTTAAAAAGTGCAACTATTTCATCTCCTCTTTTTACTTCAATAATATTGAAGCCTAATTTATTCTTTACCGTTTCTATTACAGATTCTGCAACTATATAATCGCCTTCACTTAATGCTTCGATATGGTTTATACTTGTTTCTATAGAAACTGCATATTTACCATGTGTGTTTGCTGCAAATCCGAAAGCTGTATCTGCTAATGAATAACTTATTCCACCATGTGCTTTATTCATGCTGTTTAGCATGTCGCCTCTAATGATCATTCCGACTTTGCATCGTCCGATTTCGCATTCTAGAATTTCTATTCCTAACCAAGTGCTGTAAGCATCTTGAGATAGCATTTTATATGGAATTTGCTCGCCTTTCATATTTATTTCCTACGACAGTGGGAATCTTATTAATTATTATTATATTTAAAAAAAACACTCCTAAAGTCCTCTCAAGGGGACAATTGACGCGATTAAAAAAACGATTTATCTTCTCTATTCATTTTACGTAACAACGGACTACATCTGTATCTATCTTCATGATATTCGTTATATAATTCATCCATTTTACTTACGCACCAATCGATTCCTTTTTCGTCTGCCCAAGCCAATAATCCATTTGGATAATTGACACCTTTAGTCATGGCATTGTCGATATCCTCAGCTGATGCAATGTTTAAAAATAAGGCATCTGCTGCTTCGTTGATGAGCATTACTAATACACGATCGAAAATTTGATTTTTAAGCTCCATTTCCTCCTCGTAAGTTTCAAAAGTTCTTGAATTAGTGTGATTAGTGTTAATTATTTTTCCATTTTGATCGTAATTATAATAACCTTTTCCTGATTTCCGTCCTAAATAACCTGCTTCTGAAAATCGTTTTTGGGTTAATGATGGCTTATATCTTGGATCAAAATAGAATGCTGTAAAAACGGTTTCGGTTACTGTGTAATTAACGTCGTTTCCTATGAAATCCATCAATTCAAATGGTCCCATTCTGAAATCACCTAAAGACTTTAAGCTATGATCTATGGTTGCAAAATCTGCTAATCCTTCTTCGTAAATTCTTAGTGCTTCACCGTAAAATGGTCTTGCCACTCTGTTTACTATAAATCCTGGTGTGTCTTTAGCGACTGCTACAACTTTCTTCCAATCTTTAATGGTTTGTATGGCTTTTTCAAGAACCTCATTTGATGTTTGAATGGCTGGAATAACCTCAACCAATTTCATTAAAGGTGCTGGATTAAAAAAGTGAATCCCTACACAACGTTCTGGTTTGTTAAGTGATGCAGCAATAGATGCGATGGATAAACTAGAAGTGTTTGATGCAATAATACAATCGTCTGCAACATAGCTTTCCAATTCGGAAAACACTTTTTTCTTGATATCCAAGTTTTCAATAATTGCTTCAATAGTCAGATTTGAATCTGCTAAATCTTTTAGGTTGTTTACGTAAGAGATGTTTGCTTGAATTCTATCTTTTTCAGATGTATCAATTCTTCCTTTTTCAATTAAACGTAATAATATTTTTTCAAGACTTGCTTTAGCTTTATCTAATGCAGCTTGATTAGTATCGTATAACTTTACTTTGCAACCAGAAGTTGCAGCAACTTGTGCGATGCCACTTCCCATGGTTCCTCCTCCTATGATTCCTATGTTCATCCTTGTTCCCACGAAAGTGGGTGACTTTTAATTAAACTTCTATTTTTTATACCTACAAGGTTTTAAAAACCTTGCAGGATAATTTTAAAAAGGTAGATTTTTCACATCTACATTACCGCCAGATAAAATGATGCCGACGTTCTTATTTTTAAATTCTTCTTTATTATTTAACACTGCTGCAAAAGGAACAGCACATGAAGGCTCAATAACAATCTTCATGCGTTCCCAAATTAATTGCATTGCATTTATTATTTCATCTTCTTCAACACGAATAATCTTATCCACATATTTTTGAATAATCGGAAAATTACGATCACCTAAATGCGTTCTTAATCCATCAGCAACGGTATGAAAACTCTCGTTAGTTTCTATTTTACCTGAAATTAATGAACGATAAGCATCATCTGCTTCCATAGGTTCTCCTCCAATAACTTTACAGTTGTTTGAAAAGTAGTGTGCTGCCAGCGCTGTGCCTGCAATTAACCCTCCTCCTCCAACTGGTGTTAAAATTACATCCAAATTTGGTTGTTCTTCTAACAGCTCAATTGCTGCTGTACTGTTTCCGTAAATTACCTCATCTTGATTTGATGGATGTAAAAATGTTGCTCCTTTTTCTTCTTTTATGCTATTGGCAGTTGCTTCTCTTGCTTGAGGTGTCGATTCACATTCTATGATTTCTCCCTCGTAAGTTCTAACACCATCTTTTTTAACTTGAGGTGCATTCTCTGGCATTACAATATATGCTTTAACTCCTAATTTCTGAGCTGCTAATGATACAGCTTGAGCAAAATTACCAGACGAATGTGTAACCACGCCACGTTGTCTTTCTTCTTCCGAAAGTGATAAAATGGCATTTGCAGCACCTCGCATTTTAAAGGCTCCCATTTTTTGAAAGTTCTCACACTTAAAAAACAAATTACAACCTGCTTTTTCATTTAATAACTGTGAGGTTAACACAGGTGTTTTATGAATAAAGGGTTTTATTCGGTTGTGAGTTTCTATGAGAGTTTGTTTATTCATATTTGTTCTCGATACAAAATTGCAAAAAGCAATTTCACTCGAACTGACGTTAATCTAGTTCCCTTTGAAATTTGGTTGACGTTTTTCTATAAACGCTGCAACACCTTCTTTATAATCTTCACTTTGTGCTGCTTCTATTTGTAATTTAGATTCTAAAGCTAATTGAGATTCTAAATCGTTAGTCATCGATGTATTGAACAATTCTTTGATCATACCTAATGCTTTAGTTGGCATGTTTGCTAGTTTTAAAGCTAGTTTATTAATCGTTTCGTCAAATTCTTCAGTTGGAACACATTTATAAATCATTCCCATTTTTTCAGCTTCTTCAGCTCCAATTTTATCACCTAACATCGCTAATGCTAATGCTTTTTGAAAACCTATTAGTCTTGGTAAAAAGAAAGTCCCAGCACTATCTGGAACTAAACCGATTAAACTAAATGCCTGAATAAAACTTACTTTTTCGTGAGCAACAACAACATCGCAAGCCAAAGCAATATTTGCTCCAGCACCAGCTGCTACTCCATTAATAGCTCCAATAATTGGTTTTTTAATAGAACGAATTCTTGTAATTATTGGATTGTAATGTTCTTCTAGTATTTTTTTGAATCCAGGGTTTAAATCTGGATCTGTAACTTCTTTTAAATCTTGACCAGCACAAAAAGCTTTTCCGTTTCCTGTTAAGACAATAGCTCTTACTTCTTTATTTGTTTCGCAAGCATCCAAGGTTTCTTGTAAGCTAAATGCCATTTCACGATTGAAACTATTAAATACTTCTGGTCTATTGAACGTGATGTACGCTACTTTGTTTTCAATTTTAAGCTGAATGCTTTTGCTCATATTTCACTTTTTTAGACCTGTCAGGTTTTAAAAACCTGACAGGTCTGTTTCTTACTTTAAACATTTAAAATAGTCAAACGGTTCTTGGCAATCATCACACTGAAATTGTGCTTTACATGCTGTAGACCCAAACTGACTTACTAATCTTGTATTTGTGGAACCACAATTGGTACACTTTACCAATCGTTTTCCATTTAGCAACACATCTTTATCTGCTTCTGCACTTAAAGGTGCTGCAATACCATAATCTTCTAATGCTTTACGACCTCTTGGTGTAATCCAATCGGTTGTCCAAGCTGGAGCTAGAATTAATTCTATTTCAGACTTGTATCCTTCTGCTTTTAATGCAGCTTTAATATCGTCTCCAATAACATCCATTGCTGGACAACCACTATAGGTTGGTGTTATTTGCACTTTTACAATATCATTTTCTATAACAGCTGTACGAACAACTCCCATATCCATAATTGATAATACTGGAATTTCAGGATCTGAAACTTGTTCCAGAATTGGAATTAAGATTTGGTCTATATTTTGTTCTGTTGTTGTCATTTTTTGAAGTTGAAGTTGAAACTGAATTTGAAGTGTTCTTTTTTCAAATTCAAGTTCGATTTCAATTTCTTTTTTACCATTCCATATTTGGATAAGCTCTTTGCATGTATTGAAGCTCTGCTAACAAATATCCTAAATGCTCTGTATGAATTCCTTTTTTACCTCCTTTTTGGAACCATTTAGATTCTGGGATTTGTAAAGTAGATTCTTCTAAAACAGCATTTACTTTATTGTAGTATGCCTCTTTTAATTTAGTAACATCTACGCCTATTCCTTCTGAAACCATTGCTATGTCTGCTTCTGCCTGATGAAACAACTCGTCTGTGTACGTCCATAATCCATCTATAGCATCTTGCATTTTTTGATGACTTACTTCTGTTCCATCACCTAAACGTTTTATCCAATCTGAAGAAAAACGCAAATGATAACTTACTTCTTTTATCGATTTGTTTGCTATTGCAGACAATGTTAAATCTTTACTTTTTTGTAATTCTTGTAAAAAAAGTAAATGATACACATCGAATAAAAACTGACGTGCCATTGTGTATGCAAAATTTGTATTTGGTTGTTCTACCAATAATACATTTACATATTCTCTTTCTTTACGAAGCATTGCAATATCATCTTCGGTTCTATTATCTCCTGCAATTTTAGCAGCATATTGATAATAACTTCTCACTTGTCCAAATAAATCTAATGAGATATTTGTGCATGCAATATCTGTTTCTAGACTTGGTCCATGACCTGTTAACTCTCCTAATCTTTGCCCAAGGATAAGACTGTTGTCTGCTATTCCTAGAATGTAGTTGTATAGGTTTTCGTTTTTCATCTTAAGTGCCCACGAAAATGGGTGTCTATTTAATTAGTTCTCGATACGATTCCAATAAAAAATCGGAATCACTCGAAGTGACGTTTAGTTTCAATTTATGAGATTCCTGCGTTGGCAGGAATTTACATATGTTTTACCTCGTCTGGTAAATCGTAAAATGTTGGATGACGATATACTTTATCGTGAGCTGGCTCAAACATTTCGCCATTATTCTCAGGATTTGATGCTGTGATATTTTTAGATTCTACAACCCAAATACTAACACCTTCGCTTCTTCTTGTGTACACATCGCGTGCATTTTCTAGAGCCATATCTTCATCTGCAGCGTGTAAACTTCCGCAGTGACGATGTTCTAATCCGTTTTTACTTCTTACAAAGACTTCCCAAAGTGGCCAGTTTTTTTTATCAGACATAATTTATATGTGTTTTTTCATCTTGTTCTCGATACAAAATTGCTAAAGAGCAATTTCACTCGAACTGACAATGAAATTTAAATTGCTTGTTTTTGTTTTCTTTCTTGTTTCTTCTGTGCATAAGCCATAGCTGCATCACGAACCCATTCTCCTTCTTCCCATGCACCAACACGTGCTTTCATACGCTCTTTATTCATTGGCCCATGACCTTTTACTACTTGCCAGAACTCGTCCCAATTGATTTCTCCGAAATCGTAACTTTGACGCTCTTCGTTCCATTTTAAATCTGCATCTGGAATTGTCAACCCAATTAATTCGGCTTGAGGCACTGTTTGATCTATAAACTGCTGACGTAAATCGTCGTTAGACTTACGTTTTAATTTCCATTTCATAGATTGCTCTGTATGTATAGACTCTGCATCTGTAGGACCTAACATCATTAAACTTGGCCACCACCAACGGTTTAAAGCATCTTGAGCTAATTCTTTTTGCTCAGGAGTTCCGTTAGTTAGCTTTATCATGATTTCGTAACCTTGACGCTGGTGAAAACTTTCTTCTTTACAAACACGAACCATTGCTCGTGCATATGGTCCATAAGATGTATTACATAATGGTACTTGGTTTATAATTGCTGCTCCATCTACTAACCAACCTACGGCTCCCATATCTGCCCAAGTTACTGTTGGGTAGTTAAATATTGAAGAGTATTTTGCTTTTCCAGAGTGTAGTTGCTCGTATAATTCTTCGCGAGAAACACCTAGCGTTTCACAAGCAGAATATAAGTATAACCCGTGTCCTGCTTCGTCTTGTACTTTTGCTAATAAAGCAACTTTACGACGTAATGAAGGCGCTCTTGTAATCCAGTTTCCTTCTGGAAGCATTCCTACAATTTCGGAATGTGCGTGTTGCGACATTTGCCTAATATGCGTTTTGCGATATTTTTCTGGCATCCAATCTTTTGGTTCGATTTTCTCGTCTCTTGCAATACGTGCTTCGAATTGCGTTTCTAGGTTTTTTATTTGTTCTTCACTCATTATAATAGCTATTAGCTATTGGCTCTTGGCCTTTAGCATGTTGAACTTAATTTTTCTTTTTCAATATATTTTTCAAATTCCTGAATTGGCAGGAATAACAAATCTTTTTAGACATCAAAGTCTACTACAACTTTCTCTGTTGTTGGCACTGCTTGACAACTTAGTACCAGTTGTTGTGCAACTTCTTTATCGTCTAACGCATAATTAATTTTCATTTCTACAGCACCTTCAATAACTCTACATTTACAAGTACTACAAACACCTCCTTTGCAAGCAAATGGCAAGTCAGCGCCTGCTCCTAAGGCAGCATCTAAGATATTATCGTATTCTTTAGTCATGGTGAATAAGAATTCTTTTCCTCCATCAACTATAGTGACTTCAGTTCCTTCTACATTTTGTTTTGCAAGACGTTCTGCTCGTTTTATATCTTCTTCTGAAAGTCCGGTAACAAAAAGCTCGAAGTGAACTAATTCTTTTGGCAAACCTGCATTAATGAGATATTCACTAACGTAGTTTACCATTTTTTCAGGTCCACAAAGAAAGACTTCACTTGTATCTGGAATATCAATAAAAGTCTTTGTTAGAACCTTCATTTTTTCATCGTCGAACCTACCATTAAACAACTCGATATCTCTACGTTCTTTAGTTAAGAAATAATAGATTTCTAGTCTGCCAAAAAATGTATTACGCAATTGTTCTAGTTCTTCTTTAAAAATAATGGATTTTGCTGTTTTATTTACATAAAACAGTTTACAAGTCGCGTTTGGCTCTGCTGATAAGTGAGCTTTTATCATGGAAAGTACTGGTGTTACACCACTTCCTGCCGCAAAAAATAAATAATTTTTAGATACTTCTGGTTGCACAGGAATTCCAAAATTTCCGCTTGGCGACATGACTTCTATTTCATCTCCTGCTTTTAAACTTTCGTTTACATAGGTTGAAAACTTACCCTCTGGAATTAACTTAACTGCTACTTTCCATTGGTTATCATTTGGACCAGAACAAAGTGAGTAAGAACGACGAACATCTTCGTCATTAATATCTGCTTTTAGTGTTAGATGCTGCCCTTGACGAAATTGAAATTCGCTTTTAAGTGCTATTGGAACATGAAAATCTATAACAGAAGTATCTTCCGTCTCTTTGTAAATGTCTTTTATTTTGAGCTTATAAAATTGCGCCATTATTAATTTTTATAACAAAAACTAACACTTGTTAGTTCACTAAGCAAAGTTATAAAATTTAATCTAAACTAATTGTTAATTCCTTTTATGAGGATTTGCGATAACGAATTGGATAATTCTTCTAGATTTATGTCTTCCTTTTTAGGAATCCACATATAGAGGGAACGCAAGGTGGTTAAGATAGAAAACATCATTACATCTGATTTAATGTCTATTATTTCACCTGAAGCTATTCCACTTTTAAGAATATTTCTAAAATCATTTTCATAATCGTCTCTTAGTTGCTGATAATAGTCTAATTTCTCTTCTAGATGCATCCAATCGTTATTTAATGATGCCATGCCGTATATATTTTGGCTAGAAATTTTCACATGAAGTTCTATTATCTTATTTAATTTATCAATGCAATTAGCATCAGAAGATTGAATTAACTGCATACCTTCAGTAAATTCTTGTGCTAGTGAGATGATGATAGTCTTTAAAATATCTTGTTTAGATTTTATGTGATTATATAAACTAGCAGCTTTCATTCCCATTGCCTTTGCCAAATCTCGCATTGTCACAGCGCTATAGCCTTTTTCTTTAAATAACTTGGCTGCTACTCTAATAATTTCTTGTTGTCTCGTTTCTGATTTCATATTTAATTAAAGCACTAAAATAAGAAGTTTTTAATGTAACATATATATAATGTAACTTTGGTTACGTATGTTCTAGAATGCTTTTCGGATTTTTGACAAAAATTAAATACTATGGGATTATTAAATGCTTTATTTGGAAAATCAACTAACAATGTTGCAGAATACATTGAAAAAGGTGCAGTAATTTTAGATGTTAGAACTAAAAGCGAATACCAAGGAGGTCATATTAAAAACGCAATACATATTCCGGTTCAAGAATTAGAAAATAGAATTAACGAAGTTAAAAAACTAAACAAACCTGTGATTGCACATTGCGCAAGTGGTATGCGTTCTGCAAATGCCGCAAATATCTTAAAATCTAATGGCATTGACGCCATAAATGGTGGAGGTATTACAAGTTTACAACGTAAGTTGGGTTAATCTAAGATTCCTTCTAGGTTCTGTAATTGATTTAAATCTTCAATAGGGCTTTCGTTATATTGTAAAGTCCAACCTAATGAATTGGTAAGCATAAAGAATTTTGAAAGTTCACTTATTAAACGATTTTGGGCATTAGATTTTAAATCTGACGCTTCAATTTTTTTCATTAGTGATTTACTCACTGTTTCCTTTATATTATTATAGTCTTTGGCTTCAAACGGATTTAAGTAATCAGATTGTATATCGTAGTATTCAAAATCTGGACTGATTTTAATTTCTTCTTTTGGTATACTTATAATTTGAAGTGTTTTAGTGGCTTCATCGATTTTGTATTCAATTTCACTTAAATCGTAAGCAACCGTTACGTCTGCATTAACAACGACAAGTGCTTTTTTATCTGCAGAAAGATAATCCCCAAAAATGGCTTTTGAATTTTTATAGCTAAATACTTCAGAAAAATGACCTTCTGTAACTACTAATTTACCAACATTCTTAATTTGTTCTTGAATTAAAGCGCTGTGCTCTTCAATAATAATTTTATCTTCATTTTTATCATCACAATATTTAAACGTAAATACAAGTATAATTGTGATAATGACACCAAATAGTATTTTTTTCATAGGCCAATTTAAACATTTTACAATTTATGGCACTTAAAATTCGTTATTATTAAAACTTGTTTTTTTACCTTATGTCGTATATGAGTGTGCATCATCTATAAAAAACGCAACACATCATTATTATATACAAGATTCGTTTTTAAGGTTTTAACTTAGTTGTAGAATAAGCAAATACATATGTGACCAACATTGTATTTAAAGGAATCCCTCTAATCTAAAAAGTGATTATTATGTTAAAAACTATAAGCACACTACTTATCCTATTCGCTACACTGACTAGTTATAGCCAGAACTTCACGTTAATTAAAAACACACATCCACAAGCTAGAGAATTAAAGCACAGCCTAAATAAAACTAAGGACAGTTTAGTTTTAGAGTGCGACCACAAAATTGTTAACGTTGATTTTTTTAATGAAGATTTTGAAAAAACCGTCATTGTTGAAGACTTAAAAACAAAAATATCATTAGAAGATTTTCCTGAAGGTAAATTTATTATTGAAGCCAAACTTACGGACAAAATTATTCTGATTGATTTAATAAAACATGAAGAGTACAAATCTAATGACCTTACTAATATTAATGAACCTGCTGAAGGCCAAGGCATGATGTTAGATGAAACATTAACTGTTATTAAAAACGCACCAAACAAAAGCATATCCTTTATGCTCACACGAGAAAAAGCGACACAACAAAATACTACAACCAATAAATTCTATTGGGTAATATCTCAAACCAATAATAAGATAGGATCTAGTAAAACCATGAAGTTAGCTGACCAAAAATCTGTAGACAGAATGATTTTAAAACATAAGGTAGAGCTAGATAGTGACTGTGGCAAACTAAATGAATTAACTATTTGGGAAGTGTACAATACAAGAGAGTTTATGGAAAAACAAGTTTCTAATCCAGATTTTGTATATACTTCAACTACAGACTCATTTAACAGAACGCCCTATTACGCAACAAAGAACAAAGCTCAAGACTTATAAATCCAACTAGTTAATACAACACATTTAAAAAGGAGTATTTTTTGATTGATTAAACTTCTAAATTTTAATATTAACTGATAAATTTGAGCTAGATACAACTTATATATACTGTAAAATCGATGTTATATACATCAATTACTGGCAAAATTCCGTAAGAAAACAGCTAACATTTCATACCGCATTTTGAGTGTTACATCGAGGCGTAATGTACCTTAACCAATAAAATATGCACCATAGCTAATTTTTGAAACTGCTAATTTAAAAGCAAATACCTTTGTTTTTAACAAGGAAAAGTACATCTTTGCGACATTGTTTCCCCAAAACAAAAACCTACTTAACATGAAAATACTATACACAACTGTGTTCTTACTTTTGGCGTCATTAGTTTATGGCCAAAAATCTACATTATACCAAAACGTAAATGTACGAGCGAAAGAACTTAAGCATAATCTAAATAAAACTGGAGATAGCCTTATATTAAAATGTGAGCGAACTATCTATGAAGTTGTTATTTTTAATGACGATTTTGAACGCGTTGTTAGAGTAAGAGAGACCGAAGCTATCATACCTATTGCTGATGTTCCAGTAGGAAGATTTATCGTTGAAGCCTTACTTAGTGATAAACTTATTGTTATTACCTTACTAAGAAACGAGCCATTTGACTTACCTGATACAGCTCAATTAATTTCGGATACTTCTGATTTATTTGGAACAAAATCTAAACCTAAAACCGAAGCAGTTGCTAGTATAGAAAAACCAATTGAGCCTCCTATTGAAGTAAATGTTGCAGCTATTGAAGCAACGGAACAAGAAGTATCTACCACAGAAATTAATACCAAAAGGACAGATATAGCGGTTGCAGGTAAAAAAGCAACTCCTAAACCTAGACTTACAAGAAAGGTAACTTACACAAAACCAAAGAAACCAGCTGAAAGTAGTCTATCTCTATTTAAAGCAGAAAAAGAATCTGCCGCAGCTGCAAAGAAAAAACCAAAAACAGCGATAGATGTAGCTAGAGCAAACAGGATTGTAAGCAAATATTGGGTAGAATATAGAATTAACAGTGGTCAAAACTCTCAAAAAATCCTAAAATTAGGAGATCAAGATGCAGTTGACCGCATGATTAGGAAAATTGAAATTGACAAGAAAACAAAAGCAGGTCGCTTAAACGAGCTTATTATTTGGACCGTATATGACCCAACAAAGTTCGTTAAACATAAAAAAATGAATAAAGATAATTTTACTACTGTACCTTCTGAAAGTTTTAAACTAGAACCTTATTACAAAAAGGTAAACGACCCAGATAATCTATAAGATTACTTCTTTTCAAGATCTAACTTCTCGGCGAAATAATCACAGAAATCTTTCATGGTAGCTGTCATTTTTTCGTCTTGTGTTGCTCTTAAAAACGTATCACTCATAGTCACCAAGGTTTGATGAAAAAAGAGTTTCATCTCATCTACTGGCATATCCTTAGTCCATAAATCTATTTTTAAAGTTTCTTGAGCATTACTATCCCAAACGGATAACATTACTGCTTTAGCTTCTTCATTATTTACGCCTCCTTCTTGTGCAGACCAGTTAAGTTTTTCTGGCACTCGGTTTTCATCAAGTTCAACGTTTAATACAATTTTAGATTTTATAACTTTAGCCATTACTTTTTTGGTTTAAAATTCGATTTAGTGAATATTTCTTCAGGTTCAGTTTGCATAATTTTCATCACATCTTTACCTGTATTTTCTGCATAAGCCCTTACAATTTGCCATCCTATATACTGACCTAATCGTCCTGGCGAATCATTATCTAACTCAAGTCCAAATTTACTAAAAGGTGCATCTGCAATAAAACGGCTTGGTAATTTATTGTTAGTGCTATATAATAATTCTTTCTCTATAAAATAACTCCAAATCTGGCTCTCATTTGCTTCAGCCCATTTTATTTGAGCTTCAGTATAACCAATCTTATCCGCGTCGGTTTTAAAAGGAATCATAACATCTTTGAAGTAGAGTAATTTTCCGAAATAAATCATTTCATCTAACAAAGTCCTTCTATTAGATTGAAACATATATTTTATGGCATAATCATTTGCGACATCTGATACTATTTGATTTCCTTCCATATTAGAAGCAATATACATTGGTATGTTTTGGTAAAACTCATGATTAGCACCCAAATAATTATCTAAAGCAATAAGTACTAAAGAATCATTAACAAATGTTTTATTTCTATAATCTACATCATTGGTTAGAGTAATTACTCTTGGCGCTTTAAACGCCTTATCGTAATAGTTTAAATGTTGAAATAAACCTTTCAGTTCTTTCTTTGACGCATCTAAGTCAGGAAATTTACGCTGTACTTCCGCTAATAATTCGTTTTGTAAGCTGTCATTCATTTTTTCAATCCAAAAAGCATCTGGATCACTAATAAAGAAAAATGGATAAGCTCCTTTAATCTTTGGTAAATCTTTTGGTTCAGCTTCAGCAAATGCTTTATCAAAACGTTCTACATCAAAATTAACATCGATTTCAGCAATTTCTTTTTCAACTTTAGACTCCTCATCACAAGACAAAAGAACCAACCCTAACAATAATATTATAAAAAATCTTATCCGCATTTTGTAAAACATTTTTAATCCTAACACGATTGCGTTATTTTTGTTGTGCAAAGGTACACTTCTTTGTAATAAAAATTAAAAATTTATGCAGACAGAAAAGATTGTAAATCATATTGTAGATTGGCTAAAGGACTATGCAACTAAAGCAGGTGTTAATGGTTTTGTAATTGGTATTTCGGGCGGAATAGACTCTGCCGTTACCTCAACACTATGCGCCAAAACAGGTTTAGACCTTTTATGTATTGAAATGCCAATTCACCAAGCTGCTAGTCATGTCACAAGAGCACAAGAGCATATAGCGCAATTAAAGGAGCGGTTTCCTAATGTAAAAGACACAAGAGTAGACTTAACACCTGTTTTTGAGGAATTTAAAACAGAAGTCAGCTTAGAAGGTAAACAAGCCACAGTAGATATGGCTTTAGCTAATACTAGAGCTCGCTTACGTATGACTACTCTTTATTACCATGCCGGTCTCTTAGGACTTTTAGTAGCAGGTACAGGAAATAAAGTTGAAGATTTTGGTGTTGGTTTTTATACCAAATATGGTGATGGTGGCGTAGATTTAAGTCCTATTGCAGATTTATTAAAAACTGAAGTCTACAAAATTGGTGATTATCTTAAAGTACCAGAGTCTATTATGAAAGCTGCACCAAGTGATGGTTTATTTGGCGATGCTCGTAGTGATGAAGATCAAATCGGAGCTTCTTACCCTGAATTAGAATGGGCAATGAAAATGAAGGATGAAGGAAAAACAGCATCAGATTTTGAAGGAAGACAGCGTGAAGCGTTTGAAATTTTCACTAGATATAACAATTCTAACAAGCATAAAATGATAGCGATTCCTGTTTGCGAAATTCCCAATAATTTAAAATAAATATTGCGTTTAATAGAATTAATTAGTAAAAATTATCAATTTTTCACTATTTTTGATTAATTGAATCTACGCATTGTATTGATAATAGCCTATTAAAACAATAATGACCCTAACCAAAAATTAAATACAATAGTAATGATACATATTTTACTTGTTGATAATCATCCCATTGTTCGCAAGGGATTAGAACTATTTCTTAATAGTAAACCAGACTTAAAAGTTATAGGTAGTTTAGAAAGCGGAATCGAAATATTTGAATTTGTAAGACGTAATAATGTAGATGTTATTATCTCTGAAGTTGACCTCCCAGAATTAAATGGTATCACTGCACTTAGAGCCATTAAAAAAGAATATAAATCTGTTAATGTATTAATGTTTAGCCATCAGCCTGAAGAAATTTATGCTATTAGCACATTAAAAGCTGGAGCCTCTGGTTATTTAAATAAAACAGCAAAGGTTGAAGAAATTGAAAAAGCTGTACGTTTAATTCACGCAGGTGAAACTTCACTAAGCGAAAAAATGGACAAACACTTACGCTATGAAGACACACGTAAAAGCAGAAGTAGAATGTTTAAAAAATTATCCACTAGAGAAGTAGAGGTATTAAAATTACTTTCTATTGGCAGAAAAAATAAAGAAATAGCTCAAGAATTAGATATTAATGAAAAAACAGTGAGTACTTATAAAGCACGTTTATTCAAAAAATTAAGTGTAACTAATATTGTAGATTTAATTCACCAAGCCAAGCATCATAATTTAGCATAATTCAGCTTTAACAAAAAAAATATCACATGCCATATAAAGTAATTTTATATGGCATTTTTAATTGAAAACAATTAGCCAATAACCTTCCCCAATTTCCTAGAAAGTAACATCTTGAGACCTAAATAGTCCGTAACATCTTCCATAATTGAGCGTGAATCAGACTCATTTTTTAGTATTTCATTTTTATAATCTTCTACTTTTCGATCTATTAGATGGCATCGTAAACTTAGAATGGTCTGACTTACTAATTGCGCTACAGCATCTGTCTTTTCCTTTGGGACAATCATATTTCGCTCCCAATCGTGGAGATTATAACGTTCATCTTCCATTAAAATAGTAGTTATTGTACTTGCAGAATCTTGATCGAGTTGATTGACAAAATTCTTAGTCGAAAAATTCTCATCTTGATTCAGTTTATCTATAATAGAATAATAAAGCGCCTTAAATTGTGGATTAGAAAACTGCATTTCGTCCTCTTGTAAATCTAAATATATCTTCTCAAAAACACGCGCTTCTTGCTTTGTAGGCTCTGAAAGCATCTCGCCAGAAGCTGCATCTTCTACTAACATTTCGTCATCAAATTGCTCTGTCTTATCTCCATAAAGCATTAAAATCTCTATAATTTTTCGCTCTAATTCAAATTGAACATCAACCTTTCTTTTCGTTTCTGGTTCATTCTTTACAACCTGAAAAGCTTGCTGGTCTGGTGGAGGATAATTTTGACTAGCACTTTGAGAATCTTTTTTATTAATCTGTGCTAATGTACTAAACAGTACATTTTCACTAATATCCATAATACGAGCACACTCTTGAATATAGATTTCGCGTTTTATCTGATCAGGAATTAAAGCAATACTATTTACAATTTCGCGTATTGTCTCTGCTTTTTTTATTGGATCATTATTTGCCTCCTTAACTAATAAAGATGCTTTAAACTGAATAAAATCTTTGGCATTCTCACTGAGATATTCTTTAAGTTCTTCTAGAGTATTTGATTTTGAAAAACTATCTGGATCTTCACCATCTGGAAACGTACATACCTTTACATTGACACCTTGCTCTAGAATTAAATCGATACCGCGTAGAGATGCTCTAACACCTGCAGCATCGCCATCAAAAAGTACTGTAATATTATTTGTTAATCTATTAATTAATCTAATTTGATCTGCAGATAAAGCAGTACCAGAGGATGAAACAACATTTGTAATTCCGGTTTGATGAAACTGAATCACATCTGTATATCCCTCTACCAAATAACAATTATCTTCTTTAGCAATACTTTGCTTAGCATAGTATAAGCCATAAAGCACTTTACTCTTATGATAAATCTCACTCTCTGGTGAGTTTAAATATTTAGCTGCTTTTTTATCGTTTGTTAAAATACGACCACCATAACCGAGAATTCGCCCACTCATACTATGAATAGGAAACATCACTCGACCTTTAAACCTATCGAAATGCTTCTCGCCTTTTACAATTGTAAGGCCTGTTGCTGCTAAAAACTCTATCTTATACCCTTTACTTAAAGCTTCATCTGAAAAGGCTTGCCATTCATCTAAAGAATAACCTAATTGAAATTTCTTAATTGTTTCTTCTGTGAATCCACGTTCCTTAAAATAACTTAATCCTATTGCTTTACCTTGGTTAGTATTATGCAGAACTTTCTGAAAATAAGTATTTGCATATTCACTTACTAAATACAAACTTTCTCTTACATCTTGTTGTGCCTTTTCTTCGTCTGTTCTTTCAGTTTCTTCAATTTCTATGTTATACTTTTTAGCTAAATATTTTATAGCTTCAGGATATGTAAAATGCTCGTGCTCCATTAAAAAGGTCACTGCATTACCACCTTTACCGCTGGAGAAATCTTTCCAGATTTGTTTCACAGGCGACACCATAAAACTCGGTGAACGTTCTTCACTAAAAGGACTTAAACCTTTAAAGCTACTTCCTGATTTTTTGAGTTGTACAAAATCACCAATTACCTCTTCTACGCGAGCGGTTTCAAATACTTGTGCTATGGAACTTTGTGAAATCAATATTTTGTAAATTAAATAGTCTGTAAATTTAAGAAGATAATTCGATAATTAAGGAAACTGCACCACCACAAATGTTAAACAATAAATAATTAGAATTAACAATAAGCTACGTTTTATTAAATTTACGATATGGACAAACCTTCAACAACCAATAAAGATGACTCTCTAACTTCCACAAAATCACGTAAATTCTACAACAAAAAGCGATATAGAATACCACTAATTGTTATTGTAAGTCTTATAGGACTAAGGCTCTATTTGCCATTTTATGTAAAGTCTGAAGTTAATAAAGTCTTAGCCGAACTTCCTGGGTATTATGGCAAAGTAGAAGGCATTGATATTTCCTTACTGCGTGGAGCATATGTTATTAAAGGTTTGTATCTCAATAAAGTTAACGCCAAAACGGAAGTCCCATTTTTAAATTTCCCTCAAACTGATATTTCAATAGAATGGAAATCATTGCTTAAGGGTGAAATAGTTAGTGAAATAATAATGAATAATCCAGAGGTTATTTATGTGATGGAAGACCAACAAACCGATGGAGAAACTCCAAACTCTAATGATTGGACAAAAGCATTAACCGATTTAGTGCCTATAGATCTAAACAACTTTGAAATTCATAACGGTAAAATTGCATTTGTAGAACTACAAGCGAACCCAAATATAGATTTACATTTTAACCAATTAGAGTTATATGCTAAAAACTTAAGAAATGTATCTTCTTATGATAGAACATTACCCTCACCTATACATGCAACAGCAACCTCAATTGGCAATGGTAATATAACCTTTAATGGTAATATCAACCTCATTAAAGAGGTACCAGACATGAATATTGAATTTGGTCTAAAAAAAGCAAGTGTAACATCTTTAAACCCTTTTACAAAACATTATGCTGGAATTGATTTTGAATCTGGAACATTTGAATTATTCAGTGAAATAGCTATTGCAGATGGTTATATGAAAGGTTACATGAAACCATTAGTTACTGACTCAAAACTTATAAGTAAAGAAGACAGCTTCCTTAGTGTTTTATGGGAAGGATTTGTGGGCTTCTTTAAATTTATATTAAAAAACCAGAGCACCGATACTTTAGCTACAAAAATCCCTATTGAAGGTAACCTTAATAATGTTGAAGCTGGTATTTTACCTGGTGTAATTAATATTTTTGAAAACGCCTGGATAAAAGCATTTAAAGGTGCTGTAGATGACGAGATTGAATATGAAGATGCTTTTAAAGAAAAAGACTAAACTAATACATCTAAAAAGCTCGTACAAACAAATAAAAAGCCCAAATCTATATTTAGACTTAGGCTTTTTAAAATTGATTGATTGATTGATTGATTGATTGATTGATTGATTGATAACTTATTTAGTCCATATCAAATCGAAGTCCGACTGAAATATTATTTTGATCTACAACTTGATTTTTAAACATTGGATTAAGGTCATATTTTACATACAATGCAACTTCTCCTAAAGCAACATAACCGCTTAATCCATATACTAAATCACTTACTTCAAACTGATCACGTTGTTTATCTTTTTCACGTTCTCCATCTTCTTTGTATTTAATTTTTTGAACACTCCCAATATTTATACCAGCATAACCACCCAAACCTATTTTTAGTTTTTTATGTGTTGAATATCTAAAATAATCCTCTTTCTCAATCTTTTTAGAAGGTCCAAATTCTATGTGCATAGGAAAAACCAAGTTTGTCGTTCTAAATTTAATTTTACTTGCATCTAACGGGAATTCTTGTAATGAAATATCTCCATTTGTATTTACCAAGTAGTTATTATCTTTAAGTTTCAATTTATTCCACTGAAACGAGAAACCGTATTTTAATCTCCAAAAATTAGTATTCTCAAAAATTCTTGTTTTCCATGCATAACCTAATTCTATAAATCCGGAGCCTCCCAATTTATATGGTGAATCGTCTAAGTTTTGTCCATCGATTAAAGTATTATTAAAACCAAAAGCAAATACAAGGTCGGAAGATGTTCTTAAATCATATTTTCGAGGTTTGTCTTTTGATGAATCGCCTAGATATAAAAATTTATCATGCTCACTAGAGTCTCCACCAATTCTAAATGTAAAACCAACATCATCATCTTTACTATACTGGTCAGAATTGTATGCATTTCGTTTTATTAATTCTATTTGCTTATCTATAATAACGGTTCTATTTTCAATATTAAGAACTGCTGTTTTAGCCGCTTCTTTCTTTAAGTTTTCAGCTTCAGCTGCTGTTATCTCGTCAGCATCTAGTCTATCATTTATTTTTTGAATCTTTAATTTTAAAATTGACTTTTCATTCTCTTCAATTTTAGATTTTTCTTCTTCGAGTTTAACGATTTTAGAATCTATCTTCTCTTTCTGAATAGAATCTACCTCTTGGGTTTGCGCTTGCAAGTTAGATAGTGTAATGCTTAAAACTAAGCCTACTAATAATTTTGTAATTGTACTCATGACTGTTCGTTTTTTGATTATTGATAATTTTGATTTGATGATATTCTAATTAATTCTATTGATTTAGTTATTACGTTGTACTACAGCTGTTTTTACGGTTTCGTAGCTATCTTTTAAAGCTTCAAAAACTTTTGTTCTAAAGGATTGTCCCATTTCGTTCTCTACACTTTCTAACAATTGCGTCGCATCTGCCATCGATGATGATTCTTCCTTTAAATCTTCTTTAAACAACTCCTTACTCGCTAATTTCAGTAAAGAATCTATTTCTCTATCTGTTACTGAAGCATTTTCAGATTTTAAAGAATTCATAGCTTCTGCAACGGCATTTTTTATAATTTCCTCATCTATTTCTGGTTGCAACTTATTGTTTACACCTTCGTTTAAAGTATTTACATTAATTTTTTTCGCCGTACTATTTACCCCAGCAAACTGCGTTTTTGGCTCAGAACTATTAGTTACTTCTTTTTTACGATTAATACGTTTTGAGTCTTCTACCGTTGGAAGCATTTCTTCCTTTTCTTCTGCTTCAACCTCTTCATTTACTAACTTAATAGTTTCATTATTTTTAAGCTGAATTTTCCCTTTATTTAATTCTTCTTTTATAACATCTTCTTTTACTATTTGAGGTAGAATTTCTTCAGAATCATTGTTATTAAAAAACTGAATTGATACTGCCATCATTACTAATAATCCTGCGGCAATACTCAAATACCAAAAGATTGGTTTTTTAGATTTCTTTTCGTTCTCATCTAATCGGTCTGATAATTTTGACCAAGCTTCTGATGAAGGTGACAAAGTTCGTTTCTCGAGTTTGTCCTTTATTTTTTCTTCAAATTTAATTGGAGCCATAACTGTTGTTATTTAATTCTTTAACTTTTTTCTGAAGCATTTTTCGTGCTTTAAATAATTGCGATTTTGATGTACCTTCAGAAATTTTTAATAGTTCTGCAATCTCTTGATGTTTGTAACCTTCTATCGCATACATTACAAATACCATCCTATATCCTTCTGGCAAACTATCTATGATTAATTGTATTTCTGCTACTTCGATATTAGAATTTATATTATTTGAAGAATCGTGTTCTAAATAATCATCTTCTACAGCAAACTCAATTTTCTTTTGTTGCCTTAAATACGAAATAGCTTCTCTCACCATTATTCGTCTCATCCACCCTTCAAAACTTCCTTCATTTTTAAATGATTTTAAATATTTAAAGACCTTAAAAAAACCATTTAACATTACTTCTTCTGCCTGATGAACATCCTTAATATAGTATCTACAAACGCTTAACATTTTTGGTGCGTGCAACTCATACAATACATGTTGTGCTTCACGATTTTGTTTCGCAGCTCTCTCAATGAGTTTTGTTTCGTTCTTATGAAGTTGTATAACTTTCATTCTCTAATTTAAGTTCTGATTGTTTTCAGACGGCTTTCTATTTATAAAGACGCAATATTTTAGCATTAGGTTGCTTGGAAAGTAAAAAATAATTCAAAAAATATATAAAAACTTAAAAATCAGTATATTAAAAATAAATTTATTTTATATTTATAATAGACTATAATAATGCAAAGTCATTTTCATCGTAATTTATTCTTGTTTTTAGACTCCCAATCACCAATCCATCGGTTAGAACTAACACGTTTCATTTTTGGTGCACCCTTAGAAAACATCATTTTAATATATCCTAATATACCTAGGGTTAACATAAAAACAAAAAAGCCCAACATTAACGTAACCCATACTGGCACCTCATTGCCATAAAAAATTCCATAAATGAGTAACGCATTAAAACCTATCATTAAAAAAGGTATAAAGAAGTTAAACCCAATTTTTGCAATTAGATTTTTATACCCTTCCATTTCGTATCCAAATGAATACATAATGATACCAATAAAAAGGAATGTAAAAATGAAAGAAAAAATAAACGCTCCAACAACTTTCATTATCAATGTAAAGCCAAGTGTAATTACAGAACCTGTTTCTGCATTATAATTCACCTTATATTCATCTCCTACTGTTACATCTGAAGTAGAAAAATCTAATTCTCTCTCAATAGTTTCTCCTGTATCTGTAGTAAATCTTACCGTAGGTGTATCCATTGTATATGAGGACCCATCATCAGAATCATAATGCGTCTCAGTAGTATAACTAATTACAACAGCATTGTATTTTTCTCCAGACGTTAGGACTGAATAAACCTCTTTACTTATAGTATAAGCAAAAAACAATGAGAAGATAGTAAAGAGATTAATACAAAAAATTATTAAACCCATATAACCATAGGTCATACAACCAGCCTTTCCTAGTCGTTTTACAAAAAAATAAACCATTAGAATGGTTATTGCTAAAAATGACAAAGAATACGCAGAATCTATTTGCATTATTTATTATTTAGGATTTTAACTTATCAATGCATTTAAACTTATAATAGAAATTATTTTTTTCTATCTATTACGTAGTCAACCATAAGTTTTAAAGATGCCTTATATGGTGTATCTGGATAAGTAGCCAAAAGTATTAAGGCTTCTTCTTGAAATGCTTTCATTCTTGAAACCGCATAATCAAGTCCGCCTTTATCTTTTACAAACGCAATCACTTCTTTTACTCGTTTTCTATCCTTGTTATGATTTTTAACCGAATTAATAAGCCAAGATTTTTCCTTTTTGGTGCAATTGTTTAATACATATATTAACGGTAAAGTCATTTTTTGCTCCTTAATATCTATACCTGTAGGTTTACCTATGGCTTCTTTACCATAATCGAATAAATCATCTTTAATCTGAAAAGCCATCCCAATTAGTTCACCAAACTTTCGCATCTCTTCTACTGCTGGTGTATTTGGTTTAACAGATGCAGCACCCAAACTACAGCATGCCGCAATAAGTGTGGCTGTTTTTTGCCTGATAATTTCGTAATAGATAGCTTCTGTAATATCTAATTGTCTCGCTTTTTCTATTTGAAGCAGTTCGCCTTCACTCATTTCTCGTACTGCGACTGAAATAATTTTTAGTAAATCGAAATCATTATTATCTATGGAAAGTAAGAGTCCTTTGGATAGCAAAAAATCACCAATTAGTACAGCTATTTTATTTTTCCAAAGTGCATTAATAGAAAAGAACCCTCTTCTTCTGTTACTATCATCCACAACATCATCGTGCACTAAGGTTGCTGTATGTATTAATTCTATAACAGATGCACCTCTATAAGTACGCTCACTAACCTCTCCATTATTCATCATTTTTGCTACTAGAAATACAAACATAGGTCGCATTTGCTTCCCTTTTCTGTTAACAATATAATGAGTGATTCTATTAAGGAGTGCAACCTTACTTGCCATAGAGAGTTGAAACTTTTGTTCAAAAAGATCCATCTCGTAAGCAATAGGTTGTTTTATTTGTTCTGTTATTTTCATTATTTGTTTTAGCGATGTAAAATTACAAATTCTATTAGCTTTTTATCCCTTAAAATTGAATTATAGTATTTTAACATTTTCGGCTCAGAAATATTTGTAACTTTAGGCAATTAAACCAAAAAACAAAACACATGAAAAAAATTACTTTACTAATGTTAACTCTATGCGTTAGCTTTTTAAGCTATGCACAATTTCCGGAAAGCTTTGATGGAGGAGCTACAATTCCTGCTGGATGGGCTGTATACGACAATGGAATAGGCACAACATATTCTTGGGCTGTAGATGACACTAATGATTATGCCTCTGTAAGATGGTCTGATGGTGTTGCTGCTGGGCTATTAGCACAAGATTGGATAGTTACACCTCAGGTAGCTATTACTGCAATGACAAATCAATTATCTTTTGATATGACGGATTTTAACGTACCAGATTATAACTCTGAAGTTACCGTTAGAGTTTCAACTGATGCTAGCCAAACTAATATGTCAGCATTTACAACCGTTTTAACAATTGATGAGCTAGATACAAATGGAGGAGCTTTTCTTCCTTGGATAGTAGATATGAGTGCTTATATTGGTAGTTCTGTATATGTTGCATTTGTTATGGAAAATAATGATGGTGATGCTTGGGGACTTGATAACGTAAATTTCTCAGAATTACCTTCTTGTTTAGAGCCTGTAGTCACTTTTGATGATTATTCATCAACTACTGCTGATATTTCTATGACAACAGCTAACGATTATGATGTTGAATGGGGAGTTTATCCTTACACTCAAGGTGGAGGCGGAAGTACCGCAACTGTTACTGCTGGTGACACTTACCAATTAACAGGATTAACCTCTGGAGTTAGTTACAACGTTTTTGTAAGACAAAACTGTGGTGGCGGAGATTACTCGGATTATGTAGAAGTTTTAGTAGGAACAAGCCCATCCAATTTGAATTCATTCCCATATAGTGAAGATTTAGAGCCTGATGCTGACCAAGCATTATTATTAAATTTTGGAATATCTTTTGCTGGAAGCGGATCCTGGAGTTTTAATTTAGACGACAATACAGATGGAGATATAACAAACGACTATGCATATGATGGTGCAGCGTCGATGTTTTCAAACAACACATCAACAACTACAGATGCTGATGCTAGAATATATATAGGTCCATTTAGTCTTACTACATTAAATGAATATACTTTCTCATTTTTTCAAAGAAATGTAGACGTAGCCTCTGGAACTAGACCAAATAAAGATATTGACATTACAGTATCAACCTCTAATGATGGTATGAATGACACTGTGTTAATGGCATTAGATGATTTAGATAATACTACTCATGTAGAGCGTATTGTAACTTTTACGCCAACAGCTGACGGTGATTATTATTTTGGTATTCATGATAGATCTAGTTTCCTTGCAACTGCTACAGCAGGTAATGCAGTATTTGCAGATGCATTTAGTGTTACAAGTCAAGCATTAAGCGTTGATGAATTTGACCAAAATGCATTCACATACAATTATGACAAAAATGTAAAAAGTCTTAATCTAGAGTCTTATAATACATCAATTACTAGTGTAGATATTTATTCTCTATTAGGTCAAAAAGTAATATCTAAGCCGTTAAATAACACCACTGAATCTATTAATCTTACATCTTTAAATGATGGAGTATATTTAGCTAAAGTGAATATTAATGGTATTTTTAAAACTATTAAATTTATTAAAAATTAATAGTTTTTATCAAATAAAAAAAGCGGCAATTGCCGCTTTTTTTTATGCCTAAACTTTAGATTAATAACCAGCAAACTTAAAGTTAAGCATCTGCTGCACATATTTATATAATTGTGGAAACTGAGAATTAAACTCATCTGGTGTTTCGATAAAATTTTCTAGCAATACAGCAAAAAATTCAAAATGATTGGTATAAGCATATTCTCTAAAATATCTTGATGCTATTAAATCTTGCCTTACGACCTCATTATTCTGTAAAAACGTCGTTAGTTTCTTAAACCCTTGGTTAAAAATATAACTACTAATATCATTATTCGTAGTTGCATTTAAATGAATAGCGTGGCCAAATTCATGTATTCCAAGATTAAGATTATCATTTCCTATTTCGTATCCATGTAAAAAGTCTTCCCAAGAAAATACAATAGCATTTAAACGCGGATTCGTTTCTCCCTTATGATATGCCTGGTTAATTTCAGAATAATAAGAACTAGGATATATTATAACCCTACTTATTAAGTCTATTGAATGTTTTTTAAAACCAAAAGTGAGCATGGTAGCAGTTGCAGCGATTAAGACCTTCATATGGTCAGTTACCACCAATTCTTGTTTTCCCACAAATTCATTATTATTGATAAAGACTTCTACTCTATGCTCAAAATAGATTTGATGCTTTTCCGATAATTTATTATAAAATGAATGTTCTCTTTGTAAAATTGAACGGTGACTAGGCGATAATTCTTTTTTATACAAATAGAAATGATTCAACATTGGTTTATTATGCCTATTTGCATACGAAACCTGCACCAAATTATACAATCTATAAAAAATAAAAATCACTATTAAAGCGATTAATACTGGAACAAAATAAAAGGTTAGTATTTCCGATTCCCTTATTTCTTGCTCAGATTTTAATAGCATGCAGTAATCATTTAATATTATTTGTACTTTAAAGGTTAATCTATTCAACCTAGCACTGTTGAAATATATTTAAAATTTGATTCAAACAAAACCAAAACCAATTATATATTATCACATTCTATTTCTTCTGGTTGTATTGAATATCTAAATATTTAAGAAATGGACATTTATTCATTTTTTTACTTTAAGCCCTTTTCTACCTTATGATAATACAAACTTTAGATTCATTTAATCATAATCATTACATTTACTGCAGATTTCTAAATTCATATAAAAATCTCATTCTATTTATATTAAAACATACACTATGAAAGTACGCGAACAGTTTATAATAATATCTATAACCGTAGTTTTAGCAATTATTGGTATTGCTGTCTTTTGGCAACCAATTTTATGGGCATTTTTACTAGTTGGACCTCTTGTAATAATGGGCATTTTTGATATTATGCAAACATCGCATACCATAAGAAGAAACTTTCCATTATTAGGAAGATTTAGATATATACTAGAATCTATTAGACCGGAAATAATGCAATACTTTGTTGAGACTGACACTCAAGGAAGACCTTTAAATAGAATTTTAAGATCTTTAATTTACCGCAGAGCAAAAGGCGAAAATGACACCGAACCGTTTGGAACACAAATGGATCTTTACCATTCTGGCTACGAATGGCTAGAACATTCTATGTATGCTAAACACAATCCTAAAGATATTGGAGAGTTTCCACGTTTAATTATTGGAGGTAAAGATTGTAAACAACCTTATTCTTCTAGTTTATTAAATATTTCTGCTATGAGTTTTGGCTCACTGAGTAAAAATGCTGTTCTAGCCTTAAACAAAGGTGCTAAAACAGGTAATTTTGCTCATAATACTGGTGAAGGAGGAATTAGTAGTTACCATTTAGAAAATGGAGGTGATTTAATATGGCAAGTAGGAACTGGTTACTTTGGCTGTAGAAAAGATGATGGTACATTTAACGAAGTTACTTTTAGAGAAAACGCTACTAGACCAGAAGTTAAGATGATTGAAATTAAATTATCTCAAGGTGCAAAACCTGGACATGGCGGTATTTTACCTGCTTCTAAAAACACAGAAGAAATTGCAAAAATAAGACACGTACAACCTGGTATCGCAGTACACTCGCCTCCTTCTCATTCTGCTTTTTCTGACCCAATTCAGTTTATGTACTTTATTAAAAAGCTTAGAGAACTTTCTGACGGAAAACCAATCGGTTTCAAATTATGTTTAGGTAGAAAGCAGGAGTTTATGGATTTTTGTGAAGCCATGATATACACTGGTATTCAACCAGATTTTATCACTGTAGATGGTGGTGAAGGCGGAACAGGAGCAGCACCTGTTGAGTTTTCAAACTCTATGGGAATGCCATTGCGCGAGGGCTTAATTTTTGTACATGACACTTTAGTTGGTTTCAACCTAAGAAAAGACATCAAGGTCATTGTTGCGGGTAAAATAATTACCGGATTCCACATGGCTAGAGCAATAGCCTTAGGTGCGGATGGCTGTAACAGTGCGCGTGCCATGATGCTCTCAATTGGCTGTATTCAGGCATTACAATGTAATACTAACACTTGTCCCGTTGGTGTTGCAACCCAAAACGCATCATTAGTTAAAGGATTAGTTGTAGAAGATAAAGCACCAAGAGCAAAACGCTATCACGAAGCAACAATACATAGCTTCTTAGAATTAGTTGCTGCAGCTGGTCTTAATAGTCCAAGTGAACTTACAAGAGACCATATTAGTAAAAGAGTTGGACTTTATAATGTAAAAACATATCATGATATTTATCCTCCCATGAAGGAAGGTTCATTATTAAATATCGATACAATACCTGATGATTATAAGAAATTTTTTCAATTAACACGTATGATGAAATAGTATAAATACGAAGTGATTCTACTTTAGCTTTTTTATTTTTTTTTGCAATACTTTATTGAATAATATAAAACGCGTATTAAGTTAAGCATCGCCATTCTAATCGTATCTTTGTACTGAACTTTAAAATCATAAATCGTATTTTAAATTTTATATCTAAACACGCCAAAGAGTTATTAGAATTCTTTAAAAGTACAAGTTTCTCAAAAGCTGTATTAATTGGTATTGCCGTTACTGTGCCTATTGTTTTAGGAATTGCAACCAATCATCTAGAAATAGGCCTTGCATTATGTTTTGGTGCCTTTTGGTGTTCACCAAGTGATATCAGCGGAAACTTAAGACACAAGCAAATAGGCATTTTGTTTTCATCAGTCTTAGTCATTATAATTAGCTTTATTGGAGGTTATCTCAATATTCCAAATTTCTTCCTCTTCCCAATTTTAGGCTTCTTAACTTTTTGTATCGCTTTTATTTCAATTTATGGATTTAGAGCTTCATTAATTAGCTTTTCTGGCTTACTAGCTTTAGTCTTAAGTTTTGCTCACACTTTAGAAAGTCTTGAAGTATACCAGTACGCCATATTGATTGGTGTTGGTGGACTCTGGTATTTAGTTCTATCCACGTTATGGTTTTATATTAACCCAAAAGCGCAAACGGAAGAAACACTTGCTGCTATTTTTTTACGGACTGCCGATTTTTTAGATACAAGAAGAGAACTTATTGGAGAGCAACCTAATAGAGATAAACTTCAAATAGAACTTTTAAATCTTCAAGCTGAATTAACCGAACATCATGAAACATTGCGAGAGATACTCATTCTATCTCGTAAAAGTTCAGGGAAATCTAATTACCAAAGTAGACGATTATTAGTATTTGCACAATTAATAGAAATATTAGAAACTGCGATTGCAAATCCTGTAAACTACAATAAAATGGATGATTTGTTTGAAGAACATCCTGAGTTTAAAGCTGATTTTCAGAATTTAATTTCAGAGTTATCAAATCAACTACGTTCCATTGGTGAAAACTTAAACAAATCACACCAATTCACCTCTAACAAAATACTTTCCTTAGCATTTAAAACGATTGAGAAAGACATTTTAAAATTTAAAAATGAAAATAATCTTGAAGATTATGAACGCTATTTAATGCTGCACAACTTATTAGATTATCAAAAAGACCAGTTTGAAAAACTTAAAAAGATAAAATGGTTATTAGGAAATCCGGAACTATCTTCAGACGACTACATAAAAAACGACAAACTGAAAAGATTTATAGAATCTAGAGATTACAACCCAAAATTAATACTTAGAAACCTGAGTATTAGGTCTACTATTTTTAAACATTCTTTAAGATTAGCTATTGCTGTAATGTTTGGATATGCCTTTGGACTGTTCTTCGATTTTCAGAATCCATATTGGATTATACTTACGATAATAGTAATAATGAGGCCAAGTTATGGACTTACAAAAGAACGTTCTAAAAACCGTATTATAGGCACACTTATTGGAGCGGCATTAGCAACTGGTTTAGTCTTTATTATAACCAACCCTTACATCTATGGTGCTTTAGGTGTATTATCTATAGTTATCGCTTTTTCAATGGTACAGAAAAACTACAAAGCCTCTGCTACCTTTATTACTTTAAGTGTTATTTTTATATACGCCATTCTAGAACCTAACATTCTAAAGGTTATTCAATTTAGAGTTTTAGATACTGTAATAGGTGCCTTAATTTCATATGCTGCAATGCGATGGCTTTTACCTGCTTGGTCTTACACTGAAATTGGCGACCACATAAAAGATAGCTTAAAAGCGAATGCTGTATTTTTTAAATCCATTACTAACTTTTACCAAAAAAAAGGTCCTATACCTACAAGTTTAAAAATTAATAGAAAGGAAGCATTTTTACAAATGTCTAATTTAAGTTCTGCATTTCAGCGTATGGCACAAGAGCCAGAATCTAAACAAAATCATATTGACGATATTTACCAACTTGTAGTTATAAACCATAGTTTCTTAGCCTCTTTAGCGTCATTGAGTGCGTATGCCCAAAACAATAAGACATCTGAGGCATCGGCAGATTTTAGCTTAATAGCCGAAAGGATTAATAAGAATTTAGACAAAGCATGTGATCTGTTAACAATTATTAGTTTTAAAGATTCTGAAACCAATAATTCAACTTTTAAACCAGAACCGTTTAAATTCCCTGCTAATCTTATAACTAATGATAGTATTTTAGAATCAAATAACGAGAGAACTCACAAAGAAGCGCACTTAGTTTGGGAACAATTATATTGGCTGTATAGTTTGAGTGAAAAGATGATAAAGCTAACCTCTAAGTTTAAAGCCAATTAACAATTTCTCCAATTACTTTTAAGACTAAAAAACAGGTTAAAAAAGCTTCTTTCAAATATAATTTTGAAAGAAGCTTTTTTATGATTAACTGACAGCGACAGTTAACTCTTTTTGCTTTTCTACTGTCTTTACATCTTCTTTAGGTGTCAAAACTTCATTTAAAAATTTGTGCCATTCTTCTGCAACTACCAGCTCATCATTTAAAATCATTTCATCATAGTTAAAGAACTCAATACTGATAACCCTATTATGGTTGTTATTAAAAAAGGCCAAGCCTATTTTTTCAATGACATCATAATGTTTCGATTTATCCTTAACACGTTTAGTTTCTTTTATTGGTTTACAAAAACTAACAGACTTTAAATCTACAACCTTAGCACAAGCGTCTGACTTATTTTTTCTGTAAAAAAATAGTTTTTGATTTGTAGTATCTACACCAATTGCGAAGTTACCATGTACTTCAACTTTATGAAATTTACAATTGTTTTGCGTTGCTTCCGCCTCAAGCGCTTTACGTAATTCCGCTACTTTTTTCTTGTTTCCACCTAGAAATAATGCAAAAGGCATTATTACAATAGCAATGATAATAGCTTGGATAATAATTAATCCTATACTCATAATATTTGTTTTTGATAAAATTTAAAATGTAATAATTGATATGGTATAGCTTACCATATTACAACATCACTAACTGCGATGTTTTACATCCATTTTACCAAAAAGAGTGAAAAGGAAAAAGGATTTCCTTTAAATAAAAGTGATTAAAACTATTGTGCTCTGCCCTGACAAACTGAGATTTTTGTAATGCAGTAAAACAATTACTTAGACAGAGAATCGCAACATTATTCAATGTATTTTCTTCAGACTGAGAAGGCTCTCTATCTACATTAGATACTACACTAAAATCTTTTGTTTGCAAGTCAAAGAAAAGACGATGTGAAGTTTCAATACTATAGACTTCATCTGAAGTTTCTATGCTGACTGAATGTTCTAAATCACTATTTAATAACTGAGAATCGCAAGCGTGAACAGAATTGCCCAAGCCTACTAAAATCAATATAATATTAAAAAGTGTTTTTAACATTTCTACTCTAATTAAGAATACAAAGTAAATTTATAATTTTGAAATAATTTGTGAGTTAAATGCTAAATGAATGTTAAAAATATAACATTAGGTCCTTTATCAGTTAGCTAACTTTTATAGGCTTGTAAATTTTACTTATATTCTATTTCATCATATTATTTTATCCAAATCAAAATTAAATGAAAACCAATAAAACGTTTAATATAATACTGATTCTGATTCTATTTACCGGAATCGCATTGTTTTTTCTAAGTTTAAAATCTAATAGAATAAAACAAAATGATGGTATAATTGAATCAGAAACCTTCCATAATTACAATATCAAAAACACGTATAAGCTTCCAAAAATTCTTAATGAAGTCAGTGGTATTGTATGGCTAACTTATAATACTTTCGCATGTATACAAGATGAGGATGGCTCTATTTTTATTTACAACACTGAAAACAGTAGAATAACTAGTGAAATCAAATTTGCTAGTAAAGGCGATTATGAAGCTATTGCAATTAATAATGAAGACGCTTACGTATTACGTAGTGATGGTTTAATTTATGAAATAAAACAATACCTCTCAGACCACCCTAAAATATTTAAAATAGTAACGCCTTTCAAATCACACAACAATATGGAGAGCCTAACTTACGACAAGCAAAAAAACCAATTACTCATTACTCCTAAAGAATACGATTTAGGTAAAAAACATATAAAAAGTATTTATAAAATTCCATTACTCACTAAACAAATGGATTCTATTCCTATTGTAAAAATTGATTTGAAAGCAGATATATTAAAAGATTTTAAGGAGAAAAAGATACATGAAACTTTATGTCCATCTGATATTGCAATTCACCCAAAAACTAAAGACATTTATGTATTAGAAGGTAGAAATCCAAAGCTTCTTATTTTAAATAGAGAAGGTAATATTCTTAATGCTTTTGAATTAGACAAACACAAATTCGCCCAACCAGAAGGTATTACTTTTAGTGATGATGGACGCCTATTTATTTCTAATGAAGCCAATGATGATAGTGCAAATATTTTAGAAGTAGAGTTAAAATAGCTTTACACGATTGCTGCGCATCCTCTAAAACTCCGCTTTGAAAATAGTTTCAACAAAAAAACGCTCAAGCAAGCTTGGCGTTTTTTCTTTTGAAACTATTTATTCGTGACCTCGAAGGGACAGAGTTCAAACTTTTTGAAGGAAGATATTGACTTAATTATCTCAAAATCAATATAAATCAAAACTCACCCTTATTACTTCGAACCCAAGAGTTTATTAGAATTGTTAATTTTGATTTTATTTTTGTAATCACATTGTCGTACAGTAATTTCTAAAAAAATCAAATATATGGTTGTTGAAATTGATAATGCTCAAGGGATAAAGTGGTTCTCGTTATAAATTGATATTCGTTAAAGCCTGTATTATTTTGCTCTATTTTCCTCAACAATTCTAACCACTCTATTTATCATTATTTCTGACAAATTCCACAGTAATAAATCCTCATCAGTTGTATTATTAAAAAGAATTACTACAGTGTCTATATTGTTATGATATTCTGTAAAGCTCTGATATCCTGGAACCCATCCAGAATGTTCATATTCATAAATTTCAGAATAGATTTTCCGTTCTCGTTCTTTGAATATAGAACCATCGTTTAATGCTCTCAAAAATATACCAACATCTTCCGCAGTAGCCAGCATACCGAATTCTTTCTCTTTTAAATCAGGTTCATAGCCAACGTAGTAACCACTCATCACATCCTCTATATCTACCTCGCTTAACGAGAAGAATGTATTATTCAGTTCGAGTGGTACTAAAATTTGCTCTTTGATATATTGATGATGATTATACCCCACCGTATTGTCAATAAGTAAACCAAGGAGTAAATAATTTGTATTTGAATAGCTATAGTCTTCTCCTGGTTCAAACAGCGCGGGTGTATCCAATACTAATGCTAACGATTCCTCAGCACTATCAGGTGGGTTTTCCCAGTAACCTCCACTGTCTGTAAAATTTGGAATCCCGCTTCGATGTTGTACCATCATTTTTAGAGTTATTCTATCTGCATTTTCAATCCTACCTAGCAATTCAGGGAAATAATCAGCAAGGGTTTTATCTAGTGACAATCTGTTATCATTAACCAACTTAGAAATGGAAACCGCTACATATAACTTGCTAATACTAGCTATTTTAAATAGTGCATTGGGTTTAGCAGGTATTTTATGTTCTCGATTGTGCCAACCACCTGTATAAAATTCTGGTTGTTTCCCTGCCTCATCTACATAAACAATCATACCATCCAAACCGTGACTTATTGCTTGGTCAACTTGTTCTTGAACAGTATCTGGCAATGGTAATATCCAAGCTTTCACTAAAATCCAAGGCACAAACCACAAGGAAATTGCAGTACCTGTGAACAAGGCTATCCTGATTATAATTTTTTTATTTCGTTTTTTAGAATTAAGCATAGATAGTAAAGTTATAATTATTGCTCATTTTTAGGAAGTATTATTCGTAACACAGTTCAGAAAAGTTCAGGGTTTCAAAGTTTATGTTTGGAAATATGATCCTATTATATACAACATAAAAATACTATTTGTTTTCTTGATTAATTTTATGCGTTTTAAGTTTGATTCAGAAAGTACATGTCCAATTTCCCTTTTCCCTTTGCATGGATCTTTCCACGAGAAATACACGAAAATTCATTTTTAATCAGTTCATAGGTGGATGAAGATATATTGATTTTACCTACTTCACCTGCAGATTCCATCCTGCTGGCGGTATTTATCGTGTCTCCAAAAAGGTCGTATGCGAACTTCTTCTTGCCCACAACCCCTGCTACTACAGATCCAGAATGTATACCAACCCTCATTCTCCATTTTATGACATGGCTTTGATTTCTCTCCTCAAGATAGGATAGCATCTTTTGTGCGGCTTTGATGCAGTTAGTAGCATGATTTATCGTTTCTTTTTCAAGGCCACACGCTGCCATATACGCATCACCAATCGTTTCAATTTTTTCTACTTTCGTTTCTTCCATAATTTCATCGAATCGACCAAAAATATCATTGAGTTCATTGACTAAAGTGATTGCTGACATGGACGCCACAAGATTTGTAAATCCTTCAAAATCAGTAAACAGGACAGTGATATTTTTGTGTCTTTTTGGAATTGTTTTACCGCTTTCTTTTAAGTCTCTTATTATGTTTGCGGGTAATATATTGTGCAGAAGATCATCTGATTTTTTCTGTTCAACCATTAAAGATTCCTCAGATTGATCTATTAAAATAGACATACTTGCTATTAGTATGAAGCAAATCAATGCAGTAATACTGATATTAACTATTTGTGATATATAGGGATCTAATCCTCCAAAATGGGATTTTATATTTGATTGAAATATTACTGTAGCAATCAACGTTAGGCAAGCTAGAATACTAAAGACATGGGCTATATTCCTAGCCTTACGAGGAAAAGTCATATATGGCAGAATAATAATTAGGAAACAAACAACTGCAACTCCTGAGGAAAACCCTAGCAAGTAAAGAAATAAGAGAACAGACATATAAGATGCTAGAATAAGCCAAACGGAAGCCAGGACTCGTAACCCTTTCCAATTGAAAATTAACGCCATTAGAAACATTAATCCCAAAAAAGTATTACTTCCGTAAATTATTAATGCGTCTGTCAAGAATAATGCAATTAGCATCCAAGTTACATTATAAACTACACCTAAAAGAGATGCAATATTCGTAACACGTAAATATCTGAGTTCAGTTATAGAAAAATTGTACTCAGCGCCAATATCGACTATTCTTTGAAAGAATCTAGACTTGTTTTTATCATAAATTGACATAAATGCTTTTCAAGTTTTATGAATTGTTAATGTCTTTATTATACGCAAGTAAGTTAACCTTTTTAGCGTTAATTTCTGGATTTTTAGAAGGTCAAAAATTGCAGATTTTCTTTATTCTTTTGTGAAAATGGTAGCATACCTCTCCTTATTGATCTAAACATATGGTGGTTCGTTTTATTTTAAGCTTAGATATGTTCTTTCTTTATTATAAATGTGTTCCGCTTGTTTGATCATCTTCTTAGCTAACGTAAGATTTTTAATGGTTTGCCACAATAAGCACAGGTTTTATGCTTTTATGAGAAGTTGATTTATTTAACCTTAGTGATTTTTTAATACACCCACAGATTCAAAAAGCTCCTCGATGATATGCTGGAGATTGCTTGGTGTAACTGCTCTGAAATACTCTAGTAAGTCTTGAGTTGTCGCATATCTATCAGTCTGCATTTTTAGTTTGCCGTTTTTTGTATTCCAATCTTCAAGAAAATATTTTAATGCTAAATTCACATTCTTTTCTCCTATTGCTTTTTGAAGTTCATACATATTGATCGCTCCTTTAGCATAATAGACATAATCTTGATTTTCTACAAGAGCAAGAGATGGTTCTTCCTTACTTTCTTGTTGTTTTCCTTCTTTATATTTATCCAATTGAAGTGCTAAAAACTGTTGCACTTTTTCTTCGGAATACTGCTCTTTTAAAACCATTATTGCTGCATATTGAGATAAGGTTTCTAAAACCATCAATTGACCTTGCACATTCGCAGCTTCCACTTGCATTCCAAACCATTGGTGAGCTACTTCATGTGCAGTCACATAAAAAGCCATATCTACATCTTTTTCGTCATCTATATCTAACACAAATCCAATAGATTCTGAGAATGGAATAGTTCCAGGAAAAGATTGCGCAAATTGCGCATAACGTGGAAACTCCATAATACGCAGTTGCTGGTATTGATAAGGACTGAAGTTGTTACTATAATAGGCTAAGGATGCTTTCATAGACTTCATCATTCTATCGATGTTATACTCATGTCCTTTTTGATAATAAATTTCAAGGTCAACAGGCTCAGTGATCGCCTCATTACTTGTCATCCATTTGTCTTTTTTAATTTCATAGTCAGCAGAAACTATGGCATAAAAATTAATAATAGGTGTATTTGTTTTATAGTGAAAATAATTACGATTATTATCTGTCCATTTTCTCAATAAATCTCCAGGAACCAAAGCTGTTTGATCTTTGGATGTACCAATAATCATTTCAAAATTAATACCATCAGAATCACCACCAGATCTCGCATTAACTAATTCTTTAGGGTCATCTATGTTAACTTTTTTAGATCTTTTTGATAAGTTATGATCTCTTCGTTTATCTTCATCTTGAAGTTCATATTTTTTATTGTAACCCAATGTTGGAAACTGTTCGTTATTGAAAAATGTACCATTGTAAACAATATTGGTATTAGAACGACCTTGCTCAAAGCCTTTGGTTGTAAAACGTTGCTTAAAATACATTTTTACAGAATCACCAGGTTGTAAAGCTTTCTCTAAGTTAAAAATTGAATAATCAAATTTTTTGTATTGATTATTAGTTGTAAAACCACCTTCAAAAGAGATACTGTCTATAGTAACATTTTCTTCCAAAAGTTTTTGAATATGGATGGCTTTTATGTTTTCAATTGATGTGTTTTTTAACATATAATACCCTTCTACTGTGTAATCTCGTTTAGAAGGATACAGCTCTAATTGTAAGTTAACGTCTATTATTTTGGGCTGTGGTATATATTCAAATTGTTTCAATTCTTTTTCATACGCTACTCTGAATTCAGTAGCTTCAGAATTGCTCCAATATTCATTTAAAATATTCGTATTGTAAAATATAAACCCTCCAATAATGATAAAAGCAAAAAGAATGATGTCAGTAAATTTTATGAGTGGTTTGCTGAACTTATATTTAGCAACTCTTATTCGTTTTATTAAATTTGTTTCATTTCCTCTAACAGCGACTAAAGATCCTATGATTAATAAAAGTATTCCGAAAAGAAACCAATACAATTTAATGAGTAAATAGGGTTGTAAAAAATGCCCATAACCATTCATATCTGAATAAGCACCTAAGGAACTTCCTCCAAAAAAGTGTAAATCATGATCAAATCCCAATACAGCAATGGCTACATTAACAATACTAAATACAATCACCAAAATGATACCTACAAACTTATTATTCACTAAAGATTGTATGAAAAATTCTAAGCAGGTAAAAATGGATAATAGGGGTAGAATTTCTAAAAAGAATCCATTAAAATACACTTGCAATTCATAGTTATAATAGCCACTTAGCGTTTGGAATACTATCCCTGAACTAATTAAAGCAAGTATTAATACGACATAAATTAAGTTTAATCCAATAAACTTTCCAGCTAACCTTACAAAACTTGACATGGGTGTAGCATCATAAATTAAATTCAACTTCGCACCTCTTTCTTTCCACACCAATTCTCCTGAATAAAAAACAAGGATGATGATAAAGAAAAAATAAGATGTTTCCTGAAGTTCCTCAACTATAAAATAGGTTGCAGGATAACTATCAACGCCATATACAGTTCCAAGATTTACAGAATTGATTAAGATGATAATCATTCCGCAAATAACAATTCCCCAAAATGATGGTTGTTTAAAAATACTTATAAAATAAAACCACGAAAACTCTTTTAATTGTGTCCATTTAGATGATAAACCATAGTGTTTTTTAGCTTTAGGGATTTCTATATCAGTATTTTTATTGGCACTTTTAGCTACTAATTTTTGAACATGCTTTCTCTTTGATTTCTTTTCTTTAACCAGATTAAAGTTGAATTTTTTATAACCATACATTAATGCGATTACTCCTAAAAAAAACCAAAATAATTTGTTATATAACAAAGCACTAATAAATGGAAGCTCTTGAGTGCTCTTTTCTAAGACCGTCCAGGATTTTGTAATATAGGTTACTGTTGTTAATGAAAATGGATCAAAAATAGCTTGCCAGAACGCATTGGTAATTGCTTTTGTTAATAAAAATACGACAAACAAGATCACGCCTTGTGTATATACAACTACTAAATTTCTAGTTAAGGCACCAGTTACAAAAAACAACGCTGCTCCAAAAAATAACGTTGGTAACGTTACCATTACAAAGGTCTTTATATAAATAAATGCATTAAAAGCTAATAGCTCATCTGGACTATTCCAGGGCATAAATTCACCCAACATCATACCCAATATAATTCCTGTAAATACAAACAGCAGAACAGTAAATGCGCCTAAAAACCGACCCATTAAATAATCTCTTTTTTTGATAGGTGTAGAAAATAGTAATGACTCTATCTCGTACTCAAAATCTCTAAGTACAGAAACTCCCATAATCATTGAGGCTAAAATCATAAAGAAACCAGTTATAGCTCCCATAGTTTTCGCTATTACTATGGGTGAATTTCTTTTCATTAGCCCCATTTCTGAACCTTGAAAAATAAAATCTACACCAACAATTGAAAACAGAAATATAAATAAGAAGAACACATAGGTGTCTGGTCGTTTAATTCGATATTGGATTTCGAACTTAAAAATTTCATACCACATAATTAAATAGATTTAGTTTTAGTTCCATTGAAAATTTCTGAGAAATACACATCTTCTAGTTCCGCATTAATAGCTGTAAATCCATCTCCAGGATTAGTCTCACTTATTATATGAATAGTTGGTTTACCAAGAAATAATCGTTCACTGATGACCTGATAATTTTCTTTATATAGGTTCAATTCTGATTTCTCGATTGTTTTTTTATAGACTTTATCTTTTAGGCCTTCTAGTATCTGCAACGGCTGCCCTTTTAAGCATACTTGACCTTGATTAATAATGGCCATATTTGTGCAGAGTTCTTTGACATCGTCAACAATATGCGTAGATAAAATAACCACAGTATGTTCTCCGAGCTCGCTTAAAACATTGTAAAAGCGATTGCGTTCTACAGGATCCAATCCTGCTGTTGGTTCATCTACAATAAGTAACTTCGGATTGTTAAGTAAGGCTTGTGCAATGCCAAATCGTTGCTTCATCCCACCAGAAAACCCTTTCAGATTTTGTTGTCGCACGTCATATAAATTGGTTTTATACAAAAGTGCTTTCACTAATTCTTTACGTTCGTTTTTATTGGTGATGCCTTTAAGCACTGCGAAATGATTGAGTAATACTTCTGCCGATATTTTTGGATACAAGCCAAATTGTTGCGGCAAATACCCTAATACCTGTCGCAATTCATTTTTTTGTTGTAAGACATCGATGTCTCCAAGAACAATGGAACCAGAATCGGCTTCTTGCAGTGTTGCAATAGTTCGCATTAACGTAGACTTGCCTGCACCATTTGGGCCTAATAGACCAAACATCCCTTTTGGTATATCAAGTGAAATGTTTTGTAAAGCTTTAATCCCGTTTGAATACGTTTTTGATAGATTGTCAATTCTGAGTTCCATACTGTTCATTTTTTGATTGATTGAGACAAACATATAAGCGTTTTTAGCCTTTAAAAAGTGTTAGTGACACAAACACATGCATTAGTGACAAACACATTTTTTTAAGGTATAAAGACACCTCAAAACACATTTAGGATTGTTTGTCACTGATGAGATACTGTTTGTCAACTTATTTGTCTGAGGTGTTTTATTTAATTAATATTGAATTATGAATTTTAAAATACCAGAAAGAAAAAGGAAAACTATCAAGCGGTTATATAAAATAGCGCTGGTTATTATAGGCTTAGTCATCGTCATTTTTAATGACACTTTTGGAAAACTAGAAGGGTTTGTAGAATTTATTGCATTGTACTTTATCCTTGTGTTTATTACCATTGCACATTGGCTATTTAAACAAATCAAATCACTAATAAGATTGAAGAATGAAAAAGCAAAAACAGAATTAATGCATTTAAAGAGTCAAGTGAATCCACATTTCTTTTTTAATATGCTTAATAACCTTTATGGATTAGTGGATAAGGATTCTAAGAAAGCTCAAGAGCTCATTCTAAAACTTTCTGATATGATGCGCTATAGTATTTATGATGGCGAAAAAGACAGGGTTTTACTGTCTGAAGAAATAGCTTATCTCGAGAATTATATTGAACTTCATAAAATGCGTTATCATAAAGCGATTGATATACAATTCAATATTGAAACAAACGACACTAATTATGAGATTATGCCACTTCTTTTCATTATTCTTTTAGAAAATGCCTTTAAGCATGGTGTGGAAAATTTAAGAGAAAATGCTTATGTTCATATCACATTAACAGCGCATAATAGTGAATTGACCTTTGAAATAGAAAACAATTTTGATGAAACACAAGATAACCCTGAAACAGGAATTGGATTAAAAAACCTAAAACGACGATTAGAATTGGTATATCCAAAAAAGCATACCTTAACAATTTCCAAAACAGATACCATCTATAACGCTACATTGAATATTAAGGGCTTATGATTACATATATCATTATAGACGACGAACATATTGCACACGATATTATAAAAGGCTATTGTGATATGCTACCAAATTTAGAATTCAAAGCAGATTGTTATGATGCTATAGAAGCTATTGACTACTTAAGCAAACATGATATAGATCTCATTTTTTTAGATTTGAATATGCCTAAATTAAAAGGATTTCAATTTTTAAAAACCTTATCATCTCCACCAAAAGTTATTGTAACCACTGCGTATAGTGAATTTGCGATTGAAGGCTACGAATTAAACGTTGTTGATTACTTGTTAAAACCGTTTAGTTTTGAACGCTTTTTGAGTGCTGTGAATAAAGTGACCTCTCTTAACACCAGTACAATAAGAAAAGACAATAAAGAGACTATAAAACCTGAAGGACAACATATTTTTTTAAAGCAAAATAATAGTCATATTCAGGTAGATGTAGATGATATTCTATTTATTGAAGCTTCTGGTAATTATACCAAAGTTGTTACAAGCAATGAAACCATAAGCATTCGAGAAAAAATATCGGATACCATCCAATTGCTTTCTGAGAATGATTTTCTTCAAGTTCATAAGTCATTTGCTGTTGCAAAAAAGCACATCGTTAGTATAGAAGGAAATCGGATTTTTATTGGCGATTATATGGTACCTATTGGTAAGCTCTATAAAGCAAATGTTAATCAATTATTGAAGTAATTTGCTATTGCCATGTCAATATATAATCTAGACTGAAAATAGAGTGAGGATTTTCATGAGTAGGTGAGTACTAGTAAAGAATTATTCAAGAGGTTACTACAAGTATTTTATATCTTATTTCAGATGTTCTATTACCCAATTTTTTATTTCGTTCAATGCTATTGGGGAAAATGTTTGTTCTATTTTTCTATATTCATCCATCTTTCCAGTTTCACACTCTTGAAAGAAGTGGTTTAAGTTTTCTAATTCCACTATTTTATAATTTTTATTCTGGCCTTTGATTAGTGCTTGTCTTATAGCTTCTTGATTAATTTTTGCATTTACTTGCGTGTCTTTACTGCCATTTAATGACAACACTGGAATTTGTAATTTTTCAATTTCATCAGCAGGATTGTATTGTAAAAAATAGCGTGACCAAGGTTGTAAACTTGTTTTAAGTTGGTTTTCTATAAATGCATTGATATTCTTTTCTGGTACGTTTAATGATGTTAAAATGGGTCTTAAAAACTCATTATAATGAGTTGTCAATTCGATTTTAATTTCTGTTTTACTCTTATTAGAGATTACAATTGCAATCGCTTTTCTGGTGTTTTTTTCATAAGCCACCTCATCTTTAACAGGAAATTCTCTCAATGTTTTAGATTGCATTACAGATAGTTCTGTTCCCGAAATTCCGGTAGAAGCTAATAACACCATAAAAGCGACATCTTTAGAGTTGTTAGCCGCTAGAGGTGCGATAATACCACCTTCACTATGACCAATCAAACCTATATTTTTAATATCTACATCGTTTCTAGTTTTTAAGTATGCGATGGCACTCAAAACGTCTTTGGAAAAATCTTCTGTGGTTGCTTTACCAAAATTTCCTGTAGATTCTCCAACTCCACGATCATCAAAACGCAATACGCCAATGCCTTGTCTTGTTAAATAATCTGATAATACTAAAAAAGGTTTGTGTCCCATAAAACTTTCATCTCTGTCTTGTGGACCACTTCCGCTAATTAAAATTACTACTGGAAATTTTCCGTTTTTATTGGGTAAGGTTAAAGTACCTGCTAATGTTATGTTGGCTTCATTATTTTTAAAAATGACTTCTTCTTCATAATAAGGGTAGGGTTTTACAGGTTCCTGCGGCCGTTTCGAATCTTCTATTTTTATAGTTCCTTTTTTTAAGTTTAGGACCATTTCTATGCCACCTTCCTTGTAAATACCTTCAAATTGTTGTGCTTCAGTATTAAAAACTCCTGTATAGTTCATTCCAACATTAGAGCCATCAATAATTAGCTTTCCATTTGTAAAAGTTGTAGCTGATGGTTTGATGCCAGCAATTCTAAACGTTGGAACATCCATAGTAGTTGAATACGTAGCGTTTTCTTGTTTTATATTAAAAACAAAAGTGATTTCTTTATCGCCTCTTTTGGTTGTTCCGTTCCAATGTCCTGAAATATCTTGAGAACGTGCACTAGTAATGGCGAGTAAATTTAAAAGTATGATAATTGTTAATGTTTTCATGTTCGTTAAATTTTGATTGGTGATGTCTAGGCCAAATTTTCGTTAGCCTTGTGGTATTAAAAAATAGTATTACTAATTTAGTAATCGAAGCTATTTGAAGAGAGATTTAGTTAGATTTACATTAGAGCACGTTTCCAGCTTCTTTAGCTTGAGCATCCTTACGGCGACCTATTAATGCGCCAATAAATAGTCCCATACAAATGCCAACGGAAATCCCTAAAGACCTTTCAAAACGCTCACCTATTAGAATTCCAGCTATAACTCCGAATAACATTCCTAAAGTTACACTCAGGTTTGTATAGTATCCTTGAGAAGTCAAAGAAAAGGTGTCCTTTAAATAGGTCTCAAATTTACTCAGTGCGTTTTTAAAGAATTTTTTTCTATTGTCTGGATTTGAGTTTAGTTTTAAGCTATCTAGTTCTGTTTCTATGGATTGAATGTCATCAGTGGTGAATGCTCTATTTTCTAATTTTTTAAGAATCTCAATAAATTGCGTATAAACCTTGATTTCAGATTTATTAGAGGATTCAGTTTTTAAACTTTCAAAAAAGTTAATTGCATTTAATAGTGTCATAATTTTTACTGTTTTCTTGGTTAGTGGCCCAAATCAAAAAATATTACACCTAAAATTTATTTATTTTAAAAAACCACAACAAAACACCTTATTATCAAACGCTTAACTTCTTAAGCTTTCTATATCTGTCATCAATTCTTCTAGTTTTTTGAATATTCTTCCATAAACGATGTTTAAATCCCATTTATAAATTCGACCTCCAACAAGGAATAGCAAAACCAAGATGACTGCCACGATAACAATTCCGATGAGTGGGATTCCAAATATTAAATAGGTATCTGGAAAACCAACAAGTATTTCATCTACAAGCCGTTCACCCAAAGGCATGCCTTCGGCATCTTTAAACCAAAAGCCTAAAACCAATGACATAAATATAATTGGGTACAAAAATCTTGACATTTTTTTATTGATTGCGACCTGCTTTTGTATCCACTCATTAAATGACTTTAAATATTGATAACTACTTGCACCTTTGTCAATTTTTTCTAATCCATTTAATAACATCTTATTAATAAACACAAGAACTGAAAGAGTAATAAAAAATATAACACCTGTTATTGGTATGCCAACAAAAAATGAGACAATTAAAAAGATAAATGAGAATGCTATAATTGCAATCAAATTTATTTTAAACATTCTTTTAAATTTATCAATAATATGAATTGATTTTTGGTTGTAAAGATTGTTTATTTTTGGGACTACTAGTGCGTCGCTCTTGAGAAAACCTTCTTTCCAAATGTTTTCAATTGATTTTTCCATCTAATAATTTTTTTAATCTAGTTTTAATTCTTTTAACACGTACACCAATATTATTTGGGTTCGTTCCTATAATTTCAGCAATTTCCTTTTGCGATTTTTCTTCCAAATAAAGCATGATAACGGCTCTATCTATTTCCGATAGTTTTCTTATGGCATCATATAATAAATTTAGAGATTCGTCTGAAAACGCGTAGTTGTTTTCGGTTTCTTCAGCAGTTATAGAATCAGACACAAAATGCTGAACATTGTTTTTCTTTTTCTTAAGTAAGGTTAAACAGACGTTTAATGAAATACGATATACCCAAGTACTCCATTGCGATTCTTCACGGAAATTGTCTTTACTTCTCCAAATTTGTAAACACACTTCTTGGTAATAATCTTCAAAATCTTCTTGCGAGTTAGTATACGCTCGACATAATTTGATAATTATTCCTGCAAATGGTAAAATGGATGATTTATAAAAATCGCTACTCAATAGTGTTGTTTTTATTGTTTAGTGTCTTAAATTAAGAATTATTACAGGTTAATGTCAAAATTGATTTTATTTTATTAATCGATTTACATTAAGCTTATACATTTTCCCTATTGGAATTTTGTGATTCCTTAGATGTATTCTATTACCTTCAATTAATTCTATTTTATCTATTGAGATAATAAAAGATTTGTGAATCCTTATAAATTGTGTCTCTGGTAAATTATGTGTAAAGGATGTTAGCGTTTGATGAGAAACAATCACTTTATCAACCATATTAATTTTTACATAGTTTCCATAGGCTTCTAAAAACAGAATGTCCTTTAACTTTATCTGGTAGTATTTTTTATCTTCCTTTATAAAAATCTTAGTGTCTTCTATGGTTTCCGTATTTTGTATTGGGCTGGCTTTAATTGATAATGCATCGGAAACTTTACTAACAGATTTTACAAAACGACTGAAATTAAATGGTTTTAATAAATAATCGTCAATATTCAATTCATAACCTTCTAAGGCAAATTCCTTGTAGGCTGTAGTAATGATAATTTTTGGCGGATTAGAAAGTGTTTTTAAAAACTCTAAACCAGAAAGCTTTGGCATATTTATATCTAAAAAAATTAGATCAATAGAATGCTTATTTAAATAGTCTAGGGCTTCAAAAGCATTATAACAACTTTTTTGGAATGATAGATAAGACAAATTACTCGCATAATCTTTAATATTATCATGAGAGGCAGTTTCGTCGTCTACAATTATATATTTTATCATTTCTTATATATATCTAATGTTGTTGAATAGGTGTTTTCTTCAATTTTATTATACAATTGATGTGTGTTTGGATATAATAAATTTAAGCGATCTTTTAAATTTTTGAGCCCAATACCTTTGTCTTCTGATGATTCTTCAGCATCATAATTGTTTTTAACTGTGAAACTTATTTTATTTTCATCTTCAATAAGTTGTAAATGAACAAATGCATTATCTGTTGCTTTTTCAATGCCATGTTTAAAAGCATTTTCTAGCAAAATAATGAATAACAAAGGTGCCACTTTTGTTTCTGGATTTTTAATTGATTTTTCAAAATTCACATCAATGTCTTTATGGTATCTGGCAGTTTGTAAATCAATAAAATTTATTAAATAATCTATTTCATCTTTTAACTGCACGTTTTCCTTTCCGCTATCGTAAATAGTGAATCGCATTAAATCTGATAATTTTAGGACATAGTCTTGAGCTGCATCAGCATCCTTTTTTATTAAGGCATACAAATTGTTAAGTGTGTTAAAGAAAAAATGAGGATTTATTTGATTTTTTAATAGCATCAATTCGGCTTCTAATTTATCCTTTTTAAGTTTTTGAATACTTTTTCGGTATTCGTAGGTCCAATAGAAAATTAAATAAGCAACTGCAATTGCTAAAAGAATTCTTACGCTATTCTTTAGAAAGCCTCCATCTAAATCTGTAGTAGCATCAATAGCAAATATTAAAAGCGGAATACTTATTCCTAAAAAGAGATATTTTAATCGAAGGTTAGAAGTCCCAAATTTTATTTTTTCAGTTTGAAAGAGATAATTCAAAAGGGTGTAAAAGACTACTAAACCCAATGAACTTGAAAGCACTGCGAATATTTCGCTTTGAGCGTTTCTTAAGATTAGCATCAAAATAATAATGATTACAGATAGAACTGCTGCTGCTTTATAAAGTTTTTTATGTGTCATGATTTTAATTTATTTATGATTTTGACACAAATCTATATTGCATATTCAAGGTTACAGCTTTTATTTTATAAACGTCTCTTTTCATATTGTAAACGTATCAAATTTAATGATAAAGGTACTTTAAATATCATAATGAGTTGATTGCCATTTGATACGCTAGCTTCATCAAAATAGTTCTAATTAACGAATATTCAGCTCTAGGTTTACATCGAATTTAAAACTAAATACATATGAAAACTTTAATTACAATTATTACAATCGCATTATCAACCTTATTTGTAAATGCTCAAACGAGTTCTGAGAAAGAACTATTAAAAACTTTAAATGAAACTACACCAAAGGCATTGCAAGACAATAAAGTACCTGGATTGGCATTGGCTATTATTAAAAATGGCGACGTTATTATTAAAAAAGAATATGGGTTTTCTGATGTATCAGAAAACGAGATTGTAAATAGTAAAACAGGCTTTAATATTGGTTCTATATCAAAAATGTTTACAGCTTGGGGAATTATGAAATTGGTAGAAGACCAAAAACTTAATTTAGATGCTCCAGCTTCAAAATATCTTTTGAATTGGAAATTACCATCTAGTGAATTTGATTCAGATAAAGTAACTATCAGGAATCTATTGCAACATACTGCAGGTTTGTCTGTTCATGGTTACAACGGTTATGAAACTAAAGATGAATTAACTTCAATTGATGCATCGTTATCCGGAACTACTAATCTAGATGAGAAAGTAGAACTCGTTATGGAACCAGAAAGCAAATGGAAATATTCAGGTGGTGGTTATTCTATATTGCAATTAGTTATTGAAGACGTTAGTGGGAAATCTTTTGCGGATTACATGAAAGAACATATTTTTAAGCCTTTAAAAATGAAACAAACAAGTTTTAATATTAGTAAAAAGGTTTTAAAAAATTCTGCAAAGGCCTATGATGAAGAAGGAAATGAAATCCCATTACGCCTTTTTAATACGCAAGCAGCAGCAGGTTTTCATACAACAATAGATGATCTTATTCTTTTTGCAAAAGCATCATTTTCAAAAAATCCTGTTTTGTCAGAAGAAAGCATTGCTCTTTTGATAAAACCTACCGAACTATCCAAAGGGAATTACGGAATGGGTTATATGATTATGAATCGTTTTGGGGATTTTACATTATCTGGTCATGGTGGTTCTAATGAAGGATGGCAATCTGGTTTTATGCTCGATTTTGAATCAAAATCAGGTATTATTATCCTTACCAACGGCTCTAATGGAAAAAACGTTTTATTTGGAAACCTGCAAGATTGGGCAAAATGGCATGGAAGTAATTAATTTAATGTCTTAATTTTTGTAACGGTAAAATCTCGTTCACGGTCAACATTTTTTATGGCTATAATAATACTTTCTGGAATTAAATTGTTTCGGTTTCTATTGGAACTCATAAAATGTACTATTCCAGATGCTGTTTTAAAATGAGTATATCCATCCAATAATATGATAATTGGATATTTTTTCGCCACTTCAGTTGAATCATTATATGAATCAGGAATACTTATTAAACAAGTTCTTTCTTCATTTAAAATACTAGATTTAATAATGAACTGACTTCCAATTATAATATCCGTTTTATTCTGTCCGAACGTCGTTTGTGCTCCAAAAAGAAGAATACATAAAATCACAAATGTAAAAGTTCTCATAGTTTGCTTTATATGTTTGGTAACAAATATTTTCGACAACGTACCACCTGTGGCTTTCATTTCTCCAATTTCATAAGTGGCATTATCACACTTCGGACATTTGTATTTCATAGTTTTATATTTTTTGAGTTGATACTATATGGCTGTAAAATATTAACGCTATTATTCATTGCCTTTTATTTTAAAAACTTAAATCGAGGTCTATATATCACCTCTTTTTCATTGTTTATTCTAAGTGTGTTGATCAATATTAAAATTAAATTGGCGACATACAAAAAGCCAATAACTATAAAAAATGTACTTAACGTTATTTGGTCTGTGAGTCCAATTTTTGATATGATGAAAAATACTAGAGGGATAAAAAATAACAGTATGGTCCACGTGATTTCGAAATTGATTAAATCTTTACCCAACTTATTACTATTTTTTATCTTACCTTTTTTTGATGTCCAAAGTATAAATGGAATTAAAACCCCTAGCAATGGAAAGACCAGAAATAACAGTGCAGAGAGATTGAGATACGTTAAATACTTTTTATCTTCTTTTACGGACCAATCTATCAACTCATCTGGACTTACATTTAAGGCATTGGCTAATCGCTTCAATGACTCACCTGTAGGGTTTGATTCCCCTTTTTCGATGCGTTGAATAGTTCGTAAACTTAAACCAGATTCTTCTGCTAGAAATTCTTGTGACATCCCTTTCTGGTTTCTCAATTCTTTTACTCTTAAAGCTAAATAGTTATTATCCATTTTCTAAAGGTTTGTTTTTAGTTAAAGTTTTTCTGTACCTCATTATTGTTATGGTTACTATTCCTAATAAAAATCCAGGAACCAATTGAACTAACGACCCATAAATCACATGATTTAATAGCGCTTGCCCAAAATTATCATAATATAATCCATAATGAGTGCCAATTTCCCATTTTGTATCTACCCACCAAAGTATAGCAACTGGAATCCTTGAAATAGGTGAGTAAATAAGTAAGCTTAATAAAAGAATCTTGTAAGCTTGTTTTTGATTACCTAATTTAATACCTAGATATATAGCAATCCCTAAGGTAAGCCAAAGTAGCCCGATAATAAAAATAGCATTTTCAGGCAATCCCAATAATTCTAAACCATATCTAACTGGAGTTAAAATTAATGCAATTATGATGGGTGCTTTAGCATAATAAATGGCTTGCTGTAAAGATGTTTTTTCCTTGTTTTTCATCCTAATTCTTTTTTGCGATAATTTTACGACCAGATTGATTCATCGTTAAGCTAATAACATTATTCGCTTCATTTTTATTAAACGTGATTTCTGCATCTACAATTTTTACAAAAAAATGATTTTGAGTTTCAGCAAATAATTCAACCTTTTTAGTTTGACCTGGAGCTAATAAGTATAATTGATTTGTGTTATCCAATCCTATAGTAAGGTTTACATTTGGTTTAACCTCATAAGTACCTGTATAGTCACTTAATATTTCTGAAGGTACATTAATTGATTTTCTCTCAGGTTGATTATGCTTAGCCTCTGTTATTTTATCATCTGGTATACTTACAAATAATTCAGCAACTTGTTTCGCCACGTTATTTACATTCTTACAATTACAGTTGGTTAATGCAGTTATATACAGTTTCTCTTTAGGTAAAAACAGCGCAATACTGGTAAACCCCTTCGTACTTCCTGTGTGGGCAATTACAGGAGAATTCCCCAATTTCGAAAATCGAAAACCATATCCATAAGGTACTCTTTTCCCACTGTTTAATAAGGTTGGTGTCATAGCTTGTTTTATACTAGAAGCTTTTAAAAGTGTGTTTGAAAGTAATGCATTTTGCCATTTTAAAAGATCCTCTGTGGTAGATAAAATAGCTCCCGCGGAATATGCTAAAGACAAATTCATATCATCTGATTTTACAAAATCATTTTGTTCAATGATATAACCCGTAGTAGGGTTTGGAATACCTTGTTTCGGATCTCCACAGGATGAATTCTTCATTCCTATTTTGTCAAAAATATTTTGTTCTATAAAATCACTGTAAGGTTGTCCAGAAACGATTTCAATAATTCGCCCTAGTAAAATATAGCCTGCATTACTGTATTTAAAACGCTCTCCTGGTTTGAATTCTAAAGGTTCATCTTTAAAATATGCAATAAGTTCTGTAGGTGACATATTAGTTTTAGAAATAAAACCCTTGTCACCAACAGGTGTTCTGTTTTTTATTCCCGAAGTATGGTTTAATAGATGATGAATGGTAATGTCTTTTCCAATTTCAGCATATTCAGGAATGTATTTTCCAATTTTATCCTCAACACTTAACTTACCTTGTTCTTCTAGCATTAAAATAGAAATCGCAGTAAATTGTTTTGTTATAGAGCCAATTTGAAAGACACTATTAGTTTCTAAAGGAGTGTTTAATTCTAAATTAGATTTTCCAAAAGCTTTACTATAAATAGATTCTCCTTCTTTTGCTACCAGAATTGAAATACCAGGCTCGTTTTGATTGTAACTTATAGCAACTATGGAATCTATTTTTGATTCATAGCTCTGACTAACGCTAAAATATGTAATGAAAAGAAAAGTGAGTGTTGTAAAAAAATTATTCATTGATTTGTATTTAATGTTCATGGGACAAAATTAAATACAAACCTTACTGGCACTTGCGCCAAGCTTATGACATCTTTATGACATCTGCGCTTATTCCTTTAAATAAAGGCACATTTAAACTTTATTTTACTTAAGAGATGAGATTCTAACAGTTATTGAAATCAGTTCCAAATTGGCAAAGAAATACTGCTGTTTCCTGTAAAAATTATCTCTAATGGAATTTCAGCATCTTTAATACTTTCTTTATTAACATCCTTTCCAGTACCATAATTAATTTGAGCATTATTGTTTTTATTGACATTAACCACCACTACAATGCGACTCCCTTTTTCTAATTTTTTACTGATTAGTTTCGAATTGTCGAAAGACACTTTCGTCTTTTGATTCGGTATCAATAAATTTCTTTGTTCTCTATCTTTAGCATAGCTCGCTCTACCAATATAATAGCTTAAATGAAAATAGTTCCCTTCTGGAGTCAATTCATATACGATTACAGAATAATCAACATCTTTTTTATTTATTGAAAATTCAAGATTCCCTAAAAAAGAGCCATTTATAATTACATCTTCCTTTAGCGCTTCAGATTTAAAAATTAAACCATCTTTTAAATTGATTTGGTCACGTTCCAAAGGCCAAGGATAATACTCTGTGTTAGTCATACTCTTTCGATCCTTAAAATCAACAGACATTTGAATCTCTAAATTATTTGCTTTTGATTTTAAGGCATAAAAATCGTTGGTTTTATCAGCACTTAAATGAAATGTTAAAGTATCATTGGTCATGGCGCTTAAACTTGGTTTGTGCATCCAGGTATTCGTACCCATGACTTGGAAGTTGACTTTATCTTTTAAAATACTCGGTTTTGCTTTTCCGTTCAAAATGTAATCAAACCATTGGTAAATTAGTTCTTCTTCGATGTTTATCAAAGCAGCTTTATCTAATTTGTAATTTCTTAGACTTTCTTCTGGTTTCGTTTGTGCAGCCCAATGATCATAAGGCCCAACTAACAAATAATGATTTGGATTTTTTGCATATTTATGATGTTCATTGTAATAATATATGGCTCCTCTTTGTGAGTCATCATAATACCCTGTTATGGTTAAAATCGGAATGTCAATTTTAGCAAATTCTTGTTGGTATGGTATCATTTTTTTCCAGAAGTCGTCATAACTAGGATGTTGCATATAAGTATTCCATAATGTATTTACCCGACCATCTAAACTATCTAATTTGTTAAACGCTACTCCTGTTTTGTACCAGGTGTTTTTTAAAGAATTCCAACGCTTAAAATCATTTGAAGCTTCAAAATCTAAAAACTTGTTATTGGTTACATAAAAATTCCAAGAATATGAATAATTGTGGAGGATATTGTTTTCCATTGGGTAATCAATACCTGGTGCAATAGCAACCATAGGAACAATGGTTTTTAATGCAGGATGCACCTTATGTTTCATAGAAGCCCATTGTGTAAAACCATTGTAACTCCCTCCAAACATGGCTACTTTTTGATTAGACCAAGATTGTTTACTAATCCAATCAATGACTTCATACACATCAGTATGTTCATATTCAAGTGGTTTTATGTCGCTTTTACTCAACCGTTTTCCTCTTGTATTGGCAATAACGCCTATATAGCCTTTAGATGCTGATAACATAGCAGAAGCTTCATTGGTGCCTGCATAAATAGAAGATACCAATATGGCAGATTTTTTAGCTGTTGAATTTCCCTTGCGTTTAACTACTACCATTGAAACTTCGGCACCATCTTTCATAGGAATGACAATACTATCATTTACGACATATCTGCGTTTATGATCTTGTTTTATTTCTTCAAAATAAATAGCTCTAGTTGATGAAAACACCGATTTTAAAAAGTACTTTTTTACTAAATCTATAGCTATAGGCTGTGATATCTTTTCAGAATTAATACTAGTATACGTGGTATTAAAATTACTAACGTAATAATCAGTTGGGTCTCTAACTATCAAGGCTTTATCTAAATTAAGAACTTGTATGTCATCAGAATTCTTTACGTATTTGTTGTAAGATTTTTTAAACGCGTCTTTGAAGTTCGTAGATAGCTTTGCCTCTACATAATGGATGTATACATCTAAATACTGCCTTTGATCTATTGGTGTTTCTGCTACTCTTTTTTTTATTGAAGCTAATGCGTCTTCATATTCACCTCTTATTAACTGGAACTTAAACAGGTCTAATTCTGATAAATTTTGAGTATCACAGATTGCGGCTAATTGCTGCATTTGGTTTTCAAGCGCTATTGAATCTGATAGTTTCACCTTTTTAAATGGCAATTCTTGTGCAAAAGAAGTGCTACTAATTGCAATTAGAAATAATAAAAGGACTGACTTTTTCATTGTTTTACGTTTGAAAATTGATAAAAAACTAACTATTTCCTATTTGGGTCTATGTACTGGATTAACTCTTCATTGTACAAAAAGCCATCTTGAGTTTGCGTCATCTTAATAAAGTTTTTTAGTTCTGGTGCATACAACCAAACTTCATCTGTTTGTGCGTTGTAGCCTCTAGAATTAGAAACGCTCCCCTTGTATTCTATGGTGTACGCCATAAAGGTTCCAGCGTCTACAGTTTCTTCTTTATATGATAATACTTTTGCCTTTTGACTTTGTGTTCCTGTGGTACCATCTTGACTTGTCCAATTTTTCTCATATTTCCACTTCTTTCCCACTTCTAAAGGCCATTTGTATCTTGGTGTTTCGCTTTCTTCTGGCTTTACAATGTCCGAAACTGGAATCGTGTCTTTTCCAATGACCATACCTAAACCATCAGCTATATGTACTATTTCTCTTGTATCTTTGCCTTCTGAACGCACTTCGCCTTCAGTGGTTATGCCTTTATATTTCCAAGTCCATTGTTCTCCAACTGTATAATCAGCTAAGGTTGGTTGTTCTGCTAATGAAACAGTGTTTTCATTACAAGATATCAACAATGAAATTAGCACTAGATATACGATTCTTTCTATATTAAATACTACTTTTAAATACTTCATAATAAGGATTTTAAATTAATTATAGTACAAAGTAAAGGCGTCTGTTTCTTTCAAAAAAGGAAAAGTACATGAGCGTAAATAAAAGTCAATGAACGTTAGAAAACTCAGCGATTTTCTCTTTATAAACTATTCCAGTTTTTAAACTTAACGGACTGCCTGCTAGATACTTCTACTTTTTCACCAGTGGTTAATATAATTTGTAATTTATTATTGAAGTAGGGGTGAATCTTTTTGATGTAATGTATGTTAATCATTTGGCTTCGATTCACACGGAAAAAGACTTTAGGGTCTAATTTTTCTGCTAATAAATTTAAAGAACGCTTTATCATTGCTTTATCCGAACCAAAATAGAGACGTGCATAATTTTCTAAAGATTCAATAAAATAAATATCTGTGAGAGGAATAAAATGACATTTTTCACCATCTTTTATAAATATCTTTTGATGCATCGGTAAGGTGGTAGGCTCTAATTTTACCCTATTAGACAATTCTTCCTTTACCTTTTCAATAGTTTTAGAAAAACGTTCATCTCTTAAAGGCTTTACCAAATAATCTAAAGCATTCATCTCAAACGCTTTTACAGCATATTGATCATAGGCCGTTGTAAAAACGACGTCAGGCACATTGGTTAGTTCTTCCAATAAATCAAACCCAGATTTCCCAGGCATATGAATATCTAAAAACAATAGGTCTGGTTGTAAGTCTTCAATTAAAGTTATGGCTTCATCTACATGACTAGCTTCAGCTATAATTTCAAACTCTTTATGTTTTTCTAGTGCACGTTTTACTTCTTCTCTCGCTAAACGTTCATCATCAATGATTATGGTTTTATATCTTTTCATCGTTTATATGCATTGGAATTATTAGTTCTGCGCAGACATGGTTATTTTCATTCTCTGTTAAACTAAAAACAGCCTTACCTTTATATTGAATTTCTAAGCGTTTTTTTAAATTTTCGAGACCTAATCCAACACTTTTATTTTGATTAATTATTCCAGGATTCTCAACTGTAATATGAATATGGCTATCCTTCTTTTTAATTTTTAAGTAAATAATACCACCATCAACTATTAAATCAATGCCATGTTTAATGGCATTTTCTATCAATAACTGAATACTTAACGCAGGAATCTTATAATTAATAACGCCTTCTTCAATACTGGTTTTTAGTTGAAGTCGTTCCTCAAAACGCAGCTTTTCTAATTCAATGTAATCATAAACTAAAGCCAATTCATTTTTAATAGGTGTTAAATCTTTGTCTTTTTCATATAAGGATGACCTCAGCAAATCTGATAATAAATCAATAGCTCTTCTTGCAACGTTTGGGTTTTCGATGACTAATGATTTAATAGAATTTAATGAGTTGAATAAGAAATGTGGATTCAATTGCGCTGATAAATTATCTAACTGGGCTTGTTTTGCGATTAAGGAAAGTTGAGCATTCTCTCTTGCCGTAACCACTTCTTTTTGATAGTAATGATATAAGTGATACGCCAATATCCAAATAGACATTAGTCGCAGTCCTGTAAGTAAAATTGGATCCCAGTACATGATGGCTTCAAAGAAATTTTTATCCTCGCCTGCAATAAAAGTCCAATACGCATACCATTTTAAGTTGTTTATTAATACATATAGAAGCGCTAATAAAAGTATACTTGGAATAACACGAATAAGTAACTTTTTAATTGGCAACTGACTCCAGTTAGCTTTTAAAGCATACATTCTATACATATGTGTTAAGAATATTCCAATTGCCACATCCAAAACATAATTTAAAAATGTATAAAAAATTCCATAATTATCTCTGGTATATACGGTGTATGCCCAATAAGTTGACACCAAGCACCAGCCCATCAATTGGCAAAGCCAATATAAACGGGTTTTTGATATTTTATTGGTATAACTTAAACTCATATGAACAGCAAAGCAACGTATTTTCTTTAAAAATAGAAAAAAGAAATACATGAGCGCGAATAAGAAGAGATAAGCGTTTGTTATTAATTTTAAGAATTTAGGCTATGGAATATATGAGGCTTGGATAAATTACTAAAAAGAAAATTTACAGATTGAAGACAAGAGAATTCATGACTTAAAGATTGTCTTTCTTCATGATAGTCTCAGTAGAGGATTCCTCTTTTTTATATCCATCTTTGTTGGCTTAAGTTTTATTCAATTCTTTATCTCTAACTTACAACGCCATTATTTAGGTATAATCCAATAAGGCTGAAGGAGTTAATAATTCCATGTGCAATTATTATAGGAAAAAGTTTTCGCTTAATTATAAAATAGACTGAACCAAATATAAGGGCAATACAACCAGTGGCAATAACACCTGCTAATCCTTGGTAAATGTGTAACATTCCAAATATTACAGCATGTATAATTAATGCTATAATTATTCCCAATGTATTATTTCCAGTACAATCAACCAATCTATTTAGTAAATATCCGCGAAATAACAATTCTTCACCTAAGGCTGCACCAAACCAAACAACTGTAATTAGGTAACCTATAAAAACAAGAGGTTTTCCCATAAAAAAGGCAAATCTATCAGCTACACCTGCTGGGTTCGTTAGACCAAAGCTTTCCAATATTGGTTTTACAATTAGTCCCATAATTGAAAAAACTAGTATTACAGTGCCAAGTGCTATCAATATATTAATCATCCAATTTTTTGTGCCTTTTGGAATCTTAGGCCCAAGCTCTTTCCAGTTTATTTTTTTTTGTTTCATGAAAATCGTACTAACTATAATACCACACCAAATTGCTATTGAGCCAGCACCAATTACGTCGAAATAATCCGCAAGGTGTTTTATGCTCAATATAGTTAGGAATACAATTGCTATTTCTACAAGTATTTTAATATTAAAGTATTTCTTTTGTGGTTCCATATCATTTATCTAATTAGTTGTGAGCTGTATACGTCTTTGTTAGTGTCAGTATTTTTAATTAACTGGATATATTATAAAGCTATCATGAATTTGTTTTGTCGGCGTATCTCCTAATTTTGTTAGAGCACTTGAAAGTTCTTTTAATGTGAATACACTTAACGGAAGTTGGTGTTCTTTAGGCTGGTAGATAGTTCCCATGGGGTAATCAACACCAGCTGTTTGAGTCATTTCAATGTGATTTCCAAGTATGGTTGAAACCTCATTAATGTCGGTGAATTTTACAAGTCTTTCAATACTCATTTTAAAAGCAATCCAATCATTTATGTATAGTCTACCAGGATAAAAGGTGTCTCCAGTCAAGAGAATTTTAGTCGAAGTATCATAAACCGCAATTGAAGAAGCTTGGTGTCCAGGAATTGGTATTATTTTCATCATACGATTTCCTAAATCATAATCTACAATTTCTTCGGGCCAGTTTGAAATCTTAAAAAAATCTTGTACATCTTTAACCTCAAGGTCTATTACAGAAGTGTTCGGTTTTCCTTTGAATTGTCCATCGCCTGCAAAGTGGTCTCCATGCTTATGAGTATGCGCAACAATTAATTTGACCACTCCATTCTTTTTAGACCAGTCGTTAACAATTCTATTTACAGTTTCATAAATCGGAAAAATATCATCTTCTTGAGTAGCTCCAGTATCCATTAATAGCGCTTTGTTTTCACCAAAAAACAGAAACATAAAAGGTGCTTCGTAATTTGTACACTTGTTTTGGCGTAAAATATAAGTATTGCTATTATACTTAACGACCTGAATTGGTGGGTCAATATTATCTTCACAGTTTTCAGAACCATGAATCCAATTTTGAACATTTAAATCAACAGTGTCTTCGATTGATGGTTGGCATGACAAAATCAGAATTAGTGCTGATAGTAAGATTGTGATTTTTGTTTTCATATGTTGGTCTATATTGGCTTTAATGTGATTGTGTATGATTCGTTATGTATTTAAGCAACTGATTTAACAAATAAATCGCAGATAGAAAGTCAGCGAGGACTTTCGTAAGTAGGCTAGAACTAGCAATGAAACGAGCGCAGCGAACTGGCAAGCAATTATACACGGTATTTCTCACTGTATTTTTATTTATAATTTTTCTTTAATTGCTTTTCTCCAAAAGTAAATTCCAAAAACACAAGTCACAATTGCAAACATAATTCCGTTTTCGCCAAGCCAATGTTCCGTTCCTTCATTTTTAATGGTTAATTCAGGTAATATTTTTTGAATATATACATTGCTTACTGCGTGAAATATTACAGCTGGCCATAGGCTTTTAGATTTAAACGTGTAATACGTCATAATAAGTGACATAGAAACAATTACGACAGTGAACGTTGTAAATTCTAATAGGACATTGTTACTATAGTAAACAAGCAATGGCCAATGCCAAAAAGACCAAATCAATCCACTAAAAATTGATACACCAGTATATGAAAGAACCTTTCTTAATTCATAGATGAAAAATCCTCGCCATCCAATTTCTTCCCCTAATGTTGTTGCAGAGGCTCTAATAACCTCTATAGTTGCTAACAACATTATAGCTATGATAGTTATTGATGTTGGGCTTAAAGTGCCTATGCCAAATAAGCCAAGTTCTTTTCCCCATTCTGTAATGTCTTCGCTATTGGCTAAATTTCCAAAACCGAAAATCCAAATAAGCACATAAGTGATTATACCATATAAGGCTGGGATAACGTACGACATTCGTATATATTTCCAATTTCCCCAATTCCAATTTAGAGATGAAATCTTACGACCTCTTATTTTTAAGGTAATAAATGCAGCTATTGCAGGACACCACATGATAGCGCCAACATATATTCGTGATGGATATAAATTAACTATTGCATAATGGAATGGTGAAGTAAGAGCAAATACAAGACCCAGAAATAAGAATATTGTTATCCAGGTTTGTTTTTTATTTTCTATAGATTTTATCATGATGAGTAGTTTTTTTTTATGGTGCCATTATATTTTCATATTCATTGCTTCAGTGACTTCGCTCAGCGTTTCAATCGCTGTTTCTCTCGCCTTACTTATACCTTTAAGCAAAATATCCCTGACATAATCTTTATTTTTTTCAAGCTCTATTCTTTTTTTTCTAATAGGCTCAAAATATGTGTTTATGGCTTCTTCTGTTAGCTGTTTAAGTTTTCCTGATCCTTGGTCGCCAATTTTATGAGCAATATCGGATGGACTTTTATCTGAACATAAGGAAGCTAACTTAAGTAAGTTGGAAACCTCTGGTCTGTTTTCGGGGTCGTAAGATATGTAACGACTTGAATCAGTTTTGGCAGATTTTATTAGTTTTGCTGTTTCGTCAGCTGTTGACTTTATCATAATTGAATTGTTGCGACTTTTGCTCATTTTTTGAATACCGTCTAACCCAAGAATAGTAGGGGTATCAGTAAAAAGTGCAACTGGTTCTGTAAAAATATTTTTATTGAATTTGGTATTAAAGCGCTTTGCAATTTTCCGAGTTAATTCTATATGAGGTAATTGGTCTTTTCCAACAGGAACCACATTACTTTTACAAAACAAAATGTCAGCAGCTTGATGAACTGGATAGATATACATTCCTGCATTAATATTTCTCAGTCCTGAAGCAGTAATTTCTTCTTTAACAGTTGGATTTTTGTTTAATTCTGAACTAGAAACTAATGTCAGAAATGGAATAGTTAGTTGATTTAATTCAGGAATATGACTATGTGGAAAAATATGAGTTTTATAATTTTCAGGGTCTAATCCACAGGCTAAATAGTCCAAAGTTAGTTCATAGGTGAATTTTGAAATTTCATTAAAAACATTTCTATCTGTCAACACTTGATAATCAGCAATTAAAATATAAGTCTCAATTCCCAAACTTTGTAATTTTAATCGGTTTATAATTGAGCCAAAATAGTGTCCAAGATGCAAATTACCTGTAGGTCTATCTCCCGTTAATACGCGATACTTATGAGGATTCTTATACAAATCATTTTCTAATAATTTGCTTTGCTCTTTTGCTTTTTCAAAACTTTTATTTAACATTTTTTGTTTAATTTTACTTATAGCTAGGTCTTATGCCAAAAATTAATAAATAACCAATCATCCAAAATTCACCAATAGTTGCCGGTAGCGTAAGATATTCATTGAAGCTAAAATCAATGCCTGCATAGTGGATTAAGGTACTTAATACATAGCCAATACCACCTAAAACAATAACTCTTCCCAACCAGATGGGCATTCTTTTAGATTTGATAACTATGTATCCCATAGGAAACAGCCAAAGTCCAAAGAAAAGACCACCAATACCCCAGGCATTAGAAATTATATGTTGAAAAACCTGAATTAGTAAAACTTTATCTTCCATAGCACTTATATCAGAATTTGCAATGCCTATTGCTGAGGCGATTGAAATTGCACTTATCATAATGACTAAAGCATTTACCATACCCCATATACCTAGAGTCCAGGCTTCCCATTCATAATTATCTTTAAATAATTTAAAAAACCAAACTGCGGTAAGTGCCTGAGAAATTACGATACCAAATTCTAATAGCAACCTAATTCTTGCTGTAGATTCTAATTCTATTAAATTTGTTAGCGTTTGTTCAGGATTACCAGACACAAATATTTGAGAATGAAAGACCATAAACCCTAGAATTCCTGTAATAGCCATCATTAAATACCATAAGCCAGTTATTCTAGCGGTCTTAATCAAATTTTTCTGTTCTGTATTTGCAATCATAGTTTATTTATTTTTATTATTTAATACTAATTCTGACTCTGTAAAAGAGTAATTGTTACAGTTTTGCCCTAATGGCACACAACGTGATTGTATATGGTTTGTAGCGTGTTTTAAGCAACTAATTACCGACCAAGAAAGTCCGCAAGAACTTTCGCAAGTAGGCAAAAAGCCAGCAATAAATTATATACGGTGTTACCAAACGTATTTGTTGATATTACTAGCTTCGAAATCATTCCTCTTGATTAATATATTTTAACCCTTCGTATAAAGCTACTAATGGTACAGAGCGATGGTTTTCTTTTTCAAAATATTCTATTTCGATATTTAGAGGTTTATCCGATTTCTTTGTTATTAAAGTATAGAGAGAGTCGTGTCTTTGTTTATTCCTTTCGTAATTAGCCTCTCCTTGATTGGCAGTAGCGATATAAAGTTTTTTATCTAATGATATTGAGGAAATAGAATCAACTTTGTTTTTCATCATCTCCTCATTCCACCAAATACTTGGGTCTATAGAAATGTAAGCATTAAATACGCTATTTTCATCCATATAGGAATTTAGTGTAAGTAGTCCTCCTAAAGAGTGCCCAACAAGAGTTCTAAACGGTTCTGTCTTATACTTTTTATCAATATAAGGTACTAGTTCTTTCTCAATGAAATTCAAAAAAATCCTTCCACCTCCCATATTATTCGGTCGTTTGGTCTTAATTTTTGTAACTGTAAAATCTCGTTCTCGGTCAACATTCTCTATGGCTATAATAATACTTTCAGGCATTAAATTGTTTCGATTCCTATTAGAACTCATAAAATGTACTATTCCAGATGCTGTTTTAAAATGAGTATATCCATCCAATAATATGATAACTGGATATTTTTTATCAACTTCAGATGAATTATTGTATGAATCAGGAAGACTTATTAAACAGGTTCTTTCTTCATCTAAAATATTAGATTTAATAACGAACTTACTTCCTACTATAATATCATCTGTTTCATTCTGTCCAAATGTGGTTTGTACTCCTGAAAGAAGAATATATAAAATTACAAATGTCAAATTTTTCATAGTTTGCTTTATATGTTTGGTAACGGTTATGTATAAGATCATTTGCGTGGTTTAAGCAACTAATTTAGCAGATAAATTACGGGTAGAAAGTCCGCGAGAACTTTCATAAATTGGCTAAAACAAGCAATTAATTTTATACAGTGTCAGCCGTTTTTTTTCTGTTTAATATTTTAATTCCAAGTGTTACTAAGATGACTATTAATGCAATAAAAAATATACTTGTTGAAATGCTTTTTATAACTGAAAATATATTAGTTGTATAAACTGCAGTCTCATTCAATTCGGGATAGTTTTTAAGCATTGTGATAATTCCGATATTTTCCAAATAATCTGCAATTCCAGCAATTATCGGTATTACGCAGAGATAAATATATGGGGAATTTAATTTGTTCAATTTTTTTAAGAAATAACCCAAAAGCAGACAGTAAGAAAGTCCGAATAGCAGTGGGTAAAACATATCAACAGGTATTTGATTGGTTAGATACGTCAAACGTCCATTTTCTCCAAGCGAATTGAATAATTCACTAACATAATTCAAGTCATATCCTGTGGGCATCATATCCAATAATTTAATTCCGTTAGAGAATTCCATTGTTTTGGGAATGGTGACTGTCAGCATAAAAGTGTAAACAAGATTGGTCAAAATAAAAAGACTTAAAACCTTTTTGCCCGAAATATTCTTATCTATGAATTTTAATAATCGTTTCATTTTTTTCTCAAATAAGTGCTAACGATAAATTGGATAGTTAGTGTCAGATTGCTTAGTAGTTTCTTATAAGACTTCTACTTTAGCATTACTTAAATCCGCATTATGAATTAGAAAATCTATTACGAACCAAAAACACTGCAAATCAGCTACTTCGTTTCGTTATCTTCTCTAACCATAGCGATGCTATGCTTTTCAAATTTAACATCCTGATTTATTGTGTTTTTGATTCTCATAACAAAGTTCTAATGCATATTGCGGGTTATACAAAATGTTAGCCTTTGTTATTTGTTTTTTAGTTCTTGAATTCTGTTTTTATAGTATTCGTCATTACTTAATTCAGCAGCTTTTTGCACAAACCTTAGTGCATTAGTAATATCATTTTGAGCTTCATAATAGTCTGCCATTGAATTATAGGCACTTGCGCTGTTGGGGTAATAATCAATATTCGATTTGAAAAACATAAATGCTTTTTCAGGTTGCCCCATTTCTAAATTCATATAGCCATAGCCACTAAACATTTCCTCAATCATTGGAGGGAAGGGATAACCAAAATGCGTTGAATAGATTTCTTCTTGTTTTTCCAATAGCTTAACCAATTCTTCTACTGTCGTTTCAGGATTATTATATTTTTGCGGAGATTTAAACTGGTACCATTTAAAAAGAAAAATCAATCCATCTCTCATCGTTGGGAGCGGAACAGTACCATGTAAATCTTCATTGTACACCTTCCATGAGAAATTTAATCCACTCTGTTTTTGAGAGGTCGCAAAAGTTGAAAAGTCAACGATTGAACGTGCAAACAAAGTGAATTCTGAAGCGTCGTCCATAATATTCTCCATGGTTATTTCTTCATCCCACATGTGTAGCTGTTCTGCTGCTAAAGACACATAAAGAGATTTACCTTTATAACTTTCTGAACTCAGCTTTTCTTTTGCCTCCTTCAATAATTTTTGGTCGTCCCAATCCAAACTTGGATCTATGGCTATATAGTTTTGAAAGAGATGTTTATGATTAACCAACATATTTACCGTAAACAAACCGGCATAAGAATGCCCAATTAAGGTACGATAGGCCGTGGTTGGATATTTATTGTCAATGTATGGGATTAGTTCTTTTTCAATACTTTGGGTGAAGTTTTCCGCACCACCAGTTTCTTTATTCATTGCTTGCCCACGCCTCATTTTAATCTGAGAAGTAGTTAAGTCCCGTATCCTGTTAGTTTTGTTAGAAATTCCAATTAGAATCATATGAGGCAAATAATGTCCCCAATAATTATCATAAATTTCTTCTAAATTTTCTCTCAGAGAAAATCCATCTAACAAATAAACAACAGGATATTTTACACTACTATTTGGGTTATAATTATCAGGGAGTTTAACCCAAAACTTTCGATATTCTTTGAATACCTCTGAATAAACAGAATCAATAATTTCTGTTTGAAATTCACTCGATTGATTCAACTTCGATTGTGCCGATATACCTTGAAAGACAATAATGAGTCCTATTGTCAATACTATTTTTAATCCTTTGCTCATTTTGTTGTTTTTATTAATTGTTGTTTTTTTGTTGGTGGATAAAGTTCTACAGCTATCTATTTTAAAATAGCATGCTTCAGACCTAATATTATTTTAATCCTAAATTGAAATTCTGATGGCACTAGTGTTTCATTATTTTTGATTATTGATTGATTTTGTAATCTCAGAAATCACATTTCCTGTATGCAAAGCTGATTTATTTTCAATAAGCATTAAATGGCATTCCTTTTTAGAACTGACTTTATGATTAATTCCTTTTTTTACAATGAACAAATCCCCCTTTTTCATTGTAAATGGTTCTTGGTTTTCTATTTCAAAAACAAGACTTCCTTTAAGCACATAAAATAATTCATCTTCATTTTTATGGTGATGCCAAGGCACTTTGTTTCCCTGTATTTTTACAAGTTTTATAAAAACATCATTTACTTCACCAATTATTTTAGGAGAATAGTAGTCTTTTATGGTTTTAAGTTGCTCGTTTATATTCATAATATAAAATAATGAAGTTATGTGAAAAGGATATTTATTAATGAGTTTACGCTTATAAAATAGATTCAAAAATTAATGCTTGTTTATAGTCTCTAACAAATTCTGCTTCCTCTCTATAAATTACCATTCTTGTTTCCATTTCTCTTTTTTAGCCATTAAATTCTGCCAACCATTTTAAAATTGATTGATTAGTTTCTTGTGGTAATTCCTGTTGAATGTGATGGCCACAATCTAAACTAATAACATCTAAATTCGGAACGAAATCCTGTAGCCTTTCAAATTTTGGTATCATATCTAGATTGCCATAGATCATAAGAGTAGGCTGTTTGATGATTGGGTTAATATCTGCTAATAAGTGCCAGTTCCGGTCGAGGTTTCTATACCAATTAATAGCGCCATTAAATCCGGAATTGTTAAAGGCCTTTACAAAAACAGACAAATCATCGTCGTTCATAATAGACTCACCAAAAGGCTTTTCTGCTTTTGCAAGGTTCATCATTAACATTCCTGGTTCTGGTGGTGCAAGAGGTACATTCTTACGAAATAAATTACGAAGAAAATTTTCTGTATGGTTCTCTAATACAGCATCTGCAACTCCTGGGTGTTTATTAAAATGAACAAAATAGAAATCGTCTCCAAAAAACGCTTCCATCAACTCAATCCATGGTTTTTTGCCGCGTTCTTGATAAGGTAGTGCAAGATTTATGACTTTATTTACCCGCTCTGGATGTAAGAGTGCAAGGTTCCAAACTACATTTGCACCCCAATCATGACCCACAAAAACAGCATCTTTGTAGTTGTAATAATCAAGTAAAGCTACCATATCACCTGTTAAATGGGTGATATCATATGCTGTTACGTCTTTAGGGCAAGATGAATAACCATATCCTCTTTGATTTGGAACAATGACATGATAACCAGCTTTAGCAAGTGCTGAGATTTGATAACGCCATGAAAAAGCATGTTCGGGAAAACCATGACAAAGTACAATTGGATTGCCAATATTTTCTTTACCTGCTTCAAATACTTCTAACTCAATTCCATTTATTGAAATTATATTTGGACTAGGGAATTCTAAAGATTTTATTTCTGCTATCATTTTAGTATCTGTTTTTATCAATAATTAAATCCTCTATTTTTTTAAAACCTTTTGAATTTGGTACGTGTTTAGTATCTTCAATCAAAACAACGTCTTCTATAGAAGAAAATATTCGTTTGGCTCTTTTAATCAATTTTCTACCAGGAAACATAATATCGTTTTCACAGGCGAAAATGGTAATAGGTGTTTCAATTTGTTGAGCAGATTTTTTAGCTATTACAGGTAATGGTGAAAAGTCCATATTACAATTTTGAAAAGTGGTTCCCATAAACTGGATGGCAAAATTATCAGCATCACTAAAAAGAGCTTTAATGACTTTTTTTAGATAGTTATCATTACCCGTTTTTATAAATTTCTTTAAAGGAATAAACATCTTAAATAATCCTATAAAAGGATTTCCATTTACGATGTAAACTGGCGCTATTAAAAAAACGTTTTTTATGAGTCGTTCGTTAAATTCTAAAGTCTTTAGTGAAATAAGGCCTCCAAAAGAAAATCCTACTAAAGTAACGGCTTTCAATCCTAGTAAAATAATAACTTCCGTTAACCATTCTCCATAATCTAAAGTCTTCATGTCTAACCTGTTTTCAGCACTTTTATTAGGTTGGGCAAGTACGTCTATTGCATAGACACAATATGTTGAAGATAAATTAGGAAATGATTCTAATATTAATGGTGCACAACCGCCTGTGCCATGAATAAGGAGTAATGGAGGGTTTTTTACGTTTCCAGTAATAATAACATTTGTAACGCCAAACTTTGTTTCTACCGATTCTTCGGAATATTCAATATTTAGCTCATTTAACTTCTGGCTATACAGGGATAAGATTTTGTCTTTTCCTTCTTTTGATTTGAAAAACATATACTGTTCGTTTTTTGATTGATGATTGTGATTGGTTTTATCTATGCTAAAATTTATACCCTATTCGCAAGTGCATATTTAATTCCATTTCACTTTTGTTCTTTACATAACCAGCGCGTTTAGCAAATGTGTAACTAAATCCTGCACCAAGACCTGCTTCAAAATCAAAGTGTTTACCTAAATTTCGCCTAATTCCCCAAGTGGGTATAATGGAAAAGTCACTTACTATAGGCGCATCGTCAGTATTGAACAGTGCCAATTCTGGATGATAACCCATCTTTAAAGCAATAAAATTGCCACTATTTCCATCAATTGGTTTTGAGTTCTCTGAGCGTTTTTTGAGGTTGTAATAGAATCTTGGCTCCACAACTATCACAGGTGTGAGTAGAAATGGAGAGTCATAATCATCGTAAAACGTAGATTCCCAAATACCAAAATCAAAACCGAGCTCTGTTCTCAGTGCTATGGTATTTGATAGTTTTGCTTCATTATATGCCCAGATTCCTAGAACTCCAGTTTGTAATCCGAATATTGATTTTTCTACACTTGTGCTTTGAGCTTTGGCGATTAATGTTAGTCCGCACAAAGTCAAGGTAATTAAAGTTTTTTTCATGATAATATTTATTTTAGATACAATTGAACTTGTAAATATGATTTATGTTCAATTTTTTCTCATTACTCAGAACTTACTGTTTATGAAACGTAGCGTATAAATACACACTATATTTCACTTTAGTTCAGAGCTAAATTTTTATATTTTGTCAATAGATAAATTCACTATATATTAAAGTTTATAACCAGCTAAACCCTAATCCTACATTAAAGATTACTGCATCTCTGTGTGCATCTCCATCTAAAGACGCACGACCAAGCACTAATTTAGACTGAACATTAAGCGCAAAGTTTTTCTTTTTGTAAATTTCATAACCTGTACTTGCCATAACGGCGCAACCAAAGTTCCAATCATCATTTACATCATCTTTAATATCATATAGTGCGGGCGAATCTATGGCTAAACCAATTCCGCCATGAATCCACCAGTTGTCTTTTACCCAATATTGTACAGATGGTATAAAACCTCCAAAATTCCTGTCATTACCTTGAAATTCGTATATGTTTCCTGGCATAGCGGCAGTAATGGCAAGATTTTCATTCAACATATAGCCCAACTTTAGATCTGGAAAAACAAACGTTCCTTGAGCTTTATCAAAGGTTTGAATACCTTCACTATCTTCTAAACTGATTAGACCTCCACCTACTGAAAATTCAATAATAAAGCCATCTCGCTGTGTTGAGGTTTCTGGATTTGTGTTTTGAGCGTATGTTATACTTGATACTAATGCAAAGGCTACGCAAGCCATTCTTGATAAGATTTGTTTTTTGATTGTTTTCATTTTAATTAATTTCATAATTGTTCGTTTTTTGATTGATGATTTATTTTGTAATTTGAGTTGTTACATTAAGATTTTTTTGAGTATTCTAACGCGGCACCAATGGCAATTCCAATTGGAAGCCATAAAGCTATGTTTGAGGTTAATAAGCCTACTAATACTCCTGAAAATATGCCTATTGCAAGTCTAATTCCTTTTTTACTTTTAATTGAATTCATAATTGTTCACTTTTTGATTGTTTTTTTTTGATTAGGATAAACTTAAAAAAGGTCTTTAATCAATTAAACTTTATATGATATTCGAATGTTTGTTAATGATAAACTACCTCTTACTAGTTACAAACAGAATTTGTACCTTATAATCATTTGTTAGTACTTATTTTTCCTTAGTTCATCTAATACATAAGTGATTAAATCCATAATAATTAAAAACTTGATTTTCGTTTCTACAAAGATCGATCCAGAAGCAATATGCTTCCTACCCCTTATGAAGCCTTATGTATAAAGTTTGAGGATAGATTGAAAACTATGACGCAGTTATATAAATTATGATGCATATAAGGCTTTCTATCGCATCTTTTATTAATTTTTCTGACTTATATCCATTTTTGGCAGTAATTTATTTTTCAATGACTAAGTTTTCCAAATACCTTAGCGCAGTAGCTACCAAATTCTTTCGATTTATTGCATTTTCATTAAAAGAATCCAAGGTCTCTCTGTCTAGTTTTCGTCCTTTTAATCGCACTGCCGTCAACCTAATTGCTATCAACTTTATTAAATCCGTAGCTCCCATGAAAAAAGAAATATTTACTATTTGGAGTTAAGCTTGGATAGGTTTCGTCAAATTGAGTGTTGTTTTTGCTAAAACCTATATCCTATTCGCAAGTGCATATTTAATTCCATTTCACTTTTGTTCTTTAAGTAGCCAGCGCGTTTAGCAAATGTGTAACTAAATCCTGCGCCAAGACCTGCTTCAAAATCAAAGTGTTTACCTAAATTTCGCCTAATTCCCCAAGTGGGTATAATGGAAAAGTCACTAACTACAGGCGCATCGTCAGTATTGAACAGCGCCAATTCTGGATGATAACCCATCTTTAAAGCAATAAAATTGCCACTATTTCCATCAATTGGTTTTGAGTGCTCTGAGCGTTTTTTGAGGTTGTAATAGAATCTTGGCTCCACAACTATTACAGGTGTAAGTAGAAATGGGGAGTCATAATCATCGTAAAACGTAGATTCCCAAATACCAAAATCAAAACCGAGCTCTGTTCTCAGTGCTATGGTATTTGATAGTTTTGCTTCATTATAAGCCCAGATTCCTAGAACTCCAGTTTGTAATCCGAATGTTGATTTTTCTACACTTGTGTTTTGAGATTTAGAGATTAATGTTAGTCCGCAAAAAATCAAGGTTATTAAAGTTTTTTTCATGATAATATTTTTAGAATTATTTGAATTTGTAAATTCAACCTTATAACCAGCTAAATCCTAAGCCTACATTAAAGATTACTGCATCTCTATCTGCATTTCCATCTAAAGACACACTGCCAAGAACTAGTTTTGACTGCACATTAAGCGCAAAGTTTTTCTTTTTGTAAATCTAATAACCTGTACTTGCCATAACAGCGAAACCAAAGTTCCAATCGTCATTTACATCGTCTTTAATATCATATAGTGCTGGCGAATCTATTGCTAAACCAATTCCACCATGAATCCACCAACGATTTTTTACCCAATATTGTAGCGATGGAATAAAACCTCCAAAATTCCTGTCGTTATCTTGAAATTCATATATATTTCCTGGCATAGCGGCAGTAATGGCAAGATTTTCATTCAACATATAGCCCAACTTTAGATCTGGAAAAACAAACGTTCCTTGAGATTTGTCGAACGTTTGAATACCTTCACTATCTTCTAAACTGATTAGACCTCCACCTACTGAAAATTCAATAATAAAGCCATCTCGCTGTGTTGAGGTTTCTGGATTTGTGTTTTGAGCGTATGTTATACTTGATACTAATGCAAAGGCTACGCAAGCCATTCTTAATAAGATTTGTTTTTTGATAGTTTTCATTATAATTGATTTCATTATTGTTCGTTTTTTGATGGTGCAAATTTGAGGTATAAGAAAACTGTAAACGTCCGAGATTATAATTTCGGACGAATTCAAGTATTAAAATGAAAACTGTTTGAATTTTAAATTTGTTCGGTTAACTCTAGTGGTGTACAAGAGTAAAATAATTTTAAAATCTAAATATTAAGAAAGGATAAGGCATCTAAAAATTAATTTAAATTCTATTAACTGAGATAAAGGACTTGTAACTTTACGTTATTTAGTATTAGATTTTACCCATTTACTAGGTGTAGTGCCCTCTGTTTTTTTGAAGTACGTGTTAAATACGCTTTTAGAATTAAAACCACTGTCATAAGCTAAGCCAAGAATAGTTAAATGTGAGTTTTTTGGATCTATGGCTATTGATTTAAAATGATTTAAGCGATACGAATTCACAAAGTCATTAAAATTAAGATGAAAAGCTTTATTGATTACGTAGGATATTTTATTGGTATTTAATTCAAACACATCAGCCACGAATTTTAAACTTAATTGTGGATTTAAGAAAGGTTCATCCTCTTTAAAATAAGAACCTAATTCCTCTTTTAGCGTTTCTACTTGTTGAGCATCTAAAATGATTGGTGATGATTTTTCTTCGTCTGTTTGATGGCAATCAACGTCTTCAATGGACAAATTAGACTTGTGTAGCTCTGAAAATTCTTTGATATTATGTAACGGTTGTAAAAAAGGTTCTAGCCTATAGTTTATAACCTGCCCACGTCTTTGCTCAATCATTTCTTTTAAGCGTGTAAACCCTTGGTCTGTATAACTTGAATTGCTTAAAATAAACACATCATAGGGAACTGGCATCGTTTCTTCGTTTTGAGATTGTGACCATTTTGTCATCATTTGTTCCGGAACTTCAATATCCTTATTGTTGATAAGTTGAAATAATAGATTTTTCTCCTCTTTCAAGGTAGTATCCTGAATACAATATTGAAACTGTTGGCTTCTGTTTAGCCATATTAAACAGAAACATTTCAAATGATGCGCTAATGCTAAATCAGTATTAAGTGTTAGAGCGTAGTTTACATTTTCTAATGCTTTTTTAAACTTACGTTGGTAGTAGTAAATGCTAGCTAATGTGTAATGGTTATTTGCGGATAGCGGATCTACCTCTAATAATCTATTTGCATACGTTAAAGCCTTATCAAAAAAGCCAAGTGCTATAAAAAGCTCTGTCATAGCTTCTAATCCATCAATATAATTAGGATTCATATCTAAAGCTTTTTCTATATGTATAAATGCATTTTTAAAATCCCATTCACCCCAAAGAAACTTTCCTACAAAAGAGAGTGGATATTCGGGTAATGCTGTTTCTATTTCTTTGGCTATTAATAGATTGCCAACAGCTAAATCCATAGCTTCTTGGTAAGGCATATAACCCCAAACGGCCAATAACCCATAGCATTGTAAATTGGCATAATATGCTTTAGCGTAATTTTTATCTAAGTTAATAGCTTGATTATAGTATGATATGGCTTGATTTAGACTTTCTGGTGTCCATTTTAATTGCAATGAACGCCCTTGTAAAAATAATTGATAAGCCTCGACATTATTTGTAGGTTGTTTAATTAAATGGTCCTGCACTTCAAAATGCCCAAAATTGTTTCGGACTTCATCAGCTATGGCAAGACTCACTACATCTTCCAATTCGAAGATATCTATTAATTCTCTATCGAATTTTTTAGACCAATATTGCGTACCGTATTTTGTATCTATCAATTGCCCTGTTATGCGAATGCTATTGTTTGATTTTCTAACGCTTCCTTCTAAAACAGTAGCCACACCTAATTGATTACCAATATGTCGAACATCAATGTTTTTATTTTTAAATGCAAACGAAGACCGTCTTGCAATCACCTTTAAGCCTTTTATTTTTGATAAGGCATTAATTATTTCTTCTGCAATACCATCACAGAAAGATTCGTTATCAATATCATTACTCATATTGACAAAAGGTAAGACAGCAATAGATTTCTCGTTGATCAAAGTGATGAATTAATCACACAAATGTATAAAATTAAAACTTTAAATTTATGAGAGCCAACGATTGTTGCGCAGTATATTAACTAAGTTTAGAAATAAAAGAAAATAAGACTAAAAACAAATCGATAATTAGGACATTTACTCGTTCTTCTTGATAGGGGATGTTGAGGTATTGTAGTTTTAAAACTTTAGGACTTGTGTTTTTCCATTAAATTGCATGAATTGTTCGTTTTTGTGATTGATTGATGATTTCTGTTTTTAATTAAATGTTAAGAAGCATTTCAAGGAATTTTGATTTCTCCACTTTTCCAACAGCGTAATCAATTACCTCTCCCTTAGGATCAATGAAAATTGTTGTTGGTGTAGCACCAATATTATATTGTTTTACTAGTGCTTTAGAATTTGGGTCATCAATATTAATTTCTAGTGAGACAACTTTAGCATCCATAGCTTTTGTAACCTCATTATCAGCAAAGACTTCACGCTTCATAATGCGACAAGGTGAGCACCATTCCGTGGTAAAGAATACCATAATATTTTTATCAGAATTAAAAGCTAGCTTTTGAGCAGATTCCAAGTTATCTTTCCATGTAATATTATTTGAAGGTGCATAAAATGAGTACCAAGCATACCAAAGCGATACGACAAGAAATGTTAGCCAAAAAAATCGCCAAAAAGGATGGGATTTTCTTTTTATATGCTTTGGAGAATTGTTTGATGTGTTTTCTGAGTTATTCATTTGTATTTGATTTATTTACAGATTGAAAAATTATAATTACTCTGCAAAATCTAAGAGATAAGTTAATTTATATATGTTCCTTCAATCCTTTGTGCCAAAAGTAAATTCCAAAAACACAGGTCACAATTGCAAACATAATTCCGTTTTCACCAAGCCAATGTTCTGTTCCTTCATCTTTTATGGTTAGAGGCGGCATTATTTTTTGAATATACACATTACTGACTGCATGAAAAATGACTGCTGGCCATAGACTTTTAGATTTAAACGTGTAGTAAGTCATAATAAATGACATGGAGACAATTACGATAGTGAAGGTTGCAAATTCTAATAGGACATTGTTACTATAGTAAACTAGCAATGGCCAATGCCAAAAAGACCAAATCAATCCACTAAAAATTGCTACTCCAGTAAAAGACAGTACTTTTCTCAATTCGTAAATAAAAAATCCTCGCCATCCAATTTCTTCTCCCAAGGTGGTTGCAGAAGCTCTTATCACTTCAACAGTGCCTAATAAAAAAACAGCTATGATTGTTATCGCTGTTGGGTTTAAAGTGCCTATGCCAAATAAGCCAAGTTCTTTTCCCCATTCTGTAATGGCTTCGCTTTGGCTAAATTTCCAAAACCTAAAATCCAAATAAGCACATAAGTGATAATACCATATAAGGCAGGAACAACATAAGACCATCGGATATATTTCCAATTTCCCCAATTCCAGTTTAGGGATGATATTTTACGTCCTTTGATTTTTAAGGTTAAAAATGCAGCTATTGCAGGACACCACATGATAGCTCCAACACAGATTCTGGATGGGTATAAATTAACTATTGCATAATGAAATGGTGACGTAAGAGCAATTACCAAACCGAGAAATATAAAGATTGTATTCCAAGTGCTTTTTCCTTCTGTAAATCTTTCTGGCATTTGAGTTTTCATGTTATTATTTTTTGGTAAATGATTATTAAGTCTGCTTGATTTCTATTAAGGTCTAGTTTTTCTTACTTACCTCTATATTTTTTTCAATCAGTGATGATTTATTATAAATTACAGGCATTTGTCCTTTCCAAGTAATCCATAAACTGGCATTACTAATGAGCTTCATCATAAAATGCCCAACATTTATTCTACTTGTTTTTCCTGCATTAAAAATTGCGCTTCTTATTGGAGAAGGATAAATTTCGTAGTCTGAAACTTTATCATCATTAATTAAGCCATCTGGTCTCACTATTACCCATTCAATTTGTTTATTATTTTGCCCTATTTGGGTTCGTAAATAATCGGCTGCTTTTTCATTGTCTACATGAGGTGGTAATACTATGCGAAGTAAACCCACGACACATTTTTCAGCAAATGAAATGGTTTCGTTTAAGTCACGATTACGATTTCCTGTAGTGTTCATTAAAACAAACTTTGTTGGACTTTGAGCATTGTTTGATTTTATGGCATCACATAAGCGTTTCGTAGCATCTGTTACTAATCTTCTTGGTTCCCCATATACACCTTTCCATGTTAAATTGTGACCAAGACAAGATGCCACAGCATTGCAACCACTTGTAATAACACTCATTTCCGTATCGCTTAATTCTAATATACTTGCAGAGATAATTTGTAAGTTTTCATTAGCTTTCCACGATTCTGGTAATTTTTCTGGCGATCTTACAATCACTTTAACTTCGTATTCTTTAATTAAAAGTTGTTCTACTAACTTGCTACCTGTGGCTCCACTGGCACCGACGACTAATACTGTCATTTTGTTTTTATTTTTTATAATTTGCAATACTCAGTTTTCAATAATTTTTAAAAAAGAAATCAAAAGTTAAAGAATGGGTTAACTTATAGTCAAGCATTTTTTAATTTGTATTTCGTAATTCAGCATAAGTATATTTTAGGTTTTTTAATGATTCAATAACCTTACTGTAAGCCTCACGATTTTGCGCAAGCGTTGTCATTCTCGTTAAAACCATATTCTCAAAATAAATGTCTTTTCCGTAAGTGTCTGAAGACGTATCCATTTCCCTAAATTTAACGTTTGGCATCAAAGAATTCTCGTGATAATCTGCAAGGGTTGGTTGATCTGCTAATGAAACGGAGTTTTCATTACAAGATATTAACAATAAGATTAGCACTGGATATAGGCTTTTTATTAATTGAAATACTACTTTTAAATAACTCATAATAAGACTTTTAAAATAATTATAGCACAATGTAAAGCTTATGTCTCTATCACAAAAGGAAAAGTACATGAGCGTAAATAAATCTAATTGTACGTTAGAAAATTTCATAATTGTTCGTTTTTTGATTGATGATTGATTGATGATTGATTGATGAATTATATTTTATTGTTTTGATGTACTGATAACTATTATAAAGTGAAAAGATAAGTTTGAGTTAGATTCTAAATCCTTTTTAATTCTTTCTGTACGACCCTTTTAAATTTCCATTTCAAACCAAATAAAGGTCTCAAGATTGTAATTCTTTTTAAGGTGAATTCATAAATGAGAAAACAGACTATAAACGTAAATACTGTAATTCCTACAAACTCTAGCATAGGATGAAGATCTAATGGCAGAATGAGTAATGCACCTGCATATAAGACAAACATGTGAATAATATAAACTGGATAAACAGCTGCACTCAAATAGCTTAGTAAGGCACTTGGTTTATTAAGGTAACTATAGCCTATTCCAAATAAACCCAATATCCAAGAATTTGATTCTATGGTGGTGATATACATATTTGATAATGACTCAAACCCTGTGAAACGAATCACGAAGAGGATGGCTGCCAAACCGATATATAACCATTTCCACTTTGAAACGGTTTGCCAGAATACTTTACCGCTATATACAAACAGAAATCCAAAAAAGAACCCAAGCAACCCGATAAAAAATCCATGCCAGGTTTTAGCGTATAGTTCAAATAGCTGTGGTTTAACAATACCTATTTCTATCATAAAAAATACGGATATAGATAATGGTCCTAAAGCATAGGTCATCACTTTTGAAATGGCTTTTTTAAATTTTCCATTTCCATTTTTTTTCAAATAGTAAAAAACAGGTGACAACACTACGACATAGACAAAAATGTTTCCTAAAAACCATAGATGTCCCATATGCGGAAAATAACTCAATGGCATATTATAGTAGTTTTGAAAGACTAAAAAGTGTAACGGAGTGATAGCTAAAATACCGAAAACAAAGGGTAAAAGAATTCGTTTACTGCGCTCTATGAATAATTGCTTCCAATTTCTTTTTTTCATTGCAAAATATAAGCCCATTCCCGATACAAAAAACAGTAAGGGTATCCTCCAAACATTGAGCATGGTCATTGGTTTCCAAAGTCCTTCTAAAGCGTCTTCACTTCTTATAAACCCTATAAACATGGCCCAAGGTTGAAATATAATCGCTATATGGTAAATCAGTAATAAACCTATAGCAATGACTCTAAGCCAATCAATATCGTATCTTCTTTCTGTTGTCATCTTGTTTTATGTTTATTGTAGCATCATTGCAACAACAGGACGTGCCTTTTGTAATTCATCAAGATCTAATGTAAATCCCATTGGTTTTAATTGCTGAATTAACATTTCATAGATAGGTTTCATTTGAGCAAAATCTACCATTACTGTTTCCCTTGGTGTAGCTCCATAATTATTACGAACCGTTTTATCAGCTTTTGCATCCATAAGTAATTGTACAATTTCGATTCGCCCGAAGAATGCTGCAGTGTGTAAAGCTGTTCCACCATCATTATTTTTTATAGACAAATCTGCATTTCCATTGATCAATGCTTTCGCTATTTCAGGTTTATTAAAAGTGGCTGCTGACATTAAAGGTGTAGATCCAGACATGGCCTCTTTTTGATTAATATCAGTCCCAGCTTCAATATGTTGCTTAACTGCATCCAAATTTCCCGTTAATACAGCTCCGTGAATATCTATATCAGGTGCGTTTACTGTTTTTGTTGCTTTAGCGGAATCATTTGAACTTGTTTCTTTGTTAGATTGTGCGCATGAACTTGTTAATAAAAGTGCAAAGATTAACATCTGAATTGTCATTCTAATTGAAGTAATTTTAAATGTTTTCATAATTTAATTTATATTGATTAAGAACTTGATTTTTGTTTCTACAAAGATGCGATACTAACTTAGTTGGTTGATAATCCGCATGAAGCCTATTGTGTCAAGTTTGGTGAGAGATTGAAAATTATGACGCAGGAGTATAAATTATGACGCAAAAACTCATTTTTTGATAAAGAACTTTCAACTATAAGCGACATAGTGTTTAAATAAAAATTTCTACTTTTGGAACAGTACAAAGCAACATGTCTAACATCTCACATCAAGAAAAATTTATTGAGCAAGCTCAGTCGCTTATTTTAGAGAATATCTCTAATGAGCAATTTGGAGTTTCAGAATTGGCAGACCTCATGAATATGAGCCGATCAAATTTGTTGCGGAAGATTAAGAAACAAACACAAGGTAGTGCAAGTCAATTTATTCGTGAAGTCCGACTTCAAAAAGGGATGACGATGTTAAAAGAAACGGAGCTTACTATTTCTGAAATTTCTTATGAGGTTGGCTTTAGTAATAATTCTTATTTTATTAAATGCTTTAGAGACTATTATGGGTATTCCCCAGGCGAGGCCAGAAAAAAAATAGGTAAACAAACAGAATTTGAAGATGAATTTAAAGTCGAAGGAGATCACCAAAACACAGAGATTATTGAAGTTGCTGAAAAAACTTTTTTTAAGCCAAACCGTATTCAGATAATAGTAGGAACGGTCTTGGTTATAGTACTAGCACTATTTTTGTTTCTCCCAAAAGAAACAATCAATTCTGAAAAAAATGTCGTCAACCTTAAGAAATCGATTGCAGTATTGCCGTTTATAAATATGAGTAATGACTCTGATAACCTTTATTTTGTAAACGGACTTATGGAGTCAACGTTAAACAATTTACAGAAAATTGAAGATATTCGAGTAATTAGTAGGACCTCTGTAGAAAAATATAGAGATACAGATAAGACAATAACAGAAATCGGTGAAGAACTAGGTGTCAATTACTTGATTGAGGGTAGTGGACAACGCATTGATGGTCAGGTTTTGTTGAATATTCAATTGATTGATGCGTCAAAGGATTCACCTATATGGGCAGAACAGTACAACCATAAAACGGAGGACATTTTTTCTGTACAAAATGAAGTTGCAAAAAAAATTGCAGAAGCCATTGAAGCAAAAGTAACACCAGCGGAGCTACAACAAATAGATAAAAAACCAACGGAAAACGTATTAGCTTATGATTATTATTTAAAAGGACTTGAAGCCTTACAAACAAAGACAAAAGAGGGGTTGCAAGCTGCTATTAATTTATTTGAAAAAGCGATAGAACAAGACTCGGAATTTGCACTCGCCTATGCTCAGATTGCAATTTGTTACTATTACTTAGATGTAAATAAAATTGAAAAGAAATATTTAGCCGAATTAAATGAATATGCAGATAATTCCCTGTTGTTTGATTCTACTTCTGAATTGTCTCTGATTGCAAAAGCACTGTATTATATAAACGCAAACGAATTTAGGTTAGCGATACCTTACTTGGAAAAAGCACTAGATTATAACCCAAATGCTTCTTCTGTAGTACTAATTTTATCTGATATATATGCTAGAGTTGTTCCAGATACAAATAAGTATCTCACTTATGCATTAAAAGGAATAAAATTAAATATTGAAGCTAACGATAGTATTTCTAAAAGCTTTATCTATCTAAACTTGAGTAATGCATTAGTCCAAAACGGGTTTGCTAAAGAGGCTTCAAAATACATTGAAGAATCTCTGAAGTATAATCCTAAAAATCAATATAGTACCTACTTAAAAAATTTTATAGATTATGCGAATAATAAAGATTTAGAATCCTTAAGAAAAAAAATGCTCATAGAGTGGCGTAAAGATACTACTCGCGCTGATATCACTCAAGAATTAGCCAAAACATATTATTTTCAGGAAGATTACGAAAAATCATTGGTTTATTACGAGAAATATATTAGTATACTTACTACTGATAAAATTGACTTGTATCCAGCAGAGAACATAAAAATAGCCTACACCTATAAAAAATTGGGTCTTCCTAATAAAGCAGAAAAATATATTCAGAAATATAAAGATTATTTGGAAGAAGATGAGTCAATTTACAGAGAGGCAAGTTTAGCTATGCTGTATCTTTATGAAAATATGCCAGATAAAGCTATAGAAGCCTACGATAAATTTAGTTCACAAGATGGTTTCCAATATTGGGTGCTTTTATTTATGAAGGAAGACCCTCTATTGAACCAGTTGCAGAATCATCCAAGATACGACGAAACTATTGAGAAAATAGAAGTGCAATTTTGGGAAAAACATAAAATACTTAAAGAAACTTTAAAAAAGGAAAAACTATTATAGATCGTTGGAATTTAATTATCCATACTATTCAAAATATTGGTTGAGGTTGAGTAATAGTTAAATTTTAGCGCAATCAACTCAATTTCATATAACTTAAGAGTGACCTCGAGAGGATTCGAACCTCCAACCCTCAGAGCCGAAATCTGATATTCTATCCAGTTGAACTACGAGGCCATATAAAATGCGACCTTTCGACTGCTCTAAAGGTGACAATACTTTTATTATCTTATCTATGACAATTTTGCTTTTACAATACTTGAGATTGTTTTGCCATCAGCTTTTCCAGCTAATGCTTTACTCACCATTCCCATAACTTTACCCATATCCTTCATCCCTTCAGCACCAACTTCAGCTATTGTTTTCACCACTTCTTCTGCTATCTCCTCCTCAGAAAGTTGAACAGGTAAAAACTGACTAATTATTTCTGCTTGTGCCAATTCTGGCTCAGCTAAATCATTACGATCTTGTTCTAAAAATATGGCTGCGCTATCCTTGCGCTGCTTTACCATTTTAGATAAGATTTTTATTTCTTCATCCTCAGAAATTTCTTCTTTAGATCCTGTAGCTGTTTGTGCTAGTAAAATTTCTGATTTTACAGCTCGTAAAGCAGCTAAAGCTGTTTGGTCTTTTGCTTTCATTGCTGCTTTCATAGCAGTCATTACATCAACTTGTAAACTCATAATTTTGTACTTTTATTAAGAAGCGCAAAGATACTAAAAACTTTGGCTTGCATTACACTACCTGTCTTCATTTACAAAACTTTATAAAAACAAAAAGCTCAAAAAAATTCTACGACCTTTTTGAGCTTTAACTTTACTAATTAACAGAGTAATATTACTATATAATTAGTCTACGTTATCATGTAAGAATGAATTATTACTTCTTAACTGAATATCGTCGTTCTCATCTGTACCAACAGACATTCTTGAAGCTTTAATTTCAGATGAATGCTGAGCATCTTCTAAATTAACTCCTTGTCTTTTGTATGCAGGTTCTTTTTCAATTTCATCTATTTTAGCCGTGTTAAACTTATAGTTGAAATCTTTCATTTTTCTTCTACGTTCATCTGCACGAGCTATTAACAAATCTGAAATTGGACTATTCATTGGGTCAATTTCATCTTCAGGAATTTGAACCGTTTCTTGCACAGGTATTGTTTTCTTTTCAAAAACAATCTCTTCTTTTACTTCTGTCTTTTCATTCGTTACATTTAAAGATGATTCAAATGTTTCAAAATCATCTAATGCATAACGCTTTTCACCTTGTTCGTTAATTTCAGTAACAGAAATAATCTCAACAGGCTCATTAACATTTATATCCTTAACCTCTTCCTCTAAACTGAAGAACATTTTTTCTTGTTCAGCTTTTGACTCTTCTTCAATTGTTTCTGTTTTTTTGTTAGCTAAAGGCAAATCAAATGAAAACGTTATCTGCTCTTCTGGAGCTTCTTCTATCCTTTCTGCTTTATTTACTATTGGTGTAATAACAAAATCTTCTGGTTCAACTAAAGGTTCTGGTTTTTTATCTAACACTTCATCATAAACAACATTCATGTTCTTTAAAAAGTCTGTAGTTGGTATTAAATCCGTACCTGTAGTTTCTTCAACCTTAGCTTCAATTTTTGTTTCCTCAACTTCTTCTTCAATTAATGTATGACGAACAATTGGAGTTTCCTTTTCTGCTTCTAAAACAATATCTGGCGTGATAATAGCTGGCTCTTTATCTTGAGTACTAACTTCAGCTGCCTCTTCTAAAGCGTGTATTACTTTTTTAGTTTCAGTATTCGAAATTTCATTCTGCTGATCTAAATCAAATCCTGTAGCAATAATAGTTACAGAAATAGACTCTTGTAAATCTTCATCTTCACCAACACCCATAATAATGTTAGCTCCAAATCCGGCTTCAGTTTGAATATGATCATTGATTTCACCAATCTCATCAATAGTAATTTCTTGAGAACCAGAAACGATTAGCAACAATACGTTTTTAGCTCCTGTAATTTTATTATCGTTAAGTAATGGCGAATCTAATGCGTTCATAATCGCCTCTTGCGCTCTAGTTTGACCTGAAGCTGTTGCAGAACCCATAATTGCAGTTCCACTATTACTTAATACCGTTTTAGCATCACGTAAATCAATATTCTGCGTATAGTGATGTGTAATTACTTCTGCTATACCACGAGATGCTGTTGATAATACTTCGTCTGCTTTAGAGAAACCAGCTTTAAACCCAAGGTTTCCATAAACTTCTCGAAGTTTGTTATTATTGATTACAACTAAAGAATCTACATGAGCACGTAATTTCTCGATACCACGTTGTGCTTGAGCATTACGCATTTTACCTTCAAACTGAAATGGCATTGTTACAATACCAACCGTAAGAATATCAAGTTCTTTAGCCATTTTTGCGATGACTGGTGCAGCTCCTGTTCCTGTTCCTCCACCCATTCCTGCTGTGATAAATACCATTTTAGTATTGGTATCTAACATTCTGCGAATGTCTTCTAAACTTTCTACTGCTGCTTCTTCTCCAACGTCTGGATTAGCACCTGCGCCTAAACCTTCAGTTAAATTTACACCTAATTGAATTTTGTTTGGAACTCCACTGCTTTGAAGTGCCTGTGAATCTGTATTACAGATTACAAAATCAACGCCTTTGATCCCTTGCTGAAACATGTGATTAATGGCGTTGCTACCACCTCCACCGACACCAATTACCTTGATGACGTTAGATTGATTCTTTGGCAAATCAAAAGAAATATTTCCAAATTCGTTGCTGTTACTCATTATATTATGGATTTTCTATTATTCTATTCTTCCTTGGTACGGAAAGCACACTACTTGTGTTTTCCTTTATAATTACTATTTTTTATTCTTGTTTATTTGAATCTGTGCAATTAAGAATGCATCGCATTGTTATTCTGCATTATCCAAAAAATCCTTTACCCGCTCCGTTAATTTATCTAAAAACGAACGACGCTCTTTTATTGGTTCTTCAACTTTAACTTCTACTTCTGGCTCTTCAATTTGTTCTGCTTCATTTTCAATAACAAACTCCTCTTCAATTTGTTCCGCTTTTTTACGCTCTTGACGCTTTAAGCCATCCATTACTAAACCAACTGCTGTTGCATACAACGGACTTGCAATATCTTCATCGCTATCGCCTGCTAAATGCTCATTTGGATAGCCAATTCTGGTATCCATACCTGTTATATATTCAACCAATTGCTTTAAGTGCTTTAACTGGCTTCCTCCACCCGTTAAAACAATACCACCAATTAATTTTTTCTTTTGTTCTTCGTGACCATAATTTTTTATTTCAACAAAAACTTGTTCTATAATTTCCACAACTCTCGCATGAATAATTTTAGACAAATTCTTTAAGGTAATCTCTTTTGGTTCTCTTCCTCTTAATCCAGGAATTGATACAATTTCATTATCCTTATTTTCTCCTGGCCACGCAGACCCAAACTTCACTTTTAAAAGCTCAGCTTGTTTTTCAATAATTGAACAGCCTTCTTTGATATCTTCAGTGATTACATTTCCACCAAAAGGTATTACCGCTGTATGACGAATAATGCCATCTTTAAAAACTGCTAAATCCGTAGTTCCACCACCTATATCAATCAATGCAACACCAGCTTCTTTTTCTTCTCTGCTTAAAACTGCATTTGCAGAAGCCAAAGGTTCTAATGTGATACCTTCTAATTCTAACCCAGAACTTTTAATACACCTTCCAATATTTCTGATAGATGAAACTTGACCAACTACAACATGAAAGTTAGCCTCCAATCGTCCACCATACATTCCAATTGGCTCTGTAATTTCAGCTTGACCATCAATTTTAAATTCTTGAGGTAAAACATGAATGATTTCTTCACCCGGAAGCATTACTAATTTATGCACCTGATTAATTAATCTATCAATATCATCTTCATCGATTACAATATCAGAATTAGGACGAGTGATATAATCACTATGTTGCAAACTGCGGATATGCTGACCAGCGATACCAACAGTAACTTCTTCAATTTTCTCAGAAGCAGCAGCTTCAGCTTCTTGAACCGCTTGTTGTATAGACTGAATCGTTTGGGTAATATTATTTACCACACCACGATGCACTCCCATACTTTTAGCTTTTCCTAAACCTAAAATCTCAACTTTATCATACTCGTTTTTGCGACCAATCATGGCCACAATCTTTGTGGTTCCTATATCTAGACCTACCGAAATGTTTTGCTTGTCCATACTTTACTTTTTGGTGCAAATAACTTGTTTATCAAATTTTAAATTCACTAATGCATAGCTATCTAAAATTTGGTCTTTAAAAGCCTTTTGGTAAAAAGCTTTAAAATTGTTTATTTTTTTTTCGAGTTGTTTTAAAGTTCCTAAATGAACCGTAAAATCACTTTTTCGAATTTTAAAATCGATTGTTTTATCGTTGTTTTGACGAATCTCAATGACATATTTCTTTAAAAAATCATCTTCATCTACAGCTTTTGCAAATTTAAAGACTGTTTGGAGCTTATTTTTCTCAATATTTCCAGTAACAAGTGGCACTCTTGCCGCATAATTATAAGACAAAGGCATAAATCCACCTTCATCATCGATGTAATACGATGCATTTGTGTTCACTCTTGCAATAGGTCGTTTTTGTTCAATTTCAGCCGAAAGTGTACCATTTACTGACATAAACACTTCCGCTTTCTTGATCATTGGATTAGATTTCAGGGCAGATTCTAATTTATTCAAATCTATAATATCTTTAGGTTGCTTTGAAACAGGTTCTAGGTTTTGTATTAACAATTTACTAACATTCTCATCGGTAATAAATAATTTGTTTTCACCTAAGAATTCTATGTATGGTTCACCAACAATTCTATTTTTATTTCTTTGATTAGAAAAAGCAAACAAAAAGCCTACCAAAACAATCAATCCAATGATTTTTATATAGTTATAATTGATTTTAAACATAGCAAGCTTCTTTAATATGTTTAACTTCTGCTCCAATATCTCCTGCTCCAATTGTTAATATAATTTGAGCATCGGATTTCTTTATTTCATCAATTATTTCAGACTTCTGAATTAACTTTTTATTTGGGTTTTCAATCTTATTTAACAACCATTCTGACGTCACACCTTCAATCGGTAATTCTCTTGCTGGATAAATATCTAAGAGTAATAATTCATCGAATTTTGAAAGATTTTCTGCAAATCCATCCACAAAATCTTGAGTTCTACTAAACAAGTGCGGTTGAAAAATAGCCAAAACCTTTTTACCTGGATACATTTCTCTTACAGCGTGATGAACTGCTTTTATTTCTTCAGGATGATGTGCGTAGTCATCAATAAAAACGAAATTATCCGTTTTTATTTGATATGTAAATCTTCGTTTTACGCCTTTATAAGATTCTAAACCTATTGCCAGTTCATTATAAGAACATCCATATTCAGCTGCCATTGCTAGTGCAATAATTGCATTAGATAAATTGTGCCTTCCTGGTAAACTAAACTTAAATCCTTTTTGAATCCCTTTAGGCGTTTTTACATCAAATAAGTAACTACCATTTTCTATAGAAATATTTTGAGCACAATAATCTGAATCATCTTCTATCCCATAAGTAATACCTTTTAAGGGCAAACCATTTCTAACAAATAATTTTCCATCTGGTTTTATACATTCCGAAAAATCCTTGAAGGTTTTTACTAATTCATCCGCGTTTCCGTAAATATCCAAATGATCAGCATCCATTGACGTAATACAAGCTAAATTTGGCGATAATGTTAAAAACGAACGATCAAATTCATCAGCTTCTACAACTGTTACTTCCGTTCCGTTAAGGATTAAATTAGAATTATAATTTTCACCTATTCCTCCTAAAAATGCTGTAACAGGTACATTACATGTATTCAATAAATGCCCTAAGATACTTGTTGTCGTTGTCTTACCATGAGTACCAGCAACTGCCAAACAAACTGTTTGCTTAGTAATTTCACCTAAAACCGCTGAACGTTTTAAAACATTAAAATTATTATATTTAAAATAGTTTAATTCTGAATGATTCTTTGGTACTGCAGGCGTATAAACAACTAGTGTATTTTCAGGATTTAAAAATGCATTAGACACTTTTGAAATATCATCTTCAAAATGAATTTCTACTCCTAAATCCTCGAGAGACTCTGTAATTTCAGTTGGTGTTTTATCATAACCAGCTACCTGCTTGCCGTTAGCCACAAAATAGCGTGCAATCGCACTCATTCCGATTCCTCCGACACCAATAAAATAGACGTTATTTACTGTACTGAAATTCATTTAACTCTTAATAATTTTTCGACCTCATCAACAATATCATTTGTTGCATTTACTAGTGCTAAGGCTTCAATATTTTTGCTTAATTCTTTTTGTTTCTCTTCGTTTGAAATCAATTCTGAAAATTCATTTTGGAAATTAGAATCCAAATCTTTTTCTCGTATTAAAATCGCTGAATTCTTATCTGCAACCGATTTTGCATTTTTAGTTTGGTGATCTTCTGCCACATTGGGTGACGGAATAAAAATCACAGGTTTACCAACGATACATAATTCTGAAACTGAAATTGCACCTGCTCTCGAGATTATAACATCCGCAGCTGCATAAGCCAAATCCATTTCATTTAAAAACGCATGGACTTGTACTCTATCTAAATCATTATATTGCTTATACTGCTCGTAATACAATTTTCCACATTGCCATATTACTTGAATATCTTGAGTTTCAAAGAACTCAAGATTAGCTTCAATTAATTGATTAATTCGCCTTGCTCCCAAACTTCCTCCTAAAACTAAAAGTGTTCGCTTATTATGTTTTAAAGCAAAAGCATCTTTACCCTCAATATGCTTATTTCTTACCTCCAATAAATCCTTACGAATTGGATTTCCGGTTAGCTTAATTTTATCTTTTGGAAAGAATTTCTCCAAACCATCATAAGCCACACAAATAGTATTCACTTTTTTAGCTAACAACTTATTTGTAATTCCTGGAAATGAATTTTGTTCTTGAATTAAACTCGGAATTCCTTTTGAAGAAGCTACATGCAATAATGGTCCACTTGCAAAACCACCAGTACCAATAACTGCATCTGGTTTAAATGTGTTTACAATTTTTCTTGAACGCAATAAACTACTTATCAACTTAAACGGAAATGCTAAATTCTTTAAAGTCAATTTACGTTGAATCCCTGAAATCCATAACCCTTCAATTTTATAACCAGCTTGTGGCACCTTATCCATTTCCATACGGTCTGATGCTCCAACAAATAGAAATTCTGCATCTGGATAGCGCGATTTTAACTCGTCCGCAATCGCAACTGCAGGATAAATATGTCCTCCTGTTCCTCCTCCTGATAATATGAATTTATAGTTACTCATTAAATTGCTTCACTTAAAATGGCTAATGGATTATCTTCTGCGTCTTCTATTTCTTTTAATTCTTCCCGTTTAGCACTTACGCTAAGAATAATCCCTATGGCTAAACAAGTCATCCATATAGATGTTCCACCGCTACTAATTAAAGGTAAGGTTTGACCTGTAACTGGAAATAACTCCACTGCTACTGCCATATTTATTAAGGCTTGAAATACAATTGGCAATCCAACCCCTAACACTAATAATCGTCCGAATATGGTATCGGATTTATGGCTCACAACTACGATTCTAAACAAGAACCATAAATACAAAACCAAGATAAACACACCACCTATTAGACCATATTCTTCTATGATAATCGCAAAAATGAAATCTGAAGATGACTGAGGTAAAAAATTCTTTTGAATACTTTTTCCAGGTCCTAAACCTTTAATTTCACCGGTCGCAATTGCTATTTTTGCTTTTTCAATCTGATAATCTGCTTCGGTATCTTCATCATTAGCAAAATTTTCGATTCTACTCATCCATGTATCTACTCTATTTGGCATAGCATCTGGAAATGCTTTAGCTACTAAAACAAATATTGCTAAACCTGCAAAACCTGACACGATCATTAATCCCAAATATTTCAAAGGATAACCACCAATAAATGCCAACATCATTATCATAGTAAATATGATTGCTGTTGTTGAGAAATTTGCAGGAAGTATAAGGATTAGAATTAGAAAAACTGGTGTCCAAAGTGGTAAAATTGTTTCTTTAAACTTAATTTCCTTATCCCTAATTTTAGATAAATATCTAGCCACATAAACCATGAGCACAACTGACGCTAGCGTTGATGTTTGAAAAGACATATTTACAATAGGAATCTGTATCCATCGACTAGCATTTGCGCCATCAATTGTTGTTCCTTGAAGCATTGTAACCAATAACAAAACAAAGACAATAGGAATCATTACCATGGACAACCCTCTAAAATACTTGTAAGGCACCTTATGTACACCAAACATAATAACAAAGCCCAACAGCAAGTGCATAAAATGCTTAACCAATAAGGAAAACGTATTGGTATGACCACTATTTGCTAAATTACTTGCGGCACTATAAACAGGCATAAACGAGAATAGCGCTAACAACGCAACTATAGCCCAAATGGCTTTATCTCCTTTTATTTGCTTAAATATATTTTGCATGCTTAACCGTTAACCTTTTATAGATGAGTCCCTAATTCATCTTTAATCTCTTTTATAAATTTCTGACTGCGTTTTTAAATTGACGTCCTCTATCCTCATAATTTTCAAATAAATCAAAACTTGCACAAGCAGGTGACAGCAACACATTATCTCCAGCATCTGCTAGTTTGTATGCTATTTTCACAGCTTCACTCATGTATTCAGTTTCAATAATGACGTCCACCATTTTACCAAACGACTCCATAAGTTTTGCATTATCCACACCTAAGCAAATAATTGCTTTTACTTTTTCGTTTATAAACGGAAATAATTCTTTGTAATCATTGCCTTTATCAACACCTCCAACAATCCAAACCGTTGGTGCATCCATACTTTCTAATGCAAAATATGTTGCATTTACATTTGTTGCTTTTGAATCATTGATGTATTGCACCTTATTGATTTTTAATACGTGCTCTAATCGATGCTCCACACCCTGAAAGTTCTCTAAACTCTCACGGATAGTTTGCTTTCTAATTTTAAGTAAATGCGCCACAGTAGAAGCTGCCATTGCATTCTTCACGTTGTGTTTCCCCTCTAATGCTAAATTATCTGTTGGCATAATGATTTTATTATTATCTATTGTTATTATTATATTGTTGTTGTCTAAATATGCGCCTTGCTCAATAACTTTTGTTAATGAAAAAGGCAATTTTTTCGATTGAATTTGATGCGTTTTCATATAGTCTAAAATGACTTCATCATCTGCATCATATATAAAATAATCGTCCTCTGTTTGATTCTCTACGACTCTAAATTTTGAAGCGATATAGTTTTCAAACTTATAATCATATCTATCTAAGTGGTCTGGTGTTATATTCGTTAGAATCGCAATTTTTGGTTTAAAATCAACGATATCATCTAATTGAAAACTACTAATCTCCAAGACGTAGTTATCATGATTCTTTTCTAAAATCTGCTTCGCGAAACTATCTCCAATATTTCCAGCTAAACCCACATCTAAATCTTGATTTAACAAATGATGTGTTAACGTTGCCGTTGTAGTTTTACCATTACTTCCTGTAATTGCCACCAACGTTGCATCCGTAAATTTGGAAGCAAATTCAATTTCAGAAACCACTTTAATTCCTGCTTCACGAATTTGTTTCACTAAAGCCACTTTATCTGGAATACCAGGACTTTTCATGACGATGTCTGCATTTAGAATTTTTGATTCCGTATGCTGTTCATCTTCAAATTCAATCTCATTATTTAAAAGAACGTCTTTATACTTTTCTTTAATCTTTCCTTTGTCTGATACAAATACATCGTATCCTTTTGCTTTTCCTAAAAGCGCTGTTCCTACTCCACTTTCACCACCACCAAGAATTACCAGCCTTTTCATTATCTAATTTTCAAGGTTACTATGGTTATAATAGCTAGTAAAATTCCAACAATCCAAAAACGGGTTACAATCTTACTTTCGTGATAACCTGATTTCTGATAGTGATGATGCAAAGGCGACATTTTAAAAATGCGTCGTCCTTCTCCAAACTTCTTTCTTGTGTATTTGAAATAGCTCACTTGCAATACCACTGATAAATTCTCTGCTAAGAATATGCCACATAGAATTGGAATTAACCATTCCTTCCTAACAGCAATAGCGATTACAGCAATGATTCCTCCAATGGTTAAACTTCCAGTATCTCCCATAAACACTTGCGCTGGATAAGTATTGTACCATAAAAACCCAATTAACGCTCCTACAAATGCTGCGATGTAAATGGTAATTTCTTCAGCTCTTGGGATATACATAATATCTAAGTAACCTGAAAAAACGATATTACTAGAAACCCAAGCAAAAATCCCTAAGGTCAGTACAATTATGGCTGATGTTCCTGCTGCAAGACCATCTATGCCATCTGTTAGATTTGCTCCATTTGATACTGCTGTAATGATGAAAATACTAACCAGAATAAATATTATCCATGTGTATTTTTCTAAACCTGGACTTATCCATGTTATTAAATCTGAATAATCAAACTCATTATCTTTTAAGAAAGGAATCGTTGTTTTGGTTGACTTCTCTTCTGCCTTAAATAATTTTGACGCTTGCACATTTGGGTTTTCAGCACGAATTTCATTTTGTTGCTGAATAGGCAACTTTTCTTTCAGCGTTACATCTTGATGAAAAAACAATGTTGCACCAACTATGATACCCAATCCTACTTGACCTAATACTTTAAATTTCCCTTTTAAGCCGTCTTTGTCATTTTTGAATTTCTTGATATAATCATCAATAAAACCAATGGTTCCCATCCAAAGTGTAGTCACTATTAAAAGGATGATGTAAATATTTTCAAGCTTTGCTAATAAGAGCACAGGAACCAAAGTCGCTAGAATAATGATAATTCCACCCATTGTTGGTGTTCCTGCTTTTTCAACTTGTCCTTCTAATCCTAAATCACGAATCGTCTCTCCTACTTGTTGTCTTTGTAAAAAACGAATAATGCGTTTACCAAAAATTGTAGAAATTAACAGCGACAATATAATAGCCACAGCTGCTCTAAAGGTTATAAACCCAAAAAGTGACGCTCCTGGCAATTGGAACTGTTGCTCTAAATATTCGAATAAGTAATACAGCATTCTCGGTTGTTATTTATTTCTGTAATTGTTTTAAATACTCTTGAACAATTTTATAATCATCAAAATCAAAGCGCTCACCTTTAATTTCTTGGTAATTCTCATGCCCTTTTCCGGCTATTAGAATAATATCATTTGGTCCTGCCATTTGGCAAGCCGCTTTAATAGCTTGTTTTCTATCCGTTACAGATAACGTTTTTTTGAAATTTTGAGGCTCAACCCCTTTTTCCATCTCTTCAATAATAACCTCAGGCACTTCGTTTCTTGGATTATCGCTTGTTAAAATCACTTTAGTACTTAAAGCCGAAGCGATATGCGCCATTTTTGGTCGTTTTGTCTTATCTCTATTACCACCACAACCCACTACAGTAATCAGTTCTTCGTTTTTAGTTCTGATATCATTTATAGTTTCTAGCACATTTTTTAATGCATCTGGTGTGTGTGCATAATCTACAATAGCCGTAATTTTCTCTTCTGAAATAAAATACTGAAAGCGTCCTGCTACATTTTCAAGCTCACTAATCAATCTTAAAATTTCATCTTTTTCTAAGCCTAATAATTCAGCAGCACCATAAATAGCAAGAATATTGTAAGCATTAAAACTTCCTATTAAACGCGTCCATAATTCGCTATCATTCAACTTCAGCAATAAACCACTGAACTGATTTTCTAAAATCTGCGCTCTATAATCCGCATAATTTTTTAACGCATAAGTATATTTCTTAGCCTGTGTATTTTGAAACATTACTAAGCCATTTTTATCATCTATGTTAGATAATGCAAAGGCTTCTTTTGGCAACTGGTCAAAAAACTTTTTCTTAACGTCTCTATATTCCGCAAACGTATCATGATAATCTAAATGATCATGAGACAGATTTGTAAAAATGCCGCCTTCAAACTTTAAACCTTCAGTTCTACTTTGATGAATTCCGTGCGAACTCACTTCCATAAAGCAAAATTCAATACCTTCATCATTCATCATCTTTAAATATTTATTAATAGTTAAAGAATCTGGTGTGGTATGCGTGGCTTTATATGTGGTATTATCTACCATAATTTTAACCGTAGACAACAACCCAACTTTATAACCTGCTTTTTTAAATAGCTGGTATAATAAACTTGAAACTGTTGTTTTACCATTCGTTCCGGTAACACCAACCAATTTTAAATTTTCTGATGGCTGCCCATAAAAATTATTAGCCATATATGCCATGGCTTGATTAGAATTTGCAACTTCTATATAAGTGATATCATCATGAAGATTCTCAGGAAGCACTTCACAAATAATAGCGGTTGCACCATCTGTAATTGCTTTCTCTATATAATTATGACCATCTGTAATGGCCCCAGAAATAGCCACAAAAACATCGTTGGTCTTGATTTGACGCGAATCGAATTCAATTTTACTAACCGTAATGCTTGTACTACCAACCACTGCGTTTATCGTAACCTTATATAATATGTCTTTTAATACCATCATGATGCTTCTAAAATGATAGTTTGATTAGTTTGTAATTTTTGGTGCTTTTCAACAGATTGTTTCTTAACAATACCACTTCCTGTTAATTTTACTCGGACGTCAACTTGTAAATTTTCTAATAATGCGATTGCATCCATAGCTGGCATACCAACAACACTTGGCATTAATTCTTTATATTTCTGAGCATTATCGTAATAACTCTCAAAATCTTCGTTCACTAAATTATTCTTAAAATCAAGCGTTTCAACTTCATCAATAATTGGTGTATCTGTATATATTTTTTGGGCAATCCTTTTAAAAACTGGTCCAGAAACATCAGCGCCATAATAACCTACTTTTGTACTTGGCTTATGTATCACAACAATGCAGGAATATTTAGGATTATCAGCTGGAAAATAACCAGCAAAAGACGATACATACTTCTTGTCTTTATACCACTTCTCTAGGTCTGCATAATCAGTTCTTGCAGTTCCTGTTTTACCTGCCATTGAAAATGTTTCAGAATACATACGTTGACCTGTACCACGAATTACAACATTCTTCAAAATATCTTGAACCTCAAATAATGTCTTATCAGAACAAATTTTATCAATGATGACCTCTTTCTCAAAAACCTCAATATTCTTGTCAAATGACTTTACAGCTTTTAAAAAACGAGGCTTTATCATTTCTCCATTATTGGCTATAGCGTTATAAAACGTCAAGGTCTGTAAAGGTGTAATTGTTAGATTATATCCATAAGCAATAGAAGGCAATGCATTTCTACTCCAATTTGAATCTCCTGGTTCTGGAATATCTGGAATTCCCTCTCCCATTATCGAAATATTAAGAGAATCATTAAGCTTCCAATCTTTTAAATGGTCTATAAATTTTTGCGGTTGCTTAGCGTAGTTATCATCTATAATAGTTGCTAAACCAATATTAGAAGACACTTCTAAGGCACGAGCCGCAGAAATTTCACCAAAGCCATTCCCAGAATCAGTAATCACACGACCATAAAATTTCTTTCTTCCTTTTTTTGTATCAACTACAGTAGACGTATCAATAACCTTATCCTCTAAAGCAGCCATCAAAGCCATAACCTTAAAAGTAGAACCAGGTTCGTGAGCCTCGTAAACTGCGTAATTTCTTTTTTCGTAATATGTACCTTTAGATGTTTTAGCCAAATTTGCGATTGCTTTTACTTCACCTGTTTTTACATCCATTACAACAACACAACCATGTTCTGCTTCGTACAACTCTAATTGTTTTAATAATGAATGATGTGCAATATCTTGAATATTAACATCTATAGTTGTGTACACATCGTAACCATCTTTTGGTTCTACTTGGTCGTAATCTGCAATTGGCTTCCATTGCCCATTACCAATTCTTTGTTTACGACGCTTACCATTAGTTCCTCTTAAATATTTCACACCAAAAGCGCCATCAATACCTGCTCTACTTACATTACCATCTTCATCAAAACGCTCATAACCAATAGAACGCGATGCAACTCCACCCATTGGATGCTCTCGCCTTGTCGTTTGCTCTACAATTAAACCACCTTTTATAGCACCAAGATTAAGCAACGGAAAATTTCGCATTCTTATATAATCTGAATAGCTAATGTTTCGTGCTAAGAGGAAATATCTGTTTTTATTTTTTCGTGCTTTTCGAATAATATTTTTGTAATATGATGCAGGTTTTCCTTTATAAACATGAAGCGAATCTGCCAAAGCACCAATATATTTTTCGAAAGTTGCTGGTTTTGCCTGAATGGCATCAATTCTAATATCGTATTTAGGAATCGACGTCGCCAGCAAACTACCATCCGCAGAATAAACATTACCACGATTTGCAGGAATATCAAAATCCTCTAAAGTTCTTTTTTCCGCAAGTGCCCTATACTCTTCACCTTGAACAAATTGAATATTAACAAGCTTAAACACCACAGCAATAGCGAACACAAGCAAGCAGCCTGCGACGAAGTATAATCTGTGTAATATGTTTTTTTCTGTTATTGCCAAAGCTTGTTATTGTTGCTGTTGTGACTTTACTATTATTTTTGTTGGTGGGTTTAAGGAAATCCCAATTCCTTTTTCTTTCATTTCAACCTCTACAAAAGATTCTTTTTTAAGCTGCATAAGCTTACCTCTTTTATCTACAAATGCAGAGCGTAACTCTTTTACTTCATTCGTTAATTTTGCAATTTCATAGACTTTTTGATCCGCCTTATGAGAACTCGCAATCATAATTATCGCCAAAACAGAAATTAAAATGATGATGCGCCAATTTTTAAACGAATCATCACTGATTAGAAATTTCCCCTTTAGTATGTGGTAAATATTTTTCTTCATTCTACTTCCTGCCAAGACAGAAACCTTTATTTATTTAACCGCAAAAAGACCAATGCTTTTCTACGGATTTACAATTATTTAATATTTATGCTGTGACTGCGACTGTGCTCAGCCATCAGTTTCGATTATAATTTCTTAGCAATTCTAAGCTTTGCACTCCTTGCTCTATTGTTCGCTTTTATTTCTTCTTTTGAAGGAATAATTAATCCGCCAACCTTTTTAAGAGGTACTTCAAAATTCCCAAACACATCACGTTCTGGTTCCCCTTCAAAAAGTCCGTTTCTAATAAAACGCTTCACCAATCTATCTTCTAAAGAATGATACGAGATAAAACTTAACTGACCACCTTTCTTTAAAATCTCAGGCATTTGAAGCAATAATTCTTTTAAAACCTCAATCTCTTGGTTAACTTCAATTCTTATCGCTTGATAAATCTGAGCTAAGACTTTATTCTCTTTTTGATGATTCAAGAATTTCTTTAAAACCGCTTTTAATTGCTCGCTCGTTTTTATTTCTTCCTCCTTTCGTGCTTCAACAATTGCTTTTGCCATTGCTGGTGCATTTCGTAATTCGCCATATTGAAAAAGAACAGCTCTAATTTGCTCTTCGTCATAATTATTAATAACCTCAAAAGCAGACAGCTTACTGTCTTGATTCATTCGCATATCTAAATCCGCTTCGAATCTTGTAGAAAATCCACGCTCTGCAACATCAAATTGATGTGATGAAACACCAAAATCTGCCAAAACACCATCAACTTCTTTTATGCCATAAAACCTCAAGAATCGTTTTACGTATCTAAAGTTCTCGTTGATAAGTACAAATCTTTCGTCATCGATAGTATTAACGAGTGCATCTTTATCTTGATCAAACGCATATAGCTTTCCGTTTGGCCCTAATCGCGATAAGATTTCACGACTATGTCCACCACCACCAAAAGTGACATCTACATAAACACCATCTGGTTTAATTGCTAAACCATCAACCGTTTCTTTTAGTAAAACTGCATTATGATAATCCATGTTCTTCATCGTCTTGTCCCATTACCTCTTCGGCTAAATCAGCAAAATCTGAAGCCGCATCATCAATAGCTTGTTCGTATTTATCTTTATCCCAAATCTCAAGAATATTCACAGCAGAAGCCAAAACCACTTGTTTACTAATTCCTGAAAAACCAATTAAATCTTTTGGAATTAATAAACGGCCCGCGCTATCTACCTCAACAATTTTAACTCCAGCCGTAAAGCGTCTTATAAAATCATTATTCTTTTTCTTAAAGCGGTTGAGCTTATTAATCTTCTCCATCATTTTGTTCCATTCGGACATTGGATACAATTCCAAACACGGCTGAAAAACAGCACGCTTCAAAACAAAACCATCTTGCAAAGCCGATGACAACTGCTTTTTAAGCACAGCAGGTATCATTAGCCTTCCTTTGGCATCAGCTTTACATTCGTATGTTCCTATAAATGAATTCAAAAGGTTTCGTTTACCACTTTAACGATTAAGAATCAAAGATATTGAAAAAATCACCACATTTTACCACATTCTACCACAATGTTGATAAGTTTTTGATTATAATGGTCTCAATTTTTACAAACATCAATGAATTCGACTTTCAAGCTAAGAATTGAGAAGTGGGAATTATTAACATCAATCAAACACAAATACTACTAATAAAAAACCTCGATATTTTGCCTATATTATTAATATTCTAAAGGATTTAGTTATATTTGTTTTTACACATAAGCACTAATTTGTAAATGACACACCTTTTAAAAAAAGAAAAGGATTATAGATATATTGAAGTAGGAGAAGGCACACCAATTATTGTGTTACATGGTTTGATGGGTGGACTCAGCAATTTTGATGCTGTCACTAAACATTTTAGCTCAAAAGGCTATAAAGTTATCATTCCAGAACTACCTATTTACAGTATGTCGTTAATAAAGACTAACGTAAAAAGCTTTGCCAAATACTTAAAAGATTTTATTGAGTTTAAAGGCTTAGATGAGGTTATTTTATTAGGAAATTCTCTTGGAGGACACATTGGCTTGTACTATACTAAACTTAATCCTCAAAAAGTAAAAGCACTTATTATAACAGGCAGTTCAGGACTTTATGAAAGTGCAATGGGTGGAGGTTACACCAAACGAAGTGACTATGAAGTTATAAAGAAGAAAGCACAAGATGTTTTTTATGATCCTGCTGTAGCTACAAAAGAAATTGTTGACGAAGTTTATGAAACAGTAAATGACCGTAACAAATTGATAAAAACTTTAGCAATTGCTAAAAGTGCCATTAGACACAATATGGCAAAAGATTTACCTAAAATGGATACGCCAGTTTGTATCATTTGGGGTAAAAATGATAGTGTAACACCTCCTGAGGTTGCTCTAGAGTTTGATGAATTATTACCAGATTCTGAATTGTTTTGGATTGACAAATGTGGCCATGCTGCAATGATGGAACATCCTGAAGAGTTTAATACAATTCTAAATGGTTGGCTAGCTAAACGAAAGTTTTAAGCAAAAGATACATAGTTAAAAACAAAAATATTCTTATCTAATTTTTTACTGACCTTTTAAAACGCATTTAATGCCTTGAGAAGCACAGAAAAAGCTACAGATGAGATTTAAAAATTTCTGCTTTTGCAGGAAGTGATATGAAAATAAAATCAGCTGAATTTATTGTTAGTAATTCTGAAGTCGAAAAGTGTCCAAAGGACAACCTACCAGAATATGCCTTTATAGGAAGAAGTAATGTTGGAAAATCTTCTTTGATAAACATGCTTACCGACCGTAAAAGTTTAGCAAAAACTTCTGGACGACCAGGAAAAACCCAATTAATAAACCATTTTATTATTAATAAAAACTGGTACTTAGTCGATTTACCTGGTTATGGCTATGCACGAGTTTCAAAATCTTCTAAAAAGAAATTTCAGAAATTTATTACTAATTATTTTGAGCAAAGACAACAATTGGTTTCTGCTTTTGTTTTAGTTGATATTAGACACAAACCTCAACCGATAGATTTAGAATTTATGCAGTATTTAGGTGAAAGTGGAATTCCGTTTGCTATTATTTTCACTAAAGCAGATAAGCTAAAGCCAAAAGCAATTGAAAACCACGTTAAAGATTATTGTGACGTACTTCTTAAAACTTGGGAAGAGCTGCCACCTTATTTTGTGACATCATCTTCTAAGAGTATTGGACAAGAAGAGGTGTTAAGCTTTATTGGAAGTACTAATGATGAGATACAACAACTAAAATCTAATTAAGTTTTAACATCTAATGCATCTCTTAACGCATTACCAACTAACATAAAAGCCATTACTAAAAGCATAATACATAGTCCTGGTATTAAAGCTAAATAGGGTTTACCTAAAATTATATAATTATAATGGTCTTTTATCATTGCTCCCCAACTTGCCATTGGTGGTTGTGCGCCAATACCTAAAAAACTTAAGCCACTCTCTATTAAAATAGCAGCTGCAAAATTAGCTGCTGAAATCACAATTAATGGTCCAAATATATTAGGTAATATGTGCTTGGTTATAATTCTGTAATCATTATAACCCAAAGCTCTTGCTGCAGTAACGTATTGCATTTCCTTGGCACTAATAATTTGCCCTCTCACAACTCTTGCTACCTCAACCCACATGGTTAATCCTACAGCAATAAAAACCTGCCAAAAACCTTTACCTAAAGCTAACGTAATCGCTATAACTAATAACAACGTTGGGATTGACCAAGTAATATTAATTATCCACATAATAAACGCATCTACTTTTCCACCATAATAACCAGCCAGACTCCCAAATAAAAGTCCAACGATTAATGAAATAAAAACAGCTACAAAACCTATAAAAAAAGAAATTCTAGAGCCAATTAAAACACGACTTAAATAATCCCTTCCGTATTTATCTGTACCAAACGCAAAACTTCTACTCTCTATGTATTTTTTATAATTTGAATTTGGAAAACGGGATAAATCAATTTGTTTTTCGAAGCCTTTTAAGCCATCAGAAGCATATTCAGTATAAGATAAAATGTTATTATTTACTTCATAAGACTGGATAGGGATTTCGGTATCTGTATTATTTTTTCCGAAGAATAATTTTGAGAAGAAATTTTGATTTGATTCAATACCAGAAGGAATAGTTAGCATTTGCACATCGAAACCGGGTGATTTCGAATGAATAGACAAATGCATCTGATTTGCGTTTTTTGAAGCATCTGGCGCAAACACATATGCAAATACTGAAATAATGCCAATACAAATAATTATACACAAACTAAAAACGCCCCAAAAGTTCTTTTTGAACTTTTGAAGCGCTAATCTTGTAAGTGAATTATTCTTATGACTCATTATAATTAATCCTCTACAGAATTAATCATAGTACTTTTTATTCCGTACGACACTTTTAAATCATGGAGTACATTTATAGCCTCTTCTACGTAGACATCTTTTGCTAAACTAACATGCCAACGGTTACGCTTCTCTTTTAATATAGTGTCCTTATCCATCAACTTTAATTCATATGGCAAAGAATTGAACGTTAAGTTTGTTTGGTACTCAGAAAGCTTAGAAAAACGTTTAGCTTCTTCCTCATTAATCTGCATTTCCTTTTTATATTCTTCATAATTTAAAGAATAAATTTCACGATCTCTAATTTTCTTAACCCATTGCGCATTTGCATCAATTAGCTTTAATTGCTCATTTGTTGCCATACGTGCTTTACTCTTATTAATTGTAGCATCGTAATCGAAATAATTCTCCCATTCTTTATAATCAGCTGCATCAATTTTATCCCAAGGTAATGGGTTGTCTTGATCCTTCTCTCCTATATCAATATAGCTATAACGGTCCGGAACAACCACATCACTCTTAACACCTTCTAACTGTGTAGAACCACCATTAATCCTATAGAATTTTTGAGTAGTAAATTTAAGAGCTCCCATATCACCATTGGTATTATTTCTTACCATACGGTTTAAATCGAAAACAGTTTGTACCGTTCCTTTACCATAAGTTTGCTTACTTCCAATAATAATTCCACGTTTATAATCTTGCATTGCTGCTGCTAAGATTTCTGAAGCTGAAGCAGATAATTCATTAACTAAAATCACTAAAGGACCATCCCAAACAATAGATTTATCTTTATCTCTTAAAACTTCTTTAGCGCTTCCGGTTTCTCTTACTTGCACAACAGGTCCCTCTTCAATAAACAAACCTGCAATATCAACCACTGTTTGTAAAGAACCACCTCCATTATTTCGTAAATCCATTACAAGTCCTTCTACACCTTCTTCTTTTAATCTTAAAATTTCTTGTTTAATATCTGAAGCTGCATTTCGTTTGTTATAATCTTCAAAATTGATATAAAACTTAGGTAAATTTATAAGTCCGAATTTTTTTCCGTCCTTTTCAACTATCGACGATTTAGCGTAAGTTTCTTCTAACTCTACAATATCTCTTTTAATAGAAATATCTTGAACGGTACCATCCACTTTCTTTAAGGTTAAAGTTACAACTGTTCCTTTAGGACCTTTTATAAACTTAATAGCATCATCTAAACGCATACCTACCACATTTAAAGCTTCCTTTTCATCTTCTTGCTTCACTTTTAATATTTGATCACCAACTTCTAATTCATTAGCTCTCCAAGCTGGCCCACCACTAATAATTTCGTTAACCATAATGCCATCGACTTTCTTCTGCAGTCTTGCTCCAATACCTTCAAATTTACCTGAGATATCTCTATCAAAACGCTCTTTATCCTCTGGTGCAAAATAAAATGTATGTGGATCAAACTCTTCTACAATAGCATTGATATAAACAGAAAACCAATCTTCACGTCTTCTATCTTCAATGTAATCATACAGCTCATCTAGAGATTTTTTTGTAGCTTCTCTAGCATCAGATTCTAATTTTTTAGTTGATTTTTTAGTTTTAGACTTTGATTCTTCACCGTCTAAATCAACATATTGTTGAGAAATTGCATCATCGTAATTAGCAATAGTGGAGAACTTTAATTGTAATCTCCATCGCTCATTCATCTCTTTCTTACTATTTACAAAAGTAAGTTCTTCATAATCTGCAGAGTAATCTTCATTTACCGAAAAATCAAACGGTTTAGACAAAATTTTAGTGTAAACCTCTTTTGATTCTGCAATACGTTTTAATAACCGATCATGCGTAAGATTAAAGAATGACAAGTCATATGCTTTAATTTCATCATCAATTTTATCTCTGTAAGATTCAAATTCTTTTATATCTGAAGCATAGAAATAACGTTTAAATGGATCTAGATTATCTAAATAAGATTCAAAAACGTTTGATGAAAAATCATCATTAATATCCTTTGGGTCAAAATGTCCTTGATCTAAAAGATACGTTATCAGTTGTATTAATAATTTATCCTTATCTGGATCTTCAAACTTCTTACTCGTAAAACTACATGATGCAAAGGCTATTAACAATGCAAGTAGTAAAAATTTATAATTCCCTCTCATTCTTTTTGTTTTTAATTTGGTAAAAGTGTGTTTGTCATTCACCTTAATTCTTCAATTGAATGCTCCTCTATGGCTTAACTCACTTTTCTTTTTATTTATACTCTTATTAAGTAGGCTTTCAATTTTTCACTAAAATAGAAGAAAAAACCGTGCCATAAAAAATAGAGGCACTAATTTTTTGTTAAACCTAATAAATACTATTAAACGATAGCTTTTTTAGTATTTTTACAACTCATTAAACCTTTGTACTAAATGTCTACACGTCCTTTAATTTTAGTTACTAACGATGATGGCATCACAGCTCCAGGAATTAGAACCTTAATTTCTGTTATGAATACCATAGGCGATGTTGTTGTGGTTGCTCCGGATAGTCCGCAAAGCGCCATGGGACATGCCATTACCATCAATTCCACCTTACATATGGAAAAAGTAACAATTGATGGTAAACAACCTGAATATAGTTGTTCTGGCACACCTGCAGACTGCGTAAAACTAGCTGTAAATGAAATTTTAGAAAGACGACCAGATATTTGTGTTTCTGGAATAAATCATGGTTCAAATTCTTCTATAAATGTAATTTATTCTGGAACAATGAGCGCAGCCCTAGAAGCTGGCATTGAAGGCATACCAGCTATTGGGTTTTCACTTTTAGATTATAATTGGAATGCAAATTTTGAGCATTGTAAATCTTTTATTGAAACGATAACAAGACAAGTTTTAGAGCATGGCTTACCAGATGGCGTTGTTTTAAATGTTAATCTACCGAATCTAGAAAAAAAAGCCATAAAAGGAATTAAAATCTGCCGACAAGCTAAAGCCAATTGGAAAGAAGAATTTGACAAACGCACCAACCCAATGGGACGCGATTACTACTGGTTAACAGGGAAATTTGTAAATATGGACCAAGGAGAAGACACAGATGAATGGGCTTTAGAACATGGTTATGTTTCAGTTGTACCAGTACATTTTGATTTAACGGCTCATCACACCATTCAGAAACTGAATACTTGGAAACTAAATCCGTAAAAAAGACTTAAAACCACATGAAATATTATATCATTTCGGGAGAAGCTTCAGGCGATTTACATGGTTCTAACCTTATGAAAGCATTGTTTAAACAAGATGAACAAGCTGACATTAGATTTTGGGGAGGCGACCTTATGCAAAGTGTTGGTGGCGAAATGGTAATGCATTATAAAGAGCGTCAATTTATGGGTTTTGCAGAAGTGATTCTAAATCTTAGAAAAGTTTTAGGACACATGAAATTTTGTAAAGCTGATATTGAAAAGTTTAAACCAGATGTCATTATTTTTATTGACAATTCTGGTTTTAATCTTAGAATCGCAAAATGGGCAAAAGCACTAAATTATAAAACTCATTATTACATTTCCCCTCAAGTTTGGGCCTCTAGAGCGAGTAGAGTTGAAAAGATAAAACAAGATATAGATGTTATGTATTGCATCCTTCCTTTTGAAAAGGAGTTTTACAAAAAATATGATTATGATGTTAATTTTGTTGGTCATCCTTTAATTGATGCAATTGCAGATAGACCTCAAGTTGATGAACAAAGCTTTAGAAAAGAGCATAATCTTAGCGACCAACCTATTATTGCTTTATTACCTGGAAGTCGCAAACAAGAAATTACAAAAATGCTTGGTGTTATGCTGAGTTTGGTAGATGGTTTTAAAGATTATCAGTTTGTTATTGCAGGTGCTCCTAGTCAGGATTTTGATTTTTACAAAACCTTTATAAAGAAAGCCAACATTAAGTTTATATCTAATAAAACTTATGATTTACTCAGTATTTCATCAGCTGCCTTAGTCACTTCAGGTACCGCAACTTTAGAAACAGCATTATTTAAAGTTCCGCAAGTAGTGTGTTATAAAGCGAGTTCTATTTCTTATCAAATTGCTAAACGCATTATTACATTGAAATATATTTCGTTAGTGAATTTAATTATGGACCGCGAAGTAGTAACTGAACTGATTCAAGGTGATTTAAATAAAAAACGACTTAAAAAAGAATTAACTGCTATTTTAGATACCGACAAACGCGAACAACTTTTCTTAGATTATTATGAATTAGAAAAGAAACTTGGAGGACGAGGGGCTAGTGAAAATACAGCTAAGTTGATTTATAATGCTGTAAAAAAGAAGGAAGACTAAAATACTTTAAATGAAGAAACTATTACCAATTATATTATTACTTTTAATTGCAACTAGCTGTAAATCTAAAAAAACGGCTTCAAGTAAAACAAAGCAAACACACACAGTTAAAGTAAAGACAACAGAAAAAGCAACTAAAGAAGCTGAATCTATTGTAAAATACGCAAAGACCTTTGATGGCACACGTTACAAATATGGAGGAACCACAAAAAAAGGTATGGATTGTTCTGGCTTAATCTATGTAAGTTACAGCAAACATAATGTTAGCTTACCAAGAACCACATCTGGATTAAAAAGCACAGGCGATTGGATAGATGTAAAAGAAGTTAATGTTGGTGATTTGGTGTTTTTTGCCACAAAAAAGAATAGTCGTAAAGTAAATCACGTTGGTATTGTTACAAGCGTTAGAACTGGAAATGTAGAGTTTATACATGCCTCTAGCAGTAGGGGTGTTATGATATCGTCGCTAGCAGAAAAGTACTGGTATTTCTCTTTTGTGCAAGCCAGACGCGTTTTATAAATACTTTTTATTTATATTAGTAACTCATTATCATGAAGTTACTAAATTTTACATTCATAAAACTGACCTTTTGCTTGGTTGTCGGAATTATTTTAGCTCACTACTTAAAGCTAAATTTCTATATAGTTTTATATTCTACTTTAGTTCTCGTTTCCATTGTTGGTATTTATTCATTTCTCTTAAAATCTAAAATATATCGTTCACCACTTTTTGGAATTCTGGCCTTTTTATCTATGGTTGGTGTTGGAATTATCTCTTACCAACTTCAAGATGAAACACAACGACCTAACCATTATACAAACTTAGATACTTCTAAAAACTATAATACCATTGTTTTTCAAATTGAAGAACGCTTAAAACGTGATTCTTATAATGACAAATACATTGTTTCGGTTAAATCAATTAACGACCAAAAGGCTTTAGGGCATCTATTGATTAACATAAAACAAGACAGTCTTTCAAAACCTTATAATATTGATGACGTTTTCCTTGTATTATCAGAACTAAAAGATATTCAAAAACCTTTAAATCCATTTCAATTTGATTATAGTCAATATTTAGAATTGAAACAGGTCTATCATCAGTTGTATTTAACTCCTAGAAATATTTTACAGCTTTCAAACTCCAAGTCTACCCTTTCTGGTTATGCTGATCAACTAAGGACTAAGATTAACTTAAAACTTATAGAAGCCGGTTTTAAAGGGGATGAGCTGAGTATTATTAATGCCCTTTTACTTGGACAACGCCAAACCATTGATAAAACTATCTATAATAATTATGTGAATTCAGGTACAATTCACATTTTAGCAATTTCTGGTTTACATATTGGCATCATTCTATGGATTCTTAATTTTATATTCAGACCACTACTCTATTTAAAATATGGTCATTTTTTAAGACCTATAATTTTAGTTACTATACTCTGGAGTTTTGCAATAATCGCAGGTTTATCTCCTTCTGTAACAAGAGCTGTTACTATGTTTAGTATTATTAGTATCGCAATGCACCTAAAGCGACCTACTAATATTTACAACACTTTAACGCTTTCTGCTTTTGTGATTTTATTATTTAAACCTACTTTTTTGTTTTCTGTAGGGTTTCAAATGAGCTATTTAGCCGTTATAGGAATTGTAAGTGTACAGCCCATTATTTATCGATTATGGAAACCTAAATATATAATTCCAGATAAATTATGGCAGATTTTTACCGTAACCTTAGCTGCACAAGCAGGTGTTGTGCCTATAAGCTTGTTCTATTTCCATCAATTCCCTGGCTTGTTTTTTATTTCTAATATTGTTGTGATTCCTTTTTTAGGTTTAATTCTAGGTCTTGGATTAGTTATTATAGTATTTGCTTTAATTGGTTTTCTGCCACAACCTATTGTTTCCATTTATAGCTATATCATTGAAAATTTGAATAATTTTATTGCTTGGGTAGCACAATTTAAAGACTTTTTATTTAGAGATATTCCGTTTACATTAACCCAAGCTATTATTGCTTATTTTATAATTATTGCTATAGTACAAGTTTATAAAAATCGAAATTTTAAATGGACAGTAGTAAGTCTAATTGCAATATTAACACTTCAAGGGGTTTACTTTTATAATAATCATCAAACTCAGAATAAAGAATTCATTGTTTTCAACAAGAGTCGTTATTCTATGATTGGAATAAAAGAGAATGAAGAATTAACGATGTTTCACAATTTAGATTCCATTCAACTCGAATCAAATCATGCTATAAAAAATTATAAGGTTGGTAAATCCATAGATGTTTTAATTAGTGATAGTTTACAATCCGTTTATCAATACAACGATAAGGTTATTCTAGTTATAGATAGTTTAGCCGTTTATAAGAATATTACGTTTCAACCTCATTACATCTTATTACGAAACTCACCCAAATTAAATCTAAACAGGCTTATAGACAGTTTAAAACCGCAACAAATCATTGCGGACGCAAGTAATTACAAATCGTATTTAAACCGCTGGAAGGCCACTTGTAAGCATAAAAAAATCCCTTTCCATCAAACGAGCGAAAAGGGAGCCTTTATTATTAAATAATTCTGTGTTTTATTCTTCGAACTCAGCTTCAAACGACTTTACATATTCGCTAAATTGTTCTTGCGTTGTCATTTCCTTATACTTATCAGTTTCAAAAATTTTTAAGTACAATTCTAACTGCTGTGGTTTTAGATAGCCTTGAATAGGTGCAATTACGTTTCCTTCTTCATCAAAAAATACCATTGTTGGATACGCTTTAATTTGTAAATATCTTGAAAACTCATGAGCACCATTTCTACTATTAGCTTTAGATGCGTCATAGTTTGGATTAGTATACGTATTATCTTTATACGTTATTTCTTCATTCCCTTCAGCATTAAATTTCACAGCATAAAAGTGTTCATTAACATATGCAGCTACATCTTTGTTATGAAATGTATTCTTATCTAACATTTTACAAGGACCACACCAATTGGTATATACATCCATAAAAATCTTTTTAGGTTCCTTCTTCTGAAGCTCTAATGCTTCTTCCATAGTTACCCAATTAATGTCTTGTGCTATTGCTGATATTGAAAAAGCAAAAATTGCGATTAGTCCTAAAGTTATTTTTTTCGTCATACTAGATTTGTTGCAAATAATGAGCCGAACTTACAAAAAATGCTCCTAAAAAGGAGCATTTTAGATATTTTTAACGGTTTACGTTATTTAACTCCGTGCATTAACTTTTTAAGTAATGGATTAAGTAACATTGATACTATACCAAATCCAGCTGGAATCACTGTAAAGATTAAGAAGAATGTACTTAACGAATATTCCGCGGTTATTTTATCAATCATTCCACCCATTGAACCTGCTGCTTTATTACCAATAGCAATAGCCAAGTACCAAATACCAAACATAAACCCGATCATTCTACCCGGAACTAATTTACTTAAATAAGATAATCCAACAGGAGAAATACATAATTCACCCATAGTGTGTAATAAATAGGCAAGGATTAAAAACACCATACTAACTGATGCCGTTTTTGCTCCAGATTCAATTCCCATAGTTCCAAATACTAAAACACCGAATCCTAAACCTAATAACACTAAACCAATCCCATACTTCATTGCTACGCTTGGATTATACTTACTTTCCCACCATTTAGAAAATAAAGGAGCAAGAGTTATTATAAAAAATGAATTTAAGATTCCAAACCAAGACGCTCCAACTTCTGTTGTTTCTTTATTAAATTCATTATTGATTTTATAAAATACTACGTACCATAAAAACACAAACGTTAATCCTAATACAATATTAGAGTAAGGGATTTTTGAATATGTTTTTTTGAACAATAAATATAATACCCACGAAATTAAAACTAATGGCACAACTGTTAAAATAGAATCTATTACTTTAAATATCATTGCAGAAGACCCTACTAAAACCCTGTCAGTATAATCCCTTGCGAATAATGTCATAGAACCTAAAGACTGTTCAAAGGCAGCAAAGAAAAACACTGTAAATATTCCAAATATAGAAACTGCAATTATTTTATCTCTCACAATAGGATTATATCTTGATATCCTCGTAATGATTAAATATAAAAACAATGCTAGAGCCAATAAAACAATAAAATTAGAACCATCCAAGCTTCCTACTTTGAAATCTAGTAAATTAATATTTCCAATTTTAGACATTGGATCATTAAATAAATAAAGTACACCTCCAATAGACGATAATACAATTAATACTTTATCTAAATACGTAAAAGGATTTAGCTTTATTGCAATCTCGTTTTCATTATGCTCTTTAGGATTTTCTTCATTAATGTTTTGAGGCAGTTCTACTTCATGTGTTTTTGAAGGTATTTCTCCTATCATGCCAAATAAATCTTTAGCTAACCAAAACTGAATCAAACCACCTAGCATAAAAATACCAGCCAATCCAAAACCATAACTCCATCCTATATTTTCAGCTAAATAACCACAAAGCATCATTCCAAAAAATGCTCCTGCATTTACTCCCATATAATATATAGTGTATGCTCCATCTTTCTTAGACTCTTTCCCTTTATACATTTCAGAAATCATAGAAGTCATATTTGGCTTAAAGAAACCTGTACCTATAACTAATAAAGCCAACCCTAAATATAAAGACCAGGTAGTTTCAAACACCATAAAAGCATGACCAAGCATCATAATGAAACAACCTATAATAACGGCCCACTTATAGCCAGTTATTTTATCTGCCAACCAACCACCAACAATTGGAGTTAAATATAACAATGAAGAATACGTACCAATTAATGCCAATGCATTTTCACGAGACCATTCCCAACCTGGATTATCACTTAAAAAAGGAGCTGTTAAAAATAGAACTAATAATATTTTCATTCCATAGAATGAAAAACGTTCCCACATTTCAGTAAAAAATATCACGAACAGTCCTGCTGGATGCCCAATGACTTTGTCTTTAAATAGATTTTCAATATCAGTATTCATATAAAAATTGATTAGTTAGGAGTAATTATTTTTAGAGTTAGTTATTTCAATTCCTTTTATTCTGCTAGTTCAAAACCCTCAGCTTCATCATCATGCATTTCAACTTCATTATCTTCTGCACCATGTGTTAGTCGTTTTAAAGGTTTAAGTAATAATATTACCAATATACCAAATAGAACAGTGAATATAGTGATACCTGAGAAGATAGCATATTCACCAAATTCAGATGCAGACTCTCCAATTACACCAGCAACTTTATTACCTAAACCTGTTGCTGCAAAATAAACACCCATCATTAATGAAGCATATTTTACAGGTGCTAATTTGGTAATAAAAGATAATGCTACAGGAGACGAACATAATTCTCCGATGGTATGAAATAAATAAGCTAATACCAACCAGTACATTGCAGAGCTTCCTTTAGAATTAAATTCTGCCGCAGCAAATATCATAAATACAAAACCAAGTCCCATTATCATAGTACCAACTGCCATTTTAAATAAAGAAGACGCTTCTTTACCTTTTAACTTACGTTTAGCCCAATAACCTGCTACCAACGTTGCGAATATGATTATAAATCCTGCATTTAAACCTTGAAACCATGTTGCTGGAATTTCCCAACCAAATAACATTCTATCTGTATTGGTTTTAGTATAAATACTCATTAATCCACCTGCTTGTTCAAATGCTCCCCAAAACACAATTACGATTAAGAAAGACAATAAAAGAACTAAATATCTATCCTTAGCGATTTGAGTTTCTAAATTTTTATAGATCATCATCATTATACCTGCTACAACTGCAATAAAAATATACAAGGCTGTATAGCCCCAACTATCTACACCATTATAAGTAAAACCTGCATAAACAGCGTAAGCCATGATTAATGCGACAATACCAAGATTAACAGGAGACTTTAATAAATCTCTTAATAATTTCCCTATAGATACATCATTGTTCTTATCTTCTGCTGTTGGCTTATTACCAACAGTAACTAAGTATTTCTGGCCATACATGTAAACAACTAAACCTAAAAGCATCGCAATTCCGGCAAGACCAAAACCATAATGCCAACCTATTTCCTCACCAACATAACCTACAATAAAAGTTGCTAGAAGTGACCCTAAGTTAATTCCGATATAGAAAATACTAAAACCTTTATCTCTTCTTATATCTCCAGGCTTATATAAACCTCCTACCATTGTAGAGATATTTGGTTTCAATAAACCAACACCCAAGATAATAAGTGCTAAACCAGTATAAAAAGCCCACATTTCATCGAATGCTAAAATTCCATGTCCTGCCACTAGTGTTAGAGCTCCATAAAGAACCGCTTTTTTTTGCCCTAAGTATTTATCTGCAATCATTCCACCAGGAATAGACATTACATAAACCAACATAGTGTACCACCCATAAAGCATAATAGACTTTGAATCTAACCAACCTAAACCTGGATTATCAGCAGTCGTTTTTTCAACTAAATAAAGGGTCAACAATGCTCGCATTCCGTAGTAGGAAAAACGTTCCCACATTTCAGTAAAAAATAATACATATAAACCTACTGGATGCCCAAAAAGTTCCTTTTGATGCGCTTGTTTAATTGCCGTTGACATAATTTTGTTAGTTAATGTTAGTTAGAATTTCTTGTAATAGCTTAAGATTTTACTCCTTAGACATTTCTATTTTATCACCTAAAGTTTTATTGATAAAATTGGTCATTTTTTTATATAAATGAAGTCTCGTATTTCCTCCATAAATTCCATGGTTCTTATCCGGATATATCATCCATTCAAATTGTTTGTCGGCTTGAATTAGAGCTTCAACCATACGCATGGTATTTTGTACATGCACATTATCATCACCAGAACCATGAATCAATAAAAAATCACCTTTAAGCTTATCAACATGGTTGATTGGTGAATTCTCATCATAACCACTTGGATTTTCTTGTGGTGTTGTCATATAACGTTCTGTGTAAATAGTATCGTAGAATCTCCAACTTGTAACAGGAGCAACAGCAATTGCCATTTTAAAGACATCATTACCTTTAAAAAGTGCATTACTACTCATAAAGCCTCCATAACTCCAACCCCAAATTCCTATTCTTTCTGCGTCAATATAATCGAGTTTACCAAGTTGCTTTGCTGCTTCAATTTGGTCTTCTACTTCGTACTTCCCTAATTCGTTTTGCGTTACCTTTTTAAAATCAGCACCTTTAAACCCTGTTCCTCTCCCATCGACACAAACAACAATATAGCCTTGTTGTGCCAGTAATTGATACCAATAATCATTTGCACTATTCCAACGGTTCGCTACTTGTTGAGAACCTGGTCCAGAATATTGGTACATAAACAATGGATACCTTTTATTAGCATCAAAATTTGCTGGTTTAAGTGTCCACATATTTAAATCATTTCCATTAACAGAAATTGTCTCGAACTCTTTTTTAGACATAATGTAGTTGCCTAATTGCTTAGCTAATTTTTTATTGTCCTTTATGTTTTTTACAATTTCACCATTTTTAGAATTCACTAAAGTATATTCATAAGGTGTTGATGCATTAGAAAACGTATTTATGAAGTATGTAAAATCTGCACTAAACGATGCGTTATTTGTTCCGTCTTTTTGAGTTAAACGCTTTTTACTTTTTCCATTTAATTTAATAGAATATACATCTCTGTTTATAGAACCATTTTCGGTAGATTGAAAATAAATGGTATTTGCCTTCTCGTTAAACCCATAATAATTGGTGACTTCCCAATTTCCTTTTGTTACTTGGTTAATTAATTTACCATCTTTAGCATAGTGATAGATATGGTTAAAACCATCTAATTCACTCGTCCAAATAAAACTATTATCTTCTAAAAACGTTAAATTAGAAGTAACATCAATATAGGCTTTATCCTTTTCTTCTAATACATTTTTTGAAGTCATTACTTTAGTATCAATCATCCAAAGGTCTAATTCATTTTGGTGACGATTCATAAACTGAACACTTAAAACATTAGCCTTATTTGTCCATTCTAATCTCGGAATATAAAAATCCTTATAAGACTTACTAACTTTTAAATCTGACACCTTGTTAGAACCAAAATCATATAAATGTAAAGACACCTTAGAATTTGCCTCACCTGCTTTGGGGTATTTAAACACGTGTTGCGTCTGGTATAAGTCAGAACCATAAACATCCATAGAAAACTCAGGCACATTAGTTTCATCAAACCTTATAAAAGCAATTTGATTACTATCAGCATTCCAATCAAAAGCTCTAACAAAAGCAAATTCTTCTTCATAAACCCAATCCGTAATTCCGTTTATAATTTTATTCTTTTCGCCATCTGTTGTCATTTGAGAAACCTTACCAGACTTTAAATCCTTAACATATAAATTATTCTCAAATCCATACGCTACTTTAGTTCCATCAGGAGACAAGGTTGGTTCTTGCACTAAATCATCAGATACTTTAGCTACTTTTTTTGTGGCGATATCATAAATATAGTATTCACCCAACGTAGAATGTCTAAAAACAGGTTGTGATTCTGTTGTTAAGATAATTTTAGATTCATCTTCATTAAAAGAATAATCAAAAAAACCTTGAATCTCTGCTATATCAGCCGATGAGATTAAGGTTTTTACTTTTTCTAAAGTTTTATAATCGTAAATATCTATTGTTGAAGTTCTATTCTGTCTATTAAAATTTAAAACCGAATACTGATTTCCGTTTGCCATAGAATGCAAAGCTTGCATACCTTCCGTTCTAAATTGACCACTCCAAATTTCTTGAAGTGTGATTTGTTTTTCTTGTGAAAAAACTAATGAAGTTATTAAAAAGCCAAAAATGGCAGCAAAGTGTCTCAAATTCATAAATTTTTTATTTCAATAAAGCAATGCCAAGTTTACTAAAAATTATGCAAAAAATCACTATTATTAACAGTAAATCGGCATTTACAATCGATTATGCACACATTTTGTGCCAATCCTAGTATCTTTGTTTTTACTAAAATTAAAACTAATATGCCAAACACTATTTCTGGCTTTTCAAAGCTTACTAAATCTGAAAAGATTGAGTGGCTTTTAGACTCTTATTTTACAGAAAAAGATAACGCAAGAACACTTGTGGAAAGTTATTGGAATTCTGACGAAAAACTTCAAAAACTCCACGATGAGTTTATTGAAAACACCATAACTAATTACTATTTACCTCTTGGTGTAGCTCCCAATTTTTTAATCAATGATACTTTTTATGCCATTCCTATGGCTATAGAAGAAAGTTCTGTTGTCGCTGCTGCAAGTAAAGCTTCTAAGTTTTGGCTAGAACGTGGTGGTTTTAAAGCCAAAGTAATATCTACTGAAAAAATTGGCCAAGTTCATTTTACTTACAAAGGCGATTTTAATAAACTTAAAGCGTTTTTTAAACATGTAAAACCAAAATTAATCAGTGATACAGCTTCCATGACTAAAAGCATGGAACGCAGAGGTGGTGGAATATTAAACATTAAATTACGAAACAAGTCTGAAGATTTACCTAATTATTATCAACTCCATGCTACGTTTGAAACCATGGATGCGATGGGAGCAAATTTCATCAATACTTGTTTAGAACAATTTGCAACGACCTTTAAATCTGAAGCGCTTCAATTTGAAGATTTTAATGACGAAGAAAAACATCTCTCGATTGTAATGAGTATCCTTTCTAACTTCGTTCCAAACTGTTTGGTGCGTGCTGAAGTATCTTGCAAAATTGAAGATTTAAAAAGTAAAGATATTCCTAATCCTGAAGAGTTTGCACAAAAATTTAAACAAGCCATTGATATCGCTAAAATTGAACCTTATAGAGCGGTAACACACAACAAAGGTATTATGAATGGTATTGATGCAGTTGTATTAGCAACAGGCAATGATTTTAGAGCCGTTGAAGCAGGTGTACACGCCTATGCTGCTAAAGACGGAAAATATACAAGCTTAACACATTGTTCTATTGAGAATGGCAATTTTAAATTCTGGATTGAAATTCCATTAGCGTTAGGAACCGTTGGCGGCTTAACGAGCATTCATCCCTTGGTTAAGTTTGCTTTGCAAATGCTACAAAAACCAACAGCAAAAGATTTAATGAAGATTGTAGCTGTTGCAGGATTAGCTCAAAATTTTGGAGCTGTTAAATCTTTGACAACTACAGGAATCCAGGAAGGACATATGAAAATGCACTTAATGAATATATTAAATCAGTTTGAAGCTACTGATATTGAAAAATCAGAACTCATAAAACATTTTAAAACCAATGTAGTATCCCATAGCTCAGTTGTTGACGCTATTGAAAACCTAAGAAAGTAATTGATTATTTACCTTTGAACACTAAAACTAAAACATATAGAAGCAACGGCAAACTATTACTAACTGCCGAATACGCTGTTTTAGATGGCGCAAAAGCTTTGGCTATACCAACTAAATATGGGCAGAGTTTAACGGTTTCTGGTAACGGTTCTAATCTTATAAATTGGAAAAGTTATAATGAACTTGGAGAGGTTTGGTTTGAAGATGTATTTTCTATTGAAAGCACTTCGACTGCGCTCAGTATGACATCAGCATTAAAAAATGACATTTCTAAGCGACTTATTGAAATACTAAAATCTACCAAAATTTTGAATCCAGGGTTTTTATCAAAAGATATAGGGTTCGATATTACAACGCATCAAGATTTTAATAGACTTTGGGGCTTAGGAACTTCTTCTACACTAATTAATAATATCGCGAATTGGGCAAATGTCGATGCATTTCAGTTATTAGAACAAACCTTTGGCGGTAGTGGTTATGACATTGCTTGTGCTCAAAATGATAAACCTATTACATTTCAACTTCTAGGTAATAAAAAACCATTTGTTGAGCCTATGGATTTTAATCCTGACTTTAAACAACACCTTTACTTTGTTTATCTTAATCAGAAACAAAATAGTCGTGATGGAATTTCGGTTTATAAAAAGTTAAATAAGATTAACAGTGAGATTATAAAAAACATTGACGACATTACAGAAGCCATGAGCACATGTAAGTCGCTCTTTGAATTTGAAAGCTTAATTGCAACTCACGAAACTATTATTGCCAACCTTATTCAGCAAGAACCAATTAAAACACGTTTGTTTTCTGATTATAAAGGTACTGTAAAAAGCTTAGGTGCTTGGGGAGGCGATTTCATTCTAGCAACCTCAAGTAACGACCCAACGGCTTATTTTAAGGCTAAAGGACTCAATACTGTGATTCCTTATGAAGCTATGACTTTATAGTTTTATACTGCAACAAGACTCCAAGAAACTTAATATTATTAAACTGCATAAAAAATGGCTTCACATTTCTGTAAAGCCATTTTATATTGTTTTAAAACAACCCGTTTAGTAAACCGTTTTTACTCTATTATCTTCAATCTCTGCTGATTTCTCTAATGCTTTAAATACTGCCGTTTGCGCTGCCGCTCTACGTTCATTATTTAATCTATTCATAATCGCAGAATAGTTATCTAATTTAGTTGCTTCAGTAATTTTAGTCACTTCTACAACGTAAACACCTTTTTCTCCATCAATTGGCTTAGATGTAGCACCTTCTGCTAAACCAAATGCTGCACCTACAACTTTAGGCTCAACACCTGCTCCAGAAAGCGTTGTGTTTTTTAATGTAATAGCTGCCGCAGTTCTAGGACTCTGACCTTGATTTTTTGCAATATCTGCTACAGTAGTACTCTTAATTTTCTCACGGATTAACTTAGCTTTCTTTTCATTTTTAATAATTGGTAAAGCTGTGATAGAAGCATCTTCTGTGCTCATTAATCCTTTTTCTTTTTTCTCAACTACTTTAGCAACAATAAATCCGAAATTAGAAATAGCAAAGTTTTTAAAATCACCTGTTTCTGTATCGTCATCAAAAGCCCAACGTACTACTTCTCTCTGACTTCCTAAGCCTGGAATGTTTTCATCTAAAGCTTTAAAAGAAATTGGCTTTACTGTTAAATCACGTTCTTTTGCTAATGCATTAAAATCACCACCTTTCGCTGAAATTTCGAACTTAGACATTTTATTAAATACATCTTGTAATGTAGCGTCTGAAGGTTCAATCTTATCTGCTATAGTTGCAATTTTTACAGTTTTATTAAAACTCTTTTGGTCTAATACTTCAATAACGTGGTAACCAAATGATGTTTGTACAACATCTACATCACCAACATTATTATCAAAAGCATAAGCTTTAAATTCTGGAGCCATACCTGCTCTGTAATCAAATTCTATTTCACCATCCTTTTCGTTACTTACTTTATCAGAAGACAACTCTAATAAATCTAAAAACTTAGTTCCGCTTTTAATTTTAGCTAAAATACTATCTGCAGTTTTCTTCGCTTCTTCTGGTGTTTTAGTTACAGACGCATCTGCTCTTTGACCACCAATGTTAGGAATTAAGATATGACGAACTTTTACAGAATCTGGCAATTGCTTAGTTGCAATTACTTTAGATAACTTATAGTATTCACCATCCTTATAAGGACCGTAATAGTCACCAACATTTAATTTTAATAAAGTATCTTTTGCTACTGCTGGTAATTCTGCTGCTCTTAAAAATGCGTCGTTATATTTAATATCTGAATTAGTATTCACAAATTCTTCTACATCTGTAGCAGAATCAAATCCTAAAATTGTTTCAGTATTTTTACTGCTTTCGTTGTACTCTGGTCTATCAGCTTTTAATTTTAACAAGTCAGCTTTAATCTTATCCTCATCTGCTTTAGAAGCAACTTCCTTAAACTCTACATAAACAACTTCTCTACTAGCTTCAGCTTCGTATGCGTCTTTATGATTATTAATATAAGCTTGAATATCACTTTTAGTTACATTTACTAAACTATCTGCGATAGACGTATAAGGAACTTGTACGTAACGAACATCAACTGTTCTAGCGTCACCAAAATAATCGGCTTCTGCTTCAGCTATTGTTGTACTAATACCAGCTTTAATCATATTATAATAAGTCTGTTGTACAGAGTTTGCAGCAATTGATTGCTCATTGTTTGTCCAACTATCATAATTAACTAAAAAGTTCCCTAAAGGTGCCGTTTCTCCTTTAAGGTCTCTTAAGTTTGAAATAAATGCATTTAAACGATTCACATCAAAATTTCCATTTTCATCCTGAAATTCTGGATATGAAGAAAAACTAGTTTTCAATAAATCTCTCATTTCATCTTTTTCAACAGACAATCCTAATTTATCAAATTCAGATTGTAATACAATTTTACGAAGCTCTTGGTTGTAAATTGTATTCATAGATTGTGTAGACGTTTGTCTTCCACCAGAAGCATCTTGGTAGCTTTTTACTTTTTGTTGAAACTCAGTACGATTGATGTCTTGTCCATTAATCGTAGCAACGACGTCTTGTGAACCTCCTGAAAACACGGAAGAGTTCTTAAATAAATCTCCAATAACAAAAGCAAATAATGCCATCGCTATTACAAAAATTAATATCAGTGAACGTTGTCTAATTTTATTTAAAACTGCCATAGTCTTTTATGTATTGTGTATTTTGGTGTAAATAAGTCTGCGAAAATAGTATATTCTTGTAAATAATAAAAGGAGTAACGCAGTTTTTATAAGTGAAGGCTTTGTATTAATCTACTTCGAGGATTTTAAGCAGCACTTCATCTATTTTTGTTGAAGAAGCTTCCGTAATAGTAAACTTAAAATTATCTATTACAACATCGTCCTTTTCTCTAGGGATTTCTTGAGTAGCATTCACAATTAATCCACCTAAAGTTTCATAATTTTCGCTTTCCGGAAGGTTTAATTTATAGGTTTCATTGACGTAATCTACTTCTAATCTTGCCGAGAACTTGTATGTTTTATCATCGAGCTGCTCTTCAATCATTTCAATAGTATCATGTTCATCTTCTATCTCACCAAATAATTCTTCAATAATATCTTCAACCGTCATAATACCAGATGTTCCACCATACTCATCAATAACAACTGCTATACTTTTGCGCTTTTTTGTTAAGATATTTAAAACATCCTTGATAAAAATAGTTTCTGGCACAAATCCAACCGGAATAATTATAGATTTTATTGATTTTGGTTTTTTAAACAATTCAAATGAATGTACATAACCTAGAATATCATCTATAGTGTCTTTATAAACAATAATTTTTGTTCTACCAGATTCAATAAACAGCTGCCTAAGGTTTTCTATAGATTCTGAAATATCAACAGCAGTAATTTCCGTACGAGGCACCATTACTTCGCGTGCTTTCACATCTGAAAACTCCAATGCATTCTGAAAAATTTGAATTTCACTATCCACTTCTTCGTAATCTTCAACAGATTCCATTTGTTCACTAATGTAATTACCTAGCTCAACTTTTGTCATTGCCAACACCACATCCTCCCCTTCTGCCTTAAAAATATATTTTAAAACAGCATCTGATATCCAAATTACAAAATCTGATATCCAAGAAAACAAGACATAAAATACATACGTTGGAAACGCTAAAATCTTTAAAAGAGAGTTAGCATAAATCTGAAAAAATACTTTTGGTAAAAATTCTGCTGTAATTAAAATAACTAAAGTAGAAATTACAGTTTGGGTCAGTAGTTGTAAATCAGTAATCAAATACGTTAAGGTTGTACTATCTGAAGGCAACATAGATTGAAACCAACGCACCAAAACGTCTCCCATTTTAAACCCATAAATAACCAAGGCAATATTATTACCTATAAGCATCGTAGCAATGTATTTGGAAGGTCTTGCTGTAAGTTTACCTAATATTTTGCCTAAAAAATCACCTTGCTTCTTTTCTAATTCTATATGAATTTTATTAGCAGACACATAAGCGATTTCCATACCAGAAAAAAAGGCTGAAAGTATAAGGGTGCTTATAATTATGACTATTTCAGCAGTCATAAATTATTTATTGTTACGGTCTTCAAACTTTTTGCTAAAACGCTTTCTAAAGAAAAACATAAACGCAGCTAATGCAACAAAAACTAAAGACATGTATGCACCATTTCTATTATCTGACCACTTTGTAATAGCATCATATAGAAACAATACTGCAAAAACAATATAAGCGTAATGAAAAATCTTCTGTATTTTCATATGTTAAGTAAAATATTTATTGTGCAAAGGTAACTAATTATCGAGTTCAAATTCACCACCCATTTCTAACATTTGAAAGTTTTTGAAATTTTTATCAGCGTCAAAACCTATTCCATATAAAGGTCCAATAGCACGTTTAAATAACCATTTCTCATTAGTAAAAAGCCACTCTAACTTTTGATTGTAGTATAATTGATCCGTAAACAAAGTATCCTTTTGCTGAGTAGCAATCTTTACATTGCCTTGTAAATCTATAATATCTGTATCATTATAGACTATTGCGTAGTCTGCAGTTATAGTCGTTTTGTTGTAGTCTTCATCATAAGTCCTTAACTCAATACCACTTGGGAATTCCGAAAATGGAAAATTTCTATTTGAGTAATCTAGCATATTCGGGCTTATTAGATTTGCTAAAACCCTTACGGTATCGTCTGCAATCTCAGTATATTTTAAATCAATATTTACAGCCTCACTTATAGGCTTGTTTTGCAACACACCTACTTTTTGAACCTCGTTAAAATCGTTGGTACACGAAAAAAACAAAGTCACAACAATTGCTGTGACTAGGTTTCTTATGATATGTAAATAATATGCTGTCATTAAATACTTGGGACAGTTACGGAACGTCCTATCCAACATCCAATCTTAATAACTGTACCAGAACAGCTACAAGAAAAGATATCTGATTTAGAAGGTGCACTACCTCTATAACTAGCAGCAGTTTTTGCAGCTGTAGACCTTAATCTACCATCTACTCTACCTGCTTTTTCAGCTTCATTAGCAGCTAACCAAAATACTGCTCTTTTATTAAAGTTTGTATCTCCACAGTTATTAGCACTCTTTGCATACATTGCTGCAATTTGTAAATGTGGTGAACCATCTGAAGGATTCAATTTTAAAGCCTCATTGTAATACTGTCTAGCTTTACCATAGCTGCCTTTAGATTTAAGTTCGTTAGCTAAACCTTTATACAATTTTGCCTTTTTTAAAGGGTCCGTTGATAAAGCTATAGTTTGATCTAAATACTTTTGCTCACCAGTTAATAAGTAAAGGTAATATGCAGTATCTGCACTTGGCTCAATTGTATTTTTTTGTTGAACTAATTTTAAGAATAATGGATCTTCTTTACAACCTTTAGCATACATTCTGTTCATTGCACGTTGTAACCATACACCATTCTCTTTATTTTCATCAAAATCCTTTTCGTATAATGGAACTAGAACCTCGCAAGTTGCTCTCTTACCAAGCTTTTGATCCATACTAGGTAATATCTTAGTCTCAAAAGCATCGATATAAGATTCGTAACTAGCCTTACGTTGTGCTTCTTTTTTTGTTAAGGTTTCTCCTGCCTCTTCTTTTTCAGCATATTTGTTAAGCTTTAAAGTATTACTATCAATAATATTTTCAATTATTTCGTTAACATCATCATACTTATCAAACATTTGTTGCGCTGATAATTTCCCTGCATCATATAAATCAACAGCTAAAGAAAAGTAAGAATATAATCCTTTTGCATCTGTAAAGTTTTTAGCATCTTTTGTATAAGCATCGTCAAACATTTGATAAACTTGCTCATCTGTCATACCAAGCGCTTTTTTGTACTTATTCGCAATATTAGCTTTATCTACAGTTATTTCAGCGAAATCATATTTAGACTCAAAATGCTCTCTACTCTCATCGTATAATAACATTAAATCTTTAATATGTGCTAATTGATCAGCTCCTGTTGAGTTTTCGATTTTATGTTTTAAGATTTTTTCTCCATGTACATAGATTGCTCTATTAAACTTTGGACATTTTTCTCTAACGATTTTCCATGGCCCATATGCTTCATCATACTTTTTACTTTTCACGTAACCATCAAAAAGTGAAAGGTTATTCATGCACTCCTCTTGGTTATCTTCTTGAGCAAAACCCAAGTTAACACTCATTAATAGGGCAAAAAATAGTATTGTAATTCTCGTCTTCATCTTTAGTTAATTTTATTAGTAATATTTTTTTTGTTCAAACCATCTAGAGTTTAAAGATAAACTTACATTGAAGTTTACAAAATTCTCTAAGATTAAATTTTGTTCTCTTGTTCCTCTTCTTCCAAATTCAAAGCCAAAATTAGCATTAGAAAACAAATTACGAGGTCCAACTGGTAATCCTAGTCCAAAAGATATGCCAAACTCATTAATTGGTTCATCTTTTATTACTAAACCTGTGTTTTCATATTTAATACCTGCTCTATATACCACTCTTTTAAAATACCCAGAAAAAGCATTATAGTTAGGAATATAGAATCCTCCAAGAGAAATTTCAGATGAATTCTCGAAAGTAGTTGCAACGTTTGGAAAAACTGGATTAGAAAAATCACTTGTGCTTTGGAAGGTATACTCTGTACCAACAAACCAAGATTTTGGTTGACCAATACCTAAACCTATTGTAAACTTAGAAGGTAAAGTAAGTTTCGTATCTTCAAGATCAGATTCAATAGTATTAGATAGACCTATAACCTCATAATCGGTATCTAAAGTCACTGTAGAAAATCTTCTAATATTCTCAGAATTTAATTTACTCTCTGGTGTGTATGTTGCCGTTGCCGATAATTCTAATTTATCTGTAATTTTTGTTTTATAAGCTACACCAAAATTTAAATTTAGACCTCTTAAATCAGATCTATTAAACTGTCTTGTTTGATACTGCACAACATCGCCTTCTGATGTATATGCTACTTCTATTGCCGTATTTTGAATATTACCAAAATTGTAATTAAAATCAACACCAATGCTTAATTTATCATTGACCTGATAGCCTAAACCTGCAAAAACTCTGTTTATACCACCTTCTCCATTAAAACGATTAACTAAAACATCGTCATCATTAACATCATCTAATCGGTAACCAACGGAAGTATATGGCATTAAACCAAAGCCAAATCCAAATTTACCAACTGGCACAGATAGCGCTAAATAATCGAAAATTGTACTATTAGTATTCGCTTTTTCAGAATCGCTTCTCAAAGTACTACTAGACGTTGTACCTGCGACAGAAAACTTCACTGGTCTACTTTCACCTCTAAAATTTGAAGACTCCAAGTTTTTACCAGCATAAGAAGCCGGATTGCTTAAATTTAAGTGAATACTATCTAAGTAAACACTCATTCCTCCCATACTTCGGTTTTCTACAGTTCCTTTAAATTTAAGACTTCCAATACCATAAAATGAATATGGAGAACCTGTTCCTTGTTGCGCAAACGCAGCAGAACTAATAATTGTAATGCAAATTACAATGAATCGTTTTATCATTATTTTGAATTATATTCTAGAATAAAATTCAAACCTTCTAAAAGAAAATCTGAATTGGCAAAGATGGTATTTTTTAATTGGTTAAACAAAAATTTAGTATCACCACCTGTTAAAATAATTGTTAAATCTGAATAATTTACTAAATATTGATCAATTATTCCATCTAATTCCTTAATAACACCATTAACAACACCTGAATGAATTGAAGATTCTGTTGAGTCACCAATTAAATTCTTTGGCATTTGTGTCTCTAATAACGGAAGATTAGCTGTTAAATTATTTAAAGTTTTGTAGCGCAATCTAATACCAGGTGATATTGCACCTCCTATATATTGATTTCTTTTTGTAATAAAATCATAGGTAATACATGTACCTGCATCTATTATCAATACATTTTTATCAGAAAATTGATCAACCGAAGCACTTACGAGAGCTATACGATCTACACCTAAAGTTTTTGGCGTTGCATATAAATTATCAAAAGGCAATTTTGTTTCAGAACTAAGCTCTATGATTGGTAAATCGGATTCAATTAATATAACATCCTCCTTTGACAAATGACCAACAGACGAAATAATGGCTTTTTTTATTTCCGGATAGTCCTTTTTTAGCTTTTTATATCGCTTTTTAAACTCATTTAGCTTAAAACTTAACTTATATATTAAAATTCCGTTTTCAAAAACGGCAAATTTAACATACGTATTTCCCACATCTACAATAAGATTCATATCTATTTTCTAAGTTACAAATTTATAAAATCAAATTTTATCAAATTCTTTTTGCTTATATAAAAAATGCATTTATATTTGCACCCGCTTAATTAAGCAATTGGTGCCTTAGCTCAGTTGGTAGAGCAAAGGACTGAAAATCCTTGTGTCCCTGGTTCGATTCCTGGAGGCACCACCATCAAAAACCCGATTCATCTGAATCGGGTTTTTTGGTTTACAAGATTAAACACTTCTTATTTCATCCCGAAAAGCTATTAAAATCAAGCCTTAAGCAGATTCTAACCTATGTAAATAGATTTAATTAAATCATCATATTAATTACTTTTACTAACACCTTTAGTTCAAAAACATCAAAATATAACTCAGTTAAAACCTTGTTACTTTATCCTTCTTGCTGAATTCTATTTCTAAATAACACCCTTCAAAAGAAACTATTTATGAATCTTTTTATCCTTAACCAGATAACATTGCTGGTGTTGCAACCGTCCTAAAGCCCATATGGTCTGACCCAGAATCTATTGAAACTCCCATTTTAGCAGAAATCCTAAAACTGGCACAATATGAAGCATTACATAAAAAAGAGCCTCCTTTCATTACATATTCTATTTGATAAGGATTATTTGGATTATAATGTTCCTCTGCTCCTTCTGGATTTATAATAGGTTTAGACATACCTAATTCGCTATAATAATTTACATTAAAAAAATCATTAGTAATTTCCCATACATTTCCAGCCATATCGAATAAACCAATACTGTTTGGAGGATAAGATTTTACTGGAGCAATAAATTCAAAACCGTCTTTAGAATCATTATTAATTGGAAAAACACCTTGCCATGTATTTGCATTAAAATCTAATTTTGAAGCATCATTTCCCCAAGTAAAAATAGTGTTTGAATTTTTTCCTTGAGCTGCAGACTCCCATTCAGCTTCTGTTGGCAAACGTCGGTTTGCCCATTTGCAATATGCTAAAGCATCTTGATAAGCCACATGAACTACTGGGTAATCATCTTTACCTTCAATACCAGATTCTGGACCTTCAGGATGTCTCCAGTTAGCTCCGGTTTTCCAGGTCCACCATTGCCCATAGTTGTCCATATTTACAAAAGCATTTACACTTTTATTAAAAATTAAACTTCCAGGTTGTAAAATAGAATCATGAGGCTTTAGTGTATTGGTAGGAAGTTCTTTTTTCATCTCTTCCCAATCAATCTCTCTTTCTGCAATAGTTATATAATTTGTAGCTTCTACGAACGTCTTAAACTGAACGTTTGTAACTTCAGTAATATCTATAAAAAAGCCATCAACCGTTACCATATGAGCAGGTTTTTCTCTCGGCATGGCATATTTATCAGACTCTTTAGCGCCTTGTAAAAAAGTTTTTCCTTCAACCCAAATCATACCATCAGGGACTTCTATTTTCGAAATTATTTCGGACTCAGAGGCTTTATTTCCGCTTTCGTTTTTACAACTATAAAAAAATAAAAGAACAAAAAAGATGATAGAAAAATAAGATAATTGCTTTTTTATGTTCTGATAATACATACTATTTTAATTTTAAGGAGAATAATTCAAAATCTTGTTCTTTTTGAAAGAATGAGCAATGAAAACTAAAAATATAAGGAATTTTAAATATTCTGTGATAATATTAATATTATTAAACACTAATATTTAAAACCGAATGCTTTTTTGTTTTTTTTTATTATAAATTTAAGATTCTAAAAAATATTATCTAATATTTGAATTAACAATATGAATATAAAAGTCATTAATATCATTTCTAAAATTCGCTTCGTGATTATTTCACGAAGCCAAGGAATGCTATGATGAATTAAAACATAAATTTAATTTAAGCCTTCCTTTAACTGAAAGGCTTTTTTTATGCAAATAATTAATATACTTGGACATCATATAATTACTAATTTAAAATACTCAATATCAGATAATTAAATAAATGTCAAGGCTATTGAATTTAGATTTAGAAATAGAATAACAATCTATAAACATAGCATAAAAAGTAATTTAGTTTCAGCAAATCAATTTTGCCAAAATAAAACTATGAGTCAATTAAACAAATACAGCAAAACAGTTACACAGGATCCAACGCAACCAGCAGCACAAGCAATGCTACATGCTATTGGATTAACAAAAGAAGATTTTTTTAAACCAATCGTTGGTATAGCAAGTACAGGTTACGAAGGTAATCCATGTAATATGCACCTAAATGACTTGGCTAAACTCGTAAAACAAGGCACAAAAAACGAAGATGTCATTGGCTTAATCTTTAATACTATTGGTGTAAGTGATGGTATTTCTATGGGAACACCAGGAATGCGCTACTCATTACCTTCTCGTGATATTATTGCAGATTCTATGGAAACTGTTGTGCAAGCTATGAGTTATGATGGCTTAATTACAGTTGTAGGCTGTGACAAAAATATGCCAGGTGCTTTAATGGCTATGATTCGTTTAAATCGCCCTTCAATATTAGTTTATGGAGGCACAATAGATTCTGGTTGTCATAATGGTAAAAAATTGGATGTTGTTTCTGCTTTTGAAGCTTGGGGAAGCAAAGTTGCTGGTACAATGGATGAAACAGAATACCAAAATATCGTCGAAAAAGCATGTCCTGGAGCAGGTGCTTGTGGTGGAATGTATACTGCAAACACTATGGCTTCTGCTATTGAAGCTTTGGGAATGACATTACCATTCAACTCATCCAACCCTGCATTAAGTGATGCTAAAAAAGAAGAATCCGTAAAAGCTGGTGAAGCTTTACGTTTATTATTAGAAAAGGATATTAAGCCTTCCGATATAATTACAAGAAAGTCATTAGAAAATGCGGTAAGATTAGTTACCATTTTAGGTGGTTCAACAAATGCTGTACTGCACTTTTTAGCAATTGCAAGAGCTGCTCAAATAGATTTTACACTAAAAGATTTTCAAGATATTAGCGATAACACACCATTTTTGGCGGATTTAAAGCCTAGTGGAAAATATTTAATGGAAGATGTTCATGCGGTTGGTGGAATTCCTGCAGTATTAAAATATCTTTTGAAGAAAGGCATGATTCACGGAGATTGTTTAACCGTAACAGGAAAAACAATTGCTGAAAATTTATTAGATGTACCAGACTTAAAAGAAGGTCAAGATGTTATCAAACCTATTGAGAAACCTATAAAAATTTCAGGACACTTAAGAATGCTATATGGAAATTTAGCAACAGAAGGTAGTGTGGCTAAAATTACAGGAAAAGAAGGCTTATGCTTTAGAGGTAAAGCTAAAGTTTTTGAAGGTGAATATGCAGCAAACGATGGAATTAGAGATGGAAAAGTGGAAAAAGGTGATGTCGTCGTCATTAGGTATGAAGGTCCAAAAGGTGGACCAGGAATGCCAGAAATGCTTAAACCAACAGCTGCAATTATGGGAGCAGGTTTAGGAAAAGATGTTGCTTTAATTACTGATGGTAGATTCTCTGGCGGAACTCATGGTTTCGTAGTGGGACACATAACACCAGAAGCACAGGAAGGTGGCACAATCGCAGTCGTTAAGGATGGAGACATAATTACTATTGACGCTGAAACCAATTCAATATCATTAGAAGTTTCAGAAGTAGAACTGCAAAAAAGACGTCAAAAATGGACAGCACCAGACTTAAAGTTTGAGCGTGGTGTTTTATATAAATATGCAAAAACAGTTTCGTCAGCATCTAAAGGATGTGTTACTGATGAATTCTAAAATAAAGAGTAAATGAAAGAAACTCAAACTATAAACAACAACTCTAAAAGTACTGAAACTACTGAACGTATTTCTGGTAGTGAAGCAGTTATTAAGTGCTTATTAGCTGAAGGTGTTGAAATCCTTTATGGTTATCCAGGAGGAGCAATAATGCCTGTCTATGATGAATTATACAAATACCAAGATAGAATTCATCATGTATTAACACGTCATGAACAAGGTGCAACACATTCTGCTCAAGGTTATGCTCGTATATCTGGTAAAGTTGGTGTTACTATTGCAACTTCGGGACCGGGAGCTACAAACCTAATTACAGGTATTGCAGATGCACAAATAGACTCAACTCCAATGGTCTGTATTACAGGCCAAGTGGCTTCTCATTTATTAGGTAGTGATGCGTTTCAGGAAACAGATATTGTTGGAATTTCAACTCCAGTTACCAAATGGAATCATCAAATAACTAAGGCTTCAGAAATTCCTGAAGTGATGGCAAAAGCTTTTTATATTGCAAGAAGTGGTCGTCCAGGACCAGTTTTAATAGATATTACTAAAGATGCTCAGTTTGAAGAGTTCGATTTTAAATACGAAAAATGTAAAGGCGTAAGGAGTTACAATCCGATTCCAAAATTAGATAATACGTCTGTTGAAGCCGCCGCAAAACTTATTAATGCTGCTAAAAAACCTATGATAGTATGGGGACAAGGTGTTTCCCTAGGTGAAGCTGAAGCACAATTTAAAGCAGTAGTAGAAAAAGCAGGAATACCTTCTGCTTGGACTATTTTAGGCGCAGGAGCAATTCCAACATCGCACCCTTTAAATATTGGCATGGTTGGTATGCACGGAAATTATGCGCCAAATGTACTAACCAACGAATGTGATGTTTTAATTGCAATAGGTATGCGTTTTGACGATCGTGTTACTGGTAATTTGGCAACCTATGCTAAGCAAGCGAAGGTGATTCATTTTGAAATAGATCCTGCAGAAATAGATAAAAACGTAAAAACTGAAGTTGCAGTTTTAGGAGACGCAAAAGAAAGTTTAGCAGCCTTGTTGCCGCTTTTAGAAGAAAAAACATATCCTGAATGGCATCAGAAATTTAAAGATTTATATGCTATTGAGTATGAAAAAGTAATAAAAGACGATTTGCATCCTACAAAAGAAGGATTAACAATGGCTGAGGTTTTAAAAGAAATTAATATACAAACTAAAGGCGATGCTGCTATAGTTACAGATGTTGGTCAACATCAAATGATTGCATGTCGTTATGCTAATTTTAATAAAACCAGAAGTAATATTACATCTGGAGGTTTAGGCACAATGGGCTTTGGTCTACCTGCTGCTATTGGAGCAAAAATGGCTGCACCAGAACGTGAAGTTATTTCAATTTCTGGAGATGGTGGTTACCAAATGACTATTCAAGAATTGGGTACCATTTTTCAACAAAAAGTACCAGTAAAAATTGTGGTTTTAAACAATGAGTTTTTAGGAATGGTTAGACAGTGGCAAGAACTATTTTTTGATAGACGTTATGCGTCTACCGAAATGACAAACCCAGACTTTGTTGCTATTGCAAAGGGCTATTCTATTGAAGCTAATAAAGTAACAAAACGAGAAGACCTAAAAGACGCAGTAGAAAAAATGATAAACACAGATGGCCCTTATTTTTTAGAAGTTTGTGTTGAGAAAGAAGGAAAGGTTTTTCCAATGATACCTACAGGAGCATCAGTTTCAGAAGTAAGATTAGAGTAATATGAGCACAGAAAAACAACTATTTACAGTATCAATTTATACTGAAAACAATATCGGATTGTTGAATAGAATTTCAGCAATCTTTCAACGAAGGCATATAAATGTAGAGAGCTTAAACACTTCACCTTCAGAAATTGAAGGTGTTTCTAGATTTACTATCGTCGTAAATATGACTGAAGATAATATCAAAAAAATCATTGGTCAAATAGAAAAACAAGTCGAAGTTATTAAAGCATACTATCATACTGAAGAAGAAATTATTTATCAAGAATCTTGCATCTTTAAAATGAAATCAGGTTTATTATTTGATGAACGTGAAATTCAAAATATAATAAAAGAAAGCAATGCAAGAATTGTAACCGTAAATCGAGATTTTTTTGTGATTGAAAAATCAGGACGTAAAGAAGAAATCGAATTACTACACAGAGAATTAAGTGTCTTTGGTATTATGCAGTTTACACGTTCAGGACGCATTTCAATAACTAAAGACGAAATGAAAATTTCAACAATGCTTCAAGCATTTCAAGATTAATAAAAATTTATAAACCAAAATAGGTTTAAAAAACAACTAGAAACAATGTCAAATTATTTTAACACATTACCATTAAGAGAACAATTAGAGCAATTAGGAAAGTGTCGTTTTATGGATGCTTCAGAATTTGAAGATGGTGTAAACGCTTTAAAAGGAAAGAAAATAGTAATCGTAGGTTGTGGTGCACAAGGACTTAATCAAGGTTTAAACATGCGCGACTCTGGCTTAGATATTTCTTACACACTAAGACAAGTTGCTATTGACCAAAAACGTGAATCTTACAAAAATGCAACGTCAAACGGTTTTACAGTTGGTACCTATGAAGAATTAATTCCAACAGCAGATTTGGTTTTAAACTTAACACCAGATAAGCAACATACTAACGTGGTAAAAGCTGTGATGCCTTTAATGAAAAAAGGAGCTACATTAAGCTATTCTCATGGTTTTAATATTGTTGAAGAAGGAACAAAAGTACGCGAAGATATTACAGTTATTATGGTAGCACCAAAGTGTCCAGGAACTGAAGTACGTGAAGAATACAAACGTGGTTTTGGTGTACCAACACTAACTGCTGTACACCCAGAAAATGACCCAGAAGGTAAAGGTTGGGCTCAAGCAAAGGCCTATGCTGCCGCAACTGGAGGACATAGAGCTGGTGTTTTAGAATCATCTTTTATCGCTGAAGTTAAAAGTGATTTAATGGGAGAGCAAACCATTCTTTGTGGCTTATTACAGACTGGTGCTATTTTATCTTTCGACAAAATGGTTGAAGAAGGAATTGAGCCTGGTTATGCTGCAAAGTTAATTCAGTTTGGTTGGGAAACCATTACAGAAGCTTTAAAGCATGGTGGAATTACCAACATGATGGATCGTTTATCTAATCCTGCTAAAATAAAAGCATACGAACTATCTGAAGAACTTAAAGGTATTATGCGTCCATTATTCGAAAAGCATATGGACGATATTATTTCTGGTCATTTTTCTAAAACTATGATGGAAGATTGGGCTAATGACGATATTAACTTATTAACATGGAGAGCTGAAACGGGAGAAACTGCTTTTGAAAAAACGACTTTAACTCCTGATCATATTTCTGAACAAGAATATTTTGACAATGGTGTTTTATTAGTTGCTTTTGTAAAATCTGGTGTAGAATTAGCATTCGAAACCATGGTTGCTGCTGGTATTATTGAAGATTCTGCTTATTATGAATCTTTGCATGAATTACCATTAATTGCTAACACTATTGCAAGAAAGAAATTATTTGAAATGAACAGAGTAATTTCTGATACAGCTGAATATGGTTGTTATTTATTTGACCATGCCTGTAAACCATTATTAACTGATTTTATGAAAACAGTTGATACATCAATAATTGGTAAGCCGTTTTCAAAATCTACAGGTGTTGATAATATTGAATTGATTGCTGTTAATGATGCTATTAGAAATCACCCTATCGAAGAAGTTGGCCAACGTTTACGTGCTGCAATGACAGCTATGAAAGTTATAAAGACTGAAGACACAAAAGAATCTGTTTTAGCATAAATAATGCTTATCCTGTCAGATTAATTGGTGGCTGAGTGTTGTCTAAACCAAAAAACCTGGCAGGTAATTTTTCTAGAATAATATGATATTAGAAGTTGCAACTTTAAAAATAAAAGAAAATCTAGAACAGCAATTTGAATCTGATTTTTTAGAAGCAGGAAAATATATAAGTTCAATAAAAGGCTATAAAAGTCATTCATTAAGAAAATGTATTGAACAACGCAACAAATATATTTTACTTGTAGAATGGGAAACTATTAAAGACCACAGCATAGGATTTAGAACATCTGATGCCTATATTAAATGGAAAACACTTTTACATCATTATTATAATCCATTTCCAGTAGTTGAACATTACAAAACAATAATTGAAAATAAATAAAAGTCCCTTTCTAGGATTTATTAAATGGAAGAAACCAAAACTAAATACAGACCAACTATAGAAGCTATTGAAGCCGCTGCCGAAAAACTAAGAGGTATTGCTTCCGTAACACCTTTAGTTAAAAACGCAAGATATTCTAAACATTTTGGTGCCAATATTTATTTTAAAAGAGAAGATTTACAAGAGGTACGCTCATATAAGATAAGAGGTGCATATAACAAAATCTCATCTTTAAACTCAAATCAAATAGAAAATGGAATTGTATGTGCTAGCGCAGGAAACCATGCGCAAGGTGTTGCAATTTCATGTAAATTATTAAAAATAAAAGGCACTATTTTTATGCCTTCACCAACACCTAACCAAAAGATTGAACAAGTAAAAATGTTTGGTGAAGATTATGTTGATGTTATTTTAATTGGTGACACTTTTGACGATGCCTACGAAGCAGCAATGCAACAAAGTGAAGAATTAAATAAAACTTTTGTTCATCCATTTAATGACGAAAAAGTTATTGAAGGCCAAGCAACTGTTGGATTAGAAATTATAGACCAAGCTCAAGAACACCCAATTGACTATGTTTTTGTTCCTGTTGGTGGTGGCGGACTCGCAGCAGGTTTGTCTTCTGTTTTTAAATTATTATCACCTCAAACCAAAATTATTAGTGTAGAGCCAAAAGGTGCTGCTGCTATGTTAACCTCTATCAGAGCAAATAAAAACATTCAATTAGATTCTATAGATAGCTTTGTAGATGGAGCAGCCGTAAAACGCGTTGGTGATTTAAATTTTGCCATTTGTAAAGAAACATTACATCGTGTAGTTACGGTTGATGAAGGTAAAATTTGCCAAACTATTTTAGAGTTATATAATAAAGATGCCATTGTTGTTGAACCTGCAGGTGCATTAAGCCTTTCCGCTCTAGAGCAATTTGCAGAAGAAATAAGAGGCAAAAATGTAGTTTGCGTTATTAGCGGAAGCAATAATGATATCACCCGTACTGCCGAAATTAAAGAACGTGCACTACTCTACGCTAATCTAAAACACTATTTCATTGTTAAATTCCCGCAGCGAACAGGAGCTTTAAGAGATTTTGTAGTTGATATATTAGGACCTAATGATGATATTACTCATTTTGAATACACAAAAAAAGCAAATCGTGAAAACGATGTTGCCGTTGTAGGTTTACAATTAAAATCACCTGAAGATTTAGAACCTTTAATTACTAAAATGAAACAACATAATTTCTTTGGAGATTATTTAAATGACAAACCCGATTTATTTCAATTCTTAGTTTAAAACAGAAATCATGAATATCCCAGAACAGTTTCAAATCAAAACATTAGTCGACCAAAATACCTATTTAGTAGAAGGCGCATTAATACCATGGAGAGGCGAAACTTCAAAAGTATATTCAACAATTTCGTCAACTGAAGACTATGAGCCTACACTTCTAGGAACAATTCCTACTTTAGGAAAAAAAGAAGCTATTAGAGCACTAGACTCTGCTGTTTCTGCTTACAATAAAGGACAAGGCTTATGGCCAACAATGAAAGTGGTTGACAGAATTGCTTGCATGGAAAAGTTTGTAGAGCAAATGAAAATCAAGCGAGAAGAAGTCGTAAAATTATTAATGTGGGAAATTGGCAAAAACTTACCAGACTCTCAAAAAGAATTTGATAGAACAGTTGAATACATTTACGACACCATTGAAGACTACAAACAAATGGATCGTGATAGCGCTAAATTTGAAAAAAGCTCTGGCGTAAACGCACATATTAGAAGAGGTCCATTAGGCGTCGTTCTTTGTCTAGGTCCATACAACTACCCATTAAATGAAACCTTCGCATTATTAATTCCGGCTTTAATAATGGGAAATACAGCTGTTTTTAAACCTGCAAAACATGGTGTTTTATTAATTTCTCCATTATTAGAAGCATTTAGAGATAGCTTTCCAAAAGGTGTTGTTAATATTATTTACGGACGCGGAAGAACAGTTGCTGCACCAATTATGCAATCTGGAAAAGTTGATGTTTTAGCCTTAATAGGAAATAGTAAATCCGCAAACGCTTTACAAAACCAACACCCAAAAAGCAACAGACTGCGTTTGGTACTAGGTCTTGAAGCTAAAAATCCGGCTATTGTATTAAAAGATGCCGATTTAGATTTAGCAATAGATGAATGTATTGCCGGTACAACCTCATTTAATGGACAACGATGTACAGCATTAAAAGTATTATATGTTCATGAAGATATTGTGGAAGAATTCAATAAACGTTTTTCAGCAAAAGTAGATGCGCTAAAATTTGGAAACCCTTGGGAAGATGGTGCAAAATTAACGCCTTTACCAGAACCAGACAAACCAAATTATATTCAAGGCTTAATTAATGATGCTACAGAAAAAGGAGCAAAAGTAATTAATGCCAAAGGAGGAGAAACAACGGAAAACTATATTTTTCCTGCGGTGCTTTATCCTGTAACTAAAGATATGAGAGTTTTTCAAGAAGAACAATTTGGACCTGTAATACCAATAGTTCCTTTTAGTGATATTGACGAACCTTTAGATGATATGGCAGAATCTAACTATGGGCAACAAGTAAGCTTGTTTGGTAAAGACGTAAAAACATTAGCACCTTTAATAGATACACTTGTCAACTTAGTTTGTAGAGTAAATTTAAATAGTTCTTGTCAACGTGGACCAGATGTATATCCATTTACAGGACGAAAGGATTCAGCTGTTGGTACATTAAGTGTGCATGATGCGTTACGTTCATTTTCAATTAGAACCTTTGTTGCTTCTAAAGACAATGATTACAACAATACTATTCTAAAAGATTTATTAGACTCAAGAGCTTCAAATTTTGTAAGTACAGATTATATACTTTAACGAAAAGGGTCTTAAAGCATTTATCAATGAAAGATTTACAGTTTTAATTAATAGAATTAAGAATTTCGTAAAACTTTAAAAAAAGGACTGATTTTAAGACCATTATTAAATATTAATTCTAAATTTACAATATGTTAAGTCAAAAAAATAGAATCGAAAGACCCACAAGCTTGTTATTAAACAGGCGACGTCGCTAATGGAACTACATTAAACCATTTAGTTAATCTTTTATTTTTTTACATTGAATAATTCACCACACATATTTACAGTTTTAGATTTAGTACTTCCAATTTCAAATAGAAGTGGTTTACGCTGTGCACATAATCGTCGCCCGTAAGGGTATACAATTATTAATAGAACTTAGGTGTGTCCGGTTCTACTTTCAAAAAACAAATCACATTTTTTAATATAAAAACTCAATTACAATGAAAATTGTTATTGCTGATAAATCACATAGCATATACGCAGAAATCATCTGCGATACTATTGCTGAAGCGGCTATGGTTAGAGGTACTGGTATCGCTAAGCGCAAACCAGAATACGTCATTACCAAAATGGAAAATGGTAATGCTGTCATTGCATTAGAAGGTGATAAATTCGCTGGCTTTTGCTATATCGAAGCATGGAGCCATGGAAAATTTGTCGCTAATTCCGGCCTAATTGTTCATCCAGATTTTAGAAATATAGGTCTCGCCAAACAAATTAAGAAAGTAATCTTTGAGCACTCTAGAACCAAGTTTCCAGATGCTAAGGTCTTTAGTATTACAACAGGTTTGGCAGTTATGAAAATGAATAGCGAATTGGGTTATAAACCTGTTACGTTTTCAGAATTAACCGACGATCAATCTTTTTGGAAAGGTTGTCAAACCTGCAAAAATTTTGACGTTTTAACGAGAACTGAACAAAAAATGTGCTTATGCACTGGTATGTTATATGATCCTTCTAAAGCTGAAGCATCAAAACCCAAAGAACGTCCGTATGACAAAAAAGTATGGACACGATTAAAATTGATAAAACAGAATATGTTTTTAATAAAAGACAAAAAAGATGAGTAAAAAATTAGTTATAGCATATAGTGGAGGATTAGACACCTCATACTGCGCAGTAAGTTTAAGTAAAGCAGGATATGATGTTCATGCCGTAAGTGTGAATACTGGCGGATTTACTCAAGAAGAAATTAAAACTATTGAAAGCAATGCCTATAAAATGGGTGTTTCAACATACAAGAATATTGATGCAATTGCATCCTATTACGATAAAGTGATTAAGTATTTAATCTTCGGAAATGTATTAAAGAACAACACCTACCCTTTATCTGTCAGTGCAGAGCGTATTATTCAGGCCATTGAAATTGTTCAATACGCCAAAAGTATAGATGCTAAATATATTGCACACGGTAGCACAGGCGCAGGAAATGACCAAGTGCGTTTTGATATGATTTTTCAAACTTTAGCACCAGAAATTGAAATAATTACACCTATTAGAGACGGTAAATTAACCAGACAACAAGAAATTGATTACCTCGTAGTAAACGGAATCGACATGTCTTGGAACAAAGCCAAATACTCAGTTAACAAAGGACTTTGGGGAACTAGTGTTGGTGGAGAAGAAACGTTAACGTCTGAAAAACCATTACCAGAATCCGCTTACCCATCACAATTAAAACATACAGACCCAGAGAAAGTAGTACTTACATTTTCTGAAGGTGAATTAGTAGCTTTAAATGGTGTAGAAAATAATCCCGAAGTCAATATCGAAGTGCTGAACAACTTAGCATCTGCTTATGCTATTGGCAGAGATATTCATGTTGGTGACACCATTGTTGGTATAAAAGGACGTGTTGGTTTTGAAGCTGCTGCGGCATTAATTATCATCAAAGCACATCATTTACTCGAAAAGCACACCTTAACGAAGTGGCAACTACAACATAAAGATTATTTATCTAATTTCTATGGTATGCATTTACACGAAGGGCAATATTTAGACCCAGTAATGCGCGACATGGAAGCCTTTTTACAAAGTAGCCAAGACAAAGTTTCTGGTGATGTAACCGTAACGCTAAAACCTTACCACTTCACGCTAGATGGCATAAAATCTAAACACGATTTAATGAGTGCGAAGTTTGGAAGTTATGGTGAAGAAAATAAAGGTTGGACAGCAGATGAAGCCAAAGGATTTATTAAAATATTTGGCAATCAAAACAAGATTTATCAGCAAGTAAACAACTAAATAAGACCTCACAGGTTTTCAAAACCTCGTAGGTCTCAAAATGTTAGCACAATGAAAAAATTTAATATAGGAATCATTGGAGGCGCTGGTTACACAGCTGGAGAATTAATACGATTATTAATTCATCACTCTAAAGTAGAAATCGATTTTATATACAGCACTTCTAACGCAGGAAACAAAGTTAGTAAGGTACATCAAGATTTGTTAGGCTCAACTGATTTGGTGTTTTCAAATGAAATCAATACAGATGTTGATGTGCTTTTCTTGTGTTTAGGTCATGGCAATTCAAAAGCATTTTTAGAACAAAATACATTTTCTGAAGGCACTAAAATCATTGATTTAAGTAATGATTTCAGATTAACTAAAGATGAAGTTTTCAATACCAAAACCTTTGTTTATGGTTTACCTGAATTACATAGAGAAGCGATTAAAAAAGCCGATTACATTGCTAATCCAGGTTGTTTTGCTACGGCAATTCAATTAGCATTATTACCTTTAGCTAAAGCCGAAATTTTACAAAACGATGTACACATAAATGCTGTAACTGGTGCCACTGGTGCCGGAACTTCATTATCTGCGACAACACATTTCACTTGGCGAGATAATAATTTTTCACACTACAAAGCATTTACACATCAGCATTTAGGAGAAATAAATCAAACCGTAAATGCGCTACAATCAGATTTTAATTCTGAAATCATTTTTATGCCGAATCGTGGTGATTTTTCAAGAGGCATTTTTGCAACACTTTACACGAAATATGAAGGCAGTTTAGAAGACGCAAAACAATTGTATACGGAGTTTTATAAAGATGCTGCATTTACCTTTATTTCTGATGAAGACATTCATTTAAAACAAGTCGTTAACACCAATAAATGTATCCTTCATTTACATAAACACAACGATAAATTACTGGTTACAAGTATTATTGACAACCTATTAAAAGGCGCCTCTGGACAAGCGATTCAAAACATGAATTTAATGTATGGCTTTGAAGAAACTGAAGGATTACAATTAAAGGCAAATTATTTTTAATAAACACTATAGACCTGTAAGGTTTTTGAAACCAGACAGGTCTTAAAACATTAAACACATGAAAATAGCAATCATAGGAACAGGAAACTTAGGAAAGTCCATCGCAAAAGGGCTCATCACTAACAACGCCATAACGACTCTTTATTTAACCAAAAGAAATCTGGATGATATTCAAGATTTGGATGGCTATAAAAACGTCATATTAACAACCGACAACATTGAAGCAGTAAAGCAATCTGATATTTTAATATTTGCTATTCAGCCTAGACATTTCGAAAACATATTAAACGATGTTAAACCGTATTTAACAGAAAAACACGTTTTAATCTCAACGATTACAGGTTTTCTAATTCCTAAAATCGAAGGTATCGTTGGGACTGACCAATTTATCATCAGAGCTATGCCAAATACAGCTATTGCGGTTGGTAAATCTATGACTTGCATGTGTAGTAATGAAAAAGGTGCTAAACGTATTAAAATTGCCGAAGCTATTTTCGATAGATTAGGTCATACCTTAGCCATTCCAGAATCTCAAATGCAAGCAGCAACGGTGGTTTGCGCGAGTGGCATTGCCTTTTGGATGCGACTAATTAGAGCAACAACACAAGCTGCAATACAATTAGGTTTTGACGCTAAAGAAGCACAAGAATTAGCCATGTACACCAGTGAAGGAGCTGCCAATTTATTAATTACAAACGGCAATCATCCGGAAGAAGAAATTGATAGAGTAACCACACCTAAAGGTTGTACAATTCAAGGTTTAAATGAAATGGAACACAAAGGATTGAGTTCATCTTTAATCCAAGGCATGGTCGCTTCTTTTAATAAAATCAATAACATTAAAGAAGAACAAATATGAGTTTATTTAATGTTTACCCACTGTTTGATATCACACCAGTAAGCGCAAAAGATATTTACGTTTATGATGATAAAAATGTAGAATACTTAGACCTTTATGGTGGACATGCAGTAATTTCTATTGGTCATTCCCATCCAAAATATGTTTCAGCAATTTCTAATCAAGTTGAAAAATTAGGCTTCTATAGTAACGCAATTCAAAACCCATTACAAGTTGAATTAGCAGATAAGCTTGAAGCTGTATCTGGCTGTAAAGACTACCAATTATTTTTATGTAATTCTGGTGCTGAGGCTAATGAAAATGCTTTAAAATTAGCATCATTCCATAATGGTAAAAAGAAAGTTTTAGCCTTTAAAAATTCATTTCATGGTAGAACGTCAGCTGCTGTTGCCGCAACTGACAATCCTAAAATTGTTGCACCAATTAATGCGCAACAAAAAGTTGATTTTGTAGAATTAGGTGATTTAGATGCTACTGAAGCTATTTTAAAACAAAACGAAACTTGCGCAGTCATCGTAGAATTTATCCAAGGTGTTGGTGGCTTGGACCAAAGTACAACGGAATTTTATCAAGGATTAGAACAACTTTGCAAACTATACAACACAGCATTTATTGCAGACGAAGTACAATCTGGATTTGGTAGAACTGGTGACTTTTTCGCATTTCAAAAACACAATATTACACCAGATATTATTTCTATCGCCAAAGGCATGGGAAATGGTTTTCCAATTGGAGGGATTTTAATCCATCCTTCAATTAAAGCATCTTTTGGGTTATTAGGTACCACATTTGGCGGTAATCATTTGGCTTGTGCAGCAACACTTTCGGTTTTAGAAGTTTTGGAAGAAGAACAATTAATGGAAAATGCTAAAAATATTTCAAAATATTTTCAAGAGAAAGCGAAGTCATTACCACATTTAAAATCGATTAAAGGACGTGGTTTAATGTTGGGATTAGAATTCGATTTTCCAATTTCAGAACTAAGAAAAAAATTAATTTTTAACCATCATATATTTACAGGGAGTGCAAAGAATCCTAATTTAATTAGAATACTTCCGCCTTTAACGATTCAGAAAAAACACATTGATGTATTTTTTGATGCTTTAGAAAAAGAACTAGTTTAGAATGAAAAACTACACCAAAATAAAAGATATTTCTAACCTTTCTGAAATCATTAAGGATGCCATTTTATTAAAAATGAATTCTTTTGAATTTGAAGACTTAGGAAAGCACAAAACCTTAGTCATGCTCTTTTTTAATTCGAGTTTAAGAACACGATTAAGCACTGAAAAAGCAGCAAAAAACCTAGGTATGGAAGTGATGATTTTAAACGTGAATGACGCTTGGAATTTAGAATTTGAGGATGGCACCATTATGAACAGTGACAAATCTGAACACGTTAAAGAAGCAGCGCGTGTTATTTCTCAATATGCAGATATCATTGCTGTAAGAGCATTCCCAACGTTACAAGATAAAGCTAAGGACGAATCGGAATACATTCTCAATAACTTTAAAAAATATGCAACAGTACCCATTGTAAATATGGAAAGTGCTACTGCGCATCCTTTACAAGCATTGGCTGATGCTATTACCATTACCGAACTTGCAGAAAAAGTAAAACCAAAAGTCGTGTTGTCTTGGGCACCACATCCAAAAGCTTTACCGCAAGCAGTTGCAAATTCGTTTGTAGAAATGATGCAAGATTTAGAAGTAGATTTAACCATTACGCATCCTGAAGGCTACGAATTAAATGAAGTAATCACTAAAGACACATCAATAAATTACAACCAAGAAGACGCCTTAAAAGATGCTGATTTTGTCTATGTAAAAAACTGGAGTAGCTATAAAGACTATGGAAAAGTTAATAATCAAGATAAAAATTGGATGATGACAAAAGCCAAATTAGGTCACGCCAAATTCATGCATTGTTTACCTGTTAGACGAAATGTTGTGGTTGAAGATGCCGTTTTAGACAGTGAACAATCCGTGGTGATTAAGCAAGCGAATAACAGAACTTATGCAGCACAAATTGTGTTGAAACAGATTTTGGAAGATTTATAATTTATGTCAGGTCGAGCGCAGTCGAGACCTATTAACGTTAAAGACCTCTCGACTGCGCTCGAGGATACAAAAAATATAGTAGACCTCTCAGGTTTAAAAAACCTAACAGGTCTTCAACTAAAAGATACTCGCCTTCGCGAGCCCGAGATGAAAACAATAAAAGTCGTAAAAATAGGAGGAAACATCATCGATAATGAAGACGCACTAGCCACCTTCATTAAAGATTTTTCAACTATTTCTGGTCCTAAAGTTTTGGTTCATGGAGGCGGAAAATTAGCCACCAAGTTAGCAACTGAAATGAATATTCCTGTAAAGATGACTGAAGGTAGACGCATTACTGATACTGAAACTTTAGATATTATCACTATGGTTTACGCTGGAAAAATCAATAAAAATATAGTAGCGCAATTACAAGCTAATCAATGCAATGCTATTGGACTTTCTGGTGCAGATGGCAATACTATTGTTTCAGAAAAAAGACCTGTTAAAACCATTGATTATGGTTTTGTTGGCGATGTAAAAAAAGTAAATACAGAAGTATTAGAAGCATTACTAAATAACAATATCACACCTGTGTTTTGTGCTATAACTCATAATAAAAACGGACAATTACTAAATACAAATGCAGACACTATTGCATCTGAATTAGCCATTGGGTTGTCGTCTATTTTCAACAGCGAATTATATTATTGTTTTGAAAAAAATGGTGTTCTAGAAAGTGTAGAAGATGATGATTCTGTCATTGAAAACATCAACACAGAAAGTTATAAAGCATTAAAAGATAACCATATTATATTCGAAGGCATGTTACCGAAATTAGACAACTGTTTTCATGCTATAAATCAAAACGTTCAAAAAGTTTGTATTGGAAAATCAGACATGCTTTTCAATACTAACAACAAACATACAACCATCACAAAATGATAGAAAGCCTTACTACAGAAGCCATTGACTTGTTAAAACAACTCATAGAAACACAGTCATTCTCGTCAGAGGAAGACCACACAGCTTTACTTATTGAAAATTGGTTTACATCGCATAACATACCATTTAAAAGAAACAATCATAACATTTGGACAACCAACAAATATTTTGATGAGAGCAGACCCACCTTATTATTAAACTCACATCACGATACCGTAAAACCCAACAACGGTTACACAAAAGACCCTTTTAAGGCGATTGTTGAAGATGGTAAATTATATGGTTTAGGAAGTAATGATGCTGGTGGATGCTTGGTCTCTTTAATAGCCACCTTCACGTATTTTTATAATAAGAAAGACCTCAACTACAATTTAGTCATTGTGGCTTCTGCAGAAGAAGAAAACAGTGGCCCAAAGGGCTTGAATAGCATGTTATCTATCATTCCTAAAGTTGATGTCGCTATTGTTGGCGAACCAACTTTAATGAATCTTGCCGTTGCCGAAAAAGGTTTAGTTGTTTTTGATGCGAAAGTAAAAGGAACCGCTAGCCATGCAGCACACCCCAATAATGACAATTCAATTTACAACACTATTGCAGTTTTAAATTGGTTTAAAGATTATAAGTTTGAACGTAAATCACCAGTTTTAGGTGATGTAAAAATGACGGTCACCCAAATCAATGCTGGTAAGCAACACAATGCGGTTCCTGCAGAAGTTGATTTGGTCATCGATGTACGCGTGAATGACAAATACTCAAATCAGGAAATTGCGGATATTTTAACTCAGAAATCACCTTGCTCAAGCATTACACCACGTAGCTTACGATTAAATTCGTCTTCTATTCCTATTAATCACGATTTGGTAAAAGCAGGCATTGAATTAGGTAGAGAAACTTATGGTTCGCCAACGCTTTCTGACCAATCGGTTTTAACTTGTCCGTCGTTAAAGTTAGGACCTGGAGATAGCACACGTTCGCACACGGCTGATGAATTTATTTATCTAGCCGAAATTGAAGAAGGTGTTGATTTGTATATTAAATTGTTAGAGAAAGTATTATAAGACTCTCTGGTCGAGCGCAGTCGAGACCTATTTACATTAAAAACCTCTCGACTGCGCTCGAGGAGACAACAATTAAAAAGATAGAATTATGAAATTGTGGGACAAAGGCTATTCAATAGATAAAAAAATAGAATTATTTACCGTCGGCAACGATAGAGAAATCGATATGCATATTGCAAAATATGATGTAGAAGCTTCACGAGCGCATGCTGTGATGTTAGAATCCATCGGAATTATATCTTCAGAAGAGTTAGAACAATTGAAATCAGGATTAAAAATTTTAGCAAAATCTATTGAAGATGGCACGTTTATCATTGAAGAATCGTTTGAAGACGTCCATTCTAAAATTGAACATGAACTCACCAAAACACTAGGCGATGTTGGGAAGAAAATCCACACCGCACGTTCTAGAAACGACCAAGTTTTAGTAGCCCTTCAACTCTACTACAAAGAGAATCTTGAAATCATAAACAGTAAAACAAAAACGTTTTTCGATACGCTTTTAAATTTAGCGGAAACACATAAAACACAACTATTACCAGGCTATACCCATTTACAAGTAGCCATGCCTTCCTCTTTTGGTTTATGGTTTTCTGCTTATGCTGAATTGTTGATTGATGATGTGTATGTACTGAATGCAGTTTCAAAAATTGCAGACCAAAATCCATTAGGTTCTGCTGCTGGTTACGGCAGTTCTTTTCCTATTGATAGAGATATAACCACTAAAGAATTAGGCTTTTCTACACTAAAATATAATGTGGTTGCTGCACAATTAAGTAGAGGAAAAAGTGAACGTGCTATCGCCAGTGCTTTAGGAGGCTTATGTAATACAATGGCACGTTTTGCCATGGATATTTGCTTGTATATGAGTCAGAATTTTGGGTTTATCACATTTCCAGATGAATTAACCACAGGAAGCAGCATCATGCCACACAAAAAAAATCCTGATGTATTCGAATTGATTCGAGGTAAGAGTAATAAAATTCAAGCCTTACATTCTGAAATGTTATTAATCACCAATAATTTACCAAGTGGTTACCACAGAGATTTTCAATTGTTGAAAGAAAACATCATCAATGCGTTTGAAGATGTCAAAGATATTTTGGACATCTTTAATTATTCCATTCAGCAAATCATCGTAAAGGATATTGACCTCACTGATGAAAAATATCAATACTTATTCACCGTAGATAGTATTAATAATTTAGTCGTAGAAGGCATGAGCTTTAGAGAGGCTTATCAAAAAATTGGAAGTGAAGTACAAGCAGGAACTTATAAACCAGATTTAGGAAAAGAACATTCGCATATAGGTAGTATTCATAATCTGTGTTTGAATGACATTAGAGCTAAGTTTCCTAATTAGAATCTCATACCAATATTAACTTCATGTAATAAAAAAAAGCATCTGTTTCCAGATGCTTTTACATTCTACCCTAATAATAGACTTACCCTTAAGATTTTATAGTAGTAGAAGTTTATTTATTTAGTTTTTAATTATAGTCCTACTAAATCACCTTCTTCGTTTTTAGTGGCTAAATCTGATTTACCCATTAAATAGATATCAACTTGACGAGCAGCTTCTCTACCTTCCGAAATTGCCCAAACAATCAATGATTGTCCTCTACGCATATCACCAGCTGTAAACACATTTGGAATATTGGTTTGGTACTTTCCGTAGCTTGCTTTGTAATTAGAACGCACATCTCTTTCTAAACCTAGTTTATCTGCGATAGTAGATTCTGGACCTGTGAAACCAAGCGCCAATAATGCTAAATCACATTTCCATGTTTTTTCTGTACCTGCAACTTCAATCAGTTTAGGACGTTCTCCTGGCACCATTTCCCACTCTACATTCACCGTTTTTAAGGCTGTTAATTTACCTTTTGCATTAGTAACAAATTCTTTAGTGTTGATTAACCAATTACGCTCCACACCTTCTTTATGAGACGATGATGTTTTTAATTGCAACGGCCAATATGGCCATGGTGTTGCTGGTGAACGATGTCCTGGTGGTTTTGGCATAATTTCAAAATTAACTACCGATTTTGCACCTTGACGATTCGATGTACCTATACAATCTGATCCTGTATCTCCACCTCCAATTACTATAACATTCTTGCCAGTTGCTAAAACTTGATCTTTTACTTTCTGACCGAAAACAACTTTAGTTTGTTGCGTTAGGAAGTCCATCGCTTGTACTACGCCATCAGCATCGATACCTGGTGTTGGTAAACTTCTTCTTTCAGTTGCACCACCACAAAGTACGACAGCATCAAACTTTTTTAAATCTTCAACATCATAATTTACACCAACATTAACATTGGTTTTAAACACAATACCTTCAGCTTCCAAAATGGCTAAACGACGATCTATAATGCCTTTTTCCATTTTAAAATTTGGAATTCCGTAGCGTAATAATCCACCAATAGCATCATCACGTTCAAAAACCGTCACTGTATGACCAGCTCTGTTTAATTGTTGCGCAGCAGCTAAACCTGCCGGACCAGAACCAACAATTGCAATTGTTTTTCCTGTTCTCGTTTTAGGTGGCTGCGGTTTAATCCAACCTTCTTTAAAGGCACGTTCAACAATATTTTTTTCGATATTTTCTATAGAAACTGGATCTTCAATAATACCCAAAACACATGCTTGCTCGCAAGGTGCAGGACACAAACGACCTGTAAACTCTGGGAAGTTATTTGTTGAGTGTAATATCCAAGAGGCTTTTTGCCATTCGCCTTGGTGTACCATATGATTAAAATCTGGAATTAGATTCCCAAGCGGACAACCACTATGACAAAATGGAATTCCACAATCCATACAACGCGACCCTTGTTCGGTCATGTCTTTATCCTTTAAAGGCACAGTAAATTCATTATAATGCTTTACACGATCCTTTACTGGCTTGTATGACTCATCTTTTCTTTCGAATTCTTTAAAACCTGTTACTTTTCCCATTGTCCTATACTGTTTCTAATTCTTCAACCATTTGTTCTTCTGTCTCTAAACGTTTTAAAGCACGTTTGTATTCCGTTGGCATTACACGTACAAAATTCTTCAAGCTTGTTTCCCAATCTTCCAATAGAGATTTACCTAATTGACTATCTGTATATTTTACATGCTTCTCAATTACCGCTTTTAAATCGTTACCATCTTTCTTCAAAATCCTTTCAAATTCTATGGTTTCGGTATTACATAATCCATTAACAAATTTGTTCTCTGGGTCATATACATATGCTATTCCTCCACTCATACCTGCAGCAAAATTTCGTCCTGTTTTACCAAGAACAACCACTTTTCCACCTGTCATATATTCACAACAATGGTCACCTACACCTTCTACAACTGCTGTTGCACCCGAGTTTCTAACTGCGAAACGTTCTCCTGCTATTCCATTGATATACGCTTGTCCTTCGACCGCACCAAATAAGCAAACATTACCAATAATGATATTGTCTTCTGCTTTGAAATCTGCTTTCGTTGGCTTCTTAACAATTAACTTAGCTCCAGATAATCCTTTCCCTAAATAGTCATTTGTATTTCCTTCAAGTTTAAAAGTCAATCCATGTGCTCCAAACGCTCCAAAACTTTGTCCTGCAGAACCTTCAAAATTTATATTTAAGGTATCTTCAGGTAATCCTAAATGTCCATAGATTTTTGAAATTTCATTACTTACAATCGCACCAACCGTTCTATTCGTATTCTTTATTGGATAAGCTAACGACATCTGCTCTTTTCGATATAAGGCGCGATGCGAATCTTTTAGAATTTTGAAATCTAAAACATTATCTAAATTATGTTCTTGCTTCTCAGTATTCTTAACCGTCATCTTACTATAAGCTTCTGGTCGGTATAAAATAGAAGATAAATCTAAGCCCTTAGCTTTATAATGCTTGATGGCTTTATTTGCATTAATTTTATGTGTTTGACCAATCATTTCTGCCATAGACCGAAAACCTAACTCTGCCATGATACTTCTTAATTCCTCTGCGATATAATAGAAGAAATTAATAACATGCTCTGGTGTCCCTTTAAAGTTTTTACGCAACTCTTTATCTTGAGTTGCGATACCAACAGGACAGGTATTTAAATGACATTTACGCATCATAATACAACCAGAAGCGACTAAAGGTGCTGTTGCAAATCCGAATTCTTCTGCACCTAATAATGCTGCAATAGCGACATCACGACCTGTTTTTAATTGACCATCACATTCAACTACGATTCGACTTCTTAAATTATTAAGTACTAAGGTTTGTTGTGCTTCTGCTAAACCTAATTCCCAAGGCAAGCCTGCATGTTTTAAAGATGTTAGCGGTGATGCTCCTGTTCCTCCATCGTACCCTGAAATAAGCACCACATCTGCTTTTGCTTTCGCTACACCTGCAGCAATGGTACCTACTCCAACTTCTGACACTAATTTTACATTAATTCTAGCTTCTCGATTTGCATTTTTTAAATCATAAATTAATTGTGCTAAATCTTCAATTGAATAAATATCGTGATGTGGTGGTGGTGAAATTAAACCTACAAATGGTGTAGAATTTCGAGCTGCAGCAATCCATGGCAATACTTTTTCACCAGGTAACTGACCACCCTCTCCAGGTTTTGCACCTTGAGCCATTTTTATTTGAATCTCTTTCGCATTCGTTAAATAGTGAGATGTTACTCCAAAACGACCAGAAGCCACTTGCTTTATGGCAGAATTTCTGCTATCGCCATTGACATCGGGTTGAAAACGTCTTCGGTCTTCTCCTCCTTCACCTGAATTAGATTTTCCTCCAATCCTATTCATAGCAATGGCTAAATTTTCATGCGCTTCACGCGAAATTGAACCGTATGACATCGCACCTGTTTTAAATCGTTTTACGATATCTGTCCAAGGTTCGACTTCTTCAATAGGAATTGGGTCAATATTATTAAATTCAAACAACCCACGAATGGTCATTAAATTTTCTGACTGTTCATTAATGGCTTTTGCATACACATCGTAACTCGCTTGGTCACTCAATCTCACAGCTTGTTGTAATTTTGCAACTGTTCTTGGATTAAACAAATGCTTTTCTCCATTACGTCTCCATCTATAATCTCCACCTATATTTAATCCTAAACGCTTATCAACTTCGGTATTTGGATAGGCAAATTTATAGCGCTTTTCTATTTCTTTTTCAATTTCATATAATCCTATGCCTTCGATTCTTGAAGCTGTATAAGGAAAGTATTTTTCAACAAATTGAGAATTAAACCCTACGATTTCAAAAATCTGAGAACCTCTGTAAGAACGTAAGGTTGAGATTCCTATTTTATTCATTACTTTCAGTATTCCTTTTCCGATAGCTTTATTGAAATTATCAACCGCCTTTTGCTCATCCATATCAGTAATGAAGCCTTCTTTAACTTGCGCTCTAATGATTTCATTTACCATATAAGGGTTTACAGCACTTGCTCCATAACCAAATAATGTTGCAAAATGATGTGGCTCACGTGGCTCTGCAGATTCAATAATAATATCGAAATATGAACGCTTACGTAAACGATTCATCTGATGGCTTACATAAGAACAAGCTAATAATGGTGGGATTGGCGCCATTTCTTTACTAACACCTCTATCTGATAAGATTATAATATTTGTTTTTCTAACTAAAGCTTTTTCAATTTGAACTATTATGCTGTCTAAAGCATCCTCTAAACCATTAAGACCTTTATCTTTTTGATATAACATCTCAATTGTTTCGGCTTTAAAGCCTTCAACTTGAATATTTCTAATTTTAGCTAAATCGTCATTTGAAATTACTGGATTCTGAATTTTCAATTTTCTACATTGCCTTTCGGTAATACTAAAAATGTTTCTATCCTTTCCTAAAGACAAACTAATATCTGTAACAATCTCTTCTCTAATTCCGTCTAAAGGCGGATTTGTAACCTGAGCAAATAATTGCTTAAAGTAGTTTGAAATTAATTGCGGTTTATTAGATAAAACTGCTAAAGGCGTATCAATTCCCATAGACCCTAAAGCTTCTTTAGCTTTCTGTGCCATTGGTGTAATGACTTCTTGAATATCCTCAAACGTATAATTAAATAAACGTTGTCTTGTTTTTATATCTAGAGTTTCAATCGGACACGTTTCACCTGTGTAAGGAATATCTTTTAGGTGTAACCTCGTCTTATCTAACCATTCTTGATATGGTCTTTCTCTAACAATTTTACTTTTTATTTCTTCGTCATTAATAATTCGACCTTGGTTCATGTCTACTAAAAACATTTTACCAGGCTCTAAACGACCGTGACTTTCAACATCTTCTGGTGCAATATCTACAACACCAATTTCTGAAGACATAATCAATTTACCACTTTTAGTCACTGTATATCGCGACGGCCTTAAACCGTTTCTATCTAATAATGCACCTATATAATTTCCATCTGTAAATGGTACAGAAGCTGGTCCATCCCAAGGTTCCATAATACAAGCATTGTAATCGTAAAATGCTTTACGCTCTGGCGACATGGTTTTGTGTTTTTCCCAAGCTTCGGGAATCATCATCATCATGACTTCTGGCAATGAACGACCTGTGTGTGTCAACAATTCTACCACCATATCCATAGAAGCTGAATCTGATTTTCCTGGTAAAATAATTGGAAATAATTTTTCTATTTGCGGACCGAAAACGTCACTTTTCATGATTTCCTCACGTACACGCATTCTACTAATATTTCCTCGAAGGGTATTTATTTCTCCATTCTGACACATAAATCTAAATGGTTGCGCTAACTCCCAAGTAGGCATGGTATTCGTGGAAAAACGTTGATGCACTAAAGCCAATCGTGTTACTAAATCGTCTTCTTGTAAATCTTTGTAATAAGGACCTATATCTTCTGGCATAATAATACCTTTATATATAAGTGTATTCATTGATAAACTAGACACATAAAAATAAGAGCTTTGCGACATCTTAGATTTTCTAACGGTATGCTCTGTTATCTTACGTGCTGCATAGAGTTTTGCTTTAAAATCTGCCTCAGAAACTTCATTAGATTTCCCAACAAAAAGTTGTTCTATATTAGGTTCTGAAGCTAAGGCGATTTCACCTAATTGTGTAGAATCTACAGGCACTTCTCTCCATCCAATTACAGAGAGTCCTTGAGCTATAATTTCTTTCTCAAAAGTATCCTTGCAAAACTTATATTGATTTCTGTTTTTTGGCAAGAAAACCATACCTACGGCATACTTACCTTTTACTGGCACTTTAAACCCACAAACACGCTTAAAATAAGCATGTGGAATATCTATTAAAAGGCCTGCTCCATCACCTGTTTTTCCATCAGCACTTACACCTCCTCGATGCTCTAGTTTTACCAGTATTTCTAAGGCGTCATGTATAATTTGATTTGTCTTCTCTCCCTTTAGATTACAGATGAATCCAGCACCACAATTTTCGTGTTCAAATTCTGGTAAATAAAGTCCTTGCTTCTTAAACATAATTCAGAAAAATTTTAAAGGTTTTTACACCCTATTTCAGCTGTAAGATAGATTCAATAAATTGATTAAAAAAATACTTGAATCAGTTTTCTCATATCAATAATAAAGAGCATTTTGAATGAAAATCTTTCAATAATAATGCATTTTACTACTAATAAGCTAATGAAAAATGTTTAACAAAAATGTTTATTTATTGCGAAAACGATTTCGAATAAAACCAAAAACTAAATATTACTCAAATTATTTGCATTTTTTTTTCGATTTATGAAATTCGCAATTATTGATATTTCAAAAAAAACAGTATAAAAAATTTTTACCCCAAAATTTATAGGGTATAAAATTACAAATTCATAAAAATACCCATTTTACCCCTTTTTTTTAAAGGGTATAAACTAATAATACATAGATTTGAAGTGAACTAACTATTTTAAATATATTATTATGAAGAAAATTTTCACTCTAACATTACTTCTAATGTCAGTAGTATTAACTGCACAAGACTCAACAGAAGTCGCAAAGGAAAAAAAATTCACATTATCCGGAAGTGTAGATGCTTATTACCAAACCTACTTAAGTGCACCTGATGATGCTGGAGCAACATTCGGAACAGCTTTTGCCGGCCAAACTGGTTTCGCATTAGGCATGGGTAACATTATTGCCAGCTATGAAAGTGGCAAAGTAGGCGCAGTACTTGATTTAGTTACAGGACCAAGAGGAGCTGGCGCTACATTTAGTAACGATATTGTTGACGGTATCGTAAACCAAGCATACGTTTACTATAATATTTCAGAAAGCACAACTTTAACAATGGGACGTTTCAACACGTTTTTAGGATATGAAGTTATAGCTCCTGCAGCAAACTTTAACTACAGTACATCTTATTTATTTTCAAGTGGACCATTTTCTCATGTTGGTTTAAAAGCTGATTTCGCTTTATCTGATGATTTTAGCTTAATGTTAGCTGTTATGAATCCTTGGGATACTAACGACACTTCTTTTACAGGTGAATATTCATTTGGTGCTCAATTAGGATATTCTGGTCAATTCTTAAACTTATACTATGATAGCGGAAACAATGGCGGATTAGGTTTTGAAGTAGACTACACAGGTGGTTTCGATTTATCAGACACTTTCTTTTTAGGAATCAACGCCGCATACAATGACAACGACGGTAGCGGATTTTATGGCGCTGCACTATACCCTCAATTAGCAACATCTGATGATTTCAGTATTGGATTAAGAGGTGAATATTTTGCCTATCATGGTGATGCTAATAATGACGAAAGCGTAATAGGAATAACATTAACTGGTAGCTATACTGTAGATAGCAACTTAATCATTAAGCCAGAATTTAGATTAGATTCTTTAACTGATGCTGATGGAGGCATATTTGGTGGTAATACTGTTATCGACAATGATGGCTTAGCAGCTAGTAGCTTAAGCGCATTTACTTTAGCTGCAATTTACACGTTCTAAAACCAACACTAACTAACACCAATTATTATGATAAATAATATTTTAACATTCTTCCCAAGTCTTATTGCAGTGCAAGATGCTGCCCCTGAACCTACCGAAGTTGAAGCTGCCGTTGCTGCCATAAATGGCGATATGGGAATGCTCTGGATGCTACTTTCAGCTATCCTAGTATTCTTTATGCAAGCTGGTTTTACCCTTGTTGAAACAGGGATGACACGTTCTAAAAACGCAGCTAACATTGCAATGAAGAACTTACTTGACATCTGTGTCGGATCATTAACTTACTGGTTTGTAGGTTATTCTTTAATGTATGGAACAGCAAACGAAAGTGGTACATTTTTCTGGGGTGGGTTAATGCAAGGTGAAGGTGCAGATTTATTGTTTCAAACAATGTTCGCAGCTACCGCAGCAACAATCGTTTCTGGAGCAATTGCAGGACGTACAAAATATTCGACATATGCTATCTTTTCAATAGTAATGACTGCGCTTATCTACCCAATAGCTGGTGGATGGCAATGGCAAGGGTCTGGTTGGCTAACCAACTTAGGCTTTATTGATTTCGCTGGATCATCAATTGTTCACTCTGTAGGTGGATGGGCTGCATTAGTTGCTGCTTTTATGGTAGGACCAAGAATTGGAAAATATGTTGACGGAAAAGTTATGCCAATCCCAGGACACAACCAAATACTAGCAACTTTAGGTGTATTCATCCTATGGTTAGGATGGTTTGGATTTAACGGTGGATCTCAATTAGCTTGGGGTGGCGCTGACGCTATTGGAGCTTCAAACGTTGTATTAGTTACCAATCTAGCAGCAGCAGCTGGTGGTTTAGGAGCTTTAATTACAACCTGGATATGGTACGGAAAACCAAATCTACCACAAACTTTGAATGGAGCACTTGCTGGTCTAGTTAGTATAACAGCAGGCTGTGGAAACATGTCTCCTGTTGGAGCTATATTCGCAGGACTTATTGGAGGTATTATCGTGGTATTCTCAATTGAATTTATTGAAAAGAAATTAAAAATTGACGACGCCATCGGTGCTGCATCCGTACACGGTGTTGCAGGAGCATGGGGAACTTTAGTAATTGGACTATGGGGAATTAATGGAGATGAAGGAATCGGTTTATTTAATGGTGGAGGATTTGGACAATTAGGAACACAAGCAATTGGCGTATTAGCTTATGCTGTATGGTCTGTTGTTTTATCTTTCATTATTCTTAAAATCTTAAAATCAACAATGGGACTTCGAGTTACAAAAGAAGAAGAAACAGTTGGCCTTGACCTTTCTGAACATGGCGAAATTGCTTACCCTGGAAAAAGAGCAAGAGAATAAAACCCAACTTATTCACTACATAGTTTTATTTAAATTTTATAGTTTAAATGATTAGACAAAAAAACCTTCAAAGTTAAGACTTTGAAGGTTTTTACTTTTTAAACGACTCTACACAAACAATCAAAAGTCAAAAAATGATTAAACATTAACTAATACTAAATTTTAAAGGGCACAAACTAAAAAATTCGTAAAAATTTACCAGAAACCCCATTTTTCAGTAGGGCATCATTAAACTTTATATAGATTTACCTCTTAACTAAATAAATTTAAATTTTTTTTCATGAAAAAAGTTGAAGCTATTATTAGAAAATCAAAATTTTCTACCGTAAAAAACGCACTGCATGAAGTTGGTGTAAATTTCTTCTCTTACTGGGACGTTACTGGACTCGGAAACGACAAAGAAGGTCATGTTTACCGAGGTGTTTCCTATAGCACAAGTGACATACAAAGACGCTATTTATCTATCGTTGTTAATGACGATTTTGAAGAAGTAACGATTAAAGCCATATTAGAATCCGCATCCACAGGAGATGTAGGTGATGGTAAAATCTTTGTTTCTCACATAGATGACGTATACAGAATAAGGACCGGAGAAAAAGGAGCACAAACTTTAAAATAAAACACATGGAATTACTAACAATAAACAATGTATGGATGATGATCTGTACAGCCCTTGTTTTCTTTATGCATTTAGGATTTGCATTTTTAGAAATCGGACTAACTCGTCAAAAAAATACACTTAACATTTTATTTAAAAACATATTTATAATTACAGTAGGCCTTCTTCTCTACTGCCTAGTAGGTTTCAACTTAATGTATCCTGGAGATTTTAATGGATTTATTGGATTTGCAGGTTTCGGCTTAGATTCACCAACAATTATAGATCCTGAAACAGGAAAAGCAATACTCGATTTAACATACAATGCAGGTTTCACTTATTGGACGGATTTCTTATTTCAAGGCATGTTTGCAGCAACAGCAGCTACAATTGTATCTGGAGCCGTGGCAGAACGCATGAAAATTGGACCTTTTATGATATTTACAATCATATATGTCGGTTTAATTTACCCAATTGCAGGTTCTTGGAAATGGGGTGGCGGATTTTTACAAACTTTAGAAACACCTTTTTATGATTTTGCAGGATCAACATTAGTACATTCTGTTGGAGGTTGGGCTGCATTAGTAGCAGTTTACCTTTTAGGTTCTAGAATTGGTAAATTTAAAAACGGTTTACCTCAAGCTATTCCTGGACATAACATACCACTAGCAACTGCTGGTGTTATTATTTTATGGTTGGGTTGGTTTGGTTTTAATGGTGGCTCAGTATTATCTGCTGACCCAGCATTGACATCATTAACATTAGTAACAACATGCTTAGCTGCTGCAGCTGGTGGTGTTGTTGCCGCACTTGTTTCTACTTTAAAATATAAAAATTTAGATTTAACAATGTTCCTTAACGGTATCTTAGGAGGACTAGTTGGTATAACTGCTGGTGCAGACCAGATGAGCCCTACAGATGCGATTTTAATTGGAGCCATTGCCGGAGCAATTATCGTATTTGCTGTAGCATTAGTTGACAAAATTAAACTAGATGATCCAGTCGGAGCTATTGCTGTTCACCTTGCTTGTGGTATTTGGGGAACATTAGCTGTTGGAATCTTTGGAAACCTTGCTGGAGCCTCGCAATTTCTCAGCCAACTTCTAGGTGTAGCTTCTTACGCTATACTATGCATAATATCTTCTTTCCTTATCATATTCACACTAAAGAAAACTGTTGGCATTAGAGTCTCTGAACGCGAAGAACTAGAAGGTTTAGATGCACATGAACATGGTATGGATGCATATCCAGATTTTAGATTGAATGAGCATTAATTACATTTAAAAGTTTAACATACTAAAAACCCTCTAAGTAAAATACTTAGAGGGTTTTTTAATAAATAAAAGCCTGTTAGAATATATTATTCTACAGGCTTTTAATCTTCAATACTTCTTTTTATTTAAGCCGAATTACGACTCGCATTTATATTTCCAAACAATGAACGCATCACCATTTTTTCAAATATTTTTATTTGCTCCTCATCTCTAACCTCAGCTTTTTCTAACTCTTGAATTTTCTTCAATGCATATTGCTGTATTGTTAACAATGGTAACACAATAGATTCTCTTACTGCAATTGATGCCTTACCAGACGGTTCCTCTTGCATTAATTCTGTAAATCCTGTGAGTTTTAAAATCAGTCTTTTTGAAGTCTCATACTCCTGATAAATTAGATTCCAAAATTCACCGTATTCATTATCTTCAGACATATAACGTGTTAAATCGAAAAATGACTTAGATAACGACATCATACTATTTTCAATTAACGTTTTGAAAAAACTTGATGTTTTAAATAAATGCTGAACTTTTTCAAACTCATTAGCATCTTCATAATGTTTTAAAGCTGTACCTACTCCAAAAAATCCTGGTACATTCTGTTTTAATTGACTCCAAGAACCTACAAAAGGTATTGCTCTTAAGTCTTCAAATACCAAACCTTCAGACTTACCTCGCTTAGATGGCCTACTTCCAATATTAGTTTTTGCATAATATTTTAAAGTACTCATGTGTTCTAAATACGAAATAAACTTAGGATGCGCTTTAAAATTAGAATAAGCTTCATAGCTACGATTAGCCAAATCAGTCATTACTTCCCTATTTTCTGGCTGCATACTTAAATCTGCATCTGTCAACCTATTCCCTATCCCTGAACTAATTAACTGCTCTAAATTATATTGAGAAGATTCTAAGGTCCCAAAATTAGAACTAATTGTTTGTCCTTGAATTGTTAACTGCACTTCTTTATCCTCTATAGTTGGCCCTAATGACGCATAAAAATTATGCGTTTTTCCACCACCTCTTGCTGGTGGTCCACCACGACCATCAAAGAATATTACTTTAATACCATGTTCTCTAGACACTCTTGTTAAATTCTCTTTGGCCTTAAAAATTGCCCAGTTTGCCATTAAATAACCACCATCTTTTGTGCCATCACTAAAGCCAAGCATAATCGTTTGATTATTTCCTCTTGACTTTAAGTGTGCAGCATATTCTGGATTAGTATATAACTCCTCCATTACTTTTGGTGCATTCTCTAAATCTGTTATTGTCTCAAATAATGGACCTATATCAACAGTTAACTCATCTTGAAACGCAACTAACTTTAACATTGCGAACAACTGCATAACATGCAAAGTAGTTTGGTTATTACTTATAATATAACGGTTTGCAGCTTGCTCTCCATTATTCTGTTGAATTGTCTTTATGACCTTCATGGTTTTTAAAGCCTTCAAAGTCTCCTCATCATTAATTAATGACAAATCAACTGAACCCTCTACTGTAGACAAAATCTTAATCTGTTCAGTTTGCGATAAATCATGATAATCTTTAGGAAAAATAGCACTTCCACTTTCTATCAACGCATTTACCATGTCATTGAAAAACTTCTCATGTTTTCGACTATCTTGTCTTATATCTAAATTAGCAAAATGAAATCCAAAAAGGTGAACTTTATTTAATAGACTATTAACCTCATCTATATATAACGACTGGTGATTATCTTTAATAATCTGCTTTACTGCTTTTAATTCTGAAACTAAAAAAGGTAACGTTAAACTAGACGCTTCATTAGTTATAATATTATAAAGCTCATTTTCTAAATTTGCCATACGGCCTTCAACTCCTTCAAACGTTAATTTACGCTTTAACTGTCTTATGTTTCTGTAGTAATTCTTTATAATTGATAATCGTAACCTATCAGCAACTTTAAGCGTAATTTCTGGCGTAACAAAAGGATTTCCGTCCCTATCTCCTCCTGGCCAAAAACCAATATTAATAATATCGTTATCAACTTCTTTTCCGTCAAAGATATTCTGTTGGATATAATCGAAAATACTTCCGAAAGATTTATAAAACACATTTTCTAAATACCATATTAAACTCACAGCCTCATCAAAAGGAGATGGCTTTTTGTCTTTAAAAAATGGTGTTTTCCCTAATTGCGCTAGCAAGTCGTTAATTCTTAATAAATCATTTTCTCGGATCGCCTCTGTTAAATCTGTAATAATTCCTAAAACTGAACCTGGATAAAACTGAGTTGGGTGTGCTGTTAATACAATTCTCACTTTAAACTCTTCTAAATATTCACGAAGTAGCTCTATTTTATTATCTGCAGTAACCGTTTCTTTTAAACTCCTTAAAGTACCAATACCATCCATATTATTTACCACAGGAAATGCAGCATCCTCAATAGCATCAAACAATACAACTTGTCTTTCTATATATTGAATAAATCTAAAAAGTAAATTTATTTGACTCTCTGAGGAGCGACGTCCTTGATATTTTTTAAAAAATGTATCTACAATAGTCGTTGGATCTTCTTGATGTGCAAATCCTTTATGACAAGTCTCATGAAATAACGGTAGAAGAGCTCCTGTTTTTGTAATAGTATCAAAAGGCAATGTCATAAATATACTATTATATATCTGATATTTAGACAAAACGTTTTGGTTAAAGCGCGTTAACTTTGGCTGTGTTGACATGTGTAATTATATTATTGTGGATTGCCCAAGGTGGATATTCTTAAAATTAAGATTTGTATCTTTTGGATTAAAGATAAAATCTTCAACAAAATCTCCAACATTAGTCGTCGTTACTGTATCAATTACCGAATTGATATCTGGTGTTGTAATGTTCAATTTTAATGATTTTTCAACGGCTAACCTAATTAATTCAGCTTCATTATGTAAACCAAAATGACTCAACAACATAGCAGCAGACAATATAGAGGCTATTGGATTTGCAATTCCCTTATTTGTAGCTTGTGGATAGGAACCATGTATAGGTTCGAACATTGCATATTTATCACCAACAGATGCTGATGCTAATAAACCAATTGACCCACCAATAACACTGGCTTCATCACTTATAATATCTCCAAACATATTCTCTGTTAGTATAACGTCAAACTGTTTTGGGTTTAATATCATTTGCATTGCTGCATTGTCTACAAACAAAAAGTCTAGTTTTACATCTGGATATTCTTCTGCAAGTTCTTTCACAACCTTTCTCCATAACCTAGAAGATTCTAAAACATTAGCTTTATCTACTAAAGTTAGCCTATGATCTCTATTTTGAGCAGCAACAAATGCTAAACGTGCAATACGTTCAATTTCTTCTCGTGTATAAGCACACAAATCCGAAGCGTAGTTACCATCTTCGGATAATTCTTTTTCTCCAAAGTAAATTCCACCCGTTAATTCTCTGTAGATACTAATATCTGTACCCTCAATAATATGTTTTTTTAAAGGCGACTTATCTAACAAAGTCTTATAAGCTTTTACTGGTCTTATATTAGCATACAATCCCATCTCCTTTCTAAGTTTAAGCAAACCTTGTTCTGGTCTTACTTTTGCTGAAGGATCATTATCATATTTTGGATCACCAATTGCACCAAATAATATAGCATCACTCTTTTTACACAATTCTAAAGTTTCGTCTGGCAAGGCATCACCATGCTTATCAATGGCAATTGCACCGACATCTGCAACTGTAAATTTAAAATTATGATTGTACTCTGAAGCAATCGCTGTCAATGCCTTAATGGCTTGTTTTGTTACCTCTGGACCAATACCGTCTCCTGGTAAAACTGCTATATTTAATTTCATTAAAACCTTTTTTTATATCCGAAATATCGGAAATCTTAATCTTTTTTTATTGTCTATTATAAGATGCTAATCTACACACTTTGTTGTTCAAAAGCTTCAATTTCTGCTTTTTTACTTAATAAATAATCAATATCATCATAACCATTAATTAAGCACGTTTTTTTGTAAGCATCTATTTCAAAATCTTCAGATAAATCTGAATCATTAACCGAAATAGTTTGATCTATAAGATTAACCGTTAATTCCGTCTGTGGATTGGACTCAATTTGCTGCAATAAGTCACTTAAAAACTCTTTAGAAACTTGAACTGGTAACAAACCATTATTTAGAGCATTTCCTTTAAAAATATCTGCAAAAAAACTAGAGACCACGACTTTAAATCCAAAATCTGTAATTGCCCAAGCTGCATGTTCCCTACTAGATCCACAACCAAAATTATCTCCTGCAACTAAAATGCTTCCCGAATATTTAGAATCGTTTAACACAAAATCCGTATTAACTGTTCCGTCTTTATGATATCTCCAATCTCTAAATACATTATCGCCAAATCCTTTTCTATCGGTAGCTTTTAAAAAACGTGCGGGAATTATCTGGTCTGTATCTACATTCTCAACACTTAATGGAATGGTTCTAGATTGTAATGTTGTAAATTTTTCCATTAATTTAATTGTTTTGAAATATCAATAATTTTACCTTCTACTGCAGTTGCTGCAGCAACTAAAGGACTCGCTAAAATAGTTCTTGAACCTTGCCCTTGTCGTCCTTCAAAATTTCTATTAGAAGTAGATACACAATATTCTCCTTGTGGAATTTTATCGTCATTCATAGCCAAACATGCTGAACAACCTGGTTGACGCAATTCAAATCCTGCATCTTCAAATACAGTTTTTAAGCCTTCTTCTATAATTTGAGCTTCTACTTGCTTACTTCCTGGTACTAACCAAGCTGTAACATTATTCGCTTTTTTCTTTCCTTTAATATATTTTGCTGCGACTCTAAAATCTTCAATTCTAGAGTTTGTACAACTCCCTATAAACACAAAATTAATAGGTTTATTGATTAGGCTTTCACCAGCTTCAAAATTCATGTAAGCCAATGACTTTTTAAAAGATGGATTTTCATCAACAGGAATAGTTTCAGAAATTTTAATTCCCATTCCTGGATTGGTTCCATAAGTAATCATAGGTTCTATATCTTCGGCATCAAAGCTATATTCCATATCAAAACTAGCACCTTCATCTGTCGGTAAAGTTTTCCAATAGGCTACTTTCTTTTCAAAGTGTTCGCCTTCTGGAGCAAATTTTCGACCTTTCACGTACTCAAAAGTAGTTTCATCTGGTGCAATCATTCCACCACGTGCTCCCATTTCAATACTCATATTACAAACCGTCATACGACCTTCCATACTCATTTCCTCAAAAACATTTCCGGCATATTCACAGAAATAACCTGTACCCGAATTTGTTCCTAATTTTGAAATAATATAAAGAATGACATCTTTTGGTAAGACGCCATTCTTCAATTTGCCATTGACCGAAACTCTTAAGCTCTTTGGCTTGGTAAGCAACAAGCATTGACTCGCAAAGACTTGTGCGACTTGGCTTGTCCCAATGCCAAAAGCAATAGTACCGAAGGCACCATGTGTTGACGTGTGACTATCTCCACAGACCATGGTCATGCCTGGTTGTGTCACTCCTAACTCAGGAGCCATTACATGGACAATTCCATTATACTTATGTCCTAACTCGTATAATGTAATATTGTTCTTTTTACAATTAATAGAAAGTTGTTCTAATTGTTGCCTAGAAAGTGTATCTCTAATTGGTTGATCTTGATTTAATGTTGGTGTATTATGATCTGCTGTTGCTACAATTTGATCTGGTCTAAATACAGAAATTCCACGATCTTCCAATTCATTGAAAGCTTGTGGACTCGTTACTTCGTGTATTAAATGCTTATCTATATATAGTATTTGCGGACCATTTTCTATCGTACTCACAACATGTGCATCCCAGACTTTATCGAAAAGTGTTTTCTTTGACATCTACGCTGAAATTATTTGTTGGTACACTTTACTTTCTTCAATGATTTGATGAATATCACTATCATTAATTTCTTTCTTTCTATCTGCAAAACTTAAAAAATCTGCATACACTTCGTCCAACTGTAATTTAGTTAATTCGTAACCTACGTTTTTAGCTCTATAAGCTAAAGCCGCTCTTCCACTCCTTGCGGTTAAAACAATTGCCGACTCAGTGACACCAACATCTTTTGGATTGATAATTTCGTACGTCCCACGATTTTTAATCATTCCATCTTGATGAATACCTGAGCTATGCGCAAATGCATTAGACCCAACAATTGCTTTATTAGGTTGTGTATAGATACCCATACTATCACTAACTAATTGGCTCATTCCGTAAAGCATTGATGTATTAACATTTGTATCTAAATTGAGATAAGGATGTTGCTTCAACACCATAACCACCTCTTCTAGAGCCGTATTACCAGCACGTTCACCGATACCATTAATTGTACATTCTATTTGTCTCGCACCATTAATAACTCCTTCTATAGAATTAGCTGTTGCTAAACCTAAATCGTTATGACAATGACAAGATAGAATTGCGTTCTCAATACCTTTTACATTCTCTTTTAGATACTTAATTTTTGCGCCATATTCACTTGGCAAACAATAACCTGTAGTGTCTGGAATATTTAAGACGGTCGCACCAGCTTTTATTGCAGCTTCACAAACTCTAGCTAAATATTCGTTATCTGTTCTACCTGCATCTTCTGCATAAAACTCAACATCTTCTACAAACGATTTTGCATACTTAACGGCTGCAAAGGCACGTTCTAAAATATCTTCTTGTGTAGTTTTAAATTTATGAATTATATGAGAATTCGAAGTTCCGATTCCTGTATGTATTCTAGGTTTTGCTGCATATTTTAACGCTTCAGCTGCCACCTTAATATCATTTTTAACCGATCGTGTTAACCCACAAACGGTTGCATTTTTTACGATTTTAGAAATTTCTTCAACCGATTTAAAGTCTCCTGGGCTAGAGACGGGAAAACCTGCTTCAATCACATCTACACCAAGTTCATCTAACTGAGCTGCAATAATTAATTTCTGTTCAGTATTAAGTTTGCAACCAGGAACTTGTTCGCCATCGCGAAGCGTTGTATCAAAGATTTGTATATTGTTATTTGACATATATCAAAATATATTTATAGTATTGTCTTACGAATTTATGTTTTGAATTTCACTAAATTGTATGTCCATAAGTAGATTTTACGATGTTCAAAATCAAATAAGCATATTAAAATACTGAATTACAGACATATAAGACTATATTCTATTGATAACTAAAGACCAAAAAGATAATTTATTCTCACTTGTAAAATCCTTAACAAAGTCTGAAAAACGACAGTTTAAGCTTTATGTGGGTAGACTTGGTGTAAATTCTGATTCTAAATTCTTAAAACTTTTCAATCTTTTAGATAAATCAAAAGCCTACAATGAAGGGGCAATTTTAAAAAGTGGTATTGTAAAAAAATCGCAATTAGCGAATGTAAAAGCACATTTATACAAACAAATTTTAATAAGTCTAAAACTCAACCCATCACATCAAAATGTACGTTTACAAATTAGAGAACAGTTAGATTTTGCCTCAATTTTATATCACAAAGGTTTATACAAACAGAGTTTAAAAATTTTAGACAAAGCCAAAGAATTAGCTATTGCAAACGAAGAAAAAAATTCAGCTTTTGAAATTGTAGAACTCGAAAAAGTAATTGAATCCCAATACATAACGCGAAGCATAAGCACGCGTGCAGATGAATTAGCTATACAAGCCAAAGAACTCAGTGCACTCAATGTTATTGCCAGTAAATTATCTAATCTTTCACTTCAACTTTATAGCATCATTCTTAAGACAGGCTATGTTAGAAATGAAAAAGAAGCAACAATTTTAATTAATTATTTTAACAAAAGACTTCCTGTTACTAAAAACAAAAAACTAGGATTTAGAGAAAAACTTTGGCTATATAAAGCGCATTTATGGTACAGTTTTTTAATGCAAGATTTTTTGAATTGTTACAAGTACGCTTCAAAATGGGTCGATTTGTTTTATCAGAATCCAAGCATGATTAATCTTAATCCTGTATTTTTTTTAAAAGGAAATAATTATTTACTTGAGTCTATATTTTTCGTTCGAAATAAGCCAAAATTCGTTAAAAAATTAGAACACTTTAAGGCCACAGTTAATAGTCCAAAATTTGCTAAAGACGAAAATGTTGCAACGTTAATCTTTTTGTATTCCAATTTTCATAATATCAATCAACACTTTATTGATGGTAGTTTTGAGGAAGGTCTAGAATTAATTCCCGTTATTGAAAAAGAGCTTATTAAGTTTGAAGACAAGATAGACCCTCATCATAGATTAGTTTTCTATTACAAATTTGCAAGTTTAGAGTTTGGAGCAGGCAACAATAAAGCTTGTATTAAGCATTTAGATAAAATCATATCTAATAAAACGCTGTCCATGCGCGAAGATTTATTATGTTTTTCTAGAGTATTAAATCTTGTTGCTCATTATGAAGCAGGCCTAGATTACCATTTAGAAACACTCTTAAGAAGCACTTACAAGTTCTTAATAAAAATGAACGAGTTACACGAAGTGCAAAAAGAAATGATAAAATTTATTAGAGGACTACAAGACATTTATCCTCAAGACCTTAAAAATGCTTTTAAGAAATTACACAAAACTCTAGTTGCTTTTGAAGACCACCCTTATGAACGTAGAGCGTTTCTTTATTTAGATATTATTTCATGGTTAGAAAGCAAAATTGAAAATAAACCCGTAAGTGAAATCATAAACACTAAATATTTAACAAAATATGCGCATTAATCTTTAGAAAATCACAAAAAAGAAATAAAAACGCGAAATAATTTGGAATTCTAACTTTTGTGTTGCAATATTTGTACTCACAAAGTTCAAACACTTACTGAAATGTTATCAAGAAAGGCGGAGGGATAGACCCTATGAAGCCTTAGCAACCCTTAGATTCACTAAGAAGGTGCTAAATTCTACTTGAATGCGCAAGTCATTTTTTGCAAATCCGGATAGATAACTCAAGCCTAATTACCCATCTGTAATTAGCATTTTCTTTATAACATTTTTCTAATAAGTACGCCTCAAAACGAGGTTTATTTGGCTTTTGGTTTAATTTATTTTAATTCAAAAAACTTAGAAAAATGAGCACACAAAAATTCGCAACAAAAGCATTGCACGCAGGTCACGACACTAAACTGACAGGAGGAACAAGAGCTGTACCTATTTACCAAACATCATCATACGTTTTTGACGATTCTGATGATGCAGCAGGACGATTCAATCTGTCTGTACCTGGATTTATTTACACAAGATTAAATAATCCTACCAACGATATTTTAGAACAACGACTAGCAGCTTTAGAAGGTGGAATTGCAGCAGTAGCAACAGCCTCTGGTACAGCCGCAATCTCAACAACATTATTAACACTTTTACGCGCAGGAGACCACATTGTAGCTTCTAGTAGTTTATATGGAGGAACGTACAATTTATTAAACGTTACACTTCCTAGACACGGAATTACAACCACATTTGTAGACCCTTCTGACCCAGAAAATTTCGAAAAAGCGGCTCAAGAAAACACCAGAGCTATTTTTGTAGAATCTTTAGGTAATCCTAAACTAGATGTTTTAGATATTGAAGGTATTTCTAAAGCTGCAAAAGCGCATAAAGTACCATTAATTGTAGATAATACAGTAGCTACACCTTACTTATTAAACCCTATTGAATATGGTGCAAATATCGTAATTCATTCATTAACCAAATATATTAATGGCAACGGAACCTCACTTGGAGGTATTATTATTGATGCAGGAACTTTTGATTGGACCAATGGAAAATTCCCAGAATTTACAGAACCATCTGCTGGTTACCATGGCTTAGTATATAGTGAAGCAATTGGAGCTGCATCATTTATCGCAAAAACTAGAATTGAAGGTTTACGTGATTATGGTGGTGCATTGAGTCCTTTTAATGCATTTCAAATTATTCAAGGTTTAGAAACTTTAGAATTACGTATTAAAAAGCACAGTGAAAACGCATTAGAATTAGCACAATGGCTACAAGAACAACCAGAAGTTAAGTGGGTAAACTATCCAGGATTAGAAACTAGTAAATACAAAAAACTCGCTGATAAATATTTACCAAATGGTCAAAGTGGCGTTGTAACCTTTGGAGCTGATGGAGGTTATGAAGCTGCAAAGACTATTGCAGATAAAACGAAGATATTTTCATTATTAGCAAATATTGGAGACACAAAATCATTAATCATTCATCCTGCTAGTACAACACATCAACAACTTAGTGATGACGCTCAAGAAACAACTGGTGTAACAAAAGATTTAATTCGTTTGTCTGTAGGAATTGAAAATATTGAAGATTTAAAAGCAGATTTAAAACAAGCTTTTGCTATTGTAAAACAAGAAGCAGCGATTCAAAATTAGTCTTAAAATTTAAGTTGAATTTAAAAACAGATGCTGTTACTAAAATGGCATCTGTTTAATTATTCAAAATTAGAAATGAACGAATTACAATACATAACGATTCAAAAATTTACTACCAGTACTGGTAAGGCTCATACTATTAATTTGTCTTATCAAACATTTGGTAAAGCATTACACACAGCACCAATTGTATTAGTTAATCATGCTCTAACAGGCAATTCTAATGTTATAGGAAAAGATGGTTGGTGGAATGATTTAATTGGAATAAATAAATGTATTGACACTAATAATTATACGATTATAGCATTCAATATCCCAGGAAATGGCTTTGATAATAATCTTGAAAATTTAATTGAAGATTATAAAAATTTCACAGCTAAAGATGTTGCAAAACTTTTTTCTATTGCGTTAGACCTATTAAAAATTGAACAACTTTTCGCAGTCATTGGAGGTTCTGTTGGTGGAGGTTTGGCTTGGGAATTAGCAGTATTAAAACCTAATTTAATTCAACATTTAATTCCAATAGCGACGGATTGGAAATCTACAGATTGGATTATTGCCAATTGCCATATTCAAGATGCAATTCTTAACAATTCTACCGAACCATTGGCGGATTCAAGAATGCATGCCATGACCTTGTATCGCACGCCAGAATCTTTAGCACAGAAGTTTGCAAGGACTAAGAAAAACGATTCGCTTTATAATGTTGAATCTTGGCTCAACTATCATGGTGACAATTTAAACAATCGTTTCAATTTGTCTGCATACAAAATGATGAATCAAGTTTTAAAAACTATTGATATTTCAGATGGTGAGAAAGATTTCTTAGAAGTCGCATCTGCTATTTCTTCAGATATACATATAATTACTATTAATTCAGATTTATTCTTTAAAGCTGAAGAAAACTGGAATGCCTATGTTGACTTAAAAAGCATTAAAGACAACGTAAATATTCACGAAATTAAATCTATTCATGGTCATGATGCCTTTTTAATTGAGTTTGACCAATTAGCTCGTTTCTTAAAACCAATATTTAAAGTTGAATTAAAAACTAATAAAACACTAAACAAGCAAGTCGCATAATAATAAATATATACCCTTAACCAAAAGCCCAAATTCACGTTTGGGCTTTTCTGTTTTTAATTTCTAATTGAAATAGAATCAAAAATTAATTTTTAAAAATAGTATATTAGCTTGTTCGACAATTGTCAACAAAAAAACTTTAATATAAAACAACTATTTAATGTGTAATAACAAAGAACAATTTATGAAAGAAGCTGTAAACGCAGCTTTAAAGGGAATGAATAACAATGAAGGTGGACCATTTGGTTGTGTCGTTGTTAAAGATGGAAAAATTGTAGGACGCGGAAACAATAAAGTAACCTCTACTAACGACCCAACGGCTCATGCAGAAGTTACAGCTATTAGAGATGCTTGTAAAAATTTAGACTCGTTTCAATTAGATGGTTGCGAAATTTACACCTCTTGTGAGCCATGTCCAATGTGTTTAGGTGCTATATATTGGGCTAGACCAGATAAAGTTTATTATGGAAGTAATCAAGTTGATGCTGCAAACATTGGCTTTGATGACGAATTTATTTACAAAGAAATTCCATTACCATACTCAGAACGCAGCATTCCGTTTGAGCAATTAGCTCGAGAAGTTGCTTTAGAGCCCTTTCAAGAATGGACTAAGAAAATTGATAAAACTGAATACTAAATAAATGGTTACGTCAGTTCGAGTGTTTCGGTTTTTTCGTTGATATATCGAAAAACTTTAGTATTTCAATGCTTCTCGATACAAAATTCAGAAAAAAGAATTTCACTCGAAGTGACGCTATCGTTGCATTTTTAATTCATTTATAATTGAAATAATTAACATGATTACCTTCATCCTAAATAACAAAACCATTAAAACTCCAGAACATTCTGGAATGACCTTATTGGATTTTGTACGTTACCAACAGCGTTTAACTGGAACCAAAATTGGTTGTCGAGAAGGCGATTGTGGTGCTTGCACACTTTTGGTTGGCACACTCAATGGAGATACTATGGAATACCAAAGTATCACATCGTGCATTTCGCCTTTAGGTAATGCACATGGCAAACACATTGTAACGGTTGAAGGCACAAATCTAAAAGACAAATTAACAACAGCACAAGAAGCCATGAAAGCAAATTACGCCACACAATGCGGATTTTGCACACCTGGTTTTGTGGTTGCTTTAACTGGTTTTGCATTATCCAATTCGGATAAAAATTACAGTAATGCAATTGACGCTATAAGCGGAAACATTTGCAGATGCACAGGCTATAAAGCCATTGAAAAAGCTGCGCATCAAGTCGTTAAAAAACTAGAAAACAAAAAGGAAACTACTTTTAATTGGTTAATTAAAAATGGATTTATCCCTGAGTATTTTGAAAGTATAACTCAACGTTTAAAAGACATTGAGATTGCCGATTTAAATCAGCCAAAAGGAAAATATGTTTCTGGAGGAACCGATTTATACGTGCAACAAGCCGACCATTTAGCAGATAACGATGTCCATCTTATTGCCGAAAAAGATTATTTAAGAGGTATAAAAATCGAAAACAACATTTGTACCATCGGAACAAATTCGACAGTTTCAGATTTATGGAATCATACAGAGTTAAATGGCATTTTACCAAACTTAAGAAAATACTTAAAATTAGTCTCTTCAGAACAAATTAGAAATATGGCTTCTTTAGGAGGAAACCTAGTTAATGCTTCACCAATTGGTGACATGACCATTTTCTTCTTAGCACTTAATAGTGATATTACGATATTAAATTCTGAGGAGAAAGAAAGAACAGTTGCACTTAAAAACTTTTATCGAGGCTACAAAACTTACGATTTAAAAGACGATGAACTTTTAAAAAGCATTCAATTTAAATTACCAACAGAACATTCGTTTTTCAATTTTGAAAAAGTTTGTAAACGAACACACTTAGATATAGCGAGTATCAATTCTGCAATACATATTTCTCTTGAAAACGAAACCATTTCAGAAGCACATGTTTCCATTGGAGGTGTTGCAGCAATACCAAAATATTTACATGAGACCTCAGCATTTTTAATAGGAAAACCACTCACTTCAGAAACGATATTAGAAGCGAACGAAATGCTTCAAAAAGAAATCGCACCAATTAGTGATGTTCGTGGGACAAGTGATTATAAACGTTTATTAGGGAGACAATTATTCTTCGCCCATTTTACAGCTTTATTCCCGAAGCAATTCACCTTAAACGATTTTGTTCAACATGTATAAAAACACGACAAATAAAGTACTAGACACTAAATTAGATGCTGTTTCAATCGCTTTAAAACAAAGCATCAAAAACTTAGACTCTTACACACATGTTCGTGGAGAATCGTTGTATGTTGATGATGTTAATATTAGACAAGGCACATTTCATGCAGTCGTTTTTGATTCACCAAAAGCACACGGAAAAATAAAAAGTATTGATTATTCTAAGGCAGAAGCTTTGGAAGGTGTAGAACGCATTTTCACTTATAAAGATGTTCCTGGTGAAAATGAAATTGGTGGTATTATTCCTGACGAACCTTTATTTGCAGAAGAGGAAGTCCACTTTTGGGGCATGCCAATTGCTTTAATTGTTGCAGAATCAGAATTCATTGCACGAAAAGCAAGAGGTTTAATCGATATCGAAATTGAAGATTTACCAGTAATTACCACAGCAAAAGAAGCTAAAGTAAAAGGAAGCTTTATTAATGCACCACGTTCTTTTAGCTTAGGAGATACCGAAAAAGCATTCGCAGATTGTGACTATGTTTTTGAAGGGGAAACGTTTTCCAACGGACAAGAACATTTATACATTGAAACACAAGGTGCGTACGCAGAACCTTTGGAGAACGGAAACATAAAAGTAACATCATCCACACAAGGCCCAACGGCTGTACAAAAAACTATTGCTAAAGTTTTAGGTGTTGCAATGCATAAAATTGAAGTGGATGTGACACGTCTTGGAGGCGGATTTGGCGGTAAGGAAGACCAAGCGACACCTTGGGCTGTAATGGCTGCTTTAGCGACTTATCATTTAAATCAGTCGGTGAAATTAATATTGAATCGTCATGATGATTTACGCATGACGGGAAAACGTCATCCTTATGAAAGCACGTATAAAATTGGATTATCTAAGGATTTAAAAATCTTAGCTTACCAAACCGAATTTTTACAAAATTCTGGTGCTGCTGCAGATTTATCTCCTGCGATTGCTGAGCGTACCTTATTTCATGCCACCAACAGTTATTACGTACCAAATGTGACCACAAAAGTGTTGAGTTGTAAAACCAATTTACCACCAAATACGGCCTTTAGAGGTTTTGGTGGACCACAAGGTATGTTTGTGATTGAGTCTGCGATTGCTAAAGCAGCTTCTGAAATTGGTGTTTCAGCTAGACAAATTCAGGAAGCTAATTTGTTAGATGAAAATGACACGTTCTCCTATGGACAAATAGCTAAAAAAGTAGAAGCCAAAAACACATGGCATTCTGCTAAAAACATATTTAATAGTGATGCCTTAGAACAAGAAGTTGCTTATTTCAATAAGAATAATACGAACTTCAAAAAAGGGCTTTCGTTTATGCCAATCACCTTTGGTATTTCGTTTACCAACACACCAATGAATCATGCTCGTGCTTTGGTTCATATTTACTTAGATGGAAGTGTTGGCATAAGTACAGCTGCTGTAGAAATGGGACAAGGTGTTAACACCAAAATGATGCAAATAGCTGCTGATGTGTTTTCTATTTCTATTGAAAAAATTAAGATAGAAACTACCAATACTACTCGTGTTGCTAACACCTCACCTTCTGCTGCGAGTTCTACTGCAGATTTAAACGGAAAAGCCACCTTAATGGCTTGCAACGCTTTAGTTGAAAGACTAAAAACGGTGGCTTCGGAAGACTTAAATGTTTCAGAAAAAGACATTACTTTAAAAAAGGAAGCTGTTTTTGTAAACGGTAAGAAATCGGAATTATCTTGGACTGAACTCATCAGTAAAGCCATGTTAAAACGTGTTGCTTTAACCGAAAATGCGCATTACGCAACTCCAGAAATACACTTTGATAAAACCAAAGAAAAGGGACATCCTTTTGCTTATCATGTTTATGGAACCGCAATTACAACAACAACCATAGATTGTACTCGTGGCACTTATGAATTTGATAGTGTGAAAATAGTACACGATTATGGAAAAAGCATGAGTGAAGGTATAGATTTGGGTCAGGTAGAAGGTGCTTTAATTCAAGGAATTGGCTGGATGACTTTAGAAGAGATTGCGTATAATAAAGATGGCAAATTATTATCAAATGCACTTTCTACCTATAAAGTTCCTGATATATTTTCTGTGCCAAAAACAGTAGAAGTGATTCCTGTAGAAACCGAAGGAAATGTCATGGCTATTTTAAAATCAAAAGCCGTTGGAGAACCACCTTTAATGTATGGAATTGGCGCTTATTTTGCACTTCAAAATGCGATAAAGGCTTTTAATCCAAACTACGATTTACAGTTTCATGCGCCTATGACTCCTGAAAAGGTTTTGATGGGATTGTATGAAAATAAAAAGAGGTAGCGAAAAACTAGAATCCAACAATGACATTTAAACATTCTATTTGCCATCCTGAAAAAGAAAATATTGAATATAGAGATAACCCTATTTCAGGTATTGAGGTTTTAAAAATTGCTAGAAATTACCCATGGATAGAAAAACTGAAACTTCTAGACACATTAGACCAAGGGAATGTATGCTATAACCCATCGTTAGACTTCACTTGTTTTGAAAATGGAAAGAGTTTTTGTCTGACTGCTAATACTAATGAAAATCAGTTACTAGAATTTTCATTATGGTATAATCGACCAAAAAAAGAGAAAACTCTATTCTGCTTAATAAGTAAAAAAGAGAAAATGGTAGTTGACGAAATTTGGTCGATTAATTTTGATAAATCTTTAAAGTACTTAGAGCATTTTGTAATGGGAAACTACACAATAATTGAAGGATTATACATTAAATAAAAAACTTATCGCACTACATTACAAAAAACAAAACATCCTTAAAGGTGCACTTATTTACAGTGCAGGCGACTCTATTGCTGCTCTCTTACTAGATGAGTTCTTGTGGTATCGCTTGCTAGGCATGATGTTTATTGGTGCTACTTTTTATGCGTTTGAAATCCCGAATTACTTTGATTGGATTGTAAAAAAGACTCACGCTCTAAATGGCATTAAAGCAACATTAACTAAAACGCTTATGGCCATAGCTTATTTTAATCCACTTTGGATTGCGAGACATCTATTATTTATTAAATTATTTTCTGGTCAGTTTGAAGCGATTGGTTTTAACCTTTTAGAAATTGCGTTTTGGTCGTTTTTGGTTAATATTCCTATTTCTTTTATGGCTAACTACATTATTCAAAATCGCTTTAAATTGAAGTGGCGTTTTCTTGGATCCGCTATTTTTTCTGCTTTAATGGCTATTTATTATGCTTTGAGCGAGACTATTTTTTCATAATACATAATCCTTCCTTTCCAACAATTTCATATTCAATAATAGAATAATGCTCCAGAACAGCATCCAACAAATAATCTCTAACAACAAGAATAAGATGCTTGTTTAGTTTATTTTCATATTTAGGTATTAATCTTTCTGCTGACAAATGCAAGCCTTCCTTCTTCAATTCCAACTTCCCTAATTCATCAATAATAAGATATTGAGATTCGTTTTCTAAAGCGACCATTAGTAAATAAGCATTCGCTTTTTCAAAAGCCGATTTTAAAAATTTAAAGTTTCCTATTTCAATGATGGATTCAATGTCAAGTTCTGTTTCAAGTTCAAATTCACTCTTAGATTTTACTTCCAAAAAATAGCGTTTTCCTTGGGCATTATCAGGACACAATACTCCATCAACATCATCACGGTTTTTAATCCAATTTAATAATGCAGATGTTTTTCCTGTTCGTATCTCTCCTGTTAAAATATAAATCATTCTGAAGGCACTTTAAAATGAATACAATTAGAGATGCTATTAGCCATAAAATATTGGAATCGCGTATAGCCTTTTAAGTGTTTTGTGTCTTTCCATGTGAATGCAATAATTTGACAGAAATACGGAAACAAATCCATCGCATTCGCAATATCCTCTTGATATTTAGATTCTTTATTTCGAAGATATTTCTGAACCACTTTCAACAAAAAAGGGCCAATTACTAGATACCAAAGCATTAAAATCAAGAAACTTCTCAATACAATATAAATGGCTTTTTGCCACCCCAAAAGTGGACCTCCAAATATTGAAAAGGCCAAAACCATAACCGCAACTGTGCCTAGCCACACCCAAATGACTTTCGTTTTAAAAGCTACTTTTTTGGTTTTCTTATCAAGTTTATCCGTTTCAAGATGAAGATAAAAATCAGTTTCTTTTTTATTCGAAATAATCTTAATCGTGTTTTTAATAAAAATCCCAGCTAAAATTCCGCAAATCCCATATACCAAAAGATAGGTGGTGACTAAAACTGATGTTGTAGAGGTTTCTGAAACAAAATCTAATTTTTTCTGAACCCAAGCTCCATAAATATCAATGGCTTCCCAGAGATTTGTTCCGTAAACAATGGTTAGTATTAATAATTTTTGAAGGGCCGATTCTAAAAAGGTTACCATGCCTAGTACCATTATCGCAGCTCCTTTCCATGAGAAATTAGAAAATAAAACCGCACCCAAAACCGCTTGAAAACTCACAGCAACATAAGCTCCAAAAGGTGAATATGGACTCACTGCCATTTTTATAATTAAGACAATGACTAATGCCTTTAAGATGGCTTGCCATTTATTTTCGGCATAATAAGCAATTAAACTTATAAGTAAAATGGACACGCCACCTACAATCAATCCTGTAAATGGTGAGTTAAACACATGCAAAAAACCGCCTAAACCGGACTCGTTTAAAGCCCAAAGTGCTGTTAGTTTTTCTATGATAAATTTGTTGTTTTTCATGCTACTTCCCGTGAAAACGGGAATCTTTTTTAAATTTCGTTTTATGAAGAGATTCTTCGCTTTGCTCAGAATGACATTATCTATTTAGTTACTGACTGATAATGCACTTGAAGTAATTGTGCGACCACACTAATCGCGATTTCTTTTGGTGTATCTCCTCCGATATCTAATCCTATTGGACAAACCACATTTGTCATCCCTTCCGGAATATCCATTTCTTTAATCAACATAGTATTAAAACGTACTTTTTTTGTTTTGCTTCCTATTAGTCCTAAAAATTTAGTTTTATTTTGCAATGCCATACTTATCAAATCAAAATCGATGGCGTGATTATGTGTCAGCACTAACACATAACAATTAGGTCCCCATTTCACAGCATCTTTAAAGGTTTTGAAATCGGTTTCATTGGCTTGATGTATCGTTATACTGCTGTCTAATTCTAAATTAGAAAACCAATCGTCACGCGAATCTATTAAGGTCACCTTAAAAGGTGTATCGACTAAAAGTTTGCAGATTTCAACACCAATATGTCCTGCTCCAAATAAAAATAATTCTGGTGATTGATTCATGGGTTCTATGATAAATTCTACTCTTCCTCCGCAACATTGTTCAAATTCCGGACCTAAAGTATAGGTAGATTCAATAATTCTATTCTCTTTTAAAGCAACGATAGCTTCGTCTATGGCTTTAAATTCAAGCTTCCCTCCTCCTATGGTTCCGAGAATATCTTTATCCTTAGTCACAATCATACGTGAGCCGACAACACATGGTGTTGAACCTAAACATTTTGTAACTGTAACTAAAGCAACTGGTATTTGCTTTTGTTTAAATTCGGCTAAAAGAGTAATCCAATTTTGCATGCAACAGATAAAAATAAAATTAAAAGTAATACTTTTTCGAGCTTCGTTTTAATGAAACTAAACACAATCGTTTTCTACAAAAAAATAGTTCTCCTAAACATTTTATTTTTTTTGACCTAAATTTGATTTCATGAAACATTTATTCATCGTTATTCTTATTGTCTCTTATTTCTCGAGTTCAGCTCAAAATATAAAAACTTACACGTATGCGATTAAAGGTTTAGACACACTTAAGATGGATGTTTACACTCCAGATAACATTAAAGAAACAGATAGTTTACCTGTTGTGGTTTGGATGCATGGTGGCGGATTTTCTGGCGGAAGTCGTAAAGGTAAAGACGAAACAAATATTGCGAATTTTGCAACATCAAAAAATTACATTGGTATTTCTATTTCTTATCGTTTATTAAGAAAAGGAGCCAAAACTGGTTTTGGCTGCAAATGCTCTAAGAAAAACAAACTATTTACTTTTAACCAAGGTGTTCTTGATTTTTTAGATGCTACCCAATTTATATATGATAATAGTGATAGGCTGAACGTTGACACTTCAAAAATAATAGCAGCAGGAAGCAGTGCTGGTGCAGAAATAATATTACATACCGTTTTTATGAAACGTTTTTTTCTGTCTACAGAAACGGCTTATGAAAATATCAACTATGCGGCAGCAATTTCCTTTTCTGGCGCGATCTTAAATAGTGATGATATAACAACAGACAATGCTATACCTACAGTACTTTTTCATGGTACAGAAGATACAACGGTTCCTTTTAATACGGCTCCTCATCATAATTGCCAACCGAATAAAACTGGCTTTATGATGCTAGATGGCTCACATACTATTGCAGAAAAGTTAAAAGAATTAGAAACTCCTTATTATTTCAATATTGTAAAAGGTGGACATCATGATGTAGCTAATGTTCATATTAATGACTTGGATGATATCTTCTACTTTTTAGATAAAACAGTCAAAAAAAATGAGGTTATACAAATGACAGAATACACCTCTCCTAAACCAACTAATTATTAATCAATAAAATTAATTTCAACTTTTGTTAAGTCTTTAAAATCATTTCGACAAAACAATTTTAGATGTAAATCTTTAAAAAAATATTATATGGCAAAAACTTATTACGACCCAGCAGATTTAAGAAAATTTGGAAAAATAACAGAATGGAACGAAGAACTTGGGAACAAATTTTTTGATTATTATGGAAAAGTTTTTGAAGAAGGTGCACTTACAGCTCGCGAAAAATCATTAATCGCATTAGCTGTAGCGCATACTGAACAATGTCCATATTGCATTGATGCATATACAAAAGATACGCTTCAAAGAGGTGTAACAAAAGAAGAAATGATGGAGGCCATACATGTTGGTGCTGCTATAAAAAGCGGAGCTACTTTAGTGCATGGAGTACAAATGATGAATAAGGTTAACAAACTTGATGGATAAAAAAGTCTTCAATTCTCTAGGAATGAAAACTGACTTCTATTTAATCTCGTAAGTAACAGAACAAGATAAATAAATTAATGGCAACAAAGTCCCTAAAAAAACTAGGTAGCGATTTAGCTCAAAGTAACAAACAATTAGAAATACTATCTAATGGTATTTTTAAAACTGGCGAATTACCAACGTTTAAAGACAAAATTTCTGAAACGAGTCAGTTTCCTCTAATTGCTAAAAAATTAGAAATTTTACAAATCAATGTTGGCTACATGTGTAACCAAGTTTGTGATCATTGCCATGTAGATGCTGGTCCTGATAGAAAAGAAATAATGACTAGAGACACCATGCGTCAATGTCTAGAAGTTATTAAAACATCTGGTGCACACACTTTAGATTTAACTGGAGGAGCACCAGAAATGAACCCGGATTTTAGATGGTTTGTAGAAGAAGCTGCTAAAGTGGGAATTAAAGATTTTATTGTACGTTCTAACCTTACCATAATTAGAGCTAATAAAAAGTACTATGATTTACCAGAATTCTTTAAAAAACATAATGTACATGTGGTGAGTTCTATGCCGCATTGGACACGTGGAAAAACTGACAAACAGCGTGGAGAAGGTGTTTTTGACATGTCCATTAAAGCATTACAAGAATTAAATGCGGTTGGTTACGGCATGCCTGATAGCGATTTGAGATTAGATTTAGTTTACAATCCGTCTGGTGCATTTTTACCAGGTGACCAAGCTGCAATGGAAAAGGATTTTAAAAAGGCTTTGCTTGAAGACTTTGATATTAAGTTTCACAATCTTTTTGCGATTACCAATTTACCAATTGCGCGTTTCTTAGATTTTTTAATTGCTTCAGAAAATTATGAAGATTACATGTATCAACTTGTTGAAGCTTATAATCCAACAGCTGTAAAAAATGTAATGTGTACAAATACACTATCTATTAGTTGGGATGGTTATTTATTTGATTGCGATTTTAATCAAATGTTAGAATTACCTGTAAACAGCAAGTCTAGACACATATCTGATTTTAATGAAGAATTATTAGAGGGACGAAACATTGTGATTTCTCAACATTGTTATGGTTGTACTGCAGGAGCAGGAAGCAGCTGTCAAGGTGTTGTTGCATAAACTAAATTTGAAGAACAAAACTGCCATACTCATCTTTGCAAATTCTGAAGAAAAAGAATTGATTTCTAAATCAGTGTCTTCCTCAGGTTTTTTTGAGTTGCTTAATTCTGAAACACTCAAAATAGTAAAGCAAACAGGTTTACCTTATTTTCATGTTTCCGAGAAGCAACAAATTGGCAATTCTTTTGGCGAACGTTTTACTTCTGCCATTGATTCTATTTTCAATAAAGGCTTCGATACTATTATTTCTGTTGGTAATGATATACCTCATCTTAGTGCAAAAATCATATTACAAGCTCATCAAAAATTAGCAGTTTCAGATTATGTCCTTGGACCATCAACTGATGGTGGTTTTTATTTAATGGGTTTTAAAAAGACACATTTTAATAAGACTAGTTTTCAGAATTTACCTTGGCAAACCTCAAAATTGAGACGTAGTTTAAATAAAGAACTACAACTTCGAAATATAAAAACATTGTATCTCGAAATGTTATCTGATATAGATGACATTTCGGATATTCAATTAGTCTTAAAAAGCTTTAGACCTTTAGATTTTAAGATTAAAAAAATCCTATTAACACTTCAAAATATATCAAAATCAAATATTTCTTCGATTGTGGTATTTTTTTACCAAAGTGTCTTCAAACAAAACTATAATAAAGGTTCACCAATTTTACTTCATGTTTAAATAAGAATTTAATCGTATTAATTCCCGCGATTTTTTCATTCAATCAACAACATCTTAAAAATCGCCACATCTTGTGGACTAGATATGAAGTACATTTACTTAAGCTTACTACTCTGCATTTGCTTTTTTAGTAATGCTCAAATTACAATTACCGGAACGGTTACTGATGCCGTTTTAAAAACACCTTTACCGTTTGTAAATATTTCATCTCATAATGGCCAAGGGACTACAACTACTGATGATGGCACTTACAGTATTATAGTGTCATCAGACTCAGAACAACTTACATTTTCTTTTTTAGGTTTTAAATCACAAACTATTACTGTTGGAGATCAAACGATAATCAATATTGCATTACAGGAAGATTCTGCAGCTTTAGATGAAGTGGTTATTACAGCCTTAGGTTTAGAACGCGACACCAAAGAATTGGGTTATGCTGTACAGGCAATTTCTTCTAAAAGTTTATCTGAAGTTAAAACCATTAACTTTTTAGACAATCTACAAGGTAAAATAGCTGGTGTTACGGTAACACAAGGTGCAACAGGTGTTGGGTCTTCTTCTAAAATTACCATTAGAGGTGAAGCATCCTTTTCTAATAACAATCCTTTATTTGTGGTTGATGGTGTACCAATAAATAATGAAACCGTTTTTAACTTTACAAATGAAGCTGCTGCTGGATTTCAAGAAATTGATTTTGGAAATGGCGGCATGGAAGTAAACCCAGATGATATTGCTTCTGTTACGGTTTTAAAAGGGCCTAGTGCAGCTGCTTTGTATGGCACAAGGGCTTCTAATGGTGTTATTGTTATTGCTACAAAAAACGGGAATAATAAAAAAGGTTTAGGCATTAGTATTAACTCTTCTCTTTTTGTCGATACTGCTTTTAGATTACCTGATTTTCAAAATTCTTACGGTCAAGGAAATTCTGGTCAATTTGAATATGTTGATGGTCTTGGAGGTGGAATTAACGATAATATCACTTATTCTTGGGGACCACGATTAGATACTGGTTTATTAATTCCACAATTTGATAGTCCTGTACAACTCGCAAATGGTTCTTTAGTAAGAGGTGGAGACACTGCACTTTATGATGGCTTGAGTATTGCAGCTACACCTTTTGTATCTAATCCAGATAACTTAAAAGATTTTTACCAAACTGGTACAACGACAATTAATAACATTTCAGTTTCTAATGGGTTTAATAACGGAAACTATAGATTATCATTTACAGATTTAAGAAGTGAATCTATAATACCTGGTGTTAATTTAGATCGACAAACCATTTCAGCAAAGTTAAATTTTCAACCTACCGACAAGACAGAAATTAATACTTCCATTAGTTATATAAATTCAAATAGTGACAATAGACCATCTAATGGTTATGGTAGTGAAAATGCAAATTATTCGCTTGTTGCTTGGGGACCACGTTCTCTAAATGTTGAAAACTTGAAAAACTATTGGCAACCTGGTTTAGAAGGCACTCAGCAATATTCGTTTAATTATACGTTTTTTGACAATCCTTATTTCATATTAAATGAAAACACAAACTCATTTAATCGCGACCGTATTTTTGGTAATGTATCTCTAAAACATCAACTTACTAAAAACTTAAGCGTATCCTTAAGAACAGGAATGGATTACAGCACAGAAAATCGTCAATTACAACGTTCATATAGTAGTAATCGTTTTAGCAATGGTGCGTATGCAGAACATGATGTAACGTTTAGAGAAGTTAATACCGATTTTTTAATCAACTACAACAATCAGTTTAATGACTTTTCTGTAGATGTTTATTTAGGCGGAAATCGTCTTAACCAAACCGCAACAACAAAACAATCTCAAACCGTTAGTTTAGCACAACCTGGTATTTATAGCCTTAACAATGCTGCTTCGCCTATTGAAGTTTTTCAGTTTGAAAGTGAAAAGCGTATTAACTCCTTTTATGGTATTGCAAAACTAGGATATAAGGATTATTTGTTTTTAGATATTACAGGACGAAATGATTGGTCTAGTGCATTAGCAACACCATTCTCTGCAGATGGCACGTCTTTCTTCTACCCATCTGTATCTTCTAGTTTTATTTTATCTAATATTACAGAATTACCTAATGCTATTTCTTTTGCAAAACTTAGAGCTAGCGTTGCCCAAGTTGGTAATGACACAAGTGCATATCAAACTTCTGGTGCTTTTATATCACAAACACCTTATAATAGTCAACCAACTTTTAGTAATCAAGATTTTATTCCTAATTCTAATTTAAAACCAGAAAGTACAACGTCTTATGAATTTGGTACGGATTTAAGATTTTTAGACAATAGATTGCGATTAGATTTTACGTATTACAATGCCAATACTAAAGACCAAATCATCTCCTTACCAGTTGCCATTTCGTCTGGTTATAGTCAACAAGTTATTAATGGTGGAAAAGTAAATACTCAAGGTGTAGAAATTATTTTAGGAATTACTCCCATACAAACCGACAATTTTAATTGGAATAGCACTTTTAACTTCGCAACGAATCGTTCTGTAATTAAAGATTTACCGCAAGCCGATGGTAGATTAACACTTGCCTATAGCAGAATTTACGACAGTGCCAACCAAACGGTTTGGTTTCAAGTAGAAGAAGGTGGACGTGTTGGTGATTTCTACGGAACGGGTTATCAAAAAAATGAAAATGGTGAATTTTTAATTGATGATGATGGCAATTATATAGCAGATGATAATCTTAAAAAATTAGGGAATTATAATCCTGATTTCACACTTGGCTGGAGAAATAACTTCAATTACAAAAACTGGAATATGAGTTTTTTGTTTGATTGGAGACAAGGTGGAGAAATTGTATCTAGAACACGTGCTTTAGGCAACGTTGGTGGTCAATTAGCCGAAACCAGTTACAGACCAGATGCTGGTATTGTTGCGCAAGGTATTAATGTAAACTCTGGCCAAACCAATACAGTTGCCATAACTGCAGAGAGCTATTACAGACAATTCTACGACAGAAACCATGAAGAAAATAATGTTTACGATGCTTCCTTTTTAAAACTTCGACAATGCTCTATTGGTTACACCTTTAATTTTAAAGAAGGATTTTTAGGCTTAAAAGAAGGTACTGATTTAAATTTATCCTTAGTTGGAAACAACTTATTTGCTATTACTGAAAATCCACATTTTGACCCAGAACAATTAGCCGTTCAAGGCAATGGCTTTGTAAGTGGTGTTGAAGACATGAGTTATGCTACAACACGAAGTATTGGTTTTAAAGCCGGATTTAATTTTTAAAAAAGTAAGATGAAAAAATTTATATATACGATTTCAATTTTAAGCCTAATCATAGCGACAAGTTGTACAAAAGATTTTGAGGATATAAACACTAATCCAAATGCACCAAGTTCTGTACAACCGAGTTTATTGCTTAGACAAGTTATTTATGATTTTGGAGAAAACATGAGCTATGAAGGTTTTGTGGCTGGCGATTTATTAGCACAACACAGAACCGCTTTAGATTTTAATTTATTTGATAGACATGCACTAAAATCGCCTCAATTGGGTGGTAATCCTTGGCCTATATTTTATACCAACTTAAGAGATAACGAAATTATACTCAACCAATCTCAAACAGTCGAAACCTTTGCTGTTTATGAAGGTCCTGCTTTAATTCTTAAGGCATATATGGCAGCTGGCTTAACCGATTTATTTGGAGATGTTCCTTATTTTGAAGCTTTTAATGGCATTGATGGTACAGTAACACCAGCTTACGACTTACAAGAAGATATTTACTTAGGTGACAACGGAATTTTAGACAATTTAAACAAAGGTATTGCTGCTATTGAAGCCTATTCTGATGCTATTCCGTTAGAAGGCGATATTCTGTTTAATGGCGATTTACAAGCTTGGATTAAATTTGCAAATGCTTTAAAAATTAAACATTTGGTTCGTATTGCTGATAAAGTCGATGTTTCAAATACATTACAAACGCTTTATGACGAAGGAGATTACATTATTTCAAATAGTGAGAATGCTATTTTCAACTTTACAAACACAGACCCAAATAGTTTTAGATTAGCACAATTACGCATTGGTGATTTCAATAATTTTGTTTTATCCGAAACAATGGAAACAATTTTAGTCGGTTTGAATGACACGCGACTTTCAAGTTTATTCCGACCATTTTCTAATTCAACTGCCAATGAGTTTAATGGCTTGATAAATGGTATTGACGCATCCTCAACGTCTATTGCTTTGGCTAATTATTCTTTAGCAAGTACTGCGTTTCGAGAAGACACCTCAACCTTAGATGCCAATTTTATTACGGCTTGGGAAGTTCAGTTTTCTTTAGCAGAAGCTGCTGCAAAAGGTATCATTTCTGCAGATGCACAAAGCTTATACAATACAGGTGTCACTCTAGCTTTTGAATATTGGAATACAGAACTACCAGCTAATTACTTAACTGGTCCTGCTGCTTACAATGCTTTTGGTTCAAATCCAATAGAACAAATTTTAACTCAAAAATGGATTGCCAATGTTATTAATGGTTACGAAGGCTGGGTAGACTATAGAAGAACAGGTTTCCCTGAATTGAGAACTATTTCTGCGAGTTTAAATAATGGTTTAATTCCAATAAGAATGCCTTATCCAGCAGAAGAAGAAGCTCTAAATTTTGAGAATTATAATGTTGCTGCAATGACAACAGACAATAATAGTATAAACGTGCCAGTTTGGTGGAATGAATAAATGCATATGGAAATAATAGACTGGCAATGGACCTTAATTATAGCATCGAGTTTAATACTCTTTATACTTTCTCCATTAGCTAAAACAACAGACCAATTTTTTAAGGCGGTTCACAACAAGAAATCACCAAACACTTTGGTGTTAACTGGAAGCCTTATAATTTCTTGGATATTTGCCAAGAGTATTACCAATGCAGCTAATTTAGGCTTAAGCTTTGGTATTGTTGGTGGTGTAGCTTATGCTGGTTATTATTTATCATTTGCGGTAGCAGGTTTGCTCATCTACAAAATGAGAGTTGTTGGTGGTTTTAAAAGTATTCATCAATTTTTAACTACAAAATTTGGTAAAGGAGCCATGGCAGTTTTCTCCATTTTAATTGCTATCCGTTTATTTAATGAAGTCTGGAGTAATACCATGGTTATTGGGAGTTATTTTGGTGAAGTAGGCAGCTCAAATTATTACAAAGCCATTATAGTATTTACCATATTAACTTTAGCTTACGCTATTAAAGGTGGCTTAAGTAGTTCTATTTTTACAGACGTTATTCAGATGGTATTATTTGGTGTTTTATTAATTGTAATTTTATGGAATATCTTCTCAATAGACTCATTTAGTGTTAAGGATGTTGCTACATCTGGTACTTGGAGTTTTGAGTTAGGTTTAAATTTATTTTTTGCAGCTATTATTCAGTCTATAAGTTATCCTTTTCACGATCCTGTTTTAACAGATAGAGCCTTTATTAGTTCACCTAAAGTTACTCGTAAAAGTTTTTTGTGGGCAAGTTTACTAGGCGCAATTTGTATTATCCTATTTAGTGTTATTGGCATCTACGCACAAACACAAGGATTTAAAGGACAAGCAGCAGTAGAAGTTGGTAAAGCTTTTGGTGTTATCATTCTATTAGTCATTAATTTTATAATGATTACATCTGCAGCATCAACATTAGACTCCACGTTTTCATCATTCTCAAAATTATTATCCATTGATTTAGGCATGGTAAATGATTTAACTTTTGGCAGAGCCTCAATGGCAGCTATTGCTATCTTAGGCACCTTGCCCATTTTTTTAAACGTAGAAATATTATCTGCCACAACAATTTCTGGTACTATGGTTATCGGTTTAACACCTATCTTTCTATTTTGGAATATTAAAGTACCCAAAATCAGTTTTTATTTAAGTGTTATAGCAGGACTCATATTTGGATTTCTATTAATATTTAATGCATTTCCTGAAGCGTTAATAATCACCAAAGGCAAGTATGCAGATTTACTTTGGATTAATATTTGGGGAATTTTAACGTGTAATATTTTATATTTCATACCGAAATGGATAAAAAGATAACAGATATTGGTGAACTAACAGGTAAAGTACTGCTCTTTGGTGGTGTTTACAGTAACCTTCAAGCACTTGAAGCATTAATTGATGTCGCAGAATCTGAAGGTATTCCGCCAGAAAACTGTATTTGTACTGGTGACATCATTGGCTATTGTGCCCAACCTGAAGAAACCATTCAAACTTTCAAAAACTGGAATGCCAGAAGTATTGTTGGCAATGTTGAAATACAATTACGAGACGATGAAGATGATTGTGGTTGCGACTTTAGAGAAGGTTCTCGTTGCGATAGTTTTTCACAGCAATGGTATCCATACGCTAAGAGTAAATTATCAAAAGATTCTCTAGATTTTCTTGAAACGATTCCTGATCGTATAAAATTTACAATTGGAAATCAAAAAGTGACTGTCGTACATGGTTCATATTTTAATGTTTCAGAATTTATATTTAAATCAACACCTTGGAATATAAAATCTAAAAACCTTGAAGCTACCGAAAGTGACGCGATAGTTGCAGGTCATTGTGGTTTACCATTTTTAGATGAAGACTCAGATAAAATTTGGATAAATCCTGGTGTGATTGGCATGCCTGCAAATGATGGAAAACCGAATGTTTGGTATGCTATTTTAGAAGCTTCAGAAAAACCAATAGAAGTTAATTTCCGTAAGTTAGATTACAATTACCAGCTTACTAATCAACTGATGCTAAAGGGACTTTTACCAGAATCTTATGCAAAAACAATTGTCTCTGGTATTTGGGATAATATGGAGATTTTACCAGAAGTAGAAAAACAATTACAAGGAAAACAAATACTATTGTAAGGTTAGCCTAACAATTAATACTAAACAGATATGCGAAAACTCATTTTACTATCCATTTTACTTTTTGGCTTTTTCGGAAATAGCCAAGGGAGTATAAAAAAACTCTTAAAAAAACATAATCAAGAGAGCGTACCTTATATTTCTGTAGAAGAATTGGCAATGCCAAAAACGGATGCTATTTTATTAGATGCCAGAGAAATTTCGGAATTTAATGTGAGCCATTTACAAGATGCTATACAAGTCGGTTATGACGAATTTAATTTAGAAACCACCACAGAGTTGCTTCCTGATAAATCAGCAACTATTGTAGTATATTGTTCCGTAGGTATTCGCTCAGAAGACATCGCAGAACAGCTTAAAAAGGCTGGTTACACTAATGTATTTAATTTATTTGGTGGTATTTTTGAATGGAAAAATAATGACTTCAAAATTTATAATGCAGAAGGTGAAACAGATGATGTGCACACCTTTTCTAAAGAATGGAGCAAATGGCTTTTAAAAGGAAATAAAATATATGACTGATGCACTTGTAATTGTGTTTGTGAAAAACATAAAATTAGGAACTGTAAAAACAAGACTTGCAAAAACTATTGGCGATTTTGGTGCTTTTGAAGTGTATTCTGAATTAGTTAAGATTACCGAAAAAGCAATAGAACGATTAGATATTGACAAACGCATATATTTTTCTAATGCAGTGGTTGACACAAAATGGCAGAATGATTTTAAAACCGTACAAAACGGTATAGATTTAGGTGAACGCATGCTTAATGCATTTAACGACGGTTTTGCTGCTGGTTATAAAAGAATTGTTTTAATTGGTTCCGATTTACCAGATATAAATTCTACTCATATCGTAAAAGGTCTTAAAGCTTTAACTAATAGCGATGTTGTTTTTGGTCCTGCTGAAGATGGTGGTTATTACTTGGTTGGTTTATCTCAACCAAATACATCTATTTTCACCAATAAACCATGGAGTCAACCTAACTTATTAAAAGAAACGTTACAAGAGTTACACAAAAACAACGTTACTGTTAGTACCTTAGACACGTTAAATGATATAGACACTTATGAAGATTTAATTGTTTCAGATTTTTATAACTCGAACTTAAAACTTCAAGAAAAAATACAACAACTCAATGATTAAACTTATAACAGAAAGCACAGAATATTTACAAAGTAAAGGCTTTGACCAACCCGAAATCGGAATAATTTTAGGTACAGGTTTAGGACAACTTATTGATGAAATAGAAATTATTGCAGAAGCAAGTTATAACCATATCCCTAATTTCCCAACAGCAACTGTAGAGTTTCATAAAGGAAAACTAATTTACGGCATTTTAGAAGGTAAAAAAGTTGTTGTAATGCAAGGTCGTTTTCATGTTTATGAAGGTTACACCTTACAAGATGTAACATTCCCTGTTAGAATAATGGAAAAACTAGGCATCAAGACTTTGTTGGTTTCTAATGCTGCAGGAGCAGTAAATTTAGATTTCAAAAAAGGAGAATTAATGCTTATTGATGACCATCTAAATTTACAAGGTGGTTCGCCTTTAGCTTTTAAAGGTGTTTCAGAATTAGGCGAACGCTTTACAGATATGAGTGCACCTTATGATACTGAGATTAATTCGAAATTTGAAAGTATCGCCAAAGAACACAACATCACTTTACACAAAGGTGTTTACGCTTCAGTTGTTGGGCCTCAACTTGAAACTAGAGCAGAATATAAAATGCTAAAAATTATAGGAGCAGATGCCGTTGGTATGAGTACTGTACCAGAAATTATTGTGGCAAATCACTTAAATTTAAAAGTAGCAGCCGTTTCTGTTTTAACGGATGAGTGCGACCCAAACCATCTTAAACCAGTTGATATTTCTGAAATCATTGCCATGGCAGGAAAAGCTGAACCAAACATGATTACTTTATTTAAAGCATTAATTAAACAACTTTAATACTTGGAAAAGTATATAGACATCATAAAAAACTCATATTCGGGATATTGGAATTATCTCAAATACGAACTCATTGACCTCAATCATTGGGATAACTTTTTTTATGGTCTTATTCTTATTTCTGTTTTAGTCTGGATTTTAGAAATTGCATTTCCTTGGCGAAAAGAGCAAGCCTTATTTCGAAAAGATTTTTGGTTAGATACCTTTTACATGTTTTTCAATTTCTTTCTATTGAATCTTATTGTTTTCATTGCGCTCTCTAATACCGTTTCTACATTTTTTAATGACCTTTTAGGATGGGTTGGCTTATCTGTTTCAAGTTTTCAACTCTTTGATGTTGATGATTTACCAAAATGGTTGGGACTATTTATCTTTTTTATTGTTTCGGATTTTGTGCAATGGAATACGCATCGTCTTTTACACCGTTTTGAGTGGTTATGGAATTTCCACAAAGTACATCATTCGGTAAAAGAAATGGGCTTTGCCGCGCACTTACGTTACCACTGGATGGAACCTGTAGTTTATAAATCTATACTCTATATTCCTATTGCTATTATTGGTGGTTTTGACGCGCAAGATGTTGCTATTGTTTATTTCTTTAGCATTGCGGTTGGTCATCTCAACCATGCTAACTTGGGTTGGGACTATGGTTTTTTAAAATACATTTTTAACAATCCTAAAATGCACATTTGGCATCATGTTAAAGAATTACCTAAAGATGTAAGGTTTGGTGTCAACTTCGGACTTACTTTAAGTATTTGGGATTACATCTTTAAAACCAATTATATACCACACGATGGTAGAGATATCGAACTCGGTTTTGAAGGCGATGAAAATTTCCCCAAAGATTTTATAAGTCAAGAATTGTATCCTTTAAAGAAACAATAAATTTTTTTCAGTGGTACTTATATTGTAGAAAACACAATCTAAAATGAAATACGTATCCGTCTTAATTTTAACTTTTATCTTCACATCTTCGTGTTGTGGCATACAAAAACCTTCGCAAACTAATTCAAAATCTAATATTGAAACAGTTACTAATTCTGGCATTAAAAGCGACGTTATTCAACCTTCTGAAGACAACTTAGAAAAGACTACAGAGACCAACACTGTTAAAGTTAGTTTAGGAGAAGATGGAACAATAAGTGATGATGGAATTACGGTAACAACAGAAATCATTTACACCGAAGCTTTTGACCATAACATATTTAATGAATTACTTAAAAAGAACGTTACAACAGAAGGCAACGTAGATTATAGTGGTTTTAAAAGCGATTATAAAAAGCTTAAGACTTACATTGACTTACTTAAAACCTATCAACCAAAGGATGATTGGACAAAAGAGGACCAACTTGCCTACTGGATTAACGCTTATAACGCTTTAACGATAGACTTAATCTTAAGGAACTACCCAACAAAAAGTATTAAAGATATTAAAGCCCCTTGGGACCAGCGATTGTGGCAATTTGGGGACAAGTGGCAAAACCTAAATGATATTGAACACGAGATTCTTAGAAAGATGAATGAACCAAGAATACATTTTGCTATCGTTTGCGCTTCCGTATCATGTCCTAAGCTTCAGAATACAGCATTTACAGCTTCAAGCTTAGATATACAATTAACTAATGCTACAAAAGAGTTTTTAGCAGATACGTCTAAAAATGAACTTTTGGAAAATAGCATTAAGCTTTCAAAAATATTTAAATGGTTTAAAAAGGATTTTGAGCAAGATGGTGACTTAATTGATTTTCTTAATCAGTATTCTGATATTGAAATTTCATCTTCAGCTAAGAAAAGTTTTAAAGATTACAATTGGAATTTGAATGATTAAAACTGTAACCTCTAGTATTTCGTAAAATAAGTATATGATTAGTATAATTATTCCTGTTTATAATGAAGTTGAAAGTATAGGTACATTATTAAGCTACCTTATTGATAATTCTGATACCAAAAACATTTCTGAAATTATTGTGGTTGATGGCGGAAGCTCGGATGGTACTTTAGAGATTGTCGATGATATTGTCACTTCGAGTGATTCTGAACAACGTGAAGAATCGTATCGAGAAGCTAATAAATATCTTATCGATACAAAATTCGAAAAAAGGAATTTCACTCAAACTAACGTACAACTCATTAATTCTAATAAAGGCAGAGCAAAACAACTGAATCTTGGTGCAAAACATGCCAAAGGAAATATTTTATACTTTTTGCATGCAGATTCTATTCCTCCTCAACATTTTGACCAACTTATTATTAGTGAAGTGAAAAAAGACAATAAAGCTGGCTGTTTTAGAATGCAATTTGATAGTAATCATTGGTGGTTACGTCTAGCAAGTTGGTTAACACAATTTTCTTGGCGAGCTTGTCGTGGAGGAGATCAAAGTCAGTTTATAACCAAAGAACTATTTGATGAAATAGGTGGTTATGATGAAAGTTACATCATATACGAAGACAACATATTAATTAACCAACTCTATACTCGCAACCAATACGTTGTTATTAATAAAAAACTTAAAACCTCAGCTCGACTTTACAGGAAAAATGGAGTTTGGAAACTTCAATACCATTTCTGGACTATTTATATAAAGCAGTGGTTTGGAGCTTCTGCTGAAGATTTATTCGCGTATTACAAAAAAAATGTTTGTTAAGATTTCTTGTCGTTCATTCTAAATTCTAATAAAATAACCACTATTAATTCTTATTCCTACCATTCTCATTGGGATATAAATCCATAACTCTATCACTCTGAAAAACTTCTTTAGTATTAACATCAATAGCAGACAAACGGCCGTTAAAAGCAGCTCCTGTATCTATGTCCCAAACATTTACAGCATTCATTGGTTCCGTTCTATTATAATTAAGTGTTGGTGTGTGACCAATATAAATTTCAGAATAGTGTTTTAACCTATTTGGATATAAGCTTGAATCTTTCTTAATACGTTTATCCATTGTGAATGCCATTTCCCAAAGTGTCCTATCAAAATAGAATATCTGTACATTATATTCTTTTTCTACACCATGCATAGAAGTAAAACCTGCATGCACAAACAATCGGTTTTTAGCATCTATATGATACATCTCCATATCCTCAAAGAAATTAAGATGTGCTTTTTTATCATCTTCAGAAAAACCATTATAACTCTCTATTGTTTCTTTTCCACCATGTTGAAACCAAACATCATTTACAAAGCCTGAAGCTAACCATTGCTCACACCAAGCATCGTGATTACCTTTTATGAAAACACAATTATTAACCTTTGAAAGGTCAATTAAATATTGAATAACTTGTGCAGATTCACTCCAACCATCAACATAATCACCAAGAAATATTAATGTATCATCTTTTGCCACACCAGCTCTTTCTAAAAGTTGAGTTAAGGCCTTAAATCCTCCGTGAATATCTCCGATTACTAGTGTACGCATACGTTAATTTATTTATAAATGATAGTGAAATTTTTCACTAAAAATACTGACCAATACCAAAAACCAAACCTTGTGTTGCATCTGGAGTAATGCCTATACCATAATCAATTCTAAAAATAGCATTGAAGATTTTTTTATGAATAAAACGAAGTCCTAAACCTGGATAAACACGGATGTTTTCAGAATGACCAAAGTCACCAAAATCACCTCCGGGATTTCTCCAAGATCCAGCATCTACAAATGCATTTCCTTGCAGAGCAAACCAATTCTTATCACATAACGTATAACGGTATTCTGTATTTAAAACAATAGCAGCTGTGCCTCTATCAATAGTATTACCGACACCTCTAAGATTAACGTTATTATCTACAGAAAAAGGCGCAAAAGGTGTATCGTTATTAGTTGCAATACCTAACCTTAATCTACTTGCCCAATTACCTTTTAGCCCAAAGCGTTTAAAGTATTGAAAGTCGTTCCACCCAATTAAAAAACCAGGCAGTCTGGCATCATCTCTAGAATGTACATATTGAAAATTAAACAGACTTCTAAAACCTTCAATATACTGATAATCATAATTGAGATTATTGTACTCATAAACGAGTTTATAGAGCATCTTCTTCACCACTAATTCTTGAGGTACATTTGGGTTTGTTGCTCCAAATTTATATTGGTAATCTTCTGTAAAATAATTTACACCAAGCTCAAAACGGTTAGAAAAATTTAATTGATAAAGACCTAAAATCTCGAATGATTCATTGTTATATCTATAATCTGCCGTTGTACCATCAAAAAAAACAGGTTCTTGGGTGGTTAAATCTTGGTAATTTATAGCCAAACCTAAAGACCTACTAAACAAATATGGTGCTCTAAAATTCACAGCATAAGAACTATAAACATCCTTTTGGTAAAAGCCTCCGAAGATCATATTCTGACCTAATAAATTGAATTCATACAATCCTAATCGGTATGCAAATTCATCATTATTTGTGGTATAAACATTTACTGAGGGTATTATTGTAAAGTTCTCTTCTATATTGTAAAAAACATTGAATTCGTTTGATACATCAGTTGGAAAAACCTGATAATACGCATGTGCAATAGATGGCAACAGTTTAAGGAGTCTTATATCCTCTTCTATTACAGAAGAATCTAATGCAACACCTGATTTAATATTGGAGATTTTTTTTACAAATGAAGACTTTAATTTTTTATTCCCTTGAATCTTAAGGTCAGCGACTTTATTTTGCGAAAAAACAGAAGTACAAAAGCTTAAGAAAATCAGGATAATAATGCGGTTCATTCTATTGTAAATTGAGAAACAAATATTTCGTTTATCCAATTATCAGCACTCACATCCATTATTGTCATTTTGTAATCTTCACCCAAAACTAAGTTAGGAGGTGTTCCGTTAGTAATATTTAAAACGACGTTGGATGTATCGTAATATTGAAATTGAGTTTCAAAAGTATAAGTTCCTGATATTAAATCATCATCAATTGTAGATAATACTTCAAAAAAGATGGCATTATTGACTTCCGAATTCACATTCCAGCTAAAAAAAGGCATTTGTGCTTCTTCCTGATTTATATTAATCTGATTTGAATATAACGTAGACTGCGTCAGGTTTTTAATTCGTATTGGGTTAGATAATTTAATCTCATCACCTATTTGAAAAGAGACAATAAACCAGCGTTCTGAATCAAAATCACCTACAAACTTTCGTAAATAACCATTAAACACAGCGACATCATCTAGAAATAAGCGATTGTAATTTATAAAATCATTGGGATTAATGTCACTAGAACTTGTTTCGTATAACCTATAATTGGTTGCACCATCTTTTGGATAAAAGAAAATTTCAATTATGTCTGTATTGTCAATGGTATTGCCAGCACAAGCTATAACGGCTCCGTTCTCAACAGTACGTTCTTCGATATAATTTATTAAAGATTCAGATTGATTAATTAAAGTATTAGCATCATCAGTTGAGCAAGATGATAACAAAAGTGAGACTAAAATGTACTTTAATTTTTTCATTCTTCCTTTTTATAATATTGCCTTATTACGTCTTCCGCAGGTTTGTTCTGTGGTGTAAATCTTGAATTATTTTCACCTCCTACTTCATCATGTTTATGAAACCATTTCCAAATAAAACCACCAGCAAACCATGGTTCTTTCCAAAAGGTTTCAAATAATGCTTTAGTTGTATTGACTTGAGCATCGAGATTAACCACATCCATTGCTATGTCTGAAACCCAAGGTTCTCTGCCTGAAAAATCTACACTTCTATAACCATATTCCGTGAACAAAACAGGCTTATTATAAGTCTCTGACAATTTTGTAATAATCGGTTTATGCGCTTTCCAACCTTCTATACATTCTTCATAAGTTGGCGTTTTTTGATTGCTAACAGGGAAATACGCATCTATTCCAATATAATCTAATTGCTCCCAAAAAGGTGTACGTTTAAACTCATCCCAATTTGCGGCATAAGTGAGTTTACCAGAATAAATGGTTTTTATTTCTTTTATTAAATCTGTCCAATATTGCGGTCTATGCTTTACAAACAATTCTAATTCTGTACCTATACAAAGAATTTCGGCATTTACTTCTTGAGCCAATTTGGTGTATTCTAAGATAAAACTGGTATAAGAATCTTCTAATGCTTTCCAGTTCTCTTCAGTAGACATTTTAATAAGACCTGTAAATTCACCTTTCCAAACCCAAATTTGAGGCTTAATCATTACTTTAATACCTTTCTTTCTAAGCTCTTCAATATATTGTTTTGATCCTGGTTTAGTTTCACCAAACCATTGTCTGTCTGTATTATGATTAATCTCAGGATGGTCTAAGTTTTTAATAAAACCAAATGGCATTACTGCAGCAAAATTGGCATTGACCTTAACCACAGGATTTACATGTGACTCGTCAATAATATCTCTTGAAGCAACAAAGCTTACACCATTAATTTTATTGGTCTGAGTTTCACAAGACTGTAGTCCAAAAATTGATAAAAGAAACAAGAGTTTAAATGTCTTCATATAAAATATTAAACTTCTAATTTAATACAATTCTTTACAACAAAGCTCTTAAACCGATACTGAAAGTTTCACCTAAACCTTGAAAGTTATTTCCTCGTACAAATTTTCCGTATGAGGCTTCAATATTTAAAACATCTGTTAACTGGTATTTTCCGCCAAATCCTAATTGCGTATAATTTTGTTCAAAATTATTACCAAGGTCAATTAAAAAAGCTTGTTGAGCATTTACAAATAAAGTAGATTTACTCGATGGAAAGTAGCTTAAAAAAGCACTTAGAGGTAAAAACATACTATTATTTGCAAAACGTTCACCAGAATTTTCTGTTAATGCATCTGCATCACTTTGATTTTCTCCAAAATTAAAACCAAAATCTGCTTCTGTGAATATTTGCCAATCGCCACCTCCAAAAGTTTTGTCGTAGAAAAATTTAGTTTCCCAAAATGTACTCCTTTTATCTAAATAAGCAGGTACAGCTTCATCTTTAAAAACAGGTAGATATAGTGAACTCGTAAAAGAAAAATTAGGAACACTTGCAAAAGGTTGCACTCTAATAGATGGTGCAATTGTTGTCAAACCGCTTCGAGAATCTACACCATTATTTTTAAAATCAAATACACTAAGTGCATTTTGACCACCATAATTATTTGCTCTTACTTGAAAAATAAAACCTACGTTTATTCTAGAATTATTACTTACACCTGTATAAATCTCTGTTGTATTTGTAAAAAAGTTTTGTCTGTCAATAGTAAAAGATTCACCAGTACCTGCACCTGTTTGCTTTGTTTGCGTATACAAACTATTAAAAAACTTAATATCCCATTGCCCTTTGCTCAATAGCTTTGAAGGTGTAAATTCTTGTACGTTACTTTTCTTTTGAGTTCCTTCTTCTTGCGAAAACCCTAGAAATGTGACCATCATTGCTACGATTGCTAAACTAATTTTTTTCATTGCTTTTTTTTAGTTGATTAGTATTAAATTATTGTTTGTTCAAATTCCAGTTATAAGTAAAATAAGTGAGCTTAAAATTTGAAGGAATTTTTTCTGTTCTATATTTATTTATAAAATCTATTTCCGTGATGCCATTCATAGTAAAATCTTCCTTATACCATTTCATAATTTCAGAAGCTTCAACTTTTTTCTTCTTTGTATTCACTTTTAAGAAATTTCCGTTTAAGGCTTTAATCGTTTGACTTTCTAACTGAGCCTCTACTTTGTTTGGCATATAAGCTTCATTAATTAGAGGAGGGCAACCAATAGCACCGCAGACCAAGACAAAATGAAAACGTGCATCTTTAAATTTTGCTCTCAATAATTTATGTTCAATATCGTTAAGAGTAATTTCTTTTCCACCTAGACTATAAGTTGTTCTATCGAAAAAACCAGACGTATCTAGAGGTGATTTTGTTGGGTAATTATCTATAATTCCTTTAATCACCGAAATATTATAGGCATTAATCCAAAAGGATTTATAGTTATTAGCATCTGTTACCTTAACTGCAATACCATCGGCTATTTTTAATAGTTCATCTAACTCTGATTGATTCTTTTTTATAGTCGTGTAATCTACCTTTCCGTTAGCAACATGCTTTTCTAAAAATGAATTAGTTTGTGTAAAAAAGAAATCTAAGTCTTGTGCAGTAGCACTAAAAGTGATTAAAAACGCGATTAAAAAACTGTATACTTTCATAAAAATGAGTCCTATTTTATTAATTTAATAATCTTTCTGTCGCACATAAATTCTAACACTTACAACTATGTAAAAAAAAATAAAACAACAGAAATACTATAAACCTTACAAGGGATCTCCTATTTAAATTCTTTCTAAATTAAATAGATTCTTTAAGTTCTTACCTTTAGCTTCGACAGACCACTTAACTAACAATTAAAAACCATGGACCACATCGTTATAATAGGCAACGGAATTTCTGGCGTTACATTAGCAAGGCATATTCGTAAACTTTCTGATAAAAAAATCACCATTATCTCAGCTGAAACAGATTATTTCTTTTCGCGTACAGCTTTAATGTATGTGTACATGGGACACATGAAGTTTGAACACACGCAACCTTATGAAAATTGGTTTTGGAAAAAAAACAGAATCGAACTGAAAAAAGGTTATGTAAAAAACGTCTGTACAAAATCCAAAACCCTTCATTTTGACAAAGGGGAAACCATGCCATATGATAAATTAATTATTGCCACTGGCAGCAAACCGAATAAATTTGGTTGGCCAGGACAAGAATCAAATGGTGTTATGGGAATGTATCATAAACAAGATTTAGAGAATCTTGAAAAGCATGCTCCAAACAAAGATGTTTGTAAACGTGCCGTTATTGTTGGTGGTGGTTTAATAGGCATTGAATTAGCTGAAATGCTGAATTCTAGAAAAATACCAGTAACATTTTTGGTTAGAGAAGACAGTTTTTGGAATGGTGTTTTACCTGAAGGTGAAAGCGAAATGATTAACAGACACATTAAAAATCATCATATAGATTTGAGGCTTTCTACAAATTTGAAAGAAATAAAATCGGACGAAAACGGAAACGTAAAGTCCATTATTATTGAAGAAACCGGAGAAGAAATAGCATGTAATGTCGTTGGCTTAACAGCAGGAGTAACACCAAATATCGATTTCTTAAAAGATTCTGAAATTGAATTAGGACGAGGCGTCAAAGTCAATCGTTTTTTAGAAACTAACATAAAAGACGTCTATGCTATTGGTGATTGTGCAGAACAACATGAAGCTATAGGAAATAGAAGACCAATTGAAGCCGTTTGGTACACAGGCAGAATGATGGGAGAAACCTTAGCACAAACCATTTGCGGAAATAAAATTGAATACAAACCAGGACATTGGTTTAACTCTGCAAAGTTTTTAGATATAGAATATCAAACCTATGGTTGGGTATTTGGTGTAAGAGGTCGTCCAGAATACGAAAAACATTTTCATTGGAAACATAGTGATGATACAAAATGTATCACTGTAGCTTACAATAAAGACACCAACGAATTTCTAGGCATCAATACTTTTGGAATTAGAATGCGACATGAAACATTTGATAAATGGTTAACAGAAAAACGGAATGTTGATTATGTAATAAACCATCTCTCTGAAGCTAATTTTGACCCAGAATTTTATTCAAAATTCGAAAATGATATCCTTTCTACTTACAATAACCAACTACAAACCGCTTAATTATGAGTAACAAAATAAATCATAGCATGTCTTTAGCTAAACCAGATGCTGTAGACATTTCTAACAAACAAAAAATAGCACTTGCAGTTGGTGTTATAGGGTTATTCGTATTAGTCCTAGCATTATTCAATACCAATTTTCCCAATAAAGCAGTTTTCTTATCACTTTCATTAGGTTTAATTATTGTTGGCATCGTCGTGTATGCAAGAGATGCCTACCTCAACAAATTAGAAGGTATAAAAAATGATGGTGTTTGGTTTAAATCCATTTCATCTCGTGGTATTTGGGGTTGGATTGTTGGTATTATTCTAACCACATTTTATATCGTTCTTTATTTCTTTCCAAAATATTTAGGATTAGGCTCAGATGGTGAAGCTAACTCAGGCTTAATTGGTTTATTTGACCCATTGAGTCAGCTATTAAGTGGAAGAAATGCAAGTCAGTGGTTTGTTTATGGGACACTTTATACTGTTGCGATTTTAGCTTTTGGATATAAATTTATGCTTAAATACAGACACAATCGTTATCAGCAATTGCGAACGGTTTCAGTGATGTTTTTTCAATTAGGCTTCGCTTTTCTGATTCCAGAATTTATGTATGTAATGAATAACGATTTACCTTACTATGATTTAAAATCTATGTGGCCTCTTAACTATTATATTTTTGATGAATGGTCTGTAAACGGATTCCTATCTAATGGTAATATTGGCTTAGCTTTAATTCTGTTTGGTATTATTTCAATCTTTGTTATCTCACCTATATTAACTTACAAATATGGAAAACGTTGGTACTGTTCTTGGGTTTGTGGTTGTGGTGGCTTAGCAGAAACTGCTGGAGATTCTTTTAGACAATTATCCTCAAAAAAGATGTCGGCATGGAAAATTGAACGTTGGTTAATACATACCGTTCTTGTCTTTTCTGTACTAATGACAACAGCAGTGATTTATACGTATTTAGGCTATGACAAAAATGACTTTTGGCTTACTAGAGATGTTTTCATTGCTTTAGTTATTGGCTTTTTAACATTAGTATTTGCCGCTGTTATGTTTTTTAAAAGACAAGAACTCGGTAAAGATGCCAAATATGGAGCCATTGGTTTCTTTGTGGCAATTACCGTATTACTAGTGATGCATTTTACTGGCACAACTGAAAACCTTTTCTATGTAAAAGCAAGTGTATTAAGATCTTCATATGGAATTTATATTGGCTCTATTTTTTCTGGTGTCATTGGTACTGGTTTCTATCCTATTTTAGGAAATCGTTCTTGGTGCCGTTTTGGTTGTCCAATGGCTGCCGTTTTAGGATTTCAACAACGTATGTTTTCTAAATTTAGAATTACCACAAATGGTGGACAATGTATTTCTTGCGGAAATTGTTCTAACAGTTGTGAAATGGGAATAGATGTACGTGCATACGCCCAAAAAGGTGAAAACATTGTACGCTCTAGTTGTGTTGGCTGTGGTGTTTGTTCTGCTGTTTGCCCAAGAGGTGTATTAAAATTAGAAAACGATTCTATGGAAGGTCGTATCAACCCTACTGAAATACTTTTAGGAAATGATGTTGATTTAATGGATTTAGTGAATAAGAAATAATGAGATTAACTTTACTTCTATTTATATTTTCATCTATCGCTTTTGCCCAAAAAACCTACACAAAAAGTACGTTTAACAATGGCAATATTAATTCTAAAGGATGGATTCAAAATGATGTAAAAGTAGATTATTGGTATTTTTATCATGAGAACGGACAATTAGAAAAACGAGGTGCTTTTAGAAATGGTAAAGAAAACGGGTTTTGGAGATTTTTTGATACAAATGGAAATATTAAAGCCTATGGAGATTTTGAAAATGGTTTAAAAGTCAACCATTGGAAAATATTTTCTAACAATAGACTTTTAGAAGAAGGGCATTACAATAACGGTAAACGTTCAAAATTCTGGAAATTCTATTTTCCAAACGGAAGACTTAAACATAAAGGACATTACAATGACGGTTTAAAAACAGATTACTGGAAAGCCTTTTATAATACTGGTAAATTGGAGAATGAAGGCGAATTTAAAAACGATAAACGTTCTGGCTTTTGGCGATTTTTCTATAAAAATGGAAAAATTGAAAAAGTTGGTGATTATAAGTTAGGAAAGCTCAGTAGCTATTGGCAATTTTACAGCGAAAATGGTTTAAAAACATCCGAAGGCCATTTTGTAAATGGAGAAAAAGACAATTGGTGGTTATTTTACGATGAGAATGAAAAAATAAATCACAAGTGTCAATTAACTAACAATAAAAAAAATGGTTATTGTTTAATGTATAAAAATGAAGAATTAGTTTCTGCAGCCAAATACTCTAAAGGTAAAAAGCTAAAAGTATGGACAGACTTAAAATCATTTAAGAGAGACAACAAACTATCAGATTTAAAATAATGCCCAATATAAAAGTTATTATTCCTGCTTATAATGAAGAAGAGTCGATTCCTCTTGTTATAAAAGCCATTCCTACTATTGTAGATGAAGTTATTGTAGTCAGTAACAATTCTACCGACCAAACAGAACTTAATGCAAAAAATGCTGGTGCCACTGTATTGATAGAAAAGCAAAAAGGGTATGGTTTTGCCTGTTTAAAGGGTATGGATTATATTTCTAATCAAAAAAATAAGCCAGATATTATTGTTTTTTTAGATGGAGATTATAGTGATTACCCAGAAGAATTAACAAAAATAGTCCAACCAATAATTGAAGAAAATATCGATTTTGTTGTTGGCTCAAGGGTTGAAGAACTGCGTGAAGAAGGATCAATGACCAAACCGCAAATATTTGGTAATTGGCTAACAACCAACCTAATGAAACTATTTTTTAAATCTACTTTTACCGACTTAGGTCCTTTTAGAGCCATAAAATACGATAAGCTTTTAGGTTTAAAAATGGAAGATAAAACTTATGGCTGGACGGTAGAAATGCAGTTAAAAGCATTAAAACAAAAGTTAAGTTATAGAGAAATCCCAGTAAATTATAGAAACAGAATAGGTGTCTCAAAAGTTTCAGGTACGATAAAAGGTGCTATCTTTGCTGGCGTAAAAATCTTGACATGGATTTTTAAATACAGTTTTAAGTGATCTACCTTCAATATACAATAATTGTAATTTATACAATTGCCATAGTACTAATATTTATGTATGCTTTGGCTCAGCTAAACCTACTCTTTAACTACCTTTCTTCAAAAAAGAAACGAGACGACTCTGAGACATTTGATTTTTCAAATTCAGAAGAAATTCCAATAGTTACCATTCAACTACCTGTCTATAACGAGATGTACGTAATGGAGCGTTTGTTAAACAACATTGCCCTTTTAGAATACCCAAAAGATAAATTAGAAATTCAGGTTTTGGATGATTCTACAGATGAAACCATTGCCTCTACAAAAGCTCATGTAGAGCAACTTGCAACAACAGGATTAGATATAAAACATATTACCAGAACTGACCGAAGTGGTTTTAAAGCTGGTGCACTTAAAGAAGGATTAAAAATTGCAAAAGGTGAGTATATTGCCATTTTTGATGCCGATTTTTTACCGCAGCCTAATTGGTTAAAACGTACTATTCCTTATTTTAAGAATGAAAAAATTGGTGTAGTCCAAACGCGTTGGGGACACATTAATAGAGATTATTCTTTGTTAACTAAAATCCAAGCTTTTGCTTTAGATGCACATTTTACCCTAGAGCAAGTTGGTAGAAATAGTAAAGGTCATTTTATTAATTTTAATGGTACAGCTGGTGCTTGGAGAAAAGCATGTATTCTCGATGCTGGTAATTGGGAAGGTGATACACTTACTGAAGATTTAGATTTAAGCTACAGAGCACAATTAAAGAATTGGGAATTTAAATACCTAGAAGATGTTGAAACGCCTGCTGAATTACCTGTAGTTATTAGTGCAGCCCGTTCTCAACAATTCCGTTGGAACAAAGGTGGTGCAGAAAACTTTAGAAAAATGCTTTGGCGTGTTGTAAAGTCTGATAATATTTCAGCGAAAACAAAAATTCACGGTTTACTTCATTTATTAAATAGCTCTATGTTTTTAAGCATATTTACTGTGGCTATTTTAAGTATTCCGATGTTGTATATTAAAAATGAATATGCACACCTAAGAAACTACTTTTATGTAATGAGTTTCTTTGTAATGAGTACTATTATTTTCTTTGTATGCTATTGGTTTATGTACAAAAGCATCTATGGTAGTGGCTTTAAAAAATTCTTTAGTTACATAGGTATGTTTTTTACATTCTTCTCAATAGCTATGGGCTTTTCGCTTCATAATTCTATTGCTGTTATTGAAGGCCATATTGGTAAACGTAGTGAATTTGTACGTACACCAAAATTTAATATAAGTACGATTAGAGATTCTTGGAAAGGTAACAAATACCTTAGAAAAAAACTCTCACCTCACGTTGTTATTGAAGGTATGTTAATGCTTTATTTTGCTTTCGGAATGTATAGCGCATTTGTTGTTGGTGACCAAGGTGGTGATTTTGGGTTGTTTCCTTTTCACTTAATGCTCTTTATTGGTTTTGCTTATGTGTTTTTTAAATCATTGACTTCTAAAGTGTGATTGCGCTTTGGAAATATCATAAACTTCCTCTTCTATTTTTTTTTATTAGCAGCATTTTTTATGTGAGTTTCGCCTACGATTTAGTGCGCTCAGACACCACAAAGCTTTTATTACTTTATGTGGCTCTTTTTGTATTTGCCTTTCAAATTATAAAAAAATCAGGATTTAACTTTAGTTTATTAGTCATATTCTCAGTAGCTTTTAGGTTATTGTTTTTATTTGCTACGCCAAATTTATCACAAGATTTTTATCGTTTTATTTGGGATGGACAAATGCTACTATCTGGTTTTAATCCATATTTAACAACACCTAATTTTCAAATGGAATTAGGGGTAATTACTGGGTTTCATAATCAAGTTGAATTATATAATGGCATGGGAAGTTTAAGCGCTTCGCATTTCACAAATTATCCACCAATAAATCAACTATGCTTCCTATTTGCAAATCTATTTCCTGGTAAAAGCATTTTAAGCTCAGTTATTGGATTAAGACTTATTATAATTGCTGCTGACATTGGAACACTTTACTTTGGAAAGAAACTCTTAGAACGTCTAAAACTGCCTTCTTCAAAGATTTTTTGGTACATTTTAAATCCGTTTATAATTATTGAATTAACAGGTAACCTTCATTTTGAAGGCGTCATGATATTCTTCCTTGTTTGGTCACTATACTTACTACATGTTGGCAAATGGAAATGGGCAGCTTTTGTATTAGCTTGTTCTATATCAGTAAAGTTAATTCCGTTAATGCTATTACCTTTATTTTTTAATTTTTTTAAATCACATAAGAACGAAGAAAATACAACAAGCGTTTTAAACCTATTAAAGCGTCTTAATCTGCCAAAACTAATTACTTTTTATGCCATAATTGGGACAACTATACTTCTACTCTTTTTGCCATTTTTCTCGATGGAATTTGTAGATAATTATTCTAAAACTGTAGGACTCTGGTTTGGTAATTTTGAATTTAATGCTAGTATTTATTATCTCATAAGAGAAATAGGTTTTGCAATTACTGGCTATAATGAAATTGCTATAATTGGTAAAATTCTACCTATTATTTCCGTCTTAATTATTTTGAGCTTTGCGTTCTTTAAGGAGCATAATAATTTAACTAGATTAATAACTTCAATGTTATTGGTACTCACGTTTTATTTATTCTTAAGTACAACAGTTCACCCATGGTATATTGCAACTTTAGTAATATTAAGCGTATTTACTAATTACAAATTTCCAATCGTTTGGTCATTGGTCGTTGTGCTAAGTTATTTAGCATATTCTAACAGCACCAATTCTGAAAATCTTTATATAATTGGATTGGAATATGGCATTGTATTCTCTATATTTATTTGGGAAGTAGCCCTAAAAAAAAGACTGCTAGTTTCCCAGCAGTCTATATCTTAACCATTTTTTATTAAATGAAATTGTATTATTTCATTTTTTTTACTTCTAATATTTTAAAACTCTCAAAAGTTTCTACATAACCATTATCGTCTTCCTCTTCGTATTCTGTTATTTCATATGTAATTTGAAAACGTTTACCAATCATGTCTTCAGATTTTAAATTAACCGCTTTTAATGCTTCTTCTGAAATTTCAGTAAAGAACATTGTTATTTCACTTTCCTCATCATCTTCATCTTCTCTAATTATAAAAGAGTAACCATCTTCAGCGTCATAACCATCAAAAGTAGCTGTCGTTGTAACCGTTTTCTTTTCTTGTGTTTTAATTGTTTTCTCCAATAAAGCGTTTGCACTAAATACAACGATAGAGAATATAAAGGCTAGTGTAAGTTGTCTGTTTTTCATTTTTACTTAAAATTAAAAAATTGTTGTTTTAAATTCCTGTGTTTTAAATTTTAGGTATAGATATGTTATTGACCAGCAAGACTTATAAAGCCTTGCTGTACCTATAACTAATTATTTGTTTTGTGGTTTTGGGAATTTGCTACCTCAAGCCCAAATGCTTTTAGAATATAACCTCATGATTATAATTACTGTAGCTACAATTGTAGATTTTTTTTAGTCTAATCGTTTTTTAGAGTAAATTTAAGTTTGGCACTACACTTTAAACATCTCCTTAGAATTTTTAAAGCTTTTAAACTCTAACATATAATCGTTAGGGTCTTTAATAAAAAAAGACAAATGCTCTCCTGTTTTACCCTCTAAAAAAGTAGTTTGAGTTACAACTTTTAACTTTAGATTAATCAGTTTTGCATAAAGCGCTTTCCAGTTTTCTTCATTTACAATAACACCAAAATGAAATGACGGCAACAGTTTGCCTTCAAACACATAATTGGGACTATGAAAATGAAATTTTTCGGCTTGTATAAAAGTAATTTGATGACCAAATAAATTTATATCTAACCAATTGTCACTTGTTCTTCCTGCGGAAGCTCCAATGCTATTTAAGTAGAAGTTCTTAGTTTCTTCTACATTTAAACACGGCAACGAGATATGAAATGATGTTTCCATAATTCAACCATTTAAAATTTATAACATTTTAATATATAGTAAATTACAAAATATTCTCAACGTGACAACTATGATTTAGTCAAAATCTTCGTCCTCAGCACCAGGCTCTAAATCTGGATCTTGCACAGCTGTTGGATCATCATCTTCAAAATCCTCATAATCATCTTCATCGTAATTCTCCATTGTCTGCTCTAGCTTAGTACTTACTTTCACTAAATATTTAGTATCTTCAGTAGTTACCTCAACAGCTTCAATAATTTCATTTTTAGCATTCTTAAAAGAAACAATTTGTTCATCATCGTAACCATCTGGATATTTCTCTACAAGAAGTGCTAAAATTTCGGGTGTTAATTTTTTGAAATCAACTATAACTCGTTTTAAATGTGCGTCTTTCGGTTTCATTTTTTAATAATATTTCTGAAGCTAATTTTTTTTAAATATAATACTTATTTATTTACTCGTATAACATCATAAAAATCTTTTCTTCGATCTTTTAAATTTTTTACAGCTCCAAAAGAGTGTAATTCTCGTAAAAGACTTAAATCCACATCTGCAACTAAAATCATTTCGGTATTTGTCGTTGCTTCTGCTTTTATTCCATTACTAGGAAATGAAAAATCGCAAGGCGTAAACACTGCTGATTGTGCATATTGAATATCCATATTATTTACATTAGGTAAATTACCAACACTTCCCGCAATAGCCACATAACATTCATTTTCAATAGCTCTGGCTTGTGCGCATAAGCGTACTCTAGAATAACCATTTTGAGTATCTGTTAAAAACGGCACAAACAAAATATCCATACCTTCTTCTGCCAATAATCTTGATAATTCTGGGAACTCAGAATCATAACAAATTAATACACCAATTTTACCTGCATCAGTTTCAAAAGTTTGTAGTTTATGACCTCTTTGCATTCCCCAAATTTTGGCTTCGTCTGGTGTTACATGGATTTTTTCATAACGTTCTAAACTTCCATCTCTGCGACATAAATAACCAACATTAAACAACTTGTTATCTATAATTTCTGGCATACTACCTGTTATAATATTAATATTATAAGAAATAGATAATTGTTGCATTTTCTCAACAATTACCTTAGTATACTTTGCCAATTCTCTAATCGCATCTGGCTCGTACATATGATTGTACTTTGCCATTAATGGTGCATTAAAAAACTCTGGAAACAACGCAAAATCAGAACGATAAGCTGCAACACTGTCTACAAAGTATTCTACTTGCTGCATTAACTCATCTAAACTATTATAAGTACGCATTTGCCATTGTATAAGACCTAATCTCACAATGGTTTTTATAGCAGATGCTCTTTTGCTTTTTTTGGTATAATAAATATTATCCCATTCCATTAAAACAGCATATTCATTTGACGCTGTATCGCCTTCCAAATACCCTTTTAAAACTCTAACAGGATGAAAATCATTAGAAATTTGAAAGTTTAAAACTGGATCATGAATTTCTTTACGCTTTACCTTTTCAATATACTCTTTTGGAGTAAGCTGCTTGTGTTTATGGTAATTTGGCATGCGACCTCCAAAAACAATACCTTTCAAATTCAGGTTCTCACAGATTTCTTTTCTGTAATCGTATAAACGTCTTCCTAAACGTAAACCTCTATATTCTGGCTTTATAAAAACATCAATTCCGTAAAGCACGTCACCATTGGTATCGTGCTTTTTAAAAGAATCACCTTTTATAATATCCGCATAAGTATGCTCATCATCTATACTGTCATAATCAACAATAAGCGATAATGCACAACCGGCAATATTACCATCAATTTTAATAACCACTTGTCCTTGAGGGAAAATGGAAGTTAAGCGTTCTATATGATGTTTTTTCCAGTAGGAATCTAAAACGCCTCCATAAGATTCTAAGGTTGCAGATTTTAATTCTTCAAAATCATCAACCGTTAAAAACTTTAATTCTATATTTTCAATCTTTTGATCGTCCATGATTACATATCCAAGAGATAAGCAAAAATTAATGGTGCAACAATTGTAGCATCACTTTCAATAATAAATTTTGGTGTATTAATGTCTAGTTTTCCCCAAGTTATTTTTTCGTTTGGAACTGCTCCAGAATACGAACCATAACTCGTTGTACTATCACTAATTTGACAGAAATAGCTCCAGAATGGTGTTTCTGGTTTTTCCATATCTTGATATAACATTGGGACTACACAAATAGGAAAATCACCAGCAATACCTCCTCCAATTTGGAAGAAACCAATACCGTTTTCAGAATTGTTAGTGTACCAATCTGCTAAAAATGTCATGTATTCGATACCAGATTTCATTGTACTTGCTTGAAGTTCACCTTTTATAACATAGCTTGCAAAGATATTTCCCATTGTACTATCTTCCCAACCTGGACAAATAATTGGTAGGTTTTTTTCTGCTGCAGCATACATCCAAGAATCTTTAATATCAATTTCATAGTGCTCCTCTAAAACACCAGATAATAATAATTTGTACATATATTCATGCGGAAGGTAACGTTCACCTTTAGCTTCAGCATCTTTCCAAATTTTCACAATATGTTCTTGGATTCTTCTAAAAGCTTCTTCCTCTGGTATACATGTATCTGTAACACGGTTTAATCCTTTTTCCAACAAATCCCACTCATCTTGAGGTGTTAAATCTCTATAATTAGGAACGCGTTTGTAATGAGAATGCGCTACCAAATTCATGATATCTTCTTCTAAATTTGCACCTGTACAAGACACAATTTGCACTTTATCCTTGCGAATCATTTCAGCAAATATCTTACCTAATTCTGCAGTACTCATTGCACCAGCCAAAGATACTAACATCTTTGCGCCAGAATTTAATTGGTCTTCATAACCCTTTGCTGCATCAACTAAAGCTGCTGCATTAAAGTGTAAATAGTACTTTTCTATAAATTTTGAAATTTCGCCTTTATTAGTAGTCATCTTCAGTGTTGAATTTAGATTTTTTGTTTCCTTCTTTGTTTGAATCGTTAAAGTTACTTTCAAAAGTATTTTCGATATCTTGATCTTTAAACTTGTAGCTTAACATTTTGTAGTACAATTTTGCTGCTAAGAAGTCTGATGATTTATCGTTTTCATTTGGGCATAATTCTACGATATCAAAACCAACCACGTTCTTTTCTTCAAAAACTTGTTTTAAGAATTCTAAAGTTTCATAATACAATAATCCTCCTGGTTCTGGTGTGCCAGTACTTGGCATAATTGAAGGATCTAACGCATCTAAATCGAATGTAATAAATACGTTATCTGTCATTTGATCAATAGCAGAATCCATCCAACTATCATCTTCTGCCATTTCATGTGCGAAGTATATTTTGTCTTCGTCCATAACCGTTTTCTCAATGATATCCATAGAACGAATACCAACTTGAATTAAATTCGTTGTTTGGCTAGCTTCATAAACAGCACAAGCATGGTTGCATGTAGAACCTTCGTAGCTCTCACGTAAATCTGCATGTGCATCAATATGTAAAACCGTTAAACCTTCAAACATTTCATTAAAGGCTCTAATGGTTCCGATTGAAATAGAATGTTCACCACCAAAAACAGTTACGAACTTGTTCTTTTTAATGTATTTTTTAGTCGCTAAGTGTACAGCTTCTACCATAGCTTCAGGTGAACTATTTTCTGAAACGGCATCTGCTAAGAATACACCTTGTTGATAAACCTCCGAAGCTGTTTCAATATCATACAGCTCCATATTTGCCGAAGCATCTAAAAATGCATCAGGACCTTTATCAGCTCCTTTTTGCCATGTACTTGTACCATCGTAAGGCACAGGAATTAGAACGATTTTAGCTGTTTCTAATTTTGCTAAATCTTCTGGGATACCAGCGTAAGTTTTTGTTTTCATGTTTATTTCCCGTGAAAACGGGAATCTTTTTAATTGTTATACTTTATAAAAAACACCCCTAAAGTCCCCTCAAGGGGACAATTTAAACTAGAGGCATAATTTTTTATTTTAAAATTTATTTTCTAGTAGTTCTTTAGACCTGTCCATTTTCTAACAGCGAAGCAGTCTTGGTTCTTGTCTCTTTTTTCTCTTTCGCCTCAGTTTCATACCCCAAAATACCAAGTAGATTCTCACTTTTTTGTTGCTCTGCAAATACTTTTGTACTCAGATTTCCTTCTGCATCTTTTTGAATTAAAATATGCTTTGGTGTTGGTATTAAACAGTGTTGCAATCCTCCAAAACCTCCAATGGTTTCTTGGTAAGCTCCTGTATTAAAAAAGCCAATATATAATGGTTTGTCTTTATTATATTTTGGTAAATAAATAGCGTTTGTATGTTGCTCACTATTGTAATAATCGTCACTATCGCAAGTTAAACCACCTAATAAAACGCGTTCGTAACTATCTTGCCAACGGTTAATTGGCAACATCACAAAACGTTTATTTATAGCCCAAGTGTCTGGTAAGGTTGTTATGAAAGATGAATTAATCATATTCCATTTTTCACGATCATTCTGTTGCTTTTGGTAAAGTATTTTATAAATCGCTCCTCCACTTTCTCCTACAGTAAAACTACCAAATTCAGTAAAAATGTTTGGTACATCTACCTCTTCTTCCTCACAAACAAGTTTAATTTGATTTACTATTTCATCTACCATATAAGCATAATCAAAATCGAAAGCCAAAGAGTTTTTTATAGGAAAACCACCTCCAATATTTAAACTATTTAATGATGGACAAATTTTCTTTAATGATGTGTATACCTTTAAACATTTGTGCAATTCATTCCAGTAATACGCGTTGTCTCTAATACCTGTATTAATAAAAAAGTGCAACATTTTCAGTTCAACCTTTTTATTATCTTGAATTTGAGCTTTATAAAAAGGCACTATATTTTTGTATCCAATACCCAAACGAGAGGTGTAGAATTCAAATTTTGGTTCTTCTTCTGAAGCAATTCTAATACCGACTTTAAACTTTCCGTTTATTTCTTCAGACAGTAAATCTATTTCCTCATAGTTATCTATAATAGGAATGGCGTTTTTATGACCATCATTTATAAGATCAGCAATATTATTAATGTATTGTTCTCGTTTAAAACCATTACTTAATACATACGTATCGTCTGTGATTTTACCTTCTTTCTTTAAAGCTCTAACAATATCAATATCAAAAGCAGAAGATGTTTCAATATGAATATCATTAGTCAACGCTTCATCTAACACATGCTTAAAATGAGAACTTTTAGTACAGTAGCAATAGTTGTACTTGCCCTTGTAATTGTGTTTTTTAAACGCATCAGCAAACCACGTTTTAGCGCGCTGAATGTTATTAGAAATTTGTGGTAAATACGTGAATTTTAATGGTGCTCCATGTTCTTCAACCAATTTCATTAGGTCAATATTATGGAAACGTAGCGTTTTGTCCTCAAGTTTAAATTCGTCTTGTGGAAAGTCAAAGGATTGATCGATGAGATCAATGTATTTATTGTTCATGTTGTTTGTAAAATATTCAAGTGTAAAATAAAAAATATATGCGTAAACTCTGTTAAGGTTACGTTATATCATACCTGAATCTGGCTTTGTGTAGTTGGTACAAAACCATAAATATGCTGACTAGCAGCAATCGCAGAAGCGGAAGTTAGCTCTAAAATTCGGTTACTTAACCTGTAAGCTGCTCTTGAATATGACTTCCTAATTTTCAAGAACCCGAACATATAAACATGTTTCAATTGTTCAGCTAAAAACCGGTTTTAATATCTTGTTAGACTGACACCAATTTTCGCTGCAAATGTAAATTATTTTTTTATATGCAAAACATTTTTTTATTTTTATTTTAAATAATTTATCACACTAACAACCAACACCTTAAGTACATTATTTCCTATCCTTAAGAATTACTTATTTTACGTAGTAAAAAAGCTATACTTATCTCAATAATATTAACGAAAATGTTAAAATTTAAGAGATAAAATCGTTAAATTTGAGATAGAAAGTTATACGTATTATGACGTATCTATCTCACATATCGGTTTACTTAATATATCTTCTTGCCTTTACAAGTTTATACGGTCTCAACGCTGCCAAATTAGAACCTTCCAATACATCAAGTTTCAATAAATATAAGATTGTTATAAAACGAGACTCTGCAAAAGTTGCTCTGCAAAACAAAATAAAAATAGCGAATAATGACAGTTTAAAAATAGCAATAGCCTATTATGATTATGGTCAATACTTAGATGTCAATGGAGAAAAAGAAGCCTCCATAAAAAACTTAAAAATTGCTCTACAAATAGCAAAACAATTAAAGAATGATAAAAAAATTGCTGCAATAGGCAATTATTTAGCAAGTACCTATTGGGAAGTAGGCACTTACCAACCATCAATAGATGTATATATTATTGCTTATGAAAGTGCCGTAAGAACTAAAGATAGCAGCCAGATTGCTAAAATAAGCATGAATTTAGCAAGCAACTACAATTATTTAGGCGAGTATGACTTAGCCATAAAATACGCACTTAACGCACTCAAAATAAAAGAAAAAGCCAAAGACTGGGAACGCATTTGTTATCATTATGTTTCAATGGCAACTATTTTTAAAGAAACTAATAATACTGAGAAATGGGAATTCTACATAAACAAAGCTTATAAATTAAAAGACAAGGAAAATTGTGCTTCACTTGGCGATATTGCTAAAATATATAACAACTTAGGTTCTATTTCTGAAAGAAAAGGGCAACATAAAAAAGCACTTGCCTATTTTGATTCATTAATGGTATTAAGTAAAGAAGTTGGCTTTAATAAAGGTATCAGTGCTGCACTAAGTAATAGTTCTAATATTTATAAAAAGTTAAACCAAACCGAAAAAGCGTTACAATTATTACAAGAATCAGAGAACTATTTTAGTGACCCATATGAAATTATTTCTAACAACAATAGTAAGGCAGAACTCTATTGCATATTGGGACAAGACAATGAAGCGCTCTCATTAGTATTAAAGAACACAACACTTAAAGACCTTTACTTTTATTCTATGGAGCACCAAAAAACGTTACAGCTCTTATCTGAGATAAATGCCAATTTATTAAATTACAAAGAAGCTTTACGTTGGAATGACTCCCTACGTTCTCTAGAAAATAAACTTCACGATTCTAAGGTTCAAAAAGGGATTGAAGAATTAGAAACCAAATACGAAACTGAAAAAAAAGAACAACAAATAGAATTATTGACCACTGAAAATGAGTTAAAAAATCAACGTATTAATGCAGGTATCGTAATTCTTTCATTCTTAATCATTTTAATTCTACTCATATTATACATTTTAAATATTAAAAACAAGCAATCAGAATTAAAACAAAATAATTTGAGATTACAGGTATTAAGAACCCAAATGAATCCACATTTTGTGTATAACGCTCTAGGTTCTATACAGAATTTTATGATGAAGAATGATGCTCGTAAAGCCTCACAATACCTTTCGCAATTTGCAGCTTTAACACGTGCTACACTTAACAACTCAACGGCAGCATCCATTACCTTAGCTGATGAAGTTAGTATGATTGAAAACTACATGGCATTAGAGAAAATGCGAAAGCAAAATAAATTTGATTATAGCATTAATTATGACCAAGACTTGGATCTAGATTTTATAAGAATTCCGCCAATGCTTAACCAGCCCTTTATAGAAAATGCTATAAAACACGGTTTCAAAAATATTGACAAAGGCGGCATTTTAACTATTACTATTACAGACAAAAAAGATTGGATTGAATTTATTATTGAAGATAATGGCGAAGGATTTTTAGAAGGCTTCACAAAGAAAAATCATAAATCTATGGCAATGTCCATTTTTGAAAATAGAAGAAAACTAATAAGACAGAAATACAAAAAGGACTTTAAGTTCGAAATCGTCAATTTAAGAGACAAACACCCTAACAAAACAGGAGTAAGAATTACAATTAACATTCCAATTTTAAATAATGATTAGAGCTATTATCATAGACGATGAACCTGCAATGCAAGAAGTAAACAGCCAATTACTATCCGAGTATTTCCCACAAATTAAACTCGTAGGGACTGCGGATTGTATTAAAACAGGCATTGATTTAATACATAAAAAAAAGCCAGATTTAGTGTTATTAGATATTCAATTATCTGATGGTTCTGGGTTTCAGTTGTTGCAAAAACTACCATCTTATGATTTTAAAGTTGTTTTTATAACCGCGTTTGATTCCTTTGCCATAAAAGCCATAAAGTTTAGTGCTATAGATTATATTTTAAAACCAGTTAATGAAATTGAGTTTCAACAAGCTATCCAACGCGCTATTGAGTTAATTGAAAAGAAAGTACATACAGAATCTCAAGTCAATGTTTTAATGGATTCGTTTAAAAAAGAACTACAAAACAAAAAGCTCGTTTTACGCACCCAAAACTCTATGCATATCGTAGACATTAGCGATATTCATTTTTGCAAAAGTGATAATAGTTATACTACATTTTACTTAGATAATAATGAAAAGATATTGGTGTCTAAAAGTTTAAAAGATTACGAAAGCATACTAAAAGAATATGGTTTTTTTAGACCACATCAATCCTATTTAGTCAACCTCAATCATATAAAAAAGGTTGACAAAACAGATCATGGTTTTTTAATAATGAAAAACAAAAAAGAAATTCCTATTTCAATACGTCAAAAGAAAAATCTAATTGACCTATTAGATAATTTGTAGCCAACAATCGTTACTAAATATTTATTCTTAAGAGAATTAAATAACATCTTCCTTTATAGTTTTACCTAGTTAAAGAATACTTCAATGTGCTATAAATTAAAAACTTGCAGCACAAATTCCATTAAAAAACTAACGAATTCAAATTGAAATATAACGTAATCAAGTTCTGTTAAAAAGAACCAAATGTCTGTTGTAAATTTAGGTAATAAACAGCACACGTTATGAAAACTTCTAGCCCAAAAATAAAATCAAAATTTCTATTTAAGATATTGATTGTACTCAGTATGCTCATAGTAATTCCTCAAAACTCTAATGCGCAAATCTTAAAACGATTAAAAAAGAAAGCAGAGGACAAAGTAGAACGCGAAGCAGAAAAAAGAGCAGAAAAACGTATTAATAAAAAGATTGATAAAGAATTTGATAAAGCTGAAGATGCTATTGATGGTAAAGACACAAAGAAAACTGATAGCATATCAGACAAAACAAAATCTAAAAAAACTAGCACTAACAAAAACACTGAAAGTAATGAAGAAACAAAAAATCAAAAGCCAAATGTGGTTTGGAGTAAGTTCGATTTTGTACCTGGAGATACTGTAATCTTTGAAGATGGACCAAGTATAAATGAAGAAAACGGTGAGTTTCCGAGTCGCTGGGATTTATACAATGGTTCTGCCGAAATAGCCAGTGTTAATGGAGAAAACATCATTATGTTTTTAGGCAGTGGAGGTGGAATAGTGCCTTATTTGAAAGATTCTGATCAAGATTATCTGCCAGAAGTATTTACTATAGAGTTTGATGTTTGGTTTGAGAAAGGACAGACTACTGCCAATAGATTTTTCATTGCTTTTAGAGATAAAAAAAATCAATGGAACAAAGGCTTAGGAAAGGAATTAACGGTATACCCAAATGGTCTTGAATTTGGAGAAACTGATAAAAGATATCCTGGCACCGAAAATCTTGGCTGGAGCAATGAACCTGTTGGAAAATGGCGACATATTGCAATTGCTTATACTAAAGGTAAGTTTAAAGCCTATATGGATGATACGCGATTAGTTAACATTCCCCATCTAGAAGGAAATCCTTGGGGATTCACTATCCGATCTCTGAAAGGAAATCAATACTTAAGAAATTTCCGAATAGCAAAAGGAGGTGTTAAATACTACGACAGTGTGCTTTCTGAAGGAAAAATCATAGTAAACGGTATAAAATTCGATGTAAATAAAGCCACCTTAAAAGCAGAAAGCATGGGTCCTATCAATAAAATATACAATTTAATGACTAAAAATTCGGACATTAATTTTAGTGTAGAAGGACATACAGATGCTGATGGTGGAGACGACACAAACATGGAATTATCTAAAGCAAGAGGAAAAGCTGTTATGGATCAATTAATAGCCATGGGCATTTCTAAAGACCGACTTAAATCTAATGGGTTTGGCGAAAGTAAACCAATAGATAATAACAGTACACCTGAAGGAAAAGCTAATAACAGACGTGTCGAATTTGTGAAATTTTAAACTAAAATATAAATACTCTAATCATGAAAAAATCTATAGTATTATTCGTCATTTTAATAAGTGTCTTTAGCCTAACATTTAACTCATGCAGCAGTGATGACGACGAAAGCAATGACCCACAAGTTGCAACTGGCTCTTTCGAAATTTATTTAGATGGTGTTCTATTTAAGCAAGGAACAAACGCAGAAGTAGGCTTAATTAAAGATAACCAAGGTAACTATGTTAATACCGTTACCATTGGTATGGGTTCTGAAACTGGTATTGTAGTTTCTGGTTTCCCAACAACGATAAGTGATGTAACTACTATGGATAATGATAGCGATCCTGGTATTAATATTAATGTAGGCTCGGATTACTACGGAACTATTTCTGGCACTATGACGAGAACATCTGCAAGTAAAATTTCTTTTGATGGCACCTGTACAAAACTAATGGAAGCACAAGTTTATACCATTACAGGTTTTGTGCAATCTACAGCATGGGAAGTCATAGATTAAAAAAACAGAGCTCTAATTTCTAAAATAATACATGACGTTTATTGTTTAGAGCGAGCAGGAGTATGTTCTTAAAACGAAAAGGGCTATTAATCAATAATGAGTATATGCTCCTGCTTTTTAATCTAAAACAGCATTAATAATAACATAAGCTTTGTAATCATGAGAAAATTACACCTATTAATTATCATATTTATCTTATTTGTTGGCTTAACCAACGCTCAAAAAGAAAAAATAAGTGGCAACTGGTTATTAACAAAAGTTATTCAAGCTGATAAACCTTATGAGCCATTATTTATTCAAAACTTTAAAGAGAATGGCAAAATGGAAGCTATGGGACACGAGTTAGGCACGTGGGAATTTAACCCAAATAAAAAACTCCTCGTTATGCACTCTGAAGAATCTAAAGAGTTTAATGGCGAATTTAAAATTGTTCTTATCAACCAAAAACAATTTCAACTAAAGCAAGGCGCTGTTCAACTATTTTACACTAAAATAAATTTAGAAGACGTAGCAGAAAATAATGCTTTAATGAATTTTGAAGGCGAATGGAAACTAGAAAATGATAAAAACGAAACGCAATTACTAAAAATAGAACTTCCAGATACCTTTCTGATAACAAGATTAACTTCTGGCGGAGGATCTTCAGCCTATAATGGAACTTGGATATTTAATCCTGAAGAAAACTCAGTTTTATTTATCGGCAGAACTAACTTATTAAAAGGCTTCTTTGCTGTAAAAGAAATTTCTGAAACAGAGTTTACACTAGAGAGAAAAGGAGTCGAAATTATTGGCAAAAAAGAAACTTTAAAATCACCTATAGAAAGACTTCTATTTAAATATGAAGATTTCCCTGAAGAGACCACTGAAATTTCACCTTGGCAAGATTTTGACGCTTTACTTAACGGATTAAAAAGCACCAACTATTTAAAGTATAAGCAAAGTAAACTTATACCAAATACATCATCATTTAGTCATAATATATTAATATCTAAAATTAATATTAACGAAAACGAAAAAAGGATTAGTTTATCTAATTTAAGTATAATCAATAAAGACACTATTCAATATTCAGAGAGCGTAAAAGGAAATTTATATAATGAATACAACGACTTTTTTCCACAAGAAGAATTAAATCCTTATCGACTTGTAACCACTGAAACCATTACCGTTAATGCAGGTACATTTAAATGCAAAGTAATTGAAGGCTTCTATGATAACTCTAAGATTAAATATTGGATGATTTTAGACAAACCAGGTGTTTATGCTAAAATAATAAGAGAAGATATTGGTCTTTTTGATAAAGTAGATTACTCAATAATTGAATTAGAAGACATTAAATAACAAAACCAATAAAAAGGCAAACGGAATATTAACCATTAAATAAATACTATTATGAAAACTACTGTAAAAATTTTATCTGCATTACTTATTTGTTTCATGTTTACAGCTTGCGATGATGACCTCTTAGATGTAGATTTTGATACCACTGTAAAAGCAACCATTGTTGCAAACGTAGAACAAAACCAAGAAACCATAAACGAAAGTGTAGTCTTAAGTTTAGACAACAACGACACTCACGATTATTTAAACAAAATAAAAGACGTTACAATTAAAAAACTAACATACAGAATTATTAGTTTTTCTGGTGATTCTCAAGGCTCTGTTGATGTCAATTTTTATGCAGACAATATCACCTTAAAAACAGAAGCATTTGTTGTAAACGATGCTTATAGCTCAGCAACCATATTTGAGGTAACTGACGTTAGTAAACTAAACACTATGGCAGATTTGCTTAAAACTAATAAAAGTACAACTGTAGGCATCTCTGGTAATACTGTGGCAACTGAAGCTGCAATGAACTTTAATATTGAAGTGACAGCAGAATTAGAAGTGACAGCGAATCCTTTATAATCTTTAAAACTTAAAATATGAAAACATTTAGCCTCTTTGTATTTGCTTTAATGTTACTAAGTTGTAACGAAAGCCAAAGTAATACACTTGCTGATTCTTCTATAAATACCCAACAGCAAGATACCTTACTTAAACGCTATAAAGTAAAATCTGGAATTATAAAATATGAAATGAACATTACTGGTGATGTCTTAGGAAGTAAAATAACGGGTTCTGGTACAGAAAGCTTGTATTTTACTAACTATGGCGCTTTAGAACTTGTTGAAGAAAACTCCACACAAACTACAGTAACTAATGTATTTGGGAATAAACCCGCCAATACAACAGACACACACACCATTAATAAGCTAGACAATGGAGAAACTTATAATGTAGATTTTAAACAGAAAAAAATCTATAAACAAAAAGACCTTGCCATGGAGCTAACCAAAAGATTTTAACCAAATACAGATGCTGGAGATGTAGGTAAAGAAATGCTTAAAGGTATAGGAGGAGAAAAAATAGGTAATGAAACTTACAAAGGTTATAACTGTGAAATTTGGGAAGCCATGGGAGTAAAACAATGGATATACAAAGGCGTAACTTTAAAATCTACTGGGACTATGATGGGAATTACAACAACCAAACTAGCAACAAGTATTAAGTTGAATACAGATGTAGATAAAAGTAATTTTGAATTACCAGATTATACAATTGTAGAACAAGATGGCTTATTTGAAGATGAAGAAATTGATACAGATTATGAAGACATGGATGAAAATCTAAATAAATTAAAAAACATGTCTTTTGAAGAATGGAAGAAGTATGCACAAGCAAATGATGAAGAAATGGCAACTATGAGTGAAAGTGAACTGCGCGAAACTTATGACATGATTCAAAAAATGATTAAAATGAGACAATTATAATTCCGAATTAAAAAACAGTCTTTCATAAACTGTGTTGGTTATATAAACTTTGCTAGTTTTAAGCCTCAGATTTTAAAGTGTTAATCTGAGGCTTTTTTTTGTTTTATTGATTTATCTCACTATTACCAATGCAAGCTTCCCTAACCAAAACCAATACTTTACTAACCCAAACATTGTCATTACTCAAAACAATTATTAACTTGTAAGCATAACATCTAGCTTTGATAAAAACAAAATACAGATATTATGAAAACAGCATTTACATTACATCAAACACAAAATCTAAAGACCTTAACCTTTATTGGTCTTATGTTAATGACGCTTGCAGCCTTAAACCCTATTTACGGACAAACTGCAACCACAACTACAGTAAAAACTACGACTAACGAACGTACAATTAAAGGCGTTGTAAGCGATGAAACCGAAACGCTATTAGGTGTAAACATTGTATTAGAAGGCACCACTACAGGAACAACAACTAATGAGAAAGGCGAATTTACTTTTCCTAAAAAGCTTAAAACAGGCGATGTTTTATTGTTTAGCTATTTGGGTTATGAGACTCAAAAGGTAGAAATAAAAGACAATACTACTTTTATTGAATTAAAGTTAACAATCGATTCTGTGACCATGATTGGTGCATTAGATTCTGGTAAACCTTATAAGTCTAAACGTAAGAATTAAGCAGAGCTCAACTAGAATTATTTAGCACATAAGGTTCTCGATACATACTTACAAAAAACTGTGAATACTCGAACTGACTCAAGTTCTAATACATAAACGACATCGTCACTTCGAGTGAAATTCCGCTTTTCAGGAATTTTGTATCGAGAAGCTTTTAAAGTTGAAATAATTATTGATTCCTTTTTTTAACTAAATATTCAAATACTGAAAACCTTACTAAACATATTGCTATTCATCATCGCATTTCAATCTTATGCGCAAATCTCTGATTTTAACCATATTGATTTTAAAAAAGCAGATAGCATTGCATTAGCTAACTCAGAGGAGGATCTTTATAATTTACCTTTGTTAGCTTATAAATTAACTTCAGATTTAGATACAGAAGCAGAACAATTTAGAGCTATTTACTTTTGGGTAACTCACAATATTTCTAACAATTACAGTTTATTTCTTAGGAATAAACACCAACGTAATCGTTTTAAAAATGATAGTATAAAACTTGAAGATTGGAATTACAATTTCAAGAAAAAGCTTTTCAAAAAATTATTAAAAAAGAATACAACCATCTGCACAGGCTATGCTTATTTGGTAAAAGAACTAGCACAACTCGCTAACTTAAATTGTGAAATTGTACAAGGTTACGGCAGAGTTAGCACTACAGATATTGACAATCTAAATCTACCAAACCACTCATGGAATTCTATAAAACTAGATAATAAATGGTATTTGTGCGACCCAACTTGGGCAAGCGGAATTCCTGACCCAAATACCAATACTTTTAAGTTTCAATATAACGATGGTTTCTTTTTAGCAGAACCAAAACTCTTTGCAATCAATCATTTTCCTATTGAAAAAAAATGGTGGCTTTTTGAAGATAGCACACCAACGTTTGCAGATTTCTTAGGAGCTCCAATTGTATATGGAAAAGCTTATGAAACTTTAAACGTTCATAATTTCCCAAAGCAATTACATCAAGACATTAATATTTCAGAGAAAGTTACTTTTATATTTAAAACAAAAAAACCTCTAAAAACTGAAGATATTATATTCTTAATAGACAATGGTTCTCACAGTAAAAAGGTAAAACCTTCCTCAGTTATTATTGAAAAATGCAGTTTAAAAATTGAACATCTATTTAAAACCAAAGGCTTTTATGATGTTCATCTTTATATTAAAAATGAATTAGTTTCAACTTATACTTTCAAAGTTAAAAACTAAAAACTTATATCATTTTTAAAGTATTTAACTCTTGTTCCGTTAGGTGTTTCCAGTGACCACGTGGAATATCTTTTTTGGTTAAATGGCCAATAGCCACACAATCAATTCTTACGATATCGTAGTTTAAGTGATCAAAAATAGTACGAAGAATAGTGTTTCCTGTATTTTTAATCTTAATTCCAATTTGGTTTTTAGACTCATCTTGTATGTAGCTAATCTCTTCAACAGCGACCAATTTACCATCTATCTTAAAACCTTCTTGAATCTTTTTTAAATCTTCGTATTTTAAGTTCTTATCTAATTCAATCTGAAATAAACGTGCAACACCATTTTTAGAATTTGTAAATTTCTGTACAACAGTATCGTCATTTGTAAACAACAATAAACCTACAGAGTTTCTTCCTAAACGACCAATTGGCTTTATGTTAGCATTTGTTGCATTAGCAACTAAATCCATAACAGTTCTACCTTTTCCTTCTGCTGTTGTTGTAGCAAAACCTTTTGGTTTATTTAATAAAACGTAAACTTTTGCTTCTGGGATAAGGCGTTGTCCGTCAAATTTAACTTCATCAGTACGCTTTACTTTGTAACCCATTTCTGTTACAATTTTACCATTTACAGTAACCAAACCAATAGCAATATTCTCATCAGCTTCGCGACGAGAGCAAATACCAGAGTTTGCAATATATTTGTTTAAACGAATTTCATCTGAATTCCCAGTTTTTTTAGGTCCTTTGTTTTCTACTGATTTCGTTGGTGTAGATTTCTTCTTAAAAGGAGCATTTCCTCTAGCAAAACTTTTGCTTTTAGTATTAGCATTTCCTCTTCCTGATGTTTTCCCTTTTCCTTTGCTGTCTTGATTTCTGCTCATGTTGTAATTTTTCGCAAAGGTAAAACAAAAGTTGACATTAACTATTTAATTTCTACAGTAGTTTGACGTTCTCGGTTTACAGTCAGCTTAGTAACATCTGGTCTAGAATAATGACCAACCACATCAAAATTCTGACGCTCTTCTAAAACACGATTAAAATCTATGGTTTGAATAATAAGTCCTTCTTTATGCAAAACAGGTTCTATAATCCATTCACCATCTGGTCCTGCAATACAACTTCCGCCATTGGCTAAAGTATCTGGTGCATTTTTTAAAATAGCGTCTAAATGAGGCGTGTCTTCTGGGAAATCTGCTTTAGACATTAAACTCGATACAGAAACTACATAAGAACGCGATTCTCTAGCGATAAAACGTGTAATATCCTTAGTGTTATGATCGCTTCCTGGCCAAACAGCAATATGTAAATTCTCTCCTTGTCCGTATAAAGCTGTGCGAGGTAAAGGCATCCAATTTTCCCAGCAATTAAGACCACCAGCAGTGAATTCCTTAAGTTGATGCACTTGCAATCCGTTGCCATCTCCAGGAGCCCAAGTTAAGCGCTCATCATAAGTTGGTTGCAATTTTCTATGCACGGATTTTACATTTCCGTCTTCATTTATATAAACTAAAGAGGCATAAATACTATGACCTCCTCTATCTGTTGGTCGTTCCATAATCCCCAAATAAATGGCAATTTTATTGGTTTTAGCTAAGCTACAAACTGCATCTAATTCACCTTTTTCTATACAAATAGAATTCCTAACGTAATGTGCGTGCAATTCTTTGTTTACTTTTTTATCCCATTCCGCGCCACCTGTTAACGCCAACCAAAAAGGATAACCAGGTAATAAGGCCTCACCAAAAACTATAAGCTCGCAATTTTCTTTTGCCGCTTCTATAATGGAATTTTCAATTTTTTGCAACGTAGCCTTTTTATCTAACCAAACTGGTGCAATTTGAGCCATTGCAATTTTTAAAGTAGAATTCATTTAAATACGGTTTAAAACAACTGAAACATCTATAAGCAATATAGAAAATACACCTGCTACAATTATAAATTTTAAAATATTGTGAAGCGTTAAGTAATGGGTTTTATTACTCGATTTTAGTAAAATAATAAGATAAACCAGCAACAAGACTATACTGAGATAAAAGTAATAATACATGTGGCCAATTTTAAAAAACGAAATTAATAAAACAGCCGAAATCATAGTTAAAACTGCCACAACAGTAAGCATACGTTTAGATGTTTTTTCACCATAAACCACAGGAACAGTCCTATAATTTAGAGCCAAATCCCCTTTTATATTTTCTAAATCCTTGGTGAGTTCTCGCATAGAGATTAATAAAAACAAAAATATACCATGTGCAAAAACCACTTTTTCGAAATTTTGGTAATAAATAAAGATGACAAAAAATGGGGTTACTGTTAATATCGCAGAAACCATATTTCCAATAATTGGTAGTTTTTTTAATCGATGCGAATAAAACCAAATCGCAAAAATATAAACGGCAAAAAAGATAACCGCTTTAAATGAGACATAACTTGCAAAAACAACTGCTACAAAATTAAGTACAAAATAAAAGGATAGTTTTGTGTTTTGACTCACCAAACGATCTAACATCGTTTTTCTTGGCTTATTGATTAAGTCTTTTTCTGAATCGTAAAAATTATTAATAATATAACCCGATGCAATAGTCGCTGAAGATGCTAAAACAAGCATTAACAAATTAACATCTAACAAAACGGATTTTAAGGGTCTGTGATGTGCAAAAATATAAACCGAAGCTAAATATTGAGCAATTACAATGACGAGAATATTGTAACCTCTTACAACAGAAAATAGGCTGAAAAATTTAAGAAGAATGTGTTTCTGCCGTCTAGATAACATGAGTTAATTAGGTAAATCTTGAAAGAACACTTAAAAAACGTTCAGTATAACTAAATTGATTTAGAAATTATATACAACCTCTAACTTCTGCCCTTTTAAAGCTTCCTTTGCTTTATCTATATTTTCAGTAAAGCCTAAGATATAGCCTCCACCTCCAGAACCACAAAGTTTTAAATAATAATCATTAGTTTCAAGTCCATTTTTCCATAGCTCATGAAACTGAGAAGGAATCATTGGTTTAAAGTTATTTAGCACCACCTTAGATAATTGCTTTGTATTTTTAAATAAGGACTTTATATCGCCTTTTAAAAAATCATCTACACAAGCATCTGTATGTTTTATAAATTGGTCTTTTAGCATGCTACGGAAACCTTCATTCTTCATGTTTTCCATAAAAATACTCACCATTGGTGCAGTTTCACCAACAATACCACTATCTAATAAAAACACAGCACCTTTTCCATCTGTTTGTTGAGACGGAATACCTGTAGCTTCAATATTATCTTTAGAGTTAATTAAAATAGGAAGGCTCAAATAACTATTTAATGGATCTAAACCAGACGATTTTCCATGGAAAAAAGATTCCATTTCAGAGAATATCGTTTTTAACTTCAATAACTTTTCACGTGTAAGATTTTCTAAAACGGTAATCTTATCAGAAGCATATTTATCGTAAATAGCAGCAACTAAAGCTCCACTACTTCCTACGCCATAACCTTGAGGAATTGAAGAATCAAAGTACATGCCTTTATCAACATCATTTTGCAATGTATCAATATCAAAAGCTACTAATTCTTTATCAAGATTTCTCAAATAAGCCACATAACGCACTAAACTTTCGTTAGATTTTATAGCGTCTTGACTAGGATTTTTATCTACTTTTAAAGCACCATTATAAAAATTATAAGGAATAGATAAGCCTTTAGAATCTTTTATAATTCCATATTCGCCAAATAATAAAATCTTAGAGTAAAATAATGGTCCCTTCATATATAGTGTGCAATTACTTTAACAAATATACGTATTAAAATTGTATTTGGTTTGCGCCTTGTCCGATTTGGTCGCAAATGTAATGACCATTTTGGCAAAAGCTAACCAATTCATCCTTAATAAATTCAAGGACATTTTCTTTTTCACTTTCAGGATAAAGGACATGAACATTTGCACCTGCATCTAACGTAAAACAAACCTTAGAATCTGTTTTTTCTCTAAATGCCCAAATTTTATTAATAATCTCTAGCGTATTTGGTTTCATTAATATGAAATACGGCATACTCGTCATCATCATGGCATGTAGCGTTAATGCTTCACTTTCAACAATTTTTATAAATTCATTTAAGTCGCCAGAAGCTAAAATAGCTTTCAATTTTGCTAAATTAACATGGGCTTGGTCAAAACGTTCTTTTGCAAATGGATGACCATACATTAATTGATGACCAACGGTACTGCTCACTTGTTTTTCACCTTTATCGACTAATAAAATGGTGTCTTGATACTTATTAAAGTTTGAATGCACATCACCTTCAAATTTTACACCATATAAATCAGAACTTTCCGCTATACTCTCATTTTTTCCCCAAACTACAAGTTCGCCTTCTATACTTCTGCAAGCGCTACCAGAACCTAACCTTGCTAAGAATGATGCTTTTTGGTTGAAGTGAGATTTCTCGTCACTCATACTTCGCTCTGTCGAAATGACATCAGCTTTAAGTTCTTGTTCAATACTCATTAAACAAAGTGCTATCGCACTCATGCCAGAGGCCGAAGATGCAATCCCTGAACTATGTGGAAATGTATTTGATGTTTCTATTTTAAAATGATAATCCTTTAAAAAAGGCATATAAATTTCAATACGCTCAAAAAAGGTTTGAATTTTTGGTTTGAAAGCTTCACTTTTTTCACCTTCAAAATAAATATCGAAACTAAAACCTTTCTCCTGCTTCTTAGTATATGTGATTTCAGTAATGGTTTTACAGTCTGAAAGTGTAAAACTTATAGATGGATTTTCTGGAATCTGATGTTTCTTTTTTCCCCAATATTTTACCAAAGCAATATTACTTGGTGAAGCCCATTTTACGGAACCGCTTTCTATTGTTGAATTGTAGGTTTTAAGAATAAAGTCTTGTTCTGTCATTGTAAACTAAATATCTGACCAAGATTGCCTTGAGGCAGCCTTTTCAATTACTTCTAATTATTATTTGCAAAAATAAGTAATTTCTATAGGTTCTTACTTTATTCTTCTGACAATGCGAGTAGTTTCACCATAGTTTTATAGTTTCTGGCAGTAGCATGGATATTCAACTTTTTTTCAAAATAACTAAGATTGAATTTTGCACGACCATAACCTTTAGCACAAAACAGATAAATACAGTCGTTAAGAATTACAAAGTCATCATCTGGATATGTTTTTTGAGAGGCCTCATTAACCAACATCTCATCAGGAACGTCACTTAACATTACAAAATAACTTTCTGATTTTTTCTCATCTGAAAAAGGGCAATTATTGAAAATAGTCAATAATTCCGTTCTAGTTCTCACCAAAACAGGAACTTTAAATCCGAAGTGGTCTAAGATTGAGCTTTGAATAGTTTTTTCCAATTCTTTTGAATCCTCATTAGTAGATTGAAAAATAACATTACCACTCTGAATGTATGTACTTACATTTTGCAAACCAGATTCAGTTAACAATTCTCTAAGCTCAGCCATTGGCACTTTTTTGTGTCCACCAACATTAATTCCTCTTAAAAGTGCGATATAAGTTTGCATAAATGAAAATTATCTTGAATTAAAACAAATGTAATACCATAACTACATCTTTTACAACATTCTATAGAATAATAAAGGGCTACAATTAGATGGAATTCCATATTTACACACCTAAATCGACACAAAAAAGTCCACAAAATGCATTTAAAAACGTTTAATGACGTATTATTTTATAAAAAAGTGTAGTTTTACCGCAACCCTAACCGATTACTAACATGTGTTTTCCCAAATTAAACACTGTTTTATTATTGTTTATAAGCTTAATTACTAGCAGTTTCTGTGCGCAAGCACAAGAATCTCTTATAACCATTGATAGCAGTTCTTACTCTTTTAATAGTCACAGACTAGATTTGCTCGTTAGAAACGACAGTCTTTATCAAGCAACACTTCTCATTAACGATGCTATACATTTTTCTAAAAAACACAATTTAAAGAAAGCTGAAGCCAAATCATATAATGCTTTAGGTCGTGTATTGACAAAAATGTCTAATTTCAAAAAAGCTGAAAATTACCACGAAAAGGCATTAAAAATTTATGACTCTCTTCAAGAAAAAAAGGGAATAGACCTCTCTTATTCTGGATTACTAAATGCTTATGTTTTAGAAAAAAGCTACTCTAAATTTGATAGTCTTTTTCCAATAGCTCAAGAAACATCTAAGAAACTTAATAGTGAAACATACTTTATAAACCTTGAGTATAAAATAAAAAAAGACTATTTCAGTTTTGAGAATGCCAGTATGCTAACCTCTAGCGATTTCGGATTAAAAGCTATAAATGCTGTAGATTTTGATACTTTAAATTATTCTAAAAGTTACAGAGTCAAAGATTTAAAAAAGAACTTAACGCTGTCCTTTAAATACTACAATGCCATAGCCCGCATTAAATTATCTAACTTTAAACCAGACGATTACGAGCAGTTATTTTTAATAAACGAGGAAGAGCTTGAAGACTTAATTACTACAGATATTAACTCCTACAGAAAGATAGCATCTTTAAATTATTACAAATACCTTTATTTTACCAATAGTAAGAAAAATTTAGATTCTGCCAACAAGTACTTACTAAAATCTGATACCTATAAGTATCGAGCACTAAATAATTCAGAGATTCAGAATACTAGAAACGGAGAATTAGTCTATAAAATTATAAATGCTGAACAAAAGCTAGCATTAGCAAACGAAATCCGTAAAGAAGAAGCATTTCACTCAAAAATATTATTAGTAAGCACTATTATAATGAGTATTGTTTTAGCAATAATATTAACTGTTTTCTACTTTTACTTTAAGGCCAGAAAGAATATAGTTAAGATTAATAAAGCATTAAAAAACTCCAACTCTAAACTTATTGAAATTGACAAAGACCGATTAGAATTTTTCTCTATTCTAAGCCATGAGTTACGCACACCAATTTACGGTATTAGTGGTTTAGCAACACTTATCGACCAAGAAAATGATAGTCTAAAAAAGCAATCGTATTTAGATTCATTAAAATCATCGAGTAACTACCTTTCCATTTTAATTGATAACATTTTACAAGCCAACAGGCTTAAATTTGATAATAAAACCCTTCGATTGAAACCAGATAAAATCGAAAAAATTGTTAGCCACGTTGTGAGCACAATTGCAATAGCTGCTAAAAATAAAGATTTAGAACTGATAGTTAATATTGACAAATCAGACGAGAGTGAGTATATTTTGGTTGACAAAGTTGCCTTTAGTCAAATATTAATCAATTTGGCTTACAATGCTATTCGCTACACTAAAAAGGGCTCCATAACCATCAATGTTCTTGAAAAAAGCAGAAACGATGAGGAAATCACTTTAGGTTTCGAAATTAAAGACACAGGTATTGGCATTAAAGAAGAGCACAGGTCAGTTGTTTTTAGTGCTTTTGAAAACAAAACGTTTTTAAATAAAAACAGTAGTGGTTCTGGCCTAGGATTATATATTGTAAAGACCTTATTAAAAAGCCATAATTCTGATATCGATTTTGTGTCAACACCAAACAAAGGGACTTGTTTTTTCTTTGAAATAACCTTTCAGCTTTCTGTGTCAGAAGAAAACAAAAGTACACCTACACTTTTAGCACATAGAGATATGCATGTTCTAATTGTTGATGACAATAAAATCAACCTATTAATCACAAAAAAGAATATTGAAAAAATTGCTGGTTATAGCTGTCAAACTATATCTAATGGTAGAGAAGCTATATCTCTTGTAAAAGATAAAGATTTTGATTTAATATTGATGGATATTAATATGCCAGACATGGATGGTTATGAAGTTACAAAGCATATAAGAATGTTCAATCCTTATATTCCTATTTTAGCACTTACTGCATTAAATTCTTCTGAGATTTCTGCAAAAGCTGAAGCTTCAGGAATAAACCAGATTATTACAAAACCTTATATTTTTGAGGATTTTAAAGCCATAATTCTATCTTATCGCGCTATGTATAATCAATGCAACATTATAGATGCTGAAGCAATATAAGCGCCTGTCCATGCATTTTGAAAATTAAAACCACCTGTTACGGCATCTACATTAATAACTTCGCCAGCGAAATAAAGATTAGAAATTAGTTTACTTTCAAAAGTTTTAAAACTCACCTCTTTTAAATCCACACCTCCTGCGGTAACAAACTCGTCTTTAAAAGTACTTTTTCCAGTGACTTGAAAAATTGCTTTTGTTAATTGCTCTGCTAAATTTTCTAGTTGCTGTTTATTGATATCTGCCCAACGTTCATTTTCGCCAATATTAGCTGCCAAAATTAACTGTTTCCAAAGGCGTTTTGGCAAATCGAATTGCGTGGAGTTAATAAGTGTCTTTTTAGCAAATTCTTGTTTGTAATTTTTGAGTTCGTTTAAACAACTCTCAGTATCCAAGCTTATAAAATTAACTTCGATTTGAAAGTTATAATTACGCTTTGCCAACTCCACAGCACCAAATGCAGACAATTTTAAAATAGCTGGTGCACTCATACCAACATGAGTAATTAAAAGTGGACCATTAGACTCTAAATCAGTCCCAACAACTTTTATTTCGGCATGTTTTGCAACAACTCCAGGAATATCTTTAATCCGTTTATCTTTGATATCAAAAGTAAAAAGCGATGGTACTGGTTGTATAATGGTATGTCCTAAATCTTCGAGTAATTTCCAGATTTTAGGATTACTCCCTGTAGTAACTAATATTTTTTTAGATTCAAAAACACCTTGTGAGGTTTCAATTTTAAACCCATTGTTTAAAGGATGAATTGCTTTAACAGCATGGTTGTATAATAGCTCTACATTATGCTTTTTTGCTTCATTTAAAAAACAATCTATAATGGTTTGTGAAGAATTTGAAACCGGAAACATTCTGCCATCTTCTTCAATCTTTAATTCTACACCACGTTCTTCAAACCAAGCAATGGTATCACCTGTCATAAAATTATGAAAAGGTCCTAAAAGTTCTTTTTCGCCTCTTGGATAATTTAACACTAATTCTGATGGAATAAACTCAGCGTGCGTAACGTTACAGCGTCCTCCTCCAGAAATTTTTACTTTTTGTAGACCTTCTTTACCACGTTCTAAAATGGCAACGGACAATTCGGGATGTTGTTCTGCAATATTAATTGCAGCAAAGAAGCCTGCAGCTCCTCCTCCAACTATAATGATATCTTTATGGGTATTCAATGTTTTGATTTAAAAAACATAAAATTACAATGATAAACTACAAAAGACTAATATTATTAATTCTGTTTCGTATCTAATTTCTAAAAGCACGTTTTTAGTGTTTTATTATTGAGATTATGCTACACTTTAATCTTCTACTACTTGCGTTTCAAAAATCACTTCACTTGCTATTGTTTTGTGCACAGGACAGCGCGAAGAAATTTCTTTTAATCGTGCTTTTTGAGTAGCATCTAACTCACCAACAAATTTTAATTTTTTACTAATATGATCTAAGTATTTTGGTTTGTCTACTTCAATTTTTAAATCGTCACTATGCTGCCTAGAATGAGAAATATAGACAAATACCTCTTTTAAATCCCATTTCTTTCTTTCTGCATACATCTTTAGAGTCATAACTGTACAAGCTGCTAATGCTGCATTAAGATACTCATAAGGTGATGGTCCAAAATCACTACCACCAACACTTGCTGGCTCATCTGCAATTAAGGTGTGATTTTTTGTTTGAATCGATGTTGTAAAATTATCTTCTATGATATTTAAATGACCAACTAACTGTTCGCCTTCAGTACTTAGCATTTTGTTTTCAACTTTTGGAAAATATCGTTTTGCCCAAGTGCCAATCATCTCACCAACATACTGACTATCTTTTTCGTTAGTCAATAAATGGTCTGCATCATCTAAAGTGACAAAACTTTTAGGGTGATGTGCATTTTTATATAATTGCTCTGCATTTTCTACACCAACAATTTTATCAAATGGCGAGTGCATAATTAATAATGGCTTTCGTAAATTCTTAACTATTTCTGGTAAGTCTGTTTTATCAAATTCTTCAACAAAATCTTTATTAATTACAAATGGTCGTCCACCAATATTAACTTCTACATTGCCTTTATCTTTTCCATCCTCTATTTGATGAGAAAACAAATGTTTTACATGACCAACAGAAGAAGGAGCTCCAACCGTTGCTACAGCTTTTACTGCTTTAATTTTTGAAGCCGCTACAAGTACAGCTGCTCCACCTAATGAATGACCAACTAATAAACTTGGTGCCTTGTATGATTCGGTTATGTATGCATGTACATCTAACAAATCTTCTACGTTAGCTGAAAAATGACTATCTGCAAATTCGCCTTCACTTCTGCCCAAACCTGTAAAATCGAATCTTACTACAGCAAAACCTTGTTGTGTTAGTGCTCTACTTACGTTTCTTACAGCACTTAAACTACTACTGCATGTAAAACAATGTGCGAAAATGGCATAATAATTTGGTTTCTGATTTGCAGGTAATTCTATATGTGCATTAAGAATTAGTCCTTTTCTATTTTTAATTTTCAGTTTTGTGCTTTTCATAGTCATTTAATATCACGCCTATCTTGTTAAAAAATACGACAGAATGTTTTAGGTATATTTTAATTTATAACCTATTTAATCTTCAATTTTTACACCTTTCCAAAAGGCTACTCTATTTTTAATTCCTTTTGCTAATTCTGATACTTCAGGGTAATACCATGCCGCGTCTTTATTTTCTTTACCATCTACTTCAATTGTATAGTAAGATGCAGTGCCTTTCCATGGACAAACGGAATGTGTTTCACTAGGTTTAAAGAATTCTTTATTAATGCTATCATGCGGAAAATAATGATTGTTCTCTATAACTATTGTATCGTTACTTTCTGCTATTGTTTTGTTATTAAAAATTGCTTTCATATTGCTAATATTATAATGTTTAATTATCTGTAAGTGCTCAGAATTTTAAAATGCAAAGCCTAATCTAAAAGCCAAACGTAAGCCTTCATCACTATTAAATGCGGATAAATTCATTGTTACTAAATCTGCTGCATTGGCAAAAACACCTCCACCTACAGATGTATTCCATCTATTAGAATTATCATTTTGCAGCCATACTCTGCCATAGTCAAAACCTCCATACAGACCAAGTTTTAATGGCATAACACTTGTTCTCACTTTTCTAAGATTTAATCGTAAATCTGTACTTTGAACAAAGGCACGCTTACCATTAAATCTTTGATTTCTATAACCACGTAATCCATTGCCTGCTCCTAGTGTTGCTCCTTGATAGAACTCAAAATCATTACCTAAATTAAAATGCCCTCTTAGTTTCGTTGCTAAAACCAATTGGCCATTAGGTTCTAATTTATAATCGAACCCTAGCTCTGGGATGATATAACCAAATCCTTTTGACGTGTCTACATTATTTCTAAAACCAGCATGTATGCTAAATAACATACCTAAGGTTGGGAAAGCTTCATTATCTGAATTAACAAATTGATACTTAGCATCTGCACCATAAAAATCATTATTTACCTCAGTATTATCTCCTATAAACTCATTAATAAATCTACCTTCTGTATCCTCTACTTCTATAGCTTCATAAGTCAGTCCGAATTTAAAACTAGCACCATATCTTCCGATCCATTTTAAAGAAGGTTCAAATTTTAAAGTTCTCAATTTTACTCTATTGTAATCTAAATTCTCATTACCATCTGCCTCTAGGTTTACAGACTGATTACCAAAACCAAAGAAATTAAAAGCATAATTAGGACTTGTAAAATTAGCTTCTAAACCCAAATTGAAGTTACCTATTACATTGGCAAACTCGCCTTTATAATTTAATTCAAAACCTTCGGTTGCAAAATAATAAGATGCTGCAAATTGATGTTGTGTTGTAAATGGGTTACGCTCAAATCCGTAAGTTGTGTAAACATCTACAAAGCCTAACTTAAAACCATCATCAGGATTTGCTCCTATTGAAGGAATTAACTGATTAGTACTATTTTTCAGTTTCTTATAATCATAAACATTTGTCTTATAATCATCAGAGAATTTCTTTTTCCCTTTATGAGTTACAATGGTATTTTTCTTTGATTTATAATCGTAATACTTAACACGCTTACCATTTTCAATAACATACCTATCGTTATTCTGGCCACCAATTAATATCACTTTTATCAAATTATCACCTTCTCCTTTAACTTCAAAAACATCATCGTCGTCTAAAGCATATATCCAAATTTCTTTTGTTTCCTCTCTGTTATAGGTGCGCTCATGAAACTTATCTTTCTTTTCTCCTTTTTTTATGCGATAGGCTGTAACTTTAGTTTGTCCGTTTGGCATACGCTCTACATCAAACCAATCATCTTTATTGGTGCCTTTTATAACAGCATACTTATTAATTAATTTAAAATAGCGATTAGCAACCTTTTGAAGATTAGCACGTCTTGCTTTCAACTTTTCCTTTATATCTTCAATAGAACCGACTGGCATCTCTTCTGGAATGTTTAAAAATGCTTTTTCAATTATATCATCAGTAAGATTCTCTTGAATATGTTTTACTTGAGCATCCCAAACAGCTTTTCCAGATTCTGAAATAATCTCCATATCTAAAGGATAAGGTTCTACATTAACACCTTTTACATCTTCTAAATCATCCGAATATTTCCTCAACAAACGAGCCGTTGGCATTAGTCTCACTGCTGTACCTAAAAGAAAACCATCTGACATTTTAGAAAACGCTTGATCACGATCTCTTGGCATTGGTCTGTATATTTTTTTTCCGTCTTCTTTAAACTCAATCCATCGCCATTGGTCTTGATGCCTGTCCCAATCTCCAATAAGCATATCGAACAACCTTGCTTTTATATAAGCTGCTTCATCTACTTTAAGGTCTTCATCTTTATGTATTTTTTTCATCATATCATCCGTAGACAATAATTCATTCTGAAAACCAAAACTTGCTTTATCATTATGACCTTCAGAAGTATGCTCCTCAATCATATAAAGTTCATCACCATATTCATCATTATACTGACCAAGTCTTTCTTGCTTAGGCACAAAATACAATACAGGATTTGTGTGATAAACACCAATCGCATCAGCCAAATCACCAATTATCAAAGGTGCATACGGATAAGAACCTGTAAACACATCTAAAATTAAATCTTCAGTTGCCGTATCATCAAACTGGCCTTCTATATATTGATCTTTAAAAAGTACAGCTTGTAAATATTGTAGTGCTTGTTTACGGACGGCACGCATAACATATTGTGTACCGTTTTTATCTTCGAGACGTAACGATTTAGATTGATTACCTCCTCCTTTTTTAACAGGAATTAATCCACCAAATAAGGTATCTAACTTTACATTTGGAGCATTAACCTTGGTACTATATTCTTTTCTATAGCGATCTCCCCAAATAAATTTTCTAAATCCAGTAACATCTGTTTCTTCTTCAGAATATACAGAAGCAGACGTATGTGATTCTAAATTCTCTTTATATGATTTTGGTGCCAAAGGTTTGTTCTCCGGAAAAATTTCAGTTTCAAAAACAACAGTATCCTCATCCGCAGAATAAAAAGACACATGTGTAGAACCATCTTTGTAAACCATAAGTTTAGCATAACCAGGAGTTCCGTAACCAAAAACACCACTTCCTATATTACGAACGGCTGAAACTTTAGAGCCAGCACCTGATACAATTTGATGCAAATTATCTTCAACTAAATATTGTAAATTATGTTCATGGCCAGATACAAAAACTACTTTCTCATTAACTTGCGCTAATGTAATTAGACGACTCTGTAACTCATTATAATATTGGTTTTGAAGATCTACATTTGCAATACCACTGGTTTTTCTAATCACATTTTTTAGTGTTCCTAAAACTGGTAATGGAGACATGTGGCTCGCAAAACTAAATTGCCCACCATGAGAACCATTAGTAAACATTGGGTGATGCAGTGCAATTATGGTTGTTTTACCTCTCGCTTTTTTCACCAAACTACTAAACTCATCTAAAAACGCTTGTCTTGTTTTTATTTCACAGTCGTCATTTATAGTTGGTTGGTCATTCCAATTGTTAATGTACCAATGCGTATCTACTAAAATCAATTCAATATCATCTGAAACATGAATTTTATCTATTGAACAACCGTCTTCAGGCAAAAAACTATCTTTACCAAGCGCTTTTTCTACTATTTTCTCTTGATCTTTTAAACCTTTAATATCAGAATACCAATCATGGTTTCCTGGAATAAAAATAGTTTCACCTTTAAAATTTTTAACAGCTTCTGTTTGAATTTGAATTCGGTGCTTTGCTAACTCATACCCTTCTGAAGATTCTTGAGGAAGTCCTTTGGGGTAGATATTATCACCTAGAAAAATAGCCGTACTATTTTTGCTCGCCCTTTCTAATTCTGCCTTAAATGCTTTTAAAGCCTGGGAGCTTTCGCCAAAACCAGAATTACCAGCATCACCTATTAAGTAAAAACTGTGCTCTATTTCTTTATTAATTGGCAACGGTTTTTCAGAACCTAAAACAACTTGTTTTTTTAGTGTTGCACACGCATTGAAAACTAAAACTAAGGCTAAAAAAAGACCGAACTTAAATACTACTTTCATAAAAAATGGTTGGTTCTCTAAAATACGGATTAATTATTCGATAAGAAAATTTGAATCCTTTAGTAATTATCTAAAATGTATTTCGTCCAATTAATAGTCGTTAAACTATTTATTAACTTGCAACATAAAGTAATATAATTCTCGTTGCTACGATAATTATTGACAAAGCTTATTAATAATTCATAAATTAGACTCACATTTTATCCTATGGAGAACATAATACTTGAAGCAGAGAAATACGTTATATCTTACTTAAACAATAATTTAGATGCATCTTTCGTCTATCACAACCTTGCCCACACACAACGTGTTGTAGGTAAGATAAATGAATTACTAGAAGAAGACCCCTTAAGTGAAACTGAAAAACAACAGCTATTAATAGCAGCTTGGTTTCATGATACTGGATTTACAAAAACCATTGTTGGACACGAAAAAGAAAGTGTAAATATTGCTACTGAGTTTTTAAAATCTCATAATGTATCTGAAGACAATATAAAAGCCATTTCTGCTATCATCCTTGCCACTCAAATGGGCTATCAACCAACAAACAAAATTGAAGGTTACATTAGAGATGCTGATTGTGCTCATTTATCTAGCAAAAATTATAACGATTATGCTGCTCTTCTGAGAAAAGAATGGGAATTAACGCTAGATAAAAAAGTGTCTAAATCTCAATGGATACAAGAAAATATTGATTTTTTAACTAACCATACTTTCCATACAGATTTAGCTACTAAAAAGTGGGAAAAACGAAAAGGCAAAAACCTAGCTAGTCTTTTACAAGATCAAAATAAAATTAAAACCAATACTGAAAAGTTAAAACAGAAAAAAGCAGAATTAAGCTTTAAAAAAGAAAAGTTAGACTTACCTGATCGTGGTATAGAGACCATGTTTAGAGTTGCTCTTAGAAATCACATTACTTTAAGTGATATTGCTGACACAAAAGCTAATATTCTATTATCAGTAAATGCTATTATTATCTCTTTGGTATTATCTAATTTGGTTTCTAAACTAGATAATCCAACAAATGAATATTTAGTGTGGCCAACATTTATTTTTTCTTTATTCACTGTTGGATCTATAGTACTATCTGTAATTGCTACAAGACCAAATGTTACGAGTGGTAAATTCACAAAAGAAGATGTAGCAAACAAAAAAGTAAACCTATTATTCTTTGGGAATTTCCATAAAATGAAACTTGATGAATTTGAATGGGCAATGCAAGAGATGATGCAAGACAAAGAATACCTCTACGGATCATTAACTAAAGATTTATACTTTCTAGGTCTTGTATTAAACCGAAAATATAAAATATTACGACTTACGTATACTGTATTTGCTATTGGTATAATTGTGAGTGTAATTGCTTTTGCAGTAGCGTTTCAATTTTATGGTATTCAACATCCAATAACTACTGCACTTTAATTTATGCCTTAATTTCTTTCATTAAATCGTCGTAAGTATAGAAAGCTTTGTCGTCTTTATTTTTATGATACAATACACTAACTCTAATTGCTTTTAAACCAGTGACAGCTTGTAAATCTTGTAATTCTACAATTTCAACGTCAGTATCTAAATACTTTTTAGCTTGTAAAAACTTAACGTAATTTAAATATTCTCTCTCATCTTCTTTTTGAGAATACACGATACTAATTTTGCCTTTTTGAGTAACACGTTCCTCGGTTCCTTTTACAAAAGCTTTATCAACTCGTTTTTTAACAATCTCGTATCTTGCATTATACGTGCCATCAACATCAAATTGTTTTTCATCCATTCTAAAACTTATAGATAATGGTTGATTAAAAACTAAAATCATAGAAGCGACATCTAATGCTACCGGAAAATCAGATTTCATTTGATAATAGGCATTCTCCATTTCTACCATGACTTGTAATTGCCACAATCTCAAATTATAAAGATAAATAGGATTAAAACTGTCTTCTTTTGTAATAGACTCACCTATATACATGTTATGCTCAACACCATCGGTTTTAAAACGCTCAAAATAATGTGGATACATGAGTTGTGCTTCTTCCTGCTTTTGATCTAACAAGGAAGCCATTTCTTTATTAATTAACGAAATAGTATCATCGTAATGCTTTCTATGATGGTATAATGCGTCAGTGCGATCATCTACTCTATTAAAATACGTACCAATCGCTTCTTTTAAACCGTCAACTGTATAAAGGTGCTTTAAAATGGGTTCAATTTCGTTTTTAATAAAACCTGAAATTTGATGTTCACTATCCACTTGAAAATGCACTTCAATGCCTTCTAAGAAATCATCAATTTGATATACATACTGCTCATATATTGGCAATACTTCTATCTTAGAAGCATCTTGTAAAATTCTTTTTACAGTATTTAACTGCAATGATAAATCTTGTTGTGTTGCCCAATTTCTAGCTTCAGAAGATCCTTTAATATCAATCTGACCATACAAAGGATAGATGTTTTCAAAAGCTATTTTATTAAAACTAGCTTTCTTACCATTCATTTGATCTTTTATGAAATTTCTGGCTTCTTTTTTAAACCTCCAATGCACACTTGAATGTATTGATGTACATTCTTTTTGAATAATAGCCTCAATTAAATTAGACTCTTCATATTTAGAACGCTCAACAGCTGTCACTATAAATGGCATCACATCCGCCAATTTATTGGCATTAATACTATTTAAAATTTTAGCTTCTTCAGAGACTATTTCTAATATACCCATTAAGCCATCATCATTAGCTATTGGCGCAAAAATTGCACTTTTAAAGCCTTGCTCGTGCAATGCTTTAATGTGTGGAGCTTTTCCTTCTGAACGTTTAAATGATTTATCTATATCTGAAACTGAAAAGTAATCGTACTCTCGTAATAATTTATTGTAAGACCATTCACAGAGTGCGTCAGAACAACTCTTACTTTCTAAATCATTAAGTAAAAAGCTATTCATTCCTATACCATAAACACGTTCAAAGATATCTTCTTCAACATTATATATAGAAAAACCAACTTTTATACTTTTTAAGCCAAATAGAGACTGAAAAATTTCATGAAAACCTTGCATAAAGTTTTCATTTTTTCTCTTTTCCTCTCCTATTAAACTTGTTTTTATATTTGAAATAGATTGATCATCTGTAACATCGAATATGTTTGAAATTACAAATCCTTTAAACGTATAACTAAAAGGTGGAAATTTCTCTTTCCACATCTCAAGATTCTCAAAATTATCTAGTAACTCATTATAATCTGCCTCAGTTATCTTAGGCGCATCAGCTTTGGGAATTATTTCCGTAAAATCTGCATTATACAAAATCTTATAATAACGCATAATACCATTAGCATCAGGGATTTCGTAATAAAATGGACGCTTAAAATTTAGGTTATAACCATAACAAACATTAAGAATAATAGCACATGTAACAATATACCTTTGATCCTGAGGCATATTCTTCATTTCTAATTTAAAATCAGCACCTGCCGTTTTTAATATCGTCTTAAAACGCTCTGATGAGTTAAAAGTATAGTTATGATAAGGTATTGATGCTGTTTTAATCTCATTTTTAGTTAGAATAGGGCTAAACGTATCTTGAAGAATACCGTTTATTTCTTTCTCATGAGTTTTAAAGGTTTCAAAATCACTAAAACCATCTCTTAAGATTGGATTATCTTCCGCAATTTTTAAAACACGGTGTGCATTAGCAACAATGTAATCATTGTCATCTTCTATTAAATTCTCATATTCATTTAATAGTTTATTAAAGCTAATCTTAACTTCAATAGGCGATTCTATGTTGTCGTTAATATCCAAAAAAAGTAGTTTTTTATATAGGCAAAGTTACAAATATTAAATATAGTCGATATAAACTAGACTTACTTACGCACCTGTTATTATTCGATAATAAAAATTACCGCTTTATTAAACTCAAAGCAAATCCGCCTCCTTCTGCAAGTTTTACAGTTAATTTAGAATCTTTTTTCAGTTCTACTTTCTCTATTTTAAGATCTAATGGGTTGTCATCCCAATGTGCATTTTCACCATCTTTATAAATGATGGCTTCATAAGTTACATTATCATCTAAAAAACTAAAATCTAGTTCCACAGTTCTAGAATTTTCATCTGTTATTCCGCCAACAAACCAATTACCAGTTTCTCTTTCTTTTCTTGCAATAGTTACATAATCACCAACTACTCCATTTAAAACTTTGGTTTCTTGCCAATCTACTCCAACATCTTTAATAAATTGTAATGGCTCAGGATTAGCTTCATAATGTTCTACTAAATCTGCTGCCATTTGTACAGGACTATAAATCACTACATACAAAGCTAATTGCTGTGCTATGGTTGTATTTACTTGGTTATCCTTTTTATACTCATCGAATTTTATATTGAAAATACCTGGCGTAAAATCTATTGGTCCAGATAACATTCTGGTAAAAGCGACGATTGGCAAATGCTCTGGTGGATTTCCACCATCACTTGCCCAAGCATTAAATTCTTGTCCACGTAAACCTTCTCTCGATATAATATTAGGATACGTTCTACGTAATCCTGTTGCTTTTATTGGCTCATGCGCATTAACCGCAACTTCATATTTTGCCGCTTTAATGGCTGCATTATTATAATGATTCACCATATATTGTCCATGATGATATTCGCCTTTTGGTAAAATTTTTCCAACATAGCCAGATTTTACAGCATGCATCCCATATTTCTGCATTAAAGCATAAGCCGTATCTTGTTGTTTAGTATAAGTTTCTGTTGCTGCAGAAGTTTCGTGATGCATAATAATACTCACTCCTTTTTCTTTTCCATAACGCACAACTTCATCAATATCGTAATCTGGATAAGGCGTTACAAAATCAAAAACACCTTCTCTATCTTCAAAACCAATCCAATGTTCCCAACCTGTATTCCAGCCTTCAACTAAAACACCTCCAATATTGTTTTTTGCAGAGAAGTCTATAAAATTCTTTACATTTTCAGTCGTTGCTCCATGAAGTCCATGAGATTTCCCTCCATCTGTCCAAGTACTCATATCTTGCGTCATTCCATAATCCCAAGACGATTTACCTAAATGCATTTCCCACCAAACACCTGTATATTTCATTGGCTTAAACCAAGATACATCACCAAGTTTATTTGGTTCATTTAGATTAACAATAAGCTTAGACTCAATTAAATCTGGGGCATTATCTGTAATTTGAATGGTTCTCCATGGTGTATTAAAAGGCATACTTCGTTTTACTTTGTAATCTGTGTTTTTTGAACCTACAAGATTACTTTTTAAGTTTAAATTTTCAGTATTTACTTTTAAAGTCATACCTGAATAATCAACCAAAGCAGCTTCATGAAAACTAAGATGTATTCCATCTTTACCAACCATAGTTACAGGTGTATTCACTGCATTTTCTGGTATATGAGTTTGTGCTAAATTTTTATGATTAGCATACTGCAAAGCATCAACTTCAGAAAGGTTTGTTGTGTTATATAAATGTTCGTAAATATCCCAATCTCCAGGAATCCAAAAGGTTTTATAATCTTCTGTTAGATTGAATTCAGTATGCTCTTCTGTGATAAAAATCTCACCTCTTAATCTTGCTTGTTCTGGGAATTCGTATCTAAATCCAATACCATCATCATAGACTTTAAAAATGATATTTAAAAAGCGTTCTGGCGAAGTTTTTTCTTGAAGTTCGATTTTTAATTCTTTATAATTGTTGACTACATCTAACTGTTCTCCCCAAGGCATTTGCCATGTTTCATTAAAAGCTGACGTGCTTGTGTTTTTAATGATGAAATTTTTATTAAAAGCAGGAAGGTCCTTAAACTCGAAACCTAAATACGATGTATCTACAACCGTTTTATTGTTGAAGCTTACGACGTAAAACGGACGACCTTCGTTATTTACATTAAAATTAACAACCACTTTTTCATTTGGCGAAGTGATTTTTGAAACTTGCTTGTCTTTTGAATTGCACGAAAACAAAACGAATGCAACTATGACAATGATAAATTGTGTTTTCATATTTATAATTTAAGAGACATGAGTTTTTAGATACTTTACAAGTCCTATTTATTAATTATTCTGTTTCTATAAGAACGATATCAAATGGTGAATCGATTGTTATTTTACCATTTTCTACAGTTGCTGTTTTTCCAGAATAAGCATCACGTAGCATTACTCTTTCTTCAAAAACCTTAGAAACATCAATCACTTTTTCTCCTTTTTCAAGTTTTAAACCAATAACCACTAAATCTTTAAAATTGCCTTTTTGATAGCTTCTATAAAAATAATAAGGTGTTTCAGTTATCATTTGATGCACACCTGCTCCAACTGCAGGATGATTTGCTCTAAATTTCCCTAATTTTTGCCAATGTGTTAAAATCGTTTTTGTTCTAGCATCATTTTTAATAGCATCCCAATTCATAAAAGAACGTAATGTGGCATCACCTTCTGTACCTTCAATAATTAATGGTCTTGCCGACTCACCTCCATAATATACTTGCGAAGTTCCTGGAGACAACAATAGCTTATTAGCTGTTACATATGGCTTCTTTCTTTCTGCATCAAACGGACTTCCATCATCATGAGAACTTAGATAATTAAGTGTTCCAAAGCCCTTTAATTCACCATTTAAAATATCCGAATATCGTTTATATAACGCTTCATAATCCATTTCTTTTGAGTTCCATTTAAAATCAAAATTGATTAAACTATGAAAACTTGGTGGATTAAAATAATTGACTTGTCTATCTCCAAAATCATATATCTGACCAGAACTGACTCCATAATTATAAACCTCACCAACGAGATAAAAATTATTATCATCTAATACTTTATCTGGATTGTTCTTTTTGAATTCAGTAAAAGCATAATCGCATTCCACTTTAAATTCTTCCCAAACATATTCTTCAGTATGTTTTACCGTATCTGCTCTATAACCATCTACTCCAAACTCTGTAATGTAATCGGTAAGCCATTTCATAATATAAAAACGTGGTGCTCTTGGGTGACCAGTACGCTCAAAAAAGGCATCGAGTTCCTTAACCTCTTGCTTGTATCGCCCTTCTGCTTTCCATTTTTCTACCAGTTGTGGTGGTAACGCTACATCATCATTACTTTCTGTTCTAATATCCGGTAAGTTTGCAACTAAGGTGCAGCTTATAGTATTGGCATAACTGTCATAAGAACATTGCTGATCTGTACGTACCCATTCTTCTGGCCAAACTGGATCTTTGTCGGTAACAGGACCTGTATGATTTATTACAGCATCTAACACAATTCTTATACCTCTTGCGTGTGCTTCTTTTACTAGCTCGTGTAAATCTTCCTTAGTACCAAAATTTGGGTCTATCTTAGTCCAATCCTTAGTCCAATAACCATGAAAACCATAACTTAAACCTGTACCTTCATTGGTTGCGCCATGGATTTGTTCTACTATTGGTGTCATCCAAATGGCATTAATACCCAAATCGGAAAAATAACCTTCTTTTACTTTCTGAGTTATTCCTTTAATGTCTCCACCTTGAAAACCTCTTAATTTTCCTGGCTGTTTTGAACGATCAAAATTGGTGTCATTTTCAGATTTACCGTTATTAAATCTATCCGTTAATAAAAAATAGAGATTTGCACCTTCCCAAACAAATGGTGTTTCAATAGCTTGTTCTGTTTCTAATGCAGCTATCTTGTTTTCCTTGTCCTTATTTTTGCAACTCAAAGTGATTAGAATTATAGTTAATAGAATTAGTTTCTTCATAATTATTTATTGGTTTTAGGCCTGTTTGGTTTTAAAACTCTGAACAGATCTGGACTGAGGTTTTGAATCTATTTAATTTTTAAAATAAAAGATTCCAAAGGTTTAATATCAATTCTTACTTGTGCTTTACCATTTTCAACTTTTAAAGTTGAAGTATATGTTTTATACAATTGGTCTTTTACTTCGTATTCACCATCTTTAAGTTCTAATTTCTGAACTAAATCTTCTGGTAATTGCAACTCAAAACCATAAGTATTGTCTGCATTAAAGTTTGAAATAATTATCAATTTTCCATCGTCACTCCAACGTACAAAAGACAACACTTTATCATTATACCATTCCGTATTTTGGTGATTGTAATGCTGAATATCTTGATAGTCTCCCATTAAAGCCGAACTATTGATTGTGAAGTTCAGCAAGCGCGTATAGAAATCACGAAGCTTATCTTCTTGCTTTGTGGATTGTCCTCCATCAAACTTTTTGTCATTTACCCAACGCACTATACTTGGCACTGAACCATAATCGAAAATAGAAGTTCGGCTTGGATCTCCAAAACCTAAATCTTCTGCTCCAGGCTCACCAAATTCTTGACCAAAATAAATCATGGTTGGTGCTGTAGAAGATGTTGCAGAAACCACCATTGCTGGTTTTCCTTTTTCTGCACTACCAGCAAATTCTGGACTCGCAATACGTTGCTCATCATGGTTTTCTAAAAAGTGAAGCATATGATGCTCAATATCGCCTAAATCACTTAAAATTGGTGGAATGTTATCTGTACTTCCGTGACCTTGCATGACGTGTTTAAGTATATCATAAAGTTGAACTTTATCATATAAATAATCCATTTTTCCTCGTTTAATATAATCTCTATATAAACTTGGGTTATAAACCTCAGCTAATAAAAAAGCCTCTGGATTTTTCATTTTAATGTGCGAATTCATATAACTCCAGAATTCAACAGGTACCATTTCTGCCATATCATAACGGAAACCATCAACGCCTTTGGCGGTCCAATACAAAGCAATATCTTTAAACTTCACCCACGAACTTGGCACTGTTTTATCACTCCAAAATTCAAAATGTTTTTTATAATCTTCATTCTCAAAACCATCTGGTAAATCATCAAAATCTTTTCTACCATCAGGACTAATGCCATAATTTACTTTTACGGTTTCGTACCAATCGTTGATATCTGGTTGCGATGCTCGTGAACCGTTTCCTGTCCATTTTGCAGGAATTTCTTCAAACTTACTATCTACTAAATCTGTTTTTTCTCCTCCTAGAGGTTGGTAGCCGTTCTTCCATTCTGGCACTTTAAACGCTTCACCTGGATTGTAATAAAAGTTATTGTTAACGTCGTAGGTTTTTGTTTTATCATCTTCTGACCCAAAATCTGAAGCTCCTTTTGGATTTGACAAACTCTGGTAATTACGAGCCACGTGATTTGGTACAATATCAATAATCACTTTTAAGCCTGCTTTATGAGAACGCTCAATTAACGCTTCAAATTCCTCTAACCTATTGTCAACATTCACGGCTAAATCTGGATTAACATTATAATAATCCTTCACAGCATATGGTGAACCAGCTCTTCCTTTTACAATATCTGGATCGTCATTAGAAATACCATATTTAGTATAATCCGTAATCACATCGTGATGAGGAACTCCTGTATACCAAATATGTGTTACGCCTAAATCTTTAATTTCTTTTAAAGCTAAATCCGTGAAATCATTAAATTTTCCAACGCCATTTTCTTCTAAAGTTCCCCAAGGTTTATTGGTGGTATTCGTATTTCCGAATAATCGTGTAAAAACCTGATATACGACTTCTTTCTTCTTCATTTGAATTTTAATTTCTTCTTGATTAATAGGTGCTTTGTTTTCGTTTTTACATCCAAAAATACTTAATACAACTAATACTATTGTAATGCTTTTAATCTTTTTCATTTGGATTATTTTTTGAGTTTTACTGTAATTACTGAAGTCTCACCTGTATTTCTTTCAATAGGAATCCTAGCCGTTTTTGAAGTTTCTGACCAGTCAAAATCGTCATTCCTTCCAACTGTAATTCGTTTTGGTTTATGTTTTAATCCATGAATTGTTAAATAAAAAACACGTGATTTAGAACTAAAATTCTTTCCTGTTTTATCTGTGATTTTAAATTCTAATTTAGAACCTCTAGTGGTCATTTCAAAATTTAATACCTCAAAATCTTTATTTTTTATAGCTTTCGCAGATTTGCCGTCATCACTATAAATTTGTCTCTTGGATGTTAGCACAGAAGAGTCGTGATAGTAATCAATTTTATAGTTTGTATCTTCAAACTCTTCTGTTGTTTGAACCACTTTTGTATTAGAAATAAATGCACCTGCTCTTACATAAGTAGGAATTGAACTTTCATTCAATTTTACCGTTTTTGTTTGTCCTCCTTTTATCTTTTCATCGGTATAGAAATCGAACCAAACATTGTCTTTTGGAAAGTAAACATCTTGTTCTGTTATTTCGGCTTCTAAAACTGGTGATACCAAAATGTCATTTCCCCATAAATAGGTTTTTGAGTAATTGAACAAATCTGCATTATCCGATTCTTCAAAAAACAATGGTCGCATTAATGGCTTTCCAAATTGGCTATTTTCAAAAACCAAATTGTAATTATATGGTAATAATTTATAACGTAATTCAATAGCTTGTTTGGCTAATGCTTTCGCTTTTTCGCTTCTAAAAATAGGTTCACTTGGCACGTCTTCTTGTGCATGAGGTCTATAAATTGGATTAAAAACGCCGTATTGCAACCATCGCACATATAATTCATCATCTAAATTTGCACCTGCAAAACCACCTAAATCACTATGCATATACGCTAAACCTTGCATTCCCATTTGTAATGCAATCTCGGGTTGACTTTGTAATCCTCCCCAAGTTCTGTTAACATCTCCAGACCATGGAATCATACCATAACGTTGCGAGCCAGAGTAACCAGCACGCATTAAAATAAAGGGTCTTGTATCTGGGAAATCGCGCTCGTAGCCTTCAAAAATCAATCTTGCCCAATCGTGGCCATAGATATTATGAACTTCATTTGCGCTACCTGTTTTGTGTTGTACCCAATCTGGATGTACTTCTGGTTCTCCTAAATCTCCCCAAATACCTGCAACACCCTTATTCGCTAAATCTTTATAGATGTTCCAAAACCATTTTTCGCCATCAGGATTGTATATATCTATGAGTCCTGTGTTACCAAAGTAGAAATCGTATTTCGCAGGATTCCCAACAGAGTCTTTTGCCAGAATCTTTTTCTCAACCGCTTCATCCCATTTCTTAGATGTCGTTAAGATAAAAGGCTCTGTAATGGTAATCGTTTTTACTCCTTTATCATTGAGACGTTTTACCATGCCTTCAAAATCTGGAAAAGAATCTCTAAAGACTTCTAAATTTCCCATGGTTCCTTTTAGTTCTTTTCCGAACCAATATAAATCTAGAATTATAGCATCAACCGGAATTTTTTCATCATTAAATTTAGCTATGGTTTCTTCAACTTCTTGCTGAGAATGATACCCAAAACGACTCGAAAAATTACCTAAAGCCCAACGCGGCAGCATTGGTTGCTTTCCTGTTAAATCGGTATAAACATCCATCATATCTAACCAAGAATCACCAACAATGACTTGGTAGGTTTTTCGGCCTGAAATGGTTTCATATTTTAATGAATTATCGCCTTTACTGTCTAAATCTAAAAAACCAATTGGTGCATTATCAAAATGCAACATGTACTGTTTGGAAGACACTACAATTGGCATGGTGTAATTCATCAGTTCGCTATGTGTTTCGTAACCATAATGTGCTCTATTGTATAATTGCAAACGATTGCCACGACGATTCATTCCTAATGCTCTTGCTCCTCCTCCATATAAAACTTCATCTTTTGTAAGATTAAAATTTATAGTTTCTAAACTGTCATTTTTTACATAACCTTCCTTTTCTGAAACAATAAATTTGTCTTTATAATAATATGAAATTTGAAAAGGGCTTTTAGTAATGGCAACGTATAAACCTTTGGTTTTTAAAACAACATCATTGCCTCTGTCTGTCATTTCAAAATACGAATTGTAAGGCTTTGCAACCACAGCATGAGATTGTGCTTTTAAGTATTCGCCTTTAGGCACAAAAGTCGTTTCTATAATGTTTGAAGAATAGGGTTTGATAATATAATAGCCATCGTTGACTTCAACTTTTAAATCTAAGCCTTGTTTTACTGCGCTTTTAAAAACACGGTTAGAGTTTTGGGCAGATAAAAAGGCAAATGAAAAGAGGGCTACTATAAATAATTTAATGTTTTTCATTTTTAAATTTTTGAAGTCTAATTGGTTATTAAAATCCTACATTAGGCTTGTTGTTTCGATGCTTACTATCTTTTAATAAAAATACTAATGGCTGGTCTAATCTTTTGTTCCAAGAGTTTTCTGAATGATTAGTCCCTTCAAAAAATAAGTTTTTAGAATCAGAACTTGTATAACCTTTAGCTTTTAAAATCTCATCTACTCTTGGTGCATATTGCGGATAATATTGGTCTAACGTTTCATTACCATAATCAAAATACAATTTATGCTCACCTGCTTTTGGTAAATTAGCATCCATGTATTTAAAAATCCCAATGGGATACGGATTATTTTCCGTTGGCATTGCCCCTGGCCAATGTGTTGATAAACAAGCTGCACCTCCAAAGACTTCTGGATACTCAGAAATGGCATACATAGACATTAAGCCTCCCATACTTGAGCCCATGACAAACGTATTTTCCTTGTCTGTATAAACGGAATACTTTTTATCTATTTCTGGCTTTAATTCCTCGACGATAAATTTTAAATAATTATCACCATTCAGTTTAAAATCCTTTGAACCTGAAAGGTCTTTTAAGCTATCTTTAGTGGCTTCGTTTATATAATTAAATGCTTTTTGAGGGAATAAATCTTGCCAACGAAGTTCTGCTATATTATGAACTGCAACAACTATAAAGTCTTCAGTTTTTCCTTCTTCCATTAATTGGCTTGCCCATTCATCTAATTTCCATTCTTGTTTGTTCCAAGTCGTTAATGAATCGAATAACATTTGGCCATCATGCATATATAATACGTTGTATTTTTTGCTTTCCATATAGTTTTCTGGTAACCAAACATCGACTGGTCTTGGTGCAATATAGTTGGATGGAAAACTATCAATTCTATGAATTTCTCCTTTGAAGAGTGTTGCACTTTTTAAATGTTGAAAGTTTATTGGCGCAACATTTGTTTCTGTTTCATCCGTATTTAGTTCTTCTGTTTTCGATTCATTTTTACAAGAAAACATAAATAAACTAACACATAATACCAGTAAAATAGTTCTCATATTATTGCGTTTTTGTAGTTAAAATTGTACTTCCTTTTTCATCTAAAGTCATACTAGTATTCCAAATAAGCGTTTCCTTTGAAATAATATTAGTTAGTGTTTTACCACTTAAACCTAACTCTTCAAATCTTGATAATTCTAATTCTTGTTCTTCTTCATTTTTATTAATGATATGAACAACAGTTTCATTATCCGAAATTCTCGCCATTACATAAACACCATCTTGTGGCGCAAAATGCATGGTTTTACCATCATGAATAGCGTCGCTCGTTTTTCTGTAGTTTAACATCTTAGTTAAAAACGTCTGCATGTCTTTTTGATTATCGGAAAGGCCTTCCCCTGTAAATGCATTAACACTATCACCTTGCCAACCTCCAGGGAAATCTGTTCTTATTAATCCATGGTCTCCAGGCTTTTCAAAATCGTCCATTAGAATTTCTGTACCGTAATAAATTTGCGGTATTCTTGGCATCATTAAAAGGTAACTTAAAGCCATTTTAGTATTTACAACATCGCCTTTTAGTTGTGTAAAAACACGACTCATATCATGGTTATCTGTAAACGCCATAATATCTTTTGGTGATGTATACGCGAAGTCGTTAGCTAAACCTTCGTACATTTTAACCAAACCTTTATCCCAAGATTCCTCTTCATTTAAAGCATCACTAATATTTTTTTGCATGGCAAAATCCATACTCGATTTTAAATTAGAATCGTATTTATCATTGTTTTCATGGCCTTCTTGCCAATACCCAATTAACAACGGATTGTAACTCCACTCTTCTCCAACAATTGAAAAGTTTGGATACTCGCTCATTATGGCTCCTGCCCAATTACTCATAAAAGCCTTGTCTGGATATGGATATGTATCTTGTCTAATACCACCTAATCCTAAAGTTTCAATCCACCAAATACTATTCTGCGTAATATAATTTGCCATAAAAGGATTACGCTGATTTAAATCTGGCATACTAGAAACAAACCAACCATCTGCCATTTCTAAGTAATCGTTTTTAGAAGCGTAAGGGTCTTGATTTGTCGTTCTTCTATGGTTAGACGTTTTTGTTGTTTTCCAATCCCAATTGTCTTTATTTTCTTCATAAAGTTCTTGGTAGTTTACCCAATCTTTAAACGGTAAATCTTTCATCCACCAATGTTCTAAACCACAATGATTAGCAACTTGGTCCATAATCAATTTCATGTCTCTAGTTCTTAGATTATTGGCTAATTCTTTATAATCTTTTAAGGTACCAAAACGAGGGTCTACTTTGTAGAAATCTGTCATGGCATAACCGTGATACGAGCCACTTGGCATGTCATTTATTAAAACAGGGCATGGCCAAACAGCCGTAAATCCAAGATTTTCAATATAATCTAAATGGCTAGTTATGCCTTGTAAATCTCCACCATGTCTGGCATAACCATCAGTTCTATCAATGCCTTGTTGAAGCAATCCTGCTACTTCATCATTTTTTGGATTCGCATTTGCAAAACGGTCTGGTGTAATAAGATAAATAGCATCAGAGCTATCAAAACCAATGTAATCTTCAGCTGGTTTCTCTCGTGATTTTAACTCGTAAGTTTGAATTAATTCTGAGGCATCTTCAAGCTGAAATCTAATATTGAATTTTCCTGCTTTTGCCGTTTCGGAAATCTCTAAATCTAAGAACAGATAATTTGGGCTATCTGCCTTATGAACTTCCGCTATGCTAACTCCTGAATAATTAATTTTTGGTATTGCACTGCCAATATTTGGATGCTTTACCAGTAATTGTAATTTTTGATTTTTGAATCCAATCCACCAATGAGGTGGCTCAACTTTCTCAATATCGTTTTGGATTTCAGCTACAGGTTCTGAAACCACGCTTTCCTCAGATGTGGTTTCCTTGCATGAAAACACAGTTGCAACTAGAAGCGTTATTAGAATTAGTTTTAGTGTTTTCATTGTAATTTATTTTAAAAATGAAACAAGTCGGTAGTAATCTTAAACAAATACCTACAAGGTTTTTAAAACCTTGCAGGATATTTAATTCATATTCTAGACCTACTAGGTTTTAAAAACCTGCAAGGTCTTCTAAATTATACAGTAACCCTATTATTAGGACTAATTGAAACTTCTTTTCCATCTACATAAATGGTTAAGTCTTTATCCCCTTCTAATATAAATTGTGTTTCGTTTTGACTAACACTTACAGTGATAATTTGATGTCTAAAGTTCACTTTAAACGAATAGCCTTCCCATTGATTAGGTATTTTAGGCTCAAAAGATAAGGTGTCATTTTTAACACGCATACCACCAAAACCTTCAACAATACTCATCCAAGTACCAGCCATTGAGGTAATGTGTAAACCTTCGTGAACCTCGTGATTATAATCATCTAAATCTAAACGCGATGTTCTTAAATAAAACGTATACGCTTGGTCCATTCTGTCTAATTTTGCAGCTTGAATACTGTGTACACATGGTGACAATGAACTTTCATGAACCGTGAATGGTTCGTAAAAATCGAAATGACGTTCTAATTCTTCAGTCGTAAATTTATCTTCAAAGAAATACATCCCTTGCAATAAATCTGCTTGCTTAATATATGGTGAACGTAAAATTCTATCCCAAGACCATTTTTGATTAATTGGTCGTTGTGATTGGTCTAAATCTACAACTGTAATTAATTCTTTATCTAAAAAACCATCTTGTTGAAGATATACATTTTCTTCTTCAGAATATGGAAAATACATATTGTCTGCTACTTTTTTCCAAAGTGCTAACTCTTCATGTGAAATCTTTGTTTTACCAGAGATTCTTTCAAAATCGTTACTATGACCTTCTTTTACTTTTTCAATTGTTTCTAATGTATAATCGATACACCATTTTGCAATATAGTTAGTGTACCAATTGTTATTTACATTGTTTTCGTACTCATTAGGACCAGTTACACCAAGAATAACATATTTGTTTTTATTGGTAGAGAAGTTAGCTCTTTGATGCCAAAAACGTGCAATACCGATTAAAACTTCGAGTCCCATTTCTGGTATATAACTAAAATCGCCTGTATATCTGTAATAGTTAAAAATGGCAAAAGCAATGGCGCCATTTCTATGAATTTCTTCAAAAGTAATTTCCCATTCATTATGGCATTCTTCACCATTCATAGTAACCATAGGATATAATGCAGCTCCGTTTTTAAATCCTAATTTCTCAGCATTTTCAATGGCTTTATCTAGATGGTTATATCTATAGGTTAAAAGATTTCGAGCAACCTCTTGATCTTTAGTTGCCATGTAAAATGGAATACAGTAAGCTTCAGTATCCCAATAGGTACTTCCTCCATACTTTTCTCCTGTGAATCCTTTTGGTCCTATATTTAAAGTTGCATCTGTACCTGAATACGTTTGGTTAAGATGAAAAATATTAAAACGTATACCTTGTTGTGCTTTTACATCACCTTCTATAGTGATGTCTGCCATATCCCAAATCTGAGCCCAAGCTTGCTTCTGGTCTTCTAGTAATTTAGTGAAACCAGCCGTTGTAGCTTTGCTTAAAGACGACTTTGCAGCAGTAAGCAACTCATTTTTATTATGGTCACGATCTACAGTATAACCACCAAATTTATGAATAGAATACGTTTCTCCTTGCTCAACATTATAAGTATAACTGAAAGACGCTAAATTTGAATCTGCCGTAAAATTTGGTTCAGTTAATACCGATTTACCATCAATATAAACTTGAGATTCCATGAAAGTACAGGTGTAAAAATCTGTTTTCATGGTTTTTGCCTGAATAAAGGCTTGATTATTCTCGTGACTTACATTTAAAGTATCCCAAAACTTATCATCCCAATTGGTATCTTCATTGGTAATACCTGAATCTAAATAAGGTTCAAAAGTAATTTCAGCTTTTGAATTTAGTGGCTTAATGTTGAAATTTATAGCGCCAACTTCATCTAAATCTAGACTTAAAAAACGTGTTGTTTTGACCTCAACCTCAATATCATTTTGAAGTGTTGCAACGAAACTTCTTGAGAGCCAACCTTCTTTCATGTTCAATTCTCTTCTAAAGTCTTTTATGTCTTTACAAGCGAATAAATCGAGTTGTTCACCATTAACTATGACGTTAATACCAATCCAATTTGGTGCATTTAATACTTTAGCAAAGTATTCTGGGTAACCGTTTTTCCACCAACCTACTCTGGTTTTATCTGGATAGTAAACACCTGCAATGTAACTCCCTTGAAATGTTGGGCCTGAATATTTTTCTTCAAAATTGGCACGTTGTCCCATAGCACCATTTCCGATACTAAATATACTTTCTGATGCCTTAACCTGATTTGGGTCGAATCCTTCTTCTATAATTGACCAATCGTTTGGGATAATATAATCTAGGTTCATTCTAATTTTATTTAAAAGTCTCTTTTTGAAACGTTTTACTTCTATTTAATTCTCTATAAGGGATTTTATAAAATCATCTGAGATTTCTGTAAAATCATTGAATATATAATCTGCATGACCTAGAACATCCTTACTTCCGATGCCTATAGAAATCATATTAGCTGTATTGGCAGCTGTAACACCAGCTACTGAATCTTCAAAAACAATACAGTCTTCTGGCTTTATATTTAATTCCTTAGCAGCTATCAAAAACACTTCTGGATCTGGCTTTGCTTTTGTAACATCGTTGCCATCTACAATAGCATCGAAATTTGACATGAGATTGACACGCTCTAAAATTGTTCGCGCATTTTTACTTGCCGACCCTAATGAGATAGGTTGCTTGTTTTCTTTTAAAGTATTTAATACTCTTGGCACATCTGGTAAGATTTCGTTCTCATCCATTTCTGCGATATAATTTAAATACTCTTCGTTCTTTTTGCCCATAAGGTCATTGAACAATTCTTGAGAAATCGTTTTATTTCCCCAAGCCAATATTTTTTCTAAAGAACGAACACGACTAACGCCTTTAAGCTGCTCGTTTTCTTCTTCAGTAAAATCAATATCTAAACCCTTAGCTAGTTTTTGCCAAGCTAAAAAGTGATATTTCGCAGTATCTACAATGACACCATCTAAATCGAATATGAATCCTTTTTTGTTCATTTTTTTATTTTATTCTGTAGGTTGATATGAGATTGCTGCTTTTTCAGTGATTAAGAAATTACATAAACCAGCGATAATTAAACTTAAGCCTGCAATAGTCATAGCATTAATGGCATCGTCTCCTAAAAGTCCGGAAACAAAATTAATACCTCCAAGTGCAGCAATAATTTGTGGGATTACAATAAACATATTGAAAATCCCCATAAACATGCCCATTTTCTTTGGGTCTACTGAGCTAGATAACATAGCATATGGCATGGAAAGAATACTTCCCCAAGCAATACCTATTAACATAAAACAATATTTGAGTTGCTCTGGTGAAACGACCATCATTAATAGAAATCCTGCTCCACCTATTATTAGAGATAACATGTGCACATATTTTCTATTAACGTTTTTCTTTGAAGTGTAAAACACAAACAATAACGCAAAAGCCATTGAAGACAAGCCATAAACTCCCATCGCAGAACCTACTGAATTTGATGCTTTTTGAAAAGCTGTATTTTCAATTTTAAATGCTTCTTGATCTGCAGCATTTGTCATATCAAAGTTAGCTTCAATTGGTGCTGGTGTATTATAAACATGCTCTGTTAAAGCTGGATTAGCCATGCTCCACATGGTAAAAAAGGCAAACCAACTAAAGAATTGGATAACACCTAATTTCTTCATTGTAGAAGGCATATTTCCTATATTATTAGTAATATCTGAAATAAACCTATTTTTTTTAGCTTTCTCTCTTTCGAATTCTTCCATATCCTCTGGTGGATATTCAGTTGTAGTAAAAACGGTATAAAGAATACTAATTAAGAATACAAATGCGCCTATGGCAAATGCAATCTTCACAGAATCTGGCACAACACCTAAATCTGCTGCATCGCTCACTCCCATTTCTGAAACTAACCAAGGTAAATTACTAGCTACCCAAGTACCGATTCCAATAATTAAGGTTTGCATTACAAAACCGTAAGTTCTTTGAGACTCATCTAATTTGTCTGCAACTAAAGCTCTAAATGGCTCCATTGATACATTAATAGACGCATCAAGAATCCACAGAAAACCAGCAGCAATCCATAAAGCTGGTGAATAAGGCACAAAAAATAAGGCTATTGAACTTAAAATGGCGCCAACTAAAAAATAAGGTCGTCGCCTTCCCCATTTTGGACTCCAAGTTCGGTCACTCATATAACCAATAATAGGCTGTACAAGTAAACCTGTCAAAGGCGCTGCTATCCATAAAAGTGGAATATCATGCTTATCTGCACCAAGTGTTTGAAAAATTCGTGACATGAAGCCACCTTGTAAAGCAAAACCGAATTGAATCCCTAAAAATCCGAAACTCATGTTCCAAATTTCCCAGAATCCGAGAATACGCTTTTTCATGAAATAGTATATTTAAATTGATACTATTCTGACAAGCTTAGCTCATCAAAACTTATTGTGAGAAGTGAAAATATAAGTTTTGATTATTCGTCAAAGATATAAAAGATTTTAATATGACAATGATAAATTTCTATTTGGTAGATTCTCGCTCTACTAATTCGGTGTTAATTACAACGGTCTGAAACTGTTCTTCTTCAGCATTAAACTCAGTCTCAATTTTATCTATTAATAAGTCTGCAGCGCGCTCTCCCATTAACTGTGCATGTTGACTAACAGTAGTTAAACTTGGTGTTGAATGTTTAGAAAGCACACCATCTGTAAAGCCAATAACTTGTATATCATTTGGCACATTTAATCCCATTCTTCGGGCTACTTTCATTGCAGATAATGCATATAATTCATTAACAGCAAATACGCCATCTATATTTTTATGAGCCTTAAAAAGTTGCTCAATCTCTGCCTCCAATTTTTCTAAATGCACTTCATAATCTAGGGTATCATCCATTTTTAGAATTAATTCTGCCTGAGGTGTAATTTTATTTTCCTCTAAAGCCTCTAAATAACCTTGAGTTCTTAATCTTCCAACACTTACATAATCTTTAGTTGTGATTAATGCAATATGTTTGCATTGGTTTGATATTAATTTTTCAACTGCATTCTTTGCACCATTAAAATCGTCTACTATTACTTTATCGCATTTAATATCAGAAACCACACGATCAAACATCACAATAGGCATACCTTGATTCATGGTTTCATTATAATGATGATAATCTTGTTGAAGCAACGTTTCTTTAGACATTGAAAGAATAAAGCCATCAATACTGCCATTAGCAAGCATCTCCATGTTTATGACTTCTTTAGAAAAAGACTCATTAGATAGTCCTATAATAACATTATACCCTCTTTTGTTAGCTACTAACTCTACACCTCTAATCACTTTAGAGAAAAAATGATGTACTATTTCCGGAATAATAATTCCGATGGTGTTAGTTTTTCTATTTTTAAGACTAAGAGCAATATTATTGGGTCTGTAATTATATAGTTTAGCAAAGGCTTGAACTTTCTGAATAGTATCTGCACTTATTTCTTTGCTATTTTTTAATGCTTTAGACACTGTAGAAATAGAAACGTCTAATTCTCTGGCTATTTGTTTTAAGGTTATTTTTCTTCTCATTTTTGGCTGTAAATATGGAACGAATATACTTGAAATATCAAAACTAGATTTTATTGATATCCTAATTATAGTACTAAAAAGTAAAAATCTTCTATTTTTTTCATTATTTTCCTAATAATATCATTTTTATTTAAAAGTTTTTAACACGCAAACGTTTTCGTGACTTTCGTCATATTATTTAACACCTCTAACACATTAAATTTACCTAGATTTAACCCGAGAAGTGAAAATATAAATCAATTAACTAAGTAATTAACTTAAACACATTGTATGAAAACATTTTTAAATGCTTTACTATTCTGTCTCATTTTGCTACCGGCAACATTGATGGCGCAATCTACTGCGACAGGTACAGTTACAGATAAAGCAAATGCCATGCCTCTACCAGGAGTAAATGTCATTATAAAAGGTACTGCCAGAGGAACCTCAACGGATTTTGATGGTAAATATTCTTTAGAAGTTAGTCAAGGTGAAGTCCTTGTATTCTCTTATGTTGGTTACACAACACAAGAAATTGTTTTTAATGGCCAATCTCCAATCAATGTTGCCATTGAGGAAGACGCTTCACAGTTAGATGAAGTTGTTTTAATTGGATATGGGTCTGTAAAGAAGGAAGACGCAACAGGTTCTGTTGATGTCGTTTCATCGAAAGACTTTAATCAAGGTGCAATAGTGTCTACCGATCAATTATTAAATGGTAAAGCTGCAGGTGTAAGAATTACCACATCTGGAGGTTCTCCTGATGCTGCTCCAAATATTAGAATTAGAGGTGGTTCATCATTAAATGCGCAGAATAACCCATTAATTGTAATTGATGGTGTTGCTATTGGAAATGACAATCCTGCTGGTGTATCAAACCCGTTAACGCTTGTTAACCCAAATGATATTGAAAGTTTTTCTATTTTAAAAGATGCCTCTGCAACTGCCATTTATGGATCTAGAGCGTCAAATGGTGTTATAATTATAACAACTAAAAAAGGAACTTCTGGTGCACCTCAATATAATTTTTCTACTGATTATTCTATTAGTTCTATTGGAGATGGTTTGGATATGATGAATGGATCTGAGTTTACGCGTTTCATTCAGGAATACCATCCTGATGAAGTTGGCAACTTAGGTGTTGCAGCAGGTTCAGTAAGCACAAGTGAAAACGTTATAAATACTTTAAACGGAAGACAGCTTTATAATACTAACTGGAGAGATGCTATAATAAGAACAGCAACAACATCTAACACAAACTTTAGTGCTAGAGCCAATCTTTTTGAGAAGATTCCTTTCCGTGGATCAGTAGGTTATACATATGCTGAAGGTGTTGTTAAAAATGATGACTACGAAAGATTAACTATGTCTGTTAAATTGACACCAAAATTATTAAATGACAATTTAAAGATTGATGTAAATGCTAAAAGTATTTTTGCATTTAAAAATGCAATTGATTCTGGAGGAGCTCTTGGAGAAGCATTGTCTTTTGACCCAACTAAACCTATTTACGACAACTCTGCAAACAATAGATTTGGAGGTTACTATCTTACTTTAGACGAGGATGATGATGCCTTTAGCAGAATCACACAGTCAAATCCGTTAGCAAGATTAGAACAACGTGAAAGACCAGAAAATGTTTATAGATTTTTAGGTAATGCTCAGTTTGATTATACAATGCCATTTTTACCAGAACTAAAAGCAGTAGTAAATTTTGGTTTAGATGCTTCTGGATCTAAAATTGAAGAACGTTTTAGTGAAAATGCTTTTGAAACATACCAATTTGAAGGTGATAATTTAGATATTAATAACAACTATGTTTTTAATCCAGGTCTAAATTATAGAGAAAACCAAACTATAACGAACACTACATTAGATGGATTTCTACAATACACCAAATTGCTTTCAAATAAAGTAATAAACAAATGGGATTTACAAGCTGGATATTCTTATCAGAATTTTAAAAACGATGGTAACCAAGAACGTTTTCAATATAATTTAGTTTCTGGACAAAGAGAAATTAACAATAACCCAGCAAACCCAAATAACAGATACTACAATGTATTAAATCTACAATCATTTTTTGCTAGAGGTAATATTAGCATTTTAGATCGCTATTTATTTACAGCATCAATTAGAGCAGATGGTTCTTCTTTATTTACTGAAGAAAATCGTTGGGGTTATTTCCCAGCTGCCGCATTAGCATGGCAAATAAATGAAGAATCGTTCTTAGCAGATTCTAAAGTAATTAACACTTTAAAACTTCGATTAGGTTGGGGTGAAACTGGTCAACAAGACATTACAGGTACTGTAGGTGGTTACTACCCATCAATACCATTGTTTTCTATTGGAGATTCAAATAGCCAATACTTCCCTAATTCATCTTTATATTCAGCAGAGGCTTTTAACCCTAATTTAACTTGGGAAAAAACAACTACTTATAATGTAGGGTTAGATTTCGATTTATTTAATAATGGATTATTGTCTGGATCTTTTGACATCTATAAAAGATACACTAGAGATTTATTGGCTGATGCTCCTGTTCCTCCTGGACAAGCACTGACTAATTCTTTTGTGGATAACATTGGAAAAACTGAGAGTGAGGGATTTGAATTAAACCTTAATTTAATGCCAATTAACAATGATAACTTAACCGTTAGTCTAGGTGGTAATTTATCTTACAACCAAACAGAGGTTACAGATTTAAATGGACTTACGGCTATTAATGCAGGCGGAACATTAAGAGGTACAGGTGCTGAGTTATTCCGACATGCAGTTGGGGAACCAGCTACGAGTGCTTATGTTTATAAGCAAGTTTATGATGCTCAAGGAAACCCAATTCCTAATGCTTTTGTAGATTTAAATGGTGATAACCAAATTAATGATAGTGACAAGTATTATGCTCAAACAGCTCCTAATTGGACTTACGGTTTCAACCTAACTATAAACTATAAAAACTGGGATTTAAGTTCTAGCTTTAGAGGTCAAGTTGGTGGTAACGTTTACAATTTTGCACAGTTAAATTACGGATTTACTGATAGTGCTGCTTTTTCAAGTCAAAACAATTTAACGAACGTACTTAACTTTTATGATGGTGCAGCAAACCCAGTAATTGAAAATGTAAATGGAAATATGCAATTCTCTGATTATTATTTAGAAGATGCAACATTTTTAAGATGTGATAACATTGCCTTAGGTTACCGTTTTAACGAATTAATAAAAGACGGTTCTTTTAGACTGTACGCATCTGTTACAAATCCATTCTTAATCACGGATTATAGTGGAGAAGATCCTGAAAACTTTGGAGGTATTGATAGAAACTTTTATCCAAGACCTACTGTTTATACTTTAGGTGTTAATATAGATTTTTAAAAAAAAAATTATGAAAAAAATATTTTTAATTTTATTGAGTATTGCCACGTTAGGTATGTACACATCTTGTATAGATGATTTAGATACCGAACCAATAACTGAACTTTCCTTAGAAGAGTTATTAGCTTCGGACCCAAATGCAGTTGAAGGCTTAGTATCAAGACTATACTCAACGTTCGCATTAACAGGACCTAGTGGGCCTGGAAGCTCAGATATTGATAGTCCTGACCCAGGTGAGAGTGCGTTTTTAAGAGCAATCATCAACTTACAAGACTTTACTGCAGATGCAATGAAGAATAGATGGGGAGATGATGGTTTAGATCAATTAACTACAACCTCTGATTGGGATCGTAATAACAAGTTCTTTAAATTATTTTATGATAGAGCTTATTATACAATACCACAATGTAATAACTTTTTACAAGCACTAGATGTCGCAGATTTCCCAGATGAAGAAAATATTGTTGCCGAAACTCGTTTTTTAAGAGCCTTAGCTTATTACAATATTATTGATGTATTTGGTAAGGGGGTATTGGCTACTGAAGTAAACTTTGGACAAACTCAACCTTTACCTGAAGCTTCTAGAATAGATTTATTTAACTACGTAGAATCAGAACTTTTAGCTATTGAACCTGTTATTAGAACAACATCTAGTTATGGAAGAGCCAATAGGTATGTAGTAGATATGCTTTTAGCAAAATTATATATCAATGCCGAAGTTTATACAGGAACACCAAGATGGTCTGATGCCGCGACTTATGTAAACAAAGTAATTAACGAAGGTGGTTATTCATTAGACTCTAATTTTGTTAGAATATTTTCTTCAGATAATAATAGCTCTCCAGAAATAATATTTCCATTGTTAGCTGAGTCTTTAACGAGCCAGAGTTATGGTAACACAACCTATATTGTTAACGGAAGCTTAAGTTCTGATACTATGCCATTAGCGCAATTTGGTGCTACTGATGGATGGACAGGTCACAGAGCCTCTAAAGGATGGTACGGTTTATTTGGTAATAGTGCTGCTGAATTAGGAGCCTCTAATGATGTAAGAGCAAGTTTATTCTGGACCACAGGTCACAACTTTGAAATGAGTGACTACAGAGAATGGACAGACGGCTTCCCTTCTATTAAGTTCAGAAATACGGCTTCGGATGGCAGTGGTAATCCTGTAGGATTTTCTGCTACAGATTTCCCATTCTATCGTTTATCTGATGTTTACCTAATGTATGCAGAACTTGCTATTAGAGGAGCTGCTGGTACATCTATGAATGATGCATTAACTTATGTAAATGATGTACGTACAAGATCAAATGCTGATGCAGTTGGAATGTCTGATTTAACTTTAGAATTCATCATTGATGAGCGCGCTAGAGAATTAAATTTAGAAGGTATGAGACGAAGTGATTTAATTCGTTTTAACAAATTTACAGGAGGAAGCTATATCTGGCCTTGGAAAGGTGGAACTGCGAGTGGTTCATCAATATCTGATGATTACAAATTGTTCCCTATTCCAGCGACTGCTCTACAAGCTAATCCAAACTTAACACAAAATCCAGGATACTAATACACTAAAATAAACAATAATGAAAAAATTAAAATTTATATTACTAGCATTTATCACAGTTGTAAGTTTTACAGCTTGTGAAACAGATGACGATTTAGAATTTGTTGCTAATGAAGCAGAAGGGATTGCTTTTAATACGTCGTTTTTAGAAAATTACGTTTTAAACTCATCTGTACAAGGGAATCTTGCTGAACGTTTCACTTGGAATAATGCAGATTTTGGTGTACCAACAAATATTACTTACTACCTACAAGGTGCAACTATGGCAGATTTTTCTGACTATATATCTGGAGACTTATATGATTTAGGAAGTAATGTTGCGAATCCTGAAGCAAATGAAATCCCTGTTACAGTTGGTCAAATGATTGATTTAGCTGAAGCTGCAGGTTTAAATAATGAAGCAGGCACTAACACAGGTATGCTTTATTTTAGACTTATGGCTGTAATAGGTGATGATGGCTTACCATCTTACTCTGCTATACAAGGACTTAACGTAGAATTACAAGAAGAAACAAGTGTAGGTGGTTCTGATATAACGCCAGCAACTTGGGGAGTAGTAGGTTCTGGTTATAATGATTGGGGAGGAGCTGGCCCAGATGGTCAGTTTTATACAACGAGTGAAGCAGATGTATATGTAGCATATGTAACTCTTATTGATGGAGAAATCAAATTTAGAGAAAATAACGATTGGGCAAGTGATCTTGGTGATAACGATGCTGATGGTACTGTAGAAGCAGGTGGTGCTAATATTGTAGTTACTGCAGGTACGTACAAAATCACATTAAATACAGCAGCTGCAACATATACTATGGAAGCATTTTCTTGGGGAGTTGTAGGTGATGCTTATAATGATTGGGGTGCTACTCCAGATGCAAAATTTTACTACGATTATACTACTGACACTTTTAAAGTAGACGTAAAATTATTAGATGGAGAAATGAAGTTTAGATTCAATAACGACTGGGCTACTTCATTTCCTAATGATAATATTGCAGTTACGGCTGGACATTATTCTATTGCTATTAATTTAAATGATAACACTTACACTATGGAAGAGTCAGATGTTTGGGGAATCGTTGGTTCTGGCTACAATGATTGGGGAGCTACTCTAGATTTTGCTTTAACTCAAATACAACCAGATATCTATTATGGTGACATTGCAACACTTGTTGATGGCGAAATTAAATTTAGAGCAAATAACGATTGGGCTTCTGACTTTGGTGACACTGGAGCAGACGGTACAATAGATGCTGGTGGAGATAACATTGCTGTTACTGCTGGTTTATACCGTGTACATATGGATACTGCTAACGGAACTTATTCGTTATACAAAATTCAATAAATAAGACTAAACCCTTATAACCTAAAAGGGCTGATTAACATCAGCCCTTTTTTTAAATAAAAAACTTATGAAAAAAATTTACTTAGTACTTCTTTGTATTAGTGTATCGTTTTTTGCTTTTGCACAAGTTACAATTACACCAAATCCGTTTGAAGTTAATGAAAGCATTACAATTACAGTAGACATTAATAGTAGTGCAACAGACTGTAACGGATTGAGCAATCCAACCAAAGTATACATGCACTCTGGCGTAGGGGATGGATCTAATGCTTTTGGTATTAGTGTTGTTGGAAATTGGGGACAAGACGATGGTGTTGGAGAAATGACGAACCAAGGAGGAGGTATATTTAGTATTACTATTACTCCTGAAACTTACTATAGTTTAACAGCAGCACAAGCCGCTAATGTTATTCAAATGGGAATGGTTTTTAGAAGTGCAGACGGATCTCAAGAAATGAAAGCTAGTGGTTGTAGTGATTTTATATATGACGTGGGTACGTTTCAAGTAAGCCTAACATCACCTAGTAGCGATACAACCATATTAAATTCTGGCGAAGACTTAACAATTACTGCTACAAATATTGGTGGCAATGCAAGCTACACACTTAAAGCTGATGGTACCATAATTGACACTAACAGTTCAACAAATAGTTACAGTTTTGTAGATTCTAACATTACAACAAATAAAAACTATGAGTTAATTACAGAATTAGGAGGCACTACAATAACCAAAACTTTTAGTGCATTAGTAGATCCAGGATCAAATATTGGTATTATGCCAATAACTTACCAAGAAGGTATAACCTATATCGATGACAATACAGCTGTATTAGTACTTTACGCTTCTGGTAAAGATTTTGTATATGTAGCAGGTAGTTTTAATAACTGGCAACCAAATTCAACATTTGCCATGAAAAAAGACCCAACCAGAAATAATAAATTCTGGATAGAATTAACAGGTTTAACTCCAGGGCAAGTTGAAACTTATCAATATTGGGTTGTAGATAAAACACCTATTGCAAATTCACCTTCACTAGTTAAAACTGCAGACCCTTATTCTACATTAGTATTATCTCCTTTTGATGACCCTTATATTTCTGCAACAACATATCCTAACTTACCTACATATCCTGCTGGTCAAGAACGTGAAGTTACTGTTTTAGAAACTGGACAGACAGCATACAATTGGCAGGTTACTAATTTCAGTAAACCTAAAAAAGAAGATTTAGTGATATATGAAGTTTTAGTTAGAGATTTTGATGCTAACCGAAACTATCAAGATATAATAGACAGAATCAACTATTTTAAAAACCTTAATGTAAATGCTATCCAATTAATGCCTGTAATGGAATTTGAAGGAAACGAAAGTTGGGGTTACAACACGTCTTTCCATATGGCCTTAGATAAATTTTATGGTACTGAAGACAAACTTAAAGAACTTGTTGATGTATGTCACCAAAACGGAATAGCAGTTATCTTAGATATCGCATTTAACCACGCTTTTGGAAGAAATCCAATGGTTCGACTATGGATGAACGATCCTGATGGTGATGGTTGGGGTTCACCAAGCTCAGAAAACCCCTATTTTAATGAAGTTGCAATGCATAGTTATAGTGTTGGTGAAGATTTTGATCATTCTAATGCGAGAACTCAAGATTTTGTGGAGCGCACAGTTGAACATTGGATAAATGAATTTAATATCGATGGTTTCCGATGGGATTTAACAAAAGGATTTACTCAAAACTGTACAGCTGGAGATGAAAGTTGCACAAATGGCTACCAACAAGATCGCGTAGATATTTTAAAAGCATACGCAGATTATTCTTGGTCTTTAGATGCTGATCATTATGTTATTTTTGAGCATTTAGGTTCAGATACTGAAGAAAAACAATGGGCTAATTATCGTTTAGACGAAGACAAAGGAGTAATGATGTGGGGAAAAATGACAGATCCTTACAATGAGTTAACCATGGGTCAAAATGGTGATAAAAATATAGACAGAATCGGTCATACAGCACATACTGGTTTTAATGGCCCTAGAGTTGTTGGTTATCCTGAAAGTCATGATGAAGAACGATTAATGTATAAAAATATCGCTTATGGTAACACAAGTAATTCTTCACATAATGTTCAGAATTTAAATATTGCATTATCTAGAATGTCTGCATTAGGTGCAGTATCATCAATGGTTCCTGGACCAAAAATGATATGGCATTTTGGAGAACTTGGTATGGATAATTCAATTTTTACTTGTAATGACGGAAGTTACAATAACGATGGTTGTAAATTAGATACTAAACCACAACCACAATGGACTGAAAACTGGTTAACAGAAGCACTTAGAGCACAAATCTATGAGGATTGGTCTAAGTTACACAAACTTAAAATTGAAGAACCTGTTTTTGAAGGTGACTACACTATTTCGTCAGGTAACTATACACCTAGAATTGATATTTTTGATAATTCAATACCAAACACAGAGCTTAAAAATGTCATCATTCTTGCAAACTTTGATGTTGTTTCTCAAACGGTAAACACAAACTTTCCGAGTGGAGTAACTTCTACTTGGTACGATTTAATGGATCCAACCGGAAACACAACTGTAGCGAATTCTACAACCACAATTTCTATTCCTGCTGGTCAGTTTAGAATTTTAGGGAATAAAGCTTCAGATGTATTAAGTGTTCAAAACGAAACACTAATTGGGTTTAGTTTATATCCTAATCCAACTCAATCAACTTTTAATATGAATATGAATGTTTCTAAGGTTGAAATTTACGATTTAACCGGAAAATTAGTGAAGTCATTTAATGGCGAGTTTACTAAAACTGATAGTTTTGATATTTCTACATTAAATTCAGGAATGTATATGGTTAAAGTTCAAAATGACAACAATCAAATACTAACAACTAAGTTGATTAAACAATAATTAATAAGTGTTTTTTATATTAAAAAAAGGAGTTTCTTTAGTTAGAAACTCCTTTTTTGTTTTCAACAATTTCCTTCATATTTCAAAGAAGTCATTGTTAGTGATAATGCCTAAAGAATGTATTTATTCCTATGGATTAATCAATGAAACACTAAAGTTAATATATTTGTTACTCAAGCTTTCAAGAAAATCAACAATAATATTATAACTTGATTTAGTAATACGTACCAAATCGAATAAACGACACTAACTAATCTAGAGACTATGAGCATGAGTAAAAAACCTCAAAACAACCTTGTCCCAATAATTATTATTGCAGGACTGTTCTTTATTTTCGGTTTTGTAACCTGGATTAATGGTGCGTTAATTCCTTTTATGAAAACCATAAACGAACTTACAGATACACAATCTTATTTTGTAGCGTCTGCATCTTACATTTCTTTTGTAGTTATGGCATTACCAGCATCTTACATCTTAAATAAGATTGGTTACAGAAAAGGGATGTCTCTTGGTTTATTTATTATGGCAATTGGCGCATTAGTATTTATACCAGCTGCCGAAGCAAGAACATATTGGGTATTTTTAACAGGTATCTTTATTCAAGGTCTTGGGATGACCATTTTACAAACAGCTTCTAATCCATACATCACCATTTTAGGACCAATTGAAAGTGGTGCAAAACGTATTGCCATAATGGGAATTGCAAACAAAGTTGCTGGTGCTTTAGGCTCTGTAATTTTTGGAGCTATTCTCCTATCTGGTATTGATGATGTAAAAGAGCAAGTTGCTACAGCTTCAGAATCTGAAAAGGCTGTACTATTAGATACCATGGCAGATAGTGTTTTTATGCCTTATATTATTATGGCTTCCGTCTTAATAATCTTAGCAGTCTTAATTAGAAAAGCACCTTTACCTCATGTTGAACCTACTGAAGACGAAACATCGATAGAAAACAATTCCTCTAACAAAACCATATTTCAATTCCCTCATTTATGGCTAGGAGTAATTGCCTTGTTTGTATATGTTGGCGCAGAAGTTATAGCTGGTGATACTATTATCGCATACGGTATTTCACTTGGTTTTACAGGAGAAGAAGCCAAATACTTTACTACCTATACTCTAATGGCAATGGTAGCTACTTATGCATTAGGTGTCTTTTTAATCCCTAAATATGTTAAACAAAAAACAGCATTAATTGCTAGTGCTGTTTTAGGCATATTATTAAGTATACTTATCTTATCAACTTCAGGTTTTACATCTGTTTTATGTGTCGCTGCTTTAGGTATTTCTAATGCCTTAGTATGGCCTGCAATTTGGCCATTAACTTTAGATGGACTGGGTAAACATACCAAAACAGCTTCAGCATTATTAATTATGGCAATTTCGGGTGGTGCAATAATTCCGCCATTATATGGAAAAATTGTAGACAGTACAAAACAGGAATTAATTGCATCTGGATTAACTGAAACCGATGCATTAGCGACTGCATCTACTGAAAGTTACTGGATCTTAATTCCATGTTATGCAATGATTTTATTCTTCGCAATTTGGGGACACAAAATGAGAAGCACCTCTAAATCATAAACTTCAATCTTTTTTAAATATGAAAACATACAATTGGGGAATTATTGGCTGTGGAAATGTAACAGAACTTAAAAGTGGACCTGCATATCAAAAAACGGAAGGCTTTAAATTAGAAGCTGTAATGCGAAGAGATATCGTAAAAGCCGAAGATTATGCTAAAAGACATCAGATATCTAAATTTTATGGTGATGCTGAAGAACTCATTAACGATTCTGACATAGATGCCATTTACATAGCAACACCTCCAGATTCTCATGAGTATTACGCACTAAAAGTAGCTGAAGCTGGTAAAATTTGTTGCATAGAAAAACCAATGGCTCCATCTTACCAAGCTTGTTTAAATATAAATGCAGCATTTAAAGCTAAAAACTTACCCTTGTTTGTGGCTTATTATAGACGATCATTACCTCGGTTTAACAAAATTAAATCATGGATAGACGCTAATAAAATCGGCGAAATACGACATATCAATTGGTTACTTAGCAAACCTGCAAATGATATAGATTTATCTCAAACCTATAATTGGCGCACAGATGCAGACATTGCTCCTGCTGGTTATTTTGATGATTTAGCATCACATGGATTAGATTTGTTTGCTTATTTATTAGGTGATATTTCAAAAGCAAATGGTCTTGCTACTAACCAACAAGGATTATATTCTGCATTAGATGCTGTAACTGGCAACTGGATACATAAATCAGGAATTACAGGTTCTGGCATTTGGAATTTTGGCACAGAAAAACGAGAAGATTCCGTTCAAATTTACGGAAGCGAAGGAAAAATTAAATTTTCAATATTTGACGATCAACCCATCATTCTAGAAACAAATGATACTATTGAAAGTTTGGTTATAGCACATCCTGAAAATATTCAGTTACACCATGTTCAAAATATAAGAAAGCATTTATTAAATGAATCCTTACATCCTTCAACTGGAGAAACTGCTGCGCAAGCCGCTTGGGTTATGGATCAGATAACACAATCATAACCCAATAGTTATTGAACTTTTCGCGACTTAAGTATAATATCTATATACTTACTCAAAAAGAATTGATTTAATACCACAAATGTTGAAGTCAATTTACGACACGATTATTATGTATAGACACTAATATTGAACTTAATTCAGACAGATTAGTACAACTACCACTCAATTGTAATTTAAATCAAATTTTAGCCAATCTAGTTAAGTACATATTTACTGGCTCTATTTTAAGATAGCTTATATAAATATCATCAATATTTTCAAAGATGAAACTGAAAGATGAGCACTAAACAAAAAAGAAAAATTGTAAATTCAATTTTGACCTACAAAGTAAAGAAAAGGAAATACAAACATCTAACATAAGAGCAATAGACCAAGTATGTTAAATTACATAGCATTTTAATCAAAAATGAAGCATGACTAAAAAATTTGAATAACAATAAGTCTAAAGATTAAAAATAAATTTTCTATATTTGTGCAATCGATTACAATACTCTTATTTTATGAATAAATACAATACAAGATATGCTTCTAACCCAGCATCTGTTAAAGCATTAAATACCCAAGAATTACGTGATGAGTTCTTAATTCAAAATGTAATAATAAAAGATGAATTGAAATGGACGTATTCTCATTATGATAGATACATGGTAGCAGGTATAAAACCTGTTGAAAAAGCTATTACCTTAGAAACAATAGACCCGTTAAAATCTAGCTTTTTTCTAGAAAGAAGAGAATTAGGAATCATTAATATAGGAGATTCTGGATTTGTTATCGTAGATGGAACCACTTATACTTTAGAACACAAAGAGGCATTGTACCTTGGTCAAGGTAACAAAGCTGTGACATTTTCTAGTAAATCAGCAGAAAAACCAGCTCAATTTTATTTAAATTCAACTCCTGCTCACAAAAAATTCCCAAATAAAAAAATTGGAATTGATGATGTAGAGGTTATTGAATTAGGTTCTCCTGAAACAGCTAATGCGAGAACATTAAGAAAATATATAGTTAACAGTGTAGTTGATGTTTGTCAGTTACAAATGGGAATGACGACTATTAAACCTGGAAGTAGCTGGAACACAATGCCTGCTCATGTGCATGACAGACGCATGGAAGTTTATTTCTATTTTGAAGTTCCAGAAAACCAAGCGGTTTGTCATTTTATGGGAGAACCACAAGAAACACGTCATATTTGGATGGCAAATGGTGAAGCAGTAATTTCACCACCTTGGTCTATTCATTCAGGTTCTGGGACATCTAGTTACTCATTTATTTGGGGAATGGCAGGAGAGAATTTGGATTATGGTGATATGGATGTTTGTAAAATAAATGAATTAAGATAACAGTAAAATAATGTCAATAAATTTATTTGATTTAACAGGAAAAGTAGCATTAGTTACTGGAGCAACTCACGGCTTAGGTATGGCGATGGCTAAAGGCCTCGGTCATGCTGGAGCAACTATAGTAATAAATGGCGCCTCTTCTAAAGGTAAATTAGACGAAGCTGTTTCTGAATATAAATCTGAAGGATTGAAAGCTTTTGGTTATTTATTTGATGTTACTAACGAAGCACAAGTTATTGAAAACATCACTAAAATCGAAAATGAAGTTGGTGCCATTGATATTCTATTTAACAATGCAGGAATAATAAAAAGGACACCACTTGAAAATATGGAAGTGTCCGATTTTGAACAGGTTCTAAAAGTCGATTTAGTAAGCCCATTTATCATGTCAAAACATGTTATAAAAGGCATGATTAGTAGACGAGAAGGTAAGATTATAAATATATGTTCTATGATGAGCGAATTAGGTAGAAACACTGTTGGTGCATACGCAGCTGCAAAAGGAGGTTTAAAAATGCTTACCAAGAATATGGCAACAGAGTGGTCTAAACATAACGTACAAGTTAATGGTATTGGACCTGGTTATTTTGCAACAACACAAACAGAACCTATTCGTGTAGATGGTCATCCATTTAACGACTTTATTATAAACAGAACACCAGCTGCACGTTGGGGAAATCCTGAAGATTTGCAAGGTGCCGCAATATTTTTAGCATCAAAAGCAAGCGATTTTGTTAGCGGACAAGTTGTTTATGTGGATGGCGGAATTTTGGCTACCATAGGAAAACCTGCTAACGAAGATTAATTACGCAACACTAACTAAACCAATCCAATGAGCACAAATTTTATACACGATAATTTTCTGCTAGAAAATAAATATGCTGAAGAGTTATATCATAACTACTCAAAAAATCAGCCTATAATAGATTATCATAACCATTTATCGCCTCAAGAAATTTTGGACGATACAGTGTATAATAATTTAACAAAAGTGTGGATAAATGGCGACCATTACAAATGGCGCGCTATGCGGACTTTAGGTATAAGCGAAAAGTTTATTACAGGTGATGCAACAGACAAAGAAAAGTTTATACAATGGGCAAAAACAGTCCCTTACACTATGCGCAACCCTTTGTATCACTGGACGCATTTAGAGTTGTCACGTTACTTTAATGTAACAGATTTATTAAACGAACAGTCTGCAGAAAGAATATACGAATCTACATCTGAAAAATTAAGTACTCAAGACTATAGTTGCCGAAATTTATTAAGAAAAGTTAATGCAGAATTGCTGTGTACTACCGAAGATCCTATTGACACATTGGTACATCATCAGCAACTAGAAAAAAGCGATTTTGAAGTAAAAGTAAGCACTGCTTTTAGACCCGATAAAGCCATTCTAATTGCCAACTATGGTTACAATAATTACATAAATAGTTTAGGAAAAGCAGCGGACATAAACATTGAATCGTATCAAGATTTAAAAGATGCTTTAAAAAGTAGAATTGAATACTTTCATGATAATGGTTGTAGACTTTGCGATCATGGCTTAAACCAAATTTCGTTTGTTACATATACTGAAAGAGACGTTGAAATTATTTTCAAAAAGAAAAGAAAAGGCGATTCACTTTCAAAAGAAGAAACGCTAAAATTTGAAACAGCAATCCTTTTGTTCTTATCTGAAACTTATCATGAATTTGGTTGGGTACAACAATTTCATTTAGGTGCTTTACGTAATAATAACAAACGTATGCATTCAATTTTAGGTCCAGATACTGGTTGGGATTCTATTGGCGATTATTCGCAGGCCGAAAAACTTTCAGCATTTTTAAACCAATTAGATAGCAAGGATAAGTTAACCAAAACTATAATATATAACCTTAATCCAGCCGATAATGAAGTGATGGCAACCATGATTGGAAACTTCAATGATGGTAGTGTAAGAGGTAAAATACAGTTTGGCTCAGGTTGGTGGTTTTTAGACCAAAAAGATGGTATGACCAAACAGTTAAACGCCTTATCAAATATGGGTTTAATTAGCTGTTTTATAGGTATGCTTACGGACTCTCGTAGTTTTTTATCTTTCCCAAGACATGAATATTTTAGAAGAATATTATGTAATCTTTTAGGGGATGAAATACAGAGAGGAGAATTACCAAAAGAAGAAATGGAATGGATTGGTAAAATGGTAGCAGATATTAGTTATAATAATGCTAAACAATATTTTAGTTTCATAAAATAAAATTATAACTAATGCGATTTAAAATAATTCTCTTAGCAATACTTTTTATAAGTCTTGCATCTTGCAAAAAAACAGAGGGGCCTAAGGTTCTGTATCTAGGTCATACTTTGCCTCAAACGCATCCAGTACACAAGGGAATGTTAGAGTTTCAAAAGGCATTAGAGAAAAAATCTAACGGGACATTAAAGGTTAAAATATTTCCTGATGGTCAGTTAGGGTCAGAAAGAGAATTATTAGAATTATTGCAAATAGGAAGTGTTGCCGCAACAAAAGTAAGTGCAGCCACTCTATCTAATTTTGTTCCTGAATACAATATTCTAGGAATACCATATTTGTTTAGAAATAAGGCACACCAATTTAATGTTTTAGAAGGCCCAATTGGCAAATCCATTTTAGAGAAAGGTTCTAAATTTTGGCTTCGAGGATTATGTTACTATGATGCTGGAAGTAGAAGTTTCTATACCAGTAAAAAAGCGATAAGAACACCAGAAGATTTAAAAGGTCTTAAAATTAGGGTTCAGAATAATCAAATGGCTATAAATATGGTAAATTCTATGGGTGGGGATGCAACACCTTTATCATATGGGGAATTATATACAGCAATTCAGCAAGGTGTTGTAGATGGAGCAGAAAATAACCCACCATCATTTGTGTCATCAAATCATTATGAAATTAGCAAGTATTATACTATAGATGAGCATTCTTCTGTACCAGATGTTCTTTTGATAGGTACTAAATATTGGGAAAAATTATCGAAAGAAGAAAAGGCTTGGGTACAGGAAGCAGCAAACGAATCCGCCCAAGCGCAAAAAGCTTTTTGGAGAGCATCTGTTGAGGAATCAATGAAAGTTGTAAAAGATTGGGGTGTGGAAATTATAATTCCTGAGAAATCACTATTCGCAGAAAAATCAAAATCTGTAGTTGAAGAATTTGTGAAAAAATATCCGGAGATGTCAAAAATTGTAAATGAAATTAAAAATAATTAAAATGAAAAAATTTGAGTTTATTTTTAATAAAATTAATAAAGTCCTTGAATGGATTTTGATTGTCATTTTTGCACTATTAGTTTTAGATGTTCTATTTCAAGTATTTTCAAGGTATATTTTAAGTAGATCATTTACCTGGACTGAAGAATTCGCAAGGTTTTCTTTAATATGGATGACCATTTTAGGCGCTGCATATCTTAATGCTAAAAAAGAACACTTATCAATGGACTTTTTATATCAAAAACTTTCAATGGCAAATAAAAGAAAAACTTCAATACTTATAGAAGTATTTATATTTCTTTTTGCTCTAATAGTGATGGTTATTGGTGGATTAAATTTGGTTTATACGACATTACATTTAGAACAATTATCAGGTACTTTAAGAATACCGCTTGGGTATGTATATGCTATTATGCCATTTAGTGGTTTTCTAATTATGTGCTTTTCAATTTATCACATATCAGGTATTTATTCTAATAAAAACATTAGTTAGTTATGAGTATAGAAATTATTAGTATAATCGTTTTGTTTGTTAGTTTCTTTACGCTTTTGTTATTGAAAGTTCCTGTAGCGTATAGCATCGGAATCTCAACAACTTTAAGCTTATTATTAAATATTGACAAAATGCCTGGTTTAACAACAATTGCTCAGCGCATGACTACAGGTATTGATAGTTTTGCGCTATTAGCGATACCCTTTTTTGTGTTAGCAGGTGAGATTATGAAACAAGGCGGTATTGCAAATCGACTTATCAATTTTGCGAAATCTTTAGTAGCAAGTCTTCCTGGAGGGTTAGCTTATGTAAATGTATTGGCATCCATGCTTTTTGGAGCCATTTCTGGCTCAGCGGTTGCTGCTGCTTCGGCTATTGGTTCAATTATGACCGATAGAATGGAAGAAGAAGGATATCCTAGAGCGTTAAGTGCGTCAGTAAATATTACATCTTCAACAACAGGTTTATTAATTCCACCAAGTAATATCTTAATAGTATATGCCTTAGCCAGTGGAGGAAGTGCTTCTGTAGCTGCACTATTTATTGCTGGATATCTACCAGGAATATTATTAGGTTTTGCTATTATGGGATACATAGCGTTCATTACTATTAGTAAAGGTTATGCAAGAGGAAAATCTTCAACAATTTTGGAAGTTTGGACCTATTTTAGAAAAGCATTTTTCAGTCTATCATTACTCGTAATTGTTGTAGGAGGCATCGTAGCCGGAATTTTTACTGCAACAGAAGCTTCTGTAATTGCTGTATTATATGCAGCAATATTGTCATTAATTTATGGTGACATGAAAATAAAGGACATGCCTAAAGTATTGTTGTCTAGTGCAAAAACAACTGCTGTTGTGATGTTCTTAATCTGTACTTCTATGGCCATGTCTTGGTTATTCTCATTTGAAGGAATTCCAGAAATGATAAGTACATTCTTATTAGAGTCATTAAATAACAAATTTGCCATCTTTTTAGCTATTAATATTATTCTCCTAATAGTAGGTACGTTTATGGATATGACACCAGCAGTATTAATATTTACACCAATATTTTTACCAGTAGTAACTACTTTAGGAATGGACCCCGTACATTTTGGGATAGTAATTGTTCTAAATTTATGTATAGGAATTTGTACACCTCCTGTAGGTACTCTACTATTTGTAGGTAGTGGAGTCGCCAAAGTTTCAGTCACAAAAGTTATTAGGTCTTTGTTACCATTTTTAGCAATTATGGTAGCTGTATTAATGCTAATATCATTTATACCAGAAATATCATTGTTTTTGCCAAGACTTTTTGGCTTGTAATTATAAAATAATATGACAGAATTAAAAAATAAGAAGCCAGTTTTAAATAGGTTGAGTTTAGGACTTAAAAAAAAGCCTCCAATTAAAATAGTTCAGTTTGGAGAAGGGAATTTTTTGAGAGCATTCGTAGAATATGCCATTCAGCAATTAAATAAGTCTGTTGATTTTAATGCAGGTATTGCTGTTGTGCAACCTATTGACAGAGGTATGGTAGACATGCTAAACGAGCAAGAAGGATTATATACACTGTTTTTAAAAGGAATTCAAAAAAGTAAAGAAATTCAGCAAAAAGAATTAATTACCAACATTGTTAAAGGTATAAACCCTTATAAAGATTTTCAGGAATATTTAGATTTAGCAAAAGAAGAAGAACTACAATTTATCATTTCTAATACAACTGAAGCAGGAATAAGTTATATAAAAAGTGATAAAATGTATATGCAACCACCAAGTTCATTTCCTGCAAAATTAACGTTGTTATTACACGAACGATTTAAACACTTTAAAGGTGCTTCAGACAAAGGATTAACGATTATTCCATGTGAATTAATTAATCATAATGCAGAAACTTTAAAAGAAATCATACTAAAATACGCTTTATTATGGAAGTTAGATAGCACATTTGTTAATTGGTTAAATTTAGCGTGTTCATTTCATAGCACATTGGTTGACAGAATTGTACCAGGTTATCCGAAAGATGATATTGAAGCTTATAATACACAATTAGAGTATAAAGATAATTTGATTGTTGCAGCCGAAGTGTTTTTACTTTGGGTTATTGAAGGTGGTGAAGATTTAAAGAGAAAGTTACCATTCCACAAAACTGATTTAGACGTAAAAATAGTAGATAACATGCAACCTTATCGTACTAGAAAAGTACGAATATTAAATGGAGCACATACTTCAATGGTTCCATTTTCTTTACTTTACGGAAATGAAACAGTTAAAGAAACAGTTGATAATGTTTTTACAGGTGAATTTGTAAACAAAGCTATTTTTGAAGAGATTAATGACACACTTCCCATGGAAAAAGCAGAATTAGACAGTTTTGCTGAAGCAGTTTTAGATCGATTTAGAAATCCATTTATCAAACATAAATTAGCTGATATTGCTTTAAATTCAATTTCAAAATTTAAGGTACGTGTATTACCAAGTTTACTAGAATATGAAGCTAAAAATGGAAAGCTACCTACAAATTTAACTTTTGCCTTTGCTTGTTTAATACGATTTTATAAAGGTGATTGGCAGGGAGAAATTTTACCAATAAATGATAATGAAGGTATAATTAATTACTTTAAAAATATTTGGAAAAACAAGGATTATAACTTAATTACTAATTGTGTTTTATCTAATAAAGAATATTGGGAAGAAGACTTAACCAAGGTTAAAAATTTATCCTCTGCTTTAGCCTTTGCTTTAGCAGAAATAGATTCAATTGGAATAAAAGACGGTTACAATAATTTTCGCAAAAAGTATTAATACAATTTTTTAAATACTAATTACTTATTAGAATGCAGAAAAAATTAATAAAAGTTCACCCTTCAGATAATGTGGCAGTTGCTTTAGTAAATCTAAAAGCTGGTGAAACTATTGCTTTTGAAACTCAACAGATAACTGTAATTTCAGATGTTAAAGCCAAGCACAAAATTGCATTACTAGATTTTAATTCTGGTGATAAAATTATGATGTATGGTGTGTTAGTAGGTAAAGCAAATTCTCCAATTAGAAAAGGTGACGTGTTAACAATTAATAATGTAAAACACGAAAGCGCAAAGGTGACTAAAAAAACAAACACAATAGGTTGGTCTGCACCCAATGTAGAAAAATGGAAAGGTAAAACTTTTATGGGCTATCACAGGGAAGATGGACAAGTTGGTACGGCAAATACATGGCTATTCTTTCCTTTAGTATTTTGTGAAAACAGAAATATTGAATTACTAAAAGATATTTTTGAAAAAGAACTACTAACTCAAAAAGCGAGTAATCACCGAAAATTATTGCGCTCTTTAGTTAATGAAAGACAAACCAAGATAGAGTCTAAAGTAGAAGAAACTACTAACGTTTTTGAAAATATAGATGTAAAGTTTATAACACATCCTGGAGGTTGTGGTGGTATACGTCAAGACTCTGAAAGTTTAGCTAAGCTTTTAGCTGGTTATGTAAAAAACCCAAATGTTGCCGGAGCCACAGTATTGAGTCTAGGATGTCAAAATCTTCAAATAGATATTTTTAATAAAGCTTTAAAAGCTATAAGTCCAGAAAATAAAAAACCAATCTTGATTTATGAACAACAGCAAATGGGAACTGTAGATGAGATGCTTTCTGCCATTATTAAAAACTCATTTGAAGCTATTAAAAATGCAAATAACATAGAACGTAAACCAGCACCTTTGTCCAAATTGAAAGTAGGTTTAGAATGCGGTGGATCTGATGGCTTTTCTGGTATTTCGGCAAATCCAACTTTAGGATATACGTCTGACATGATAGTGGCTTTAGGCGGAACAGCGATTTTAGCAGAATTTCCAGAATTATGTGGTGTAGAACAAGAATTAGTTAACCGGTGCGAAACAGAAGTTTCGGCAAAACGATTTTTAGAATTAATGCAAGCTTTTGAAAAATCCGTAGTAGATGCTGGTTCTGGTTTTGATATGAATCCTTCACCCGGAAACATAAAAGATGGTTTAATTACAGATGCAATGAAATCTGCAGGAGCCGCAAAAAAAGGAGGGACATCTCCTATTGTAGATGTTTTAGATTACGGAGAATATGTAACAAAACAAGGATTAAATTTATTGTGCACACCAGGAAATGACGTAGAAAGCACAACTGCAATGGTCGGCTCTGGCGCAAATATTGTATTATTTACTACAGGTTTAGGGACACCAACAGGTAACCCAATTACACCAGTAATAAAAGTATCGTCAAACACGGAGTTAGCTATAAAAATGAGTGACATTATTGATGTAGACACAGGCGATGTAATTAAAGGAGAAAAATCTATTGAAGAAATGGCAGAAACAATGCTTGATTATATTATTGAGGTTGCAAGCGGAACTATTAAATCAAAAGCTAGTCTATTAAATCAAGATGATTTTATACCTTGGAAACGTGGTGTTTCACTTTAATCTTCGAAAACTGAACTAATCAGTTTTTAAATTTTCTTTAAGAGAAGATTTTCTAATAATCAATTCTGGTTGCAGAACGATTTGTTGTGGTTTTGTAGTTAAATCTTTAGCGTCAACTTCGTCTAAAAATACTTTAGCAGATTTTTTTCCCATTTCTCTCGGAGATTGATCTACTGATGTTATTGATAACTCCATAAATTTGGTAAAAGGCTCGTTACTAAAACCGACAACACTTATATCTTCAGGTATTTTTAAACCTTGTTCCTTAATTTCTTGTATAGCACCAAGAGCAGTAAAATCACTGGAAGAAAATATAGCATCAGGAGGTGTTTTCATATTTAATAACAATTTTGTTACCCTTCTACCTTCATCGACTTTACTAAAGGTTTCAATAACTAAATCCTCATCGAACTCTAGTCCAAAGTCTAGTATCGCTTGCTTATAACCTAAATAACGATTTTTAAATATTTCTAATGAACGATCATTAGATAAATGTGCAATACGCTTACAACCTTGTTCTATTAAATGTTTTGTAGCTTGATAAGACCCATTAAAATCATCTATGGTTATAGAACTTACACCAGGCAAGTCTTTTTTACGGTCAAAGAATATGAGCGGAACTCTTTTCTGAGACAACTTGTTAAACACATTATTTTTAGTTTTTGAATTTGATATTGACATTAAAATACCATCCACTTGAGCATTTAACAAAGAAATAATATTTCCTGTCTCTAAGATTTCTTGGTCGTGTGTTTGGCAAACTATAACATGATAACCTTTTGGATATAACTCTTCTTCAATACCACGAATTACAGATGCAAAAAAGTTACTATCCATACGAGGAACAATAACACCTACGTTAAAACTTTTACCACTTTTAAGAGCTCTAGCAAGCGTATTTTGCTCATAATTCATCTCTACTGCAGTTTCTTGAATTAACTCACGCGTTTTTATACTTATTTTAGGATTGTTATTTAAAGCTCTTGAAACTGTTGCTGCAGTTAAGTTTAATTTTTTTGCAATATCATATATAGTCGTCTTTTTTTTCATTGAAAATATTTGTAAAAAGTAAACCGGTAAAATTACCGATTTTTTTTATAATTAGCCTTTATTTTCAATTGTAAATTTATTGATTTCAACTAATAACTATTACCGCATTTAACTAATAATTGATTGGCATATACTTCGATATTCGAGTAATTTATATTTAAGGTATTTAAATGTGAGTCTTTGGTATTACAATCTAGTTTTAATTTTCTTTCCCATTTATTTGGTATACCGTCATTATCAGTATCCTTCATTACTTTCTTAATCTTTAAAATTGGCCATCCACCAACGTCTTCTTGCGAATCAATAATGCCATTCTTATAAGTAGCATCGCCATTCTTTACGGTTTTTATAATTCTGGCGTCCACAGAATCTCTATTAATACTTAATCCAGCATGTTTTAAGACCTTTGTTAGTGCTTCTTCTGCATTAGACGTTTTAATATTGTAATCAATACTAACAGCTTCATTTAGTTTAGTAAGTTCTGGGTTTTCACATTGAACACCACCGTCCCAATTGTTAGCAGTTACGCGTTCATCACCAAACACAAAATTTCCATTTACATAAAAATCTCCGTATGGTTTTGATGGACTTACAATTCTATTCACTTTTGATGATGTGGTTGCTGGTCCTGGTTTAAAATAATTATTAACTAAATTGTAAGTACCATTTTCACCACCATAAATACTATTTTCTCCCCAATTATAAATCACATTATTTCGGAAATCTACAAATTCATTTTGAGAATTTTCTGTTGTTTTAGAACCACTAAATCTAGGATTCCTACTATTATTACTTACTAGTAAATTGTGATGAAATGACGCCTTTACTCCTCCCCAAATACCACCATATCCGTGTGCTCCCTTCTCATGAACTGACCTATTTAACGCTTCAGAAATAATACACCATTGAAGCGTAAAATTCTTATTATTATAAAAAGAAGCATTTTCATCAGTAGCCCAACTAATAGAGCAGTGATCTATGATTACATTTTCAGTACTTCTGCAACCTAATGCATCACCTTCAATGTTATTTATGTCACCCATTCTAAACCTAATATATCTTAAAATAACATTATTTGCTTTGATAGATACTGGGTAACCTTTAATTGTAATTCCATCAGCTGGAGCTGTATGACCAAGAATACTAACATCTCCTCTATTAATATCTAATTTTGATTTTAGTTCTATAGTCCCAGAAATTTCGAAAATTATTATTCTAGCTCCTTTTTTTAGTATCCCTTTTCTTAAACTTCCTTCACCATCGTCATTTAAATTAGTAACCTTATATATAAAACCACCTCGCCCACCTTTAGCGTACTTTCCAAAACCTTCTGCTGTGGGAAAAGCTAATTCTTGTCCAAAACTTAAACCACTAAATAATATAAAAACTAGTACTGTTAGTTTTTTTCTGAGAATCATATTTTTTTGTTTTAATTGTAAGAAGAATAAAAATGAAAAAAGGAGAAATGTTTCTTCAAACATACCTCCTTTTAAAGACTAACTTAATCTATTAATCTATTACTGCCTCCAACGCGGATCACCAACTTGGTTGTCTATAAGTGTTTGTGTTGTAAGAGTAAAGTCACCTTCTGTTGGGTTTGTAAACCCTGGATCTAAAGTTGTATAACTTGTTGTATTATCAAATCTTAATACACTAGAGTCGAACATTGTTGGTGCATTAAAATAATTATTGTTATTAAAGTCAATAAACTCATCTGTTCTAGTTTGATCAGAAAAACCTTCTGAATCTGTATCCGCTATTAGTGTATTTTGAACTATAATATCATTAGTTTGAAATCTAATATATAATATCCTCTTGCTTGAAGAGTTAGAACATGCATATAACGTACAACTATCTAAAGTTACATTACAAACTAACCCAGTTTGAGTTGAAGTACCAGCATCATCAATTCTAAAGAAGTCACGTCCAGGCGCGCAATTATTAAATGTACTTGTATTAAAATTCACATTTAATACATCTGAATTTCTAAAGTCAAAGAAATCACCTCCACTTGTTAATACATTAGTAACTACACAATTTTCAACTGTAACTAATTGAACAATTGCATCAGTCTCATTTCCTGCAATAAAAGATCTATTATAATCGTGAATATTGCAACCGCTCACTAATAATGAATCATATGCACCAGCTGCACTATACCTAACAACATCAGTTAATTCCGAAGCAATATCACCCGTTAAATCCAAGTCAATTAGACTAACATCTGTAGCTCCTGTAACAATAGAAAAACTAACTTTCAATAGTGGCTTATCAAAACTTAACAGTCCTCTAATAGTCAATGGCTTATCTATTACTATTGTACCTATTTGATCCGTATAATCACCTTGTTCTAGGACTAAAACATCTCCTGGTAGAGCATCTGCTACCATTTGAAATATATCATCAGTTGGAGTAACTAAAACACCATCGCCAATATCTATACCCGTTGTAAACATTTGAACACCTCTTATATTAGTATCATTTAATAACTGGGCGGTATAATCTGTTTCACCTATTAACCCTGAAATTGTTGCAATTCCGTCAGCAATTTCTTGTGCTGATAACGCATAGCTAATATCACCAGGCGTAACCAATATTTCGGTTACAGCACTATTTGCAACCCATCTTAATGTCGCTGCGGTAGCTAATATATCACCGGGCTCTATAGTTAGAAAAAGTTGCTCTGTTAAAGTTGTTTCTGTTGTTGTTGCATAAGTTGAATCCTCTAACCCTCTAGAACTTAAAGCCTGTACTCTTATATAATATACTGTCTCTCCTATTAATTGAATTTGTACAGGTAATTCATTTGACGAAACATTAACCGACTCTACAATTGATGAAAAATCTACATCTTCACTAACTTCTACTAAATAGTTTTCTACGTTGTCATCCTTAGTCCAATTAAGTTCTACAATAGTTTGATTTCTAATAATTGACGTTAAGCCTACAGGAGCAAACTCTCTAGAAATATCAAGTTCATCTATTAATTCGTCATTCTTATCACATCCAGAAAATGTTAGTAATAAAACCATAACTATTAATATGGATTTAAAATTGTGCTTTGTTTTCATAATAATTTATTTCTTATTAATTATTTTCTAATAGCCATAATCGTTGACTAACTTACCATTACTTCCATCAATAAACACTTGCCATATTGGCCAAAACTGTCTATCATCTGGATTCACTCCAGGTTTGAAAAGAGAATTTATCATTTCATCTTCTAGTGTTACCCAACTAAAAGCAGAATATTCAGCTCCTGGATCTATGTTTTCATTTCTGTTTAATCCATAAATATCTATACTCTCATCATCATCTTCATATTTGTAATACAATGTTGATGGCACATCACTATATTCACCTGTACGATTCTTTAGATTAAACATCTTTACTTTGGCTTCTTCTAAATTAGAGCCTAATAAATTCCAACGGATAAGATTTTGTTTACGTATCATTTCACCCGTAAATTCAAATAAGTATTCATCAACAATAGCATCAAACATTTCTTGCGAACTTGATAAGCCATCAACATAAGAATCAACTTTTTCTGCATGTAAATTAGAAGGAAATGCTCTTCTTCTTATTTCCTTTAAATATTCAGCAGCAGCTCCAGCTCCTTGCAATTCATTTGCAGCTTCTGCAGCAATTAAAAGAACCTCAGCATAACGCATGTAAATTTTATTGACACCATCATCATTTGATGAAGTTACATAACGATTCATCCACTCATATCTATATTTCCCAAAATACCACGTATTTAAGTTTACGAGTTCTTGTTTTGCTGTTCCATCAATTGGATTTCCCCATTGGTATGGAACACAACTAACATCTCTACGACTATCTTGTTCATCAAAATCATAAAAAACGGTAGGTAATGGACCTGCAATACCACCTCTGGCCTGACCTGTATGCTGATCAACACCCCTATGTCTTACAGCGAATGAAAACAAAACTCTTCCTCGACCATCTGAAAAAGGTATTTCCCATAAAGATTCACCTCCAGCTGTTATAACTTCTTCATTATATTTTTTCCAAAAACTTTCAAATGATGGTTCTAAATGAGCACTACCACTCTCAATTACATCTGTAGCCTCATCTAAAGCCAGTGCATACATACTTTCTACTGAAAGTTCTGAGTCATTGCTTCGTCTCACGCCATCCGGATATTGTTGAAAACCACTAGCAACCATTGCTAAACGTGCTCTTAAACTTTTTACAAAAGTTTTATTTATGCGTTCTACGGAATTAGTAGCTGCAGTCTCATTTGGCCATGCTACTAATGTAGACGCCTCTCCTAAATCTGCAATAATTTGCTTATAAATAATATCTCTACTAGACTTTTCTAAATATATAGTTTCTGAATTTATTGGTTCAAAACGCGCAGGAACATCTCCCCAAGCTTTCATTAAATCAGCATAATAAATTGCTCTCAATGTTAAAGCCTCGCCTAACAATTGACCTAATTCCGTATTTGGCTGAGGACTGCCAAAATTCCTTAATCCTCTAATACATATATTTGCTCGTTCGATTCCTTTATACATCATTGCCCAAGCATTATTTGTAGAATTCATTTGAGAATTATTAGGCTTGGCATCATATATCATTAATTCTCCTTGAGAACTACCAGCATCATCTGAGCTATAGTTCCATTCAATATCAGTATTAAATCCATAAAATGGAATAAAACGCCCTCTGTAAGAATTAGTTTGCCCAAAAGGCTCCATAATTCCATCTACAGCTCCTCTTGCTAAACCAGGTGTAGAGAATATTATTGACTCATCTAATGAAGACTGAGCTGGTGCGTCTAAAAAGTCCTCATCAAACTCTTGGCAAGAATTTAAAATTCCAGCTAGTAAAATTCCTGAAATAATTATTATTTTTTTCATCTTTTAAAAAATGTTTAAATTAAAAATTTAGGTTTAATCCAAATACGACTTGTCTACTTCTTGGATATGGAGAATAATCCACACCAGGAGTTAATGGAGTATTTCTTCTAGTTGAAACCTCTGGGTCCAATCCTGAATAATTAGTAATAACAAAAACATTATTAGCCGTTACATATAGCCTTAGTTTAGAAATACTTAAACCAGATAATGCAGAATCAGGAAGTGTATAACCTAACGTTAATGTGTTTAATCTTAAGAAAGAACCATCTTCTACAGCCCAATCACTAAACACACGGTTTTGCATGTAAGGCGACCACATAGATGTATTTGCGTTAAGCGCCTCTAACTGAGAAGGGTCTGTAACTAACTGTCCTGTTGACGGATCTAAATTTGTCCATCTATTTCCGTCAGCCATTAATGTTGTTAAATTTCTATACTGACCATTTTGATTGGCTGTATTAAATTCTATTTTATTAGCATTGTATATATCATTACCTACACTCCAGTTAAAAGCTGCGGAAAGATCAAAACCATAAACACGCGCATTTAAAACCATACCACCTGTATGGGTTGGGTTTGCATTACCAATAATTGAATTATCATTTACATCTACAATACCATCACCATCAATATCTTTTAATTTCATTGAGCCTGGTATTACGTTACCTATAACTGCACTATTGTCAGCTACACCATTCTTTAACGTATAAACACCAGATGTTGCATCATAATCAAAATCTGACACTTCATATCTTCCGTCACTTTGATAACCATACATTAAGCCAATTGATTGACCAACTTGTACAAAATAATCATTTCCAATTTGAGTGGAAGCCCAATTAGTGTTTGTTCCAAAATCCTCTAGCTCACCAAGCGAATTAATGCGGTTTTTATTAACTCCAATATTAAATGAAACATTTAAACCAACGTTTTTCTTTTCTATTGCATTTATATTTAACGAAGCTTCAAAACCGGTATTTTGAATCTCACCTATATTTCTATATTGACTATCATATCCAGTTCCTGGTGTCGGAAATCTAATTAACAAATCTTCAGTTACATTCTTATACATTTCAAAAGAACCACTTACTTTCCCACCTAATATTCCAAAATCTAATCCAAGGTTTTGTGACACTGTAGTTTCCCATTTTAAATCAGGATTAGCTAAATACCTCGAGGCCGACCAATAATTATCAATTCCATTTAAATAAGAAGTATTTGATGATTCAAAATTTTGAACGGTTTGACCTGCAGGAATATTATTATTACCTGCCTGCCCATAACTAACTCTCAGTTTAAGTAAATCTAACCAATTAGTATCACTAAAAAATTCTTCTTCAGAAATTTTCCATGCAGCAGCAGCAGATGGAAAATATCCCCATTGATTGTCACCTAAAAACTTACTAGAACCATCAACACGATATGTTGCAGTAAACAAATAACGGTTTTTAAAATCGTAATTTAAACGCCCAAAAAATGACAGTAATTTATCATCAGGACTATAAAAATTATTAACAGATAAAGGTGTACCCTGTGTTGTTAAATTTATTGTAGTTTGAAAAGCAAAATCTTCAGGAAATCCCTGAATTTCACTTGTGACTCTATTATCTTTTGAAACTATCATTTCTTGACCTAATAATAATTTTAGACCATGATCCTCACCCATATGTTTTACAAAATCATAATTTAGTGTATTAGAATTTCTAAAGCTTTCCCTTTTTCTATCTCTAATAATTAAAGCAGGCATTCCTTGATTTTCAGCAGATGGTCTATTGTTAGCATAATAAGTTGATCTTCCATAGTACCTATAGTCCAAATCATTTCTTTTATTTAAACCTACATCACTTCTAAATTTTAGATTATCAATAATTTTCCAAGAAAAACTACCTAACATATTAAAATTCTCAGCCAATTGTCTTCTTTGATTATCTGCAACCGCCACAAAAGGATTTACTAAATAACCAGAAACCGCCTCGTCTGTATTAGTTGTTGTTAAACCAGGCAGTGGTATTGGAGAATAACCTACACTATGCCTAAGACGCGCATCAGCAGAAGAAACTTCATTTTGTTCATTAGCTCCACCACCATTAACTTCGGTGTCAGCATAACGCATTGTAAATGACAAATCTATTTTCTCACTAGCTTTACTCTTAAGCGCTAACGACAAGTTATTTCTTTTAAAGTCTGAACCTATCATAATAGCTTTTTCATCGTAAAGCGCGTAATTAAAGTTATAACTAATTTTTTCAGAACCGCCTCTTATGGCTAAATCACGGCTATTTACTTCTCCGGTTCTACCATATATTTGCTTCTGCCAATCATTACCCTGCATACCAACGTATTGATCATAGTCTTGATACAATCCAAAATACTGCTCATAGCTTTGTGGCTCATCGTCAAGTAATGCATATTCGTATTGCCATTTAACATAATCTTCTGGACTAAGCACATCTATTGTTTTTGCTATCTGCTTTACACCATAAAACATATTATAATTAACCGAAATTTTTCCTGACTTCCCACTCTTCGTTGTAATAATTACAACACCATTTGCACCTCTAGAACCATAGATAGCAGTAGACGAAGCATCTTTTAGAATACTAATATTTTCGATATCTGTTGGCGAAATATCACTTAGACTATTAATAGGAAAACCATCAACAATTATTAAAGGAGAACTATCCTGGGTTAGAGATCCAGCACCTCGTACCCTAATTTGTATCTCAGAATCAGGAGAACCTTCTGCTGAAAGGACCTGAACACCGGCTAAACGACCTGTCAATGTTTCAGCTACACTTGATATCCCTTGCTCTTTTAAGTCACTACCTCCTATAGAAACAACAGAGCCTGTTAAGTCAGATTTTTTTGATGTTCCATAACCAATAACAACAACTTCATCCAAAGACTCTAAACTAGGCTCAAGGACAATATTAATTATTTTTTTACCAGAAACTTTCACCTCTTGAGTGGTATACCCAATATACGAAAACACCAAAATAGCATCAGGATCATTAACACTTAATGAATAATTACCATCAAAATCAGTAGAAGTTCCTTTTGAAGTTCCTTTAAGCAATACACTTGCTCCTGGCACAGGCCCTAAATCTTCGGCAGTTACTGTCCCAATAACCGTAAGGTCTTGAGAATATAGAAAAGAACTGCCAAAAACAAATAATGCGAATAGCATCAACGATGAAGATTTTACAGTATAAAATCTTTTTGCCTTCTTTCCACTAGAATAGAAAAACAAAAAATCAGTTAGATTGTTAAACATGAAATTATTGTATTTAGTTTATAAATTAATTTTTATGTAATCGATTGCACAAATTTATTGTTAATTTTCAAATACACAAATTTTTGTTAACATTTTTTTAGAATAATAATAATTCCTTGAAAAATTAAGTTTTTCTCAATTTTAGGTTCTCAATCATAATTTTATGACAATTGCTAGAAAATAATTAATTTGTACATACTTTTGTAATCGATTACATTATCTGTAAATAACATTCAATATTATATGAAAAGTATTATAACATGTTTTATCGTTTTATTCAACGCTAATTTAGCATTTAGTCAAACTTATTACACAACAACCCCTCAAGGCTACGGACAAGGCGCTACGGGTGGCGGTAACGTCGCTCCCGTAACAGTAAATACTTATACTGATTTTAAGGCTAAAATTAAATTGCAGACTCCACAAGTAATATTAGTCTCTGGTACAATTACAATTGCAGCAGGACAAAATATTAGTGAGGTCGTTACAAATAAAACAATTATTGGTCTACCAAATGCTAGACTAGTAAACAATACACAAACACAATCGGGTTCAGGTATTTTAAATTTAAAAAATGGCTCTAATAATGTTATTATAAGGAATTTAATTTTTGAAGGCCCTGGAGCATATGACGTTGACGGTAGAGATAATCTTACTGCGGACGGTTGCACAAACCTTTGGGTTGATCATTGTGAGTTTCAAGATGGAGTTGATGGCAATTTCGATATTAAAGGAAATTCAGATAATGTAACCGTATCTTGGTGTAAATTTACCTATCTAAAACCAGCAGTTCCAGGTGGACCTGGAGGATCAAACGACCATAGATTTTCAAATTTGGTTGGGTCAAGTGACTCTCAATCTCCAGCAGATGGACATTACAGTATTACTTTTCAAAACTGCTATTGGGCAGAAGGTTGCAGAGAAAGAATGCCTAGAGCTAGAAATGCTGAATTACATATAATAAACTGTTATTACAATACAGATGTCTCAAGCTCGCGCGCATTAGGGTTGAGTGGTGGAATTAACACACTTTCTTGTTATGTTGAAAATTCAGATTTTGCAAATATTGGCACGGTATATCAAGGCTATGGAGGTACAGTTACGTTAGAATTTGACAATTGTATAAATAGTGTATCTAACATTGGCTCTGTAACTGAGCCAACATACTCATACAATGTAATTCCTGTTAGCGATGTAGCTACATATATACCAAATACAACATGTGGTGCTGGTGCAACACTAAATGTAACTAGTGCTGGTGTAATATCTTCAAGTTGCGAAAATTTAGGAATAGAAAATAATATATTCTCAAATATAAAGTACTACCCAACTATAGTTAAAGATGTATTAAATATAAAATTATCCAATATTAGTAACGCTGAGGTAAAGTATTCAATTTACTCCGCAAAAGGCAAAAACCTAATAAATGAATCCACAAAAACAAATGGTGTTATAAACAATATAAACTTAAGTCATTTAACTCAAGGCATTTATTTTGTTAGATTAAAAATTAAGGAAAATCAAAAAACCTTTAGGATACTCAAAAAGTAAGTGGATTTAATTATTATTTAACGTTACATATATAAGTGAATTATTACACGTTTTTACATAATCGATTGCATTTATAATTTTAAAAAATATGTTGTAATTAAAAACTCCCAATAATATAGAATAGCCTTCGTAAATTTTTTAATCAACAAAGATTAAACTAAATATAAACTATTCAATTATGAAAAAACTTTCCTTTTTCACAATGTTTGTCATTCTCTTCGCGTGCTTTTTAGCAAACGGACAAACAACGATCTCTTACAATTTAGGAGATGAATCAACCTTTACAAATACAGGAGTACAATGGGATCCTGTAACCTCTACAACAAGTCCAGATGGTAAAATAAGAACACAAGCAGCAACAAGTTTATGGTGTTGCTTTTCAAGATAGTAATTCTTTAGAAATAGATGTGGATGGCATAAGAACTATTCGTTTTTATGGCTCAGAATATAGCTCTGGAACCATGGATGGAGGTACACCTATTGGAAGTAATGATCTAGGGACAATGGACGTTGATATGGATGCATATCCTGAAGAAGGGAGTAACATCCTCTATACGCAATGCAAATTCACTTTTAATATAATATAGATTGGCAACATTCCCTTTAGTAATATTATGATTTCCGGCAGGAATATTTGTTAAAGTAAGTACTCCATCAGTAGCAGAATGTGCAGAACCATCAAGTTTTATGTTTCCACTGAAATTAGGGTCAAATAGCAATGTTAGCGTTGAAACTGAGTTTGTGGCATATGAAATTTTTGTTGAGGATTCAATTTTTAATCGTTCAGTTAATGTTAATCCATCATAGGTCGTTGAACCAGGATTAGAATTCATATTTGCATTAGTAAATGTGTAAAAACTACTATTTAGTCCAGATGTTGTAAAATTATGTGTTTCATCTCCGGAAGGAATTCCATTTATGTTTATACTACCTTCACCCGTTACAGTTGTTCCGAATGATCCAATAGTAGTTACTGAAAAAGACACATTATTTGTTGGTGTACCAAAAACGATAACAGTTTTCATGCTGTTGTCTATACTAAAATTTATTCCAGAAGAAGGTAACCCTGAAACAGAAGCACCTGTTGCATCTCTTCCCCAAGTAAAAATCATATCTGTAATAGCAGTACCTTCATCAATCCACTGATTATTGTTGTCAGAAACCGTTAAAGTATGTGTGCTCCCAGCAGGTGGCATCACCTTGTACTTACACTAAATTAGTTGTATATGAAGCTAAAAGAGCTAGTAATCCCGTATTTATAGCATAAGAGGTATCGTCATTAGGACTATCGAAAGTCCACTCAATATCACCTCCTGAAACACGTCTAGAATATTGTACAACGTTGTTTTTTGCAACGATAGGACTATCGATGGATTATGAATTTATATATAAATTTGGGTCTGTGTCAAAGTTATTATAAGTATTACCTCCTTGGAAAGATGTAATATTACTTATAAACTCTTCACTTCTTGTTGTCGCTACATAAGCATCAAATTGAACAGGGTAATCCACAGCATCATAAGCTACAAATCGAGTCTCACCGCTCATGTCATTATTAAATGCTTTTATTACACCACCATCTTCACCAGAAAAAGTTCAATTAGATCCATTAAAGACATCGGTGCCTTGTTGCGAAGTCAACATAGGATATTTACAATTACGAAAAGTGTTTCCTTCTAAGAATAAAGATGAACCTTCTGTAGAACCGGATCCGTATTTTGCGTTCCCATCAAAATAGTTGTTGTAAATATGAGCAGAATAAAAACGAACACGAGGATGACGAGAATCTGAATGATCATACCAACTATGATGATAGGTAACATATAATCCTGTGGTAGTATTTTCACTCAACCCTAAAAGGTTACTTTTTCCGGTATCCCAAAAGTGATTATAAGACATTGTTACATAAGTCGATCTTTTACAATCTAAGGCTCCATCACCTTTTGCTTGGTCGGCATCACCACCAGCAGCTCCATAAAACAAATCACAATTATGAACCCAAACATATTCATTGTCCTGTTGCAAGCCAATATTGTCACCCTCATTTGCATTGGTAAGCATAAACCCAAGGTTTCGAACTTCAATATTTGTACCTCTTTTAATACGAAGTCCCCAACCATTTACCTGAGCATCGTCACTAATACCTTCAAAAGTTATAGAACCAATAATATTATTTTCATTTTCAATAACGACATCACCATTTAACATATAATCTAAATCGGTAATATTACCTATTAACCTAACAACCAAAGGAAGGTCATCATCCCCTTTTTTAAAGCCATCTAAAATAGCTTGAAGTCCAACACATGGTTTTGTTGTAGCACCTACAACATTTAATGAGATTGTGATTTTTGAGTTCTCGGTTATATAAATTACTATTGCATTGGGCTTAAGTGTCTCGTCAAGGTTATATGCCCCAGGAACGTGACCATTAAAATGCGCAAAACCATTTCTATCATGAGCTGTTACAGTAATACTATTAGATACTGTAGCTAATCCTTCAATATTTGCTGTAACTAGAACAATTTTTATAGTATAAGTACCTGTAGAAATTCCTAAAACATCTGCACGATAATAACTACCATAATTACGAATAAGCTGTGTTTCAATAATTTGATTAGTAATTCCGCCACCAGAATAATAGACATTGTAACTATCTACTCCATCAACAGGAAGCCATTTTACAAAAGCCGATTCCATCCAACCAGAAGATTCAGTGATGGTTATAGATTGAGCAGAAATTTGCGTGAACACCAATAGCATCCATGCATAAAATAATAATTGTTTCATAAAAATAATTTATAAAGTCTGTATTTTACAGTAAATAATAAATCCGTATTCATAATAAATTAGTTAGTCAATTGTTTGTATTTTTAATATCTAAAATTTGCTTTATCGAACTAATTTTTTTAGTTTTGTAATCGATTACATTTTTTAATAATAAATTACTTGCAATGATGTCATTATTTGGGTCTACAATTATAAAAAAACATACATCTATACAGGTTACTTGTTTATTATTAGTAGCTATGTTTATTTCTTTAACCTCTTGTAAAAACGTGCAAGAAAAAAAAACAACATCAAAAAATGACCCTTGGTCTATAATGAATGATATAATCGCGAGTGTTTCTGTTCCTGAGTTTCCAGATGCAACTTTTAATATCATAGATTTTGGAGCAAATCCAGATGGAATTACTTTCAACACTGAAGTATTTAAAAAAACAATTGCTGCTTGTGCTGAAAAAGGAGGTGGGCAAGTTTTAGTTCCAAAAGGGAAATACCTAACAGGAGCAATTCATTTAGATAATAATATAAATCTTCATTTAGAGGAAGGTGCAGAAATACTATTTAGTACCAATCCAAACGACTACCCAATTGTACCAACATCGTATGAAGGTGTTGAGCTTATGAATTATTCACCATTAATATATGCCAATAAAAAGAATAACATTGCTGTAACAGGTAAAGGAGTTTTAAACGGTCAAGCAGGAAATGATAATTGGTGGAGTTGGTGTGGAAAAGATGAATATGGTTGGAAAAATGGTATGCCAAAACAAAAAGATAGTCTTAGCCTTCCGAGGTTAATGGATATGGGACAAAACGGAACACCATTAAATGAACGGCTATTTGGTGAAGGACATTATTTAAGACCAACTTTCCTAGAGCCTTACGAATGTAGTAATGTACTCATACAAGGCGTAAAAATAGTTAATGCACCATTTTGGATTATTCATCCTTTTAAATCCAACAATGTCATTATAGATGGAGTCACTGTTGAGAGTCATGGTCCAAATAATGATGGCTGTGATCCAGAATATTCTAAAAACGTAATTATTAAGAATTGTACTTTCAATACAGGAGATGATTGCATTGCAATAAAAGCAGGTAGAGATGCCGAAGGCAGAAGAGTTGCCATCAAAACTGAAAATATAGTTGTTCAAAATTGCAAAATGATCGATGGACATGGAGGTGTAGTAATTGGTAGCGAAATGTCTGCAGGTGTTAGTAATGTATATGTAGATAATTGTACCATGGACAGTCCTAATTTAGACAGAGCAATACGATTAAAAACAAATTCTAGAAGAGGTGGAATAATCGATGGAGTTTATGTTAGAAACTTAGAAGTAGGACAAGTTAAAGAAGCCTTTTTAAAGATTAATATGTTTTATGCTACTTATACTAATCAAACTGGTGAGTTTATTCCTGAAATAAAAAATATTTGGTTAGAAAATATTACTGTTAAAAATGGTGGCGAATTCGGAATTTTAGCAAAAGGCTATAAAGAATCACCAATTAAAAATGTCACTTTAAGAAATGTAAATATAGAAAAAGTTGAAAGTGCTTTCTCTTTAGAAAATGTTTCTAATTTAAAACTTATAGATACGTATATTAATGGGGCTTTAATGCAAAGTCCACCCAAAGAAGAGAATTAGTAGCAGGAATAAAATAGGAGATATTTTGATTAGTTGTTTAGATTTCAATTCCTATGATAGCCTGATTTACAAAATCAGGCTTATTCTTTAAATAAAAAATAAGAATAGTGTATAAATCAATTTCATATAGCTTCATTCTTTTATTGAATGTATCAACTGTATTTGCTTTTCAATCCATACAGAAAGACACTTCATACACAGTAACAAGTTCTTATAAAAAATACAAAAAAGATTTTCCACAAATTGAAATTGTAAAATCGCAACAGTCTCAAAATGTATTTAAAACGGAAAACATAACATACAAAACGTTAGAAAACAGAACGCTTTGTTTGGATGCTTTTATAAATACATCAGAAAATAATCCAGCTGTTATTTTAGTGCATGGAGGCGGATGGAAATCTGGCAACAAATCTCACATGGCACCAATGGCACAAAACATTGCTTCTAAAGGTTATTCTTGTTTTGCAGTAGAATATAGATTATCAGACGAAGTGCCATATCCCGAAGGGATTTATGATTTAAAACAAGCGATTCAATATATAAAATCTAATGCCAAGCAATTTAATTTAGACACGACGAAAGTCGCTATTTTAGGAACCTCTTCAGGCGCACAAATGGCAACCTTGGTCGGTACAACAAATAGCAATCCAAAGTTTCAAGAAAAAACAGAATATTCTACGTTAACGTCTGTCCAAGCCATTGTGAACTTAGATGGTGTTTTAGCATTTATTCATCCTAAATCTAGTGAAGGCAAAATGGCTAGTTGGTGGTTAGGAGGTACATCTAAAGAAAAGCCTGAAACATGGAAAGAAGCATCTGCCCTAACCCACACTGATAAAAACACCCCTCCTATTTTATTTATAAGTAGTCAGTATGAGCGTTTTCAAGCAGGACGAGAAGACATGATTAAAATTTTAGATAAACATAAAATTTATAGTCAAGTCGAAAACTTTCCAGATAGTCCACATACTTTTTGGTTATTTCACCCATGGTTTAATGATACTGTAAATTACATCTCAACATTTTTAGATAAAACACTCAAAAAAGATAAAGAATGAAAACACTAAAATTTATAATTGCTTTATGTTTTATTGCTTCAATTACAGCATGTAAATCTGAGAAAAAAGAAGACATAAAAGAACCGATTAAGCAAACTGAAAAAGTGATTGAAACACCAAAAACTTATGCAGAAATCTCTATTGCACAAGGTGGAGAATGGATTGATGGCACAAGAGGACACGAAGAATATGATGGTGGAACTTCATTTAAAAATGTTGAAAAATTTCGTGTTCCAGATAACCAGACCGACCATTCTTGGTACATACGTTACGAAGGACCAGGTTGGGAAAACAATAAAATAGGATTCAGGCTCTATTTAGATTGGAGAAATGCCATTGATATTTTCGGAAAAAAAACAGATACTATGGTGTTGTCTAAAGTCGGCCAAGATGGTTTCGATTCATATCATGAACCTGAGCCTTGGGGACAAGACATCTTAAAAGTGGGAAGTGGGCTTGGCATTGGTTCTATAGGTCGCTCAGTTGAAGGTGAAGTACTTCATTTTAAAGAAGTCGATTCCACATTTGCTTCTGTACAAAATAACTTAGATGCATCTTCTGTAATTATAAATTATAAAGGTTGGAAAACAGATGATAATAAAATCGATCTAAAATCAACATTAAGTATTCGTCCAGATCAACGGTACACAAAACACACTATTCAGCCTTCAAAAGCAATCGATGGCATTGTAACAGGAATTATCGATCATGGTGTTAATTATTTTCAGAAAGAAAGTACCAACAACAAATGGGCTTACATAGCAACTTATGGTGAGCAAACGTTGGTACCAGACGATTTAGGAATGGCAATTTTTTATGAGATTAAGACTACCTCCGAAATCAAAAAAGGAGAAGACGATTATTTAATTGAATTTAAACCAACTACAACGCCAGTGTCATTTTACTTTTTAGGAGCTTGGGAACAGGAAGTTGATGGCATTAAAACAGAAGCCGAATTTTTAACCTATTTAGATGGTTTATTGGATGAATTGAATTCAAATAACGCGCTATAATGAAGATCCTATTAAAAAGTGTAATACTCTTTTGTATGTATATTAGTTCTCAAACTATCAATGCACAAGACAAAACTTATACCATTGAAGACTGCGTAAATACATTTTCCAAAGATGAAGCTATACCAACAAAAGTCGGCTATCAGTATTGGTTTGCAGATAAAGAGTTTTTAGATGGGAGAACACTTAAGTTGAGTGTGGTAGCACCAGGGAAATCTACACACGCACCACACCAACATCCCGAAGATGAATTCTTTTATGTTTTAGAAGGTACTGCAAGGTTTTATTTAGATGGAAAAGAAGTTGTTGTAGAAGCCAATACAAGTTTGTATTGCCCACCAAATAGTATGCATGGTATTAGTAATGCTGGTGATATAGAATTAAAATATTTAGTGATTAAGAAATACGAAAAGCAATAACATAGTTAAGATGAAAAATATAACGCTCATTACAATATTAGCTTTAAGTTTTTTTACAAGTTGTAAAGAAGAAAAGAAGCAAGCGGAAGCACCAAAACAAGAAATGGAAATTTCTGATTCATTAAAATGGTCAGAACGTATGGCTTTGTCCGAAATTAAAAGATTTCCAGATCCAACACTTTTAGATTTTAGAGACAAACCAAAATGGAGTTATACACCAGGGTTAGTTTTGCAAGCAATGTCTAAGGTTTATGAGCAAATTAACAATCAAAAAATATATGATTATATATATGAGTATCCTGATAGAATGATTGAAGAAGATGGTACTATCAAAACCTACAAAATGTCTAACTACAACTTAGATATGATAAAAGCTGGCGATATCATTTACTATGTGTACAACAAAACTAAAGAGCCTCGTTTTAAAAAAGTAATGGATACACTTCATAAACAATTAGAAGGTCAACCAACAACTTCAGAAGGTGGTTTTTGGCATAAAAAAAAATATCCATATCAGATGTGGTTAGATGGTTTATATATGGCTGAACCATTTCATGCTAAATATGCTAAAGACTATATGAATACTGCAGTAGCAAACAAGGTTTATGATAAAATTGTTCTTCAATTTGACTTAATTGAAAAATACAGTAGAGATTCAGAAACAGGATTATACTTCCATGGTTGGGATGAAAGTAGAAATCAAAAATGGGCTAATAAAGAGACAGGGCTTTCAGAGAATTTTTGGTCTCGTGGAATGGGTTGGTACGGCATGGCATTAGTAGATGTGTTAGATTTTTTACCAGAAAATCATCAAGGAAGAGCAAGAATTATTAAATATCTCAACCAATATGCCGAAGCTATCGTAAAATACCAAGATAAAAGTGGTACATGGTTTCAAGTGCTCAATTTACCTGAAAGAGAAGGAAACTACTTAGAAGCAACAGGAACAAGTATGTTTACATACACTTTAGCAAAAGGAGTTAATAAAGGATACTTACCAAACACCTATTTAGAGAATGCGAATAAGGCGTTTCAAGGCACTCTAGATTTATTCATTACCGTTGAAGACAATGGAGTTGTAAATCTTAACAAATGTTGTGGTGTCGCAGGTTTAGGAGGGAATCCATATAGAGATGGCACATTTGAATACTATATTGGAGAAATAATTAGATCTAATGACCCTAAAGGAACTGGCCCCTTTATTATGGCAGCTTTAGAATTAAACAAGTAAAATAAATTTTAAGTCTTTATTCGAGTGATTTTGAAGGAGGAAAAAATCGTATAGAGAACTAAATAATATGAATATGGCTTTAATAAATACAGCATTATGCTCTTTCGGAATGAGTGGATGGGTTTTTCATGGTCCATTTATAGATGTACACCCAGATTTTAATTTATATGCTGTTTTTGAACGCACCAAAAATTTAGCCAAAGAAAAATACTCAAATATTAAAACGTTTCGATCTTTGGAAGAATTGCTTAAAGATGACGCCATAGATTTAGTTATCGTTAACACACCAAATATTACGCATTACGAGTATACAAAAAAGTGTCTTGAAGCGGGTAAACATGTCGTAGTTGAAAAACCATTTACAGTAACTTCAACAGAAGCTGAAGAACTAGTTGCATTAGCAGAAAAGCAAAATGTAAAACTTTCAGTATTTCAGAATAGACGATGGGATAGTGATTTTAAAACTGTCAAAAAAGTCATAGAACAAGGCGTTTTAGGAAATATTGTTGAAGCCGAATTTCATTACGATAGATTTGATCCAGAACTAAGCTATAAAATTCATAAAGAAACACCAACCGAAGGTGTTGGTAGTTTGTACGATTTAGGTTCACATATCATAGACCAAGCACTACAATTGTTTGGAATGCCTAACAGTGTTTTTGCTACTCTAGATTCATTCAGAGATAATTCTGAAGTAGGAGATTATTTTGATGTAAAACTGTATTACCATTCACATTACGTATCTCTAAAATCGAGTTATTTTGTTAGAGAACCGCTTCCTGCATATAGCATTCATGGTACAACAGGTTCTTTTGTAAAATCAAAAGCAGACATTCAGGAAACCGAACTTCAAAAAGAGATAAAACCCAACACTGCTAATTGGGGAATGGAACCTGAATCCGAAAGAGGACTACTTCATACCCTTAAAGACGGAAAATCAAAAAAAGAACTTATTGAAACAGAACAAGGAGATTATATGGCTTATTATAATGGTATAAACGAAGCGGTTATAAACAATAAACCATTACCAGTGTCGGCCGAAGAAGCCACAAATGTTATTAAAGTTATAGAAGCAGCCATTCAAAGTAACCAAGAAAAAAAAGTGATTAATTTATGAAGACCAAACTATTTATTATCAGTTTAATTTACGTTTTAAGCAGTTCTGCTCAAGACAAACCAGTTTCAGAAGTTTGGGCTTCCGATAATGGTAATGGAACTTATACAAATCCAATTTTACATTCAGACTTTTCAGATCCAGATGTCGTTAGAGTTGGAGATGATTACTATATGACAGCTTCTTCTTTTAACGCTTCACCAAGCTTACCTATTTTACATTCAAAAGATTTAGTAAACTGGGAATTGGTCAATTATGCACTTCCAAAACAAGTGCCATTAGAGGTTTTTGACAAACCACAACATGGTAAAGGTGTCTGGGCACCATGTATTAGATATCATAATGAAGAATTTTACATCTATTATCCAGACCCAGATTTTGGAATTTATATGATTAAAACCAAAAATCCAAAGAGCGTTTGGTCAGAACCTGTTTTAGTTAAAGGAGGAAAAGGCCTTATAGACCCAACACCACTATGGGACGACGATGGAAAAGTATATTTAGCATATGCTTTTGCTGGTAGTCGTGCAGGAATTAAAAGCTTATTGGTTATTGCAACAATGAACGAAAATGGCACCAAAACCAATGACGATGAGGTATTGATTATTGATGGTCATAAGAACGAATCTACTATTGAAGGACCAAAATTTTACAAACGAAATGGGTATTACTACATTTTTGCACCAGCAGGAGGAGTTTCTACAGGTTGGCAAACTATCTTAAGATCAAAAACTGTTTATGGACCATATGAAAAGAAAAAGGTTTTACATCAAGGAAACACAGCTATAAATGGTCCGCATCAAGGTGCTTGGGTAACGACACAAACTGGTGAAAATTGGTTTTTTCATTTTCAAGATAAAGATGCTTATGGACGTATCGTTCATTTACAACCTATGACATGGGAAAACGACTGGCCATTAATAGGAATTGACCAAAATAATGATAGCATTGGAGAACCTGTTTTAACTTATAAAAAACCAAATATTGGTAAAACATATCCAATTGTTACACCACCAGATTCTGATGAATTTAATGAACCCAAATTAGGTTTGCAATGGCAATGGCAAGCAAATCCAGAAGTCTATTACGGATTTCCAACATCAATGGGACATTTTACCATGTATTGTAGACCAAAACCCGAAGATGCTGTTAATTTACATTCTATTTCAAACTTATTATTACAAAAATTTCCAGCAGAAAAATTTACAGCAACTACAAAAATGAGCTTTAATTCAAGACATGATAATGAAGAAGTAGGTTTCTTAATTATGGGATTAGATTACAGTTATATTCGATTGAAAAAAGAAGAGGGGAATTTATACTTGTCTCAAGTAATATGTGCAGATTCTGATAAAAATAAAGCCGAAACTGAAAGCGATAAAATTAAAATAGATACTTATACGGTTTTTCTTCAAGTTAAAGTTAGTAAAGGTGGAATTTGTGAGTTTTTCTACAGTCTAGATAATAAAAAATTCAAATCCATAGGGAAAACTTTTAAAGCTAGAGAAGGGAGATGGATTGGTTCTAAAATAGGATTTTTGGCACTTCGTGAAGGGATTATAAATGATTCTGGAAGCTTAGATATTGATTGGATAAGATTCAAAAAATGATAAAAAACAAGTCTTTAATAGTGTCTATGATATTAGCAATGTCGTTAGTTGTGTTATTTCTCTCATGCAAAAACGATCAGGTTATAAAAGTTCCTTTTAAAGTAGATATAGTAATTTTTAATCAAGATAAAAACGATGATTTAGGGCTTAAAGCTCCTAAAGGAATAGAAACAGTTACTATTTTTAAACCAAATGATTCTACAGATCATTTCAGTAATGGAGCTGTGATGACGGTATTTAAAAATACCTTTTATTGTCAATGGCAAAGTTCTTCAAAAGATGAAGACTCAATGGACACTTGGCTTGCTTATAGCCAAAGTGATGATGGAAAAAATTGGTCTGAACCCAAAGTTTTATCTGAAACCTTAGCAAATGGTTACTGTACTTCTGGTGGTTGGTGGAAACATGGTGATAGTTTGGTGGCCTATATCAATGAGTGGCCAAATGATATTATACCTGAAGGAGGATTTACATATTACAAAACGAGTGTTGACGGTGTGAATTGGACAGATAAACAACCTGTTTTAATGGCTAATGGCACTCCACTAAATGGTGTTTTTGAACAAGATCCTCATGCCTTGCCAGATGGTCGTATTGTTGGTGCTGCTCATTTTCAACCTGGATTAATTGCATCACCAATTTATACCGATGACCCTTTGGGTATAAGTGGTTGGAAACGACCAAAATTTTCTAATAATTCAGTAAAAAATAATGTTTCGCGAGAAATTGAACCCAGTTGGTTCCTACAAGGAAACAATAATTTAGTAATGGTATTTAGAGATCAAAGTAGCACCTATTATAATTTGGCTTCGGTAAGTAAAGATCGAGGAGAAACATGGACAGTTCCCGTAATTACAAATATGCCAGACTCTCGATCTAAGCAAAGTGCAGGCAATTTTAATAAAGGTATAGCGTATATAATTAACAATCCTGTAAATAACAAAACGAGGATGCCTTTAGCGGTTACTTTAAGCTATGAAGGGAAATTATTTAATACCTCGTATATCATAAGAAGAGGAGGCAAAGATATTCAATCGTTGCGTTACGAAGGAAAATACAAAAGGTTGGGCTATCATTATCCAAAGTCATTTGTTTGGAAGAACAATCTCTACATATCTTATGCAACTAATAAAGAAGATATTGAATACACTAAAGTACCGTTAACTAGTTTAACTTTAAATTAAAAATGATGAGGATGAAAAACGTAAAAAGGATTTTCTTTTTCGCAATCACGTTAGGCGTTTGTTTAAATTTATATGCTCAAGTACATGATAAGTCATGGCGAGATATAATTCATAAAAAAGAAGCCGCTTGGTTTGCTACACCTAAAGCCAAGCAAATTGCGGAAAATGTTCTATTATATCAGCGTGATATTGGTGGATGGCCCAAAAATGTGCAAATGCATCATTCGCTTTCCGAAACTCAAAAACAAGAACTTCTAGTTAAAAAACAGACGAATGAAGGTACTACAACAGATAATGGAGCCACAATTCAAGAAATGTTATTTTTATCAAAAATATATGCTCAAACAAGAGATGAAATTTATAAAACTGCCTTTTTAAAAGCAGTAGATTATATTTTAGAAGCGCAATATGACAATGGAGGTTGGCCACAATTTTATCCTCTAAAAAAAGGCTATAGCACACATATTACTTACAATGATGATTCTATGATTAACATCATGAATCTTTTAAAAAAGTTGAAAGATAATTCTGACTACTACTCTATTCAGCCAACAAAAATACAATTAGAAAAAATAACCATAGCGTTTAATAAGGGTGTTGATTGTATACTCAAAACACAATACAAGCAAAATGGAGTATTAACGGCTTGGTGCGCTCAGCATGATGAAAACACACTGTTGCCTGCAAAAGCAAGAGCCTATGAATTACCGTCTTTAAGTGGATCAGAATCAGCTCATATCGTTTTACTTTTAATGTCTATAGAAAACCCATCAAAAGAAATAATTAATGCTGTAAATAGTGCTGTAACATGGTTCGGAAAAGTAAAAATCACAGGATTAAGAAAAGACCGAATTTATAATGACGTGGGAAAAATTATTGACAAAAGAATGATTCCTGATGAGAATGCATCTGCAATTTGGGCGCGTTTTATGGAATTGGAGGATAATACACCTTTCTTTTGTGACAGAGACGGCATTAAAAAAGCCTCTTTAACCGAAATTGGAGATGAACGCAGAAATGGATATGCTTGGTACAAAAACGATCCGCAACTAGTATTAAATAAATATCCTGAATGGAAATTAAAACACAATTTAAAAACGACTAAAAAGCCAAAAAACGAATTTAATATAGTTGTTGCAAAAGATGGAAGTGGAGACTATGAAACTATTCAAGAGGCTATAAACAATACCAAGTCATTTCCATATAAAAGAGTGACAATCTTCATTAAAAATGGTATATATAAAGAAAAAGTTAAAGTTCACGAATGGAATTCAAACCTATCATTAATAGGTGAAAGCAAAGACAAAACAATTATTACTTATGACGATTATTTTAATAAGGTTGGATTAGGTAGAAATAGCACCTTTTATACTTACACTCTGTTAATAGAAGCCAACAATGTTATTTTAAAAAACCTTACCATTGAAAACTCATCTGGTGAAGTTGGTCAAGCAGTGGCTCTATCCGTATTTTCAGATGAAGTTGCTGTTATAAACTGCAAACTCTTAGGTAATCAAGATACCTTGTATGCATCAGGTAAAGGAAGACAGTATTACAAAGACTGTTATATTGAGGGTACTACAGATTTTATATTCGGCAGTGCAACAGCTTTTTTTGAAAACTGCGAAATACATAGTAAAAAGAATTCGTACATCACAGCAGCTTCAACACCAAAAGATTCATTATTTGGTTACGTATTTAAAGAATGCAAGCTTACAGCAGATAAAGATATTGATGAAGTCTATTTAGGAAGACCTTGGCGAATATATGCTCAAACAGTCTTTATAAATTGCGATTTAGGAAGTCATATTTTATCAGAAGGATGGCACAATTGGTCTAAATCAAAAGCTAAAAAAACAACCTTTTATGGTGAGTATAAAAATCATAATGTAGGATTTCAACCAGAAAAAAGAGTAGTATGGTCACATCAATTAAAAAAGCAAGAAGCCAAAAAATATACCTTAAAGAATATACTCGGTAAGTATAAAAAAGCTTCAAAAAAAGAATGGTATGAAACATTATAAGGTTTTATTCTTTTTGATTTTGATTATCTGTCAATCATGTAAAAAAGATAAAACAGAATCTCAATCAAATCAACGAATACAAAATATTTCTATTTACACAATTGGAGACTCTACTATGGCAGATAAACCAAATCATGAAGAGAATCCAGAACGAGGTTGGTGTCAATTATTGCCTCAGTTCTTAAACAATAATGCCACTGTAAAAAATCATGCAGTAAATGGAAGAAGTACTCGAAGTTTTATAGCTGAAGGACGATGGGATTCTGTTTACAAACAAATGAAAAAAGGCGATTATATATTTATTCAGTTTGGACATAATGATCAAAAAATAAAAGACCCAAAGCGTTACACTAATCCGCATACAGCTTATAGAAGTAACTTAATAAAATTTATTAGAGACTCTAGAGAAAAAAACGCAATTCCTGTGTTGTTTACATCTATAGTAAGGCGAAAATTTAATAAAGAAGGCACTTTATTGGATACTCATGGAGCATATCCGTTAGAAGTTCGTTTAGTAGCCAAAGCCTACAACGTTCCATTAATAGATCTTCAATATTTAACTGAAAGATTGGAAGAGTCTTATGGTGTGGAAGGCTCTAAGAAATTACATTTGCATTATCAGCCAAATGAAATCCCATATTATCCAGAAGGTAAAGAAGATAATACACATTTATCGGTTTTAGGTGCTACAGAAGTAGCTAAATTAGCTTTAAATGCATTAAAAGACAATGTAGAAGGTTTTGATAACTTCAAAATGATAAAAACTAACTAGCATGAAATCTTATAAATACACTCTCTTTTTAAGTTACTTTTTTATACAGAGTTGTTTTGCGCAACTAGACCGTGAAGTGATTCAATTATGGAATGACACAATCCCAAATGCAATAGAAAATCCTGAATTTAAAGAAATACTAATAATCACAGATTCTGTGGTTGCGAGTATTGAACGAGTTAGCCAACCAACACTGACAGTGTTTCAACCAGTAAAGCCTAATGGAATAGCTGTGATTATTTTTCCAGGAGGAGGTTATCATCATTTGGCGATTAACAAAGAAGGTTACAAAGTTGCAGAATGGTTAAATACACTTGGTATTACAGTTTTTGTTTTAAAATATAGATTGCCAAACGATACTATTATGAAAGATAAAAGTATTGGGTCATTGCAAGATGCTCAAGAAGCCATGCGCTATGTAAGACTTAATGTAGAAAAATTTCAATTAAAAAGCGATAAAATAGGTGTTCTGGGGTTTTCTGCTGGCGGACATTTAGCAGCAACATTGTCAACTCAATATGACAAAAAAGTTTATAACGCTGAAGATAATATTAGTGCAAAGCCAGATTTTTCAATATTGATATATCCAGTAATTTCAATGAAAGATTCTTTAACTCATAAAGGTTCAAGAAAAAACTTATTGGGAGAATCACCTTCAGATAAAGACATCGAAAATTATTCTAACGAAACTCAAATCGATGCTAACACACCTAAAACTTTTTTAGTGCATGCAACGGATGACAAATCTGTTTCTGTAGAAAATAGTATTCAATATTATTTAGCGTTAAAAGATTATAATGTTTCTGCTGAAATGCATATTTACGAAAAAGGAGGTCATGGTTTTGGATTAGGTAGAGAGCAAAGAAATCACGCTTGGACTGAAGCGTGTGAGCAATGGTTAAAAGCGAATAATTAGACGTATCAGTTTTTGTTTATATAACACCACTTTTTTGAATACCCATACTTAAACCCCTTAATTCAGCTAAGCCTTTTAACCTTCCAATTGCAGAGTAACCTGCATAAGTTGTTTTATTTTTTAAATCCCCTAACATTTGATGTCCGTGATCTGGTCGCATAGGCAACGAAATGTTACGTTCTTTTTCAATCTTTAAAACGGCTTTAACAATCTCATACATATCGGAAGAACCTTCTAAATGATGATCTTCATAAAAACTACCATTGGGTTCACGCCTTACATTTCTTAAATGAAGAAAATGAATTCGGTCTTTAAATTTTTCAATCATTCTAGGTAAATCATTTTTAGGATTTGCACCTAAAGAACCTGTACAAAATGTTATTCCGTTAGAAGGACTGTCTATAAAATCAACCAAATCATCTAAATCGCTTTCAGAAGTTATAATGCGTGGTAATCCCATAATGTCAAAAGGAGGGTCGTCTGGATGAATTGCCATTTTAATTCCTAATTCTTCTGCAAGCGGAATAATTGTATTTAAAAAATAAGACAGATTTGACTTTAAATCCAAATGAGATATGTTATCATACTGCGCAATCATCTCTTTAAATTTTGGAATAGTGAGATCGTCAACAGTTCCTGGTAGTCCTTTTAAAATACTATCCTCTAAACCTTGTTTTTCTTCAGAAGACATATTCAAAAAGCGTTTTTCTGCAGTATCTAAAATAGTATTACTATAGCTTTTTTCTATATCCTTTCGCTTTATTATAAAAGCTTCAAACGCTGCCATTTCAACTTTATCAAACCGTAATGCTGTACTTCCATCTTCTAATTCCCAGAATAGTTGTGTGCGTGTCCAATCTAACACTGGCATGAAATTATAGCATACATTTTTAATTCCGCATTGGGCTATATTTTTTAAACTCTGCTTATAGTTTTCAATACGTTTCAAGTAATCCCCTTGTCTTAGCTTTATATTTTCATGAATTGGAATACTTTCAATAAATACCCACTCTAAACCGGCTTTTTCAATCTGATTTTTTACCGTTAGGATGTCCTTAATTGACCAAATTGCTCCATTTGGCACATGGTGCAATGCAGTTACAATACCTGTTGCGCCAGACTGTTTTATATCAGATAAACTTACGGTATCTGAAGGGCCAAACCATCTAAATGTTTCTCTCATTTTTTAAACTCCGCTAAAAGAACCAAAACCTCCATCAACATGGATTACAGTTCCTGTCATAAATTTAGAAGCGTTACTTGCTAAAAGATGTACTGCTCCATTTAATTCCTCAGATTTACCAAAACGTTTCATGGGTGTACTTTTAATAATGGTTTCTCCACGTTGAGTTAAAGAACCATCATCATTAGTTAATAATTTTCTGTTTTGATCTGCAAGAAAAAATCCGGGTGCGATTGCATTTACTCTTATTTTATCTCCAAATTTTAAAGCCATATCAACAGCCATCCAACGTGTAAAGTTTTCCATGGCTGCTTTTGATGCAGAATAGCCAACTACTCTAGTTAGAGCTTGTGCAACAGCTACGGAAGATATATTAATTATAGAACCGTTTTCTTGCGTTGACATATATTCACCAAATACTAAAGATGGTATAACGGTGCCCATTAAATTTAAATCAGTTACTTTTTGAAAATCTTCTATAGAGATATCAAATAATGAATCCTCTGGTGCAAGTGTTGCTCCTGGCATATTACCACCTGCGGCATTGATAAGTATATCTATTTTCTGCCATAAATTAAGAACTTGAGATTTAACAGAAAGCAAATTTTCCCTATCAAGAACATCTGCCTTTAACCCTATTGCATTAGTAACAGAAAGTTTTTTAGCAAATGCTTTTGCTTTAAATTCATCTCTACCCAAAATTACAACTTTAGCACCAGACTCAACAAGATGTTTTGCTATACTAGAGCCTAAAACACCATAGCCGCCAGTTATAATTATAACTTTACCTTTTATATTAAAAATATTCATGTTGTAATTTATAAGAAAATTCACAAAACAACAACTTTCTTAAAACGTTATTATTTTATTTAGAATATTCATCAATAATATAATTAATTAAAGATTAAAACTAATAAGGCTTCGAATGTAAAAACATCCAAATATTGTTTCAATGTATTAAACAAAAAAGCTAACTCGTTAAAGTTAGCTTTCTTATTTTGTACAGGCGGAGAGACTCGAACTCTCACACCTCGCGGCACTAGATCCTAAGTCTAGCGTGTCTACCAATTCCACCACGCCTGCAACTTTCCAATAATTATTGGGATGCAAATATAAACAATAGTTTGAATATACAAATAAGATTTTTTTAAGAATTACTAATCATTTCTTAAAGTTAGCTTCAGACTGATTTATTCCTCTATAAATTCATATTTTTGATTAAAATCAAACATAATTATGCAATCCATAAAATCTTATATCCAAGACAACAAAGATCGCTTTCTAAACGAGCTTATCGATCTTTTAAAAATTCCTTCTATTAGTGCAGATTCTGCCTATAAAGGCGATGTTTTAAAAACTGCCGATGCCGTTAAAATTAGTCTAGAAAAAGCCGGATGTGACCATGTAGAAATTTGCGAAACCGAAGGTTATCCTATTGTATATGGCGAAAAAATAATAGATAAAAATTTACCAACCATTTTAGTTTATGGTCATTACGACGTGCAACCACCAGACCCATTAGATTTATGGAATTCGCCTCCTTTTGAACCTGTTATTAAAAAAACAGACTTACATCCTGAAGGTGCTATTTTTGCTAGAGGTGCCTGTGATGACAAAGGCCAAATGTACATGCATGTAAAAGCCATGGAATACATGACAACCAATAACGAATTGCCTTGTAATGTAAAATTTATGATTGAAGGTGAAGAGGAAGTTGGTAGTGTTAATTTAGCAAAATTTGTGGCAGCTAACAGAGAGAAGTTAACGAATGACGTTATCCTTATTTCAGACACTGGAATGATTGCACAAGATGTGCCATCCATAACAACAGGCTTAAGAGGTTTAAGTTATGTTGAAGTTGAAGTCACTGGACCAAACAGAGATTTACATTCAGGTTTATATGGAGGTGCTGTGGCAAATCCAATAAACGTGTTAACAAAGATGATTGCGTCACTTCACGATGAGAACAATCATATTACTATTCCTGGTTTTTATGATAAGGTTGAAAATCTTTCGAGTGAAGAACGTGCCGAAATGGCTAAAGCTCCATTTTCATTAGAAGCTTATAAAAAATCTTTGGATATTGATGCCGTTTATGGAGAAGCTGGTTATTCTACGAACGAACGTAACTCTATACGACCAACACTAGATGTTAACGGTATTTGGGGAGGTTATACAGGCGAAGGCGCAAAAACAGTAATTGCAAGTCAAGCATTTGCAAAAATATCAATGCGTTTAGTGCCTAACCAAGAATGGGAAGAGATTACAGAATTGTTTAAAACACATTTCGAAAATATTGCACCAAAAGGAGTTACCGTAAAAGTGACACCTCATCATGGTGGCCAAGGTTATGTAACACCTATTGATAGTTTAGGCTATAAAGCAGCTTCTAAAGCTTACGAACAAACTTTTGGTAAAACACCAATTCCGCAACGTAGTGGAGGAAGTATTCCTATTGTCTCTCTTTTTGAAAAAGAACTAAATAGTAAAACAATCTTGATGGGATTTGGTTTAGATAGTGATGCTATTCATTCACCAAATGAACATTTTGGAGTATGGAATTACCTAAAAGGCATTGAAACAATTCCTTATTTCTATAAATACTTTACCGAATTATCAAAATAAATAAGCGACTTAAAAACAGCTTAGTAAAATAACCGAAAGCCTTATGATTAATGATAATCATAAGGCTTTTTGTGGTTTCTAAAATGTACACTTAATTATTCTTTTTATAATTTGAATGGCAGTAATCTTTACTCTACATTTGTAGAATTAAAATATATACTCTACATTTGTAGAGTTAATTCTAAAGACGTAGAGCATGCAACTATCAAAAACCGAAGAACAACTAATGCAACATCTCTGGAAGCTCGATAAAGCTTTTATGAAAGATTTATTAGAGGTCTATCCAGAACCAAAACCAGCAACCACAACTATCGCAACACTTCTTAAGCGCATGATTGGCAAAGGCTTTGTAGATTATAAAACCTTTGGAAAATCTAGAGAGTATTTTCCTTTAGTAAAAAAAGAAGACTATTTCTCTAAGCATGTTAACGGCCTTATTAAAACATTCTTTAATGATAGCGCTTCTCAGTTTGCTTCCTTTTTTACACGTAAAACAGACTTAACTAAAGAAGAGTTAGAGGCTTTAAAGAAAATTATTGATACAGAAATTCAAAACAAATAATTATGGAAACGTATCTATTAAAATTTTCGGCATGCTTAGCCGTATTTTGGTTAGTATATGTTCTGTTTTTAGAACGCCAAACCATGCATCAATTTAAGCGTTTTTATTTGTTAGCAGCATTAATTCTGTCATTAGCCATTCCTAACTTCACCATAACAGAATATGTAGAACCTGTAATTACAAATAATGACATCGCTCCTGCTTTTTTACCTACAGCGTTCCCAGAAATTATTCCTATTGAAGAACCTTCTTTCTTTACTCTAAAAAACACATTATGGTTTATTTATGGATTTGTGGCTTTGCTACTTGCAATGCGTTTTGTCATAAACCTTATAAAAATGCAACAACGAATTTCTAAAAATGAAAACATACATCAACGCTCTTTTATCTATGTTTTGTTGCATGAAAATATAATTCCACATTCCTATTTCAAATACATCTTTTTTAATAAAACAAGATACGAATCTAATAACATTCCAAAAGAAGTAATGCTTCACGAAGAAACACACGCGAAGCAATTACATAGTTTAGACATTATTATTCTAGAGTTACTTCAAATTATATTTTGGTTTCATCCTTTAATCTACATTCTAAAACATCATGTAAAACTTAATCACGAATTTTTAGCAGACCAAGCCGTTTTACAACAAGGTTCAGATGCTAAAGTTTATCAAAATATTTTATTACAATTTTCATCAAACACTCAAAATCAGCAATTATCGAGTGCCATCAATTATTCATCAATCAAAAAACGATTTACAGTTATGAAAACACAAACATCAAAAACCAGAATTTGGCTAAGTACTTTAATTCTATTGCCTATTATGGCATTGTTATTTTATAGTTTTGCAGAAAGAGAATATGTTGGGAAATCAGCAAATGAAAAAAGTTCCTTTTTAGTAACCGTAGAAAAAAAAGGAAATTTATTAGAACTTAGATGCAAAAACGGGTGTAAATGGAGTCATTTAATACTTCAACCAAATTCAGAACCTTATATCATTAATGATTACGGCTTTTCTAATGTTAAAACTCTAGAAACAGACAAGTTTACATTCTCAATTAAACCAAGTGAATCTGGTGTAGACCTTAATGGGATTAAAGGCACAACATGGATTGATTTAAGTTTTTCTTTACCAGAAAACCAAAAACAAGCCGTCAATCAATTGGGTATGACAAGTACAATACCTAACCATGAAGAAGGTGAAACTGAAAAAATAATAACCATGAAGGCTATTAATAATACACTCTTCATTGGCGAAAAAAAATCTAGTATTAATACTTACGTAAAAGACTTGAATGAAATTACTAAAAACTGGTCACAAGAGGATTTTGAACGAATTATATTTGACTTAAATACGGAAAATTGCTCAAAACCTTTTTTAGATAATTTAAACGAACTACATAAAAAAACAGACTATTTTTTAATTACTGTACTAGGAATATCACCAAATGATGAAATAACTAGTAACAAAACTATTTTAGAACAAGACGAACCAATCATGGTAATCCTCATCAATAGAAATGGTGAACTATTAGTAGATGATGAAGCAGGTACTCTTAAAACCCTTGAAACAAAACTAAAAGTACTAGCAAAATCTTATGACAGTTCTAATGGCGTATTGCTAAGATACGACCCAACTCATGCTTCTGAGAAAGCCTTAAAAGAAGTAAAAAGCTTAATTAGAAAGTATGACTTTAATGTAACACAAGAAGATGCATCTCCTCAATTACCTATTATGACAGTTCTAATAAATAGAAAAGGACAACTTTTAGTAGATGACAAATTAGGCTCTTTAAAAAGTATAGAAACAAAACTAAAAACCTTAGCGAAATCATTTGACAATTCTAAAGCCGTTTTTGTAAAATATGACCCAACTGATGCTTCGGAGAAAGCATTAAAAGAAGTAAGAACTTTAATTAGAGCGTATAATTTTAAAGTGATACAAGTAGACGCTTCATATGATTCAATTATTCCACCTGCTCCTCCTGCTCCACCAAAACCAATTAAATCCTCTGATAAAGGTGGACCAAATTTAGGGAATTCTGATTATCAAAAATCAGGTCCAATCAAAATTAATGGTGTTACTTATTATTACATTCAAAATAATGGAAAAACCACCTACTATGATAATTATGGAAGCGTTGCAGATATTAATAAAATTCCACCACCACCACCTGTACCCATAAACGCTACTGCAAAGCAAAAGGCAGAAATGCAAAAAGCACAAGACGCATACAACAAAGCACAAAACGCAAATGGAGCAACAAACAAAGACCAAGTAACAGGTTTTACCGAGATAAATGGAGAAAAATTATATTATGTTTCAAAAGATAGAGAAACTACATATTTTAACCGTTATGGTAAAGTTGTAAAAATGGATAATTTGCCACCTCCTCCTCCTACACTTCCATCATCTCCAAAAAACCCATCATTCTTAGAATATATGGAAGACATGGAAAAACAAGGTGCAACCTTTTATTTAGATAATAAAAAAATCTCAGCAAAAAAAGCCAAGTCTATTGCTAAAAGCAATAAAGGGAAAAGTACTGAGATGATGACTAAATTAGATGACAACGGTAAGTATATCGTAAAATTATCTAGTCCTAAAGAAAATACTCAACCAATTATTAATGGTAAAGTAGGTAAAGATATAGCTACTAAAAAAGAAAGCATTTTCCCGATTGTTAACAGTAAAACAATCAAATCAGGAAAGACATCTATGACAAGGGATGAATTTAAAAATATAAAACTAGAGACAAAAAACGGAAAGGTTACTGAGTTTAAATTAAAAATCCCGTTTAAACCTACTCAACTTATTAAAAGTAATAACATAGATGCTTTAGCTATATCAAACTTAAAGAATACAAAAGCAGATTCTGAACTTGTGATTTTTGCTATTAAAGATGGTTCGGATATTAAAATTGAACCTTTGGTTATTACTATCACTGATTAAATATTAATATCAAATTACAATTATTTAAGACCTCAAATTTTTTAAAAAGCTTTGAGGTCTTTCATTTTTTATACAAAAGTGTAACAAAACCTAACATTTAGCGTTCTTATAAGTAATCAATCAACCCGATTATTCAGGTCGATCAAAATCGAACGCTTTATGTTAAAACAATTTTTCATCCTCTGCTCTGGAGCAGATACGGATATTTTAAACGACTGTTCCATAGGAGAACAAAACAAATATGCTGGTATTGGTGCCACTGTTTTCTTCACAGCTGTTATGGCAACCATTGCAGCGAGTTATGCACTTTACACTGTTTTTGATAATTTATATTCTTCTATATTCTTCGGATTAATTTGGGGTTTACTTATCTTTAATCTCGACCGTTACATTGTATCTACAATAAAAAAAAGAGACAATATTATTGATGAAATCCTTCAAGCTACACCAAGGATTTTCTTAGCTGTGATAATTGCAATTGTCATTTCAAAACCATTAGAATTAAAGATTTTTGAAAAAGAAATTAATCAAGTTTTATTAGAGCAAAAGAACGATTTAACCTTGGCAAATCAGAACCAGATTGCAGAACAATTCAACCCTAAAATTACAGAATTAGAAGGTCAAATTTTAGGTTTACAATCTCAAATTGACAGAAAAGAAATTGAAGTTAATGCTTTATACGATACTTACATTTCGGAAGCTGAAGGCACTGCTGGTTCGAAACTTTTAGGAAAAGGACCCGTTTACAAAGAAAAACGAGATAAGCACGATACTGGTTTAGCAGATTTACAACAATTAAAAACAGAGAATAAAGCTAAAATTACAGCCATAGAAACTGAGATAGCAAACCTACAAACCGATTATACCAATAACGTAGCAACATCACAACCGGTTATTGATAATTTTGATGGTTTAATGGCAAGGATTACAGCCTTAGGTGAATTACCTTGGTTACCATCATTCTTTATTTTTCTGCTGTTTTTAGCTATTGAAACGTCGCCAATAATTGCTAAGCTTTTAGCTTCTAAAGGTGAATTTGATTTTAAACTACAAGATCAAGAAACGACGATTCAAACTTGGACCATGCAAAAGGTTGCAGAGCGTAAACTTCTCTTAAAGACGGATAATGATATTAATAACAAAGTCTATACTGAAATTGCAGATGAAGAGGAAGTAATGAACTACAAACGCAAAAAAGCGAGAGAGTTAATGCAACATCAGGCAGATGCTTTTTTTGAGAAACAAAAGAGTGCTCTATAATCTTATTGGCAAAAACATATTTGAGTTTAGATTCTAAAATTTAGATTTTAATACTAAAAAATTATACAAAGTCTCAAAATCATTACTTTTAAGAAAAAATCTTAACAGTAATGAAATTCTATTATCTCATTTTCGCCTTTATATTATTAAGCTGTAATACAAAACCAAAAGAAGACACTTTAAAAACTGCGAAAGCGGGAATTCTTAATGTAATGCAAAACCAAGAAAAAGCATGGAATAATCGCGACTTAGAAGGATTTATGCAAGGTTATTGGAAAAGTGATTCCCTCAAATTTTATGGTAGTAAAGGTATAACTAGAGGTTGGGAACAAACATTAACTAATTATAAAAAAGGGTACCCAACACCAGCAGAAAGTGGTACACTTAAATTTGTGATTAATGATATCTCTAAAATAGAAGGTGATAACTATTGGGTAATGGGAGAATATCATTTAACACGCCAAATTGGCAATACTAATGGTGTTTTTATAATCATATTTAAAAAAATAAATGGTAGCTGGAAAATTGTTGCTGACATGTCTTGTTAAACAGTTAAGTTACTTAGAAAAGCAAAAATCTCACTTTTCAGCAAGATTAGTTGAGTTAAAAAATAAAGTGAATCCGAAACATTCATCTATCACCACAAATACCTGGGAAACACTTTATTATATAATTACGGTAAACTCAGAGTTAAGCAGCTACAACACTGCCTGTTGCAATATTTGTATTGTTTGATGTTTCTTGTTTTGGTTTTTCTGTTTTAAAATGCTGATATAATTCTTTACACCCTAAGCCAGTTATAGATAATATCTTTGATTTAGTGATAGATTCGTTATGCAATCTAGCCAAAGCCATTACACCTGCTCTATCAATACTTCTTACACCTTCAATATCTAATAGTACTTCATCTAATTTATCGAAGATATTAGCAAAGTACAAATTGAAAGTCTTTAAATTTACTTTATTTAAAGTTCCTTTTACTTGGTAACGATTATTACTGTTTGTTATTTCTAAATCCATAATAAATAATGTTTAAGCGTTAATACTAATTGCGGGCTATTAATCAGTATAAAAGGTGTTATTATTTAGAGGGATAACCTCAATATCGGTCTATTCTTTGGGTCTCAAGGATTTAATCGATAAACCGTGATTTAGATTAGACTATTTGAAGTGCATTGTATATTTTTTCGATAAACTACGTCGTAAAAACAAATAAATTGTCAGAAAAATTAACCATATAACACTTAAGAATTAAACTTTTGAAGATGTACTTTTAAATCTACAGGCTTGTAAACAATTACCGTTGAAACCTGATATTTTTGAAGCAGTTGTGAAGGTCTAATTGGTCGTTTTTCAAATCCTCCTCCACAATTAGGACAGACTCCTTTTAACAATGATACGCAATACATACAAAATGTGCATTCAAAAGTACAAATCATTGCTTCATTAGAATCATGAGGCAATGATTTGTTACAATTTTCACATGTTGGTCTTATTTCTAACACTTAGATTATAATTTGAAGAATTAAAAATAAGTGATTAATTTTATAGCATGAAGTATAAGTACAAAATAATCATCATGGTAATACTGGCAGCACTTACCATATATGGCTTAGTAACAGAAAAATACCTTTTTATGTTTTTTCTAATACCATTAAGCTTTGACTTCTTTAATAAGAAAAATTCTGACTAAATTTTCTTTACATACTTAGTAATAATTACAGTTAAGGTAGGACCTACTTTCCCTTCAATATATTCTGCATTATCTCGATCCAATCTAATATTCCTAACAGCAACACCTTGTTTAGCAACCATACTAGAACCCTTCACTTTTAAATCTTTTATTAAAACAACAGAGTCTCCATGATTTAGAATAACACCATTGACATCTCGATGAATAACTTTATTTTCATCGACGTCACCATCTCCTGAAGCTTTTGCTAATTCTAAGGTTTCTTCTTCCATGTACATCATACCTAACAAATCTTCCGTCCAATCAGCTTTAATTCTGTTAAGCATACGCCAAGCCATAATCTTCACGGCATCGTGCTCACTCCACATGCTATCATTAAGACATCTCCAATGATTAGGATCAATGGCATCTGCATCGTCCATCTGTTCTGTACAGGTTTTACATGCTAATAATGCTGTTTTTAACCCATTTTCCTTTATATCTGAAACGGTGTACTCAGATAAATTCTCCTCGTTTCCACAAAGCTCGCATTTAGAGCCGCTGCGTTGTTTTAATTCTCTTTCTAATGACATAATATATATAGTATTATGCAAATGTAAAATTAATTAAGACTTTTAGACATTTTTTAGAAAGCCATTTACAACTATTGTTAATCTTGTTTATATGAATACCTCAAGTAGTTTTGACCCTTGAGAATTAAACTCAACTGAATCTGTATTTGCAGGAACCAAAATAGTTTCGCCCATAGTTACAACCTCTGTTAGATTATTAACGGTTACTTCTGCAGTCCCTTCAACACACATAAATATGACAAAAGAATCTAAATAGCTATAATCTCTTTTTTGATTTGCTTTAACTTCAAAAATATTTGTGGTAAAAAAATCGCAATCGACTAAATTACTGGTTTTGTTTTCTTCTAACTGATAATTACTTTTTCCGTTAGAAGGAAAAGATTTAGTTGCTCCTATTGCAGAAACTGTATGTAGTTCTCTTTGCTCACCAGCAGCATCAGTTCTGTCCCAATCATAAACACGATATGTGATATCACTTGTTTGTTGAATCTCTGCAGCTAAAACACCTGCACCAATGGCATGGATTTTTCCTGCTGGAATAAAATAACTATCGCCTTGTTTTACTTTTTCTGTATTAAAAATTTCATCAACGTTAGAAGCATTAATTTCACTTAATACATTTTTATCTATATCATTATCTTTTAAGCCTAATACAATTTCAGCATCTTCATCACTATTCATTATATACCACATTTCAGTTTTGCCAAAAGAATTGTGCTTCGCTTTTGACATTTCATCATCTGGGTGCACTTGTACAGATAAATTAGTTTTAGCATCTAAAAACTTAATTAATAATGGGAAATTTTCTCCGAAAACATCAATATTCTGTTTTCCTAAAAATTCACTTTTATGAAGTTTAATTAAATCATTTAAAGATTTACCTTTATAAAGCCCATTTGCAACTGTAGAAATATTGTCTTCAACACCAGAAATCTCCCAGCTTTCACCAACATTTTTTAAATCTGTTTTTTTATTTAAAATCTCAGAAAGTTTTTCTCCTCCCCAAATTTTCTCTTTTAGTATAGGTGCGAATTTTATCGGATATGCTTGCATAATTTTTTTCTTTTAAAGATTTGTTTGAAACTGAAGCTTGATGAAAATGTTATTTTCTTTTATTTTTTTTAAATAATCGAGTAGTGAGAATACGCTCTGAAATAAGGTTTGCTTCTTTTTTAAAGTCTTCATATTATAATTTAAAATAGCATCTTGGTTTTCAGTTATAACCTCTATTAAGCCATTTAAACCATGGTATTTAATATTTAACATGTTGGTAGAAACATAACCTAAATGCTTTAAATTAAACTCGTTAAACATAAATCTTGCTCCTGCTTTTACGGCAGACATATCAGACTTAAATTTTCTAACATTAACTACCGAAACATTATCACATTCATCCTTTACATCCCTTAACAAATCATAGGTATTATCTTTACTATCATTATTTACGAGGCACAGTTCTAAATTTCTAGTCTGTTTAATTTGATGAATGAAATAATCAATATCCATTTCTTTTTCGTTATTGTGAAAGATTATAATAATACCGGTTTTCATGATTTAGGGATTTAATAAAGGTTGTAATTAGGCTACTTTTAAGTTGTTTGAAACTGCTGCTTTTGTGTTTTGTTTTTTATTTCTATACACCCAAGCTATTTGACCTAATTGACCAACAATCTTTACGGAATCTTTCATAGATAATTTAGATCCATCAGCATGTATCCATCTTTTTAATGGTTGCTCACATAACATGGCTTTTGCTTTCTTTAACCCGAAGTGGATACTCATTCTTTTAAAGATTTCTACATCAAAAATCCATTGCGTTACAAACTTTTCGCCAAAGGCAATATCAATAACATCTTTATGGAAAATTTTTGCACCACATTGCGTGTCTTTAAAATCCATTTTTAAAATCTTTCTGATAATAAAGTTGATGGTTAAACTGATTATTTTTCGTGCAGATTCTTTAGTAATGTTTGCTCCCATTCTAGAGATACGCGACCCACTTACTATTTTAAAATCTGAAGTTTCAATAGTTTTTACTAAATCATCAAAATCTGCTAAGTCTGTAGATAAATCGGCATCTAAAAAACCGATGTAGTCTAAGTCTTCTTTTTTAGCCATGTGTAACATTCCTAAACGAACCGCTTCAGCTTTTCCTCCATTCTTCTCACAATCGTATACAGTGATAAAATCTTCTCTTCCTTTTTGTAAGTCTTTTAAAACTTCTAAGGTTTTATCTTTACTTCCGTCATTTACAAAACACAAATGGTAACCAGAATTCTTATCGATATAAGTTAAGAACTCATCACTTAACAAACGTTCTTCTTCATTATAACATGGAATAACAACACCAACACAACGTTCTTGAATCATTACATCACTTTTTGTAATGATATTTTTAGTTTCTGGCGTACCAATTAAGCGTTTTACACGAGCACTAATTTCGTTTAAGCTTAAAGGCTTTTTCATATAATCATCAATACCAAGTTCAAAAGCTTGAGTGATGGTATCATCTTTAGTATTACCTGAAAGAATCATTATTGGTGTTTCATCATTTTTAGTATTTCTGATATACTTAACCACTTCTAATCCTGACACTCTAGGCATGTTAATATCTACAATAACTAAATCTGGACTAAAAGATTCATATAATTCTAATCCTTTAGAAGCATCAGTTTCTATCTTTACTTCGTAACCTAGTTCTAATAATCTTTTCTCTAATGGAAGTAAAACTAATTGTTGGTCATCTATGGCTAAAACTTTCATAATAATTGTATTTGTTCGTTATTTACAGGTCAAAAGTACTTGAGAAGAAGGCTCTAAAATTTAAATTTAGCCGAACCTATATTTTAGTGTAGACGAATGGTAGATTGCTATAGACAATTAAAAATAGAACCACTATCTAAATTATATATCTTTACCATATCAATATAGCTTAGGCTTTTAATGAAGGAAACCTCAAATAAATACTTAATATCTGCGCTGCTTTTAGGATTAGCATTTCATGGTAGTTCCATATTTTTTACTTTGGAAACGACTTACGATGCCTTAATCCATTTATTCTTTGCAGACCACTATGCTAATAGTTGGTTTGAACCATGGAATTATGAGTGGTACACAGGTTTTACCGTACAGAGTTATCCACCTTTAGTACATCAATCTATAGGACTACTCTCTATGATTGGAGGCTTAAAGTTTGGGATGTTTAGCGTTGCACTAATAGCTATTGTACTTTTTATAACAGGAACGTATCGTTTCTCTTTATTAATGACAGGCAATAAAACCGTTGCAGGCTACGCCTCTCTATTAGCAGTATTTTCATCATCATTTGTAGAAACCTTGCATATTTTTGGGCAATTACCAAGCATTGTTGGGGTCTCAGTATTAATGCATGCCTTACCAGAAATCTATCTTTGGTTAAAAACAGGCAAGAAATGGTATTTAGCAACTTCATTATCTCTAATTGCTGTGACCGTGACTTCGCATCATGTGACACCCATTTTTGGAATGGTTTTTTTCATCTTTCCTTTAATAGGTATGGTAATTATGGATGTTTCTAGAGAGCAGGTGAACTCAATGAATGAAGTGAATTTTAAACTATTTCTGAATACTTTTTTCAAGCTCTTTAAACGTATTGTGAGCTTTGGGATGTTATCTCTAGTTTTAATTATAGGTTGCATTTTTCCCTATTGGTTAAACTCTAAAGCCAACCCAATTACTCAGGTTCCAATTCCACATGGTTCTAGAGATAATTTTTTAGAAATCACATCTTCCGGATTAGTTTTCTTTCTTATTCCTTGGGGAATCTTATTGGTATTGCTACCATATATATTTTACAGATACTATAGCAAACGTTACTTGTTTTTTGGTTTATCGGTTACTATTTGCACCATTTTAGGAACAGGAGGCACAACCTCTATTCCATTAAAAATGTTAGGTGAAACCGCATTCAACATTCTAACGCTAGACCGTTTTACGCTTTGGGCTTCTATCTTATCCATTCCGTTAATGGGAGAATTTGCCTATCGTTTTGTGGAAGGCGATTTAAAAGAATTAATCCAAGAGAAGTTTGGAGCAGTTTACCACAGAATTATTGGCGGCATTTTAGCTGGCTTAATGGTATTTATGGTCGTATTTACCATGAGTTTAAACTACTTTAGACCATCGCAACCACAGAAAATAAAGATGTTGCCTATTGTGAATTTCTTAAATCAAGATGACCACGATAAATGGCGATTTTTAACTTTAGGTTTTGGTGACCAAATGGCTTGGTTGAGTGCTCAAACCAATGCTATGACTGTAGATGGAAATTACCATTCTGCAAGGCGATTACCAGAATTAACTACACGACCAATTGAGCGATTAGAAAATTCTAAATTTAAAGGTGTTGCAGGTATTGGTTCACTTCAGCAATTTTTAACCACACCAGAAAAATACAACCTCAAATACATTTTTTCTAACGACAAGTTTTACGACCCTATCCTCTACTTCTGTGGTTGGCAACGTTTGCGACAATTAGAAAACGGCATTATGGTTTGGGAACGTCTCAATATTCCACCTGTTTCATCCATTTTACCTAAAGAAGATGTTGCTAAATGGCTAAAGATTCATTGGGGAATTGTGCCATTTTTAACCGTTCTGATTGCGTTTATTTTAAACATACAAATGCTTTGGGTTAACATGCTGAAAACACGCATTAAACCACTTCCAGACTTTTTAAACTTTTCTGTTTCCTATAAAAAATTTAATAAAACGGTATTACGAATCACACACATCTGGTCGCTAATTTTAGCCATCATTGTGTTTTATGGTATTTATTTATTCTATTTAAAAAACGACTCACAACGTAGTCCAGAAAATGCAATAATTGCGTATTATGATGCTCTAGATTTTAAAGAGTTTGAAAAAGCACATAGTTTAATCGACCCAAACAATACTATTCCTATTGCGCAATACATGTTAGAAATTTCTGTGACAGATGGACTCTTAAGTAGCTATGCTAAAATGGATGCCATAGAAACCGAAATTACAAAACATAACGATAGTACGGTCTCTGCAAAAGTGATAAGCCAATGGATTACACCTTTAGAAAAAATTGAAAAAGTTGACTATAAAACGTTATCCAAACGTAAAGGGAAATGGTATTTACACCCAGACGATTTAAAAAACGATTTGCCGCCAGACCAATTATATTCAGACAATACAACACAGTATTTTAACCAAGGAAGACGACGTATTACTACCGAACAAACTCATCACGAAGACATTTTAAAACAACCCGTTTTAGAGGTCGTTTCAGCAAAATTGGTGCAATATGATGGTAGCTATGCTATTATTGGTGAAGTGCAAAATATAGATAATGTACCTGCAGATGTTATTTTAAAAGGAACACTATATAACGATGACAATAAGGAACTCGCAACATATAATGCTAAGTATCATGTGAAGCACAAATTGATGCCTAAAGAATCTAGTAGTTTCCGAATTAACTTTGAAGGCATTGCATGGTCTAGAACCCAAGATTCTATTCCAGATACGTTTAATCCAGATGAATTTACACCTATAGAATTTGAAGAACAACCCACTAAATTTAACTTACAGGTAGCAGGAAATGTCTCTGGTTCTGATTTGTATAAAAACGTAGTTTTAAGCGATATCAATATTAATAAAGAAACCATGAATGGCAATCTTTTTAATAGTGGCATCCAGGAAATAACCATACCTCAACTATTAATAACGTATTACGACGAAAACAAAAACATGGTTTGGGTAGACCATTTATTTGTAAAAGCAGGCGTAAGACAACAACGTAAGCAAGATTTTGAATATACTATATTAAAAGATGGCAAAGTGAAAATCATTAACGGTAGCATGAAAAATATTTTTGTTAACGGCTTGCCTAATGAAGACATTTCAGATAAAATAGTACCAAATAGAATATTAAATCATACCAATGCGCAATTACAACCCATTGACCATCCTGATTTTAGTTATATTAAAATAGAAATTAACACGTATATCGGAAGTCCTAATTAATGATATTAAAACGCACATATTTGTTTATTCTAGCTTTGATTTTATTATCATCATTTGCTGTTGTTCAACAAAATGAAACGCTAATTAAAATTGAATTACTAAGCACACAAACTGAGTTTGAAGTTGGCAGTAGCATTGTTTTAAAATTTTCGGCTTCTAAAGAGGAACAACCTTTATTATATTGCTCTAACAGTTATGGTTCTACCGTAATTTCTTCAACATTAAAAAACAATATTCTAGAATTTTATATTCCTGAAAACATTACAAAAAAAATAGGTGTCGTAAATTGGAAATTGTTGAATGCAACCAATCCGCTTTCAGGTCAATTAAACATCAACCCAAAAGCAGAAGTGGCAACGTTAGAAACCTATATTGGTCCACCAAGTATTGAAGCTGGCGAAACAGATTACACCATGTTAGTTGTAATTCCAACAGATTCATTAGACAATCCTGTACCAACTAATACTTTGGTAAAAGCAAAACATCAATTTTTAGCTTCAGAAGAAACAAATGACATTTATACGAAGAATTTAATTTCATGGAGGAATATGTATTCTAAAAAAGAAAGTGGACGCATGCTAGTCTCATCTGAAAGTATTGGTATTAATTCTAAAGAATTCACCATTAATGTCATGCCTGCAATCCCTACAGATTTCAAAATTTCTGCAACCAGACCACATGATTATGCAGATGGAAATCAAATAACCACATTTACCACTTCAATTATAAAAGACAAACAAAACAATGTAGTCAGTGATGGCACTTTTGTGACGTTTTTTATAAAAAACAAAAACCAAAATATTTTAAAAACCACTGGTACAACTATTGATGGCATTGCAACTTCAAAAATGATTCATCCAGATTATGAAGATAATTGGAACGTTAAAGCCTATGTAGATGGCATGTCTGAGAGTAATAGTATTTCAGTGGATTACAAACAAGTTATTAAAGATTTTGATGTTGTTTTTTCTGAAAAAAACAGGTTGATAACCGTTGGACCATTACAAAGCTTTATGCAACAAATGATTCCGGATGGATTGCATGTAAAACTTCATATTTACAAAAATAATTCGCGTATTGAAACATTAACCAAAACCTCATTTAATGGTTATGTTAATTTCAAATTAAAGTCCGCTATTTACAACCATGGCAACTATGATTTCACCATTGAAACTGCCGGAATATCAAAAGAATTTAAAACAAAAAAACTATGGTAGGTCTTAGCAAAAACATAACGCGTACCATATTAATTGCCTCATATATTATGATTGTAGCCCTAATCATTTCTGGTGTAAGCGCATTATTTAGTTATCTAAATACAGGTGCAGACCGAAGCACCATGTTGCACACCGAAATTCAGAAAGTAGAACAATATTTACCAAAAGTTAGTTGGGAACCTTTAAAAAACGAAGGCCGACCAATGGATAACCAAACTTTAAACGCTTTACAAAGCGATTATTTAGATGCTTGGTATGTAAAACAAATTGCATATAACACCAATAAAACCGCAGGTATTAAAGATTACTACACCGACAGTGCTAGAGAAAATTTATATAGTTTTATTGAATTAAATAAAGCTGAAAATATAACTATTGAAGCAACCACACTTAAGCACAATCCTACTTTAGAGTTTTTTAGTCAAGATGGACAGTTAGCTGTTATTACAGACCGAAATGTTATAGAATACAAACGTGTTTTTAAAGCTGAAAAATTAGTTTTAGAAACAACAGAAACATCCAACTACAAAATTGTATTTTTATTAGAAGATGGGTTTTGGCGTATTAGGCATATGGTTAAGGAAGACGCTAATATTTATGATAATAAGACCGAACCAATTTCAGTAGACAATTTAAATATAAAAGGCATTAACTACTATCCACAAGCCAATCCTTGGAATATGTTTGGAGATGAATTTTCCGTAGATACCATTTCTAAAGACTTTAAAATTATTAAAGATGCCGGTTTAAATTCGGTACGACTGTTTGTGCAATATGAAGACTTTGGAAAAGAACATGTAAATCCTAAAAAACTAGAGAAGCTTAAACAGACTTTAGATGCAGCAGATGCTCATAATTTAAAAGTTGTTTTAACGTTATTTGATTTTTACGGCGATTATTCAGTAATGAGTTGGACGTTAAATCAACGTCACGCAGAAGCCATCGTTACAGCTGTAAAAGACCATAACGCACTCTTAGCTTGGGATATTAAAAACGAACCGAATTTAGATTTTGAATCTAGACAAAAAGCCGTTGTGATTGCTTGGTTAGATAATATGATTGATTTAGTGAAATCAGTAGACAATGTGCATCCTGTTACCATTGGATGGTCTAACACGCAAAGTGCTTCGATTTTAAAAGATAAGGTAGATTTTGTATCGTTTCATTATTATGAAGATTTAGAAAAATTAGACGATGCCATAAAAACCATGAAAACCAAAATACCAAATAAACCTTTAGTACTTCAGGAATTTGGATTGTCTTCTTATTCTGGTTTTTGGAAACCTTTTGGCTCATCTGATGAAGACCAAGCGAACTACCATAAAAAAATCCAAGAACAAATTGCAGCTAATAATTTGCAATTTATGTCTTGGACATTATATGATTTTACTGATGTGCCAACAGATGTTGTAGGTAGTCGTCCTTGGCGTCGTAATACCCAAAAACGTTTTGGGTTTATTGATAAAAATGGGACAAAAAAAGATGCATTTAAATATATTTCTAATTAATGTTTTTATAACATTAAAAGTAATTATGCTATATAGATTGCAAGGCAAAGAACCTCGACACTAAATGATTATTTTACACTTAAGATATTTTAGTCATTCTTAGTTCTCAATGAGAATAATTAGATATTTTTCAGAATAAAATTTCAATTAGAACACAGTGAAGAATCTTTCTTATTTCCGCCTAACCTTATTTCTAAAAGATTCTCCAACTCTGTATTCTTATCAATTGTAATTAAAATTTAGGGGATTCTAATTCTTAGCAGGTATTGTAATTATTTGGGGTAAAAAGGGTAATTCAATTTCGTTTATTTATAATTATGCTTTTATTATTAAGAACACAGTGAAGAATCTTTCTTATTTCTGCCTAACCTTATTTCTAAAAGATTCTCCAGTTCTGCATGCTTATTAATTTTAATTAGAATTTAGGGTATTCTAATTCTTAGTAGGTATTGTAATTATTTGGGGTAAAAAGGGTAATTCAATTTCGTTTATTTATAATTATGTTTTTATTATTAAGAACACAGTGAAGAATCTTTCTTATTTCTGCCTAACCTTATTTCCAAAAGATTCTCCAGCTCTGCATTCTTATTAATTATAGCTAGAATTTAGGGTATTCTAATTCTTAGTAGGTATTGTAATTAATTAGGGCAAAAAAAGTTGTTTTCGATTATATAACTAAACAGTAGTGTAGGTTCAATCTGAATAGGCAGATTACTACTGTTTAATTAATGTTTTTATCATGCTGAGAATACAGCTGCACGACTTGTTTTATTGTTAATAATTTTTTGAAATTGTTCTAAATACATATCAGCAATTTGTGACATTGGGTGTGCTGTTGCTGCTTTGTAATTAGACTTCGCAAGATGTAATCTATAAGTTTCATTTGTAACAATTGCTTCGATAGCATACGCTAAACTTTCAACACTAGTAGGCTCAAAAAACTCACCTTTATAACCTTCATCTTGAATTAAAAGTGCTAAATCTCCTAAATCTGGCATTACTACTGCTTTTCCGTAACTTCCGGCTTGGTGCAAAACTCCTGAACTTCCGGTTGTAGATGTGTAAGGAAAAACTACCACAGCACTTTCATTAAATAGTTTTGGCACTTCATGCTCTTCAACATAACCCGTAAATCTTACATTAGGTACATGTTTATAATCCTCTTGTACTTTAGCTAAATAACCAGGCACATTTGGGTTATCTGTTCCTGCAATAACAACCTCTAATTCTAAGTTAGTTCTATTCCTTACAAGCTCAACAGCCTCAATCATTCCTTCTACTTTTTTGTAGGTTCCAAACTTTCCGAAAGTCATGACTTGTAATGGTCCAGCTGGAAGCATATAATCCGGTTCATTAGGAATTTCAAATGTTCCGTGAGGTATTAATTTCACATTAGGTGAAAGGTATTTATATTCTAAAATATCAACATATTTCTGCATGGTTACAGCAACTACATCAGCTTTTAAAATAAGCTTAGTTAAACTGGTCCCTATAAACCCATAGATTTTCTGCATTACTTTATTAGACGTAAATCCTGCGCTTCCTAAATCAACTTCTTCAAGGATGTTATGTAATAATACAATGTTAGGAATCTTCTTTAATTTACAAACCAACGGTAACATTAAACCTAAAGCTGCTGCAATTTTCTTATCTCCAAACTTCATAAACTGCAAGTTGAATAACACAGCATCTGGTTGAGTATTGCTAATAGCCTTAGTCACTGAAAACAAGTTTTTGTAGCTATTAAAAGACCAACATTCTTTTACGGTAACTTTACAACCAAATTCTTTAAATTCAATATCCTTTTCTCCTTCAGTTCTATCAATTAATAAAATAAGTTCTGTTACATCTTCTTTTTGTCTAAACTGTTTTACTAAATGATAAGCATACTCATTTAAAGTGACTTTGCTTGGTGGATATGCTGTTACAATTGCAAGTTTCATAATAATGGATTTATAAATGTTTTAATTAATTACATTGCAAATTTGGGCTATTATAGGGCTCTATTTTTAAAACTTCGATGGGACAACTTTTACTGTAGCCGAATGGAAGAAAAGTGTCGATTTATCTATTTTAGATAAAGTAACGAACTATCATTCAGAGAGAAGCATAACCTAAGAATCTTATATAATTTGAGATTCTTCGCTATCGCTCTGAATGATATTTACCATAAAAAATTGATACAAAAAAAATCCAGGAACAAATTGCAGTTTATAATTTACAATTACGTTCTTGGATGATATATAATTTTAAACAGTAATATTTGTAACCTATAGCAACAAAACTTATGTGTTTAACTTAATATTTATTTTGTTATGCGGAAGCTGTAGCTATTCTAGTCGATTTCTTTTCGATAATAGTATTGAAAGTTTCTAAATATAAATTAGCAATTTGAGACATTGGGTGTGCTGTAGCTGCTTTATAATTTGTTTTTGCTAATTCTAATCTATAGGCATCATTAGTCACAATAGCTTCAATAGCTTTCGCTAAGCTTTCAACACTTGTAGGCTCAAAAAATTCACCTCTATAACCTTCGTCTTGCACTAATAAAGCTAAATCTCCTAAATCTGGCATAATTACAGCTTTACCATAACTTCCGGCTTGGTGTAAAACTCCTGAACTACCTGTTGTAGATGTATAAGGAAAAACAACCACTGCACTTTCATTAAATAAAATAGGTACTTCATATTCCTCAACATAACCTGTAAATCTTACTTGTGGTACATGCTTGTAATCCTCTTGTACTTTTGCTAAATAGCCTGGCACATTTGGGTTATCAGTTCCTGCAACTACCACTTCTAAATTTAACCCTGTTGATGCTCTCACTAACTCAACAGCTTCAATCATTCCTTCTACTTTTTTGTAGGTTCCAAATTTCCCAAAAGTCATGACTTGTAACGGACCTTCTGGCAATTTATAATCTGGTTCCGCAGGAATTTCAAATGTACCATGTGGAATCAATTTTACATTTTTAGCACCATATTTATCTTGTAAAATATCTACATATTTTTGCATGGTAACGGCTACTGTATCTGCTTGTAAAATTAGTTTTGTTAAGGTTGTACCAATAAATCCATAAATTTTTTGCATTAATTTATTAGACGTAAAACCAGCACTTCCTAAATCTACTTCTTCAAGAATATTGTGAAGTAAAACGATATTCGGAATCTTTTTTAATTTACAAACAAGAGGTAACATTAAACCTAAAGCGGCAGCAATTTTCTTGTCTCCAAATTTCATAAACTGTAGATTGAATAATACTGAATCTGGCTTAGTTTGGTTGATAGCTTTTGTTACTGATACTATGTTTTTATAACTATTAAAAGACCAGCATTCTTTAACTGTAATTTTACAGTCAGCTTCATTAAACTCAATATCCTTTGCTCCTTCTGTTTTATCGGTTAATAAAATAAGTTCTGTTACTTTTTCATTTTTTCTAAACTGCTTAACTAAATGATATGCGTATTCATTTAAAGTAACTTTACTTGGTGGATATGCTGTTACGATTGCTAATTTCATGATTTGTGATTTATTGATTATATGTCGAATTTGTAATTTTATTCTGTTTTAAACCGTCACCGTTAGAAAAGGCAACCATATCTGTAGATTAAGGACCGTTTAAATTATGCTAAGTCATTTTTAGTTTTTATTTGATCGTATTTAAAGAAGGCTAATTGAATAGCTAACAATAATAACATGGCTATTATTTGCATATGCACAACTTGTTCTAAACTGTCGTGATAGAAAATAACTAATCCCATTTGTAGCATACCAAATACACCAGAAATAACAACAGGAATATATTTATCTATAGACAAGTAGTAATAAGCGAAAATATTTGAAATAGCAAACATAGATGTTGCAATGGCATATTTCCATAATAATGGAGCCATAGCAATATAGCTATCTCCAAATAATAATGTGATTATGGTTTCTGGGAAACTTAAACAACCGATTATAATAGTAATTGATATTGCAGCAATATAACCAACATACTTAAAAAGTGTAGGTGCTGTTTCTTTACCTTCTTTTTTAAGTTGTACTACAGTTGGTAATAACAACATCACAAACATCCAAGCTATAAAGTACACTATTCGTCCTATTAGCGCTAAAGAGGCGTATAAACCAGCTTCATAAGACTCAAAATAATGTTTTACTAAAAGTATATCACTATTATTAATTATAATTTGTGTTAACTCATAAAAAGCTGTGATTACAAAGAAGCTTTTAATTTCTTTAGAATGCGTTTCACTTAAAACTAAAGCTTTCTTTGAGATGATTTTAGGAAATTTAAATGGAAATAATCCAAATACAAATGAAGCTAATATACCAACCGCAATTACTACAGACGATTGAATATTGAAAATCAAAATAAGTCCTAAGGTAATAATCAAACGACTTAACATTTCACTTTGATAGGTAATAGACAATGACTTAAATGCTTTTTTTCCTTGATAAACGCCACGATTTACACTCATTAAGAAGTATAACGGAACACCAAAACCAAATACAACAAACATATTTGAAGATGATGTATTAAATAAACTTTGTAATTGACCAGCGAATACTATGATAAGTAATCCCATTATTACACCAACCGTAAGTGAATTTTTATAAATTTTAGAAACGAAACTTTCAAAAATTTCATTTTCAAAAAGCACTGAGAATTTTGCTGTTACTAATTGAAATGTCATTGCTGCAAAGCTCAATACCAATAAAAAAGTAATTAATACAGCAGCATCTGCAAATTGTGCTGGTCCTAAAACACGACCAAGAATTAAGTTATATAAATAATTACCACCATTTACTGCTAATACACTCAACATAAAGAGTTGCTCTGGTGTAATTTTTTTAGATTTTAAAATTGCTAAAATTTGCATAACTTTCTTAATGAGTTAAATTTTTTAATGATGCTCCTACAGCATTATTATGTATTAATAAGAAACCTATGTGACCTTTAAATTGCTTTGTTATAGAGGTAGAAATTACTCTATTACTTTCTTTAATTTTAAATGACATAATCTAGGGTTTAATATAAATATTACTTTGGTTTCTTGTACAAATATCTATTAAGAATCAATGGAGGGAGATTAAATTTCGTTCAGCTACGCTTTGCTTTAGACGAATGTAATAATGGTGTCGTTTTATTATAAATTCCATATAACTATAGGACTCAACTCGTTTTTAACATTATTTAAACAAATAGCCAAAAAGTAATTTTCCTACAGATAAACAGACAAATATAGCATTTAATCGGTAAAAATATCGTATTAACCATAGTTTTCTTTCAAAAATATCCTACATTTACCGCATAAATCAATTCAATCACAACCATTTACCTCAAAAAGTAACCCTAAAAAAACCTACTTAAGATGATTAAAATACTAGCTATTGATGATCAACAATTAATATTGTTATCATTAGAAAAACACCTAAGCGATTTAGGCTTTGAAATAAAATGTGCGCAATCTGGAGAAGAAGGGCTCATTCTATTTGACTCTTTTAAGCCAGACATTGTTATCGTGGATATTAATATGGATGGCATGTCTGGATTAGAGGTTGTAAAGACAATTAGAATCGAAAAAAAATCTGACACTAAAATTTTAGTACTATCAGGTAATACTAATGAGGATACTGTAATCGATGGATTTGATTTAGGTATTGATGATTACATGAAAAAACCCGTTTCTCTCAACGAGGTTACTGTAAGAATTAATAGAATATTTGGTATAAAGACCAATAAAGTACAAAATAAAATAACAAAAGACCAAATGCTTCAAGAACGTTGTGTTGGTGTTGTTATTCCTTGTTATAACGAACAAGACAGACTCTCTAGTAAAGAATTCTTAGACTTTATTGATAGTAACTTAGGTTACTTATTATGCTTTGTAAATGATGGTAGTACAGATAAAACTTTAGAGGTTTTAAATTCATTAAAAAAAGGAAGAGAAAATAATATTATTGTTTACGACTGTGAACAAAATGGTGGAAAAGCCGAAGCAGTAAGACAAGGTGTTCTACATTTAGCCAAAGACCCACAATTAGATTACATTGGCTATTTAGATGCCGATTTATCTACAGATTTTAAAGATTTTGATGATTTAGTAAAAACTATTGAACATTCAGATTTTAAAATCGTTAGTGGTTCTAGAATGAGTAGAATGGGTGCTGATATTACTAAAGAATCTGCTCGTAAAATTATAAGTAAAACTATCAATCTTATAATTAGAACCATACTAGGTATGCCTTTTAATGATACACAATGTGGTGCGAAAATTATGGATAAGGACATCGTTAACCTTATGTTTAAAGATAAATTTATTACACGCTGGATTTTTGATGTTGAAATCTTTATTAGAATGCGAAAACACTACGGAAAGAAAAAAGCTATTTCATATATCTGCGAGCAACCATTAAAGAGATGGATTCATGCTGATGGTTCTAAATTATCCATGAAGGATTCCGTGAAAATTGTTGGTCAACTTGGTCAGATAGCAATTCATTACAGATAGAGATATTTAATAATATAAGAGTCCAGAACTTTTCCCCAAGTACGAAAGGGCAGTTTGTATAGTCCAGTGGTAAGTTACTACAGATTAACCATCCAAGACGATTGGCTACCTTGCACTTGTAATTAATTAAATATATTATGTCTTATAAAAAGTTATTATTCTTACTTGCCTTATTTGTCGTTCAATTCATTTTTGCTCAAGATATGAAAGAAGGTTTTACTTATTTAGAAACTGGAAAATATGCTGAAGCAGAAACATTCTTCGATGGTATATTAAAGGACTATCCAGACAATAAAACTGCACGTTTATGTTATGGACGTGCTATTGGTCTTAACGGAAAGGCCCCTAAAGCAAATGAATTATTTACTAATCTATTAGCTGATTATCCTAATGATTTTGAAGTAAAACTAAATTACGGAGAATCATTGTTATGGAACAACAATTTTACAGATGCTAAAGTTTACTATAATGGTTTAGTTACAGAAGACCCAAAAAGTTTTGCTGCACTATTGGGTTATGCAAATACACTTTCTAATTTAAAAGAATATGAAGATGCATTAGCAATGGTGAACAAGGCCTTAGACGTCTCTCCAGGCAATCCAAATGCCATGGTCTCTAAAAAGTATATCTATTTAGGTTATGCCTACCAAAATCAACAAGCACAAAATTATGATAAAGCTGAAGTTTTATTAACCAAAAACCTTGAGTTATATGGTGACGATAAAGACACGTTATTAAACTTAGCAAATCTTTATTTAATTTGGAATAAACTAGACAGTGCAAAAACCATGTACAATAGATTAGCTGAACAACCAGAGCATAAAATTATTGCACTAAACGGATTAGCATTAGTTGAACATCTTAATGGTAAAGAAAAGAAAGCGCTTAGTATAAGTACAGAAGCTTTTAATAGCATAAATGAAAACACAGACAAAAACATCACTAAACAAACAACTGAGCGTTATGCACAAGCACTAATCTGGAACAAAAAATTTAAAGATGCGAAAAACTTAATTGATACTTTGGTTACTGAAAACCCAAACAAAAACTGGGTCTTAACATTACGTGCTACTTTAAATATATACAAAAGTAATTTTAAAAAGAGTTTAACCGATTACAACCAAATATTAGTAAACGATAGTACTTCTTTTGATGGTAACCTCGGAAAAGCGAATGTACTAAAAGCATTAGGTTATACTGATGAAGCTTATACCTCAGCAGAAAACACATTAAAGTTTTACGACCAACAAAAAGATGCTACAAACTTTATTAACCAACTAAATAATAGCTTCGCTCCTACTTTAGAGTCTAAAGCATCACATACTTTTGATAATGGAGATAATAAAGCATTCGCTTCTAATAACAATGTAATATTTCCGTTATCTACTAAGTTCGCATTATTAGGAGACTATAATTACAGAACAACAAATAATACCATAACAGACAATAGCGCAACGTCTAACAATCTTTCGTTAGGTTTATCTTATAAGTTTATACCTAGCATTACTTTTAATGGAACTGCAGGTATGGTCTCTGCGAAGGCAGAAACAGAAGATTACACTCAACTCTTAACAGATATTTCTTTTAATATTAAATCCTTTAAACTACAAACATTAGATATTGGTTACAAAAGGCAAATAGAAAGTTTTAATGCCGATTTATTAGACCGAGAATTGGTACAAAACAATTATTATGCAAACTACAACTTAGGCACCAACTTTAATTTGGGTTGGTTTACACAGTTAATGCATACATCTCAAAACGATGGCAATAGTAGAAATTTATTATTTACTTCGTTGTATTATAATTTATTACCAAAACCTTCGGTTAAAGTTGGTTTTAATTACCAATATATTACGTTTGCAGACCAATTACCAACAGTTTATTTTAGCCCAGAAAAATTTAATGCTTATGAAGTATTTGTAAATCTTATTAAAGATGAAGCCACAGCAAAACCTAAAGAATGGTTTTACAATGCTACTGCTGCTTTTGGTTATCAATATATTGAGGATGATCCTAAAATAACAGCTTACAGAATACAAGGTGCCTTTGGTTACAAATTCTCGGAGCGCAGTTTATTAAACGTTTATGGAACACGAAGTAATATTGCATCTGCAACAGCATCTGGTTTTACGTTCACTGAAATAGGCTTACGTTTTAAGTGGCAATTTATGAAGAAGGCGGTTTTTAAGAAGTAGCCTTAAATAATATAAAAACAAAAAAACACAAGCCAATGGCTTGTGTTTTTTTGTTTTAAAAATATAGATTTTTAAATTATTATGCTCTGCTTGGTTTAACTGGACAACCAATAGCTTTTGTAATAGTAGGATTTGGTTTTTCTCCTGCCTCTAATGCTTTAATAGCTTCTTCAACATACTTCACTTTTACGTCTTCTGAAGATTTAGAATTATCATCAATTGCTCCAATATATTGCACGTTACGATCTTTATCTAATAAAAATACATGAGGCGTTCTTACAGCACCATATTGTGGATATATTTTTTGTCCCTCGTCAACTAAATAAGCAAAAGGAAATCCTTTTTCTTTTGCCCTAGCTTGCATTGCTGCATAACCTTCCTTTTCATTTTCTGGGCTATTTGGATTAATTGCAATTACCGAATAACCTTGTGGCGCATAAGTATTATGTAGTTCAATTAAACGGTCTTCATATAACTTTGAAAAAGGACATTCATTACATGTAAATGTTACAATATACCCTTTTGCATTTTCTATACTCGCTAAAGACACCATAGAACCATCTACATTCTTTAGATTAAAATCTGTAGCAACTTCACCAATTTTATAACCTCCAATTTCTTCTAAGGTTTTTGTTTGTTCAGGACTTCCTCCTTTTGGTGGTCCTTTTCTATCTCCTCCATGTGGTGGACCTTTACGATCGCCTTCATGATGCCTTCCTTTTTCATCATTTGGGTGATGTTTTCCGTCTGGTCCATGCTCATGATTTTCTTGCCCTATAGCTGTATCTTGATTATTTTCCTTGTCTTTACATCCTGTTAATACAACTGCAGACAATGCAATCACAGATAATACTACTCTTATTCTTTTCATTTTAATTAATTTTTAGTGGTTTTATTTACTTGATTTTCTAAATCTTCTAAGCTCTCAAAGGAACGTTCATAAAAAGAACGTTCTTCATTATTAAATATTATTGTAAAAGGAATTGCTCCAGACCAATTGGGATCTATCTTATCTATCCAAGTATTAGAATCTGGATCATCTAATAAAACGACTTTCGAAGTAATATTTTTTTCCTTCAAAAATGGTTTCAACTTGGTTTCAATTTCTTTTGGAAAATCCATACTAACCAATAGCACTTCTACTTCTGGATGCTTTTTAGTATAAGCCTCAATATAAGGTAACTCCTTAACACAAGGTGCACACCACATTGCCCAAAAGTTAACAATATAAGTCTTATTAGTATGCGTATAAAAAAGAGGTTCTATAGTTTCAAAATCGTATACATCAATAGTTTCATTAATGTTACTCAATTCTTTAGTGTCTTTTTTATCATTTTTACAACTAAGACAAAAACATACTATAAGAAGTATGTAAAATAGGGAATGTATTTTTTGTTTTAAAACTTTAGTTTTTTGCACAGTATGAATATATAAGTCTATTAGACTTATAAAATTGCAGAAGGTTTAATTTGAATTAAAATAAATCTAAAAAAAAGAAAAGGCAAAAGATTTCTCTTTTGCCTAGACTATAAGGTTTTAATTAAGGGTTAATTAATAATCAATTTTAAAGTTTCAAACTTAAATTGACTACTAACGATTTTACAGAAATAAAAGCCTGAGCTTAAGTTCTCTCTGTTAATTTTAATATTGTTTTCACCTGAATTCACTTCATGTTGCGCTGTAAAAACTACTTTACCTGTTTGGTCGTAGATTACAAACTGTACAGTCTCACTATATTGAGCAGTAAAGGTTACTGTTGCGTGCGTTGTCATTGGATTTGGGGTTACTTTTAATAGGTTTTGTGTTGATTCGAAGTCACTAACAGCTAAAGCACTAGTTTGAGAGAATCGTAGGTTATTTAAGTTCATTACTTTAGATGTCGTTATCCCATTTTCTGCAACCATAGTAAAGACAATAGTCACAACATCATTTAACTCGGCTACATTAGTTGTATTGTTTTCTAAATCTTCAATATCAATTGTAAATTCTTGAAAATTGTCAGTTAATGCAATGGTTGTTTTAAATTGTTCTTCCCAATTAGTAATACTTTCTTTTACAAATGTGATTTCTAAATTTCCTGTGCCTTTTGCACTTAATTGAAAACTATTATAATCCGTAACATCTACTGCCTTAAATCTTGGTGTTAATGCTCTATAGGCTGCAACATAACTGCTTGTTGTTGCTCTTAAATCTACATTTCGTTCTATTGGAAAATCTGTAGTTTCAAATTCATTTGTATTAGTCGTTACATTATATAATGTAACATCTGTTCCGTCTTGTGAAGCATCAATTCCCCAAGGACCATCAGACATAAATAAATCATCTGGTGTGGCAACACCATCGCCAATTCTAAATCCTATATCAAAAAGATTTCCTGTTTCTACTCTAAGATTTGTGATATAATTACCATTTAAATTAATGGTAGAATTAAGGTTTCCGAATTCTTCAGTTTCAGTACTTCTATAACCTGCATCTAGTACGACACTTTGCGTTGCATTTGTATTAATAATTTGTAAATCTAATCCGCCATTAGTATAGCTTCCTTTTCTCACAAAAACTGTTGGAGGTGCAGAATTGTTATAGCTTGCTATTGGCTTTTCAATATTTAATAAGTTTAAAACTTCTTGACCTAAGGCATATAAATCATCTATTGTGTTAGACCAAATTTGGAAGTTGTAAAACGTAACATTCTCCTCGTACTGATCTAAATTCCAGTGACTCTCTACCGCAAAATTAGAATCGCTATTAATCACTTTTGCAGAAAGGCTAAGAACAAACTCAAATGTTCCATCTTCGTTTTTAATAATCGACTTTATAAATTGTTGGTCGTTAATATCTATTGTAGATACTGAGATTAACTCTGCTCCCAATAAACGATCACATATATACTTGGTGTGTTCGTAAACACCATTTTCAGTTTTTAAAGCTAAAACCGAAGCTACTGGACTATTATTTTTTAGATAATCTACTGCGTAAATTTCAGTAGCATTTGTTATCCCAATTAAATCAGAAGGAGACGCCTCAATAGCTTCATCTTCGTTAATTGTTGTAAGTGGTACAAAATCTTGCAATGTAAAATTTGAATTTGCACTTCTACTAGCATAGTTAATACTTCTTATTGCTCTTGGTGCTGATGCAACATTAAACTTATATCCTGTTTTTGCTCTTTTAAAATTACGTGCATTAATTTGTTCTGATAATCTGCTATTACTTTCTAATCCACCAGCATTAGAACTCGATGTTGGAGGCGCAATAACATCACACATCCCAAAACCAGAACAAGAAGGGTCTTCACAATCTATAAGTCCGTCGCCATCATCATCAATACCATTATCACAAATTTCTTGCAATACTGGTGCTGTTGGACAACGTGCACCATCATTACTAGCACTCGATGGTCCGAAAGCGAATAAATTAGACTCAATATCATCTGTTGTTTCAATAGTTTGAACGGCTTGAATAACATATATCGTTCCTGTTTGATTTGCGGATACATAAAAACGACCTTCGTTATCAAAATAAACGGCTCCATACGTATAACTTAATCCAGATAAAATTGGCACTTCACCTAAGGTAGTAACTTGACCGTTGTCTGGGTTAATACGGTATAAAATATTTGTAGCTTTTTCAACGGCATAAATCTGACCATCAACAGCATTAAAAGCCCAATCATGAATACTAATATTTTGAGATAAATTTTCTGTTGCTTGATGTTGTGTATAGTTAACAGATTCTGGATCTAAATCTATTTTATAAAAAGTTGTTCCACCTGCTTTTAAATAATAGATACCATCTGAACTCACATCACCTACGTAACGGCCATTTGTTGGTAACTCATCAACATAATACGTAGTTGTGTTAAAATCTTTACCGATTCTTACAATTGATTTTGCTGGTGTACTTAATGAACCCCAAATAAAACCATCTGCAGGATTGTAAGCAGTAGCGTTAATACTACCAGGTGTTACATCTGCAGCGACTTGGTAAGAATTACCAGAAGCTAAATCAATAGCATAAACATCATTATACTGAAATAAGTACGCATTAAAATCGCAATTAAACGGCACGTCTTGAGCTTGCATGTTAACACTAAATAACGCTAGAGCGATAATTAGTAATTGATTTTTGATAGTGTAAAGTTTATTCATGGTAATATTCATTTTATATTCTGATACAAATTTACCTGATAATCAGGCCTTAAAATTGAATTTTCGATTGAGCAAAGCGATAACACGGTCGCTAACCAATTACTATAGACGAATGGTTTTTAACCTATATTTTTGTGTTTAATTGAGAAATAAAAGAGGCAAAAGATTTCTCCTTTGCCTCACACTATAGACATTAATTTAGGGTTAAGTAATAATCAATTTTAAGGGGATAAAATTAAAATGATTACTAACGATATTTAATAGCACTCTATAGTTTTACAAAAATATTTGTGAAATAGTATTTACCATTTTCGTCTTGTTTAGATGATATCCCAAAATCAGTAACATTTGGGTTTTCAATATTCTCTCTATGACTATAACTATTTAACCAAGCCGTAACAACAGATTCTGCATTATAAAAACCATAACCAACATTTTCTAAAACCTTTTTTGCTTCTACAGCATCTTTTAAATTTTGAGATCTTATGTAAAAAAAATCGTGGCTAATTGTACCTTGATTAATCATATAAGCATTATGCGCAATAGCCTCTTTTGAAGCCTCATTTAACATACTTAGAGGATTTAAGTTTAATGATGCTCTATAATCATTAATGAGCGCTACAATTTCATAGTCTATTGGATTATATTCTACTATAATACCTTCTGTATTGTACGTTTGAGGAATTGAAAGGTCATCTTCTACAGAACAAGAAAACAATGACAAGTTAACTGCAATGATTAATATTATGAGGGATAATTTTTTCATGAGGGACGTTATAATTTCATGACAAAATTATTTAGATAGTCTCCTCATTCTTTAATTTTTCGATTAGCACAACAAAAAGCATCGACGAATGGTAACTACATTAAGACAAGGTGTTTATAGCTAAAAAAAGGACATAAAAAAAGGTAGAAAGCTAACTTCCCACCTTAAATTTAACATAAATCAATAACCATTAATCAGATGATTACACTGCAAAAATACAGGTAATAAGATGGTGATTTATTTAATTTCGTTGAATGTACCGCTATACTTGTTGAAATACGATTATGTGTCGACGAGTGGTAATGAAACGATTTGTAAATGTTAGCAAATCTTAAAGTTTAAAACAGGCAAAACCAAGCTATAGTTAATAAAACAAACAAATAGTCTCAACACAATATGTCGTTGAATTTTATCATCAATCAATTCTAATGATAAATACCAGTAGAATTATTTCGTATAAAAATGTTAAATACCTAGAGTAAATTAAGACGCTTCATTAGTTCTGGTCGGTTAGAACGACTCACAGGAATTACATCTTTTTTAATCAACACACTATTATCTTCAATATCAATAATCTTATCCACATTGATAATATAAGAACGATGTATTTTTAGAAATAAATCGTCGGGAAGTTTCTCTTCTATTTTCTTTAGTGTAGAATGTACGGTGTAGTTTTTGTCATCCGTTTTTACTTGAATATAATCACCTTTAGCTTCTACCAGATAAATACTTGGGATATCAATTTTAATTAATCGTCTATCAATATTTACATAAAGGTCATTACCAGAACTCGTTTCTACTTGACCCGAAGCTTTGCTTGCAGTTTCGGTTGGCTTTGGCTTTATCGCTTCGGCTTTATCAATAGCTTTTTTAAATCGTTCTGGAGTAATAGGTTTTACTAAGTAATCTACAATACAGTCGTAACCAAATGCTTGAATAGCAAAGTTTGGATCTGATGTGGTTAGGATAATTTTTGGAGGATTTTTAATTGTATCTATAAAATCGAAACCAGTAAAATCTGGCATATGAATATCTAAAAATATTAAATCAATTTCGTTTGAATTTAAATATTTTATGGCTTGCATAGCATTAGGGAAATCCTCTAATACTTTTAAACTCGGGACATTTTTACATAACTGGCCAATAATAGCTCTTGCTGTGGCTTCATCATCTATAATAATACAATTCATAAAATAATCTTATAAGGTCTCTAAAAAATCCATCATGATTTGTAGAATAGATTCAAATTCAATTCTACCTTCTGTATTGCCATCTATAAGGTTATTCTCATAGTTAACAGCCACATCATAACTTTTCTCAAGGCCTAAAATACTAATTTTATGTTTAAGTTTATGAACGTTCTCTGCGGTAAGTTTATAGTTCTTGGCTTCAATGTTTTCAAAATACACACTTTTCTCTTCAGGAAACTCGCCTTTTATGATGTCTATTAACTTTTGTTCAAAAGCTTTGTCTCCACCAGACATGCTATTAATATAAGATAAATTAGGTTGTTCCATTGGGTTGTTTTTTTAATGTAAAATAAAATGTTGTACCTTCATTTTGCTTTGAAGTTAACCAAATTTTGCCTCCATACAAATCAACAATCTTTTTTACTATTGAAAGACCAATACCTGTTGATTCTCCATTATTTTCTAACTTTTCAAAAGTTTTAAAAATTTTATCGAAGTAAACTTCCTGGATTCCAATACCATTATCTTTAACATAGAATTCCCAAAAATGATTCTTATCTGTAAATCCTATTTCTATTGTACCATTTTCCTTATCATTATAAGCAATAGCATTGCCTATTAGATTTTGAAACAATTGTTGTAACCTGTATTTATCACCTCTAATTGTAGGTAAATGAGTTTTAATAATACTAATAGTTTTGGGTACTTGTAAAATACTCACAACATTAGTAATCAGATTATTTAAATCTACATCATAAACTTCTATTTGATTTTTACCAATTGTAGAATACTCTAAAATACCATTAATTAAGGTATCCATTTTCTCTACATTAGTTCTTATGAGGCTTAATGTTTTTTCGCCATTAGCGTCAAAAGCGTCTTTATAGTCTTCCTTTAGCCAAGCTGTTAATGTATCTATACTTCTAAGTGGTGATTTTAAATCGTGAGAAACCATGTGTGCATAATCGCTAAGCTCCTGGTTTTGATATGCCAATTCGTTTAAAAGCGATTCTTTTTGCTTATTCATTTCAATAATCTCCTTGGTTTGATTATCAATAAAATCAACTAAATCTGTACTTTTTAATTCCACCGCATCAGCTTTATCTTCCTCTTTAAGGTTGTAAAACTTAAGTGTATTGATGACGTCTTTTAATTTATCAATTAATTCCTTTTGCTCTTTTGCTTCCTCTTGTAATTTTCGATTAGCACTATATAATTCATCTGAGCTAATTGACATAGCTCTTTGAATCATTGCGGATTGCTCATCAAAATTATTGTACGAGCTATCTACAGCAGAAAGAAACGTTTTTAATTCTTCACTGGATCTTAATTCTTCACTTAAATACTTACGTAACTGACGTTTAAGTAATGAATTCATTATTCACTGATTAATGTTATCGTCATTGTTTGGTTGTGCAGCTGACAAGCCATCTCTCCATGGAATGGTGCTATTTCTCCATAGGAATAAAACCCACTCACTGTTGTACCTTCTCCAAGAATTTCTATAACCTCATCAATCTCTTCTTCTACACGCTGATCTAGCACTAATTTTCTACCAATACAACTAATTAACAATGCAACTTCCGGCTTATTCTTTCTAAACTCTAAGGCTTGTTTTGCTGCTCGTTCTGATGCGTTGGCAATGTTGTCAACATTTGTCATCATCAATTGCACTTTAGAATTTTGTTCAATATCACCTGCTAAAATAACGGAGTGATCCTCTTCGTTTATGTTTAGAATTGATCGCACTATGGATTGCTCTTCTTCTTCAGATTTTACATTTAAAGGATACAATAATGCTGCTCCTGGTAAATCCTTGGCTTTATCTCCTAAATAGTTTTTATATAGATCTAACGCAGGTAAACCATCTAACTCATAGAGTGTGTTTCCCTCAGATTTTGTTACGGTACGCTCTGGACCAAAAGGCGTCCAGCCACCATGTATTGAAAATGTAATTTCTAAAGATTCTCCATAAAAACCAATAGCCACTATTTCTCCTTCTTTTGGGTTTTCGTTATAAGATGCCAATGTTTTCTCAAAACGTGTATCATCTCCACATAAACCACCTGTGATTAACAGATTTCCGTTATTAAACGTACTCATACCTTGAGTAAGCTGACTACCATTGATAAAGCTACCTTCTGAGACTACAAATACATATTTTAAGCCTTCTTCTGGAAATTGTTTAATAAGATCATTTCCTGTTTTAAAACTATCTAAATCGGTATTTAAAACATTACTCGTTTTAATTACATATTCACTTTTCTCAAATTCCATAGCCGTTATAGTAATGCTATTTTCATTCACCGTTCTCGAAGATATTTCTGCACAAGCAGACCCAAAAACAATATGACCATCTGGAAAGAGTTCTTTAATTTCATTGTAAATGGAAGGAGATTCTAATAAAAGTCGATTTCCAAAAACTAAAACTAAGGGCTGTGTTAACTTTTGATTTTCACCAACAAAAGCCCAATCTTTATTTTGGTGCTTAACTAATTGTACTGTTTTCATTATTATTTTTTAAGGGTAAAATAGAATGTTGTACCAACTTTTGGTTGACTTTCTAACCAAATTTGACCTTCGTGTAAATCGACAATCTTTTTAACTATCGATAATCCGATGCCTGTGGAATCTTTGCTTTTATTTAAAGCGTGAAATATTTTAAATATTTTATCATGGAACTGCTTATCTATACCTATTCCATTATCTTTTATTGAGAATTTATAATGACTTTTTAAATCTTCAAAATCAATGACAACTAAGCCAACTTCTTTGTCAATAAACTTTACAGCATTACTAATTAAATTCTGAAACAACTGCTGCAATTTAGTTGTATCACCAGTAATAACAGGTAATTGATTTAATGCTTTAACTGTAATGTGCTTAGGAATATAAAGAATGGTTGTAAGATCACTAAACATTTTATTTAGGTCTACCTCTGCTTTTATATTGGTATCGGTTCCCACACTTGAGTATTCTAACACGTCAGATATGAGCTGCTCCATTTTTTCTAGAGTAGCTTCTATAAGTTCAAAGTTTTTTAGGCTTGTCTCGTCTAATGTTCCTTTATTATCTTCTTTTAACCAGCTGACTAGGGCATCTATACTGCGTAATGGTGATTTTAAATCGTGAGAAACAATATGCGCATATTCTTGCAGTTCATCATTACTTTTCTCTAATTTTAGAAGTAATTTTTCTTTTTGAAGTTCTAAGGCTTTTAATTCAGTAATATCTAAATGTACTCCAATAGATCCAACAACATTTCCATTAATATCATAGTTTGGTGCACCACTGATAAGCCAATATTTAATATCACCTTGCTTGGTATTTACTTTAATCTCATATGAATTTGACTCGCCTTTTTGTCGCTTCTCATTTTCAATAGAAATAATTTCAGAACCACCTTCTACTGGAAAAATTTCTCCACCACGTTTACCCAATAATTCTTCTTCTGTATAACCCGACATTTCTGAGAAACTCTGGTTAATCATTAAGATTTCGTCATCCGTATTTACCTCAACCAAACCTAAATGCATGTTGGCAATAATACTGTAATATTTTTGTTTTTGAACCTCTAAGCTTTTGCGATACGTACGTTTTAAAGTAACATCTGTAAAGGTCCATAAAAACCCTTTAGACTTTTCTCCAATAGTAATAGGCATGTAATTACGCTCTAGAATTGTACCATCGATCATTTCAAGTTCATCACCAATGACTAATTCTTTTGCGACATCAATTTCATTCATTCTGTTTAAGAACCCTTCTGGGTCTTTAAATAAAACTTTATTCTGTTCTGATGATGTTACACAATCCTTACCATGCAAATCTGTAGGTTCAGCATTAATTTTAAAAAGTTCACAAAACTTATTATTTGTTAAAACAATATTTCTGTTTTCATCCTCTAAAACAATACCACTATCTAAATTTAAGATTAATGTAGAGAGTCTGTTTTCTGATTCTATTAATCTTTCTGCTGATGCTCTTTCTTCTGTAATATCTCTAACAATACCTTGCGCTGCAATTGGTTTATTGTTCTTATCAAAGACAACACTACCATTGACATGTACCCATTTTACTTCTTTAGATTTTGTATAAACTCTCGTTTCATAATCCTTAAAAAAGCCTGTAGTTTGCAAATTATTGAAACATTCTACTGCATATTGAAAATCATCTTTATAAATAAGTTTTGCTATTTTGACCTCTTCTTTATCAATATCATAACCAAACAATTTTGTAGCAGCTTCATTAAACTTCAAAATCTTTCCGTTAAGATCCATTACGACATAAGCGTCTACAATGTTTTCAAAAACACCTTGTAACTCTGATGATTTTGCGTCTAATAAATTTTCAAGTTTTTGAGAAGTGAAGTAGAGTTCTCTTGATTTTTCTTCAAGAATTTTTTCTGCTGCCTTTCTGGCATTTTTTTCTCTTTTTAGAGCACGTTGTAATATTTCAACTTGTTCTTGACTCATTAATTCCTGTTAATTACGAATCTTACCTGAGTACCGTCCTCTTTTATTTTTTCTAATTCTATAGTTGCTGTAGAATTAAAATGTTCAAATGTTTTATTCATTAATCCAAGTCCAAAGTGATGCATTGCTCTGCTAGATGTGTAATCCATTACGAGATGATCTTTGGTTTTTTCAATCACCTCAAATGTTGGCAATTCTGCATCTGGATAGATTTTTCTAACCTCTACGTGAATATGATTTTCAATTGACGAAATCATTTCAATAGGATCCTTGTAAGTTGCTAAAAGCCCTGGGTAACTCTTTTCTATAACACTAAAAAAATGTTCAGCATATACTAACAATAAATTATCAATAGAAATGCCTGTGTTTTCACTTAAGTGCTGAAGCAATTGTAGCATTTCAGAAAAGCTATAAGTACCAACAGAAGTATAAATACCTTCGGATGCTAACTCTGAACTAGAAATGATTCTATCAACCATTTCTAAACCAAATTTATCTTCAACGAGTTCTAAAAACTCTGTAAAAACAATTCCTTTCATTTTTAAACTGTAATTAATTCATTAATGCTCCAATATGACAATAATTTTTCGATTTTGGAAACATATTCTTCATATTTTAAGGGTTTTAAGATATAACCAGCAACGCCAACTTTATAGCATTCTAATAAATCGCGTTGATTATTAGATGTCGTTAAGATGATTGTTGGTATATACTTAAGCCTATCATCGGATTTTAATATTTTTAAAAACTCAATTCCGTTAATTTTAGGCATATTTAAATCTAACAAAATAATGTCTGGAAGATTGTCTTTTTGTTCTAAAATTTTTAGAGCATCTTCTCCATTATTTGCCTCTGTGATTTTATGATTTAATTGAAGTGAATTCGTTGCTCTATTGAGCTTCATCACTTCAATCATATCATCTTCTATCAGTAAAATATTAAGGGTTTTCATTAATAGCTTAATTTTATTTATTTAGCCAAATTAACTCAATTTCGCATGGTCATTTTTATAATTCGGTTAGATGTTGCTATCTGTCGACGGATGGTAGATTGGTGTCGACGAATGGAAAACGATACAAAATAAACCTTATGCAGCAAGTTTCACCTGACTGTTTAACATATTAGTAGTTTTAAGGGTAGACAATTGGGCTTCAATTTTTATTCGGCTAAACTCTTGAAGAAATTCTAACGAACAATTTTCAAGTGTTTTTTCTTCTAAGTACATTTCAAATTCTGAAATAAATTCTAATTGTCTAAGACTTTTATTTAACAAAACGAGCTTGTTATCTACAGCATTGTTTTTTAAGTTTTGAGAACTAAAATTATTATTAGATTCTAGTTGTGCTTGTTTTTCTGTGTTTCTTTCTGAAGGATTTAAATAACTTTTAAAGCTGTTTCTAAAATAAAAGTAAACGCATAAATGTCCTAAAAAAAGTGTTCCATAAATAAGTAAAGTAGTCATAGTTTGAGGTTATATGAATTAATTATACCACAAAACTAAATGTTCTTATGAGTGAAATTTTTCTTTTTCGGTGAGTCAACTTTTTGAGGCGACGAATGGAGACAAAGCTTCTTTAATTAAAAATTAAGACTATTTTAAAACCACCATTAAATGCTATCCCTCAACTTCTTAGGCAAACCATTTACCACCAAATTATAGGAGTGGTCTATTAATTCCATTATAAGTTTTGGAGAGAGTTCTCCTGTTTGAATATATACACTATTCCATAATCTTTTGTGCATATGATATCCTGGTTTAATACTATCGTATTTGGATCTTAGCTCTTGTGCGTAGTCTGGATCACACTTTAAGTTTATAAAACCTTCTCCGTTTTCCCATCGTTTTAGAGAAGATAGGGCAAACATTTTACCTAGAACTTTAAATACGAGTGTATCATCATCAAACGGAAAATGTTCGGTCACTGCTTTTTTACTGAGGCAATAATCTCTGTATTGTTCTATGTTCATTATAAAAGGCGTTCCATTAACTTCTCAGGCTTTTTAAGCTCTGTATAACCAAACTGTTTGTATAAATTATGTGCGTCTGATGTTTTTAGCATCCAGACTTTACACTTTTGTAATAGCGGTTCTAGATTGATTGCTCCCATTAATTGTTTTGAATATCCTTTTTTTCGATATTCAGGAAGAATAAAAACATCCATAACATAAGCGAAGATTACATAATCCGTTACAATTCTAGCAAATCCTATTTGCTTGTTTTCTATATAAACGCCGAAACACAAACCGTTTTCAATAGAGATTTTAACATCATCTAAGGTTCTTCCTTTTGCCCAATAAGTTTCGGTTAAAAATTGGTGAATTACCTCAACTTGAAGTTTACTTTTGTCTGTTGATATTTCTATCACTCTTCAATTTTTTTAACTTCAGACGCTTCAATTTTTAAAGCTGTGTAATCTAATTTCCAACCTATAGTTTCTACTAAATTCTCTATAAGATGAATAGCCTCTAAAGCTTCTTGTTTTGCAATAATATACAAACCACTTTCCGGAATTTTATCCATAATATGTGCCTTTGCCTTACTATGGAGCTCTGTTAAATCTGAAGCTTCAAATTTATTAAACATACCATCTTGCTTATCGTAATAATTGATATCACTTTCTATAGACAACACTTCTGGTTGCGGAAAATGTGTTAAATTAACGGTTTTTGTTTTTGGGTTTGAAACCATTTGCACTTTCCCCAAATCAAAACCTACATGTGCTTTAGCATTAATAATCACTAATGCTTTTTTTCGACTAGAAATAAGTTTTAAAAATTTCTCTTTAACGTCTTCGTAATGATAAATTTCAGCGAAATCACCTTCTACGGTTACAAATTTACAGACACGTTTTATTTTATCCAATATTAAAATAGATTGTTCGTTAGTTACTTTTTTAGTCTTCCACTGCTTATAAATAGTTACAATACCTAAAGTGACAAGGATACTAATGATGATTATAAAAAAGGTTTCCATTTAAATTATTTTATTCTACTTATATATTGTGACACTGCGCTCTTTTTATTGTCACATCTTAACTATTAGTTAGATAAATTATTAACCAAAATAGTGAAATATTTAATTTCCCAATTTCTCTAAGTGTGTATTTTTAAAATTATCTAAATACTTAAATCCATAACCAAAAACTCTATCGATAGAAGCATGAGAAAACAAAATAACACCTGTTAGTTTTAACAGTTCTATTTCAAAATATATGCCAAGAAAATACACAAGTATTGCTATGCCTTTATGATGAAAAAAATTATACGCTATTCCTCCTATTTTAGCATTTACTAAGTAACCTAGCGCACCAACATCTGGCAATAGTAGTAAGCCAAAAAACCACCACCAACTTAACCTTAATAAACTAAAAAGGTAAACACCTAGAGCAAACATCATTAGTTCTTCAAGCTTTAAAAGAGTTTTCATGCCTTTATTAATTCAGAATTTTATATAAAATAGGTTTACTAGGACTCGCGTCATTTTCAAATGGTGCAATTTGAAGATTAAGCATATAACAACCGTCTTCAAATTTATTAGACACATAGATAAACTCGGTAATTGTAGCGTCTAAACGTAATTTACCTTTAGTATTCCAAAAGGCATTATGCGCTAATAATTCGCCTCCATCTTGCTCTTTATCTACACTCGGCAAATCTATTAATAAGTGCTTTACTCCTTTTGCTTTTAAAAATTCTGCTGCCTCTTCTAATAAATAAGTAGGATTAGTGTTAGAGTATTGTTTAGACAATTTCTCTCTTGTATTTGGCATGGTTCTAATCACAACAGCTTCTCGCTTTTTATTTCCTAAAGCAAATTGTAATTGTTTTTTAGAAATGACATAATCATCACCTAACTTTTCTGGTGCTACGGTAATCACTTCTGCTAAAAAGAAAAACTGAGTTAAATGCTTATTTATAGAATAGACTTTTTCTGTAATATGGCCAACAGTTTCCGTGTGTGTACCATGCGAATGTGGATTAAAGCTAATAGTATTAAAATTCACTACTGCTCCATTCGCTACACTGACTATTTCACCATCTATAACTTCTGGCTCAATTTTAGGAGGACCAATATACCATGCATTTACATTAGATGAGTCGCCTTTAATAGGCATTGAAATATCTAATGGTTGCAATAAATCTATTTTTAATTTTCTTGAATTGTATTGTATGGTTGCTATCAAATTTAATTAATTTTAAAAAGTTCGCTCGCAATACCATCACATAAAAATTGTCCTTTTTTTGTGACACGTAAATGCGCTTTATCAATATACAATAATTGTTGATTTATAAAAACTTCTGCTTGTTCAATTAAGTAATCTTTATAGTCTAAACCAAAGTCATTTTCTACTTTTTTAATAGAAACTCCCCAAATGGTGCGCAAACCTGTCATTACATATTCGTTGTATTGATCAGTTTCTGTTAAGGTTTCAATCTCTATTGGCAATTCATTTCGTTCAATAGATTTAATGTATTTTGAATTATTCTTTACATTCCAGCCACGTTGTTTTCCGTTAAAAGAATGTGCTGAAGGCCCAATGCCTAAATAAGATTTCCCTTGCCAATAAGCAGAATTATTTTTACTAAAATAACCATCTTTTCCGAAGTTAGACAGCTCATAATGAACAAAGGCTGAAGCTTCAAGTTTATCCTTCAGCAAATGAAATTGTTCATGTGCTTGCTCATCATTAACGTTGTCTATCTCTCCTTTTTTTATGAATGATGCCAAAGCTGTTTTGGGTTCAACCGTTAAGGCATAACTAGAAATATGAGGCACGTTAAAACTCAGAGCCATTTCAATATTCTTTAACCATTGCTCATTTGAAGCACCTGGAATACCATAAATTAAGTCTAATGAAATATTGTTAAAATGCTTTGTGGCTTCTTCTAAACACGCTTTTGCTTCATTTGCATTGTGTGCACGATTCATAAGTTTTAAATCATCTTCAAAAAAAGATTGAATACCAATAGATAAGCGATTGATTCTACTTTTTGATAATTTGACAATTCTATCTTTAGATAAATCATCAGGATTGGCTTCTAGTGTAATTTCTGGGTCTTCAGAGACTTGATAATATTTATAAACCGCATCTATAATAAATTGCAACTCATCATTAGTTAATAAACTTGGAGTTCCTCCTCCAAAATAGATGGTTTCTACTGTTGTGTTTTTAAACTCTTCTTTTCTAAGTCCTAACTCTTTGGTTAATGCATTAACAAGTTCATCCTTTTTCTTCAAAGAGGTTGAAAAATGAAAATCGCAATAATGACATGCCTGCTTGCAGAATGGTATATGTATGTAAATGCCTGCCATTTAGTTTTTAATATTCAATTTGATATTTATTGTTCTTCAAACAAATCATATAAAGTAGCAATTCTTAAATCGCAATACAATTTCATAAACTGATAATTCAGCATATCAAACTGACTTCCATAAATTTCTCGTCTTGTTTCCCAAGATTCATACGCTGGGAATTTTAGTTTAAACTGTTCTTCCACAAAACTTTCCCAGAGTTTCTCTGATACTTTAAAAGTTGAAATAAATGTAGAATCGTTTTGGTTAATCTTAATTAATTCTACGACTAGCGAATCTTTAATCTTTTGAGATTGATACCAATTTTGGTGCGCAATATCATTGGCTTCAACTTGTCCTTGACTAAAAACTATAAAGGATTGAAAAAAAACAAAAACTAGTAAGATATATTTCATGTATTGTTTTTTACTGAATATTGTGACTGCAAACGGTCTACTTCTTTACACGTCCTTCATTCTGCTTCACAAAAGCTGCCCAACCAGAATAACTTTTCCCAACTTCAACTCTGCCTTCATTATAAAAATGACAAACTGCAGCTGCTAATCCATCCATAGAATCTAGATTTTTAGGAATTGTTTTAAGACCTAACATGCTTTGTAACATTTTAGCGACTTGCTCCTTGCTGGCATTTCCGTTTCCGGTAATTGCCATTTTAATTTTTTTAGGTGCATATTCTGTAATAGGAACTTCGCGAGACAAACCTGCTGCCATCGCAACACCTTGCGCTCTTCCTAACTTAAGCATACTTTGTACGTTTTTCCCAAAAAATGGTGCTTCAATCGCAATTTCATCTGGATGATAAGTATCAATAAGCTCTACAGTACGCTCAAAAATCAGTTTCAGTTTTAAATAATGATCATCGTATTTTTTTAGCATAAGCTCATTGAGCTGCAAAAACTCCATCTTTTTACCCACAACTTTTATGAGTCCAAAGCCCATAATCGTTGTTCCTGGATCAATACCTAAAATAATTTTTTCCTTACTCATGTATACTATTGGTTAATCGCAAAATTGACAACCGCTTAGTGAAACTGCCAAACCAAAGGTAAGGTTAAAAACACTACCATTAAAAGCGCCTAAACCTGTTAGAGCAGGATTATAATTATCTAAAGACGTTACACCATATATATAAGCAACATCTGTAAAAACAGATACTTTTTCGTTAATAGCATAATGAACTTCTAAGCCAGCAAGTAGATTTAAAAACGTTTGTTTATTATCTCTTAAAGTGCCTAAGGGTTTAGCGAAAGTAATTCCTGGTCCTGCGTGTAATACAGTACGAAATCGTGTTGGCAAAAAACCAATATAATTAGATGGATCAAACACAAATTGTGCGTTGATTCTAGAATAATTAATTTTAAATTCTGGTGTGTCTTTATGGTTTTTAAAACGATTAAATCCGAAATCTAATTTTACGCCATATTGTGTTTTAAACATGTGTTGAATCCCTAGATTTATCGTCGGAAAATTTACAGATTGCGCATAAGAACCTGTTACAAATCCATCTGTTGTTGGGTAATTAACACCAACCGCAAAAAGTGCTTTCCACTTTGCAGTATCTCTTAATTGCGCCTCACTATTAAACGTTATAAAAACGATGATAAAAAAGAAAAGGTATTGTTTAAAATTGTATCTCATCTCTAAGTTTTTGATTTTATTTGCAGTATGACCGTTAATATGCATTACAAAACTAAACAATTCTTCTTTGTACTTATTAAGTTGAGCATTGTAGTTGGTGCATTTTATTTTATTTATTCTAAAATTATTGAAAACGAAAATTTAAAATTTATCGATTTTGTTTCATTTTTAAAGAAAAACAGCAATTTTTCAGTAAAAACTATTCTTTTTTTAGTCTTTTTAAGCCTTTTTAATTGGTTTTTCGAAATTTTAAAATGGCTACAATTAGTTAAAATAATTAAACCTATTTCCATTAAATCTGCTTTAACCCAAAGTTTAGCTGCACTCACAACTTCCTTAATTACACCAAACCGAATTGGTGATTATGGCGCAAAAGCGATGTATTACATAAAGTCATTGAGACCCAAAATTGTAATGCTTAACCTACTTGGTAATTTTGCTCAAATGGCAATTACCACACTTCTTGGTTGTATTGGTTTTATTCTATTTACAAAACGTTATAGCATTGAAATCAATTATTACAAACTATCACGAATTGCATTGGTTATTTTAATCATTGGCCTGTTTGTACTATTTGGCATGAAACAAAAACGATATAAAATAAAAGGGTTTTCAATTTCTGCTATCCTTAATTTTATAAAATCGATTCCTTTAAAAACGCATTGTATCACTATATTATTGTCTCTTATTCGCTATGCTATTTTTTCATTTCAATTTTATTATCTCTTAAAAATTTTTGGAGTGGATATCAATTACAGCAATGCCATGGTGGTTATTACAAGTATGTATTTATTGGCTTCAATAATCCCAACCATTGCCATTTTTGACGTGGTTGTAAAAGGTAGTATTGCTGTATACTTATTTGGGTTTCTTGGCGTAGATGAATTAACCATTTTATCTATTACAACGTTAATGTGGTTACTCAATTTTGTAATCCCAAGTCTTATTGGTAGTTATTTTGTCCTTAATTTTAAACTTCCTAAACCAATTACGCAATGCTAACAGTAATCATTATTTGTTTCATTCTTATTTACTTATTAGTTATAGGCTTATTGGTTTACGGATTTGACAAAGTAGAAGAATTTAAGCTTCAAGATTTACCAGCTAAGACTAAATTTTCTGTGATTATTCCATTCAGAAACGAGGCAGGCAATCTTCCGAAGTTATTAAACGCTATGGCTAAGTTGAATTATCCTAAATCCCTATTTGAAGTGATTTTAGTAAATGATGACTCTAACGACGATTCGGTTGCAGTAATAGAAAACACTCTAAATTCTATAGCTTTAAAAAAGAGATTCACTAGAAATAAAAACATTAAGATTATTGACAATCAAAGAATTTCAGATTCACCAAAAAAAGATGCGATTACTTCAGCTATAAAAGTGTCTAAATATAATTGGATTGTGACAACTGACGCAGATTGCATTTCACCAAAATATTGGCTAGATTGTTTTGACGAACAAATACAAATCAGTTCAACCAACTGTATTGTTGCTCCTGTTACTTATCATGGTAAAACTTCATTTTTTAACAGATTTCAAACTTTAGATTTTTTGAGCTTACAAGGTGCAACTATTGGTAGTTTTGGTATTAAAAAACCAATACTATGCAATGGCGCAAATTTCGCTTATCTAAAATCAGAATTTAATGCCCTAGATGGTTTTAAAGGTAACGACACTATTGCAAGCGGTGACGATGTTTTTCTACTTGATAAATTCTTAAAAAAGGATGCATCAAAAGTTCGTTATTTAAAATCTAAACAAGTTATTGTAACCACCAATCCTGCGGAAAATTTTAAATCACTTATTCATCAACGCATACGTTGGGCTTCAAAAACAAGTCAATTAAATAATTGGTTCACAAAATTTATTGGCTTAGTTGTTATACTTGGCAACTTTGTTTGTGTGGCATTTATTCCTGCAATTATATTGAATCTGATTGCTGTTAAAATCGCTATTGCTTTATTCATTATAAAGTTTTGTATCGATTTCTTACTACTTTTTAAAGCTTCTCGATTCTTTAAACAGGAAACTTATCTGCTTTCCTTTATCATATCGAGTTTCCTTTATCCTGCCTTTAATATTGGTGTTTTCATCCTATCTTTCTTTAAATCATACCGTTGGAAAGGTAGAACATCGAAGAAATAACGTAATACTAAATATTTATAATAGTTTTACTGTAACCAAATCCTAACGTTGCATGAAAAATTTATACTTATTTATTTTACTGTGTTTAGCATTTCAGATTAATTACAGTCAAGAGAACTATACTATTAACGGAGAAAAACTTGAACTTACAACTGAAGTTGAAGGTGAATTAGATTTACTTTGGACCGTTAATGAAGGTGAATTTAGATATTTTGTGAAGTCTAATAATAACACCATTACAGAACTAAAAAACTCTAGAGATGAAAATAAAAACTACCTTGAAGAGTATAAAACTACACTAAAAGAATTGACTAATGGAAAGGCAACGGAATCTTTAAAATTTAGATTATACGACCTAAAATCTTATGTTGATGCTTACAATATATCTAACAACAGAGGTTACGCAAGTGCCATAAAAAAATCTAAAGTCGGATTTCGTTTGGGTCTATTTGGTGGTTTAACAAACAGTCCATTTGTAGAAAATCCGGAAAATTTAAAAGTACTTCTTATTGGTGGCGAAATTGAAATTTTTGAAGCTGACTCCTTACCTCGTCATTCTGGATTTTTACAAGGTAGACATACATTTGATGCCGAAGATTTTAATTACACTACTAATGAAATTGCTTTAGGTTATCGTTATAGAATTATTAATAAATCGTCCTTTTCTATTTACGGTCAGGTAAAACTAGCAGCTGTAAATATTTCTGCCTCAAATTTTGAAGATTCTAACGGAGAAAAATTTCACAAAAAAGGCACATCGTTTGATGCACCTTTTATTTTTGGAATTGGTACTGACATAAAAATTGGAAAAAATGGTTATATTACTCTAGTTTACGGCGAATTATTTGCTTTGTTTATAGATAATCAAGGTAATTTTTCAACTGATTTCTCTGTTGGCTACAAGTTTAATTTATAACACGTGCCATATATTGTTGCAACACAACTTCTAAATTCTTTTAATGTCCTTACGAAATTTCAAAACTTCTAATCCCGTTTTTAATGGTTATTTCTGGGATGACAGAAAATCGAGTTCAAAAAAAATGACCGTAACTGGCATTTTTTTTAAATCTCTTTTTGGAATTATTATCATTGCAACCATCACTTCTTATTTATGGAAACTAAGTGAAACAGGCATATCCATGCAATGGTTTACTTTAGGTGGTATGTTAGCTGCTGCAGTTGTAAGCATATTGATTTCTATTAGACAGCATTGGTCTACTTTTTTAGTACCACTTTATATGATTGCAAAAGGCTTCTTTTTAGGTGGCTTTTCGGCGTATGCACATCGTCATTATCCGGAGTTGCCTTACCAAGCCATTGGCGTTACCATCGTTACCTTTTTTGTAATGTTGTTCTTATATCAATTTCGAATTATTGTAGTAACAAAAAAATTACGAAGTGTCGTCATCACTGCAACCGTAAGTATTATGGTCGTTTATCTCATATCTTGGATTTTGAGTTTTTTCGGTATCAAAAATTACATTTGGGGAAACTCTTGGTTTGCCATTGCCTTTAATGTTTTAGCCGCAGTTGTGGCTTCTTTTGCCTTGTTATTAGACTTTGATTATATTGAACGTTATAAAAACAGAGCTCCAAAATACAAGGAATGGATTGCAACTTGGGGACTTTTAGCAACGCTTATTTGGTTATATGTTGAAGTGTTACGCTTAATGCAAAAGTTTGCTTTCCGGTTTTAGAAAATATGACACGCATTACAGATCAATACACAAAAACAAATTGTAAAACTATTTAATTAATTTGAACAATTACTGGCAACTCAAAAGCTGTAGTGACTTGTTGCCCTCTTTTTATAGCAGGAAATATTTTAGGAACACTCTTTAAGCTCTGACGCAAAAGACTATCTATTTCAGGAATTTCTTTGATGGTTTCTGGATGAATCTTCATTGACTCTACTGTTAACAGTCCTTGCTTATCAATAATAATACTCAACTTTATTGTATCGAAAACATCATTGGTTACAATAATTTTTTGTTGAGCTAAGTACGCATTAACATTTGTAATTAATGTGTTTTGAAAACAAGCTTTACTTTCTTCTTTTGCCGTTAAGGTTTCGCAACTTGTAAAGGTAGGATAGGTATCTACTTCATTCCAATTAAAAGTCTGTAGCTCTTCCTCAAGTAAATCTTCAGGAGTGACTTTCTTCTTTTCAAAATAATTGCAAGATGTTGCAAAAAGCAAGATTAAAAGACAAACAATTCGGTTCATTTATAGAATTCTGAAAGCGAAAAGTACGAATATTTATTGAAAAAGAAGATAGAACGCTTCGCTTTTAGAATCAATAACTTAGACAGCTAAGCCTATCGGATTTAGCCAATGACCTATTATTTTTTTTCTAAGAATTTTTCCTCCTTTAATTCTTTCAATCGTTTTTGTGCAAAGGTTATAAAATAGCTTTTCTCATGCTTTTCAATAAACTGCTCATACAACGTAATTTTACTGTCTAAATCACCATAATATTCATCTTTTGTTCTCAATAAAAAGAACTCAGACATCATATTAGTTGGGTCTTCTTTCAACGATTTTTTGAAAGCTTTAATAGCATCTTCATATTTTTTTTGTCGATTTAAAATTGTACCTAAATATTGATATTCTTCTGAAAGTGATTGGTCCTGTATAAATAATGCTTGTTTAACATAATCCTCCGCTTTTTCAAAATTATTTAAACTCACATAATAAGTTCCTATAACATACATGGCATTGGCATCATAAGGATTATAATTTAATGCTTGCTTTCTGTGATAAATAGCATCCTCATAATCTGAATTTTGAGCGTAGCTTAGACTTATTTTTTCGTGTATAAACTCCGATTTCTCTCCAAGCGCAAGTAATTTTTTAAACCAAACAATAGCATGCGTATAAAACTCTTGATGATAATAGGTCTGGGCTTTTAAACTGATGAGCTCTACATTATTCTCATAACTTTCTAAGCCTGTATCTATAATGCGATGTGCATCTAAAAAGTTTCGTTTTATTAATTGCTGCTTCGCTATTTTAAAAATTGCTTTTTGATGTGTCTTATCTAAACTATAGGTTTTATTAAACTGTAATATTGCTAACGTATCCTTCTGTTTTTCTAAAACCAATCCCAACTGATAATAATAATTGGGATTTAAACTATCTAACTCAATGAGACTTGAAAATAACTGATTTGCCTTCTCATATTTTTTGGTTCTAGTTAAAAGTTTAGCATATTCATATTGCACTAAAAGATTATCTTCATTTGCCGTTTTGGCGAGTTCATAAAACGTTAAGGCTTTATCATAATTACCAATAGCCATATAACTTTTAGCGATGTCATCGTAAACATCATCTAAGTTTTTAACTGACTTATAGGTTTCAATAGCTTTAGTAAACTTACCATTAGCATAGTAATCATCTGCTTTTTGTTTAAGATCCTGAGCAGATACATCAAAACTAAAAATGAAATAAAACCAGCACAACAAATATTTCATAAACAACTATAATTAGTTCTTTTTATTATCTACAATTTCGATTACAATTGGCAAAGAATAACCAACATCTACAGCTTCACCTTTGCTCTTAGCAGGTGTAAATTGCGGTAGTAATTCCACCACTCTTTTAGCTTCTTCATCTAATACAGGAAATTTACTTTTTGTTTTAACACTTGTAACATTGCCTAATTTATCTATTGTAAAATGTGCATAAATTCGTTTTTTACCAGCTGGAAGATTTCTAAAACTATCAGAATTCATATTAAAATTTCTTACAATAAATTTATTGATGGCATTAACTGTGCACTCTCTTTGTTCCGCACCATCCGATACCGAATTACAATCTGGATAAACTGGCGGAACTTCTACCTTGTTAAATGGAATATCAATGATTTTTGTTTCTTTATCTTTTAAAGCATCTATCTGCTTATTTAACTGCACAACCACTGGATTTTCCTCACTAGAATTCTTTAAAATACGATCACGCTGCGCAACGAGTTCTTTATATGATATCCTTTCTTGTGTGTTATTGTCGCCTTTTACTTCAAAAACAATAGGAATTGAAAATGGTACCACAACCGTCTTTCCTTTTTGTTTCCCAGGAATAAATTGTGGTAAAGTAGCAACTACGCGTTTTGCTTCCACCTCTAATGCCTCACTTGGACCTCTAGCAAGTATATTGGTAACGTTACCTTTTTTATCAATTTTAAACTGTACAAAAACGCGTTTTTTCCCTGGAGATAAACTATCTGCAACACTAGTATTAAAATTTTTACCAATGTGTTTATTGACAAATGCATTCATGCAATTTTTTCGAGCTTCGTTACTTTCTAAATCTTTACAATCAAAAGTGGTAGGTGTTTCATCTACTACTGCAAATGGAACTTCTATTGTTTCTACGTCTTCTTTAATAATTTCAACACCATCTTTAGAAATAAAAGATTCTGTCATAGATAAAGACAACCCATCAGTAACTACTATTTTGGTAAAAAAATCATCCTTCTCTAGCTGTTTTAATAAAGCATTAAAGCGCTTTTCTTCATCAACTGTCAAACTTCCCAAATCTTCTACAAATAGTTTTAAAACACCATCTTGTGTATCTAATTCCCATCGTTCCTTTTCCTCTTTGGTGTTTTTAAAAGCTCTAAACTCTTCATAACTTTTAAATTTATCCATTCGCAAGCCTTTAGCTCTATCTACATCCAGTTGTGTCAATGTGCCTTCTTCAGATTTTCTTTTAATAATTCCATCAGAAATATATTGCATATAGGCTTTAAACTTTAAATATTCTGTTTTGGAAGGAATATACCTTTCCGATTGATTATCACCTATTCCAGCATATTTAGAAATTTCAAAAAAATCATCTCCATTTTTCTCCATTTCAAGTATTTCCATGTAATACTTTTTTATAAGCTCTTCTTCCGTCAACTCTTGCTCAACTGATTTTTCTTGTTTAATTTTTTCCTGCGCTCTAACTTCTGTAGATGTATAAATTAACATCCCAAATACCAAAGGTATCAGCAAGGCATATTTAATGAGATTAAGCTGTTTAGATTTCGATTTTTGTAACATGGCGATTCGTTTTTTGATTAATGATTTATTGAAAAAAGTATTGGTAAAAGAGACCTGATTAACGTCTAAAATTTGGTTGAGTAGACTTGTGTAATATTCCGATTTCCCACTTTCTTTAATGGCTTTGGCATCTGCAATATATTCGTGTAACTCTTTAATTCTATTTTGATAGATGTATACTAACGGATTAAACCAAAATACTATTCTGAGCAGTTCAAAAAACAATAGATCTACGGTGTGATATTCTCTAATATGAACCATCTCGTGTTCATAAATAGTTGGTTTTTCAGTTTCAGAAATGCGTTCACCTAAAAATATGGTGTTGAAGAACGAAAAGGCTGCACTACTCTTAATTAAATTCACAATAAGTACATTCCCTTGCCAACGCTTTGGGTTTTTATATTTTAACCAATATAACTTTGTAATTTTCACTAAAAATATTAATGATGCAATTACAATACCTACAATTGCTACAACCTGCCAAATTGGTTGTTGTGGTTGTTCTATAATAATACCTGCTTGCTCTGCAATTTTAATATCGTAAAATGTTGGTGTTTTTGCACCAATAAATACTTCTGGCAAATGAATTACCACATCTTTAGTTGTCATAGTTTTTAACTCTGAAAATTTTATAAAGGGTAAAATTAATGACAGAATAGACGTAACAATTAAATAAGCTCTATTGTAATTGAAGAACGTTTCACGTTTAAGAAACAAATCGTAAACCATTAAAAACAAAGCCTGAAACGCTATAATTTGAAGAATAGAATACAACATAATTACTTATTTTTATTAATTTCATCTATTAATATCTCAATGTCTTTTACATCGACATCATTCTTTTGTACAAAGAACGACACCATGCTTTTAAAAGACCCTTGAAAGTAATTATCAACCAATTTATTAATGGACTGATTACTATAAAACTCTTTAGCTACTATTGGAAAATAGACATGGCCTTTACCTTGTTTTTCGTAATCAACAAAACCTTTACTTTCTAAAATCCTTACAATTGTAGAAACCGTATTGTATGCTGGCTTTGGTTCTGGCAGAATATCTATAATTGATTTAACATTGGCCATTTGCAATTGCCATAGGGCTTGCATTATTTCCTCTTCTGCTTTTGTTAACTGTTTCATAGAACTAAGTTTTTAGTTTAAAACTGTAAATATAACTAAATATTTAGTTTCAACTAATTTTTTAGTTCAAAAATGTAACTTTGGTCTGCTTATTGCGTCTTACCTATTAAATATAATTTATTAATATGGAAATTTTTTTGGTGCTCGTAGCACTACTTTTAATGGTTTTAGGAATTGTTGGTAGCTTTCTGCCTATTTTACCCGGACCACTCACCAGTTGGGCAGGACTTTTAGTGCTTCATTTTTCAGATGGTGTAGAGATTAGTCAGGCGTTTTTAATCGCTACTCTTGTTTTTGCCATTTTTATTTATGTCTTAGACTATATAATACCTGCAATTGGGACTAAACGTTTTGGTGGCAGTAAAGCCGGAATGATTGGCACAACATTTGGGTTACTTATTGGACTCTTCTCTCCTATTCCTTTCGGAATAATTATTGGCCCCTTTATTGGTGCATTAATTGGAGAAATGATTCATAGAAACGATATAGACAAGGCATTGAAAGCCGCTTTTGGGTCGTTTATAGGTTTTGTTGCTTCTACTTTTATGAAATTTATTGTTGCTATAGTTTATTTTGGCTTCTTCATTGTAAAACTATCTGAGCATAATACTAGTTGGTATTAGAACGCCTGGGCATATTTAAAATAAAAAACCTAGTTACATTACTGTAACTAGGTTTAATCTTCTTGCTATTAATTCAACAATTACTTAATGAGGGATTAATTAATTCTTGTTGATGGTGTAAATATATGTAAGTGAACTATTCTTTTGCTGTGGTAAAACCGTAGACTTGATGTGGTAAAACCGTACTTTCCTTATTTTACAGTACACTCAAGCCTATAAAAAGACCTAAAAAATCGTGTATTTCTATAAAACTACTTATAAATAGCCCTTTTCTCGAGCTTCTTTTAGTAAAGACTCATCTTTTCCATCCTCTACAGCAAACAATAATTTTAAGTGTTTTTTTCGTTTTTCGATAGCACTTTTTGAAATGCTAACATATTCAGATAAATTTTTTGTTTTAATACCTTGAGATAGTAAATGCAGAATTTTTCGGTTAATATCATCTATATATATATCACTCGAAATTGTTTTCTTTAAGTAATTATTAACCGTAGAGCTATAATAAGGTGGTGATTTTAATATTTGTTGAAAACCATCGGCTAACTCCATTGATGTTAAGTCACTCTTAATAAGAAAACCATCTGGATCTATTTCCTTAATTATATTATGAATTCTATAAGTTTCGTTAAACATTGTAAGAATCACAATTTTTGCTCTCGGCATTAATTTTTTAGCTAACAGTGCTAAATCTTCGCCAGAAGCATATTTACCATCTTCAGAACCAGGTAAGCTAATATCAAAAAAACACACATTATAAGGATATTTTTTTGATGCACGTTCTATCATTATAACGGCTTCATCACAATTATTAGCAGTTTCAATATGAAGCGTTTGATCTTCTTGTTTTGTTGCCATTAATACATTTTGATAGCCCTCAATAATAATTGGGTGGTCATCTACCATTAAAATGTTGATGTGATTCATGCAGTTTTATTTTTTGGTTTTTGGTGGTAACATGCTGTTCGCTTACTAATTTTAATTTATTAAAAATAACTAAGCGATTGGATCATGCCTTTTTATCTAAATAGGGAATTTTAACTTTCACTGTTGTACCATTACCAGATAGGGATGTCCAAGTAATTTCTCCTTCAAAATCATCCACACGAGACTTCATGTTTTTTAACCCGATGCCTTTTTTACTCTTAGATGTATCAAAGCCATCACCATCATCAATGATATCCAAGCAAATTAAGTCTTTTTCTAAAGAAATGCTAATTTTTATACTATTTGCATTGGCATGCTTGTAGATATTTTGCATTGACTCTTGGATGATTCTGTAAATATTAATTTTGGTTTTATTCGCTACAAAATCCCAATTAATATCATCCGAAGAGTTGAACTCATACTCTAACTTATATGCTATTGTTTGAGTCTCAATAAGTTCAGACACAATATCTATAAAACCAGAACCAGAGACAAAATCGGTGTTTAACTCGTGTGATATCTTTCGAATTTCTTGCTCAATGGTTTGCAGCTGACTGATGTACTTAGCACGTGACATCATTGCTTCTTTACCTTCATTAAAATTAATACTATCTAGACTTAATCTTACACCAAAAAGACCACCTAAAACACCATCATGTAATTCTTTAGAAATTCTTATTTTTTCTTTTGCTCTTGCCTCATCTACTTTATCTTGTTGACCCAACATTAAATTATAAATATCTTCATTTGCTTTCTGTTGCACTTGTATCAACTTTAATTTTCTATTTTTTGCGCGTTGGGAAATAAACAAATAGGTTAAGATGGCTGTAAATAAGAGTCCGATGGATATAAATAGAAGATAAACGTTTTCTTTAGAAATTTGTTTGTTTTCAGCTTCTAGTTGGTCTGTTTCATATTCGATTCTTGCAAACTTATTTCTGACTTTACGTTCGTTTTTCAATAAACTATCACTCAATTTAATATGCTGCTCTAAATAAACTTTACTCTCATCCCCTTTTGTTAAATCAGCTAATAAAAGCATCGATTCTAAATACAACTCATTAATTGGAATATCCCGAGAAATATTATAGCTCTGCTTAGCATAAACTAAGGATGAATCGAGTTTTTTATTTTCTTTATAGAATTTAGCTAAATCAATAGAAGTAGCGAGTTTAGTATATGAATCGTCAATACTATCTGAAATCTGAAGTGCCTTCCTAAAGTCAGTTTCTAACTCATTATAATTATAATTCCCTTCCAAGAATTTTGTAAACGCATAGTTACTAAGGATTAAAGCATAAAATGCAATATCATCTTTTTTAAGAATAGGATCTGTTATGAGTTCCTCATAAATACTTAATGCTTTTTTATAATCTTTCTTCGCCCTATATGGGAGAGCTAAATTATTTTGTGCCTCTAAATATAAATTATAACTATTATTAATCTTCTTTGTTAACTCTTTTGCTTGATTATGATAGTCAATGGATTTATCATAGTTTTCAAGTTTGTATGATACTGTTCCTAATAAAATTAGAACTCGGTACTCATCGCTATTCATACTTTCACTATCCAATTTATAAATTAGTTTAAGCGCTTCAATAGCATTTTGTTCACTACCTAAATAGTCTTTTTCAAGATCTTGAATTGTAGCAATACTATATAAGATTTCAGTTTTTTCGACTAATTTATTTTTCCTATTAAAATAATCAAAAGCCTTAATCAAATATTTATATGAAGTTGTATTATCATCAGCTATCTGATAATAATACCAACCCAAATTTTTATTAGTATAAGCTATTGCAGATGAATCCTTAAGTTTTTTAGCTAAAGTCAAATTATTTAACCCAATATTTTTAAAAAACTCATAATTTCCATTAATTAGGTAACTATAACTCAAATCCCTATTGGCTCTAAGTATTAGACTATCATTTTTAGTGAGAATAGCAAGTTCACTAACCTTTTTAGAATACATAAGTCTGTCCTTAACAGGTAATGAAGAATTAATAGACAACTCTCTATTTTTTTTAATAGAATCTAGTAACGCTTGGTTTGTTTGACCAGTAAGTGTTATAATAAAAAGGAAGAAGAAATTGAATAATATAAATTTCAAAAGAAATATGGAGTTGATAGATTACCAAAGTTAGATTTTTTTTTCAAACAATTGGTGCTTCAATTGAATATAATATATAAAGCCCATAACTAATTAGTTATGGGCTTTATTAAATCTATGATATACAACTCTTAACCTTGAGTTGGAGGTTTTATTGTGCCTTTCTTAGTATGCGCTAACAAGTCAATTTTAGTAGGTTGTTTAATTTCATTGTTTTCCGTTACTGACATCGTTTCAGATTTAACGCCAGAGACAGTTAATAATAGAACAGCAACTAAGGCAATAGTAATTTTAAGGGTTTTCATAAAATATTTAATTTAGGGTTAAAGTTTAATCAATATCTAAAACTGTATCGCAAAGCAATACATTGAGGGAAGGGAATGGATTATTAACTATTTTAGGTTATACCTAAAACAATACTAAACTAAAAACGAGGGAAGTTTTTAAGACAAGTAAATGTCTAACTAGTAAAATGGATTAAAATTTTCCTTTTTAAGCGATTTGAGGTCTTAACAAGAAAAGACAAATATACACGTATTTTTATAATTTCCTAATGAATCATCGATAAACCACACGTATTGACCGATGAAAAACACAAATAGTGTTCACAACTTGTTGATAACTTAGGCTTTAAGCCACACAATACTATTGATTTTTATTTAATAAAACAGGAATTCGTCTCAATAAAAAAGAAAAGCTACTCACAACACTAAAATCAAGCCTCACAAGGGTAAATGGTTATTAGATTAGCGCAAAGATTGTACTACCGAAAACATAATATTTTTTTATTCTCCCTTTTTTATCTAAAATACCGACTAAACGCTTGTTTTTATCGATAAAAAGTATGTTATTGCACTACTCAATCATTAAACCACTAATAATGAGCATAAAACAACTTTAACTAAACCTTAAAATTATTTACATATTTTAAATGAGCCCCAAATCATTAAATATAAATATTCTTCTTACTAAAACTCCATATAAGCAACTAAGTCCCGCAGACAGACTTACTTATGTTACGTACAGTATTGGTTTAATTACAGGTATTTTAATTTATATAGTTAACATCTATCTAGATTATCAAACTCCAAAAAGGGTTGCTTTATTTGTAATAGCAGCATTTCTCATTGGCTCTCAACTATACTTTAATCTAAAAAAACACTTTCTATCAAGTGTTGCTCTTATTGCATGCCTCGGAAGTGCGATGCTTTATCTTTGCTATAACGTAGGCTTAACAACATCTTACTTTATGTATGGCTATGTCCTTTTATGTACAATACCTTTTATGAATAAAAGGGATAAACATTATTTAAGAAATGGCATTATACTTTCGGTAATCATACTTATTTTCTCAACATTAAGCATCATACTTTCACCACAATACAATGCGGAAAAACTAATAATAGAATATGCCAATCAAAAACTACTCACTAACTCAATATTAAGTTTTGGACTTTTTATAACATTTGCATTTATATTAGTCATAGCATCTTCAAATATTATTTTAGCATTAATTAGAGCAAAAACGAATGCCGAAAAACAAAAAGATGCAAAAACACGCGTGCTTTCTAATTTAGGTCATGAGTTAAGAACACAATTAAGTAGCATTCATGGTATAACACAATTGCTACTAGACCAAAACGAGAACGATGAATTAAATAATTCTACATTCTCTCAATACACAGAAACACTTGAGGTATGCAGCAAGCAAATGCTCTTTTTAGTAGACGATATTTTAGACATTCATAAAATTGAATCTGGCAACTTTAATCTTCATAATACTCCAGAGAATCTATATAACCTACTTAACCAAGTAACTATACCTTTTAAAACTAAAGTATTAGACAAACAGTTAGCATTTGAAGTTTCAATTGATCCTATTTTAAAAAATAATTACGTGAGCATAGATGCTTCTAGACTCACCCAAGTACTTCAAAATTTAATATCTAATGCCATAAAGTTTACCGATAAAGGATTTGTTAAATTTTCAACAAAAATAATTACACAATCAAAAGAACACACAACTCTTTTATTCTCTGTAAAAGACTCTGGCATAGGGATTTCTGATGACAACAGTACAAAGGTATTTGATAGTTTCCAACAAATAAGAGACGAAAACACAACAGAAACTGGAGGAACCGGTTTGGGTTTAGCCATTTCTAAAACCATTATTGAAAAAATGGGGTCTCAAATACACCTCAATAGTTCTCCTGAACATGGTAGCGACTTTAATTTCACATTAATATTAAAAAATGAATCTACTTACATCTCTAATGCCATTAAGAATATTGATAACAACAACATAGAGTCTTGTGTACTCACAGGCAAAAAAATACTTATTACTGAAGACAACAAAATAAGTATGCTTTATGCTAGTAAATTATTAGCAAAAAATGGAGCTCAAATATTAAAGGCGTACAACGGTAAAGAAGCTGTAAAACTAACAGCCTCTAACCCTGATATTTCTATTATTTTACTGGATTTAGAAATGCCAGAAATGAATGGTTTTAATGCAATACAAGAAATAAAAAAACTCAACAAATCAGTTAAGGTGATTGCTTTTACCGCAAATATTCCAGATGATATATTATTAGCTAAAATCAATCGCTTCAACTTCGATGGATTCTTAGCAAAACCATTTAAAAATGAAGCTATGTTTTCAGTTTTAAATCAACATTTGGAGTTATGAGAAAATTAATTGCTAACGACTCTAGCCCTTATGTCAAAGAAGAAAAAAATATAGATGTTTTTACATTTATCATACACATAACAGCTATTATTTTTAGCGCATTAAATATGCTTGTTAATTACCAAAAAGGTCTTACAGAATCCATCTGTTTTGATGCTTTTATAATTACCGCTATTGTTATAGCAATGATTGTATATTTTAAACATAAAAAATTTGTGTTAGGCGCATATATTTCTGTATTAGGGACAACAATAGGTGTTTCAGGCGCTTTATACTTTGAAGGTCGTTTATCATTTAATTTCCTTTATTATTTTGCTATTATACTTTCTATTCCATTTTTAATTAAAAGAAATAACTACTTTATTAGAGATAATTTTATTCTATTTATTACAGTATCAGTTATTGCCACTATTGCAATATTTATTGCACCTGTATATCCAAAATATGCGTTTGTAACAGCAGATGACATCTATTTTAAAATGATTCTTAATTCTACTATAAGTTTACTAATTACAGTAATGCTTATGGTGTTTGCTGTTTATGTTAGTAGAGATTATTTTATTTCGTTTTTAAAAGATAAAAAGTTCGCCGTAAAAGAAAAAGACAAACGATTAATAGCACTTACAAGTTTAGGGCATGAGTTAAGAACTCAAATTACAAGTATTAATGGTATTACTCAATTGATATCTGAACAGAAAACAGAACCCAAAATAAATAGAGAATTAATTAAGAAGTACGCTCTAATATTAGACAGTTGTAATGATCAAATGCTCAATATTGTGAATGATGTTTTAGATATTCATAAAATTGAATCTGGAAAATTTGAACTTTTAGAAAAACCAGAAAACCTAAATTTACTATTAAGCTCAATTGCTAGTGAATTTAATTTATTAGCAGACAATAAAGGTCTTAATTTTAAAAGAGAAATAACGCCAGAAATCACCAATCTTAATATAGATTTTGACAAAATGAGACTTGCTCAAATTTTTAAAAACCTATTAAGTAATGCTATCAAATATACTGATACAGGTGAAATAAATTTAAAAGTAGAGTTAATAGAAGAAACAGATACTAAAGCTTCTGTATTGTTTAAAGTGGAAGATACCGGAATTGGTATTTCAGAAACGGATTATTCTAAAATATTTGAAAGCTTTCAACAAATTAAAAGTGAAAGTGCAGATATTTATGGTGGTACAGGTTTAGGCTTATCGCTCACTAAAACTATTTTAGACAAAATGCAATCTAAAATTATAATTGAAAGGAATGTAGATAAAGGAAGTATCTTTTCTTTTACAATTGACTTTAACAAAACAACTAAAGAACATTTAAGAAAAAATATCGAAAACATAATAAACAACCCTTGCTGTCTTAAGGATAAAAAAATCTTAGTAGCAGATGATAATAAGGTTACCCTTTTGTATGCGGACACATTGCTTAAAAAGCATAAAGCGAAGACTTACTTAGCTAAAGATGGATTAGAAGCCGTAGAAATCGCTAAGGCTCACAAAGAAATAGATATTATTCTCTTGGATTTAGAAATGCCCAAATTATCTGGATTAAAAGCTATTGAACAAATTAAAGCTTTAAACCCAAACCAAACAGTTATTGCTTTTACGGCTAACACACCTAATGAAGCCTTACTCAAAAAACTAAATAGATATGGTTTTGATGACTTTATTACAAAGCCGTTTAAAAAAGAAACTCTAATAAAAGCTATTTTCTTAAACTGTAAAGAAGACAATAAAAATATAGATAAAGCTATTGTTCTAAACGAATAGCCCTAAAACAAAAAAGCATCCCAATCTTCTTATTCAGAAAAAAGGAAAGCTTCTCATTGGAATACCAAATTACTTTGGTAAACTACCTCCAAGATTGCTCTTGGACAACACAACTTCTTTAAAGTGCTAAAAAAAGCCTCAATTTCTTGAAGCTCTTTTTGCAATTTTTGCGGTCTGGACGGGACTCGAACCCGCGACCTTCGCCGTGACAGGGCGACATTCTAACCAGCTGAACTACCAGACCGTTGCTTAATTGCGAGGGCAAATATACACTGCATTTTTAATTTGACAAACAAAAAAGTAAAAAAATAAAAAATATTCTAAATAAATTTTTGGCGCTCTACCATATAGGTCGTTAATATACTATCAAAACCCGCATTAATATCGGCTTCCACATACTTAATTCTATACTGTCCACACTTAATTCTTAAGTCCGTAAAGTATTCTTTTACAGCTTTTTCGTAGGTTTCTTTTACATTATCTGCGTACAGATTAATATGGTCTCCTGTCTCGATATCGATAAATCGTTTTGGTCTATTATCAAAATTAAAAGTAAGCTCTTTTTTCTTATCAAAAACATGAAATAAGACCACTTCATGCTTATTATGCTTTAAATGTCTTAGTGCTTCAAACAGTTTTTCGTCGTTTTCTGACGTTTGAAACATATCTGTGAACACAAAAATTAAAGATCGACGATGAATTTTCTCCGCAATCTGATGTAAATATTTATAGGTTTCTGTCGTTTTAGTTTCAGGTTTAGAAACTACAGCGTCACATAATTTATGTAAAAGCATTTGGTGATGACGTTCACTACCCTTTTCTGGCGAATAAAAATCATAGTTATCACTATAAATACTTAAACCTACCGCATCACGTTGTTTTTTAAGAATATGCATTAACGAGGCACTCGCCAAAGCCGCAAACGCTATCTTATTAAGATGATCTATAGATGTGCCAGCCGTTTCCGGATAATGCATAGAACTACTGTTGTCTACTATAAGGTGGCAACGTAAATTGGTTTCCTCATCATAGCGTTTAGTATATAAACGATCTGTTCTTGCATATAACTTCCAATCAATGTGTTTGGTACTTTCTCCTGGGTTGTAAACCTTATGCTCAGCAAACTCAGCAGAAAATCCATGAAACGGACTTTTATGCATACCTGCAATAAAACCTTCAACCACTTGTTTTGCTAGTAATTCTAGGTTTTTAAAACCACCTGTTTTATTGAGTTCTTGTTGTAAATTCATCAGTTACCGAAACTAAAAAAGGTTTGCCGTATAGGCAAACCTTTTATCATTTCTTTTAGAAACTTATTTTTATCGTCGGACTATAAAAGCGCGTCAATAGCCTCTGAATATGCATTTTTAGGTGCTACACCGACTTGGCGACCAACAACTTCTCCGTCTTTAAAAATTAAAACAGTAGGTATGTTTCTTACACCATATTTAGCAGCAAATTCTTGGTTTGCATCAACATCAACTTTACCTACAACAGCTTTACCATCGTATTCTGTGCTAATTTCGTCAATGATTGGTCCAACCATACGACAAGGTCCACACCAAGCAGCCCAGAAATCAACCATTACAGGCTTCTCACTCTTTAATACTGTTTCTTCAAAGTTTGCATCTGTTATTTCTAATGCCATAATATTTATTTTTTTGTATTGTACTTCATTTTTCAACTACCATTCTACTGATAGAAGTACAAAATTAGTCAAAATATTCCGCAAACCTTACAATGGCTGTATTGGATTTGACTATAGATGTATTTTCTAGGCTTATTGAAATCAAAAAACTATAGCAACAGCAAAACACATACAACTTTTACCCTCCTTAATAACACGTTCTCTAAACTCATAAATGAGCTATTCTCGCCTTCAATTTAGACTAATTATCCTCAAAACAAAAGCTATACTATAGGCATTAACAACCAATTACAGACCTAAACTATTAAATTAGGCACTCTCATAATAATCTATATATTTGTCAACGAATTTACAACCCAAAATCCTACTTATGAAAAATTCAATTACGCTAATAGTTCTACTTTTTACTTATGCCCTTTCATTTTCTCAAAGTGCAAACCTAGACAGAGAGTACTTTAATGTGTCTTATGTAAAACTGCCTTCTCACCCAATATTAGACAATAACAAAAGAACTTTTTCTACAAACAAAAGAGCAATTTATTTATCTGGTTTCTCTAGAGTTAGCGCTAACGGAACTTTAGATATTAATTATAGGTTTCATGGTACAAACGTTGGAGAGGTTGAAATAAAAAAGACTAAACACGAAAAAAAGGATGATGATGGAAACGTTACCTCAACATGGTACACTTACAAAGTACATGTTACTTATACCTCATCTGCTAGCATATCGGTTAGTAATTCTGAAAACATAGAAAATGATTATCAAAATGATTTTTCCGAAAAAGACAATTATCAAAGTAAAGATTTTAAAACCTACAGAGCTGCCCAAGATTATTACAACAATAACCGTAATAACCTAAGAAGCACGCATGCTTCTAACCACCAAAAAGGCATACTAAATACCATAAACAACAATTTAAACAACATTTACGGTTATCAAATTACAGAGTCTAGAGGCGAACATTTTTGGATTTTAGGTAAGAAAAAACATCCTGAATACCAAAAGCATATGGATGCTTTTGAAGCTATGAAAGTCGCTTTTTCTAAAATGAAATCTCATGAATCTGTTAACGACCTAAAAGCTGAATTAACTCCTATAATGGATTACTTTAATAGTTTAGTTCCAAAATATGCTGGCTCAAAAAAGAAAGAAGCCAAAATGAGATATGCTAGTTTTTATAACATTGCTAAAATGTACTACTATCTAGACATGCCAGAAGAATCTAAAGTGTATGCTCAAAAATTAATTGATAATGATTATGATAAATCTGACGGTAAATACTTTATCCGCAGAGCGGATGAATTAATTACTAAGTTTAAAGCTAACGATACAAACACAAGACACTTTGAAGTGCTTACAGAAGATTTAAGCAATATTGTAGAAGAACCAGTAGTTGATGAACCTGAAGAGTCATCTTCATTAAACTTAGAATTAATTAAAGCTTATTTAGTTTCTAAAGCTGGCGATACAACTTTAGTAGACATGGATACTAAAGACATTAAAAATATAGCTTATAAAATGAATATTGTAAGATATGCAGATAATGGTACACCAATAGGTACAGAAGTTAGAAGTGCGAAAGAATTAAACGAAGTGCTTTTTATTGATGGTACGGATTATAAAAATGTGCCTTTTAAAGAATCCACAGTAACAGAAGGCTCAATTAGTGATTCACAAGAAAAACTTTGTAAAGTATTGGTAGAATCTGATAAAGTAAACCTATATCTTTTTAATAACGAAGAACCTGTAATCTTAGCACCAAATAGCGAAAACGGAACATCTACACTATCAAAATCTTTTGTTTTTGGCTTTACAAAAAACCTTGCTAAATTAGCTGAAGGCAACTCAGCACTGATTGAAAAAGTAAACAATAAAGAATTTAAAAATAATGTTGAAGACTTAGTTAAGTTTTGTAATGAATTAGCTAGCTCAAAATAGACTAAGAAAATTATCAATTCACCTTATTACAAAAAGCAACTTTAATTAGTTGCTTTTTTTTATTTAAACGATTTATAAGTATTCCAATTTAAGTCAATTTTACTATAAGTCGTAAGTTCATACTTCGGATATTTCATTTTTAATTTTTCCAATCTCAAATTAAATTCCACTAAATCTTTTGTATATATAACAAATTCTCTAAATCCAGAAGTAGTAATAGTGATAGGAACAATTGAATTCAAATCCGATTCTAAAAAATCAAATATGTCGTCTTCGAGATTGTCCAATTCAGGTTCATTTTCTATATCAGGTAAACCGTTAGAGTTTGGTGATAACATTTTGAACGCAATTCCGCAATTAGTTGAATAATTTTTATTTCCAGCTATTTTGTCGCATGCAACGTTTTTACGAACAAACATTGGGTTTCCATTATTTTTACCTGACAAAATGCTCCAACTTTGTGGAATTTCAGTTATTAATTCAGATGAACTTGAATCGTTTTTTTCCTTAAATAGATTGTCAAAAAATCCCATAATTTTATTTTCTGTTTTATTTTATCAAATTAACGCTAACGTTTTTGTTTATGGCTTGCTGCATGGTTGAAAAAGTAAGTTAACAAATAAGCATGACATAAAAATTCCAATTTCGATATATCCTAAAATCGCGGATACGATTAGAGTAATTAAAATTGAAAATATTTTCGAATTTTTCTTCATTTGCAGGGTTTTCTTCTAACTGTTTTACAATACGCATATATTAAGCATTAAAATTAATTCAACTTATACATCACATCATTTTCCTTCAAACCATCCAAAAGCTCCTGAGAAATTTTAATCTTATTTTTTCGACTTGGCATTTGCACTTTAATTTTTTCGGCATTATCGTAGACCACAAAAGTTAACGTTTGGTTGCCTTCGTGAAACTTAATTAAATCGTACAAAACTGCAATTTTATCTTTTTCTAAGTCTCTAATATTTAGTTGAATGGACAGTTTCTTTGCATAAGTATCCATAACATCATGCAGTAGCTGAAAACTATTAAACTGAATTCTTGGATCACCTTTTTTACCTGTATCTCTGTTTACCCAACCTTCGCGCACAAAGGCTCGCACATACACAAATGAGTTAATAACAAAGAAGTGTCTAAACTTTAAATAATCTTCCCCAAAAATTCTAAACTCAAAACTATCTCTATAATCTTCAATGGTAAAAATTGCCCAACCTTTTCCTTGTTTACTTACACGATGTTGCACATCTGTAACCACACCTCCAAAGGTGATTTCTTTATTTACAACGGCTTCTAAATCGTTAAACAAATCAATGCTTCCGTTGCAAAATGTTTTCATTTCAGTTTTAAAATCGTCAAGCGGATGACCAGAAATATAAATACCAACCACTTCTCTTTCTCGGGATAATTTTTCCATGGTTCCCCAATCTTCACAAGGCGGAACAACAGGCTCTGCAATCTGTACATCACTAGCTGCACCAAATAAACTGACTTGTGCCGAGTTTTCATTTTCCTGATGCTTGGCACCATACTTAACTGCTTTTTCCAAAAAGCTTATACCATCTCCATCATTTGCAAAATATTGCGCTCTGTGCGTTTCTGGCCAACAATCAAATCCGCCTGCATTAGCCAAGCCTTCAAATGCCCTTTTATTGGCAGCACGCAAATCAATTCGTTTGGCTAAGTCGAAAATAGATTTATAGTGTCCATCTTCTTTTCTGTTCTCTACAATAGTTTTTACAGCACCATGACCTACACCTTTTATGGCTCCCATTCCAAAACGAACGGCATTGTCTTTGTTTACTGAAAACTTGTAAAAACTTTCATTAACATCTGGTCCTAAAACCGGTAATCGCATCCGTTTACACTCTTCCATAAAGAAGGTTATGGACTTAATATCATTCATATTATTAGACAAAACTGCAGCCATATATTCTGCTGGATAATGCGCTTTTAAATATGCAGTTTGGTAAGCAATCCAAGCATAACATGTGGAGTGCGATTTGTTAAAGGCATAACTCGCAAAGGCTTCCCAATCCTTCCAGATTTTTTCGAGCTTTGTTTTGTCTAATCCTTTGGCTCCTGCTTGCTCAATAAATTTTGGTTTCATCTTATCCAAAACCGCAATCTGCTTTTTACCCATTGCTTTTCTCAAAACATCGGCTTCACCTTTAGTGAAATCTGCAAGTTTTTGAGACAGAAGCATTACTTGCTCTTGGTAAACCGTAATTCCGTAGGTTTCCTTGAGGTACTCTTCCATTTCTGGTAAATCGTATAAAATCTCTTCATCACCATGTTTACGTGCAATAAAACTTGGGATATATTCCATTGGACCGGGACGATATAAGGCGTTCATGGCAATTAAATCATCAAAAACCGTAGGTTTAAGATTCTTCATATGTTTCTGCATACCTGGTGATTCATACTGAAACACACCAACCGTTTCTCCTCGTTGGAATAACTCGTAAGTCTTTACATCATCTAGTGGAAAATTCTCTGGGTCGAGCAAAATATCATGCTTCGCTTTTACAATCTTTACCGTATCTTTAATTAAAGTTAAGGTTTTCAGTCCCAAGAAATCCATCTTTAATAAACCTGCATCTTCTACAACAGAGTTGTCAAATTGAGTGACATATAAATCGGAATCTTTAGCTAAAGCAACAGGAACATAATTGGTAATATCACCTGGTGTAATAATAACACCACAAGCGTGAATACCAGTATTACGAACCGAACCTTCTAAGATTCTGGCTTGATTTAAGGTTTCTGCTTGTAAATCGTCACCATCAGAAATATTAAGTAATTCATTAATTTTCTCTAAATCCTCAGCTCTAAATTTCTTAGCTAATTCTTTTTCAGAAAGTCCAAAAATCTTTCCAAGTTTAGACATCAACGGAATTAACTTAGCAAGATGATCCGCTTCATTTAATGGCAAATCTAATACTCTGGCTGTATCTCTAATAGACGATTTTGCCGCCATAGTACCATAGGTAATAATCTGAGCCACTTGGTTGGCGCCATATTTTTCGATGACATAATCCATAACACGACTTCGACCTTCATCATCAAAATCAATATCAATATCTGGCATACTTACACGATCCGGATTTAAGAAACGCTCAAAAAGTAAATCGTACTTAATGGGATCAATATTTGTAATCCACAAACAATAAGCAACAACAGAACCTGCTGCAGAACCACGACCAGGACCAACGGAAACGTCCATTTTTCTGGCTTCACGAATAAAATCTTCTACAATTAAGAAATAACCAGGATAACCCGTTTTTTCGATAACGCTTAACTCAAAATCGAGACGTTCTTCAATTTCTGGTGTAATATCACCATAACGGATTTTGGCACCTTTGTAAGTTAAGTGTCGTAAAAATGCATTCTCTCCACGTTTACCTTTATCCGCTAAATCTTCTTCGTATTTAAACTCATCTGGAATATCAAAAGCTGGCAACAGTACATCTCTAGCCAACTCATATGGTTCAATTTTATCTACAACCTCTTGGATATTCACAATGGCCTCAGGCACATCTCTAAACAAAGCCTTCATTTCTTCTGAAGACTTAAAATAATATTCTTGATTTGGTAAACCGTAACGATAACCACGACCGCGACCTATTGGTGTGGCTTGTTTTTCACCATCCTTTACACACAATAGAATATCGTGAGCATTGGCGTTTTCTTGATCTACGTAATAAGTATTATTGGTTGCCACCAATTTAACATCGTGCTTTTTTGAAAACTGAATTAAAACAGGATTCACACGGTTTTCATCTTCCTGATTGTGACGCATTATCTCTAAATACAAATCGTCACCAAAAGTCTCTTTCCACCAAAGCAAAGCTTCCTCCGCTTGGTTTTCACCAACATTTAATACTTTACTTGGTACTTCACCATAAAGGTTTCCGGTTAAGCAGATTAAATCCTCTTTGTATTGTTCAATTAGTTTTTTATCAATTCTTGGAACATAATAAAATCCATCTGTAAAGGCCGCAGACGATAATTTAGCCAAATTGTGATAGCCTTTTTTATTCTTAGCCATTAACACAATTTGATAACCGTTGTCTTTTCTGGTTTTGTCCGCATGGTTTTCACACACAAAAAACTCACAACCAATAATTGGTTTTATAATTTTACCTTTCTTTTCTAAGCCAGCAGCTTCAGCTTCTTTATGCTGGGCATTAACCTTTTTATTATGACCAGAAACAGCCGTTACAAAGTGAAATGCTCCCATCATATTACCATGATCTGTCATAGCAACAGCCGGCATATTTTCTCTGGCAGCTGCAGCCACTAAATCCTTAACACTAATGGTAGATTGAAGAATGGAATATTGCGAATGGTTATGCAAATGCGCAAAATCAACCGCTTTTATTTGAGATGCAGCTTCTTCATCTACAACTATTGGTGTTGCTTGTTCTTTTTGAAGGCGTGCGTTAATCTTAGCACTTTCCTTCTTAAGATTAATATGTTTTAACTTAATGAGCTGAATCTCAGCAGGATTTTCTTGCCTAAAATTCTCAAAATATTCTGGCTCAACGTCTAACTGTTCTTTGGTATATTGCTTACGTCTTATTAATTCTAAAAAACAACGTGTGGTTGCCTCAACATCGGCTGTTGCATTGTGTGCTTCAGCAAATGGTTGATTGAATAAATATTGATGTAATTCTGTTAAAGTTGGTAGTTTAAATTTTCCGTATCGTCCACCAGGCAATTGACACAAGCTTGCTGTATGTTCTGTACACGTATCTAAAACAGGTAATTCTTGAAGTGGATTATTTACGTCTTCACGCACAAATTCCGCTCCCATAATATTTAAATCAAACTTTACATTTTGTCCGACAACAAATTTTGTTTTTGATAAAGCGATGTTGAATTTCTCTAAAACTTCAGAAAGTGGAACACCTTGCTCTTGGGCTAGTTCAGTTGAAATACCATGAATTTTTTCAGCATCATAAGGGATATTGAAACCTTCTGGTTGCACCAAATAATCTTGATGCTCTATACAATTACCCATGCCATCATGCAATTGCCAAGCAATTTGTATACATCTTGGCCAATTATCAGTATCTGTAATTGGTGCATCCCAACGTTTTGGTAATCCTGTGGTTTCTGTATCGAATATTAAGTACATAAAAAAAAGCCTCTTTTAATTTCCCCAAAATGGAAAAACTGTTAATCTAAAGTATTTCAGAATATTATGCCGAATGAAATCTAATCGGCTCAAAAACAGAATCATAAAAGCTTTTGAACTACGCTTTAAATGACCAATAATTAAGTTTTAATTCCTGAAAATCTAGCATATAAAATTACGTACAATTTGAACTTTTTTGAAATGAAGTTATAAACAATTGTAAACAAAAAAGCGCTATTCTATAAGAATAACGCTTTTATAATTATTGTATTATCTATGTTTTATACAGGCTGTAAATAATCTGGAACACCATTACCATCTGTATCAACAGCATCATCAGGATTACCATCTCCATTTGGATCTGCGTTTTCGTTTATAGTTAAAATAGCATCTCCATCGTCATCATTATCTAAGTAATCTACATCTAAATCACCATCTGTATCAATTGGATTTCCGTCTGCATCAACAGCTTCAAACTGTGTTAACACACCGTCACCATCATCGTCATTATCTAAATAATTTGGTACACCATCACCATCTGTATCGTCATCTTCTAAATCATCATTACCATTAAAATCTTCAAATACATTGGGTATACCATCGTTGTCATCATCACTACAATCTAAGGCATCAATTTTAGCTTGAATGCTCCCATCTGTATCACCACAAATATCTATTTCATCTTGTAAAAAAAGTGCGTATTGTGCACATTTTTCATCAAAATTACCAATTGTAGCTGTTGTATACTGTGAATTTGCCTCTACCACATTTGCCGATGCATATTCACAAGGCATTGTACAATCACCACTTAATTCATCAATTTTAGCTTGAATCGTTCCATCTGGATCTCCACAATAACCACGTTGACTAATTAATGCTTCTTTATAAGTACTACAAGCCGCTGCAAAATCAGCGCTGTTAACAAAGTCTAAACTAGAAGCAAAAGTAGCTTCATAAGCAATAAGTGCATCACTTGCCGCAATTTCAATATCGGCACATGTAAGTGGATTTGCTGGAATCTCACCAGAAACTAGAGGTACTTTATAAAAAATTCCATTTGTAAACCCAATAGAATTTAAACCGTCCTCATCAAAAGCTAAAAATCTATATGTTCCAGTAAATGTCTTATTTACTAAATCTATTTCGCTGATTATAATTTCTCCTAATTCTGGGTAAATAGAAACACTTTCATCTGGTCTGTTGTTTGTAGAAAATGTTGTACCAAATCCATCTAAATATTCAGCTTCCATAAGATCAACCTCACCTACAATAAATGTATTTTCAGAGGCCGAAGGTACTCTTAGGTTTACTGTTTCGTAATTATTAGAACCTGTAATTGTTAAGAATCCATTTGTTTCAATACTTGCTGTGAAAGATGTTGCTCTCCAAAGTTCGTTTTCGCGATCTCCCTGAAAAGCGGGTGAATTAAATTGTACTTCATCACCACAACTAAATACGGTTAAAAAAACAAGAGATAAGAGGATTAGTTTCTTCATGTGTTAATTGGTCTTTTATCTTTGCCTCAAATATAACGAAACAAGAATCCCAAAAGTATAATAATTTTTTATATAGAGCATAACTTGGATTTTTCTTTTAGTTAAAAAGATGTTCTTTTAGTTAAAGTGTACATAATATATTGTGTTTTCGAAAATTATAGTATCTTTGCGCCCTCATTAATAACAGAGGTCGAGAACCTCACTAATTAATTATTATGCCTGTAAAAATTAGATTACAAAGACACGGTAAAAAAGGAAAACCTTATTACTGGATCGTAGCAGCGGATTCACGCTCTAAAAGAGATGGTAAATACCTAGAGAAATTAGGTGCTTACAATCCTAACACAAATCCTGCAACTATTGAATTAAACGTTGATGGTGCTGTAACATGGTTACAAAATGGTGCACAACCAACTGACACAGCAAAAGCAATTTTATCTTATAAAGGTGCTATGCTTAAAAATCATTTAGCTGGTGGTGTTAGAAAAGGTGCTTTAACTGAAGAGCAAGCAGAAACAAAGTTTAATGCTTGGTTAGAAGAAAAAACAGCTAAAATCGCAGCTAAAACTGACGGTTTATCTAAAGCTGATGCAGACGCGAGAGCTAAAGCATTAGACGCAGAGAAAGTAGTAAACGAAGCTCGTATTGCAGCAGCAGCTCCTGTTGTTGAAGAAGTAGCTGAAGAAACTGCTTCTAACGAAGAAGAATAAAAAAATTATTTTTTATACTTTTAAACCCAGACTACTATAGTCTGGGTTTTTTATTTGATTTTTTATGAAAAAAGAAGATTGTTTTTATTTAGGTAAAATTGTATCAAAGTACAGTTTTAAAGGAGAACTTTTAGTAAAGTTAGATACTGACGAACCCGATTTGTACGACAATTTAGATGCTATATTTATAGACCTAAAAGGTAATATGGTACCATTCTTTGTAGAATCTTCGCAACTACACAAATCTAATTTACTACGTTTAAAGTTTGAGGAAGTAGACACAGAAGCTGATGCTGATGCTTTAATGAAAACAGACTTATACTTACCTCTTAATTTACTCCCTAAACTTGAAGGCAATAAATTTTATTTCCATGAAGTAATTGGTTTTACGATAAAAGATACAAACCATGGTGACGTCGGAATTTTAAAAGGAATTAATGATACTACAGCACAATCTTTATTTGAAATTGATAAAGATGGTATTGAAATCTTGATTCCGATGAATGATGAGTTTATAGTTAAAGTGGATCGAGAAAACAAAACCATTGAAGTTAGCACGCCAGAAGGCTTGATTGATTTGTATCTTGAAGAATAATGAGTTCACTCCCATTTAAATTTAAAGAATTCTCAGTGAACCAAGATCAATGCGCTATGAAAATTGGCACAGATGGTGTTTTACTTGGTGCATGGACTTCTGTAGAACAGAATCCATTTTCGGTATTAGATATTGGATCAGGAACAGGTGTTTTATCCTTAATGATTGCTCAAAGAAGTTTTGCTGAAAATATTGAGGCTTTAGAAATTGATGCGGATGCTTTTGAGCAATGCGCTGAGAATTTTGAAAACTCGCCCTGGGCAGATCGCCTATTTTGCTATCATGCGTCTTTATTAGAATTTGTAGAAGAGGTTGATGATAAATTTGACCTTATTATTTGTAATCCACCTTTTTATTCCGAAGACTATAAAACTGAAAATAAATCGAGAGATTTAGCACGTTTTAATGATGCTATGCCTTTTGAACATTTAATTTTTGCTGTTGCTAATCTACTCTCTAAAGATGGTTTGTTTTCTGTTGTAATTCCTGTTAAGGAAGAACGTGATTTTATTGAATTGGCTTCTGAGTCTGGTTTATTTCCTAATCGGATACTTCATGTTAAAGGAAACCTTGATTCAGAAATTAAAAGAAGTTTATTAGAATTCTCGTTTACAAAAAGCAAAACTAAAACGTCTCAATTAGTTATAGAAACTGCTCGTCACCAATATACAGAAGCGTACATTCAATTGACCAAAGATTTTTATCTGAAAATGTAAATCTATTGTTGGGCAATGCTATCGTTTTCGTTACTTTTGTTAAACTTATAAAATAACACCTTCTATTTTGATAATTTCTCAGAATTAGAAGTTATAAATAACAAAATTAGAATGAAACCAGATTTATTCGAAGCACCAGATTATTATAATCTTGATGAATTACTTACAGAAGAGCACAAGTTAGTGCGCGATGCTGCAAGAGAATGGGTAAAACGTGATGTCTCACCTATTATAGAGGAATATGCTCAAAAAGCTGAATTCCCAAAACAAATTGTAAAAGGCTTAGCTGATATAGGTGCTTTTGGACCTTACATTCCAGAAGAATATGGAGGTGCAGGCTTAGACCAAATTTCTTATGGTTTAATAATGCAAGAAATTGAACGTGGTGATTCAGGTGTTCGTAGTACAGCGTCTGTTCAGTCGTCTTTAGTAATGTATCCCATTTGGAAATACGGAAACGAAGAGCAACGCCGAAAATACTTACCAAAATTAGCATCAGGTGAATGGATTGGTTCTTTTGGATTAACAGAACCAGATCATGGTTCTAATCCTGGAGGTATGACAACCAACTTTAAAGATATGGGTGACCATTATCTTTTAAATGGAGCTAAAATGTGGATTAGTAATTCACCATTTTGTGATGTTGCTGTAGTTTGGGCTAAAAATGAAGAAGGACGAATTCATGGTTTAGTTGTAGAACGTGGTATGGAAGGTTTTTCTACACCAGAAACACATAATAAATGGTCCCTTAGAGCTTCTGCTACTGGTGAACTTATTTTTGATAATGTAAAAGTCCCTAAAGAGAACTTATTACCAAACAAATCTGGATTAGGAGCACCATTAGGATGTTTAGATTCAGCACGTTTTGGTATTGCTTGGGGAGCAATTGGTGCAGCAATGGATTGTTACGATACCGCTTTACGTTATAGTAAAGAACGCATGCAATTTGGCAAGCCAATTGGACAATTTCAACTACAACAAAAGAAATTAGCTGAAATGATTACCGAAATCACTAAAGCTCAATTATTAGCGTGGAGACTTGGTGTAATGAGAGAAGCAGGTACTGCAACCTCAGCACAAATTTCTATGGCAAAACGTAATAATGTTGAAATGGCAATTAACATTGCACGAGAAGCAAGACAGATGCTTGGTGGTATGGGAATTTCTGGTGAATATTCTATTATGCGTCATTCAATGAACCTCGAAAGTGTTATTACTTATGAAGGTACACATGATATTCATTTACTTATAACAGGATTGGATATCACTGGATTAAATGCCTTTAAATAAGAATAAAACTCATAAATTATAAAGGCTTAAAACTTCAAATTAAGCCTTTATAATTTTCATAAACTGATATTTGACAGCTTTTTTAATTCCGCTGAAGCCTAAATTTGCATTGAATAAAATTACAAGTAAAATTCAATAGCAGATATTTAGTATGGAAGACACAAGACAGGAGCTCATTCAATTCATCAATTTACAATTAGCCTCAATAGGACAACCAACATACAAAGACACAGAAGGTAACAAAGAAAAATTCTGTGATCCTAAATTCGAGGTATTATCACAAGGATTAATAAGAAGTTTACGAGAAAAATCGAGACTTTTAGCAAGCCATCTTTGTCCTGCTGATTCTAGAATTCAAAATTTTATAGACGATTACCTAAAGGATGTTTCAATCGACAAATCGTTTGTACTTCCTAATAATACATTAATTCTATCTAGAAAAGGACAAGCTAGAGAAGCAAGTTTACCACCAGATGGTACTTCCTTTGAAAGCGATTTAATTACATCAAAACGCATTAAGCAAGGTATTTTAAATAACCCTTTACACGATAAAAGAACAACAAAAGGAACGTTTCATATCGTAGAAGGTTCATTACCTGTTCCTTTAGATAAACAAGAGGTTCCTAAAGTCGTTTTAGCACATTTTTTACATGCTGCTTTTAACCCATCTAAGGACTTAAAAACACTTCCTTTTACATCAAACCAAGACGCTAAAGCAGAAACTATGGTTTCAATGCTACTTAGACCTGTGGTTTCGCCAGAAGTGAAAGGTGTTATTGCGCAAAAATCATTAGAAGTTCGCTTTTTTGCACCAGGTACTTTAGTTAGTAATTTAGATTTTGTTGAATCTATTTTTGGCAACGCAGGCGACCCAAACCTAGCACATAATGATGCTGCGTTAGACCCAGAACATTGGACAGGTCATACAGGCTGTATCGTTCTTGCACCTCAATTATTAAAATTAAAAAAGAAAGAGGTAGGTCTTCCTCATTTTGATGATGCTACAGACCGTCAGAAAAAAGATGGCATGTGCTGGACAGAAGAACATGAACTTTATAATGAAGGTGGTGCATTTAAAATTACCTGTAGAGATGAAAGAGGTGTTGTAATAACATTAATTGCAGACAACTATTTTGGCTATTCTAAAAAAGAAATAAAAACGCAAATCAGTTATTCTGCCAACTTATTTGGCTTAGCTGAAGAAGAACATGCAGGTGGAGCGATTGCATATGCTCGACGTGTTATGGGTGAAACTGTAGACAGTACTGATTATGCTAAATATTACGGATTAGACCATACTTTTGAAGGTGTTAAAAACCTAATTGCAGATAGAATTGAGCTTAAACCAGAAAATTATGCAGTAGATAAAAAATATCCTAACATTGTATATATTCCTGAGTCTTCATATTTCAACACGGCTACTAATAGCATCACATGGAATTATAAAGGTAAGGAACAAAAATTGACGTTATCGCCTTTTAAAACCTATATACATCCATCTGGAAATAAATTAAGATTAGAAAAACATAAGTCTATTGATTTATGGCGTATGATAGAGACCTATCCCGAAGGTGTTTTTTGTCATAAACCTTGTACAGTTTCTGGAGGTGGAAAATCAGAGATTTCTAAATCAATGCAAAACGCCATTACTTATAGCCCGTTTAACATTCATAATATTGATGAGGACTTTAAGAAGGCCGATGAAATTATTGAGTTCAACTACTCAACGAGATGGAAAGTTAAAGATCCAAATAGGCCAATATCAAGATCATTTTTAAGTGAAAAAAGAACACTAGGTTCTGTTGTTAAATTATTGACACCAAATGATGAAAACTCAGATGAATTCAATGAATTTTTAAATAACATTCCTGTACACATTCGATCATTAGTATTATTTGTAAAACGTTTGTTTAGACAAGCTCATGGTGCTAACCTTAACTGGAAAGACATGATGTCTGTAGAATATATTAATGGTGCAAAAGGCACATCTTTAATTTACAATCATACACCAGTTGTTGGTAGTTATGTGCGTATAGGATTTAATGAAGATGGTAATTGGATGCTTAACAAATTACGTTCAGATTTTTCTGCAAGTGAAAAAATTCAAACTGAGGACGACATAACAGCTTCAATAACACTACCACAAGAGCAGTTTAAAAACTTAAACCCAGAATATACCAACAAGAGTGTAAAAGTCTTAACCAATTGCGAAGCACATTTATTTCAAAGACCAGATGAAGCGATTGTAAGAGGTTATGATAAACTTGCCGAATTAGATATTATTACTGATGGCAGATTCTTAACAAATTATGAAATGTTATCTAAAAAAGATGCTATTGCCATCTATGAGGATACCATCAATTACGATAAGTACACACAACCCGTAAAAGATTTTATAAAAGAAATCATTGATTCTGATGATGAGGACATACAATTTGTTCTACCATCTCACCCAAGAATTGTAGATGGAGAACCAACAAAAAACCCACGTTATTTAGAGCCTAATAAGTTTTATAACGAAACTGAAGCGACTTATATCTCAGATATTGGTGTTCGTTTATGTAGAAGAATTAAACCAGAAGACCCAGTAATTCATGTTGTAAATGCAGTTTTACCAGGTAGAAGAAATAATCCTGCAGATAGAGAAGCTGGCATTAGACCATTAGCGGTTTACAACCCAATTCATTATCAGGAAACTCCTGAATTATTTATGGACTTCATTTGTAGTTTAACTGGTAAATCGCCTTCAACTACAGGTGCAGGATCAGAAGGTGCTTTAACTAAAGCTCCATTCAATATGTTGACACCAACAACAGATTTAAACAACGCTTTACTATCTCATATCTTAACTGAATCTAATGGTTTTAGTACGGCTGCAGGTTATGTTGGTGCAGAAAATAAGATTGATCATGATGTTAGTTTATTAATCCCTGAGATTTGGGCAAGAATGGCACCAGAAGACAGAGATCCTAAAAACTTAATTGCCAACGGATCTTTAGAAAAACTTGAAGATTTTGAACATAATGGTGAAAAAATATTAGCTAGTCGTTTAGGGTACAGAATTACTAAACAATTCTCTTTACTATGCCTTAATAGATTGTTTGATGAGCCAACAGCTGTATTTAATAAACGTATGTTAAAACCAGAATTACAAAATTTAGAAGATTTTGTAGATGGTATTAATAATATTGTTGAAGCACAGCAAAAAGTAGCTTTAAACTATTTTGAAGATGGAAGTATTGAAGCAGCCATTCCGCCTTTAAAAATTCTATTGAATATTATGGCTTATGGCCATTACGATGGCAAAGATATTAGTGACCCAGAACTGAGAAAATATTTTGATAGATCTTATGTTGTTAATGCCGATTGGTACAAAGAAAGATTAGCTTTAAAACAACAAAAGGACATTAAGTATTACCGTTCTCAAATTAATTACTTAGAAGCTTTTATAAATGATTCTCACAATGATATTTTAGTAGAAGACATGCAATTAAAAGCACGTTTAGCAACAACTAAAACGTTATGTGATAATGTAAAATCTGCTGATTATATAAACCGATTGGTCGGAACAATTGGAGTAGATCCACTTTATAAAAAATAAAACCGCTTAAATAACAGATTAATAATGAAATGCTTCTCTTTATTGGGAAGCATTTTTTTGTTTACATTTACTTTATGTCTTCAAAAACCAGATTAGATAGCGCTTATAAAAATGCAAAACGCATTAAGTTTAACGATGCTTCTAAATATATATTATTCAGTGATTGCCATCGTGGAGACAACAGTTTTGCTGATGATTTTGCAAATAATAGAAACATTTATTTTCATGCATTAAGGCATTATTATTCTGAAGGTTTTGACTATTGTGAACTTGGTGATGGTGACGAATTATGGGAAAACCTATCTTTTGAAGCTATCTTCTACGCGCACAAAAACGTGTATATGCTCATGAAACAATTTCATGATGAAGACAGACTGCACATGATTTGGGGAAACCATGATATGGTGTATCGCGACCCAAGATATGTAGAAAAACATTTATCTACATTTTTTGACCCAAAAACTGGTAATGACGAAGATTTATTCTGTGGTATTAAATATCATGAAGGTATTGTTTTAGAGCATTCCGAAACAAAACAAGAGTTATTTTTGACGCATGGACACCAAGCAGATTGGTGGAATTTTTTATTCTGGAAATGGAGTCGTTTTATGGTTCGTATTCTATGGAAACCACTCAATGTTATGGGAATTGCTGACCCAACAAGTCCTGCAAAAAACTATACAGAACTCATTAAAATTGAACGACGCACAAAACGTTGGATTACCGATAACAACAATCTAATTACTATTGTTGGCCATACACACAGACCACGTTTCCCAGAACCAGGAGATATAGCTTATTTTAATGATGGTAGCTGTGTTCACCCACGAAGTATTACAGGTTTAGAGATTGAAAATGGCGCTATTTCTTTAATTAAATGGCAAATAATAACCTCAGAAGATGGAAATTTAAAGATCGATCGGTTTTTGTTGGAAGGACCAACGCTGTTGAGTGATTATAAAACGGAGTAATTAGTATGGGATTATTGGAAATGTACTTTTGGATGGTTATCATAATATGTAGTGTTTTGAACTTTCCAATAATATTATTCTCTGAAGATTTAAAAGACAGAAAACGATTTAAGAAATATCTTAAAATCTCTTTTTCTATAGGTTTAATTGGAATATTTATGCTCTTGACTAACTGCAATTATTTATGCGGATATCAATACTTGATTTTTACATTTTCGCCATTTATTACACTATTAGTATGTAAGATAGTAATGATTCTTTTTAGAAAAATAAGTAAAATAGAAGGATTTCAGGTTACTAATAAATTACAATTATTTGGGCCTGCTTTAACGGAACTATCTGATGGAATTTATCAAAAAAACAATGGAGACCTAAAATATGAACATTACTATAACAGGTATACATTTTTTATAACTGCGACTCCTGTAGTTATATCATTTGCATTGCTCATTCTTGTAAAAGAGAATACTTGTTAATATATTATGAGATTCCTGCCTTCGCAGGAATTTGTTAAGATTCAGGAGCCAACTCCACCTCTAAACCTTCCATTTCTGGTGTCATTTGAATTTGGCAACCCAAACGAGAATTATCCTTTACATTAAAAGCTTCAGAAAGCATAGCTTCTTCATCATCTTGCATTTCTGGCAACTCTGTTTCACTTAAAACGTAGCATTGACAAGAGGCGCACATAGCCATACCGCCACAAATACCAATAGTACCTTCTGGAGCTAGTTCATAAGAACGAACCACTTCCATTAAGTTCATTGCCATATCTGTAGGTGCTTCAATTTGGTGCTTTACACCTTCTCTATCAATAATTGTAATATTTATATCCGGATTCTCCACTAGTCTATTGCTTTTACTACCGCTTTGGGTGCTTCTTTACGTGTACCATCAAATCCATCTACTCCAGAAACTGTTGTATATTTTAGAACATAACGCTTTCCTGGATTGATAATTTGATAAGCTGATTGACACATTAATGTTGCTTCATGAAAACCACAAAGAATTAATTTTAATTTTCCTGGATATGTATTTACATCTCCAATAGCATAAATACCAGGAATGTTAGTCTGGTAATCTAAAGCATTATTTACTTTGATCGCATTTTTCTCTATCTCAAGTCCCCAATTTGCAATTGGCCCTAACTTAGGAGACAATCCAAATAATGGAATAAAATGGTCTGTTTCAACTAAAATTGGTTCTTCGTCTTTCTTAGTTACTTCAACACTCTCTACTTTACCATTACCGTTGATACCAGTAATTTCTGCTGGAGTTATAAGATTAATTTTTCCTAGATTCTTTAATTCTTGAACTTTTTCAACAGAATCTAAATGACCTCTGAATTCATTTCTTCTGTGAATTAATGTAACACTAGACGCGATATCACTTAAAAAAATACTCCAATCTAATGCAGAATCTCCTCCTCCAGCAATTACAACTTTTTTATCGCGATAAAGCTCAGGTTCTTTAATCATATATTCAACACCACAGTCTTCAAAATCTGTGATATTATCTATTAAAGGTTTACGAGGCTCAAAACTACCTAGACCACCAGCAATTGCAACTACTGGAGCTTTATGCTGTGTACCTTTATTAGTAGTAACAATAAAACTACCGTCTTCTTGTTTCTCTATGGTTTCTGCACGTTCTCCTAATGTAAAACCAGGTTCAAATTGCTTACACTGCTCCAATAACTTATCCGTTAAATCGCCAGCTAAAATTTCTGGATATGCAGGAATATCGTAAATAGGTTTTTTTGGATATAATTCAGAACATTGGCCACCTTGTTGAGGCAATGCATCAATTAAATGACAGTTAAGTTTTAATAGTCCCGCTTCAAAAACAGTAAAAAGCCCTGTTGGACCAGCGCCAATAATAAGTATGTCTGTTGTAATCATGGATAAAAAAATTGAAGACAAAAATAATAATGTCAATTCATTAAGAATGTGATAAATGTCACATTACTTTTCTACATTTATTACTTGTTCGATTTGAGGCGCATATTTTTTTATCGTCATTTCTACTCCAGACTTTAAAGTCATCTGATTAACACTACAAGACGTACAAGCACCAACTAATTGTACTTTTACAAACTTACCATCATCAATAGATAACAAATTAATATCTCCACCATCACTTTGAAGAAACGGACGGATTTCATCTAATGCTTTTTCAACATTTAATCTAAGGTCTTCTGAGTTCATTTAATTCTTTTTAACTGCAGAGCAACCTGCCATTGTTGTAATTTTTATTGCTTCTGTAGCAGGTAATTCTTCATTTCTATTGACAACTTCTTGTACAACATTACGAGTAATTGCTTCAAAAGCTTCTTCTATAGGAGTTGCAGTTTGTAATGCTGCAGGCCTTCCTAAATCTCCTGCTTCTCTTATACTTTGTATTAATGGCACTTCACCTAAAAACGGGACATTTAAGTCTTCAGCTAGATGCTTCGCTCCTTCTTTACCGAATATATAATATTTATTTTCTGGAAGTTCAGCTGGTGTGAAATAAGCCATGTTTTCAACAATTCCTAAAACAGGAACATTGATACTGTCTTGTTGAAACATCGCTACTCCTTTTTTAGCATCTGCTAAAGCCACATTTTGTGGTGTACTCACAACAACTGCTCCTGTAATTGGAAGCGCTTGCATAATACTTAAGTGAATATCACCAGTTCCTGGAGGTAAATCGAGTAATAAGAAATCTAATTCTCCCCAAGCTGCATCAAAAATCATTTGGTTTAATGCTTTAGAAGCCATTGGCCCTCTCCAAATAACGGCTTGATCTGGTTTTGTAAAAAAGCCTATTGATAATACTTTTATTCCGTAATTCTCAACAGGTTTCATTTTAGATTTTCCATCAACTGTTACAGATAATGGTCTTTCATTAGCTACATCAAACATAATTGGAATAGATGGTCCATAAATATCAGCATCTAAAACACCAACTTTAAAACCCATCTTAGCTAAAGTTACTGCTAAATTTGCTGTAACTGTAGATTTACCTACACCACCTTTACCAGAAGCAACGGCAACAATATTCTGAATACCAGGAATAGCTTTTCCTTTTATTTCATTTTTAGGTTGAGTCGCTTGAGCATCAACTTTAACATTGACTTTTATTTTTGCTTTTTCATAAACTTCTTTATGAATGGTTTGTAAAATATCGACTTCTGTCCTTTTACGAGCCTGAAGACTTGGATTTTTAATTGTAATGTCTACAATCACTTCATCTGCAAATGTAACCACATTAGTTACTGCTCCACTGTCTACCATGTTTTCTCCTTCTCCTGGAGCTGTAATAGTTTTTAGTGCGTTAAGTATATCTTGCTTTACTAATTTCATATATATAATGAGAATAGAAAAAACGGAGACTAGAACATAGACTCAATTTTTTCTTATTAAGATTAATTCTAAAGACAAAGATACTGCTAAAAGTTTAGATTTTGAAGTAGATAAATTGAATTGTACTATACTTGGATATGGTCTATAAATATAGTACTAATTAATAGAAAAATATTATCTCAATTCTGTCACAGGATCCCAATATAAAGTTTCAAAATTTTGAATTTGATTTTCGATAACCTCAACACCTTCGCTCTCTAACAATTGTTGCATTAAGTTTGTTCCTTCAAAATGATGCTTACCTGTTAATAGTCCTTTTCGGTTAACCACTCTATGTGCTGGTACGTCTTTTCCGTGTGAACCATTCATAGCATAACCAACAATTCTTGCACTTTTTCCGGCTCCTAAATACTTTGCAATTGCACCATAGCTGGTAATTCTACCATAAGGAATTTGTCTTGCGACGTCGTAAACTTTTTCAAAAAAACCTAATGTTTCTGGTTTCATTTAAAGTTCTCTAATTATATTAATAAATGTAATAAGTGCTACAACTCCAGTAATGATACCAATGCTAAGATTCATACTCTTTTGAGATGTGAAATTTCTATCTTTTATTTTATCAAAAAAGAAAATATAAAAATAAAGCATTGCAAATGTTCCTGTTGCTGCACCTGTAACGTAAGTGATTATACTTAATTTTTCAAAATTCATCCAACCAAAAGAAACCAATGTAATGGTCATGTAAGCTTGATAAGGAATAGGAAAAACATTAAGCGCAGACAATAACATACCATGTAACAATCGTCCGTGTTTACTCTTAATTTCTGTTTCTTTTTTTGCTTCTTTTTGCTTAGATGCTAGGACTAAAAAATAAACTGTGATGAGAACAAAAATAACAAAGGCAACACGTTGAAGAATTTCTACGACATCTTGATTTTTTGATAAATATCTAGCGAATATCGCAGCAAGATATGTTTGAATATAAACAACAATACAAACACCTGTTGAGAACATAATGCCACGTCCTGCACCTTCTTTTAGGCTAATTCTAGCAGCTGTCATGTTAAGCAATCCAGGTGGAACAACTCCAATTAAAGCTACAATAAAGCCAAGAAAGAAAATAACAGTAATGCTCAAGTTTAGTTGATTTTAAATCTAATATACGTAATTGCTTTATCTTTCTCTAAATACTGATTTTCATAAAAGGTCTGAATTTTAGTAACATCCTCTGGACTGCCTTCTAATTTATACACATTATGATTGGCATATAAAACCTCATGACCTGCACCATGTAACAAGCCTAATGTGTAACCATGCATAAATTCACTATCCGTTTTAAGATGCATTAATCCACCAGGTTTTAATACTTTTTTATAACGCTCTAAAAACTGTAGGTTAGTCATTCTGTGTTTTGTTCTCTGATATTTAATCTGAGGATCCGGAAATGTAATCCAGATTTCATCAACTTCATTTTCTTCAAAAACAGAATCTACAAGCTCAATTTGAGTTCTTATAAAAGCAGCATTAGGAATATCTTCTTCAATGGCCGTTTTAGCACCTCTCCAAAACCTAGCTCCTTTAATATCTATACCAATAAAATTCTTATTAGGATAGCGCTGAGCCAAACCAACCGTATATTCGCCTTTACCACAACCCAATTCTAAAATTAGAGGGTTTTCATTTTTAAAAACATCTGTTCTCCATTTCCCTTTTAACTTATAGGTTGCATCCACCAATTCTTCACGTGTTGGTTGATATACATTATGAAAAGTTTCGTTTTCTTTAAAGCGTTTTAGTTTGTTTTTACTTCCCACTTAATATTTATGATTTATTAATAATTCGGTAAAATTAAGCAAACAATTTAGGTTTACCTTTGTTTTGGTCATTGATATATTAATAACCTTATAAAAACTGAAACAAACGAACCAAAAATTAGATGAAAATCGAAAACGGATTTTAGTCGCTCCATTAAATTGGGGTTTGGGTCATGCTACGCGTTGTATTCCTATTATTAATGCACTCATTGAACATAATTTTGAACCCATAATTGCAAGTGATGGTATTGCGCTTCAATTATTACAAAAAGAGTTTCCTAAACTTGAATCTTTTGAGCTACCATCTTATAACATTACCTATTCTAAAAAACCAAAACATCTAAAATTAAAACTTTTAAAAGATACACCTCATCTTTTAAAGACTGCCAAGAAAGAGCAAAAAGCAATAGCCAATTTTGTAAAATCAAATGCTATATCTGGAATTATTTCAGACAATCGCTTTGGTGTTAGACACAACGATGTGCCATCTGTATTTATATCACATCAATTACAAGTGCTCAGTGGAAATACAACTTGGTTTAGCACTAAAATTCACCAGAGAATTATTTCTAAATTTGATGAATGTTGGATTCCTGATTATGCTGATAAAAATAACCTCAGTGGTATTTTAGGACATGTTAAAAATTTTGGTGTTCCTTTAAAATATTTAGGTGCTTTATCCCGATTTAAAAAAGAAACTTTAAAGACCAAATACCAACTTTTAGTTATGCTTTCTGGCCCAGAACCTCAGCGTACGTTTTTAGAAGAAAAATTATTTGGCGAATTAAAAACATATAATGGAAACATTTGTTTTATAAAAGGTGTGATTGAATCTCAGCAGACGATTACTCAACATAAAAATATGATGATTTATAATTATATGACCAGTGCAGAACTTGAAACAACCATAAATGAAAGTGAGATGGTTTTAAGTAGGTCGGGTTATACAACTATAATGGATTTAACAAAACTTGAAAAGAAAGCCTTTTTTATTCCCACTCCTGGTCAATACGAGCAAGAATATCTAGCAAAAAAATTAGAATCTGAAGGTATTGCGCCGTTTTGTAAACAAAATGACTTTACATTAGATTTATTGTCTCAAGTTGAGAATTATAAAGGAATGATATTTAAGGAGTCTCAATTAAATTACAAGAAATTATTTGGACTTTTCTAAAGTAAACGAAAACTCACTACCTACATCTAATTGACTTTCTATATAGATTTTTTCTTCGTGAGCCTCAATAATATGTTTCACAATAGATAATCCTAAACCAGAACCACCTTCTTTACGAGAGCCACTTTTATCTACACGGTAAAAACGTTCAAATAAACGTTGAAGATTTGCTTTTGCAATACCCTCACCATTATCAGTAACTCTTACTATGGCTTTGTTTTTTATTAGGTTTTCTATACTAACTTCTGTTGTTCCCTTTTCTCTTCCGTATTTTATTGAATTTACAATAAGATTAGTTAACACTTGCTGTATACGTTCTTTATCAGCATAAACCATAATAGGTTCTTTATAATCGATATCAAAAGTCAGCGTAATTTGCTTTTTGGCAGCTTTCATTTCAAAAAGGTCAAAAACATTGTGAACCAATTTTACAATATCAAAATTCTCTTTAATTAAACTTAAATCACCAACTTCTAATTTGGTAATCATATCTAAATCTTTAATGATATAGGTTAGACGTTCTACGCCTTTACTTGCTCTTGCTAAATATTTATTTCTAATCTTTTCATCTTCAATTCCGCCATCGATCAAAGTAAGGAGATAACTTTGCACCGTGAATAAAGGCGTTTTTAATTCGTGAGAAACATTACCAATAAATTCTTTTCGGTATTCTTCTCTTACCTTTAACGTTTCAATTTCAATTTTTTTGTTTTTGGCGTACTTATCTATTTCCCTAGTTAATGTTCCCATGTCAGTCGTTATAGGTAACTGCCTTAAACTAGTAGATTCCAAAAGAGTTAAGTCATCATAAATCTTTTTTACTCGTCTGTATATAAAACGTTCAACTCTATATTGTACAATGCCAAAGCAAAGCGGAAAACATAAAATAGGATAAAAGATGACTTGCCAATTAAAAGTATGGAAGTAATATAAAAACAGGCAAACAAGCGCTGTTGAAAACAGCGTAACGTATAACGCTGTTCTAAAAGCGAACTTATAAGATTTCTTAAAATTAGTATTTTGCATTAGTCAACAAACTTGTAACCAACACCTTTAACGGTTTTAAAGGATTTATCTCCTATTTTTTCACGAAGTTTTCTAATGTGTACATCTATAGTTCTTCCGCCAACAACGACTTCATTTCCCCAGACTCTATCTAAAATCTCATCGCGCTTAAAAACCTTACCAGGCTTGGTTGCTAACAAAGATAACAATTCGAACTCTTTTCTTGGTAAAGTAATTTCTTTACCCTTCAATGTTATTTTATATTCTTCTTTATAAATAACCAAATCACCAATTTTCATTACTGAATCTGCAGCTTCATCAGTTTGCTTAAGTCGTCTTAGCAAAGCTTTTACCTTACTAATTAAGACTTTTGGCTTTATAGGTTTGGCTATGTAATCATCTGCACCAGCATCAAAACCTGCAACCTGAGAATAATCTTCTCCTCTTGCTGTTAAAAATGTAATTACAGTTTCACTTAATTCTGGTAACTCTCTAATGCGTTCACAAGCCTCAATACCATCCATCTTCGGCATCATTACATCTAATATTATTAAATGAGGCTTATGTTTTTTTGCTAGCTCTACAGCTTCTAAACCATTTTCACCTTTTATAACTTGGTAGCCTTCTGCAGATAAGTTATAACCTACAATTTCTAAAATATCTGGCTCATCATCAACCAATAGTATTTTAATATCCTTTTTCTTCACTTCACATGCCTTTTAAGGTTGAGTAAATATAAATATATATGCATTAAATGAAGACACAAACCTATTTGATAACAATTTGCTAACATTAAACTAAAACAACTGTTAATCAACAGCTAAGAACGCATATAACGTTATGCAAAGGTAAACATAGGCTAATTCAAGGAAATACCAACTTTTATAGTGCCTCTATATTGGTATATTTAATGCTTAATCTTTAAACACTTATTATGAAAAAAATTTACTTTTTTACTATTATGCTTCTACTTACCGTATCATTAAATGCCCAAACAACATTAGCCGCTCAAGGTTTTGAAGATAGTGCAGCTGATACCTGGAGTTATACTGCTACTCCTGATACTTATGATGTGAGCTCTGATTTATGGGGAATAACAACGACTGTAGGTACTATTGCTGGTCCTGATGCAGGTACTAATTTTTGGGGACTTAGAGACATTGAAAACAGCAATGGTGGTGGTGCTTTTGATCACACGCTTGAGTTTCCTAATGTTTCTGTAGTTGGTGAATCCAACATTCTTCTAACTTTTAAATATTATACAGATGGCTATGACTCAGCAGACGAATTAAGCGTTGAATATTTTTTTGATGATGTAAGCCAAGGCATTGTATCGCTAGAAAAAGATACTGAGACATGGACAACATCTGCAAAAGTAATACCTGATGGAACTGCTAACGTAAGATTTACTTTAATTGGCCTTCAAAATGGAGGGTCTGATTATGCTGGTTTTGATTCCATCTTATTACAATCTGGTGCTAACACTAATCCTTCACTGTCTATAACATCACCAACTGAAGGGCAAATAGTAAATGTAGGCAGTGATGCTAGTTTTGACGTTACTCTAGAAGTTATTAATTTCACGTTATCTAATGATGATGGCTCAGGAGCAACGGATAGCACAGGAGATGGGTTTATACAATACTCTGTTGATTCTGGTGCCATAATTAATAAATTTGACCTTAGTGCAATAACACTTTCAGGGCTATCAACTGGACCTCATTCTATATCAATTAGTTTAGTTGATAATAACGCAGCATCAATATCTATTGATGACGCTGTAAACTTCACAATAAATGATATTGTACAAACACTTCCTTTATATGAAAATTTTGATTACACAGCTTCTGAAAACTTGGCAAATCAACCAAATTGGGTAAATCAAAATACTGGTGATGAAATAATAGTTGGTACTGGAAACTTATCATATCCTGGACTAGCGTCATCAACTGGAAATCACGTTATGTGGGATGGTGAAGGAAATGATCCTGAAATTGAATTCACTCCTGTTACAAGCGGAGAAGTATATGCTTCTTTTATTTTTAGTGTAACTGATCAATCGTCAATAACTGACCTTAATGATGGTGGTTATTTTGCTGTTTTAGGTGAATTTGATGCTAGATTATGGGTAAGACCTAATCCTGATGCAGCTAGCACTACTTTTGATATTGGAGCAGGTGCTGTCCCAAGTAATCCTAGTTTTGTTGGCTCTTATAATATTGGAGATAATATTTTAATTGTAGTAAGCTACAATATAGACACTAATAAAGTGAGTCTTTGGGTTAATCCTAGTGTTGCTGAACTTGAATCTGATATAGCACCAAGCTTTACACTCAATGAACTCTCTACGGATAATGCAACATCTATAAGTAAATTCTTTTTACGTCAAGACACAACAGGAGAAACGCCTTCTATTTTATTTGATGAGCTTCGTGTAGGTACTTCTTGGGCTGATGTTACACCTAATACGTTATCTGCTGATGAGTTTAACTCTTCTACTTTTTCTATTTACCCTAACCCAACAAATACTGGATCCGTTACCATTTCTTCTGTAAATAGTGACGTTATAAAAGTTATGGTATATGATATTTTGGGAAAACAAATTAAAAATAAAACTTTAAATAATAACACTTTAAATGTTTCAGATTTAAGCACAGGAGTGTATATTTTAAAACTAACACACAACAATACAACTGTAACCCAAAAATTAGTAATTGAATAATTTTCTTAAAAGTTATTCTTAAAATATTGCTGGGTAATACCAGCAATATTTTTTTTGCTAATTTTTAATCTTTCTTTTTAATTAAACACGACTTTAAAGTCATTGCAAATAACAATTGCTTAACATTAAAATCATAATTCACTGTAAGTCAAAAGCACCTGATAGCTACCATATTAAGTTATTGTAAATATGATAAGTATTAACTATGAAGATTCCGAAAACTAGAGATTTGTTGTTATATTTGTAGTCTAACGCTTTTATAAAAAATCAATTATGAAGAAAATTTACTTTTTATTATTTACTCTTATTGGACTTGCATCTTATGGTCAATCTCCAATTATTACTACAATCCTTGATGGTGATTGTACTGGTGGAAATCCAAAATTACTTGAAATTTATGCAGATGGTACGGTTGACTTTACTTTATACAGTATAGAAAATCAAACTAATGCTAATACAGATTGGGGTAATCTACAAGATTTATCAACTTTAGGTACTGTAACAGATGGTTTTGTGTATATCACTACAACTGGAAGTGCAGATGCAATAGTGAGTGATTTTCCTGCTTTAGCTACAGCTAATGTTTTAGAATCGAACACTATGAATTTAAACGGTGATGACAGAATTAGAATAATTCTAACTTCTGACTCATCTGTTATAGATCAATATGGCGTTAGTGATGTTGATGGTAGTGGAGAATCTTGGGAATATAAAGATTCTTATGCTACAAGAATTAATGGAACTGGACCTGATGGTGGTTTCGTAGCATCTAACTGGAATATTGCAGGTTTAGCTGCTTTAGACGGATTAGGAATATGTCAAGGTGGTACAGATACTTTTGAAACATTAATTGGTGGTGTTGGTGCATACTCTACCGTAGGAAGTACCGCGCCAAGTGTTACAATAACAAGCCCAAGTAACAATGCAGTATTAGCTTCTGGTACTACAAGCGTAAATGTAGAATTTTCAACTGCCAACTTATCTGGAGGAGAAAGTGTTACTATTACAGTAAATGGAACAGCAACTGCAAATGCAACAAGCCCTTTTTCAGTTACAACTATAGATGGTGAAACTTATTCTGTAACGGCTGATTTAGTTGATGGAACTGGAACAATTGATTCAGATATGATATCATTTAGCGTAGCAAATGTTGCAACAATAACTCAAGTAGCAAATATTACTGCTTTACGTGCTGGTACAGTTGGTGAATTATATGAATTAACTGGTGAAGCAATCATTTCTTACATAGTGACTGAAGGAATAAGAAACCAAAAATACATTCAAGATACTGGTGCAGGAATCTTAATTGATGATACTGCTGGTACTTTAACTACTGCTTTTAGTATTGGTGACGGACTAACAGGTTTAGTAGGCGAATTATCTGAATATGCTGGAACACTTCAATTTGTTCCTAGTGAAAATGTAGCAGCTGCATCATCTACAGGTAACACATTAACACCTATAGTAGTTAGTGCTTCTGAACTTATTACTAACGGTGAAACTTACGAAAGTAGATTAATCACTTTAAACAATGTAACTTTTGCAGATACTGGTGTATTCACAGACAACACAAACTATAACGTAGCGGATGGTGCAGATATAACTGTTGCAAGAGTTGCTTTTGGTGATGAAGATATCATTGGTACAGCTATCCCAACTACTGCTTCAAGTATTACTGGTTTGGGTGGTGAGTTTAATGCTGTTTACCAAATTTTCCCTAGATATGCTAGTGATATTGCAGCACCATTAAGTGTAAATAATTTTAATGCTAATTCTTTTAGCTTATACCCTAACCCAACAAATATTGGATCGGTTTCAATTTCTTCTACAAATAGCGATGCTATCTCTGTACAAGTTTATGATATCTTAGGTAAGCAAGTTAAAAATGAAATTTTAACAACTAACACGTTAAACGTGGCTAACTTAAAGTCTGGTGTTTATATTATAAAAATCACGCAAAACAATGCTTCTACTACTAAGAAATTAGTAATTAACTAAGCATAATATTCAATACATATTAAAAGCGTAACTCAAAAAAATGAGTTACGCTTTTTTTTTCACCTAAACTTTAGCTACATTAAATTATCGCTAAAAGAAAAAGTTTAAATCACTTCTTTGCATATTTTTGCAATATGAAATTTAAAGACGATATTTTTAATATAAAATCTAATGCTGAATTTGAAGCGCTAGCCTTAAACGTGTTTAAATTTCAATTTGATAACAACAAAGTTTACCGCTCCTTTTGCGACTTACTTTACAAGCATCCTTCTGATGTAAAGCACATTTCTGATATTCCTTTTTTACCAATTCAGTTTTTTAAATCACGTGAAGTCTTAAGCACTACAGCAACAATTCAAAAAACATTTTTAAGTTCTGGCACAACAGGAAGCGTTACGAGTAAACATTTAGTTTCTGATTTAAAACTATATGAAGAGAGTTATTTAAAAGCTTTTAAACACTTCTATGGCAATATTGAAGACTATGTAGTTTTAGCCTTATTACCTTCTTATTTAGAACGAGACGGTTCTTCACTAATTTACATGGTTAATGATTTAATTGAAAAATCTAACAGAACTGAAAGTGGCTTTTACCTTAATAATATTGAAGAATTAGCAAGCACATTAAAAATGCTTGAGGCTAACCAACAAAAAACATTACTTATAGGTGTTTCCTTTGCCTTATTAGATTTGGTTGAAGCTTACCAACTTAATTTGAAGCATACCACAATCATGGAAACGGGAGGAATGAAAGGCAGACGAAAAGAAATCATAAGACAAGAGCTGCACCAAATTCTTCAAAATGGATTTAAGGTTAACCAAATTCATAGTGAATACGGCATGACAGAACTTTTAAGTCAAGCTTACTCAAAAGGGCATGGTGTTTTTGAATGTCCTCCATGGATGAAAATATTAACAAGAGATACCGAAGATGCACTAACAATACAACAGCCAAACAAAACAGGTGGTATAAATGTTATTGATTTGGCTAATATAAATTCTTGTTCATTTATTGCGACCCAAGACTTGGGCAAAATCAATGAAAACGGTGAGTTTGAAATTATTGGCAGGTTTGACAATTCTGATATTAGAGGCTGTAATTTAATGGCTCTTTAAAATTATTTTATTTTTTTGTAAGGACTAAAACTTACTTACGACTTAATTAATGCTATGAAAAAGGAAGATTTTCAATAGTTGATTGATTGGTTAGATTGTGCCCAAAATAAAATTTTGGGCACTTTTTTTATTCAACTAAAAATGTAATACTAATTTTTTAATTAGAACAATTTGCCCAAGGTGATAATAACTATGTTCTAAAATTCCGTTTATATTACGAGAATATGTTCCATATTTTTCATCAACAAAATCTATATTTAAATCCTCTTCAGTCATATTTTCAATATACTGAATAAGTAATTCTGTATCACCCCAAAACCGAGATAAGAAGGATTCCCAAGCATATTGTGATTTAATTGGTGAAAAATTAAAACTAAACTTATCACTTATTTCTAATTTATTATTCACATATACGTTTAAGATACCTGATATATAATAATGAATATGCTGCGCTAAAACTGAAATAGAGTTTAAGGATTCTATTTTTTTATTCGCTATTCTAAAATCTAAGTTATCTAACTCATTTTTATAGTTGGTATTGGCAATCCATGTACCATTAAGAAATACTTCACTAATTCTACTAGCTAATTGCTTAGTCTGATTCATTTGTCTTAAAAATTAGTCATTTAAAATTTTAAAGATATAAAAAGACCTCACATGTAAGATAACAGTGAGGTCTAAACTATGTAGTGAGAATCTATTTTAAACTACCTTTAAAATAAAATTAGTCTTCTTTCCTCTACTTATAATAATGTATTTATCATGAATTAAATCCTCAGATGATAATATATAATCTTCCTTTACCTTTTCTTTATTAACGGCAACGGCATTTTCTTTCAATGCACGTCTGGCATCTCCATTAGAGTTTAAGAAGTTGGTTTTTGCTGCCAATGCTCCAATCATATCTATACCCTCACTAAATTCTGCTTCAGATATTTCTGCTTGCTTTACACCTTCAAAAACATCTAGAAATAAGGATTCTGGTAATTGCTTAATTTCATTTTTAAAATCTTTACTAAACAATATTTGAGAAGCCTTAACTGCATTATCATAATCCTCTTGGCTATGCACAAAAACAGTTACTGCTTCCGCTAAGCGCTTTTGCAACAAACGTAAATGAGGTGTTTCTTTATGCTCTTCTACTAACGCTTCAATAGTATTTTTATCTAAAAATGTAAAGATTTTAATATACTTTTCTGCATCCTCATCTGTTGCATTTAACCAAAATTGGTAAAATTTAAATACTGATGTTTTCTCTGCATCTAACCAAACATTACCGCCTTCAGATTTCCCAAATTTAGAACCATCTGCTTTTGTAATTAACGGACACGTCATGGCGTATGCTTTTGCTTGGTCTTCTCCATCATGCATACGTCTAACCAATTCCGTACCTGTGGTTATATTTCCCCATTGATCACTTCCTCCCATTTGTAATTTACAACCCATGGTTTTGTACAAATGATGAAAATCGTAACCCTGTATTAATTGGTACGTAAACTCTGTAAAAGACATACCTACGTTTCCTTCGTCTCCACTTAATCTCTTTTTTACAGAATCTTTAGCCATCATGTAGTTAACAGTGATACGTTTACCAACGTCACGTGCAAAATCAATAAAACTAAAGTTTTTCATCCAATCGTAGTTATTTACTAAAACTGGTGCATTTTTATTATGTGAATTAAAATCTAAAAAACGAGACAGAACTCCTTTTATTCCCGCAACATTATGAGCTAAAGTTGCTTCATCAAGTAAATTACGCTCATCACTTTTCCCTGATGGATCACCAATCATTCCTGTTGCTCCACCAACTAAAGCTACTGGCTTATGACCTGCTTTCTCTAGATGAACCAATAAAATTATAGGTACTAAACTACCAATGTGCAACGAGTCTGATGTAGGGTCAAAACCAATATAGGCTGTTGTCATCTCTTTATCTAATTGCTCCTCAGTTCCTGGCATGATATCATGTACCATTCCTCTCCAGCGTAATTCTTCTACAAACTTGTTTGCCATTGCTTATTTAGTTTCAAATTTTAATTGCACAAAGATATGTTTCCGCTGTTAAAGACAAAAGACAATTTTAATTCAATTTACAAACTACAATTAAAGTGATCTTAATCCTTATTAACAAAGTTCTAACAACGAATTAAGTCTAAGATTTGTAACTTCGCCTAATGATTTTAGTTACAGGTGGAACAGGTTTAGTTGGCTCGCATTTACTTTTTCAACTGTTGAAAAATAATGCAGCAATACGTGCTATTTATAGAAGTAAAAACACTTTAAATAACGTAAAACACGTATTTTCTTATTATTCTGAAGATTCCGAAATCCTTTTTAATAAAATTGAATGGGTAGAGGCTGACATCAACGATGTTCCTAAGCTTCAGGAGGCATTTAAAGATATCACACATGTTTATCATTGTGCTGCATTTGTCTCTTTTGAACCTAGCAAATACAAATTACTCCGAAAAATAAACATTGTAGGTACTGCTAACATTGTTAACTTATGTATTAGTCATAAAGTTGACAAGCTATGCTATGTGAGTTCTGTTGCAACCATTGGGCATCACACCAATTCAGAAAAACCTATAAATGAACAAACTGAATGGAACGCCGAAAATGACAACAGCGTTTATGCTATTACAAAATATGGTGCAGAACTTGAAGTTTGGAGAGGTACACAAGAAGGATTAGATGCTGTTATTGTAAATCCTGGTATTATTTTAGGAGCTGGCTATTGGTCTGGAGGTAGTAGTGGTAATTTGTTTAAACGAATTAAGAATGGACTTCCTTATTACACTACAGGTATCACAGGATTTGTTGATGTTTGGGACGTTGTTAATTTGATGCAACAACTAATGAATAGTGACATAAAAAATGAAAACTTCATTCTAGCCGCTAACAATCTAAGCTATAAAGACTTTTTTATAGAGACTGCAAAAGCTCTAAATGTGAAACAACCTACAAAAGAAGCAAAGCCTTGGCTTACAAAAATTATTTGGAGATTAGATTGGCTTAAATCTAAATTATTAAGTCAACCTAGAAACTTAACAAAACAAGCCTCAAACTCAATTTTAAGTATCAGAAAATATGATAGTTCTAAAGTAGAAAATATTTTAGGCTTTAAATTTAAGCCAATAGAAGAAACTATTAAAGAAGTCAGTACACTATACCTTAAAGATTTGAATAATTAATCTTTATCAAAAACAGGTCGTTTCTTAGACTGATTAACAGGATTAATACGTTTTTTCTTTTTTACAGAATCTTTTTGGGTTTTCAGATCTTTATTTTCTTCGTCTCTTAAATCTTCGTATTCCTTTTTCTCTTTTTCTAATCTTTCTTTTACTTTTTCTACAATGCTTTTATAATCCTCTGTGTTAAAACTGTAATAGGTATTACTTTCTGAAAATTGAGTACTATCAATATTATGCTTTGTTAAAATGTAATTTTCTGGTATAATACCATTTAATTCTAATGTTTTTCTATTAACACCTTTTGCTGAATTAACCACATAAACATCGTACAAAAGCTCTGTCATCTGTGCCTTTGGTATTAAATTATCAGGTTTTTTAGGCTTCTCAATGTTTTCACACCCTAAAACCAAAATTCCTAATAGTAGTACTATAATATAATGTTTTAACATGCTATCTATTAAAAGTTAATCGTTGTCCGGCTTTTACATCTAAAACCTTAAAGTTATTGTAAGCAAGTTGTCCATTAATAAAAGTATGAGTTATTCTACTTTTAAACGTGTTACCCTCAAAAGGTGACCAGCCACATTTATATAAAATATTACTTTTATTTACGGTCCAAGGACTTTGTGGGTTTACAATAACTAAATCTGCAAAATAACCTTCTCTTATATAACCTCTTTTTTCAACATTGAATAAAATGGCAGGATTATGACATGCTTTTTCTACAATCTTTTCAACTGAAATCTTACCTTGATGATGCGCTTCTAACAAAGCCACTAAAGCATGTTGCACTAATGGTCCACCAGAAGGAGCCTTTGTATATGGATTATTTTTCTCCTCTAATGTATGAGGTGCATGATCTGTTGCAATTACATCTATTCTATCATCTAACAAAGCTTTCCAGAGTTGGTCTCTATCTTTAGATGTTTTCACAGCCGGATTCCATTTTATATGACTTCCTTTTTTAACATAATCTTCATCCGAAAACCATAAATGGTGCACACAAACCTCAGCAGTTATCTTTTTATCTTTTAAAGGAATTTTATTTGAAAACAAACTCGTTTCTTTCCCTGTCGACAAATGAAAAACATGTAATCTAGCTCCTGTTTTCTTCGCTAGTTCAATAGCTTTTGAAGATGATATATAACAAGCTTCTTCACTACGAATAATTGGATGCATTTCCATTGGTATATCATCTCCATATTCGGCTTTATACTTGGCTAAATTTTCTTTTATAGTTGCTTCATCTTCACAATGCACAGAAATAACCATATCTGTACTCGAAAATATTTTTTCAATCACTTTAGGGTCGTCCACTAACATGTTTCCCGTAGAAGATCCTAAAAAGAGTTTTAAACCTGCTACAGTTTTTGGGTCAACTTTTAGAATTTCATCTAAATTATCATTTGTACCACCAAACATAAATGAATAATTAGCGTAAGATGTATCTGCTGCAATAGCAAACTTTTCTTCTAATTTTTCTACTGTTGTTGTTTGAGGATTTGTATTAGGCATTTCTATAAACGAAGTAATACCACCTGCTAATGCTGCTCTAGACTCAGACTCAATATTAGCTTTATGTGTTAGTCCTGGTTCTCTAAAATGTACTTGATCATCAATCATACCCGGCAATACGTAATTACCTTCTGCATCAATTACAGTCATATCAGCAGACTTAACACTAATAGATAAGTCTATTTCCTTAATGATATTGCCTTCAATAAGAATATCGCCTTCAACAATCTTTCCTTCGTTGACAATTCTTGCATTTTTAATAAGCGTCTGTCGATTCATATTATTTTACTTAGCAAATAAACTTTTTAATTTTAAATTAATCACTCCAAAAATAGCTTCAGAAATAATACTGCCACTCATTTTAGAATGTCCTTTAGTTCTATCTTTAAAGATAACTGGTATTTCCATAATTTTAAAACCTTTTTTATGGGCTTTAAATTTCATTTCAATTTGAAACGCGTAACCTACAAACTTAATCTTCTTTAGATTAATGGTTTCTAATACTTGTCTTTTATAACAAACAAATCCTGCTGTAGAATCCTTTACTTTCATTCTTGTAATTAATCTCACGTAGCGAGACGCACCATATGACAATAAAATACGAGACAATGGCCAATTAACTACCGTTATACCTTTAACATATCTTGATCCTACAGAAATATCTGCACCATCCTTAGCACAAGCATCATATAATTTTTCTAAATCGTCTGGGTTATGCGAAAAATCAGCATCCATTTCAAAAATAAACTGATACGATTTCTCTAAAGCCCATTCAAATCCTGCAATATAGGCTGTTCCTAATCCACTTTTTTGCTTTCGTTCTAATAAGAATAATTTGTTTTCAAACTCTTGTTGTAACGATTTTACCATTTTTCCTGTATTATCAGGAGAATTATCATCTACAACAAGTACATGAAATTCTTTTTCTTGAGAAAAAACAGTTCTAATGATTGATTCTATATTTTCAATCTCGTTATATGTAGGGATTATGACAATTGCGTCAGACATTAACTCACTTTTAAATACGCATTTTCTTGCGTTAGAATTTTAACAAAAATAAAGTTTTTAATGGACTATAAGTTCAAATTAACGTTTTCTATAGATACGATTTATACATATCTTTATAATTCAAATAAATAAAGAACATTAATTAATTTTGAATTGTTTTTATTAACAAATCAAAAACCAAATAAAATTATGCCTTCATTTTGATATTTATTTGGCATTACCTCAATATTCTTTATAATTTAGCCGCATGCGAAACTATATTACACACGATTGGTTTACCATTTTCACTGTCATAGGATTGTGTACTATTGTCATTGCAAAATATTTAAACACGCTTAGGTTTAATGATTTTATTTATGTTATTGGGAATTCTAAGTATTTAAAAATCTATAGTAAAGATCAAAAATTCATTGATCAGTTTGATAGTTTTCTATTTATAAATCTCAGTTTGTCACTGAGTATATTTATTTATTTCGCCTACTCTACTTTTGTATCTCCTTTAAATTTTGAACTCGTTTCGTTTTTAAAATTACTATTTGCAGTTTCTACTATAATTATTATAAAAACACTTATAGAACGTCTTATTGGTAGTCTTTTTGAAATAGATAGCTTAATGGATCATTACCTATTTCAAAAAACAACGTTCAAAAATTTATCTGGTATTGTATTTTTAATCGCGAATTTATTTTTGTTGTACACCACGCGTTATATGGAAATAACAATCATTATTGCATTTTCTTTAGTCTGTATCATAAATCTTGTTGGCTTTTTAAACTCCTTCAAAACCTATCAAAAAATAATTAATCCTAATTTTTTCTATTTTTTGTTGTATCTTTGCGCTCTCGAAATTGGACCTTATGTACTTTTATATAAGGTTATTAGAGAGTATAACGGTTAAAACACAAGGTTTACGTATGAAAGTGAAAACGATTTTAGTATCACAACCAGAGCCTAAAGTAGAGAACTCTCCGTACTTTGATTTGCAAGAGAAGCAAAAAGTTAAGGTGGACTTTAGACCCTTTATTCATGTTGAAGGTGTGTCTTCTAAAGATATAAGACAGCAAAAGGTTGATCTTAGTAAAATTACAGCCATTATTCTTACAAGTAGAAATTCAGTAGATCACTTCTTTAGAGTTGCAGACGAAATGCGTTTTAAAGTACCAGATGCTATGAAGTATTTTTGCCAATCCGAAGCGGTTGCTTATTACTTACAAAAATATGTTGTTTACAGAAAACGTAAAATTTATGTAGGTAAACGTACTTTTGAAGATTTAATTCCTTTAATTAAAAAATACAAAGACGAATCATTCTTATTACCTACAACAGATAAGGTAAAGCCAATTATACCAGAAATCTTAGATGATTTAGGTGTAAAATGGAAACAAGCGACATTTTATAAAACGGTTATCAGTGATTTATCTGATTTATCAAATGTAACTTATGATATCTTAGTATTCTTTAGCCCTTCTGGCATAGAATCTTTATTCCATAACTTCCCAGATTTTAAGCAAAACGAAACGCGTATTGCTGTATTTGGTAACACAACGGTTAAAGCAGTTAAGGAAAAAGGATTGCGTGTAGATATTTCTGCACCAACTCCAGAAACACCTTCAATGACAATGGCATTACAGAAATATATTGATGCTGTTAATAAAGGAAAGTAGTTATTAAACTTTAAGATTAAAACATAAAAAAAAAGCGATTCTAAATTTAGAATCGCTTTTTTGGTTTATATAACTTTACTAAAAAGCATAACGTTGTGGTCCACCACGTCTCACTTCTTCAGAAGCATAAGACTCAAACTTTTTAAAGTTTTCTCTAAATGCATTAGAAAGTTTAAACGCCATTTTATAATAGGCTTCATCATCGTTCCAAGTTGTTCTTGGACTCAACACTTCTGTTGGTACTCCGGGACAAGATCTTGGTTGTGCTACTCCAAACACAGAATGAATATGATAATCCTCATAAGTATAATCATCTAAATCACCATTTAAAGCTGCATTAATCATGGCACGTGTATATTTTAGTTTCATACGAGTACCAACACCATAAGGACCACCTGTCCAACCTGTATTAACTAACCACACATTTACACCAGCATCACTCATTTTTTTACTAAGCATATCTGCATATTCCGTAGGATGTAATGGCATAAATGGTGCACCAAAACAAGCCGAAAAGCTAGGTACTGGCTCCACAACTCCTGCTTCTGTACCAGCAACCTTTGCTGTATAACCAGAAATAAAGTGATATGCTGCTTGGCTCGGTGTTAATTTAGATATTGGAGGTAATACTCCAAAAGCATCTGCTGTTAAGAAAAATATATTTTTTGGATTCTTACCGATAGAAGGTTTTCTAATATTATCAATATGATAAATTGGGTAACTTACCCTTGTGTTTTGTGTAATTGATGTATCAGCAAAATCAACATTGCCATTATCATCCATTATAACATTTTCTAAAATTGCTCCTTTTTTAATAGCTGCAAAGATTTCTGGCTCTTGTTCTTGAGAAAGATTAATAACTTTAGCATAACAACCACCTTCAAAATTAAAGACTGTGTTTTCTTTTGTCCAACCGTGTTCATCATCACCTATTAAACTACGATTAGGATCTGTAGAAAGTGTTGTTTTACCTGTACCTGATAAACCGAAGAAAATAGCTGTGTCACCATCTTTACCAACATTAGCACTACAGTGCATTGGTAATGTTTCTTTATAAACTGGAAGAATAAAGTTTAAAGCAGAAAAAATTCCTTTTTTAATTTCACCTGTATAGCCCGTTCCACCAATTAAAGCAATTTTTCTTGTAAAATCTAAAATTGCGAAGTTATGCTGACGTGTACCATCTACTTCTGGATCTGCCATAAAACCTGGTGCATTCACCACAGTCCATTCTGGCGAAAAACCTTCTAAATCAGCTTCTGTAGGACGTAAAAACATGTTATATGCAAACATATTACTCCAAGGAAACTCATTAATAACTCTAATATTTAACTTGTAATTCTCATCTGCGCAGGCATAACTATCACGAACATATAATTCTTTTTCAGATAGATAATTAACAACTTTGTCGTAAAGTTTCTGAAACTTATCAGTATCAAAAGTGATATTGATATTTCCCCACCAAACCTTCTCTTCTGTAATAGCATCTTTAACGATAAATCTATCCATAGGAGAACGCCCTGTAAACTCACCTGTATTAACAGCTATAGCACCAGATGAAGATTCTACACCTTGTCCTTTAGCAATGGTTTCAGCATGAAGCTCATCTGAAGATAATTGATAATTAACCTTTGCATTTTTAATTCCATATTGATCTAACGAAATCGTTTTCGTAAATTGGGTATGGTTTGCCATAATATTATTTGTTGTTTAGTTCTGCAAAACTATAATTTTATTTTGAAACAGCTCATTTGATTGTCATTAATCGACTTTATTTCTAATAATACCGACTAACATCACACTCCATGAAACGATTAACAGCAATCCACCAATTGGTGTTAGCAATGCAATAGTTTTAAAATCAAAGGCTGAAAGCGAATTTGTAGCCAATCCGTATATAGAACCAGAAAAGAATAACACACCTACTATCACTAAATAAAATATTGTTTTCTTAGTTTTTAAACTCACAAAGGAAGTGCCACCTAAAATTAACAGAAAAAAGGCGTGATAAATTTGATAACGCACTCCTGTTTCAAAAGTTTTAATAGCATCAGCATCAATCAATTTCGCTAAACCATGTGCCGCAAAAGCACCCAAAATAATGCTTAATATTCCTAGTATTGCTCCTGTAATTAATAGTTTTTTATTCATAATTAGTAATAATTTGGTATAAAATGGCTTTAGTATTTCTTACATTCGTGTCCTACAAAATTAGTTATAATGCGAAAGATTTTAATCATTGGAGCAGGTAAATCCTGTTCTTATCTCATAAAATATTTACTAGATAAATCAGAATCAGAAAAACTTCAAATTACTGTTGGTGATCTTAATGTAGATAATGCTAAAAAGTTGGTTGACACACACCCAAACACAAATGTTATTCATTTAGATGTATTTAATGCTGAATCTAGAATTGAAGCTGTAAAAAAAGCAGATATTGTAGTTTCTATGCTACCTGCACGTTTTCATATAGAAGTTGCAAAAGACTGTATTACTTACAAAAAACATATGGTCACAGCATCTTATGTCAGCGAAGAAATGCAAGCTTTAAATGACGATGCCATAGCCAATAACCTCATCTTTATGAATGAAATTGGTGTAGATCCAGGCATTGACCACATGAGTGCAATGCAAGTTATTGACCGTATTAGAAATAAAGGCGGAAAAATGATTTTGTTTGAATCTTTTACAGGTGGCTTAGTCGCTCCTGAGAGTGATAACAACTTGTGGAATTACAAATTTACTTGGAACCCTAGAAATGTTGTTGTTGCCGGACAAGGAGGTGCTGCTAAATTTTTACAAGAAGGTCAATTTAAATACATTCCTTATAATCGTTTATTTAGACGTACAGAATTTTTAGAAGTTGATAGTTATGGCCGTTTTGAAGCTTACGCTAATAGGGACTCCTTAAAATACCAAGAGGTTTATGGCCTAGACCATGTAAAAACGTTATACCGTGGCACAATGCGACGCGTTGGTTTTAGCAGAGCATGGAATGTTTTTGCCCAATTAGGAATGACAGATGATAGTTACACAATAGACGATAGTATTAATATGAGTTATCGTGATTTTGTTAATGCATTTTTACCATATAGTCCAACCGATTCTGTAGAACTTAAATTTAGACATGCACTAAAAATTGACCAAGATGATATTGTTTGGGACAAATTTTTAGAACTGGATATTTTTAATCCTGAAAAAATGGTAGAATTAGATAAAGCGACACCTGCTCAAATTCTTCAAAAAATATTAATGGATAGTTGGACATTAGACGAAACCGATAAAGACATGCTTGTAATGTACCATAAATTTGGTTATGAACTTAATGGTAAAAAACATCAGATTGATGCCACAATGGTTACGCTTGGCAAAGACCAAACTTATACTGCTATGGCAAAAACGGTAGGTTTACCTGTAGCTATTGCAACTTTAGCTATACTTAATGGTAAAATAAAAACTCCTGGTGTTCAAATTCCTATTTCAGAAGAGGTTTATACACCAATTTTAAAAGAATTAGAGTCCTATGATATTATTTTTAAGGAACATGAAGTACCTTACTTAGGTTATAACCCTCTGAATATTTAATTTTATAATTAAACATATATTTAGTATTAAGCGTTTCAAATTGAAACGCTTTTTTTACCTTTAACTTTCAAACTATAAGGCTTAAGACATATGAAGGTTAATGACAACGGTATATATATTGATGGTATTGATAAAAAAATACTACGAGCATTAATGGAAGATGCCAGAACACCAATTCTGGAAATTGCTCGTAATGTCGGAATTTCTGGAGCTGCTATTCATCAACGTTTAAAGAAATTAGAAAAATCTGGTCTTTTAGCTGGTTCAAAATTTATTATAAACCCTAAAGCTTTAGGCTATACAACCATGGCTTTTGTTGGTGTTTATTTGGATAAAGCGATTAGTAATCCGGAAGCTGTAAAGCAACTTCAAAAAATACCTGAGGTTATTGAATGTCATTACACCACAGGAAATTGGTCTATTTTCATTAAAATACTATCTAAAGATAATGAACATTTAATGCATGTTCTTAATTCTGAAATACAAAGTATAAAAGGCGTTTCTAGAACTGAAACGTTCATTTCTTTACAGGAACAGATTAACCGTCAGATTAAAATATAAACACATAAAAAAGTCCATTTGTAGATTACAAATGGACTTTTTATTTTACAATAAATCATACTTTATGGCGCAGGATTAGGAATCTCAGAATGAACACTGTCTATCGCTTTCATTACTTCATCTGATAAAGAAATATTAATGCTATCAATGTTTTCTTCTAACTGTTCTATACTTGTTGCTCCAATAATATTACTCGTTAAAAATGGTCGTTCGTTGACAAAAGCCAAAGACATTTGTGCGAGTGACATATTACTATCTTCTGCAATTTTCAAATAACGTTTAGTAGCTTCTGTAGATTGCTTACTGCTATATCTTGCAAATCTTGGAAATAAATTCAACCTCGAATTCTCAGCATCTATTCCTTTTACATATTTACCAGATAAAACTCCAAATGCCATTGGTGAATAGGCAAGTAAACCAATATTTTCTCTGTAGGCTACTTCAGCTAAATCACCTTCAAACACTCTATTAATTAAAGAATATGCGTTTTGAATGGTAATCATTCTCGGTAAATTGTGCTTTTTGGACTCTTCTAAATAACGCATGGTTCCCCAAGCTTTTTCATTAGAAATACCAACTTGTCTTATTTTTCCAGATTTAACAATTTCATCAAGATTATAAAGAATCTCGTTGAAATTATCTTCCCAGTTATCATCTGAGTTATGCTTATAATCTCTAACACCAAAATAATTAGTATCGCGTTCTGGCCAGTGTAACTGATAGAGATCCAAATAATCCGTTTGCAAACGCTTTAAACTGTTATTTACGGCTTCATTTAATGCCTCTTTACTAAAACCATTAGTTCTAATATGAGCCGTATAATCTCCTGTCCCAGCAATTTTAGAGGCCAAAACGACTTTATCTCTATTGCCTGTTTTAGCAAACCAATTACCAATAATACGTTCAGTTTCTGCATAAGTCTCCTTTGTTGCTGGCACTGGATATAATTCTGCACAATCAAAAAAATTAACGCCTCTATCTAGCGCAAAATCCATTTGAGCAAAACCTTCATCTTGGGTGTTTTGATTTCCCCAAGTCATGGTGCCAAGACATATTTTACTAACTTTTATATCTGTATTTGGTAGCGTTGTGTATTTCATAGTATTTAATTTGAAAGCAAGAGTTCGTTATATCTCATTCAACAACTTAGAAATCTCATCTAACTTAGGCGTTAAAATCACTTCAATACGCCTATTCTTTGCTTTACCTTCTGATGTTTCGTTTGATGCTATTGGTGCAAATTCTCCACGTCCTGCTGCTGTTAAGTTTTCAGGATTAATAGCCTCATTTTCTCTTAATATATTTACAATAGCTGTTGCTCTTTTTGCTGATAAATCCCAATTACCACTTAATTGCTCGTTACCTTTATAAGGCACATTATCTGTATGACCTTCAATTAAAACTGAAATTTCAGGATTTTCAGCTAATACATTACCTAACTGTTTTACAGCTTGTTTTCCTTGTGCTCCAACATACCAGCTTCCAGACTCAAACAACAACTTATTTTCCATAGAAATATAAACTTTTCCGTTACGCTGCTCTACAGTTAAACCTTTACCTTCAAAATTAGTTAAGGCTTTAGAAATAGCATCTTTTAAATTATTCATGGCTGCATCTTTTGATGCAATCACATTTTCTAATTCAGCTACGCGTTGCGAGCGGCTTTCTAATTCTTTCTTCAATGTATTTAAACGTTCATTTTCTGCAGCTAAAGCTTGTTCTTTTGCTTCTAGTTGTGCTAAAAGCTCTCTGTTTTTTTGAGAATTTTTAGCAATAGATGCAGAACTATTTTCTTCTAAAGCTTTGTAAGATGCTTTTAAATTTTCAAGATTTGATTTTGCAGCAGCATAATCTGCTTGAAGTTTATCGCGTTCTGAAACTACAGCCTCATAAGCCGATTCTAAATCATTTAAATCATTATATATTTTTGTTTTTTCCTTTTCAAATTCTGCCAGGTCATCAGTGAGACTTCTGTTTTCCTTTTTTAAATTGGCATATTTATCTTCAAGGTCTGTATAAATTTGCTTAGACACACAAGATGTAAATAAGGTTGCCGTTAATGCTAATATTGAAAGTTTTTTAATCATAATAATTATATCTAGGTTAAGTTAATTTATAAATCTAATTCTAATAAAATAGGGCAATGATCACTATGCACTGCTTCTGTTAAAATAACGCTACGTTTAATTTTTTCTTGCAGAGGTGCGCTTACCATAGCGTAATCTAAACGCCAACCTTTGTTATTTGCTCTAGAGTTTGCTCTATAACTCCACCAAGAATACTCTTGACGTTCTGGATGTAAATATCTAAAGCTATCAACAAACCCACTATCAATAAATTCACCTAACCACTCACGCTCTTCTGGCAAAAATCCTGAAACACCTTTCATCTTAGGATTGTGAATATCTATAGCTTCATGACAAATATTATAATCGCCAACAATTACCAAATTAGGTAATTGGGTTTGCAATTCATTCAAATAATTATGAATTAAATCCATATATTCAAACTTGTGGGTTAATCTTGCCGCATTGGTTCCAGAAGGTAAATACATACTCATAACAGAAACGTTATCGTAATCTACTCTGATGTTTCTACCTTCAAAATCCATAGATTCTATTCCTGTACCAAATTCTATATGCTTAGGTTTGGTTTTACACAATACTGCAACTCCACTATAGCCTTTTTTCTGTGCGCTAAACCAATAATTGTATTCGTAACCAGCTTCTGCAAACAAATCTAAATCGAGTTGTTCTTCCATGGCTTTAATTTCTTGTAAGCATACTACATCCGCATCTGTAGCCATTAACCATTCTATAAAGCCTTTTTTTAAAGCCGCTCTAATTCCGTTTACGTTATAAGAAACTATTTTCATGTTGACATATTCTGATTAACTGCTAAATTAAATAATACGCTACTTTTACACCATTATTTTAAGCTTGTTTTAACGATAAAATATTTTTTGCTTTAAGCAGTTATAACTTTACATGAAAATTGCTATTTCCTTTATTCTAATCCTATTTACTTTTTTGGGCTTCTCCCAAGAGAAGGATAGTAATTTTAGACAAAAAAAAGTAGCCGTTAAGGATTCTATTAAAATTGATTCCGTAAGTATTAATCCTTCAAGATTTAAAGTTAAAACAAAAGACAACAAAATCATTGATTCTACATTATATTCTGTTGATTTTGTAAAAGCCATTTTACGCTTTAAACAACCTACGAAAATAGATACTATTCAAATCGAGTATTTACGTTATCCAAAATTTCTAACCAAGGTTTACAAACAATTAGATGATGCTGTTATAGTGGATCGTTCTTCACAGTTTCAGCAATTATATAGACTTGAAAATAACGCGTCAAACAACACCTTTACTCCTTTTGATGGCTTAACCACTTCTGGAAGTATTTCTAGAGGTGTCACAATAGGCAACAATCAAAATTCCGTTTTAAACAGTGAACTCGATTTACAGATTTCTGGGAAACTGAGCGATAAAGTGTCGTTAAGAGCTTCGATTCAAGATGCGAATATACCATTGCAAGAAAGTGGTTATTCTCAACGATTAGATGAATTTGACCAAGTTTTTATTGAATTATTTAGTGATGATTGGAATATAAGAGCTGGTGATATTGATTTAATAGACACAAAAAGCTATTTCGCTAATTTCTCTAAACGTGTACAAGGCTTGCTGGTTAATGCTAATATAAGTAACAAAACCTCAGTATTTGCTTCAGGTGCTTTGGTTAGAGGACAATTTACAACAACACAATTTACAGCACAAGAAGGTAACCAAGGGCCATACAAACTTAGTGGTTCTAACAATGAACTTTATGTGCTCATAGTATCTGGCAGTGAAACGGTTTACGTTAATGGTGTACCTTTAGAACGAGGCGAAAACAACGATTACATTATAGATTATAATGCTGGCGAAATTATTTTTAACTCTACATTTCCGATTACTTCCGAAATGCGAATTACAGTAGATTACCAATTTAGCGAGCGTAATTATTCGAGATTTACCGTTTTTGGAGGCGCAAACTACACTACCAAAACCTTAAAGTTAAATGTATCCGTTTATTCTGAAAGTGATGCTAAAAACCAACCTTTACAACAAAATTTATCTACAGAACAAACTCAAATATTAGCAGCTGCTGGTGATAATGAAGATTTAATGATTGCGCCTTCTGCTTCAGAAACCACATATTCTGAAAACCGTATTTTATATAAAAAGGAATTTATTGGAGCAGAAGAAATATTTGTATTTTCTACTAATGCCGAAGACCAATTATATAGTGTAAGCTTTACTTTAGTTGGTACTAATCAAGGAAATTACATATTGAGCAACACCAATGCAATTAACAATATATATGAATATGTAGCACCAATTGCAGGTGTACCACAAGGAAATTACGAACCCATTACACAATTAGTTGCGCCAGAACGTTTACAAATTGCTGTGGTTAACGGACAGTACAAACCCAGTAAAAAAACAGATGTATTTTTTGAATTTGCAGGTAGTAAAAAAGACGCTAATTTATTTTCAAATTTAGACGATGGTAATAATGATGGCTATGCAGGGAAATTTACCTTGAAGCAAAATTTAATACAATCTGATAGTCTTTGGAATTTAACAGCTTCCGTTGACACTGATTTTATTCAGAAAAACTTCAATTCTATTCAACGATTATACAGAGCAGAATTTAACAGAGATTGGAATTTAGATACTTCAGAAAATACGGGAGACCTTATCGATTATGGCAACCAATTGTTATTTACTTCAGGATTGAGATTAGCACATTCCAAAAAAGGTGTAGCAACTTACAATTTTGAACATTTAAATTATTCTGAAAACTTCAATGGAAATAGGCACAGTATTTCTGCTAATTTACGCTTGGGTAATTTTACTATGTATTCAAATTCTAGTTTTTTAAACAATGAAAGTTCTATAAATCAATCTACATTTTTAAGGTCTTTTAATCGCGTAGTCTATGGTAAAAACAACAAATGGGCTGGTGTAAAATTTACAACTGAAGATAACGAGCAACGCGCAATTGCGAGCGATTCCTTAACAGAATTAAGTCAAAAATTTAATGCCTACGAAACGTTTGTTGGCATTGGAGACAGTACCAAAGTTTATGCAGAAGTAGGTTACATAAAGCGTTTTAATGATAGTTTACGAAATAATAGTTTAGAACGTGTTAATAATTCTAACACCTATTATTTAAAATCGAGATTAATTCAGAATAAAAATACAACACTTCAATTGTATGCTAATTATAGAGATTTAAAATCGGAAGATAATAGTATAGACGATGAGCAAAGCTTAAATAGTAGATTGAATTTTAATCAGAAATTATTTAAGAACCTTATTATTTTAAATTCTAGTTTCGAAACTAATTCCGGAACCTTAGCCCAACAAGATTTCACCTATGTAGAGGTTGAAGCTGGCCAAGGTGCCTACACTTGGATTGATTATAATAACAACAGCATTCAAGAATTAGACGAGTTTGAAATTGCTCAATTTGCAGATCAAGGTAGTTACATAAGAGTTTTATTACCCAATCAGGTTTATGTGCAAACGCATCAAAATCGGTTTGGACAAACGGTTACTATAAATCCTCAAAACTGGAGTGTTTCTAAAAATAAATCGAAACAATTTTGGTCGCATTTCTATGACCAAACTTCTTTTATTGTAGATAGTAAAAAGTTTAAGGATAGTAATTCTTTTAATTTAAATCCCTTTGAAGCTTTAAAAGATGATTTAGACACTGATGACTTTGTATCTCTAAATTATAGTGTGAGGAATGTATTATTTCTCAACAGAGGTAAGCAACGCTACACCACGTCTTATACGTATTTAAATAACAAAAGCAGAAATTTACTTTCTATAGGTTTTCAGCAAAACAAAACCAGTAGCCATCAAGTTAATTTTAATCATAAATTCAATACCAGTTGGTTATTAAACACATTGGGAAGTTTGGGTAAAGACGATAGTAAAAGTGAGAATTACACCAACCGAAATTACACTATTGACAACTACCAGTTTAAACCCAAACTAAGTTATTTATTTAGTGAAAACGCACAGTTTGATATATTCTATCAATACACCTCAAAAGAAAACACTATTGGAAGTTTAGAATCCTTAGCGCAAAATAATTATGGTTTGTCTCTCACGTTTAATAAAGCACAAAAAATAGCGTTAACAGGTGAATTTAACTATTTCAAAAATGAATTTGAAGGCGATTCTAACACACCTGTTGGTTACCAAATGCTAGAAGGTTTACAACCAGGAAAAAACTTTACATGGAGTTTATTAGCACAAAAGAAATTGACAAAATATTTAGATTTAAATCTGAATTACTTCGGCAGAAAATCTGAAACTTCTAAAATGATACATACCGGAACTGTTCAGTTAAAGGCTTATTTTTAAGACGTGTAACTTTTATCACATATCATCAAAGGCGAAATTTCGTATCTTCGCATAGTTATGAGTAAACTAATTGCTTTTACGTATTCATTTTTGATTCTTATTCAGAGTTTCAACATTAACTTAGAAGACTTCTCTAAGTTTAGTGTGTTATTGAAACATGCCGAATTTCATAAAGAAAAGTATGGTGATACGTTTTTTGAGTTTTTAGCAGAACATTATGGCGACTCTAAAGTGAACCATGAAGATAATCATGAAGAACACAAAGACTTACCGTTTAAAGATGCGCAACACATGTTAACACATACAAATACTTCTTTCATAAGCATTACTAATAATTTTGATTTCCAATATCAAGAGTTTATAGAAATTCCTTTTAATTTTCATTACGAAGACACCTTTACTAACTTCGAGAAATCCTCTATTTTCCAACCACCCAAACACGCATAATTCAATTTAGATTTAAACCTATTTCTTTATAAATAGGCATTCTTTATTTCTTAATTTTTTTGAATTATGTTAGAGCACATTATTAAGTTCAGCTTAAAGAATAAGCTGATTATATTCCTGTTTACAGCATTTATTATTGGTTTTGGAATTTTTTCCTTAACCCAAATCCCTATTGGAGCTGTTCCAGATATTACCAATAACCAAGTCCAAGTCATTACCACATCTCGTAATTTATCTACTCAAGATGTTGAGCAGTTTATTACATATCCCGTGGAATTGGAAATGGCAAATTTACCTGGAGTTGAAGAAATTCGTTCCGTATCTAAATTTGGTTTGTCTGTTGTAACCATTGTTTTTGAAGACAATATGGGCACATACCTTCCAAGACAACTCATTGCCGAAAAAATAAAGTCCGCTTCAGAAAAAATCCCAGAAGGTTTTGGAAGTCCAGAAATGGGACCAATCACTACTGGATTGGGTGAAATCTATCAATACATATTAGATGTAAAACCTGGTTATGAAGACCGCTATTCACCAACCGATTTAAGAACCATACAAGACTGGATTGTAAAACGACAACTTTCTGGAATTCCTGGAGTGGTAGAAGTGAATACTTGGGGAGGGTTTTTAAAGCAATATGAAGTTGCCATCAATCCAAACAAACTAAATGCCATGCATATTTCGCTTTCCGAAATCTATGACGCTTTAGAAAAAAACAACAGTGTTGCAGGTGGTGGATATATTGAAAAAACAGACCAAGCCTTCTTTATTAGAGGTGAAGGTTTAGTAAAATCTCTCGAAGATGTTGGTAATATTGTAGTGAAGAATGAAGGCGTACCTATTTACATCAAAGACATTGCAAATGTCGGTTTTGGTAGCGCAACACGTTTTGGTGCCATTACAGGAAATGGACAAGGTGAAAAAGTATTGGGTCAAATTATGATGCTCAAAGATGGTAGTTCTAAAGCCATTATTGATGCAGTAAAAGAACGTGTTGCTTCTGTGCAAAGCAGTTTACCCGAAGGTGTTTTTATTAATGGCTTTTTAGAACGAAGCGAGCTCATAGGTAAAACCACGTTTACGGTTTCCGAAAATTTAATTTTAGGGTCGCTTATCGTCATATTTGTTGTAGTCTTATTATTAGGTAATTTACGTTCTGGATTAGTAGTTGCTTCTGTGATTCCGTTGAGTTTATTATTCGCGATTTCATTAATGAATTTTTTTGGTGTCGATGCCAATTTAATGAGTCTTGGTGCCATCGATTTTGGAATTATAATAGATGGTGCCGTAATTATTGTCGAGTTTATTGCTTATAGAATTATAACACAAAGCGACAATCTAAAAGCACTTACAAAAGAGGCAAAACAAGAAGAAATTGATGCAATTACACTAAAAAGTGCTTCAAAAATGATGAATTCTGCCATTTTTGGACAATTAATCATTTTAATCGTTTTCATTCCAATCTTATCCTTAAGTGGTGTGGAAGGTAAAATGTTTAGACCAATGGCTTTAACTTTTAGCTTTGCATTAATTGGAGCCATGCTTTTATGTTTAACCTATGTTCCTGTAGTTGCTTCATTATTTTTAAAACCGAATAAACAAAGTGACAATAACATTTCCGTGAGATTGATGAAGGTTTTAAACTCTTGGTATAAACCTTCCATCAGTTGGGCATTACATCACAAAAAATTAGTGATTGGTTTAGCAATGCTTTTATTAGTTTCTAGTTTTTACTTATTCAGCAGAATGGGTGGTGAATTTGTACCGACTTTAGACGAAGGTGATTTTGTAATTCAACCGGTTTTAAAAACAGGAACTTCACTTGGTAAAACCATAGAAATCACCACTAAAATTGAGCAAGTCTTATTAGATAGTTTTCCAGAAGTTGAACAAGTAGTGAGTAGAATTGGTGCCGCGGAAGTCCCAACAGACCCAATGTCTATGGAAGAAAGCGATGTTATCATAAAACTGAAACCTAAAAAAGAATGGGTTTCTGCAAAAAGCAAAGATGAATTAGCAGATAAATTTAAAGAAGCATTGACTATAATTCCAGGTATGGAAGTAGAATTCACCCAACCTATTGAAATGCGATTTAACGAATTAATTACAGGTGTTAGAGCAGATATTGCTATTAAAATATTTGGTGACGACTTATCCGTTTTAGCCAATAAAGCAGATGACATAAAACGTCTAATTCAAGATGTTGAAGGCGCTTCAGATATTATTATTGAAAAAGTCGAAGGGCTACCGCAAATGAGTGTCAGCTTCAATCGAAGTAAAATTGCGCGTTATGGTTTAAATATTTCAGATGTTAATCAATTGATTTCAATGGGATTTGCAGGTGGAACCGTTGGTAGTGTTTTTGAAGGTGAAAAACGTTTTGATTTAGTGATTCGTTTAGATGAAAAGAACCGTAAAAACATAGAAAGCCTAAAAAACTTGTATGTAGATACACCAAGTGGCACTAAAATTCCGCTGAGCGAATTAGCAGAGATTACATATACAACTGGACCAGCAAAAATATCTAGAGATGATACCAAACGTAGAATCGTGGTTGGTATTAATGTGAGAAACCGAGATTTGCAATCTGTTGTAGATGATGTTAGAATTATTATTGACAGCAAACTTAAATTACCTGTTGGTTACACCATTACTTATGGTGGACAATTTGAAAATCTAGAAAGTGCCAAAGCACGATTAACAGTTGCTGTACCAATTGCTTTAGCCTTAATATTTCTACTACTCTATTTTGCCTTTAATTCTGTTAAAGAAGCCTTATTGGTGTATTCTGCTATTCCGCTTTCGGCTGTTGGTGGTATCTTATTACTATGGTTGCGCGATTTACCTTTTAGTATTTCAGCAGGTGTGGGCTTTATTGCACTTTTCGGAATTGCCGTTTTAAATGGCATTGTACTTATTGAGCATTTTAAAGAACTCAAATCACAAGGTATTGATGATATTGAAGAACGCATTAAACGTGGTACCTCAGAGCGTCTAAGACCTGTTGTTTTAACAGCAGCAGCAGCAGCTTTAGGTTTCTTACCTATGGCCATTTCAACAAATGCTGGTGCAGAAGTGCAACGACCTTTAGCTACTGTTGTTATAGGTGGTTTGGTCACTGCAACCATCTTAACATTAATAGTTTTACCTGTATTGTACGCATGGTTTGAAGAAAAAAAAGAGATTAAAATGAATAAAACAGCTATCGTTACGGTTATTGGATTCTTTTTTATGATGAATATTAATGCACAATCTCAACTCACTGTAGAGCAAACGTTGGACTTAGCCATTGCAAACAATGCCAGTTTAAAAGCCTCAAATTTACAGATTGAAAAGAGTGATGCTTTTGTAGGAAGTGCTTTTAGTTTTGATAAAACATCATTGTATTATAATTATGATGAAAACAATTTAGCCATTAATAATGAGCCCTTAAAAGTGTTCGGTATAGCTCAAGATTTCAAATTTCCTACGGTTTATTTTGCTGAAAAGAAAGTGAATAAGGCGATGGTAAATTTGGAAGAATCTAAATATAATATTCAATTTCAAAAAGTTAAAAAGAAGGTTTACTCTAATTATTATCAATTAAGTTATGCCAAACAGAAAGCTGAAACCTATCGTTTTTTAGATAGTTTGTATCAAGATTTTTCACAAAAAGCAGCAAGACGGTTTGAGCTTGGCGAAACCAATTATTTAGAAACTATTACAGCCGAATCTAAACAGAAACAACTTCAAACCTTATATAAACAGGCGTTGCAAGATGTTGAATTTTCTAAAGAGCAGTTAAAAGCCATTGTTCAGGTTGATACTTTAGAGATTATTGACCAAGATTTAGAAAAGCTAGAACTAATTAGTCCTTCGATGCAAAATAATTCGGGTTTACTCTATTTTGAAAATGCTAAAAATTATCAAAATGCTGTTTACCAATCTGAAAAGCAGAATTTACTACCAGACCTTAATTTCGAATATTTTCAAGGTACAAATGATAACCTCAACACAAATATTAAAGGCTATCAATTCGGGATTAAGATTCCGCTGTTGTTCTTCGGAAATTCGTCTAAAATAAAAGCGTCTAAAATTGCAAAAGACATCATATCTGAACAAAAACAAGATTATGAAGTGCAATTAAATTCAGAATATAAATCACTTCTAACCACATTAAGTAAGTACGAAGAAGCCGTTAATTACTACGATACCCAAGGCGAACGTTTAAAAAATGAAATTATTAAAACCGCCAACCGAACTTTTAAGGAAGGCGAAATTGACTTTTTTCAATATATCCAAAGTTTAGAAACAGCAAAAGATATTGAGCTCAATTATTTAGAGAATTTAAACGCTTATAACCAAACTGTAATCAACATTAATCACCTTATTTTAAACATTTTTTAAAGATGAAAAAATTATATATAATACTGTTCTCAATGGTTTTTTTAGCCTGCGGAAACGAAAAAAATAACGACACTGAAGTGGTATCAACCAAAGAAGACCACGACCATATTACTATTACAAAAGCACAATTTGATAGCGAAAAAATGGTGTTTGGTAACCTAAGTGAATTCGATTTTAATGAGAGCATTAACGTCAACGGAATGATTGATGTACCACCTCAAAACAAATCGAGTATTTCAACATTTATAGGTGGTTATATTACAAAAACACCTTTATTAATAGGTAATGAAGTAAAAAAAGGACAGCTTTTAGTGACGCTTCAAAATCCTGAATATGTAGAAATTCAACAAAACTACCTTGAAGTTGCAGAGCAATTAAATTATTTAAAATCTGAATTCAACAGACAAAAAACCTTATTTGATGAGCAAATAACTTCGGAAAAAAATTACTTAAAAGCTGAAAGCACCTATAAAAGCAATTTGGCACATTACAACGGCTTGCGTAAAAAATTACAGATGATGAATATTAGTCCGAAACGTGTAGAGCAAGGGCAAATTTCATCTAGTATTAATTTATATGCACCAATTGAAGGCTATGTTACTAAAGTCAATGTGAGTAACGGTACCTATGTTTCGCCAAGTGATGTCATTTTAGAAATTGTGGACACAGACCATATCCATTTAGAACTTTCTGTTTTTGAAAAGGATATTATGAATGTTAAGAAAGGGCAAAAAATTAAATTTAAAATTCCTGAAGCTTCAGAAGACACTTTTACTGCTGAAGTACATTTAGTTGGTACTACAATTGATGATGAAAATAGACAAGTAAAAGTACATGGACATGTAGATAATGAAGATGCAAACTTTATTGTTGGCATGTTTGTAGAAGCTGAGATAATTACTGAAAGTGCCAGAAAAATGGGCTTACCAAAAGAAGCTTTGGTAATATTAGAAGATGGCACCTATGCTTTAGTCTTAGAAGAAGAAAATAATGATAAATACAATTTGAAGAAAGTAAAACTAAGCATTGGCAAAGAAACAGAAAATGCTGTTGAAGTTTTAAATCCTGAAATGTTAATGAACAATCAAATATTGATAAAAAGCATAGGCATGTTGCTTAATGACAGCGAAGGAGGACACAGCCATTAATTGAGTTATTTGATTTAGAAACGCAACCTTTTGGCATATTGATCATCTACATGGTATAATTGTTGTTATCAACAATAATCATTAATCAAATACACATATGAAAAAATCAATTATTGCCTTCGTCATGCTATTTTCAGTAATAACCATGAATGCTCAAACACAACCTGAAGAATTACCTAAAAAATCAGAAATCTCAACTAACCTTTTAGACATGGTTATCTCTGGCACCTTAAATGTTAATTACGAACGTTTATTTGATAATAACCAATCACTACTCGTTGGTGTAAACCTTTTTGATACTTACGGTTATTATGATGCTGGCTATATTGATAAAAGTACTGCAATGACTTTTAACGCTTCCTATTTATTATATTTTTCAAAACATAAAGATCACTCTGGTTTTTTCTTTTATCCACAGTTAAGAGCAAGAACTGGAGAGGTAACAATTGAAGATTACTTTTACTACGATTTCGATTCTAATACAGAAGTAACAGAAAAGGAGTCTTATGATGTCTCTGGTGTATCAGCTGGTTTTGGTATTGGCCATAAGTGGATGTTTAGTAATAAATTTACGCTAACACTAAAAACTGATGTTGCAAGAAATATCGGAAACTTTGATACTGATTATTTAAGTAATGTTGAATTACGTTTTGGAGTTAATTTTGGATATCGATTTTAATCAAAGTTCTTCATAAATAACAAAACGCCCAAACTTAATAGTTTGGGCGTTTTTTGTAAAATAGATTCCTGCGTTTGCAGTAATCTATTATTTCATTTTCTGTAGCCAATGCTTAACATCAACCTCAGCTTTTATAATATCTTTTAAATCTTCAATCTTTACACGTGTCTGTTCCATGGTATCTCTATGACGAATCGTTACCATGTTATCATTTAAAGTGTCGTGATCTACTGTAATACAAAATGGTGTTCCGTTAGCATCTTGCCTTCTGTAACGTCTACCTACTGCATCTTTTTCATCGTAAGTTACGTTAAAATCCCACTTTAAATCTTCTACAATCTTCTTAGCTACATCTGGTAACCCATCCTTTTTAACTAAAGGTAAAATTGCGGCTTTTGTTGGAGCTAAAACTGCTGGTAATTTTAAAACGGTTCTTGTTGTATTGTTATCTAGTTCTTCTTCAACTAAAGAATTTGAAAATACAGCTAAGAACATTCTATCTAAACCAATAGAAGTTTCTAAAACGTAAGGCGTATAATTGGCGTTATCTTCATGGTCAAAATATTGTAACTTTTTACCTGAAAATTTCTCATGTTGCTTTAAATCGAAATCTGTACGAGAATGAATTCCTTCCAATTCTTTAAATCCAAATGGAAAGTTAAATTCAATATCTGTAGCAGCATCTGCATAATGTGCCAATTTATCGTGATCATGGAAACGATAATTTTCTTGGCCTAAACCAAGTGATTTATGCCACTTTAAACGTGTTTCTTTCCAATATTCAAACCATTCTTTTTGTGTGCCTGGCTTAATAAAAAATTGCATTTCCATTTGCTCAAACTCACGCATTCTAAAGATAAATTGTCTTGCAACAATTTCATTTCTAAACGCTTTTCCTGTTTGTGCTATACCAAAAGGAATCTTCATACGTCCAGTTTTCTGAACGTTTAAGAAATTCACGAAAATACCTTGAGCTGTTTCTGGTCTTAAATATAAGTCCATCGCTGATTCTGCAGAAGCACCAAGTTTAGTACCAAACATTAAGTTAAATTGCTTAACATCTGTCCAATTTGAAGTACCTGACACAGGACAAACAATACCTAAATCTACAATAAGTTGTCTAAAGCCTTCTAAGTCATTTTCCTCTTGGACCTTAGTTAATTGAACCGTAATCTCATCAATTTGTTTTTGACGACGAATTACGTTACCATTTGTAGCTCTAAACTCTTTTTCATCAAAGGCATCTCCAAAACGTTTTTGCGCTTTAGCAACATCCTTATTTATTTTCTGATTGATCTTCTCTCTAAAATCTTCTACCAAAACATCAGCTCTGTAACGCTTTTTAGAATCTTTATTATCAATTAAAGGGTCATTAAAAGCATCTACGTGACCAGAAGCTTTCCAAGTGGTTGGATGCATTAATATTGCGGCATCAATACCTACAATATTATCATGCATTTGCACCATGGCTTTCCACCAATAGTCTCTAATGTTTTTCTTTAATTCTGCTCCGTTTTGAGCATAATCATATACTGCGCTTAGTCCATCATAGATTTCACTACTCTGAAACACGTAACCATACTCCTTTGCGTGAGAGATTACTTTTTTAAATTGATCGTCGTTTGCCATAATGATGCAAAAATAGAAAACCGCTCTGATTAACAGAACGGTTTTACAAAAATTATATAGTTAATTATATACTTATCTTAATTTAGTTCAATACTTGTACCACCTAACCTATCATTTCTGTGAAAAACACTAATAAAATAATAGCCTTTTTGAAAAGGTTTATCATCTTCATCAGCAACAATTTCGGTACAAACTTCTAAACTCTGATTATTATAGTTAATCACTTCTTTTTTACTGTAAATTAAAGTTGTATCACCAAAAGTCGCTTCCCCTTTATCAGAAACTACATTACCATCTGGCCCAACAATTTGTATGTAAATATCTTTATCTCCTTTAGAAGTTAAAGGGTTTTCATTTAAAGTAATACAAACATCTATTGCATTAGCTCGCTTTGCACGTGCTGTTAATCGTTTTTTACCCGATTTTAATTTATAGGATTGCGCAATAAGGTTACTCGCCTTTAGGATTGCAGCTTTGTCAATTGATACATTTAAAGAATCATTAACAGCGACTAAATCGCCATTTGTTTCTTCTAAATTATTAATCTGTAGTTTTTTCTTTTCAATAGTGCTTAAAGCATAACGATTTTCTGTCTGCAACTTAATATTTGCAGTGTTCAAAGAATCTATAGTACTAAGAAGCACCTTGCTTTTAGACTTTAAAACTATAAGTTGCTCTTTAAACTTAGCGATAATTGATAAATCACTATTTAATAATCTTAAAGAATCTAAGGCATTCTTAGTTTCTAATTTCGCTTCTAGGAGCTGCGAAGCGATAAGATTATAGTCTTTGCCTAAATCATCATAACTTGATAATAACTCTGATAGTTCACTTTCTATCAAAACTTTTTCTTGTTTTAGGAACGCCTCGTAGGATTCATTGGACTTATATTTACTGTAGCTATATATTCCTAAAACTGTTAAAACGACTAATAAAGAACTTATAATTAATCTGTAGTTAAATAATTGAGGGTTAACTATCATTAATAATTTTCTTAATTTAATGCGAAATTATAATTATTTACATAGCACTATTGTTTTAATCGATTAAGTGATGAAATACTTGTTAAACTTGATTTTCCCAAAGGTTTGTGAAGCCTGTAACTATGCTTTATCTGATAATGAGGATATGTTATGCACTTCTTGCAGACATCATTTACCAGTTACTAATTATCATTTTGACAATGAAGAAGCCGTAAAAAAAGTACTTTATGGGCGAGTAAAACTAGAAAATGCATCTGCATTATTACACTTTTCAAAAAAAGGAATTGTACAGCAAATTCTTCATAATTTAAAATATAGAGGTCATGAAGATATCGGTACTTTCTTTGGTAAGTGGTTTGGTACAGAACTAGCAACTTTAGATAATTATAAAAATATTGATGTGATTGTACCTGTGCCATTATACAAAACAAAATTGAGAGAACGCGGCTACAATCAGGTTGCAAAATTTGGAAAAGAAATAGCCAAAGCACTCAATGCCGATTATAATGACTCTGTTTTAATAAAAACCAAATCAACTAAAACACAAGTTTTTAAAGGACGTTTAAAGCGTTGGAATGACGATGGAGCCTTGTTTGATATTTCAGACAAACAACAATTAGCAGGCAAACATATTTTACTAGTAGATGATATTATTACAACAGGTGCAACTGTAGAAGCTTGTGCTACTGTTTTGTTAAAAATTGATAATATTAAGTTAAGTGTTGTTACAATGGCAATTGCAGATTGATTTTTTCGTTTCTAATTAAATTATATTGTTTCTTTGTGCTAAATATTTTTGAATAGATGCGTTTACATTTAATGCGAATTTTAAGTTTTATTTTTATTGCAATAACTCTTGCGAGTTGCGCTAATCGTGGCACTCCAACAGGAGGAGAAAAAGATATTGCACCGCCAGAAATCACTCAATCGCTACCAGAAAACTTCTCGACCAATTTTAAAGGCGATGAAATTATTATTCGTTTTAATGAGTATGTTAAAATAAAAGATTTAACAAAACAGCTTATTATTTCGCCTCCAATGGATACTCAGCCCATTGTAACACCTGCAAGCGGTGCGAGTAAAACAATTAGTATTAAAATCATAGACACTTTAGAAGCCAATACAACTTATGCTTTTAATTTTGGGGAGAGCATTGTAGATAATAATGAAGGAAACCCTTTTTCTTACTATCGTTATGTTTTTTCTACAGGTAATACCATAGATTCTCTTTCTGTAAAAGGTTTTGTAGAAGATGCTTTACTAAATGAGCCAGACACTTTTATTTCTGTGATGTTATATGAAAAGGATTCTACGTATTCAGACTCCATTGTTTATAAAGAAAAGCCAAGATACATTACCAATACACTAGATAGCGTTACAACATTTAGCATTGATAATATAAAAGCTGGAACGTATAAATTGATTGCCTTAAAGGATAAAAACTCTAACTACAGATTTAATCAAAAAACAGATAAAATAGGGTTTCATGAAGGGTTTATAACTGTACCAACAGATTCTACTTATAAATTGAAATTGTTTAATGAGAAAGTGAATTTTAAAGCTATTAAACCGTCACAAGATGGCGAAACAAGAATCATTTTCCCGTACGAAGGCAGTTACGAAAACATGCGAATTAATGTTATAGACGAGAAACCTGAGGGCTATAAAACACGTATTTTAAAAGATCGGGAAACAGACACTTTATATTATTGGTATAAACCAAAATTTGACGTCGACACCACATTTTTCACCGTTACTAACGGAAAAAAAATTGATACTTTTAAACATCGTTTTAGAACCATAAAAGGCGATTCATTAAAGTTAAAATCTTTAATTAATGGTGTTATTAGATATGAAGAAGATTTTGCTATAGAAGGCAATATTCCTTTTTCTAAAATTGACACCACTAAGATTTCAATAATAGATAAAGACTCTCTTAGAATTCCTGTCAAGGTTAAATACGACTCCATTTACAACACCTATAAGTTTCCTATTGAAAAGCAAGAGGACCAAAAGTACAAATTCACTATACTACCAGGTGCATTTACTGATTTCTACGATGGAACTAACATAGATACTATGAGTTATTCTATTAGAACGAAATTAAAATCTGAATACGGAAATATTAGAGTTAATCTTAGAAACGCGAAACTCCCAATGATTGTTCAATTGGTAAACACTAATGGTGAAGTTCTATATGAGCTTTATGCTAAAGAGTCTCCTATAGTTGATTTCACCAATTTAGTTCCTAAAAAATATGGACTGCGTGTTATTTTAGACACAAATGAGAATCGTAAATACGACACAGGAAATTTCTTATTAGGCATACAGCCTGAAAGAGTTATTTACTCCGAACCTATAGAAGAAGTCAGAGCCAGTTTTGATTGGATAATTGACTTTAAATTTTCAGATTAAAATCATCTCTATCATTTAAGAAATTTAATTTTTGTTGGTATTTTTTTATGGCACTTTTTTCTAAGGTGACAATTTGAATAGCTTCTTCATTTTCAGATAAAGTATCTATTCTATTGCCTAAAACATCATATGCCGTTGAGTGACCAGAATACTCAAAATTATTCCCGTCTAGTCCTACCCTATTGACACCAATACAATAGGTCATGTTTTCAATAGCTCTAGCTTTTAGTAAAGTATCCCAAGCATCAATTCTTACTTTTGGCCAATTAGCTACGTAGATTAACAGGTCATAATCTTCAACATTTCTAGCCCAAACAGGGAAACGTAAATCATAACAAACCAATGGGCAAACTTTCCAACCTTTATAATTAAAAAGTACTTTTTCAGTGCCAGCTGTATAAACTTTATGTTCACCTGCTAAAGTAAATGTGTGTCGTTTATCGTAGGTGGTTATAGTTCCTGAAGGTTCAACGCAAACCATACGATTGTAAAAGTTGTTGTTTTCAGAAACAACAAGACTTCCCATAATAGCCATCTGTTTTGCTTTCGTTATGTCTTTAAGCCAAGCTATGGTTTTGCCTTCCATAGTTTCTGCTACAGCGTCCGGATTCATGGTAAAACCAGAGGTAAACATTTCGGGCAAAACAATAAGGTCCACGTCAGTAGACATGGCATTGATTTTAGCCTCTAACAAACGTCTATTTTCTTCTGGGTTTTCCCAAACCAAATCAGTTTGAATGATGGCAACTCTTAAATCTGAATTCATATTATAAAATTACAAATTTGATTTCAAAATATGGCATAAAAAAAGCAAGCCAAAAAGTAATCACATTTATGAATTTACTTTATAGCTTGCTTAAATAATTTAAAGCTGACTTATACTTACAGCTTCCTTTTTGCTTTAGTTACTTTCTCTGTAAGTTTATCAATTTTATCAAGCCATTTTATTTCGTCTTGAGGTGATAATTTCCCTTTTCTTTTTAACTTCTCGTATTTCTTTTTTCCTTTTTCAAGATTACTCTCTGCTTTCTCAAAATTACTTTGAAGTTTTTCTTTTTTCTTTATTTCCTTTTCGGCTTTTTTCTGAGCTTTTTCAGACTTTTTCTGTGCTTTCTCCGCTTTTTTAGTCTCTTTTTCTAATTTATCTGCTAATTCTTCCTTCTCTTTAATAGACTTTTCTTCAGCCTTTTTTGCTTTCTCAGCTTCTTTTAAGACTTTCTCTTCTGCTTTTTTAACCTTATCGGCTTCCAACTTTGCTTTCTCTTCAGCGTCCTTAACTTTTTGCGCTTCTAACTTTGCTTGATCTGCTACTTTTAGTGCTTGTTGAGCTTTAAGCTTTGCAGCTTCCGTAAGCTTCATTTTTTCAGAAATTAAAGCAGCTTCCTTAAAAATAAAAGTTCTTTCTTCGAGCGTTAGTAGTTGAGTAACATCAATGCCGTCAAAAAATATTTTTTCATTTTTAACTTCATAGATTTTCCCTTCTTTAGTTACCTCTTGCGCTAATGATGTAAGCGATAGACTTAAGAATAATAAGATGATATAATATTTCATTGTATTTATGTTTTTATTGTTCAATATTAAGACACATGAATTTACAAAAAGTAACACCTAAATTGATTAAATTTTACATAATATTTCAGCGGCTTTAACTAATGTCTCATCGGTCTTAGCAAAACAAAATCTCAAGACCTTATCATCTTTGTTATTGTCGTTAAAAACAGACAATGGAATGGATGCAATCTTAAATTCTTTAGTTAATCGTTTGGCAAAATTCACGTCGTAATCATCCGTAATATCAGAATAATCTAAAACCTGAAAATATATGCCCTGTGATGGTTGAAACTTAAATCTAGAATCTGAAATTAAGCTTAAAAACAAATCGCGTTTCCGTTGAAAAAAAGTGTTTAAACCTAAATACGTTTCTGCATCTTGCATATAATCTGCAATCCCTTTTTGTGCAGGATGATGCACCGAAAACACATTAAATTGATGCACTTTTCTAAATTCGGACATTAAATAATCTGGAGCACAGCAATACCCAATTTTCCAACCTGTGTTGTGAAATGTCTTTCCGAAAGATGCGGTTATAAAACTACGTTGCTTTAAATCTGAGAATAAACAAGCACTTTGGTGTTGCATATCATCAAACACAATATGCTCGTAAACCTCATCACTTAACACAATAATATTAGTGTCTTTGGTTAATTTTTGAAGTTGAAGCATATCTTCCTTAGACCAAATGGTTCCACTAGGATTGTGAGGTGAATTAATAATTATCATCTTTGTTTTAGGTGATATTTTTGAAGCGACCTCATCCCAATTCACGCCATAATTTGGTGCAGATAATTGTATAGCAACTGTTTTACCACCATTAATTTCAACAGCAGGTTCATAACAATCGTAAGCAGGTTTAAATATAATAACCTCATTATTTAGTCTTACAAATGCCGAAATTATAGTATAAATGGCTTGGGTTGCACCAGCTGTAACCGTAATTTCTTTTTCAGGATGATAGGTACTTTTATACAACAACTCATATTTGTGAGCAATTGCCAAACGCAAATCTAAATTACCAGCCATTGGTGCATATTGGTTGTAACCAGTGTTCATAGCATTAGTGACCAAATCATTCAATTTTTGAGAACTTGGATAATTAGGAAAGCCTTGTGATAAGTTGATGGCCTTGTGCTCGTTTGCTAAAGCACTCATTATTGTGAATATGGTCGTCCCAACATTGGGTAATTTTGAGTTAAAATTCATAAAAAAGTACGCTTTAAGTGCTAAAACACTAAAGATATAAAACAAGCTTTTCTATCTTTACAAAAACTAATAAAATGTAGGTTATGCGCTTTATAAAAATTCTTTTATTATTCTTTGTTTTTCAAGTTTCTGCCCAACAAGGTGGTATGTGGATTCCTTCGCTTTTAGAAGGGATGAATGAAACAGAAATGCAAAGTTTGGGCAGTAAATTAACGGCTCAAGATATTTACGATGTTAACAACTCTAGCTTAAAGGATGCCATTGGTCATTTTAATGGTGGCTGTACAAGTGAAGTGATTTCAGACCAAGGTTTAGTGCTAACTAATCACCATTGTGGTTTTGGACAAATACAATCACATTCATCTTTAGAAAACGATTATTTAAAAGATGGTTTTTGGGCAATGTCTCTTGAAGAGGAATTACCAAACGAAGGTTTGTTTATTGAGTTTATTGTGAGTATTCACGATGTAACAGAAGTTGCTTTAAAAGGTATCACTGATAGCATGACGGAAACTGAAAAGCAATCTCAAATTTCTAAAAACACAAACGCAGCTTTAAAAACTTGGCCAAAAGAATCTTGGCAAGATGTAAAAACAAAGGCGTTTTATGAAGGTAATCAGTACTTTTTGTTTGTAACAGAACGTTTTGACGATATTCGTTTAGTTGGTGCACCTCCAACAAGTATTGGTAAATTTGGAAGTGACACAGACAACTGGGTTTTCCCGAGACATACTGGCGATTTTTCAATGTTTCGTATTTATGCTGACGCTAATAATAGACCTGCAAAATACAGTAAAGACAATAAGCCATACAAACCGAAACATTACTTACCAGTATCTTTAGATGGTGTTGAAGAAGGCGATTTTACAATGGTTTTTGGTTTTCCAGGCACAACAAGCGAGTATCTACCTGCTGTTGCCATTGAGCATATTACAAAAGAATTTAATCCTACAAATATTGCCATCCGAGAAGCCGCTTTAAAAGTCATTGACCAAAAAATGAAAGAAAGTGATGCTGTAAGAATTAAATATGCATCTAAACAAGCACGAATTGCTAACGCATGGAAAAAATGGATTGGTGAAAATTTAGGTATCGAAAAAAGTAATGCCGTTGAAAAACGCAAAGCATTTGAAGCTACATTTACAAAAGCTTTAAAAGAAAAAGGACTAGAGGATAAATATGGAAACATACTTCCAGAATTTGATAGGCTCTATAAAGATTTTGCACCTATAAACATTAAACGTAGAAATTTCATTGAAGTCTTTTTAATCACCAATGAGTTGATGCAAATGACCTTTAGAGCTTACCAAGTTGAACAAGCTTTAATTGCCAACCCTGAAAATTTAGAAAGAGGAAAGGAAGTTTTAACGGGTCAACTAAGAGGTATTCATAAAAATTATGATGCAGATTTAGATAAAGGCGTCTACCTCAACGTGATGCCTTTATATGGTAAAGAGGTTGATGCTACTATCTATGATAAAACCGCATTTACTAATTTAGATTCTGCTTTAAGCTTACTTGAAGGCGATGCAGCAACCGTTATAAAAAACCTAAACAATGATGCTGCCTTTGCGTATGCAAAACCAATTATTGATGAGTTTTTTAACACTCTTAATCCTGAATACCAACAAAAAAACGAACCAATTACGGCATTACAAACCAAGTATATGACTGCATTAATGGAAGCGCTACCAAATGCACGTTATTTTCCGGATGCTAATGGTACGCTTCGTGTAACTTACGGACAAGTAAGAGGTTATGAACCTAGAGATGCGGTATATTACAACCCTGTGAGTTATTTAGATGGTGTAATTGAAAAGTATATTCCTGGCGATTATGAGTTTGATGTACCACAAAAATTAATAGACCTATATGAAGCAAAAGATTATGGACAATATGCTGATAAAAACGGAAAAGTACCTGTTTGCTTTTTAGGAACAAATCACACAACTGGTGGAAACTCTGGAAGTCCTGCCATTGATGCAGAAGGAAATTTAGTAGGCTTAAACTTTGACCGCGTTTGGGAAGGCACCATGAGCGACATGAATTACGACCCAGAAATCTGTCGAAACATTATGGTAGATTTACGCTACGTACTTTTTATAGTTGATAAATATGCTGGTGCCACCCATTTAATTGATGAAATGACATTGGTTCATCCTAAAAAGAATAATAGTAAGAAGAAAAAGAAAAGACGAAAGAGTAAAAAGAAGTAGGCAATAGCCAATATATAAAACATTAAGCCCTCACAAGTTATTAGAACTCGTGAGGTTTTTTTTTAGATATGAAATACAGTTACTTCAATATACTCTTCACAATTTTTAAATGGTGATTGGTATGTGCATCCAAGAAACGGATAACTCTAGATTTGTTAACGTTACCAAATAAAGGATGTTTAAAATAAGCATTTTTATTTAAGTTTGGAATTACTTCTATATGATCTCTAGCTTCTGCTAATTGTGTTTTAATGTCATCGATTAATATCGTCTCGGAAGGTGTCACATGCTTTGGTGCCTTTGCTTTACCTCTAGGTATATATTTTAGTGCAAACACAATACGTCCCATCATAGAAAAGTTATCTACATAAGTACTAGGTTCAGAACTCTTCATACTTATTAAAACATTATTAATTACTTTTAAGCTATGATCTAAATGCCAAGACACATTAACTTTTGAAACCTTAGAGTTCATAGCCTCAATATTCGGTAAATAACTCTCAATATCATTTAATGCCTTTTGTAAAACTGCAATATCTAATGTCTTCATTCTGGTTAATTTTATCGAAAGATAATTAAAATAAAAACCCTCACATTTCTGTAAGGGTTTAAATCTATATATCCAAAAGCAAAGTGCTTCTAATAATCGAATAATCTAGTAACGATAGTGCTCAGGTTTATAAGGACCTTCAACTGTTACACCGATATAATCAGCTTGGTAATCTTTTAACTCAGTAAGCTCAACACCAATTTTCTCTAAGTGTAATTTAGCTACTTTTTCATCTAAATGCTTTGGTAACATATATACATCGTTTCCGTATGCTTCTTTGTTGTTCCAAAGTTCAATTTGTGCTAAAGTTTGGTTTGTAAATGAGTTACTCATTACAAAACTTGGGTGACCTGTTGCACAACCTAAATTTACTAAACGTCCTTCGGCAAGTAAAATAATATCTTTACCGTTAATGTTGTATTTATCAACTTGAGGTTTAATGGTATCCTTAGTATGACCATGCTTCTCATTTAACCATCCAACTTGGATTTCATTATCAAAGTGACCAATATTTGCAACAATAACTTTATCTTTCATTGCTTCAAAATGCTCAGCTCTTACGATATCTTTATTTCCTGTTGTTGTAATAATGATATCAGAGTTGGCAACTACAGTTTCTAATTTCTTTACTTCAAAACCGTCCATTGCAGCTTGTAATGCACAAATTGGGTCGATTTCAGTAACAGTAACAATAGAACCTGCACCTTTAAAAGAAGCAGCAGTACCTTTACCAACATCACCATAACCACAAACAGTTACACGTTTTCCTGCTAACATAATATCTGTTGCTCTACGAATGGCATCTACTGCAGATTCTTTACAACCATATTTGTTATCGAATTTGGATTTAGTAACCGAATCATTAACGTTAATTGCTGGCATTGGTAATGTTCCATTTTTTACACGCTCGTAAAGTCTGTGAACTCCAGTTGTAGTCTCTTCAGACAAACCGTTAATTCCGTCAGCTAATTCTGGGTACCTATCTAAAACCATATTAGTTAAATCACCACCATCATCTAAAATCATATTTAATGGTTTTCTATCTTCTCCAAAGAATAAGGTTTGCTCAATACACCAATCAAATTCTTCTTCCGTCATGTCTTTCCATGCGTACACAGCAGTTCCTGCATCTGCAATTGCAGCAGCAGCTTGATCTTGAGTTGAGAAAATATTACAAGAACTCCAAGTAACTTCTGCTCCTAAAGCTTGTAATGTTTCAATTAAAACAGCAGTTTGAATCGTCATATGTAAACATCCTGCGATACGTGCTCCTTTTAATGGCTGTGTATTTTTGTATTCTTCACGTAAACTCATTAAACCTGGCATTTCTGCTTCGGCTAAATTAATTTCTTTTCTTCCCCAAGCCGCAAGCGACATGTCTTTTACCTTATTTGGTACGTAAGCAACAGTTTTTGTACTCATCTTCTTTTTCTTAGTTTTATATATTATGAAACACCTTTGGGTTTAGCACTTAAATAGTTAAATTCGCCTATAAATAAATACCAACTTCGCCAAAGGCGCTGCAAAGATAATCAATAACATTCAGAATACTAAATGCCACTATACAAATCCATTAGTGTAAACTCACAAACTACTGTTAAAATCTGGAAGATAGAAGAATCGTATGATGCTCTATTTGAACCCTTAGACTTAAAACCGCAAAGTTTATCTCGTGTTTTGAGCATGAAAAGTGAGTTACATCAACGTGGTTTTTTAAGTGTGAGGCATTTGTTGCGTGAGTTTGGTTATACCGATCAAGATTTGTTTTATGACCATAATGGAAAACCACATCTTAAAGATGGTAAACATATTTCCATTACACATTCGTTTACATTCTCTGGTGTTATTGTTAGCGATAAAGAAGTTGGAATTGATATTGAAAAGCGACGCGATAAAATCGTTAAAATTGCCCATAAATTTGTAGATTATGAGTTTAATTACATCAAACCTACAGACAAAGATTACATTAATAGACTTACTATAATTTGGGGAATTAAAGAATCCTTGTATAAGCTTTTTGCAACACCAGGAATGCTATTTAATAAGCATTTTTTAGTCATTCCTTTTATGATGAAAGATGGCGAAACAGTAGCTTGGATTGATTATAAAAACAAAAAATACAAGTACAATACCGCATTTTTTGAATTTGATGAATTTATGTGTGCTTACGTCGTTCCGTAATGAATAGCATCTACCAAAATATAATTGCTGCAAAAGCAAAAAATAAAAAACTGCTTGCGGTTTTAATTGACCCAGATAAGATGATACTCGCAAATGTTTCGGGTTTTATCTCAAAGGTGAATCAATCTATTGCAACTCATATTTTTGTTGGAGGAAGTGATGTTAACGAGGGTTTAACTGAAACTTTAGTCCTAGAAATAAAAAAACACGCAACATTACCTGTGATTTTGTTTCCTGGTGATGTTACTCAAATTACAGATAAAGCGGATGGTATTTTATTTTTGTCTTTAATTTCAGGCAGAAATCCAGACTATTTAATTGGCAAACATGTAGAGGCTATTTCAAAATTAAGAGATTCAAATCTAGAAGTAATTTCAACAGGCTATTTACTTATTCAGAACGGAAAGCAAACTTCTGTAGAACGTGTAAGTCAAACAAAACCCATTGAACGAGATCAGGTTCAACAAATTGTGGACACAGCAAAAGCAGGAGAACTATTGGGTATGAAACTCATTTATCTTGAAGCTGGTAGTGGAGCAACACATGCCATTGAACCCTATATTATTTCTGAAGTAAAACAAGAATTGAGTATACCACTCATTGTTGGTGGCGGCATAAGAACTAAAACAGAAATAGAATTGGCTTACAAAGCTGGAGCCAATTTAATTGTTATTGGAACAGCTTTTGAAACAGATGAAACATTTTTTGACCATTTACGGAGTTAAATTGTGACAATTAACTTGATTTAGCATCTTATAATATAGAATATTAATTGAAAATAAAATTCCGAATTCACGGAAATCAACCATGGAAATATCAGTAGACTTAACACTTTCGCCTTTACAAAATGATTACGAAAAACATGTGATTAACTTTATAAAAGCATTACGTGATTCTCCTTTTAAAGTTTTAGAAAACCCTTTAAGTACACAGATATTTGGGGACTATGACGCGCTCATGCCATTTTTAAATCAGGAAATAAAACGGTCTTTTGAAGCTGTTGACATTTCGGTATTAACTATGAAGGTGGTTAAAACAAATAGAAGCGATTATGAACCACATTTTTGATTTCTTCTTCGGTCAGTATACCGATTATCAAACTACAGATATCGTTTTAGAAATTGTTGCTGTCATTTTTGGTTTTCTGTCAGTTTGGTTTTCTAAAAAGAACAATATTTTGGTGTTTCCAACAGGAATGATAAGTACTTGCATTTTTGTGTATTTATTGCTAAAATGGCAACTTTTAGGTGACATGATGATTAATGCTTATTATTTTATAATGAGTGTATTTGGATGGTACATCTGGACGCGTAAAGTAGATGCTAAACATGAAACACCAATCTCTAGAACAACCCAAAAAGAAAAGAAAATAAGTATAGCTATATTTTTAGCAACACTAGTTTTTGTTTTTGTAGTATACAAAACCTTTGACAAATGGAATGGTTGGGTTGCCTATGTAGATACCATTACAACCGCTACCTTTTTTGTTGGAATGTGGTTAATGGCAAAACGAAAAATAGAAAACTGGATTTATTGGATTATAGGTGACCTCATCTCTATTCCTCTATACTTTTATAAAGGATTTACATTTACGAGTTTCCAATATTTAGGATTTACAGTGATTGCCATATTTGGATATTTAGCATGGAAAAAAAGCTTAGACAACAGTCTTCAAACTGCATAAAAGTGGTTTTATTTGGTCCTGAATCAACAGGAAAAACAACATTATCTCGCCAACTGGCAAGACATTTTAATTCTGTTTGGGTACCTGAACACGCAAGAGCGTACCTACAAGACAAATGGAATAATGAGCGTAAAACTTGCGAGCCTAAAGATTTACTACCTATAGCCATTGGGCAAATGAAGTTAGAAAATAATTTGGCTCAAAAAACAGATTCCGTTTTAATTTGTGACACCGATTTACTTGAAACTAAAGTATATAGCGAAGCCTATTACCAAGGTACATGTGACCCGATTTTAGAGACATATGCTCTAAAAAACTTTTATAACCTCTACTTTTTAACCTATATTGACACGCCTTGGGAAGCTGATGACCTCAGAGACAAGCCTGATGAAAGAGAACGTATGTTCAAGGCTTTTGAAAATGCTTTAAAAACCTACAATAAACCGTATGTAATACTAAAAGGAAATAAAAAGGAACGACTAGAGACCGCTATAAAACATATAGACAAACTATTAGAGAACAAAACATAAATTGAATTGCCCAAAAAATTAACAAATCTTAACACATGAAATTTTCTAAAAAAGACATAAAACAAATAGAATCCAAAGGTTTAAGCCAAGAAGAGGTTTTAAAACAAATAGACCTTTTTAAAACTGGGATTCCGTTTACAAACATATCTGAAGCTGCAACTATTGGTAGTGGAATTATTGCACTAAATGATGAAAGCATAAATGAGTTTGTAGAGCTTTTTGAATCTGAAAAAGATAATAAGTCTCTATTAAAATTTGTGCCTGCATCTGGAGCAGCAACAAGAATGTTTAAATTTTTATTTCAATTTGTTAGCCAATATAATTCTAAGGAGCAGTCTCTAAATTCATATATCAATAAAAATAAAATAAAGGAATTGTCTCTTTTTATGGTTGGGATGGAAAAATTTCCGTTTTACAGACAAATACTAGAACTCCTTAAATCTAAGGGGATAAAGTTTGAAGCTTTAACAAATCAAGAAAAAGTTTGGCTTTTTGCTAAAACAATGTTAGATGAAAACGAATTAAATTTTGGAAATCAACCGAAAGGAATATTACCGTTTCATGAGTATAAAAAAGACCATGTTTCTACAGCTTTTGAAGAGCATTTGTATGAAGCAGCAATGTATGCTTCGTCAAAAGGTTTGGCTAAATTACACTTTACAATTTCAGAAATTCATAAAGATAAATTCACAGAAGAATTTAAAAATATTCAGAAAAACATTGAACAAAACACAGGTGTTACTTTTGATATTTCGTTTTCTTACCAACAACAATCAACAGATACTATTGCTGTAACTTTAAAGAATAAACCCTTTAAAGAAACTGATGGTTCTCTATTATTTAGACCCTCCGGTCATGGTGCATTAATAAAAAATCTTAATGCCTTAGATTCAGATATTATTTTTGTAAAAAATATAGACAACGTAGTCGTTTACAAATACAAAGAAGAGGTTGCTAAATACAAAAAAGTATTAGCTGGTATTCTTATTAAACTTCAATCTAAAACATTCGAATATTTACATGTATTAGACACAGACGATATCTCAGAATCAACATTTAAAACCATAGAAGACTTTTTAACTTCAGGCTTAAATATTAAAATATCTGATGAGTATAAAAAATATGCAGACCGCTATAAAGTTGAATACCTGCAAGAAAAACTAAACCGACCTATTCGTATTTGTGGTATGGTAAAAAATGAAGGCGAACCTGGAGGAGGACCATTTTGGGTTAAAGACCAGAAATCTAACCAATCCCTTCAAATTGTTGAATCTGCACAAATTGACTTAGATAATAAAACGCAATTTGAAATTCTTAAAAATGCAACGCATTTTAATCCTGTTGATTTAGTTTGTGGTGTAAAAAACTATAAGGGCGAAAAGTTTGATTTAGAAAACTATGTGGACCACAATGCAGCTTTTATTACTCAAAAAACAAAAAATGGTAAAGATTTAAAAGCTTTAGAATTACCAGGACTTTGGAACGGAAGTATGGCAGATTGGACGACCATTTTTGTTGAAGTACCAATCATTACGTTTAATCCTGTTAAAACTGTAAACGATTTATTAAAAGGACCACACCAAATTAAAGAATAGTGGATACTAGCTTATTAAAATCTGAATTAACCTATAAATACGTGCGTAGCTCAGGAAGTGGCGGACAGCACGTTAATAAAGTATCGTCTAAAGCCGAATTGTATTTTGACCTTAAAAATTCTAATGTTTTTAATAAGGAAGAAAAACAGATGCTTTTAGAATTCTTTAATAATCGTTTAACCAAAGACGGTGTTTTAATGATTGCTTGTTCTGACAGCCGAAGTCAATTTAGAAATAAAGCTTTAGTTACGCAGCGTTTCTTAGGGTTAATTGAAGATGGTTTAAAAAAAGAAAAAATACGCATTGCAACAAGAATTCCGAGAAGTGTAAAAAAGAAACGTTTAAAAAACAAACGTATTAATGCTGATAAAAAAGCAAACCGGAAACGACCAGAATTAGAATAACCACTACCGTCACTTCGAGTGATTCCGAAGAATGAGGAATCGTATCGAGAAGCATATTCTAAATCAATTTCCAAAAGGTTCTCGATACAAAATTCTAAAAAAAGAATTTCACTCGAACTAACGTTTAAATTTCAATTCAAAAAAATCATCATTCATAATTCATAATTCTAAAATCCGTTATATATTTGCCGCGTTCTCAATAAAGGGGTGCCTATTATCGGCTGAGATCATACCCATTGAACCTAGAACAGGTAATGCTGTTTAGGAAACGAGCGTAAAGAAAATATCTTATAGATGTTTTTGGCGAACGCAATAGTTATCAATGTTTATTTTTCTACTCTGGGTTATATCTTGTATTAATTTACTGGCTATTGATTCAAACAGAAAGAAACAACATTTTTAAATATTAAAGTTGCTTGTAGCTCAAACAATTAATTATTAACCAAGAATAATGACCTCTTTTTATTCGATTATAAATTATAGTCGTATGAAAATTTTATTCAACAATCTCTCAAAAACAAAACGACAGAGATTAACACTTTCATTTTTTTTATTAGCAATGTGTTCAGCTTATGGACAAGAGAAACAACAAGATTCTACTAAAGTTGAAAAACTAGACGAGGTTTTAGTAAAAGCTGTCCGTGTAGACGCTAAATCGCCAATTACACACAGTAATGTGAGTAAAGAACAATTGGCAAAACGTAATTTAGGACAAGACATCCCAATGTTACTTAATTTTTTACCTTCAGTAGTAACCACAACAGATGCAGGCGCAGGTGTTGGCTATACAGGTATTAGAGTTAGAGGTATTAGCTCACAATCTACTAATGTTACTATTAACGGAATTCCTTACAATGATGCCGAATCCTTAGGTACTTTTTGGGTTAATCTAGGAGACTTTGCTTCTTCTGTAGAAAGCTTACAACTACAACGAGGTGTTGGAACTTCTACCAATGGCTCAGGTGCTTTTGGTGCAAGTATTAATGTCTTAACAGATGCAGTTTCTACAGCATCTTCTGGCGAAATTTCTAATTCTTTTGGTAGTTATAACACTAGAAAACATACCGTAAAATTTAGTACTGGCCTTATGAATGACCATATCGAAATTGCAGGTCGTTTATCTAAAATTGCTTCTGACGGTTATATTGATCGTGCGTCTTCAGATTTAAAATCTTACTTTTTACAAGGGTCTTATATCGATGATAATACTTTAATAAAAGCTATCACTTTTGGTGGTAAGGAAGTCACTTACCAATCTTGGAATGGACTTGAAGATTTATACAAATTAGAAAACGATCGAACTTATAACACTGCTGGAGAATACACAGATAATGAAGGTGTTACTCGTTTTCATGACAATCAGGTAGATAATTACAATCAAGATCACTATCAATTACATTGGAATCAGCGTTATACCAATCAATGGTCAACAACACTTGGTTTAAATTACACAAAAGGTAGTGGTTATTTTGAACAGTACAAACAAGGCGAGGATTTTGCTGATTATGGTTTTGAACCTTTAGATTTCAGTGGTGAAATAATAGATGAAACAGATTTAATTAGAAGACGTTGGTTAGATAATAATTTTTACGTTTTTAATGCCAATGCGAACTATAAAAATAATAACATCAATCTTATTTTTGGTGGATCTTATAGTCATTATGATGGTGACCATTTTGGGGAAGTTATTTGGGCCGAATATGCAAGTCAGTCTGAAATTAGAGATCGTTATTACGATGGTAATAGTAAAAAGAATGATCTTTCTATTTTCACCAAAGCAAACTATCAACTCAATGAAAAAATAAGCCTTTATGGTGATTTACAGGTTAGAAATGTAACATATAAAACTACTGGAACGACTTCTGATATAGTAGAATTTGCAATTGATGAAGACTTCACGTTTTTTAATCCAAAAGCCGGAATTACCTTCGAGTTAAACACGGACAATAATATATATTTCTCTTATGCAAGAGCCAATAGAGAACCAAATAGAACGGATTTTGAAAGCAACGAATCTATAGAGCCAGAACAATTAAATGATTTTGAATTAGGTTGGAGACACAAAAAAGGAAACTTTACATTTAATGCCAATGCGTACTACATGAGTTATAATGAGCAATTGGTTTTGTCTGGACAACTAGACGATGTAGGTAACCCAATAAGAACTAATAGTGGTAAAAGTTACCGTTTAGGTTTAGAGTTAGAAGCTATAATTCCTGTTACCTCTAAAGTAACAATCCAGCCTAATTTAACCTTGAGTACCAACAAAAATGATGAGACCATCATTCCGTTTGATGGCGAATTACAGAACTTAGGCAAAACAGACATTTCATTTTCTCCAGATTTAGTAGCTGCAAATGCTATCGTTTTCCGACCTGTAGACAATCTTCAGATGTCTTTATTAAGCAAATTTGTTGGCGAACAATTTATGAGCAATACCGAAGCTAAATCATCTAAATTAGACAGTTATTTTATTAATGACTTTAATATTAGTTACGTACTGTCATTCCGAGGAAATGAGGAATCTCAACCTGTTTTTGAGTCTATTGCATTTACAGGCTTAGTTAATAATATCTTCAATAAAAAATACATATCTAATGGCTATTATTATACTTATGATGATACTTGGTCAGACCCTAATGCAACAACAACGATTGAAGGTGCAGGTTTTTACCCTCAAGCCACAACTAACTTTTTAGCAGGTGTAACTTTAAAGTTTTAATTACTCACCAAATAAGTATTATTCCCAAGACTCTCAACTCTGTATGGCTGCAACGTACAGGATTGAGAGTTTTCGTTTAAACCAAAACCAGTTGCTAAACTATATTGATTACCATCATCACAACCACAAATTACAATATCGCCAATACCTGAATCTGTTAAGGTAGAACATGAAGATGGCACGTGATTTGGATCAGATGCATCCCAAGCATATAGTATATTAGAACTTGCTCTATATAACCAAATCCCCTTATTGCCATAACCAGAAACATAGACACTATTTCCATTAAATTGCAGTTGGCTATACTGAGGAAAATTAGTATTTACTGTTAAGTTAACGTTAGCGTCAAACAAGAAATTACAGTTGTTAATATCATCAGTATTACTACAAGCAAAAATTAAAATGCAACTAAGGGCTAAGAGTGTTTTTTTCATCTTCAATTTAAAAAGGCAATTTACAATTATTTGAAGTTTGCCGTAAATATTTTATATATTTGTATAGTAATCTCGTCAGCGCGAGATTTTTTTTATGCTGATTGTATTTCAGCATCTTAGACTATAAACGAAGGAATTATGAGTAAAGTATCTTATTACACAGCTGAAGGTTTAAAAAAGTTAAGAGATGAGTTAAACCAACTTAAGGACATAGAGCGTCCTAAGGCATCTCAAGCTATTGCAGAAGCAAGAGACAAAGGAGATTTAAGTGAAAATGCAGAATATGATGCTGCAAAGGAAGCACAAGGTATGTTAGAAATGAAAATTTCTAAAATGGAAGAAACTCTATCTGGAGCAAGAATCATTGACGAGTCGCAGTTAGATACTTCTAAAGTACTAGCATTATCTATTGTAAAAATAAAAAACCAAGTAAATGGTATGGAAATGACTTATACTTTGGTTGCAGAAAGTGAAGCAGATATTAGATCGGGTAAAATCTCTATAAACTCTCCTATTGGGAAAGGTTTATTAGGAAAATCTGTTGGTGACACTGCCGAAATACAAGTACCAAGTGGAGCAATGAGATTTGATATTTTAGAGATTTCTAGATAAAAAAGCAGAGATTACACAATAATAAAACAGTAATAACTCAAAAAGATTCCTATTTAAAGGAATCTTTTTATATTTATAAAAGACTTAATCCAATATAATCATGGCAACAATTTTTACTAAAATAATTTCAGGAGAAATTCCATCTTATAAAGTTGCTGAAACCGAAGATTTCTTTGCGTTTTTAGATATTAATCCAAACTCTAAAGGGCACACACTTTGTATTCCTAAAAAAGAAGTCAATAAGATTTTTGATTTAGATGAAGAATTATACCTTGGATTAATGCAGTTCTCTAGAAAAGTTGCTATAGCTTTAGAAAAAGCAGTGCCTTGTGAACGTATAGGAATGTCTGTAATTGGTTTAGAAGTTCCACATGCTCATGTGCACCTAATTCCTTTACATACTATGGATGACGCTCGGTTTTCTAATAAACAAAAATTAGAGCCCGAAGAATTTAAAGCCATTGCAGAAAAGATTGCATCGTATTTGTAATTAAAACGCAATTAATCCTGAAGAGATTAGAGCAACTGCAATAAGAATCACAGTAAAAAACGTAATTATTGCCCAAGAAATAGGCTTTAGTTTTACAGACTTCGGTTTGCTATTAAGTCCTCTTTTGTGATAATCTACTACTTGCTCAATATCATCAGTCCATCGTATAGGAAAAATTTGAACATCACAATTAAGACAACAAATTTCACTTACAATATCGTTAGTGATGGATTTATAAAATTGAGTTTCAGATAATTTTTGCTTAAACGTAAGTTCTAAGCTATCATTAGAATAACATTCCGGACAATTATTACTTATCCTAGCTTGCTTTAAGGTAAAAAACTGTGATGAACTCATACTCAAATTTACGTTAAAATTTTGATTATCAAATTATAAGACGTTATCAACCAAAAGAAAAGCAGTAACTAAAAAGTATTAATACTGTTACTTTTTATTTAAAATTGAGATTCTTCCCTTTGCGCTGAATGACAAAAATCACACCTGTTTCAACATAATCTGAATGGTTGTTCCTTTTTCTAATTCAGAAGTTAACACTTTTATTTTGCCATTGTGATAATCATCAACAATACGTTTTGCCAAAGACAAGCCAAGTCCCCAACCTCTTTTCTTTGTGGTATAACCAGGTTCAAATATCTTAGTGTAAGATGATTTTGGTATGCCTTTACCTGTATCAGAAATATTAATAAAAACTTGTCGTTCTAATTGTGTTAATTCTAGTTTTAAATCACCTTTACCCTTCATGGCATCAATGGCATTTTTTACAAGGTTTTCAATCGTCCAGCTTAAAAGTTGTTCATTTATACTTACAGGAATTTCTCTATCAGGAATTACAATTTCAAAATTTATAAGCTTAGAAGAACGTGATTTTAAATACTCATAAGATGATTTAGTTACTGCTACAATATCCATCGTTTTAAGTGTTGGCACAGAACCTATTTTACTAAAACGTTCGGTTATGGTTTGTAATCTATCAATGTCTTTTTCAATTTCAACAATGTATTCAGGATTTACGTTTTCGGTCTTTAAAATTTCTGCCCAACCCACTAAAGAAGATAATGGTGTACCAATCTGGTGAGCAGTCTCCTTTGCCATACCTGTCCAAAGTTTATTCTGTTCAGCAATTTTAGTGCTTCGGTAAAAGAAATAAACCACAGCTGCAAAAAGCAAAATAATAAGTAATAAGGCTAAAGGGTAATATTTTAATTTGTTTAATAATGGTGAATTGCCATAATAAATAGTTTGTTTAACCTTTGCACCCATAATTACAGGTATAGGTTGATTTTCACTTTCAAACTGACTAACAAGCGCCTTTAATTTCTTCGGATTATTTAAAATTAAACTATCTATATTTCTCGCTCTATTTACTTCTCCATTTTCATCGAGCACTATTACAGGCGTACTTATAATGGTTTCTGTAACGACATGTGATGTCACCGGATTGACGTCAGAATCTAAATTATCCATACTATTTAGATCAATCTGTGCAACAGACCAAGTTTTCATCTTTGACCGTTCTTCAACTTTAAAATTCTGAAAAAACGTATAAGTATTCCAGAGAATAAGAGAAATAATAATAAAAGAAGATACAATTATAATCCAACGGATTACATTTCGGTTTAAGCTAAAAGTCATTAGTTAGTTTTAATTCAATTTTAAATATAATGCAAAACTGTTAATAATATTGCACGCTAATGTTTATAAAATCCTTTCAGTAGCAACTCAATATAATTATATTTGTTGAAAACCAGATAAATACATGGCATCATTCAACCCTCAGGATCTTACAACAGGCGTTTTACATAGCTATTTATTGAGTGCAGTAGCACCAAGACCAATCGCTTTTGCAAGTACAATGAATGCTAATGGTCATCCAAATTTATCTCCATTTAGCTTTTTTAATGTGTTTAGTGCTAATCCGCCAATATTAATATTTTCTCCTGCTAGACGAGTTAGAGATAACACTATAAAACACACTTTAGAAAACGTTGAAGCAACCAAAGAAGTGGTGATTAATGTGGTAAATTATGATATCGTTCAGCAAATGTCTTTAACAAGCACAGAATATCCTGAAGGCACTAATGAATTTGAAAAAGCTGGTTTAACCATGTTGCCCTCAGACAAAATAAAACCTTTTAGAGTCGCTGAATCTCCTATACAACTAGAATGTAAAGTAAATGAGATTATACATTTAGGAACCGAAGGAGGTGCTGGTAATTTGGTTATCTGTGAGGTGGTAAAACTTCACATTTCTGAAGAGGTTTTAAATGAAAATCAGACTGTAAACCAAGAAGCATTAGATTTGGTAGCTAGAGCTGGTGGAAGTTATTACAGTAGAGCTAAAAAGGGCTTTTTTGAAATCCCAAAACCATTATCAACGATGGGAATTGGTGTAGATAATATGCCAGAGCATGTTAAAAATAGTATGATTTTAACAGGAAATAATCTTGGCATGTTAGCCAATGTTGAAGCTTTACCTAATAAAGATGAAGTGGATCAATTTGTAAATGATATCTCAGAACGTTATCCTGATATTAAAACGGCATCTCATAGAGAAAAACATAAATTGGCTCAAAATTATTTGAGCTTTGGAGACGTAAAAAGTGCTTGGAAGTTATTACTTTCGTAGCCTGAAAATAAAAATAGAATTATTTAAATTATAGATTAAGCAAAAATGGAAGTACAAGGACGTATTAAAATGGTAGGAGAGACTCAAACTTTTGGGAGTAATGGGTTTAGAAAAAGAGAGATTGTAGTCACTACAGAAGAGCAGTATCCACAGCATATTATGGTGGAATTTGTTCAAGATAAATGTGATTTATTAAACAGTTACAAAGCTGGTCAGCAAGTTAAAATAAACATCAACTTAAGAGGTAGAGAGTGGGTAAATCCACAAGGTGAAACTAAATATTTCAACTCTATTCAAGGTTGGAGAATTGAAGCTGTACAAGCAGCTGCAAGTGGAGATATGCCACCTGTACCACCAACAGAAGCTTTTGAGCCTGTAAGTGATTTAAACGAAGGTGATAACGACGATTTACCATTCTAAATCGTAAGTAAACGATATAAAAAAGACTTGCTTTAATATAAAGCAGGTCTTTTTTTATGCTTATCAGTTTCTTAAAATTAAAAAAGTCCTGATGGTTAGTCAGGACTTAGTATTGTGGTTTTAGGTTTGACTTCTATAAATAAATTAAAAAAAAAGCAATGATGAACAAAAATTTAATTTATAAAAGTCAACTCAAATATCACGAAAATTCTTTTAGTATCAAAGCTAAAGACTTAATTTAACAGCTTAGTAGGTTATTACTTTTCTCAACAATGCACTTTCTAACAGAAAAAATCGAATTTCCAGACGTATATGAAGCTTCTGCAGATGGCCTCATAGCCATTGGAGGCGATTTATCACCACAACGTCTACTCCATGCTTATTCTAAAGGTATATTTCCTTGGTTTCAAGATGAAGAACCTATACTTTGGTGGTCTCCAGACCCTCGTTTTGTATTGTTTCCTGAAGATTTAAAAGTCTCAAAAAGCATGAAACAAGTATTAAGAAAAGGAAATTTTAAAGTCACAGAGAATAAAGCATTTAAAGCTGTTATAGAAAATTGCGCTTTAGCAAAACGCACAGACCAAGATGGCACTTGGATAAGTGATGACATGATACAGGCTTACTACAAATTACATCAATTGGGTTTTGCAAAATCTATAGAGGTTTGGCAAAATGAAGAATTAGTTGGTGGTTTATATGGTATTGCCATTAATGACGATGTTTTTTGTGGTGAAAGTATGTTTTCAAAAGTGAGTAATGCGAGTAAAGTTGGCTTTATTACCTTTATTCAAAACTCTAATTTTAAACTTATAGATTGTCAGTTACACACTAAACATTTAGAGAGTTTAGGCGCTAAAAATATAAGTAGAGCAGAATTTCTTAAATTTCTTTAACCTATTAAACCTCATTATATCTAAAACAAGAGACTTCGTGGTCATTAACCATACCTGTAGCTTGCATGTGTGCATAAATGACTGTTGAACCAACAAATTTAAATCCACGTTTTTTTAAATCCTTACTTATAGCATCGCTTAAATCTGTATTTGCTGGTGCATTTTTATAATTCTCAACTTTATTTTTTAATGGTTTTCCGTCTACAAAGTCCCAAATATATTTTGAAAACGAACCAAATTCCTCTTGCACTTTCATAAACGCTTGCGCATTAGTTATGGTAGCATTTACTTTTAGTTTATTTCTTACAATACCAGCATCTTGCAATAATGCTTGAACTTTAGAAGAATTATATTTTGCAATTTTCTTGTAGTCAAAATTATCAAATGCCTTTCTAAAATTTTCTCGCTTTTTTAAAATGGTAATCCAACTTAAACCTGCTTGAAACGTTTCGAGAATTAAAAATTCAAACAAAGTCGCATCATCATAGACTGGTACTGCCCATTCTTCATCATGATAAGCTTCATATAACTCATTTCCTGCACACCAACCACATCGGTTTTTATTCATTTGTAAGGAATTTTATTTAGTGCTACTAATGTAACAAGAGTTGCATAAAAAATGGCAATAGAAACTTATTTTTGTTTTATGGAAACAGACACACTTACAATAAAAGATATTATTTCAGAAAGTCTTAAAAACAGTATGACTTACGCTGAATACAGAAACTTAGTTATAAAATTGGTTGAAGAAAATTCAACTACCGGAAACGATAAATCTGAAGCTATGGTGAATTACACACAGCTTAACGACAGGCGTATGAGACGTTGGGATAAAACCGGTAAAGTTGCTGAAGACCTAAAAACTAAGATTGAAAACTTTGACAAAAAAGTAACTTGGTTGGTTATTTCTGAAAGTTGGTGTGGTGATGCTGCGCATATTATGCCTATTATCAATAAAGCAGCTCAGCTTAATGATAATATTGATTACAAAGTAGTAATTAGAGATGAAAACGAAGCGTTAATGAATCAGTTTTTAACCAATGACGGAAAAGCGATTCCGAAGTTAATTATGTTAGATTCTGAAACCAATGAAGTACTAAATACTTTTGGACCAAGACCAATAGTTGCGACCAACATGGTTAAGGCTTACAAAGAAGAACATGGTGTAATTACTCCTGAATTTAAAGAAGATTTACAACGTTGGTATAATAAAGACAAAGGGCAATCTATTGTTGAAGATTTAGTAAAATTATTGGGATAAACTTCCATTTAATAAATACTTTGTCATTACTAATAAGGCACAGAGAGGAATCGCGTTACCGCAACATTTAAAGAATCTATTTTCCTTTAAACATAAAGGTAATTGTGCCTAATTGGTCATTTCTAGTAGACGTATCAAATTCTACCGACTTTGCGTACGCAATAGCATGATCAACTAAACATTTGTTATTGGAGTTAGAAGAACCATTAACGTAGGCGTCATAAACGTCTCCAGATTCGTTAACTTTAATGTTAACTACTATTTTACCACCTGTTTCGCAGAGATAACGTGGAATCTTGTAATGCGTTAATGTTCTTCCTTTTAAAGAATATGTAAGTGTTCCTTTATTTTTAGCATGCTCGTCTGCTTGCTTTTTATTTTTTAAACGTTGTTGAAGCTCTTCTTGCAGCTTTTTATAAGATTCGGTTTCCTTTGTATTTAAAGCATAATCGCCACTATTAGCATAAGATTTAGCAACACTTGTTTCGTCTATCACCTCTTCTACGTTACTTACTTTTGCCTCTTCTATCGCTTTTGTAGTACGCTCAAAATCATTTGCGCTAACTGATTTAAAGTTACGCATCATTTCCTTGTACTCTTCATCTTCATTGAAGGCCTTATTAGTAGATTCTGCATTTAATTCTTCTAGCTTCTGAAGTTCTTCTTCTGTTTTTTCAGGTTCTGGCTCTAACAGATAGTAACTTTCACTTATAAGGTTTCCTTTTAATTTTAATTGTGCACTAAACAAAACAAGCACCACAATACTTGAAAGAAGAATTGTAATGATTAATGCTTTATGTTGTTCAATTAATTTCAATAGAATAGATTACGTGCTTTAGATATACGAATATAACAACGAAATAGTTGAAATGCCAATCACAAACCCGTGTTAAATCAATCTTTTGGAGGTTAAACTACCTATAAATTCTTCTGGAGTAAGCGCATCGTCTACTTTAAAATCACCGATTCTTGTACGACGTAATGAGGATAAATGTGCGCCTGAATTTAATGCTTTTCCGAAGTCGTTAGCCAAAGATCTAATGTAAGTTCCTTTGCTACATACTACTCTAAAATGCAATTCTAAATTGTTGATTTTAGTAATTTCAAATTCAGTAATTTCAACTTGCCTCGATTTAATTTCAACCGCTTCTCCTGCTCTAGCAAATTCGTATAAACGTTTACCATCTTTTTTAATGGCAGAGAATACAGGTGGAAACTGATCTATTTTCCCAATAAACTGTTTTGTTGAAGCGTGAATCAATTCGTCTGTAATATGTTCTGTAGGAAAGGTTTCATTGATCTCTGTTTCTAAATCAAAAGAAGGTGTAGTTCCGCCTAAAGCAAATGTCCCAGTATATTCTTTTTCTTGACCTTGAAAAATATTAATCTGCTTGGTCATTTTCCCTGTACAAATCACTAACAAACCTGTTGCTAAGGGATCTAAAGTGCCAGCATGACCAACTTTAATTTTTTTAATATTGAAGGCATGACGAATTTCCCAACGTAATTTATTTACGGCTTGAAACGACGTCCAAGTTAATGGTTTGTCTATTAATAAAACTTGTCCGGCTAAAAATTCTTCTTTAGTTATCATTAGCTTAAAGACCAGATTATTGCTGCAACACCAACAATTAAACAATAGATTGCGAAGTAAGATAATTTACTCTTTTTTACTAAAGAAATCATCCAAGTACACGCAAATAAACCTGCAATGAATGCTGCGATAAACCCAATACTCAATGCTGTAAAGTTAGAACTATCATAAGTCAATTCACCTCCTAAAAGGTCTTTAGCAATTTTTCCAAATATTAAAGGCACAACCATTAAAAAAGAGAAACGAGCTGCTTTAGTTTTATCGTTACCCAATAATACTGATGTAGAAATTGTTGCTCCAGAACGTGAAATTCCTGGTAGCATTGCAATGGCTTGTGATACCCCAATCACAAAAGCATTAGCAAATGACACTTTCTTCTGTGTGTCTTTTGCTTTGTCTGCCATATAAAGCAAAACTGCTGTTACAATTAACATACAACCAACTAAAAGAATATTACCATTAAAAAGTTGTTCTAATTCTTTTTCGAAAAAGACACCTACTACAACAGCTGGTAGCATGGACAAGGCAATTTTTGAAACGAACTGTAAGTCTTCATTCCATTCAAACTTTAAAATTCCTTTTATAATTAATAGAATATCTTTTCTAAAAATAACAATGGTACTTAACGCAGTTGCAAAATGAAGTACTACCGTAAATAATAAACTTTCTTTTGGGACGGAATTGTCTCCAAGAATTGCTTTACCGAGTTCTAAATGACCACTCGACGATACAGGTAAGAACTCTGTAAGTCCTTGAATAATTCCTAAAATAATAGCATCAATAATTTCCATGAGACAAAAGTATCAATTATCAGAAAGTTACATAGTAAAAGTAAATAAAAAGCGAATTATTTCTTGGACTCCTTATTAGGATTTAAAAGAATAGCATAGACCTGAATACCAAAACCAATAAGCACTAAAGTTGGTGCTAAACGAATACGTCTCCAGCTGTAAATAGACTCGTCAAAAACATTAGGATTATCGCTTCCTCCACCTGACATTAGGATAAACCCAATAACAATAAATGCTAAACCGATAAATAAGAATTTATAGTTTTTCTTACCGAAGATAAACTCGGACTTAGATTCGTCTTTTCTTTTTTGCTCTCCCATGGTCTTGTCAGCTATAATTTAGTGATTTGCAAAGTAACAGTTTTATTTGTAAAATAAGTTCACATTAATATTTTCCTAACATCTAATAATACAACTGATCCGTCTTCAAATTTAAGAAACGTTGCGTCGCTATAAATGTACTTATCCATGTAATAAGGATTCCTAAAAGGAATATACCAATGAATAATGCTGCAATTAAAACAGTGTTTTTCAATAGCTCTAATTCTGGAAATGTAATATCTAAATAGTACAAAACAACTGCCATACCAGCTAAAGCAACTAAAGCACCTATGATTCCTAATTGTACACTTTTCCAAACAAAAGGTCTACGTATAAATGTTTTTGTTGCACCAACCATTTGCATGGTTTTAATGATAAATCGTTTAGAATAAACGGCTAAACGGATAGAACTATTAATCAATAAAACAGCAATTAACGTAAATAAGCCACTTATAAGTAAAACCCAAAAGGTGATTTTCTTAACGTTATCATTCATTAACTCTACCAAATCATTATCGTATCTAATTTCTTCGATAAACGCTTTATTAGAAAGACTTTCGGTAATTTCTGTTAACTGTTCTGTGGTAACAAAGTCGGCTTTTAAATGTACATCTATTGAATTTTTAAGCGGATTGTAACCCACAAAATCCATAAAATCTTCACCTGTTTCAGCTTTCATAAATTCAGCAGCTTCTTCTTTAGATACATATATTGCATCTTTGGTGTAATCTGCCATCGCTAAACTCTTTTTTAGCTGATTAACTTCAACTTCTTTCGCTGTGTCATTTAGATAAATGGTCATTACCACTTGTTCTTTAAAGTGGTCAGCTACTTTTTTAGAGTTAATTACTAAAAGCCCTAAACAGCCTAAAAGAAACAATACCAATGCGATACTTATCACCACAGATACGTAAGAAGATATCAGTTTACGTTTTTGATATTTGTCAAAAGATGATGCCATAAATGAATGTGAATTTATGCTGTAAAAATAATAAAGAATTTGCTTATGCTTACTATTACAACGCCTAACTTTTAATAGTGTTGCAAAAGCTGTAACAAATAGGCAATTGAATAAAACTACAACTTGTGTTATAAAGTATTTTAGACAAGTCTATTTGAAAAAAATTAATTCATTTTTGCTATGGCATACTTCTTGCAAAACCCATAACAATCAATTTAAACTTAAAAACAAACTATTATGAGAAAATTACACATTCTTTTATTATGTATTACGTTAGCACTAACCATAAATACCAATGCTCAAGAGGTTAAATTTGGAGCTAAAGCCGGACTCAATATTTCAAATTTTATTGGAGGACAAGCTGATAGAAATAATTTAGTTAGCTTTCATGTTGGTGGTATTGCTGAAGTAAAACTCAGCGACAAATTCTCCCTTCAACCTGAGCTTTTATATTCAAGACAAGGGTCAGAGGCACAAGATATCGTTAAAATCAAAGTTGATTACTTAGCTGTTCCTATTATGGCAAAATATTATTTGTCTGAAAAATTTAGTTTTGAGGCAGGTCCACAAATGTCTTTTTTAATTAATGACAAAGGAGAATATAACGATAGCTCAATTCCGGATCAAGACACAGATGCCTCTAGTTTTGACTTTAGTTTAAACGCTGGTATAGGCTACAACATCACTTCTAATCTATTTGCTCAAGCAAGATATAACTATGGGATTACCACTGTTACAGAAAATCCAGACATAAAAAACAGTGTATTTCAGATGTCTTTAGGCTATAAATTCTAACCTAAATAGACCATAAATTTAAAAAGCATCTTACACTACAGTAAGATGCTTTTTCTTTTCTAATACCTATTGATTCTAAAAATAGGCTGTTTAGATGGTTATTATTAAATTTGCGCCATTATTACAAGGAAAACAAGACAATGACATACGATTTTAACACTATAGAAAAAAAGTGGCAAGACTATTGGGCAAAAAACCAAACGTTTAAAGCCTCAAACACAAGCGACAAACCAAAATACTACGTATTAGATATGTTTCCTTATCCTTCTGGAGCAGGTTTACATGTTGGCCATCCATTAGGATATATTGCTAGTGATATCTATGCGCGTTACAAACGTCACAAAGGGTTTAACGTCTTACATCCACAAGGTTATGATAGTTTTGGATTGCCTGCAGAACAATATGCGATTCAAACAGGTCAGCATCCAGCAGTAACTACTGAAGCGAACATAAAAACGTACCGTCGTCAACTTGACCAAATTGGGTTTTCTTTCGATTGGAGCCGTGAAGTAAGAACATCAAATCCTGAATATTACAAATGGACCCAATGGATTTTCATTCAATTGTTTGAATCTTGGTATAATAACGATTCTAACAAAGCAGAACATATTGACACGTTAGTTGAGAAGTTTGCTTCTGAAGGAAACACAACTGTAAATGCAGCTTGTGATGATGATATTGAGTCTTTTTCAGCTGAAGATTGGAATAACTACTCATCAGAACAACAACAAGAAATTCTCTTAAAATATAGATTAACGTATTTAGCCGAAACGGAAGTAAACTGGTGCCCAGCATTAGGAACTGTTTTAGCTAATGACGAAATAGTTAACGGAGTTTCAGAACGTGGAGGACATCCTGTGGTTAGAAAAAAAATGACCCAATGGAGCATGCGAATTTCTGCCTATGCAGAACGTTTACTTCAAGGTTTAGATGATCTCTATTGGACAGATGCTTTAAAAGACATACAAAAAAATTGGATTGGAAAATCGGTTGGAGCTTCGGTTTCTTTTAATGTGAATGGTCATGATGATATCATTGACGTTTTTACCACAAGACCAGATACTATTTTTGGAGTATCATTTATGACCTTAGCACCAGAACACGAATTAGTATCAAAAATTACAACCGAAGTACAAAAAGCTGAAGTTGAAGCTTACATAGAAAAAACAGCAAAGCGAAGCGAACGCGATCGTATGGCAGATGTAAAAACTATTTCTGGTGTTTTTACAGGTGCATACGCTGAGCATCCATTTTCTAAAGAACCAATTCCAATTTGGATTGGCGATTACGTTTTAGCAAGCTATGGAACAGGTGCAGTTATGGCAGTTCCTTGTGGAGACCAACGTGATTACGATTTTGCAAAACATTTTGATATTGCTATTCCAAATATATTTGAAGGTGTTGATATTTCTAAAGAAGCTTATGCATCTAAAGACAATGTAAAAATCGCGAATAGTGATTTCTTAAACGGATTAGCGTATAAAAAAGCGTCTAAACTCGCTATTTATCAATTAGAGCAATTAGGACAAGGCGAAGGCAAAACCAATTACCGTTTGCGTGATGCCGTATTCTCTAGACAACGATATTGGGGAGAACCATTCCCAGTCTATTACGTTAACGGCATGCCGCAAATGATAGACAAAGCACATTTACCAATTGTATTGCCAGAAGTTGAAAAATATTTACCAACCGAAGGAGGTGAACCACCTTTAGGACGTGCAGACGTTTGGGCTTGGGACACTGAAAGTAATACTGTGGTTTCCAATGATAAGATAAACCATACAACTATTCACCCTCTAGAACTAAACACCATGCCAGGTTGGGCAGGAAGTTCTTGGTATTTCTTCCGTTATATGGAAGATGCTGCTAATAGAGATGGTGTTTTTGCAAGTGAAGACGCACTGAAGTATTGGGAGAATGTAGACTTATATATTGGTGGTAGCGAACATGCTACAGGTCACCTACTCTACTCTCGTTTTTGGGTGAAATTATTAAAAGATAGAGGTTTTGTAAATGTTGAAGAGCCTTTTAAAAAGTTGATTAACCAAGGGATGATACTTGGGACTAGTGCTTTTGTTTATAGGGTGAAATTTAGTGTCAATCATTCTTTAAATTCTGCAGGAATAGCTAATAAAGAAGAACAACAAAAACATCTTGAAGAAATAAGTAACATTTTACCATCTTTATATATTTCTGAAAATTTAGTCAAAGAAAAATCTCTTATTGAGGTTGATGAATATTTTAAAGAAAACTATTTAGATAAGTATGAAACTAAAGAAGTTTTAGAAAAAATCAAATCATACCAAGAAAATCACAATACAGCCGAGAGCGTTAATATTCATGTTGCAAACATTGATAAACTTCACGTAAAAGTACAATATGTAAATGCTTCCGATGAATTAGATATTGAAGGTTTAAAAACGGATGGAGAATTTGGTGAAGATTTTAAAGATGCTGAATTTATTCTTGAAAATGGTGTTTATAAAGTTGGTCGCGAAGTAGAAAAAATGTCCAAATCAAAATACAATGTGGTTAATCCCGATAACATTGTTGCAGATTACGGAGCAGACAGCTTAAGACTTTACGAAATGTTCTTAGGACCATTAGAACAATACAAACCTTGGAATACAGCTGGTATTACAGGAGTACATAATTTCCTTAAGAAACTATGGAAATTATATGTTGGTGAAAATGGTTTAAAAGTAAATGATGCTGAGCCAACAAAAGACAACTTAAAAACATTACATAAAACCATAAAGAAGGTACAAGAAGATATTGAGAATTTCTCTTTCAATACGTCTGTTTCTACCTTTATGATTGCCGTAAATGAGTTAACCGCTCAAAAGTGTACAAGTAAAGAAATACTTAAACCATTATTAGTTTTAATTTCACCTTATGCACCACATATTGCAGAAGAATTATGGAGTCAATTAGGAAATAACGATACTATTTCTACTGCGCCTTTCCCAGTTTTTGATGCCAGTCATTTAGTAGAAAGCAGCAAAAAATATCCTATTTCATTTAATGGTAAAATGCGTTTTACACTAGAATTACCAATGGATATGCCTAAAGACGAGATTGAAAAAACAGTAATGGCTCATGAGAAAACTATAGCACAATTAGATGGTAGAACACCTAAAAAAGTAATTGTAGTGCCTGGTAAAATTGTAAATATTGTTGGGTAAACTACTAAAATATATCATCATATGCTTACCAATTATTAGTTGGTCTCAAGCGTATGATGGTACTATTGGTAATTATCCTATCCATTTAGAAGTTAATGTTTATCCTCACGAAAAAGATTCCACTGCTGGCGAATTAGAAGGCTATTATTTTTACGATTCTAAACTTTTAAGTATTCCTATATCTGGTGATTTCAAAAAAGATAAAATCACTTTAATAGATGGTTATTATTTTATGCCTGAAAAGGTTATTGATGCAGACGAAGTTTTTGAATTAACAAAAAAAGGCAATCAACTCGTAGGTAATTTTAAATTAAAAGATAAAACTTACAAAGTCGTCTTAACCGAAACAGAACAAGAACCCTTAGAAGACTTTAGAAATCCTAAACTGACCTTTATTAAAGATAGCATCGCCAATTATAAGGACAAACAATTGGTTTGGTTTCACGAAAAATATTCTAAACTACCCTTATTTAGATTAGGTAATGGATTTACAAAAGAACAAAGAGCTGTTTTCAATCCTATTTTAGATGCTATTCATCTTGTTGATGCTAAAGATAATTTAGATTGTAGTTCTTGGTTTGAAATTTCATACGAAATCAACCTAGTCAATGATAAATTTATAAGCTACTTAAAATATTACAGCGTTTATTGTGGTGGTGCGCACCCTTCTCATGGCAATGTTGGTTATAATTTTAATCTCGAAACTTTAGAGGTTGTAGATGAGATTGAAGCATTATACCCAAAAGTTGATTTTTTTCAAAAATTAAAAAGCAAATATCAAGAATCTGAAAATGACGTACAAGATGAAGAGTGCGAAACTTTTATTGATAACAGTTATTGGCAATACAAAACATGGAGTTTAACACCTAAAGGCATTATTCTTATTCCAAATTATCCGCATGCCATGACACCTTGCGAAGAAGCTTATTTTTTAAGTTATGCTGAACTCGTGAAAGAATAGTCTCATGATTTCGGATAAACCAACATTAGACAAACCATTACCTAAAAACAAGCGTAAACCTCTTAAGGATTATTTTGATTTTCGAAATAATCAGGTAAATCAAATAGGTTTAATACTCTTTTCTGCGTTTATAATTAGCAGCTCTTTACATTACTTTTTTGAAAATCGTTTTTCAGAACAACGCTGGAAACAAAGTCCTATGGGACGTTATGAAATGCTAGATGACATTATTGAAAGAAATCTATTTATTAATGACACAAAAAGAGAGGTGATTAAGCAATTAGGCTATCCAAAAGAACCTAATTATAACGAAGTAAACCAATTTAATTATTATGTAGGCGAGAGAGACATATATGATAATGGCGACATTAAACAGCTTAGTATAATTTTTAAAAATAACCGAGTCATTCAAACCTTAATAACTCCGAGTAAGGATTAATAGTTTTCAGCTTCTCTATACAATTTGCTCGTTCCTTACAAATTACTCGAAGTAACACAATGCACTAAAAACTAAATTTATAAATCGTCAGTTCGAGTGAAATTGTTTTTTCTACAATTTTGTATCGAGACCCTTGCTATACCAAATCATTCTTTTTTCACTTTTTCTTTATTAAAATATTTACGTCATTTCATAGGCTATTTCAAATTATCGAAAGTATTATACATTTGTCGAATATCACATTACACTGAAAATCAGAACTGTTTTCAGGAATTTTCAAAATATTAACATAAATATATTAATTCCGTAAAAGTGATTTCAAATTAACATTGAAATTTGGAACAACAGATTTATTAATAGTAATTTTCGAAAGCTATTAATCACAAAATCTACGAAAAAATGCAAATCGGAGTCCCAAAAGAAATCAAAAACAATGAAAACAGAGTTGGTATGACACCAGCTGGAGTTTTTGAATTAACAAAAAACAAACATGTCGTTTACGTGCAAAAAGATGCTGGTTTTGGCAGTGGCTTTTCGGACCTAGATTATATAGATGCAGGAGCAATTGTTTTAGACACAATTGAAGACGTATATGCATCTAGTGATATGATTGTAAAAGTAAAAGAACCTATTGCTGAGGAGTATCCTTTAATACAATCGCATCATGTGGTATTTACTTATTTTCATTTCGCTTCTAGCGAACCTCTAACCAAAGCCATGTTAAAAAGTAAAGCCGTTTGTATTGCTTATGAAACGGTAGAAGATAAAGATGGTTCTTTACCATTATTAACACCAATGTCTGAGGTTGCTGGTAGAATGGCCATTCAACAAGGTGCCAAATACTTAGAAAAGCCTATTAAAGGACGTGGTGTATTATTAGGAGGCGTACCAGGCGTGCCACCAGGAAAAGTTTTAGTTTTAGGAGCAGGAGTTGTAGGTATACAAGCTGCTAAAATGGCTGCAGGTTTAGGAGCTCATGTTACAGTGATGGATATTAACATGAAACAATTGCGTTATGTAAACGATGTGATGCCAAGCCACGTAGTCACTGAATTTTCAAGTGAATACAATATTAGAAAACGTATAAAAGATCATGATTTAATTGTTGGTGGTGTTTTACTAAAAGGTGCAAAAGCACCAAAATTAATATCGAGAGATATGCTTAAAGACATGCGACCAGGAACTGTATTGGTTGATGTTGCCGTAGATCAAGGTGGTTGTATGGAAACTACCAAAGCTACAACTCACGAAGACCCAACTTTTATTATAGATGATGTTGTACACTACTGTGTTGCAAATATGCCAGGAGCAGTTCCTTATACTTCTACTTTAGCCTTAACTAATGTCACTTTACCTTATGTGCTTCGTTTAGCCAACCAAGGATGGGAAAAAGCTTGTGAAAAAGATGAAATGTTAGCAAAAGGTTTAAACATTGTTGATGGTAAAATTGTATATGAAGAAATTGCAGAAGCCTTTAACTGGTCTGTAGATGCTATATAAACACATTTCCCGTCATAATTTTACTGACAATTTTGCCTAACCAAAATTTGGCTTACTATTTGCTATATTTACAATTGTAAATCAAAGTCGATTAAAATTATGATGGGATATTATATCATTGCAGGAGTTATCTTTTTAGTAAGTTCTTTTGTAAGTAAAAAATTAAAAAGCAAATTTGAGCACTACTCTAAACTTAGTTTAAGAAACGGATTAAGCGGAAGAGAAATTGCTGAAAAAATGTTGGCTGATAATGGTATTTATGATGTAGAAGTTATTTCTACACCAGGCCAATTAACGGACCATTACAATCCAAAAAATAAAACAGTTAACTTAAGTGAAGTTGTGTATAATCAGCGTAATGCGTCTGCTGCTGCTGTTGCCGCTCACGAAGTTGGACATGCAGTACAACATGCACAAGCCTACAGTTGGTTAAAGATGCGATCTGCAATTGTACCTGCAGTTGGTATTAGTAGTAAACTATCTAATATTGTTATTATGGCTGGACTATTTTTATCTGCCTCTGGTACAGTATTTGGCAACACTGTATTCTTAATTGGTATTGCTCTATTTGGTGTTACTACATTATTCACATTTATTACACTTCCTGTAGAATACGATGCCAGTAACCGAGCATTAGCATGGTTAGAGAATAAAAACATGGTAACAAGAGAAGAACAAGCTGGTGCGAAGGATGCTTTAAAATGGGCTGCAAGAACGTATTTAGTTGCTGCATTAGGATCCTTAGCAACCCTACTTTATTTTGTTAGCATATTCCTAAACAGACGATAAAATTCTATAGATTTTACAATCTATATTATTTCAATAAACAATAAAAGCTTTGATTTTCAAGGCTTTTATTTTGTTTTAAATTCCGAAATCACCTACATTTATATAACTAATCATATTAATTTATTATGGAAAACCAAACCCCAAACCACTCATCATCAAAAATACTAATAGGCGACCTATCTGAAGTAGAACGTGTAGCATTTTATAAAAAAACATATTCGCATGTTGCTGGAGGCGTCCTTGTATTTATACTTTTTGAATATTTATTATTGCAAAGTGAAACATTAATCGAATTTATGCTTTCTATGACTCAAGGTTATAAATGGTTGATTATGCTTGGTGGATTTATGTTAGCTACTAATTATGCCGAAAGTATGGCATTACGCACAACAGATAAAAACAAACAATATTTAGCTTATGGTATCTATATCTTTTTTGAAGCTCTTATTTTTGTACCAATGATTTACATTGCTGCGGTATATATGGATTCTGGTACAGAAATTCTATATCAAGCTTCTATTGTAACGCTAGCATTGTTCTCAGGTCTATCTGCAGCTGTGTTATTAACTAAAAAGGACTTTTCATTCTTAAAGACAGGTTTAACTATTGGTTTCTTTATTGCTATTGGATTAATTATAGCTGGAAGTCTTTTTGGTTTTAACTTAGGTTTATGGTTTTCTGTAGGTATGTGTTTACTTGCTGGAGGTTCTATATTATACCAAACATCGAACTTAGTTAAGAAATATGGTGTAGAAGATTATATACCTGCTGCATTAGGGTTATTTGCTTCATTGATGTTATTATTCTGGTATATCTTAAGAATATTTATGTCTAGAGATTAATCACAATTTATATATTAAACAAAAAGCCCAACTAAATTTAGTTGGGCTTTTTGTTTGAGTTATTTTATTTTGACCGATTTTTTGTTAAAAAAAAGCGAACAAGGTTAATATAGAGCATATATCTATTAAATCTATTGTTTTCTAAGGCTTATATGGTACGTAAATTTGCACCCGATTTAAAATGAACCCCAAATAGATTAAAAATAAAATAGATTATGAAAACAAGTAATAGAAAAGTAGCAGAAAGTAAAGTTGGAACAAGAACAATAAAATTTGGTAACTCAAGTGCAATGGTTTGGAATACAAAAAGACGTTACAAATAAATACAAGCTCAGTTTTAAAAGCAAAAGCTAAAATAGATTTAATAAAGACAGCATGAAAAATAGTATCAAAACAGTAGGAGAAAATAAGGTCGGAACAAAAACTAAAATATTTAGTAATACAAGTTCATTGATTTGGAATACTAGAAGACGATATAAATAATAAAAGAATTATTATAAAAATAAAAAGCCCAATTGATTTCTCAATTGGGCTTTTCTAATAGATATTATTTGATTTTGTTACCATCTTTATCATAAAAATGGTATTCAAGATAAGTGTAAGCATCTCTAGGTAAAACTTTTACCCATTTTTTGTGTTCAACAAACCACTTTGAACGTACTGATGGAAACCCTTTGGTTAAAAAGGCTGCTATAAAAGGGTGTGTATTAAGTGTTACCTTCTTATAGTCTTTTTTGAAAATGCGCTCTAGGTCTTGATTAATACGTTCTATCACCTTAATTGGTGCTTCGATTTCATCGCCTCCTACGAGGTTAGGATTTTCTTCTTTCGTTTTAATATTGCGTTCTGGCCTAACGCGTTGTCTGGTTATTTGCACTAAACCAAACTTACTCGGCGGCAATATTTTGTGCTTTGCTTTATCATCCTTCATCTCATCTCTAAGATAATTGAAAAGCTTTTTTCTGTTCTCTGCTTTGCCCATATCAATGAAATCGATAACAATAATTCCTCCCATATCACGTAAACGTAATTGGCGAGCAATTTCTTGAGCAGAAATCATATTGACTTCTAAGGCAGTATCTTCTTGGTTCTTCTCTTTGTTAGAGCGATTACCACTGTTTACATCTACAACATGAAGGGCTTCAGTATGTTCTATAACCAAATAGGCGCCTTTTGCCATAGATACGGTTCGTCCAAATGATGTTTTTATTTGACGTTCAATGCCAAATTTTTCAAAAATAGGAACACCATTTTTATAGTATTTCACTATAGACTCTTTGTTTGGTGCAATTTGTTGCACATAATCTTTTACTTGTACATACATTTCTTCATCGTCTACAACAATACCAGAAAATGAATCATTAAAGATATCTCTCAGAATTGAGGATGCTTTGTTCATTTCTCCCAGTACTTTAGTTGGGTGATGTGATTTGTACAACTTTTTACACATTGCTGTCCATCGATCCAGCAAATTTTGTAAATCACTATCGAGCTCGGCAACTTTTTTGCCTTCTGCTACTGTACGAATAATAACTCCAAAACCTTTAGGTGTGATACTTTTTACTAGTCTTTTTAAGCGATCTTTTTCTTCTTGCGAATCAATCTTTTGAGAAATTGAAATACGATTAGAAAAAGGTACTAAGACAATGTATCTTCCAGCAATAGACAATTCTGAGCTAATGCGTGGTCCCTTTGTAGAGATTGGTTCTTTTACTACTTGTACTAATAAGGATTGATTAGATTTAATAGCATTTGCTATGCTACCATTTTTATCTAAATCTTTCTCCATAGGAAAGTCCTTAAGGGTATAATCCTTAAGTTTCCCTGTGCTTACACGCTTAATGAATTTTAAAAGTGAAGGCAATTGCGGTCCTAGATCATGATAGTGTAAAAAACCATCTTTCTCATAGCCAACGTTAACAAACGCAGCGTTTAAACCAGGAATAACCTTGCGAATTTTGGCAATAAAAATATCACCTACCGCAAAGTTGTTATCCTCTTCGTCTTTGTGTAATTCAATAAGTTTTCCATCTTTTAATAAAGCAAAATCAACAATATCTGAACTCGATCTTACGATTAATTCATTGTTCATAATGTTAATTTATATCTAACTCTTAATTGAGATAGATGGAGTTTACTAAATTATTTGACACAGGATGTAATATCCAACAAATTTGCCTCACTCTATTAAATGCCGCAAATTCTATATCAAAGAACGTTTCTTTAAAACTGAAAAAAGTAGTTTTTAAAACTACTTTTTTCAATTTATTTTTTCTTGTGACGATTAGCGCGTCTACGTTTCTTACGCTTGTGCGTCGCTACCTTGTGTCTTTTTCTTTTCTTACCACTTGGCATAATAAATAATGCTTTTTAATTAATATTTTGTTTTAAATGCTTTCTTAGTTAACCTCAACATTAGATTTAACACCTTCTAAAAATACTTTAGCAGGCTTAAATGCTGGTATGTTGTGAGCTGGTATTTTTATTGTAGTATTCTTTGAAATATTACGACCTGTTTTTTCAGCTCTTGTTTTAATGATGAAACTTCCAAAACCTCTTAAATAAACGTTATCTCCGCTTTCTAAAGATGTTTTTACTTCTTCCATAAAGGTTTCAACCGTTGCTTGAACGTCACCTTTTTCAATACCTAACTTGTCAGATATTTTTGCTACCAAATCGGCTTTTGTCATTATTATTAGTTTTAGGGTTACTATAAAAATTCTAAGGGATTGCAAATATAGGTAATTTAATTTCAATATTTCAAACGTAATTAATTAAAATTTAAGCCTATAAACAATTAATTTTGCTTTAACCCTTAAAAAGCAAAATGGATTTCAAATTTACACTAATTAACTGGTATTCAATAAACAAAAGAGAATTACCATGGCGAAAAACTAAAAATCCATATAACATTTGGCTTTCAGAAATAATTTTACAGCAAACTCAGGTAAAACAAGGCCAACCATATTATGAAGCTTTTGTGTCTAAATACCCTACAATTTTTGATTTAGCCTCTGCTTCAGAAACTGAGGTTTTAAAATTATGGCAAGGTCTAGGTTATTACTCTAGAGCCAGAAACTTACATACTACTGCAAAACATATTGTAAATGAGCTAAATGGTGTGTTTCCTAACAATTATAAAGATTTACTAAAACTAAAAGGTGTTGGTGATTATACGGCAAGCGCAATTTCTTCTATTGCATTTAATGAAGTTGCTGCCGTGGTTGATGGCAATGTGTACCGTGTTCTGTCGCGTTACTTCGGAATTGACACGCCTATAAATTCAACTTTAGGAATCAAAGAATTTAAAAAATTAGCATCTACTTTAATAGATACTGAGCAACCAGATATTTATAATCAAGCAATTATGGAATTTGGTGCTTTACAATGTAAACCCAAAAATCCAGACTGTGATAGCTGCCCTTTAAGAGCGAGTTGCGTTGCTCTTCAGAAAAAAACAGTGGATGTACTACCTGTTAAATTGAAAAAAACGAAGGTCACGACTAAATATTTCAACTTTTTAGTTTGTATTGATTCAAACAATAAAATACTCTTTGAAAAACGAACTCATAAAGGTATTTGGCAAAACCTCTATCAATTTCCCTTAATAGAATCTGAAAAGAGTCTAACTTCAGATGAATTTCAACTTTTAAATATTGAAGATACTTTATTAAAAACCTCATTTAAAGATTATGCTCTATATAATGAAACAGATATTGTGCATAAATTGTCACATCAGCATCTGTATACTAAATTCTGGATTATCGAGGCAGAACAGCTACCTATTGAAGCAATTCCTATTAATTCTCTCACTAAATATCCTGCTCCTGTTCTAATTAGTGACTTCATTGAAAGCTTCAAATTTTAGAATCTAAAAGAAATCACATTTTTTTAGTACTTTTAAAGTAGTGATTATACAAATGAGTAACTTTGCAACTTAAATTTGAATATTATGGCTGGAACATTAAATAAAGTAATGCTTATCGGAAATTTAGGAGACGAAGTAAAAATGCATTATTTTGATGATAAAAATTGTGTTGGTCGTTTCCCTATAGCTACAAGTGAGTCTTATGTTAGTAAACAAACTAATGAGAGAATTACTAATACCGAATGGCATAATATTGTTGTAAGAAATAAAGCAGCTGAAATTTGTGAGAAGTATTTATCTAAAGGTGATAAAATTTATATAGAAGGACGTATTAAGACTAGAAAATGGACAGATGATAAAGGCATGGAACGTTATTCTACAGAAATTCAATGTGATGAATTTACGTTTTTAACACCAAAAACGGATCAGCAACAATCACAAAAAACAAATACACCAGCTTCTAATCCTCAATCACCACAATCTGCTCCAATAAATGAAGCACCAAAAGGTGATGATGATTTACCTTTTTAATTTCTAAACTAACATTGTCTTGGACCCAGAACCCACGGTTTTATTCATAAATTCTCTAATTATCAATACCTCGTTTATATCGAGTATTGTTTTACTTATTGTCTTACTAATTTGTTCTGCTTTAATTTCAGGAGCTGAAGTTGCATTGTTTTCACTTACCAAATCGGATTTAAATGAAGGTTTAGAAAACGATTCGCCAGCAATGCAAATTATTGCCAAGCTATTAGAACGTCCAAAAAAGTTATTAGCAACAATTTTAGTGGCTAATAACTTTATAAACATTGCCGTTGTATTGTTATTTGCTTTTATTGGTGAAACCATTTTTGATAGCATTACAAATACACTTGTTCGTTTTTTAGTTGAAGTTGTTTCAGCTACTTTTTTAATTTTATTATTTGGCGAAATTATTCCGAAAATATATGCAAGTAGAAATAGTGTAAAATTCTCTTCATTTATGTCTAGGCCTTTAAAGGTTTTAGACTTTATGTTGTCGCCTCTTAGTCTTCCGATGCGTTATGTCACGATTAAAATTCAGAATAAATTTGGAAAACAACGTTCTAACCTTAGTGTAGATCAATTATCACAAGCTTTAGAATTAACCAATCAAGAAGACACAACACAAGAAGAACAAAAGATATTACAAGGTATTGTTTCCTTTGGTAATACAGATACCAAGCAAGTAATGCGTCCTAGAATGGACTTATTTGCGCTAAGTATTGATACACCTTTTGAAACTATTATAAAAGAAATAATTGATAATGGGTATTCTAGAATTCCAGTATACGAAGAAAGTATAGACACCATTATAGGCGTACTTTATGTAAAAGATCTTCTTCCACATTTAAATAAGAAAACTTTTGATTGGACTACCATTCTAAGAGAACCATTTTTTGTACCTGCAAATAAGAAATTAGATGACTTAATGGTAGAGTTTCAAACCAAAAAAGTACATCTAGCAGTTGTTGTAGATGAATATGGTGGAACCTCTGGTTTGGTTTCACTCGAAGATATTATTGAAGAAATTGTAGGTGATATTAGTGATGAGTATGATGATGAAGATTTAATATACACTAAACTAGACGACAACAACTATAGCTTTGAAGGTAAAACACCTTTAAAAGATGTTTACAAAATAGTTGGTATTGATACTGATGCTGAATTTTTTGAAGCCAAAAAAGGTGAGGCTGAAACACTGGCAGGATTTGTATTAGAAATCTCAGGAGGTTTCCCAAGAATAGGAAGTAAAATAAATTTTGAAAATTACGTATTTACAATAGAGTCTTTGGAGCGCAAGCGTATAAAGCAGATTAAACTTACATTATTAGAATAACTAGAATAAAACGACAGGTTGAAAGTAGTATTATTAAGAAGAATGATTACTGATAAAACATTTATGTCGGACAAAAAAATAAACAAATGAAACGATTAGCTCTTCCTTTATTAAGTCTATTAATGCTTAGTTGTGGTAATGATCCATTGCCAAAACCAAAAGGTTATTTAAGATTAGAATATCCCAATGCTAGCTATGAAAAGGTAATAGTTCCATTACCATTTTCTTTTGAAAAGAATAAGCTTGCAAAACCAATTAGCACAGTGCAAACTGCTGGTTCTACTAATGGTATTGATATTAAATATCCTGCTTTAAAAGCAACTATTTACTTAACTTATAAAGAGGTTAAAAATGGAAATTTAGATAGTTTGTTGCGAGATGCGCAGAACCTCACACAAAAACATACCATTAAGGCTGATGAGATTTCTTACAAGGATTTTGAGAGTAAAGAAAACAAGGTTTACGGCATGTTATACGAAATTGGAGGTGATGCAGCATCACAATCTCAATTCTACGTTACAGATAGCACTAAGCACTTTTTAAGCGGTTCTTTGTACTTCTATGCTAAACCTAATTATGACTCTATATATCCTGCGTCAGAGTATTTAAAAAAGGATATTAAGCATATAATGGAGAGTGTTCATTGGAAAGAATAAATTAAAAATAACATGTAATAAAAAATGCCACTGAAATTCAGTGGCATTTTTTTATGTATAAAATAATATCTAGTACTTACCTTAGTTTTGGTAAACCCATTCTCCGCCCATCTTAATAACAGCAAAGTCTTCTGTTGTATTACTTCCGTTATATATCTCTATAGTAACGATATACTTTTGCTCTTCAGCAGCAGAAGGATCAATGTCATTTAAAACAACAGCTACTGCTTCTAAAACCATTGGGTCTGTCCACTCTGCAACGTTTCCTGCTCTTCTATCCATATTACCGTAGTTACTCATACTACTTGTTGCATCAGGATAAGTCTCACCTAATTCAGCAGCTATTAATGTATAATCAGCAGCAGTTAATGTATATCTAATAGTATTATCTGGTACCCAAAGACCGTTTTCAAAACCAAACTGTAAAGTCGTAGAAATAGTTGACTCATGTCCAACGAATTCACCACCAGTTACAGTATATAAGTTTCCTCTTCTTTGTGCTCCACTAGAACTAGAGTAATAATCATAAATTACAAATAATTCTTCATCCTCTTGTGCATAAGGGAAGTTTAAACTTAAGAATGTTGGTAAATAGTTATCAGGCGGCACAGAACTGCCAAAGTTGTCATATTGACCTGGTTGATTGTAACCTTCACCCATTGAATCAAAATCTTTAGAGCTTAAGTAATAAACACCTTCAACTGCTTCCCAAGAACCACCTGAATACATAAAGTATTCTCCTTTAGAGTTAGTATCACCTGTTGCTCCTAAAGTTTTAATAGCCATACTTTCAATTCTCCATCTTCCAGCATCAGAATCTGTAGACTCATATTTAAAAGCTATATTGATTGTTTCACCATCATATGCAGAAAAATCATAATCTTCTGAAGAAGCCATATCACCAGTTGCAGGATTAGCTAATGTAATTTCATCCCAAGTTGTTGTTAAAACATCACCTGTATAGTCGGTTGAAACCATTATTTTAAGTAATGATGCATCACCTGCATAATCAAGTTCATGAGTAATTTGAAACTTAAGATCACTTTCAGAAGATAAATCTATCGAAGGAGAGACTAACCATTCCGTATTTGCAACTTGTCCACCAAAATAACTATTACCTTGAACGTAACCTGTTTCTGATGTCCAAACTTCATCAGCGCCAAACTCTTCACCAATCGTAAAGCCTTCCATACTTCCAGCGAAGTTGTAAGCAACTAAGTCTGCCAATCCTACTACTGGAGTCTCAGTATATTGATCATACTTTGCTAAAATCACTTGTCCTTCTGCAGGACTAGTAACCTGAGCATCTAATATTGCAGGAATCTCATTAGTTGCATTTACATCTGGATAAAATCCGAAAGCATCACTGCCTGTAGTTGCATAATCAGAGTTTGTAAATTCATAAATATCTGATGATGTAAAATCACTAACACCTTCTGCATTACCAATATATAACTCATAACCAACTACAACAGAAGAACCTTCTCCCCAAAATGGATATTTATCAGCCAAGAAACCTGGCAATAATGTCTTTGCTTCATCAATTGAATTAAAGCTACCATAGCTTAATTCTAATTCGTCATAATCATCACTTACAAGAGTGTAAGATTCAGAACCTACAATAGGCTCGGCTGATGAATCTAATCCGTCATAAATATCTTCCATAGGATTACAACCGATCAAGGTTATACCTAAAATTGCTAAACAATAAATTATTCTTTTCATTTTCATAATTTTTTAAAAATTAACTTTTAACCCAACACTATAAGTTCTACCAGGACCAAAATAAACTTGAGCCGTATTAGAAGTTCCATCTAAGTCATTAGCATCAGAAACGTACTCTGTATTGAAAGCATTATTTACTTTACCTATTAAAGTAGCATCAAATGAACCCATTTCAAAACTATGTCTTAAACCGATATCAAATAATCCAAAATCAGGAAGTTTCCATACATCTGGTAAATCTAAACTACCTCTATTTGTTACATCATAAGAAGAGTAGTTATCTCCTGCAAAGTTATAATCAACATAAATGTTAGACTTAGATGCTAATTTATAATTGACACCTAAAGCAAATGTTGTTTGAGCAACATCACCTACTTTTAAATCCTCAGCATATACCTCAACTACATCAATAACATCACCTGCTTGATCTCTAATATCTGCAGAAACATTACTTTTCCATTGCCAGTCTCCTAAAGAAGCCATACCAGTTACTGTAATTTTATCAGTTGCTCTATATCTAAAATCGATTTCAAGACCTTGGTGTAATGCATCAATTCCTTGTAAGTTATAGAAAAATAAATCTTCACCTGTACCAATTGAGCCACCAAGTGATTTATCTAACCAATTTGTGTAATAAACATTTACATTAGCACTAAGTTTTTCACCTCGGAAACCGTAACCTAATTCTGCACTAAATACTTTTTCGTTTACTGCATCTGCATTCGGTACAATTCCGTCTTCATCTAAAAATACATCATCTAAAAATGGTGCTTTAGAAAAGTAACCTACATTAACAAAAACATTATTGTTTCCGTCTAAGTTATAGTTACCACCACCTTTAATACCATAACCAGTAAAGTTTACTGCTTCAGAAGATCTACTTCCTGTAATAGTATTATTCATATATTCTTTCTGCTTGTAGTTACTGTTAGAAACATCTGCTGCTACAAACAAGTTTACAGACTCATTAACTTGGTATTCTGCTTGTCCAAAAAGACCATATCTTAACACAACACCATCGTAATCTTTGTTGTATCTATCACCAACTTTAAGAGGCTTACCAAAAGCAAAAGTATCAGTTTCATTATCTAAGAAAAACTGTCCTCCTAATAAATCATCTACTTGGTACCAGTGAGAACCAACATAAGAACGACCATCAAGACCACCAGAAATTGTTAAGTTATCATTGATTTTATTTTTATACGTAGATAATATACCGTACCACTCATGAGAGTTTCTAGAAGAAGAAATAATATCAGAAGAACCATTTACTCCATTTGCACGGTTTTCCTCAATTACTTTATCAAAATCAATTGGTGTTAATCCAGAAGATCCAATTCTATAATCATCAGATCCAATTTTAGAACCTTCATCTCTACGTCCACCACCTGAACCAAAAGAAGCGTATACTGCTGTTGATAATGCAGAGTTATCATTAATATTCCACAAATGATTTATAGACATTTGAGGTTTGTGATAAAAGTTATATGATTGATGATATACTTCACCATTTTTATAACCCCAATCTCTGTTCGCTTTTTGAGGACCAGAATCTGTATCTTGTAATTCCGCAATTGTAGAACGGTTATAACGTTGACCATGTTCTTGTTGTGCTCCAAACGCAGTAAATGAAACCCTATGTGCATCATTTATTTGTTGCGTTAAACTTAAAAAGTAGTTGTATCCTGAAAACTCAGTTCCATCAACATAACCGTCACCTGCAATTTTAGATGCGCTAACTGTTGCACCAAAACCCTTATCAGATAAACCTGTAGAATAGGTCATTCCATATTTTAAATAACCATCGTTTGCAATACTAGTTCCAAAGCTACCACCTTGCTCTGCGTCAGTTGTTTTTGTAATAATATTAATTGTACCACCTACAGAAGCTACAGCTACTTTTGATGCACCTAAACCTCTTTGTACTTGTAATGTAGAAGTTACATCACCTAAACCAGCCCAGTTACTCCAGTAAACAGCACCGTTTTCCATATCATTGACAGGAACACCGTTAATCATTACAGCTACATTTTCAGAACTAAATCCTCTAAGATTAATTCTACTGTCTCCATAACCACCACCTTGTCTTGTTGCATAAACACCAGGAGTTGATTTTAAAATTTCAGGGAATTCTTGTGTACCTAACTTAATAGCAATTTCTTCTGCTTTTATAGTTGAAACGGCAACAGGAGTTTTTCTGTCTACAGCAACAGAAGCCACAATCATAATTTCGTCTAAACCTACATTGCTAGACATTAATTTAATTGTTCCTAAATCTGTATCTCCACTAAATGCAATAGTTTGAGACACAAAACCTACGTAAGAGATTATTACTTCTCCAGATTTTAAATCAGTTTTCAAAGTAAATTCACCATCAAAATTTGTAGTTGCACCATTTGTTGTTCCTTTTACTACAATATTAGCACCAGGAAGTGGTGAGCTCATGTCACTATCAATTATTTTACCCGTTATAGTGGTTTGGGCATATGCAAATGTTGTTAAACATGTTAAAACAACAAAACATAAAAAATGACTAAATTTTTTCATATAAAATTTAAGTTAATTGGTTTTATAATTAGCGCAAAATTAAACATTCCAACTTCTATAACATTATGAAAACGTTAACAATTAAGCAAAACGAAAATAATTATAAAATCCTCAAATTTTATGCATGCATAATAACTTTTATTAAAACTTTTTAACAATTTTTAACAATTGTCCTTAAAAAAAGAAATTAAATTTTGAGTAGATGTATCGTGATTGCCAACAATACCGTCTACAGTAAGTTCTTTTAAGATAGATTTTGCTAGTTGTTTACCTAACTCAACACCAAATTGATCATAGCTATAAATATTCCAAATAATTCCTTGTACAAAAATCTTATGTTCATACATAGCAATTAGTTTTCCTAAACTTTCTGGAGATAACTTTTGAATTAATAAAGATGTCGTAGGTTTATTACCTTCAAATACTTTAAAGGCTAAAAGTTGCTTTATCTCTTCGTCTGATGCAGATTGTTCTTTTAATTCTGATAAAACTTCAGATTCCGTTTTACCATTCATTAATGCTTCTGTTTGCGCAAAATAATTAGACATCAATTTATTATGATGGTCTTTATTACCATATAAAGACTCAACATAACCTATAAAATCCGTTGGAATCAATTTTGTTCCTTGGTGAATTAACTGAAAGAATGCATGTTGAGAGTTAGTACCTGGTTCTCCCCAAATTAAAGTTCCCGTTTGATAGTTGACTTTCTTTCCATCTCTATCAACACTTTTACCATTACTCTCCATTATACCTTGTTGAAGGTAGGTTGCAAACTGATTTAAGTATTGTGTATATGGAATTATAGCTTCACTTTCAGATTCAAAAAAGTTATTGTACCAAACCGTTAATAATGCTGAAATTACAGGAATATTATCATTAAAATCAGTAGTCTTAAAATGTTCATCCATTTTGTGCGCACCTTCTAAAAGACTTTCAAAATGCTTATAACCTACAGCTAAACTTATAGACAAACCTACAGCACTCCACAGTGAAAAACGACCACCAACCCAATCCTTCATTGGGAAAATATTAGCTTCATCAATTCCGAAGTTTTTAACGCTTTCAATATTTGTAGAAACAGCAACAAAATGGCTTGCAACAGCTTCTTTTGGTTGAGATTCTAAAAACCAAGCTCTAATTGAATTTGCATTAGACAATGTTTCTTGAGTTGTAAAAGTTTTTGATACAATAACAAATAGGGTTGTCTCAGGGTTTAAGTTCTTAATAACCTCTTGGTAATGGTCACCATCGACATTACTAACAAAATGTGTGCTTAAATGATTTTTATAAAACTGAAGTGCATCTACAACCATAGCTGGTCCAAGATCAGAACCACCAATACCTATATTAACAATATCAGTTATAGCTTTACCAGTATGTCCTTTATGTTCTCCACTGACTACAGAATTTGTAAAACCTTCTATTTTTTTCTTTACTTCATGTACTTCAGGAATTACGTTTTCACCATCAACTAAAACAGTTGCATCCTTTGGCGCTCTTAAAGCTGTATGCAAAACGGCTCTGCCTTCTGTGGCATTAATAATATCACCATCAAAATATTTTGAAATTGCATCTTTTAAATCAAGCTCATTTGCTAATTCAATTAACAAATCAACAGTTTCTTTTGTGACCCTATTTTTAGAAAAATCGACATAAAAATCTTCCCACGTTAAGGTTAATTCATCTGCCCTATTAGCATCAGAACTAAACATATCTTTTAAATGCTGAGATTTAATAGTTTCAAAATGTGCTTGCAATTTTTTCCAAGCTTCTGTTGTGGTTGGGTTCGTTGATTTTAATGCCATTATTTTAGTTATAAAATTGGATCTTCAGTTATTGTGTTTTCTTTTATTTTTGGTTCCGCCTCCAAGAAAAAGATATCATCTAATCGTTGTTTTATAGGCTTAACGTATTCGAGGTATTTAATTTTTAAGCTATCTGAAATAGGTTTTGCTTCTGGCAATTTCTGTTTAAATGGATCTACTTGTTTTCCATTTTTCCAGAAACGATAGCACACATGTGGACCACCCGTATTACCTGTCATACCAACATACCCAATAACATCTCCTTGTTTTACAAACTCTCCTTTTTTTACGGCTTGTCTGCTCATGTGCAAATACTGAGTACTGTACGTATCATTATGCCTTATTTTAACAAATTTTCCGTTTCCACCACGTCTTGTAGATTCTACAACAGTTCCGTTTGCTGTTGCCATAATTGGCGTACCAATAGGTGCAGCAAAATCAGTTCCTTTATGTGGACGAACTTTATAGCCATAAACAGCGATTCGTCTTTTTAGATTATAACGCGATGATATTCTACTAAACTGAACAGGCGCTTTTAAAAATGCACGTCTTAAATTCTTAGCGTCTTCATTAAAATAATCCACTATTCCTTTTATAGAATCTGTTTCAAATTCAAAAGCATATAAAGAATCACCATTATGCTCAAAATATGCTGCTTTTACATTATGAACACCTGCATAAATAGAATCATCAATAAACTTATCTGTGTATATAACTTTAAATCTATCACCTTTTTGCAGTCGTCTAAAATCAATAGTCCAAGCATAAATTTCATCTGCCATTTTGTAAGCCAACTTCTGACTTAAACCTTTATCTTCCAAAGTTGAAGAAATACTACTTTCTATAATACCTGTTGCTGTTTTTTCAACATAAGTGACGGGTTTTTTACTTCTATAAGCTTGAATGGAATCTCTAAAATCAATAACAACATAATCTTCTAAGTTGTTTTGATAAATAAATGTTGTAGGCTTCTGAATGCTATCTTTTAAATTTTTCTTAGCATAAAGTAAGGTATATGGTTTACCTACTTGAAGTTTTCTGATATCAAACGTATCTTTTGCTTTTTCAGCAATTTGAAAAATATCAGGATACCCAATATTATTACGTTCTAAGATTACACCAAACGTATCACCACTTTTAATGGTGTCACGTTTAAATTCATAGTTTTTACGATCAAACCCAAATTCAAGAATTTTTTCTTCTTCAACTATTTCAGCAAGTTCTTTGTTGTATTCTATTTCCACTGAATTATCTTCCTTGCAAGCAAAAATACTTATAGCAATTACTACTATTACGGTTAATGGTTTTAACTGCATTAATTAAGCTAATTATAAATTATTTCCCCAATTTTCAATTTCGTCTGCACTCCACAATTCCGGAAAGAAAATGCGTTTCTGGTATTTTGGATGCATATATTTTTTCCAATCACTTCCACCAGTAGCTTCACCATCACCAATACCACTATCTATATAATGTTTAGCAGCATTGTAATGAGCCATTACCCAAGAAACATTTACAGTATAATCGTAATGTTTCATAGCTTTTATAAGCTCTTCATTTTTCTGGTCTTTTACAGGAAGTTCTTTAAAACGTGTCCAAAGATTCTTAGTGTTATAGGTTTTCATAAACCTTAAAAATTCATCCTTATAACGTTTTTCAAAATTAACTAAAAGCGTCGATTTTTTTCCTGTTTTATGATCTTTTCCTGCGGCTTGCCAATATAAGTGCTCAAAAGCATGCGTAAAAGGTGTATCTCTATCTATATCTTTCCTAAATCTATAATCGATAAGATTAATCAATTCGGTAGATGAAAATTCAATAAATCTATATTGCGCACTTTGAAAACCACTTGCAGGCGTTAATGTATATCTAAATTTCATATACTGTTCAACTTCCATACCTTCTCTCATAATATTGAAAGATGTAGACAGCATATCGAAATATCGACTAATTCGCATAAGCTTGTTTTCAAAGAAGGTAACATCTAAATCTTCTTTTTCTGCTACTTGAGAAATTTCCCAAAGTATCATTTTAAAAATCAACTCATTAATTTGATGATAAGCAATAAATACCATTTCATCTGGTAGCGTTGTGCGTTGTATCTGTAAATTCAATAACGCATCTGTCTGTATATAATCCCAATATGTAATCGGCTTGCTATATAGCAAGCCGTATAAATGGTCGTCTGTATCTTGATCAATTTTTGTATACTTCTCTTGAAGTTCTTTTATAATTTCATCGTAATTAGCTTGTTCTGCCATATACTAAATAATCTTAATATTCTATTTGAAAGGAGTGCTTTAAACCTTTAAAAGAAACCAGTTCTGCACGTAAAGAACCTACAGCTAAATCTGCTTGTATCTTTAAAGGAATTTTGTTCTTATCTGCACTTACCCATAATGTTAAACTCTCCTCTTCTTTAAAAACCCGACCAGCCATAACGTAAGGCCTAAACTTTAAAGTCTTTACCTTACCAAATTCGGTTTTAATAGTCTCTTCTCCTAAATATTTCAGTTTAAAGCCGTAATTTTCTTCATCGAAAAACATATTTGTTTTTATTTCATCACCTTTCTTTAAAGATGCCATATCGATTTTATTACGCAGATGGTAATACATAGAAACCATGTCTTGCACATCTTTTTCGGTAGCTACCGTGGTAACCTTTTTCTTCTTTTTATTATGTACCTCAGCTTTTCTGTTTTTGTGATCAAATTTAATTTCGATATCTTTAGTATGCCCACCTTCGTCTATTTTTCTAATAAACTTATAAGGCACACCAGTCTCCTTATCAAAATAACTTTCATAGCGATCCTTTACTTTAAAAAACCATTTTATTGCTCCTGTTGTCCAACCTTTACCTACTACATGATACACTTCTTTGCCATCTAAATTAGATTCTTTGACGGTCATTGTAGCGTTTCCGGCTTTTAAAAAACCACTATAGCTCATTTCAAATTTAAACCATTCACCATCCTGAAAAGCCGATTGCTCATCAACGCTTGTGGCTTCGATTCCTATAAAAAATAATATTATGGTAAATAAATATTTCATAACTCCTAGTTTGTAAATATAATTAATGTAACGCATTTTTAGTGTTACAATTATCTTAAATACAATTACTATTCCAAATATAACAAAACAATAAAAATCAGGTTAAAGCGTACCTCTTTTGGCTTGTTCTCGCTCAATAGACTCAAATAACGCTTTAAAGTTACCTGCACCAAATCCTCGTGCTCCCATTCTTTGAATAATTTCAAAGAAAAGTGTTGGTCTATCTTCTACTGGCTTTGTAAATATTTGCAGCAAATAACCTTCCTCGTCAGCATCTATCATAATACCCAAACTTTTTAAAGTTTCAATATCTTCTCTTAGTGCATGGCTATGCTCCTCTAAGCGACCAGGAACTGCTCTATAATATTCTTCTGGTGGTGTAGATAAAAACTCAACACCTCTTGATTTTAATTTTGATACTGTTGTAATAATATCATCCGTTGCAACAGCGATATGTTGCACTCCAGACCCTTCGTAAAAGTCTAAATACTCTTCAATCTGAGAACGTTTTTTTCCTTCTGCTGGCTCATTAATTGGAAATTTAATACGACCATTACCATTACTCATCACCTTACTCATTAATGCTGAATATTCTGTGTGAATTTGGTTATCATCAAAAGATAAAAAGTTAACAAAGCCCATAACGTCTTCATACCATTTTACCCAAGTATTCATTTCTCCCCAACCTACATTACCAACCATGTGATCTATATATTTTAAACCTGCTGACTCTGGATTATAATCACTTTTCCATCCAACAAAACCAGGCATAAATGTGCCTGTGTAATTTTTACGCTCTACAAACATGTGCACAGTTTCTCCGTAAGTATAGATACCAGCTCTTACAACCTCACCAAACTCATCTTTTTCAACCGTTGGTTCCATATATGATTTTGCTCCTCGCTTTGTAGTCTCTTCATAAGATTTACGTGCATCTTCTACCCAAAGGGCTACAACTTTAACACCATCACCATGTTGAACGATGTGTTTGTTGATTTCAGATTTACTATTTAGAGGTGTTGTGAGTACTAATCGGATTTTATCTTGTTTTAAAACATAGCTCACAGAATCTTTAGAACCCGTTTCTAAACCTTTATATGCATACGATTGAAAACCAAATGCTGTTTTATAAAAGTGAGCAGCTTGTTTTGCGTTACCAACATAAAATTCTACATAATCTGTACCTAAAAGCGGCAAAAAATCTTGTGCGCCTTCGAATATTTTTTCTAAACCGTAGTTTACATTTTTAATATCTTTCATGTTAAAAGCCCATATTAACCTTCACAGAGAAAGGAACTCAAATTTGGGAGTGTTGAGTTTTTATTTAATTTAGTTTTTTTAATGCTCTAACCAAGATTTGTAATAATCTTCATCTGCTATTTTCATAGCCTCATCCGTAACCTGTAATGGTTTAAAGGTATCTACCATAACAGCCAATTCGTCTGTTTTCACTTTACCAATACTGCGTTCCATAGCACCTGGATGTGGACCATGAGGAATACCAGCTGGATGCAGAGAAATATGACCTGCAGCAATATCGTTTCTGCTCATAAAATCACCATCTACATAATACAAGACCTCATCACTATCTATATTACTATGATTGTAAGGTGCTGGCACAGCAAGTGGATGATAATCGTATAATCGCGGCACAAAACTGCAAATTACAAAGGCATCGGTTTCAAAAGTTTGGTGCACAGGTGGTGGCTGATGCACACGTCCTGTTATGGGTTCAAAATCGTGGATTGAAAAGGCATAAGGATAATTATAGCCATCATAACCTACAACATCAAAAGGATGCGATGCATAGACCATTTCAAAAATATCACCTTGCTTTTTTATTTTTATTAAAAAGTCACCAGATTCATTATACGTTTCTAATTCTTGTGGCTGACGCAAATCGCGCTCACAAAATGGTGAATGTTCTAATAGTTGTCCAAAATAATTTCGATAACGTTTTGGCGTGTAAATTGGTCGGTAAGATTCTACTATAAATAGTCGATTATCCTCTGTATCAAAATCCATCTTGTAAATAACACCTCTTGGCACTAGTAAATAATCTCCGTATTTAAAATCGAGATTACCCAACATGGTTCTTAATTTGCCTGTGCCTTTATGAATAAAAATCAACTCATCTGCATCTGTATTTTTATAAAAATAATCTCTAGTTGATTCTTTTGGCGCAGCTAAAATGATATTACAATCGCTGTTGGTCAAAACAATTTTACGACTGTCTAAATAATCGTTTTTTGGCTTTACTTTAAAACCATGCAAACGATACGATTGCATATTGTTTGCTTTCGCAATTTTAGGTGCAACACTATATTGTTTTTTTATTTCTTTTACTTGTGTTGGTCGTTGTTCGTGGTAACTGTTGGTAGACATACCGTCAAAACCAATAGTACCAAACAATTGCTCGTAATAGAAGTCACCGTTTGGTTTTTTAAACTGCGTGTGACGTTTTGGTGGAATTTTCCCTAATTTATGATAAAATGGCATTTATTGAATGGTTTAAAAGTTGAAACGTTTATATACTAATTGTATAAACCCTATTTGCTTTAAAGGTACAAAAAATGCAAGCTATTCTGGATTCCTTTTGATAAGGAAGTGTAAGTGAAGTTTTATGTCTTGCCAGAATACTTTCATGTTCTACAAATATCGAAAAATTAAGTGAATTCTTGAAATAAAATAAAAAGGACGTTTTAAAACCAAAATCCAAGATTAAAATACCAATAACTCGTGCCTGTTTCTGGCGAGTAAGAATATTTACCTTCTAAAGGTCCAATAAATGTTTCTAAAGAATAACCTAAGGCATAACCGGTATAATTTGGTGATGAGATAAACTCACCTGTTTCAAACAGACCATCATCAATATTGGCGAAATTTGCAGCACCAAGAATATGATGACCTTTATGAAACTCATAATCTAAAGTAAAAGTAGACTTCACAAAACTATCTCCAATAATGGAGATAAAATCATAGCCATAAAACGAATAAAAATTATTTATAAAATTGGCACCATAGCCTCCAAATGCAAAATCTAAGGTGGTTGTAGATTTACTTCCTATTTTAAATCCTCCATTTATTTCCGTTTTTAAAGCTAACTTATCATTAAAGCTAAACGCATAACCTAAATCGGCCTTAGCAATAGAAAATTCATTAAAATTAGTATTAAAACCAGACCCTTTTAAATACAAATGAAAGTCACCATTTACATAAAAACCACTTTTGGGAAAATGGGCATTATCATAATCATCGTATATTAAATTACCGTAAACACTAAAATAATCTGTGTTTTCAAAAGTTGTCTCATTAGATTGTTCGTTCTCTACAATAGTTTCAGAAGTAATTTTAAATCGCCTATACTCACCTCCAAGTCTTAGAGCAAAATCTTTCTGAAATATGGTTTGCAGATACAGTTGGTTTGTAAAATCTGAAACTTCTGCTTCTAGCTTGTTTACATCCACTAATAATGATGAACTCTCGTCTAAAGCCAGAAATGGACTTATGCTTTTATTAAATTGATTATATCGTGATTTGGCTCCTAAACTTATATAGTACCCTTTATCAATAAAATAATCGAAATTATACCTTGAATTATCTCCTAAAATGATATCTAAAGAAGCAATATCATTATTAAACAACAACTTCTTTTTTGTTAAATTAGCGAGTATCGCACTTTTATAGAGTTCATCAAAATGAATCCCTAATCTTAAGAAGGTTGACGTTTCGGACTCAGTCACTTTTCCTGTAAGATTAAATTCAGACTCATTTTCTGTAGGTGTTAAATGGTATCTAAACGTATCAAAATTATTTGTAGCAATAAGGCTGTTTATGCCTTGCTTAAAGTCTGCATAACTTATCCTCTCACTTCCTTTTAATTTTAGTTTCCCTATTAAATAAGATCGCGTGTAGCGCTCATTTCCCTCTAAACTAACATGATTTATAGTTAAACTATCTAAAACTTTAACCTGTACATGCTCTTTAGTTTTTAATTGCTGTTTTTTTACCTGTTGCAACTTTAACAATTGTACTCTTGCTGCGGCTTCTCCATTACTAATAATATCCTCACCTTCATCGAATGAAATTACAGAGTAATTAGTAATGTCTGGTTTAACGTAAACATCTGCTAATTTTGTTTTAGTTTTCATGGCGTTAATAGTCCTGAAATTACTAATTTGAAAAAGAATATCTGGTGCTGATTTTAGTAATTTTCGGTCTTTTAAACCATCTTGAACATCAACACCAATAATTAAATCCATGCCTTTAGCACGCAATTCTTCAACCGGAAAATTATTTGTAACACCACCATCTACAAGTATTTTATCTCCAATCACTACAGGCTGAAACAAGGATGGCAAAGCTGCACTTGCAGAAACTGCCTCTGCTAATTTACCTTTTTCAAGAAGTAATGATTCTCCTGTCTCTATATCTGTCGCTATACAAAAAAAAGGAATCGGTAATTTGCTAAAATCTTCTATATCATCTACAGGAAGCATAAGATGATATAATAAATTATAAACATTCTGCCCACGCGATAATGCAGAAGGCAAAGTGACTCTAAAATTATCAAAAGGTAATGTTACGGCATACTTTTCCGCATTTTCACGTTCGTAAAAGGATTTAGAACCTCTGGGAAATGCATCATTAATTAACTCGTCAAAATTCTGAGCCTCAAACATTATTTCTAGTTCCTTACCAGAATACCCTGAAGCATATAGCGACCCAATTATCGCTCCCATACTTGTACCAGCAATGTAATCTACTTTTATACCTAAGCTGTCAATTACTTTTAAAACACCAATATGAGCAAAGCCTTTAGCGCCTCCTCCACTTAGTACCAAACCTACTTTAGGTTCTTTTTTCACTATAGTATCTTGAGCCTTTAAGGGCAAAAAAGCTATAAAAAATAAGAATATTATGAGATGTTTTATGTTCATTAGTTATAACCGATGGGTTGTATTTTTAATTGCAGCGTATTAACTAACTACAATTTATTCTTTGTGATAATAATTATAAACTTTACTCGCTCTAGAAACTCCTACTACTGCTTCAAGCTCATCTAACTTAGCATTAGCAATTCGTTTTACGGTTTTAAATTGTTTCATTAAATCTACAATGGTTTGCTCTCCAACACCAGAAATATTTTCTAACTCTGTTGTTAATGCACCTTTGCTTCTTCTATTTCTATGATGCTCTATTCCAAAACGATGCGCTTCATTTCTTAATTGTTGTATTATTTTTAAGGTTTCACTTTTCTTGTCTAAATACAACGGAATTGGATCATCTGGATAAAACAACTCTTCTAATCGTTTTGCTATACCAATGATAGCGATTTTTTGGCGTAATCCTAAGACATCTAAGCTTTTTAACGCTGAAGATAATTGCCCTTTTCCACCATCAATGATAATAAGTTGAGGCAATGGTTGCTCTTCTTCAACCAAACGTTTGTAACGTCTGTAAACCACTTCTTCCATCGATGCAAAATCATCTGGACCTACAACAGTTTTTATATTGAAATTTCTATAATCCTTTTTACTTGGCTTTCCATTTTTAAAAACCACACATGCAGCAACCGGATTTGTTCCTTGAATATTAGAATTATCAAAACACTCAATATGTCTTGGCTCTTCAGATAAACGTAAATCGGCTTTCATTTGTGCCATAATTCTATTAGCATGTCTGTCTGGATCTACAAGTTTTACCTGTTTAAATTTATCCATTCTGAAATACTTAGCATTTCTGATTGATAAATCTAGAATACTTTTTTTATCACCAAGTTTGGGTACTGTGATTTTTAAATCATTTCCTAAATTGACTTTAAAAGGCACGTAAATTTCTTTTGAGTTTGAATTAAAACGTTGCCTAATCTCTGTAATTGCTAATTCTAATAAATCTGAATCTGATTCTTGTAATTTCTTTTTTAATTCTAAAGTATGTGACCTAATAATTGAACCATAACTTAATTGCAAAAAATTTACATAAGCATAAGTCTCATCACTGACAATAGAAAACACATCTACATTACTAATCTTAGGATTTACAATGGTTGACTTAGCTTGGTAGTTTTCTAAAACCTCAAGTTTTTCTTTTATTTTCTGAGCATCTTCAAACTGCATAGCTTCTGCATGTTGACGCATCTGAATTTTAAATTGCTGTAAAGAATCTTTAAAATTACCTTTTAAAATTTCTCTAATCGCAATAATATTTGCTTGATATTCTTCTTCAGTTTCATAACCTTCACAAGCACCCAAACAATTACCTAAGTGATATTCTAAGCAGACTTTATACTTTCCGGATTCAATTTTAGATTCCGATAAATCATAATTACAAGTTCTTAATTGGTATAAGCCTTTTATTAAACCCAAAAGCGTTTTTACGGTTTTCATACTTGTATAAGGTCCAAAATATTCTGAACCGTCTTTAATAACGCGTCTTGTTGGGAATACTCTAGGAAAACGTTCCTTTTTAATACATATCCAAGGATAAGATTTATCATCTTTTAATAAAACATTATACTTAGGCTTATACTTTTTAATTAGGTTGTTCTCTAGTAATAAAGCATCGTTTTCAGTTTCTACAACGATGTGTTTTACTGAAGCAATATTTTTAACTAAAACACGTGTTTTACCATAATCGTGATGCTTGTTAAAGTAACTGCTTACACGCTTTTTTATATCTTTAGCTTTACCAACATAGATTAAACGCTCATCTACATCAAAATATTGATACACACCAGGATGATGTGGTAAGGTTTTTATTTGGATATCTAAGGTCGATTCTGGCATATAACCAAAGGTAAATAAAAGTTATAAATTTAAAGTTACAAGTACTTAAAGTTATCATATATTGCGCCTCTTTTTATATATTCAGCTTATGACAAAAAAAGTTTTGGGACGTGTAGATAAAGTCGATTTTCCCGAATTAAAACTAAACAACATCGATGTTAAAATAGACACAGGAGCTTACACTTCTGCTATTCATTGCTCTAAAATTAGAGAACAAGACGGTAAACTCTATTGTATTTTTGAAAGCAAAGGGCATCCTAACTTTAAAAGTGAAGAAGTGGTTTTTAATACATACACTTATACAGATGTAAAAAGTAGTAATGGACATAAAGAAAACCGTTATAAAATTAAAACAACCGTTGTATTCTTTGGAAAAAGTTATAAGATTAACTTAACTTTAAGCACTAGAGAAGACATGAGATTCCCAGTATTAATAGGTCGCCAATTTTTGAAAAACAAATTTTTGGTTGATGTGGATTTAGATAACCAATCCTTTAAACAACCCATAGTTAAATGAACATAGTAATTCTTTCGAGAAACCCAGACCTTTATTCAACAAGACGACTCGTTGAAGAAGCAGAAAGCAGAAATCATTCTGTAGAAATTATTGATCCGCTAAAATGCGATATAATAATAGAAAAAGAAAAACCTTCTATTTATTATAGAGACCGTTATTTAGATTATGTAGATGCAATTATTCCTAGAATTGGTTCTTCGGTTACTTTTTATGGCTGTGCAGTTGTGCGTCAATTTGAAGAAATGGGTGTTTTTACTATCGCTTCTTCTGAAGCCATTTTAAGATCAAGAGATAAACTAAAGAGTTTACAACGTTTAAGCAAAGCAGGAATTGGAATGCCAAAAACAGTATTCACCAACTACTCTCGCGATGTAGAAGAAGTTATTGAGCACGTTGGTGGTACACCTGTAATAATAAAATTACTAGAAGGCACACAAGGTCTTGGTGTAGTTTTGGCTGAAAGTAAAAACGCAGCAGAATCCGTTTTAGAAGCCTTTAATGGTTTGCAAGCTAGAGTAATTGTGCAAGAATTTATAAAAGAAGCCAAAGGTGCGGATTTAAGAGCATTAGTGGTAGATGGCCAAGTGGTTGGTGCCATGAAACGCCAAGGTAAAGAAGGTGAATTTAGATCTAATTTACACAGAGGTGGTTCTGCTAATATTATAAAATTAGATGCAGATGAGCTAAAGCTTGCTATGAATGCGGCTAAAGTATTAAAACTACCCGTTTGTGGAGTAGACATGCTACAATCTGCACGTGGTCCATTATTATTAGAAGTTAATTCTACACCAGGACTTGAAGGTATTGAAGGTGCAACGCACAAAAATATTGCAAAAGCAATAATTACTTTTATTGAGCGTAGTAAAAAATAAAATCAATTTTACACCAGTATTTACCATGAGTGAAAAAGACATACTGCATATATTAGGTAAGGAAGTAGCGTTAGGAGAAAGTGCCCAAGTAAATTTTAATGTCGCAAAACTACATACACAGAACACTATTGATGTTCCGGTTATAATAGAACGCTCTAAAAAACCTGGACCAACAGTATTAATAACAGCTGGTATTCATGGTGATGAAGTTAATGGTGTTGAGATTGTAAGACAAATAATCTCAAAAGGAATAAATAAACCAAAAAGAGGAACTATTATCTGTGTTCCGGTTATTAATGTGTTTGGTTTTTTAAACATGAATCGTGAGTTTCCTGATGGTCGCGATTTAAATCGTGTGTTTCCGGGTATAAAAGGTGGTTCATTAGCTAGTAGAGTTGCTTTTAAATTGGTTACTGAAATTTTGCCTCATGCAGACTTGGTTTTAGATTTTCACACAGGTGGTGCGGATCGCTTTAATGCAGCACAAATACGAATTATTAAAAATGAAAAAACATTAGATAAGTTAGCAAATGTTTTTGGAGCTCCATTTGTATTCTACTCTAAAAACCTGAATAAATCTTTTAGAAATACCTGCCATAAACTAGGGATTCCTATTCTATTATTTGAAGGTGGAAAATCATTTAATATAGATAATACCATTACCAACACAGCTGTCAACGGTATTAAACGCGTTTTGAACCATCTCGAAATGCTTAATAGAAAATTTAAAGTCTCGCAACCCAAACAAGATTGTATTCATTTACTAGATAGTAAATGGGTTAGAGCTAAATATTCTGGCATGTTTAAAGCTACAATTAGCATAAACTCTAAAGTTAAAAAAGGTGATGATTTAGGAAACATTACAGATCCATATGGTAGTTTTAATCATTTTGTAAAAGCACCAAATGACGGTTATATTATTAATATTAATGAATCACCAATAATTTACCAAGGTGATGCCATTTTTCATATCTCTACAAAAGAAAAATAGTGACAAAAGCAGAACTAAGAAAGAAGTACAAAGCCTTAAGACAATCGCTTACTGAAACTCAAGTTAATGATTACAGTATAGCAATTGCCAACCAGTTGTTATCACTTGATATTTGGAACAAAAACTTTTATCATATTTTCTTAACGATTGAAGAACAAAAAGAAATCAATACCGATTTTATCCTCAACATATTAGCAGGAAAAGATAAACACATCGTTATTTCTAAAAGTAACTTTGAAGATTACAGCATGTCACACTTTCTTCTTACTGATAGCACAACAATTAAAAAGAACAACTACAACATACCAGAACCTGTTGATGGTATAGAAATTCAATCTTCTCAATTAGAAGTCGTTTTTATTCCACTCTTAGCTTTTGACAGCAAAGGCAATCGAATTGGTTATGGAAAAGGATTCTACGATCGCTTTTTAGAGCATTGTAAAACTGAAACAGTAAAAATAGGATTATCCCTTTTTGAAGCTGAAGTCGAAATTTCTGACTTTTCAGAAAATGATATAAAACTAGACTATTGTGTTATTCCTGATAAAATTTATCATTTTTAAAGAAATTTAACTACCGTTGAAGTGCTCAATATTTAGATAAAGTGTAATTTTTTTATATCTTGCAACCTCAAGTATTCATATTTACCCCAAAATCTGAGTTGTAACTTACAATAGCATGACGGAAACGAACCCTAAACCTCATATTCTTCCCAATGAAAAATTAGAGGAAGACAATTTTTATTACCGCGAATCAGCCCTTATGACTTCAACAGGAAGCTGGTATATCGATTTTGAAAACAAAAAGAGTTACTGGGACGATATCACTAGAACGATTTTAGAATATCCTTTAGATTTTGTTCCATCATTAAAGATGGGCATGTCTTTATATGCAGAAGAACACCATGCATTTATTGCAAATACATTTTTTGAGTGTGCCTTATCTGGTATCCCTTTTGACACAGAAATACTAATGCTTACAGCCAATAAACGCAAGTTTTGGGCAAGAGCCATTGGTAAACCCATTTATAATGATGCTAAAAAAATCATTGGTGTACGTGGTATTTTTCAAGATATAGATGATAATATACAAAAGGAAATTAATTTAGAAAAAGCTTCGGGTATTGTAGCCTCTCAAAACAATAGATTATTCAATTTTGCACATATTGTTTCACATAACTTAAGATCTCATTCTAGCAATTTAACTTTAATTGTTCAGCTTATAAACGATTTGGATACTGTAGAAGAAAAATTAGAATTACTAGATAACATTACCCATGTATCAGAAAGCCTAAATACAACCATAGAGCATTTAAATGAGGTGGTTTCAATACAAACTAGCTCTAACCAACTTAAGGAGCAAGTAAGCTTTAATAACACTTTAGACCAAGTTACCACCTCTATAAACCAAATAATTTTAAATAATAACGTTACTATAAATTCAGATTTTAGCAGAGCTGAATTTATTGAGTATATTCCTGCATATTTAGATAGTATTTTTTTAAATTTACTTACTAATGCTATTAAATATAAGCACAAGGACAGAGATCCTGTAATTAATATCAGCACCTCACTAGACTATACCAACAAAGATCGGATTGTTTTAAAAATCTCTGATAATGGTTCTGGAATTGATATGGATAAATTTGGAGATAAAGTTTTTGGTATGTACAAAACATTTCACTATAATGCAGACGCAAGAGGTATTGGTTTGTTTATTACCAAAAATCAAATTGAATCTTTAAATGGCGAAATACAAGTAAAAAGTGATCTTAGCAGTGGGACAACTTTTACGATAAAATTCTAATAGAAATGAAGAACAAAATAAAGCTTGCCTGTATCATAGATGATGATAAAATATATGTTAACTTGGTGAGAAAAATTATAGAAACTAAAAAACTCTGTGATCATCTTCTCATATTTAAAGACGGTAAAGAAGGTATAGATTATTTTGAAACACTATTACAAAACTTTGAGAAAGAACATCTTCCAGAAGTAATTCTACTAGATCTTAATATGCCTGTAATGGATGGTTGGGAGTTTCTAGAGCGTTTTACAAAAATTAAGAATAAATTTAATAACCCAATAACGCTTTACGTGGTAAGCTCTTCTATAAACTCTATAGATATTGAAAAGGCTAAATCATTATCTTCTGTACAAAACTACCTTATTAAACCCGTTAAAATTGATGAGTTAGAAGCTGTATTTAATAAAACAGCTTAAGAGTTATTTAAAAGCCTTCTTATTAAAGACTATTAAAATTCCAATACCTGTGCTAATAGCGACATCAGCTACATTAAAAACAGGATCAAAGAACGAAAACACCTTTCCTCCTATTAATGGCAGCCATTCTGGTAAAACACCACTCCAAATAGGAAAATGAAGCATATCTACAACATTACCATGAAACACACTTTCATAACCTCCACCTTCTGGTAAAAATGTAGCCACCTGCATTATACTATCACTAAACAACACACCATAAACCACAGAATCTATAATATTACCTAAAGCACCTGCAAATATTATAGAAATAGCAAAGATTAAGGTTTTAGATTTCTGCTTTTTTGTAACATCAACTAACCAAAATGCAATACCTGTTACAGCCACAATTCTAAATAAGGTTAAAATTAATTTTGCAGAACGATCAGAAATTAATGTTGTGAAATCACTCAGTTTTGTTCCCCAAGCCATACCATCATTCTCAATAAAAGCTATGTGAAACCATGAAAATACGGTAACATCTTCGCCCAACTGAAAATGAGTTTTAATGTAAATTTTACTGATTTGATCAATCAGGAGAATTATGAGAATGAGTATTGAGGCTTTTTTAAGAGACATCTAAAAAATTTGAAAAACAAAAATAACGGATTAATCTTGTTTAACAACCCTAATATCACCATTTATAGTCGTCAATTCCCAAATAGAACTATTATTAGAAAATTCATCTAGAGTAATTTCTCCATGGTTAGAATTCGCTTCAATTGTTGCACTATTGGTTACAACGTTTATATTTCCATCTAAAGTATTTATAGTCGCTGTTTTAACTTCTCCTTCAATATTGCATTGTCCACGCAACAACTCTATGTAAAGCGTCTTAAAATTGCCCTTTAAATCTACAGAACCTATATCGCTAGAGATATTTAAAATGAGTTGCTCTGGGATTTCAATATGCAAGGTCGCAGCAATGACTTTATGAGCATTACGTTTATCGTCTGGTATTTCCTCTAGAGATAAAAACTCTAAACTTAATTGAAGTGTATTGCTCTCTTCCTTAATGACTATCTGAAAATCATTTTGATACTCACCATCTAAAATTGAGGTGACAGTAATTTTATCCGTTTCTGAAGTTGAAACAGAAATATTGAAAATTTGATTTCCGTTAATTACAATAGAATTAATGCCATTTGCTTGAATTGTCTTTTCTATAACATTCTGAGCTTTGCCAGTCAATGGACTCAAAACAAAAAGCACAAAAAAAGCCATGAAATTAATATTCCATGGCTTTATAGTTTCTTTATTATTCAAAATAAGTCCTCAATTATAGAGATTCCTGCCTTCGCAAGAATTGGTTACTGCATATTCTTAGCTTCGATGCTTAAGGTCGCATGAGGTACTAATTTTAAACGCTCTTTTTTGATTAATTTACCTGTTACACGGCAAACTCCGTATGTTTTATTTTCAATACGGATTAGTGCATTCTTTAAGTCTCTAATAAACTTTTCTTGACGTATAGCCAATGCTGAGTTTGCTTCCTTACTCATTGTTGCACTTCCTTCCTCAAAAGCTTTAAAAGTTGGCGATGTATCATCTGTACCATTATCAAAATCATTCATGTAAGCACTTTTTATCAATTGTAAATCGTGCTCTGCTTTCTTAATTTTTTCTTGAACAATAATTTTAAATTCTTCTAAATCTTTATCAGAATATCTGCTTGTAGTATCTGTTGCCATATAATTTTAATGTTTTTTAATAAACAATTTGGTATTTACTTCATCAAAAGCAATTTCTATACCATTGTCTACAGTGTCCATAATTTTTAAATCTTCTGTTAATGTTTCTGATTTAATATATTCCTTATTTGAAGCAATTGCTGCTGCTACTTGTGGGTCATTCTGAAGTTGTACGTCAATTCTGTCCGTAACCTCAAATCCTGAATCTTTACGTAAGTTCTGTATACGATTTACAAGTTCTCTTGCAATACCTTCCTTACGCAATTCCTCATTGATTGTAACATCTAAAGCCACAGTTAATGCACCTTCGTTAGCAACAAGCCATCCTTCAATATCTTGAGATGTAATCTCCACATCTTCAAGGCCTAAAATAATCTTTTTTCCGTTAATTTCAACATCAATAGTACCGTTTTGCTCAATGTTTTTAATATCATCTGCACTAAACGAACTTATAGCACTGGCAATCAACTTCATATCTTTACCAAATTTAGGTCCTAAGGCCTTAAAATTTGGTTTAATTTGTTTTACCAATATGTCTGAAGCGTCCTCTAAAAGTTCAATTTCTTTAATATTTACTTCGTGTTTAATTAAATCTGCAACTGCTTCTATTTCTTCCTTTTGTTGTTGATTATCAACAGGAATCATTATTTTCTGAAGTGGCTGACGTACTTTAATCTTCTCCTTAGCTCTCAACGATAAAACTAACGAACATATGGTTTGAGCACTTTCCATTTTACGTTCTAATACTTTGTCAATGACATTTGTATCTGCAATAGGGAAATCTGCTAAATGTACACTTTCAAACGTTTCTTTCTTGGTTACCGAATTCAAATCTAAATACAAACGATCCATAAAGAAAGGTGCAATTGGTGCGCCTAACTTTGCAATGGTTTCCATACATGTATAAAGCGTTTGATATGCCGAAATTTTATCGGTTTGGTAATCACCTTTCCAAAAACGTCTTCTACTTAAACGCACGTACCAGTTACTTAAATAATCTTGTGTAAAGTCTGAAATTGCTCGCGCAGCTCTCGTTGGCTCATACTCTTCGTAGAATTTATCTACTTTCTGAATTAATGTATTTAATTCAGACAAAACCCAACGGTCAATTTCTGGTCGTTCTTCTAATGGAATATCAGCTTCACTATAATCAAAACCATCAATATTGGTATAAAGCGTGAAGAATGAATAGGTATTATAAAGTGTTCCGAAAAATTTTCTGCTTACCTCAGCAATACCTTCACTATCAAATTTTAAGTTATCCCAAGGATTTGCATTACTTATCATGTACCAACGCGTAGCATCAGCTCCATATTTAGATAAGGTTTCAAAAGGATCTACAGCATTTCCTAAACGCTTAGACATTTTCTGTCCGTTTTTATCTAACACTAATCCGTTTGAAACGACATTTTTATACGCAACATCATCAAAAATCATGGTAGCAATAGCATGAAGTGTATAGAACCAACCTCTCGTTTGGTCAACACCTTCAGCAATGAAATCTGCTTTTCTCCAAGTATCGTCAACTTTTGCTTTGTTTTCAAATGGATAATGCCATTGCGCATAAGGCATAGAACCAGAATCGAACCAAACATCTATTAAATCACTTTCGCGATTCATCGGTTGACCTGATTTTGAAACTAATACAATTTTATCAACCACATTTTTATGTAAATCGATAGTATCGTAATTTTCTTCAGACATATTATCCACTTCAAAAGCTGCAAAAATATCTTCTGTCATAAAGCCAGCTTTAACCGACTTTGCCATTTCTTCTTTTAATTCTTTTACAGAACCAATACAGATGACTTCTTTACCATCTTCGGTTCTCCAAATTGGTAATGGAATTCCCCAAAAACGAGATCTTGATAAATTCCAGTCGTTTGCATTTGCTAACCAATTGCCAAAACGACCTTCTCCAGTTGATTTTGGTTTCCAGTTAATTCCGGTGTTTAACTCATGCATTCTCCCTTTTACATCTGTGATTTTAATAAACCACGAATCTAATGGATAGTATAAAATTGGCTTATCAGTTCTCCAGCAATTTGGGTAACTGTGTTTATATTTTTCAACCTTAAAGGCTTTATTTTCTGTTTTTAATTTAATGGCAAGCTCCACATCAATAGAACGTTCTGGTGCTTCACCATCATCGTAATATTCGTTCTTCACATATTTACCAGCAAATTCTCCCATTTCTGGTCTAAATTTTCCTTGCAAATCTACCAAAGGCACTAAATTACCATTCTCATCTTTTACTAAAAGTGGTGGGATTTCTGGCGATGCTTGTTTTGCAACTAAGGCATCATCTGCACCAAATGTTGGTGCTGTATGCACAATACCTGTTCCATCTTCAACCGTTACGAAGTCTCCAGAAATAACTCTAAATGCATTTTCAGGGTTATCGTTTGGCAACGCATATGGTAAAAGTTGCTCGTATGTTATTCCTACTAAATCTTTTCCGATGAAATCTTTAACTACATAATAAGGAATCTTTTTATCGCCTTCTTTGTAGTCTATTAATTCTTGTTTTGCTTCAACGCGTTTAAATTTACCATCAAATTGTTTGTTGACTAAATTCTTAGCCAAAATCACATTCATGGGTTTAAATGTATATTGGTTATACGTTTCAACCAAAACGTATTCAATCTTTGGTCCAACGGTTAATGCTGTATTACTAGGTAATGTCCAAGGTGTCGTCGTCCAAGCTAAAAAGTAAATGTCACCTTCATTTTTAAGAAAATCTGGTAACGAATCTTCATTCGCTTTAAACTGAGCTACAACCGTTGTATCCGTTACATCTTGATAGGTTCCTGGTTGATTAAGCTCATGAGAACTTAAACCTGTACCTGCTTTTGGTGAATAAGGCTGAATAGTATAACCTTTGTATATTAAGTCTTTTTCGTAAATCTGCTTTAACAACCACCAAACCGTTTCCATGTATTTGGATTTGTAGGTAATGTATGGATCGTCCATATCTACCCAATAGCCCATCTTTTTTGTGAGGTCATTCCATGTATCCGTATAACGCATTACGGTTTTTTTACACGCTTCGTTGTACTCTTCAACCGTAATTTTTTTACCAATATCTTCTTTGGTAATACCAAGTTCTTTTTCTACACCAAGCTCCACTGGTAAACCGTGCGTATCCCAACCTGCTTTACGTTTTACCTGAAAACCTTTCATGGTTTTGTAACGCGGAAAAATATCTTTAATCGCACGCGCTAAAACGTGGTGTACACCAGGCAAACCGTTTGCAGAAGGTGGTCCTTCAAAAAACACAAAAGGTGGTTTTCCTTCTCTTGTGGTTACACTTTTATCGAAGATGTCGTTAGCTTCCCAATAGTTACCGATTTCGTCAGCAACGTTTGGCAAGTTAAGTCCTTTATATTCAGGGAACTTTGTACTCATTTTTCAGTTTTCTTTTCGAGGTGCGAATTTACAGAATTTTGGGGAAATAGTTAAACCTTTTATAGGCTATGTATCTAAAGCTAATTTTTCACTTTTTTAGCTTGAAATATTTGTTGAATAATTTATGGTTTGTTGATGGAAAAAAGGGATTTACGAATATTACTTTCTCACTTCCATTATAGAAATATTCTATTTTTCCATTTTCTATATTTTGAATTTGAGATAATTCAATTTTAGAATCGTCTTTAAAATAGAAAAAGTTTTCATCAAAAGTTATAGATTTCGTTCTTAATAATTTTCTTCCAAAGATGATATAGTTGAATACTCCAAAAACAATTCCAGCAATTAGTCCTGACCAATCTTTTACCAAGATTGAATATATTATAATACCAAATGCAAAGACCATAAAGTAATAACTCATAAAAGCAAATGCTTGTCCTAAAAATGACGATAATGGTTTTCTGTTCATTATTTATTTTTCAAAACATAAGATTCCTTTTTTCAAAGGAATTTTAAACCAAAAACCCAACCAAATCCTCAATCTTAGAAATCAGTTGAATTTTAATTACCGTATTTTTTAAGGCTATTTTATTGTACTTAGATACAAAAATGGTTGAAAACCCTAACTTTTCGGCTTCTAAAATTCTTTGTTCTACACGTTGTACAGGTCTTATTTCTCCAGAAAGTCCTACTTCTGCAGCAAAGCAATATGTACTTGGCAATGCCACATCTTCATTAGAAGATAATATGGATGCAACAACGGCTAAATCTATAGCAGGATCATCAACTGTGATGCCTCCTGTAATATTTAAAAATACATCTTTTGCGCCTAACCTAAAACCGGCTCGTTTCTCTAAAACAGCCAATAACATGTTGAGTCGTTTGGCATTGAAACCTGTAGCAGAACGTTGTGGTGTTCCGTAAACTGCTGTGCTTACTAAGGCCTGAACTTCTATCATTAATGGTCGCAAACCTTCTAAAGTTGCTGCGATAGCATTACCAGATAATTCTTCGTCTTTTTCTGAAATTAATATTTCTGATGGATTAGAGACTTCTCGCAGTCCTGAGCCTTGCATTTCGTAAATACCAAGTTCATTAGTAGAACCAAATCGGTTTTTGTTCGCTCTTAATATTCTAAATACATGATTTCGGTCGCCTTCAAATTGAAGAACCGTATCTACCATATGTTCTAAAATTTTTGGACCAGCAATGTTTCCATCTTTAGTAATATGGCCAATTAATAAAACTGGTGTTGCGGTTTCTTTGGCAAATTTTATCAGTTCAGTTGTACATTCTTTTATTTGAGAAATGCTACCTGCTGAAGATTCTATATAATCACTATGTAGAGTTTGAATAGAATCAATTACCACAATATCTGGTTCTAAAGCTTCAATTTGCTTAAAGATATTTTGAGTTTTGGTTTCTGTTAAAATATAGCAATTACTGCTAATAGGATTAATACGTTCTGCACGCATTTTTATTTGCTTCTGGCTTTCTTCACCAGAAACATAAAGCGTTTTGTATTGTAATTTTAAAGCAATTTGAAGTAAAAGTGTACTTTTTCCAATTCCTGGTTCACCACCCAAAAGTGTTAAGGAACCATGTACCATTCCGCCACCAAGAACGCGATTAAACTCGCCATCTTGCATATCTAAACGTGCTTCTTGCGATGTATCAATCTCATTTATAAGTAATGGTTTTGATGTACGCTTTGACGCTGACGTTGGTGTTTTCCAATCGCTCTTTTCTGGTTTTTGAATGACCTCTTCAGCAATGGTATTCCATTCTTTACAAGAGGTACATTGTCCTTGCCATTTGGCATACTGACTACCACAATTCTGACAAAAAAAAGTTGTTTTTACTTTAGCCATGTTCACATTCCGAAAAATCGGAAATATAATTTTAAAATTCGAACAGCTAAATTAATACAAATTTAGTTGATGTCTTTAAACCAAGTTACGATTGCCAAAACTTTAAGGGTTGCCAATTTTGAAGGTAAATTAGAAAATAATAATTGTTTTGATTTTCTGAACACTGACACAAAAAAGTAATCGGTCGAAATTTTATGTTTTTTACTTTTTCTCATCATCAACCTCCTCTTCTTCTGTTTCTTCATCATCAGTATCTACTAATGACAATGTAAGTTCATCTATTTTTGAAAAGATAAAATCTCTATTTATATGGCTCACATCATTTAAAGTTAATGCTTCTTCATAAAGTTTTTTAGCCTTTTTTGTTTTACCTAACTTTTCAGCAGATTGCGCTAAATAGAATGTACCCAATAAAGTTTCTGGATGAAGTTTATTTGCTAAAAGGCCTAGTTTAAATAATGATTTAAAATCTTCGCGTTCTTCAGCAACTTTAGCAACTTTTTCCAATTCTTCTTCGCTAATGTCTTTAGTAATACCAAATAGTTTTTCAATTCTCTTATATCTATCCACTAAGTATTCATCTAGCGTACCTTCATATGTCAATACTTTCTCTTCTAATTCTTTTTCTCTTAATGGATTGTAAATAGAAAAAATCTTATCGAATGATCTTGAGATTGCACCAGTAACTAAAGTATAATGTGTTTCCCCATCAAAATCATCGAAATAATAAGTTAAATTCTTATTGTCAACTGCTTTAATTAACTCATTTGTTGCTAATATATTTTCACGAATTTGTGGAATATCTTTTTCTGCTGTTGCCATATAGTAAAACACATCTGTTTTGTAAAGAGCTAAACGTTTTGATACAAAATTCCTTAATGAACCAACAAAATCTGGACTAATACATACATAAGCTTGAAACTCTAATTCTTCCTTAAACAAATACGAGTTTATAAAATTGCCCATAATATCATGACCAACAGCAACTCTAAATTTACTTGTATTGTAGTTGCCGTCTAAATAAGGTAATAACTCCTCTGAAATAAAATCGTGAAACCTTATACCAGATTCTGTAGGCAAACCAGTTTGTGGCTCATAATAGCTATCATAAACACGATCATCGCCTTGCATTACGCCAACCACAATTGAGCTAGGCATATCATCAAAATGGGTTTGAAAGTCTACTTGACCTGTAACGGGCTCAAATAAATAATCACCATCAAAAACAATAATTAAAGGATATTTTTTATCCGCTTTAGAATCGTAGTCTGCTGGTAACTTAATTTTTAGTTTACGAGTAGAATTTAATCGAGAAGAAGAAATTTCTTCATAAGATATTTGAGCATAAGTAGATGCGCAAAAAAAACAAGCAAGAACTATTAAAATAGCTTTTCTCATAATTAAGTAGGTTTAGTTTTGGGACACCAAACATAGTCAATTATCGTTTAATAGTCAATTTTTTTCGATGAAATGCACTTAATCATTTAAAGCCTCTTGCGTATCATACATTTTTTCGAGCATAATTTCTTTGTCTATAAATTGAGACGGAAGCAATAACAAGCCCGATTTATATTGAATTAAAGCTTTTCTTAAACTCCCTTCTTTTTCATATAACATACCTGAGTAATAAGCACTTAGCATGGATTTAGGGAAATTTTTCTTCACTAATTTGGTGAGCTTTTCTAAAGATTCTAAATCATCCTTTTTGTTACTTGCCGCAGCAATAGCTCTAATATCATTTTCAATTAGCTTTTTTTCAAAACCGTAAAAATATTCTATGTCTTCGTACTTTTTAATGAGGTATTCATATGGTGAGCCTTCATAAGTTAAAACTTTTTCCTTGTATTCTTTGGCATTAATAGGCTTAAAAAGTCCAAATATTTGATTTAAAGCTTTAGGAATTCCTCTTCCGACCAAACCATAATGATTGGCATCTTCAAAATCATCGAATTTATAAAGTAGTTTATCATTTTTAATAGATGATATTATAGAATCACTTTCTAATATAGAAGATCTCAACGTCTTAATGTCTGCATCGCCAGTTGCCAAGTAATAAAATGTTTCTTGCTGTAAAATTTTTAGTCTTTCACTCAACCTATAATTCATCTCTGGTGCAAGGTCAGGGCTTAAGGCTACAAAAGCTCTAAAAATTGGTTGGTCTTTAAATAAATAGTAATTAATAAAATTTGCACTTAAATCGTGCCCAACAATGATTCTAAAATTTGATGCTTTATAATTCTCTTCTATATAAGGCAGTAATTCCGCAGCCATAAATTCATAGAACGCTGCACCTTCGTGCGCAGGAAAAAAAGATTCATCATCATAAAAGAAGTCATCACTTCTTGTATTTGCTTGTTTTATACCAACAACTATACAATCTGGAATATCTTCCCAATACGATTGATAATCAATATTACCAGCAATTGGCTCAAACAAATAATCACCATCTAAAACAATAATTAATGGATATGTTCGCTTTTCTTCTGGATTATAATTTCTTGGTAACTGAATTTTTAATTCGCGATCACCTTCTAACTTATAAGAGTTTATAGTTTTATAAATCGCTTGTGCTTGTATGTTTAGTGCAAAAAAAAGACTTATAAGAAGTAAATAAAAGTTCTTCATGTTTATTATAAATGATTAAAGCAATTTAATAAATATTTCTATACGGATGTTTTCTTTCTATTGTATATGGGCAAATATAATAACGATAAACCACCTAACACAATTATTACCAATGTTTGGGTTGACCACATAATCCATCCGAATGCTCTACTTGGGTCTTCTGCCATCCCAAATAACGAAAAAGCAATAACTACAGCTTCTGGAAAAGAACCAATTCCGCCATTGGTGGCCGCAATACTAAAACTCGCTAAAATGAAGCCGATAAGAATGGCAGCTATAGAAATCTTCTGCAATTCAGGTAATGCAAATGTTGTAACATAAAACATAAGCACGTACATAAGCCATATAAAAATGGTATGTCCAATAAATGCCCATTTCTTTTTCATTTTAAAAATGCTAAGTGCACCTTCAATTAAGCCAGACAAAAAGGATTTAACCTTTAATGCAAACTTTGAACTACTTTTTCTAATAAATAGAAATAAACCCAATGCTCCAGCAAAGAACACAATACCTCCTAATATTAAAGCTGATGGATTAAATTTAGATGAAAAGAAATCATAAATGAATTCAAATTCTAAAAAGAAAGCAATTGCAATGATTAAAAGGAGCATTATTGTATCTGCTATTCGCTCTGCCACAATGGTCCCAAAACCTATATCAAAAGGAATATCCTCGTAATTTGTAATTATAGAAGCTCTCGCGATTTCTCCAGCTCTAGGAATTGTGAAATTTATAAGATATGCTGAATAAACAGCCATAAAACTATTTAAAAACTTAGGTTTAAAACCCAAAGGTTCTGCCATAAACAGCCAACGATATGCTCTAGATGCATGACTTAATAAACCTAAAATAACTCCGAGAATTATCCAGCTATAATTAGCATCAGTAAAATACTGAACTAATAATGAAACTGAAATTTTAGACAAAGAATACCACACTAAACCAATTCCTAAGAGAAGAGGTAAAACTACTTTTAGGATAGACTTTGACTTACCCAACTTCTTAATTTAGAAGGTTTGTGGCTTCATCTGGAAACACTAAAGAAGGCTTAAATACTTTAGCCTCTTCAATATCCATAAACGCGTAAGTAATAAGGATTAATGTGTCACCAATAGAAACTTTTCTTGCTGCAGCTCCATTAAGTGTTATTTCTCCACTTTTTCTAGGACCAGGAATACAATAGGTTTCTAAACGTTCACCATTGTCATTATTTACAATCTGAACTTTTTCACCTTGAATAATGTTTGCTGCATCCATTAAATCTTCATCAATAGTAATACTACCAATATAGTTTAGTGCTGCACCTGTAACCTTTACACGATGAATTTTTGATTTTACAACTTGTATTTGCATACTACAAAGATAATTAATTTAAAGCGATATTATCAATAAGTCTTATATCGCCTGCATATACAGCTATAAATGCTCTATATGACTTTCTTGTTGATTTTCTTTTTACCGGTTTTAAGGTCTTTATATCAGCAATTATAAAATACTCTACTTCTAAAAGTAGTTGTTTTTTAAATTGATTATTAACCCATTCCGTTACTTTTTGTGCACTTTTTGTGCCAAACATAGTTTTGGCAGTATTTAAAGTTTTATAAATAAATGGTGCAATTTCTCTATGCTCCTTTGTTAGCCTAGTATTTCTAGAGCTCATAGCCAAACCATCACTAGCTCTATGAATAGGACAACCAACCACATTTAAAGGCAAATGATGCAATTCTACAAGCTTTCTAATAATTTGTAATTGTTGAAAATCTTTTTCTCCAAAATAAGCATTATCTGGCTTAACTATTTCAAACAAACGCTTTACAATTGTCCCAACTCCATCAAAATGACCATCTCTAAAAGCGCCTTCCATTTCGTACTCTAATCCATCAAAAGTAAAAGACTGAGACGTTACACTATTTGCATAAATATCCTCGACCGTTGGTGCATAAACTATAATTTTATGATCACTTACAGTTTTTAATAATATAATATCCTCATCTAGTGTTCTTGGATACTTAACTAAATCCTCTTGATTATCAAACTGAGTTGGATTTACAAAAACACTCACAACTACAAAGTCATTTTCACTAAGTCCCTTATTTACAAGGGACAAATGCCCATGATGCAGTGCTCCCATGGTCGGAACGAACCCAATAGAACTTCCATTAGCTCTTAGAGTACCTAGATATAGTGATAATTCAGATTTATTTTGAAATTTTTTCACAGCTATAACAAAAAATTAACGCGTGCAAACATAATATAATACTCGCAATCTGCCCAAAATTTTGTAATTTTGCATGTTTTTTACTCTTAATTTTCAAAAGCAGCAGATTTATGAAAGATAAACGAATATTATATGTGTCCTCGGAAGTAGTTCCATATTTACCTGAAACAGAGATTTCTTCAATGTCTTTTGAAGCACCTCGAATGGTGAACAAACAAGGAGGTCAGATAAGAATATTTATGCCTCGCTTTGGTAACATTAACGAAAGGAGACACCAATTACATGAGGTTATTAGACTTTCTGGTATCAACCTAGTAATTAATGACTTAGATATGCCGCTAATAATTAAAGTGGCATCAATACCAAAAGAACGTATTCAGGTTTACTTTATTGATAATGAAGATTATTTTAAAAGAAAAGCAACCTTAACAGATGAGGATGGTAAATTATTTTCAGATAACGATGAACGTGCAATTTTCTTTGCTAAAGGCGTAATTGAAACGGTTAAAAAATTGAATTGGGCTCCTGATATCATTCATGTTAACGGATGGTTAGCTTCTCTACTGCCATTATACTTAAAAGAATTTTATAAAACAGAGCCTTTATTCACTGAAAGTAAAATTGTAACCTCTGTATACAATCAAAGTTTTGATGGCGCGTTAGATAATAGTATGCTTGCCAAAGTTAGCTTTGACGGAATTGATACTGAAGCAACAAAACTTTTAGAGCAGCCAGATTATAACAATTTAATGAAGATTGCAATTGATAATTCTGACGCTATAATTAGAGGATCTGAAGAATTACCAGCAGAACTAGATACTTATTTAAACGATTTAACTAAACCTGTATTAGACTACTATTCAATTGAAGAATTTGCAGATCCATATACCGAGTTTTATACCAATACTGTACTTAACAGTTAATAAATTTTATGAAAAAAAATAAATTTGCCCTTCAAATCTTAGGATTTGGACTAGTTATAACGAGTTTTATTGCATGCAGCAATGATTTTTCTACAATTGAATCGGATGTTGTAAATTCTAATAACGCTACAAGTTTTAGAATTGAGTCTAACCCTGAAGATATTATCACATATACAAAGCCTGTAGGACCTGTACAGTCTAATGAATTTGGATTAAATTTAAGTACTTTAGGAATTTATGATGATGTTTATGGAAGAACCACAGCTGGTTTTGTTACACAATTAGCGCCTAGTACCATTAATCCAGTTTTTGGTGATAACGTGACAATAGATTCCGTTGTAGTTACTATTCCTTTTTTTAGTACAGCATCTGAGTTTGATGAAGATGGCAATATCATTTATGATGTGGATTCAATTTTACCAAAGTCAGATGATTACAAAAGTTTAAAATTAAGAATCTTTGAAAACAAGTATTTCATTAGAGACTTTAATCCAGATGGTGATTTTAATGAAAGTCAAGATTACTACTCAAATAAAACAGCTTCTACTTCTGAAGATATTACAAATTTAGAAGGTGAAGAACTTACTTTTATAGATTATGATGATGAAACCGGATTAATTGCAACTCCTATAAGCAACATTATTGATATTAATAACAACGGTTATCAATTAAAAGATGTTAACAACCTAGATGATGATGGAAACAAAACATTATTAGAATCACAATCTCCTGGTATCAGAATTCAATTAGACCCTACATTTTGGCAAAATAAGATAATTGATAAAGAAGGTGATGCCGTTTTAAGTAGCCAAAATAATTTTGCAGAATACTTTAGAGGGCTATATTTTAAGGCAGAACCTAATGATGATGATGATGGTAGTTTTCTTCTTCTAAATACAGGTAACACAAATGCAAATATTACCATTTATTACAAAAACACTACTGAAGTAGATGAAGTAGAAAGCACAACCACAGGTACTTACGCCCTTAATTTTGGCCCAAATAAAGTAAACTTTTTTGACAATGAGTTCACACTACCTATTGATGAAGGGAACTCAGAGACAGGAGACAGTAAGATTTACTTAAAAGGAGGTGAAGGTTCAGTAGCAGCAATCAAGTTATTTGATGGTTTCTACGATGAAGATGCAGGTATTACTAATTTTGAACATTTCAGAAGTCAATTTGTTAATCTAGTAGATGGTGAGTTTGAAAGTTCTAGACGTTTAGTTAATGAGGCTAACCTTGTTTTTTACGTAGACCAAAATTCCATGCAAGATAACGAGCCTAATCGCCTCTTTTTGTATGACATAGATAATAACCTACCGTTGGTAGATTATTATTTAGACGGTACCAATAATAGTTTACCTTCGTTTTCAATAATAAACCATCTTGGACCATTAGAACGTGTAGATGAAGACGACCCAACAAGTACTGGTGTTAAATACAAATTTAAAATTACAGAACATATTAATAATTTATTAATAAGGGATTCTACCAATATAGAACTTGGTTTAGCTGTTTCTTTAAACGTTAACATAGAAGAAACAAGCACACAACGTAAAGTGCAAACCAATACGGATATTGATTTTAAAGTACCTGCAAGTTCAACTGTTTCACCAAGAGGTGTTATTTTACATGGTAATAATACCAATGACCAAAGTAAAAAAGTATATTTAGAAATATATTATACAGAACCAAATTAATTAAAAAATAACCTATGTGTGGAATTGTCGGATATATTGGCCATCGAGAGGCTTATCCTATTATTATTAAAGGACTTCAAAGATTAGAATACCGTGGCTATGACAGTGCTGGTATTGCTCTATATGATGGTGAGTCCATTAAGCTTTCTAAAACTAAAGGAAAAGTTGCAGACTTAAAAGAAAAATTAGAAAACGAAATTTCTACTACTGGAACTTTAGGTATAGGGCACACACGTTGGGCTACACATGGTGTTCCTAATGATGTTAACTCACATCCACATTACTCTAATTCTGGTGATTTAGTAATTATTCATAATGGAATTATTGAAAATTATGATTCATTAAAAAAAGAATTAATAAATCGTGGATACACCTTCAAATCTGATACTGATACTGAAGTATTAATCAATCTAATTGAGGATGTAAAAAAGAACGAAAATATTAAACTTGGAAAAGCTGTTCAAATAGCTTTAAACCAAGTGGTAGGAGCATATGCAATTGCTGTTTTTGACAAGAACAAACCAAATGAAATTGTAGTCGCTAAACTTGGTAGCCCTTTAGCTATAGGTATTGGTGACGATGAATACTTCATTGCAAGTGACGCTTCTCCATTTATTGAATACACAAAAAATGCTATTTATCTTGAAGATGAAGAAATGGCTATCCTTAGAAGAGGAAAAGATATAAAAATTAGAAAAATTAAGAATGATGCTTTGGTAGATCCATATGTGCAGGAGCTTCAACTTAACTTAGAACAAATAGAAAAAGGTGGCTATGATCACTTTATGTTAAAAGAGATTTATGAGCAACCTAGTGCTATTTTAGACACTTTTAGAGGTCGTTTATTAAGCAATGAAGCTATAATTAAAATGGCTGGTATTGAAGATAACATGAAAAGATTCTTAGCAGCCGATAGAATAATTATTGTTGCTTGCGGAACTTCATGGCATGCAGGATTAGTTGCTGAATATATTTTTGAAGATTTAGCTAGAATTCCTGTAGAAGTAGAATATGCTTCAGAATTTAGATACAGAAATCCTGTCATCACTGAAAAAGATATTGTTATCGCAATTTCGCAATCTGGGGAAACGGCAGATACATTAGCAGCAATAAAATTAGCAAAATCTAAAGGCGCATTTGTTTTTGGTGTTTGTAATGTAGTGGGATCTTCAATTGCAAGAGAATCAAATGCAGGAGCATATACACATGCTGGTCCAGAAATTGGAGTAGCTTCAACCAAAGCATTTACAACACAAATTACTGTTTTAACCTTAATGGCATTACGTTTAGCAAGAGCTAAAGGAACAATGTCTAGCTCAGAATTTAGACATCATCTAATTGAGTTAGAAACTATTCCAGGTAAAGTTGAAGAAGCTTTACAATCTGATGCTTATGTAAAAACTGTGGCTGATATATATAAAGACGCAACAAACTTTTTGTATTTAGGTCGTGGATTCAATTTCCCTGTGGCTTTAGAAGGCGCTTTAAAATTAAAGGAGATTTCTTATATTCATGCAGAAGGTTATCCAGCTGCAGAAATGAAGCATGGTCCTATAGCTTTAATCGATGAGCAAATGCCAATTGTTGTTATTGCAACTAAAAAAGGCCATTACGAAAAAGTAGTTAGTAACATCCAAGAAATTAAATCTAGAAAAGGTAAAATTATTGGTATTGTTACAAAAGGTGATGTTAGTGTTAAAGAATTAGCTGACCACGTTATTGAGGTTCCAGAAACTTTAGAGTCTCTTACTCCTTTATTAACTACTATTCCATTACAATTATTATCTTATCACATTGCTGTGATGTTAGATAAAAATGTAGATCAACCTAGAAATTTAGCAAAATCCGTAACTGTGGAATAACAAAATCCATTATTTACAGAATATTATAACGCCTTAAGATTGAGAATTTATCAATTTTAAGGCGTTTATTTTTGTAAATTTTATTATGCACGCATACTTTTTTACACATTTCTTACCAAATTCTCATATATTTAATTAAATTGCCAATCTAATAAATTAACTAATAATCTAAAATGAAGACAATTTTAAAGCTTTTCACAATGCTTTTTTGCGTGGTATCTTTTGCACAAACCACAGTAAAAGGTAAAATTATTGACAATACAGGACTTCCTTTACCTGGAGCAAATATTGTAGTAGTTGGTACCAGTTCTGGAACCATAACAGATTTTGACGGAAACTTTACCTTAACGGTAACCCAAGAACCGCCATTTTCAATCCAAATAAGTTATGCCGGATTTGAAACACAAACAATTGAAGTAACCACTAATAATCAAACTGTAGATGTAACCTTAGCAGAAGGGAATTCTCTTGATGAGGTTATTATTTCTGCATCACGTACACCAGAGCGAATCTTTGAATCTCCGGTTACAGTAGAGCGTTTTGGTCTAAAAGAAATAAAAAACACAGCATCAGCAGACTTTTATGGTGGTTTAGAAAACCTAAAAGGTGTTGACGTTAACACTAGTAGTTTAACGTTTAAATCTGTTAACACAAGAGGATTCGCTACTACAGCTAATACGCGTTTTATGCAACTCGTTGATGGAATGGACAATTCAACTCCTGCCTTAAATTTCCCTATAGGAAACTTGGTTGGTATGATTGAAACAGATGTACAAAGTGTAGAATTACTACCAGGAGCATCATCTGCTCTTTATGGTGCAAATGCATTTAACGGTATATTATTTATGCAAAGTAAAAGTCCATTTGACCACCAAGGTATAAGCGCTTTTGTAAAAAGAGGTATTACTTCTCAAAAGGCTGCAGGAGATAATGACTATACTGATTTGGGTATAAGAATGGCTTACAAATTCAGTGATAAATTCGCAGCAAAAGTAAACTTTGGCTATTTACATGGAACAGATTGGGCAGCAACTAGTGAAGTAGACAGTGATGTATTTGGAGGTACAAGAGCGTCTAACTTAAACTATAATGGTATCAATGTCTACGGTGATGAAGTTTCTGCTAACTTAAATGATTTAGCAGGTGGCACTGGTATTGTACCAGACGTTTTTGTAAGTAGAACAGGTTATAACGAACGTGATTTAACAGAACATAAAGCTGAAAGTGTTAAAGCTGATTGGGGATTATACTACCGTCCAATAACTGACAGTAATTTCGAAATACAGTATGTTGGTAAAGTAGGTACAGGTACAACAATCTACCAAGGTACTAACAGGTATAATATTGATGGTTTTTTCCAACAACAACATAAATTAGAAATCAAAAATGATAATTACTTTTTAAGAGGTTATGTCGTTGCAGATAATGCTGGTGATTCTTACGATATGGTATTTACAGGAATTAACATTAACAGATCTTGGAAAAGTGATGAAGCTTGGTTTGGGGACTATATCAATACATACGTAGCTGCAACTCTTGGTGGTGGTGCTACAGATGAACAAGCACATGCTGCTGCAAGAGCTGCTGCAGAAAGTGGAAGATTTGAGCCAGGTTCTGAAGAGTTTAATAGTGCTTTTGACAGAATTATTAAGGATCCTGACTTAGCAACTGGATCTAGATTTCAAGATCAGTCTAAATATTATCATGCAGATGGTAACTATAACTTTAGCCACTTAATAGATTTTGTAGATATTCAAGTTGGTGGATCTTTCAGACAATATGATTTAAATTCTTTAGGGTCAATTTATACAGATATCGATGGCCCAATAAAATACAGTGAATATGGATTTTATACACAACTTCAGAAAAATGTAGAATTAAGCGACATGATGGCGTTAAAAGTTACAGCTTCTGCTCGTTATGATAAATCAGAATTTTTTGATGGTTTTGTATCACCAAGACTTTCTTTAGGTTTAACTCTAAATGAAAACCATAATATTAGAGCTTCAGCTCAAACAGGATTTAGAAACCCTACAACACAAGATTTATTTATAGGATTAGATGCTGGTAGAGCAATATTAGTAGGTTCTGCTCCAGATAATTTAGACAGATACTCAAGAGACTATACTGCCAATAACGGAATGGTATATACTCAAACTGGTGCTGCTGCCTACAACAATTCTTATACAGCATCTTCTGTGCAACAATTAGCTGCAACAGGTGACCCTACTGTTTTAGAAATTGCTAACCCAAATCTTGTATCACCTGAAAAGGTAACTTCTTTTGAAGTTGGATATAGAGGTAAGTTTAATAAACTTACTGTAGATTTTAGTACATACTATAACAAATACCAAGATTTCATTTCTTCAGAAGTAGTTATTGCACCTTTATATGGTTCTGTAGCAGACGGTTCAGCAATTGCTGCAATTGCAAACAGTGATTTCACAACTTATAGTACTTACACTAATTCTGATGTAGACGTAAATTCATACGGTGCCTCAATTGGTTTATCTACGAAAATATTAAGTGATTTCGATTTAGGAGGAAGTTACACGTTTACAAAACAAGATTTTGATCAGGCAGCAAACCCTAATTTCGAAACTTATTTTAATACACCAGAGCACAAATTCAAAGCACACTTTGGAAACACTGAGTTATTTAAAAACTTTGGTTTTAATGTTGCCTACAAGTTTAGCGATGATTATTTCTGGGAAGCAACCTTTGGAGATGGTATTGTGCCAGAATTCCATACGTTTGATGCACAGATTAATTACAAAATTCCAAGTTTAAAATCTATTATTAAAATAGGTGGAACAAACATTGGAGGTAAAGAATACTTTACAATTTTTGGTTCTGGTTATATCGGCTCAATGTATTACGCTTCTTGGACAATTAATAACTTATAAAAAATAGCACAATGAAAAATATAAAATATATATTACTATCAGCTGTCCTAGTAGGTTTTACAGCATGTAATGATGAAGCAGATTTTGAAGACCAATTAGATAATCCCACAGTAGAGGTTGTATTACCAGAATTAACTGCAGGTGACGCTGATTTTTCAAAGTATATTGCTGTAGGTGCATCCTTCTCAGGAGGATTTACGGATAATGCATTATTTATTTCAGGTCAAGAAAATTCTTTTCCAAATTTATTATCTCAAAAATTTGCTTTATTAGGTGGTGGTGATTTTACACAACCATTAATGAATGATAATATTGGCGGTTTTGTATTAGGAACAACAGTGGTTTCAAATCCTAGATTATACTTCAATGGTAGTGGGCCAGCAGTTTTACCTGCAACGCCTACAACTCAAATAACAGATGTATTAACAGGAGATTTTAATAATTATGGTATTCCTGGTGCAAAAAGTTTTCATCTAGGTATTGCTGGTTACGGAACTTTAAATCCTTATTTTGGAAGGATGGCTTCCTCTCCTGGTGCAACCATTTTAGGAGATGCTGTGGCTCAAAATCCAACATTCTTTACATTATCTGAAATAGGTGGAAATGATGTTTTATCATATGCTACTTCTGGTGGTGTAGGTGTTGATCAAACAGGAAACTTTGACCCAACCACTTATGGTACAAACGATATTACAGATCCTAATGTATTTGCTGCATCATTTAATGCAAGTGTAGATGCCTTAACAGCAAATGGAGCAAAAGGCGTTGTTGCCAACCTTCCTTATATTACATCACTAGCACATTTTACAACTGTACCTTATAACCCAGTTCCCTTAGATGCTGCAACAGCAGCTGCACTAAACCAAGGTTATGCAGCTTACAACGGAGGACTACAACAAGCTTTCGCTGCTTTAGATGGTACTGGTTTATTTACTGCAGAAGAACTTGCACAAAGAACTATCAGTTTTTCTGAAAGTGCAACTAATGCTTTAGTAATTATAGATGAAACCTTGACTGATTTAGGAGCTATAAATCCTGCTTTTGCTGGAATTCCTCAATACAGACAGGCAACTGCTGATGATTTATTTGTACTTCCCCTGAGTTCATTAATACCTCAAGGCTATGGAACTCAAATCCCATTAGAAGATAAATGGGCTTTAATTCCTAGCGAACAATTAGCATTACAAACGGCTACTGATGCTTACAATGCAACTATTGAAGCTGTAGCTGCAAGTAAAGGTCTTGCTTTAGTAGATTTTAAATCTATTTTACAACAAGCATCAACTACTGGCTTCCAATCCGGAAACTTTATTCTTACTACAGATTTAGTAACAGGAGGATTAGTTAGTTTAGATGGTGTTCATTTAACATCTAGAGGTTATGCTTTAATGGCTAACGAAATGATGAAAGCAATCGACTTAACTTATGGTTCTAATTTTGAAGCTTCAGGTAATTTAATTGATGCTGGAGAGTATCCAACAAATTACCCTCCAACATTACAGTAAATTCAGAATAAATATATTTATAAAAACGCTCTCAAATTGGGAGCGTTTTCTATGCTTAAAAAAGCCGAAATTTTGATGTGGTATTTAAATTAAAACTCCTATCTTTGCAGCGCGAAAAACGAACTGTTTTTTCATATTTAAACTATTGCAAAACAAAAACATATAAGTAATGTCAAAAGTTACAGGTAAAGTTGCACAAATCGTAGGTCCAGTTATCGATGTAGAATTCGCTGCTGGTTCAGAGCTTCCAAAGATTTATGATTCGTTAGAAATTAACAACCAAGATGGTTCTAAATTAGTATTAGAAGTACAATCTCACATTGGTGAAGATACAGTACGTACTATTGCTATGGATTCTTCTGATGGTTTAAGTAGAGGAACAGAAGTTCATGCTACTGGTGCTCCAATTCAAATGCCAATTGGTGAAGATGTTTACGGACGTCTTTTTAACGTTATTGGTGATGCTATTGATGGATTAGGAGATTTACCTAAGGCTGGTGATGCTGGTTTACCTATTCACAGACAAGCGCCTAAATTTGAAGATTTATCAACTTCTACAGAAGTTTTATTTACTGGTATTAAAGTAATCGATTTAATTGAGCCTTATGCAAAAGGTGGTAAAATTGGTTTATTTGGTGGTGCTGGTGTAGGTAAAACAGTATTAATCCAAGAGTTGATTAACAATATTGCAAAAGGTCATGGTGGTCTTTCTGTATTTGCAGGTGTTGGTGAAAGAACACGTGAAGGAAACGATTTACTTCGTGAGATGTTAGAGTCAGGAATTATCAAGTATGGTGATGACTTTATGCATTCTATGGAAGAAGGAGGATGGGATTTATCTAAAGTTGATAAATCTGGAATGAAAGAATCTAAAGCAACTTTCGTATTCGGACAAATGAATGAGCCTCCTGGAGCTCGTGCTCGTGTAGCACTTTCAGGATTAACTATAGCAGAATATTTCCGTGATGGGGCTGGTGAAGGACAAGGAAAAGATGTATTATTTTTCGTAGATAATATCTTCCGTTTTACACAAGCTGGTTCTGAAGTATCTGCATTATTAGGTCGTATGCCTTCTGCAGTAGGTTACCAACCAACATTAGCAACCGAAATGGGTGCAATGCAAGAACGTATTACTTCAACAAAAAGAGGATCTATTACATCTGTACAAGCGGTTTACGTACCTGCAGATGATTTAACGGATCCAGCTCCAGCAACAACGTTTGCTCACTTAGATGCAACAACAGTATTATCTCGTAAAATTGCAGAGTTAGGTATTTATCCTGCGGTAGATCCATTAGATTCTACTTCAAGAATTTTAACTGCTGATATTTTAGGTGATGAGCACTATGCTTGTGCACAACGTGTAAAAGAGTTATTACAACGTTATAAAGAATTACAAGATATTATTGCTATCCTTGGTATGGAAGAATTATCTGAAGAAGATAAAATGGCTGTAGGTAGAGCAAGACGTGTACAACGTTTCTTATCTCAACCTTTCCACGTAGCTGAGCAATTTACAGGTATTCCTGGTGTATTAGTAGACATTAAAGAAACTATTAAAGGTTTTAACCAAATTATGGATGGTGAATTAGATCACTTACCAGAAGCTGCGTTTAACCTTAAAGGTTCTATTGAAGAAGCTATTGAAGCAGGAGAGAAAATGTTAGCTGAAGCTTAATAACTGCATAAAGCATTAAAACTATGTACTTAGAAATTGTATCACCAGAAGCCACATTATTTAGCGGAGAAGTTACTTCAGTAACTGTTCCTGGAGTAAATGGTGAGTTTGAAATGTTAACCAATCACGCACCTATTGTCTCTATTCTTAAAGAAGGACATGTAAAAGTTGCTGGTAACGTTCAATTAGAAGAGGAAGTTGAAGCAAAATTCACTAAATCTGATAAAGGCGTTTGGCTAGCAATCAATTCTGGAACACTAGAAATGAAAGATAATAAGCTAATTATTTTAGCAGATTAATTCAATCATTATATAAAATATAAAAGCGCGAAATGTTTCATTTCGCGCTTTTTTTTTATGCCTTATAGTAAAATATTACATTCTTTTTACAGCTTCTAATTCTACTTTCAATTCTTGAAACAACATCATAATACTGCTTAATTTCAATTCCTTTTCATCGTATTCTTGGGTATTAATACAACATGTAAATTCCCAAATCTCTAAAATATTTTCACGAGGAATCAAATAAGGTTGATACGTTTTATTATCTGAGCTTAATAATAAGCTTGAAGTATCTCCTTCTGGAATATAAACACGTTTATAAACCAAACCATCATCCTTAGTTAATATAATATACGTGCGTCCATTTTTAATATCTCCAATATCATCTACAAACTTTGCCACTATAAAAGCGCCATCTTTCACTGGTAACATAGAATCACCTTTAATAGGAAACGCTCTATGTGTACCTGTTGGTAAAAATGGTAATTTAATCTTTTGAAGTTGCTCTATATATTCTGGATCATCATAACCAGACAAATAACCTGCAGATGCTTTTGCTGGTATAATTTCAATTAAATCCTCATTATCTTCATTTACCGTTACAGGAAATAATACACGCTTATTCCCTACCTCTATAAACGACGTGTCTTTGGCTTTACGTAAATCGTTTTTAACCAAAATATCAATAGGAATATCAAAGAAGTTAGACAAGTCTATTAACCGGTCTATTGGTGGCTCAGAACGTCCTTCTTCATAAGAACCCACAACAGAGCGTGTCCAGTTAAGTTCGTCCGCAAAACGCTCTTGAGACAGCTTCTTTAGCGTGCGTAAATGTTTTATGTTAGCCTGAATTGGTTTCATTTAAATTTGAAATTTATTTAAGATTACTACAAATGTAAGCAATAAAAACTACACATAGTAGCTAATTTTACAATCTAGCTTTTTTTATTAAACTAATTATGTATTTAAATTGTCACACGTATTACAGCCTTCGTTATGGAACCATAAAACCAGAGCAACTCCTTGCTATTGCTTCAGAAAATGGCGTTCAAACGCTTGCATTAACTGATATTAATAGCACGTCTGCATGCTTAGATGTGTTGCGTTTGTCTAAAAAATATAAAATCAAATCAGTACTTGGTGTCGATTTTAGAAATGGTGCACAACAACAATTCATTCTTATAGCGAAAAACAATCAAGGGTTTCAAAACATAAACGACTACTTGTCTCAATTTCTTCATAATCACGATTTAAAAATTCCGGAACGACCAGATGAAGATTTAGACGATTGCTTCGTGATTTATCCGTATCAAAACGGCATAGATTTTCAATTAAAACCAAATGAGTTTTTAGGTATTACACCTCAAGACCTTAATCGCTTAAAGTTTTCAAAATGGAATCAATTCAAACACAAACTCGTGGTTTTAAAAACGGTTTCCTTTCAGAATAAAAAAGGATTTAACACACATCGCTTATTGCGTGCTATTGATAATAATACCTTGTTAAGTAAACTTCCAAAGTCTGAAGAAGGTAATGAATGCGATATGATGTTACCGTATAATGAACTCTGCGAAACGTATTCCGAATTTCCAAAACTCATTAACAATACAAAACAACTTCTAGAAAAGTGTACTACCAATTTTGATTTTGAAAATGCCGAACCTAAAAACCAAAAATGCTTAACAGAAAATGAAACTTTAGATTATAAATTACTGAAACAATTGACTTACGATGGCATTAATTATCGTTACGAAATAAACGTTGAACAGAAGGTTTATGATCGTATTGAAAAGGAACTCACTATTATTAAACAAAAAGGCTTCGTTTCCTATTTTCTTATCAATTGGAAAATCTTAGAATACGCGCGAAGCAAAGATTATTACTACGTTGGTCGTGGTAGTGGTGCCAATAGTATTATTGCCTATTTATTGCGGATTACAGATGTGGACCCAATTGAACTCGATTTATATTTTGAACGTTTCATTAATCTCTTTCGTCAAAACCCGCCAGATTTCGACCTCGATTTTTCATGGAAAGATAGAGATGACATTACTAATTATATTTTCAAGACCTTTAAACACACAGCGCTTATTGCAGTTTATAATACCTTTAAATTTAAGGCGTCTGTACGCGAATTAGGAAAAGTATTTGGTTTGCCTAAGTCCGAAATGGATAAACTCACCAGAGGAAAATATCATATTAATCAGCTCGATAATTTATCGCAACTCGTTATTAAATACAGCACATACATTGAAGGGTTTCCTAATTATTTAGGCATCCATGCTGGTGGAATTTTAATTTCAGAAGAACCCATTCATACGTATTGCTCCACATTCATGCCACCAAAAGGTTTTGCTACCACACAATTTGATATGGTTGTTGCAGAAGATATTGGGTTGTATAAATTCGATATTCTAAGCCAACGTGGTTTAGGAAAAATAAAGGAAGCTGTAGAAATTATTGACGAAAATTATAAGAACCAACCACCAATTGACATTCATGATATTAAAGGTTTTAAAAAAGATGAACGCATAAAAGACTTACTAAGACACGCCAAAGCTATTGGTTGCTTTTATGTAGAATCGCCTGCTATGCGTATGCTATTAAAAAAATTACAGGTCGATAATTATTTGGGCTTAGTCGCTGCAAGTTCTATCATTAGACCTGGTGTTGCCAAAAGTGGTATGATGCGACAATATATTTTGCGCTATCGTTATCCCGAAAAACGAAAAGAAGCACATCCTGTTTTACAGCAAATTATGCCAGAAACGTATGGTATTATGGTGTACCAAGAAGATGTGATTAAAGTAGCACACCTCTTTGGTGGTTTAGATTTGGGCGAATCAGATATGTTACGTCGTGGCATGTCTGGGAAATTCCGATCGCGAGACGAGTTTTTAAAAGTGAAACAAAAATTCTTCGATAATTGTATAAAAGATGGGAAGCCTAAAGATTTAGTTACAGATGTTTGGCGACAAATTGAAAGTTTTGCAGGTTATGCTTTTGCTAAAGGGCATTCCGCATCGTATGCTGTAGAAAGTTATCAAAGTCTATTTCTAAAAGCCTATTATCCTTTGGAATATATGACAGCCACCATCAATAATTTTGGTGGATTTTACAGCACAGAATTATATGTGCACGAAGCCAGAATGCACAATGGTATTATTGAAGCACCATGCATTAATAGTTCGTTTACACAAGCGATTATAAAAGAGAACACCATTTACTTAGGCTTTATGTTTTTGCAATCCTTAGAAGCTAAAACCATAAATAGAATTCTTAATGAGCGTGAAGAACATGGTGAATTTCAATCGTTAGACGATTTTATAGAACGGGTGCCAATTTCTATTGAGCAAGTTTCAATTTTAATTAAAATCAACGCCTTTCGATTTACAAAAATCAATAAACGAGAATTGCTTTGGGAGGCGCATTTAAAGATTAGTAAAACGGTAGTTCAAGAAGAGGTGATTACGCTATTTAAAACCCCGCGCATTAATTACAGTACACCAGAGTTACCAAGTACTGATTTAGAAAATGCATTTGATGCTATTGAGTTATTAGGCTTTCCGCTTTGTAACCCGTTTTATTTATTAGAAAAAAAATCGACCAGCAATTTACGAGCTAAACATTTAACACAATTAGAAGGCAAGCTCATTATCATTGAAGGCTACTTAATTACTACAAAAAACACAAAAACTGCCAACGGAAAGATGATGTATTTTGGAACATTTTTAGATCGTGATGGTGATTTTTTAGATACGGTTCACTTCCCTCCTATTGCAGCTAAATATCCATTTAGAGGCAAAGGGATTTATAGCATCATAGGACGTGTAATGGTAGAATTTGATTGTGTGACGATTGAAGTTTCAAAATTTGAACTATTGGCTATTATTGAAGACCCTCGTTATTCAGTAAAATCCTTGAATCCAACATTTCAGAATAAACGAAGTTTTACAGATTTGAAAAGAGCCATCAGTTAAAGAATTTTAAAAACAGTATTTCGTCACTTCGAGTGAATTTGCAAAGCATGAGCAAATTTATATCGAGAAGCTTTCATTAATCATAAGGTTCTCGATACAACCATTTTTTCCGCTTTAGCTACAAAAATTGCCACTCGAACTGACGACAATTATAAAAACAACCTCTTAAATACCTACAAGGCTTTAGAAGTCTTGCAGAAAATCCAAATTATCCCAAATTAAAAATGAACAGAAACCGCAGCATTGTACACATGGATTTAGACACGTTCTTTGTATCGTGCGAAAGACATATGGATAGCAGCCTTAACGGAAAACCGATTCTTATTGGTGGCACAAGCGACAGAGGGGTTGTGGCGTCTTGTAGTTATGAAGCGCGTACTTTTGGTGTTCATTCTGCGATGCCAATGCGTATGGCAAAACAATTGTGCCCAGAAGCTATTGTACTCAGAGGAAACTCTGGTATTTACACCAAGTTTTCTAATGCTGTTACTGATGTTATTAAAGAGAGTGTTCCTCTTTATGAGAAAACATCTATTGACGAGTTTTATATGGATCTTACCGGAATGGATAAGTTTTTTGGTTGCCATAAATTGGCTTCAGAATTACGCCATAAAATTATAAGAGAAACTGGTTTACCTATTTCCTTTGGTTTATCACTTAACAAAACGGTTTCAAAAATTGCGACTGGAGAAGCCAAACCCAACAACGAGATTCGGATTCTTTATGGTAATGAAAAACGATTTTTAGCACCACTTTCGGTTAAAAAGATTCCGATGGTTGGTAATGTCACTTATAAAGCGTTGTGCGATTTGGGTGTAAAACGCATTCATACTATACAAGAAATGCCTATACAATTAATGCATAAAGTATTGGGTAAAAATGGCCTTGTCATTTGGAAAAAAGCAAATGGCATAGACAACTCGCCTGTAGTGCAATACCACGAGCGTAAATCTATTTCAACAGAGCGTACTTTTAATCAAGACACTACAGATGTTGCTAAACTTAAAGGTATGGTAGTTGCTATGGCAGAAAATTTGGCGTATCAGTTACGTCGTGGTCATAAATTAACGGCTTGCGTGACCTTTAAGATTCGGTATTCAGATTTTCAAACGTACACACAACAGCAACGTATTCCTTACAGTGCCATGGACCATATGCTTATTCCTGTGGTATTGGGTTTATTCAAAAAACTGTATCATCGTAGGCTTTTAGTACGACTGATTGGTGTAAAATTTAGTCATTTGGTAGAAGGAGGCCATCAAATAAATCTATTTGAAGACAATGAAATGCACCTCAACCTAACCAACGCTATGGACAAAATGCGCGAACGTTATGGAGACAGAGCTGTAATGAGTGCTGCTGGTATGGAAGCAAAAACTATAAGTCGTTTTAATCCTTTTAATGGCGAACCGCCTCCTTTGTTACCAAATCGACGACGATAAATTATTGTATAAGACTTAAAAACTCTCAAAATCTTTATTTTATATTTGAAAATATGAAACCCAATATCATTTCAGAAAGTCCCAGACCTATTTGGCAGATACCTATTGCTGCATTATTTTTTACTATAACCACACTATTAATATTACTTGCATTATACCAAATAGAGTTTACTGAAAAAGGATTAATAATATTTCTACATAGAATTAAGCCATGTATTTTTTTCGTATCAATAGGTATTGGATTTACCTTAACAAAAAGTATTCATATTGATATAGAAAACTCAAAATTTAGACCAACCTATAATATTGGTCCTTTAAAAATAGGTTCTTGGCAAACCATTAAAAATTATGAATACGTATCAGTATTTCATCAACCAATAATAGGAGGCGATTATATTTTTGAAGTGAATCTGTGGTACGACAACAACAAACATTTTGAGTTATATGAAGAAGATAATTACAAAGAAGCCTTCCTCATAGGTTATGAACTTTCAGAACAATTAAACATCGATTTGTTAGATGCTACAGAACCCAACAACTTTAAATGGGTTGATAAAGACAAGTGGAAAACCAAAATGGCAAAAGGTAGTATTGAATGATTCTATTCTAAACTTGCCAGGTTTTATAAACCTGCTAAGTCTTACTATCTTTACCAAATGAAAGAAACATTCATCACCATAGCCAGATTCCCCTATTCTACAGAAGCACAAATCGCAAAAGGACGGTTAGAAGCAGATGGTATCGACGTTTTTTTAAGAGATAATCTTACCATAGACACTGACCCTTTGGTGAGCCAAGCAATTGGAGGCGTAAAATTAAAAGTACTTGCTAAAGATGAAGAAAAAGCGCGAGCAATCTTAAAATCAATTAAAGCCTATTCTGTAGATAATGACGGGCATCCTATTGTTTGTCCCAATTGTAAAGGCGAACATATTGAAATGTACACCACCATTAATAGTTTTAAATCCTTGATGTCTTTTTTAATTGGCCTCTTGTTCTTCACACTACCCTTTAGCGCGCGCTACCAATACAAATGTGAGGATTGTAATACTGAATTTCCTATTAAAGATTAATGACCTTTGTATAAGCACTTTTCAACTTCCTAATCACAATTTCGAGTTCTTCTTCGTTTAAATGTCCAAAACCAAAACGAATAGCACAGGTGTTTTTATCTTGATATAAAATAGTTTTAGGCAGAAACAAATCTAATTTTTCAGCTTCTTCGGCAAGTTTTACTAACGAAATAGACACAACAAATCGCAACCAGATTGCTAAACCACCAGAGGGTGTTTCCCAAGTAATGACATCTTCAAAATAAGAGCCTAAATAATGGCACAAACGATCACGGCGCTGTTTGTAAGTGACAATGTTTTTTTTCTTAAGTCGGTATATTTCACCTTCAGAAATCAATTCGGCAAGCATTTGCTCTTGTATTAAATCCCCTTGTTTATCTAGTAATTGCAAGTAGTTTTTAGCTTCCGAAATTAAATTTTCTGGTGCAACCACAAAACCTGTGTGAAAACTTGGAAATAACGACTGACCTAATTTGCCTAAATAAATAACCATACCACTAACGTCTGCACTTGCCATAGGTAACATAGCTGAACCATCATACTGAAAATCGTAATCGTAGTCATCTTCTATAATAGCAAATCCATGCATTTTTGCCAATTGTAATAATTGCAATCGTCGTTTTGCACTCAACGTTACCGTTGTAGGATAATCTCTATTAGCACAAACATACACACAGCGTATACTTCCTTTTACAAAATGCTTTTTTATGTAGTCTATATCTAAACCTTCACTATCAACAGGAATCGTTCGAATGGTTGCACCTGCTTGTTGAAAAATCATGTTAGCTGCATAATTACTCAACTGCCCAACCAACACCAAATCATCCTGTTTAATTAATAACCGTGAGACTATATACAGACTCATTTCTGTACTTCGTGTATTGACTAAATTATTTGGTTTTATATGAAATCCGCGAGTTGCATTTAAATAATTACAGAGTTGTGTACTAAAAACCGATGGTATTAATGCACTTGTTCTATTCCATTTATTAATTAATGGTTTCCGTTTCATGGCTGCGCTATACCATCTTGAAAATTGATAAACAGGATGTAATCGTAAATCGGGTTTACCATCACTTATAGCATATGTTGCAGATGTTTCTTCAGTTGTTGAAGCTAAATTAAACGACTGTTCAAAAGGAAAACCAGCCACTTTTGGATACGTATAAGCTTGATGAATTTGCTGAGTCGAAGCTTTAATTTTTGTGTCTGACACCTCTGGTATTAAAACAAACGTGCCCTTATTAGCCACAATATCTACCCAACCTTGCGATGCCAATTCGTCGTAAATAGCAACTGCAGTATTTCTGTGAATGTTTAACAACTCACTTATAACACGTGTTCCTGGCAATTTGCTGCCTTTTTCTAAATAACCACGTTGTATCGCATTTATAACTTGCTGTGCTACTTGTATATAAACAGGTTTCACAATAGTTTTGTCGAATGTAATAAGTTGTTTTAATATATCGCTAACCGGACTATTCATTGTTTTAAAACTGGACTAGTTTAATCGTCCGGAAAGTTACGACTTTTGCACAATAAAATTAAATGATGCAATAACAACCATTGCAAAACTCAAATAGATGAAAAATTCAATCTTACTTTTTACATTATTATCATTTAGCGTTTTTACTCTAAACGCTCAAGAAGAACTACCTGTAATTAAAACCGATTCATTAAGTGAAGTCGTTATTATTTCATCTCGAATTGATTTACCCTTCAAAGAAAATTCTAGATCCATAAATATTATTACTGCGACAGATATTAAAAATAGTTCAGCGACTACCATTGCAGATTTATTACAACAAGTTGCTGGTGTTGATATTAGAAGACGTGGAACTGGCGGAAGTCAGGCAGATTTATTTATTAGAGGTGGTGGTTTTGACCAAACACTTTTATTAATTGATGGTATAAAAATGGACGATGCCCAAACAGGACATCATACCATGAATGCGTCGTTACCACTAGAAGTAATAAAGCGCATAGAAATTATAAAAGGGCCTGCTGCTAGAGTTTTTGGACAAAATGCATTTACAGGTGCCATTAATATAGTCACTAAATCTAACTTAAGTAATTCCGTTTCTGCAAATTTAGAAGCTGGTTCTTTTGGGCAGCTTAATGGTTCTGTAACTGTTGGGTCAGAATTAGAAAACTCAACACATATTTTTCATGCTGGAAAAATGACGTCTGATGGCTATCGAAATAATTCAGATTATGAAAATTCAAACTATTTCTTAAAAAGTGTTTTCAACAAAAAAACACAACCTATTGAAATGATTGCAACGTTTTTCGATAAAAAATTCGGTGCTGAAAATTTCTACACCACCAATGCTACTTTTAATGAATACGAAGAAACTCAAAACAGTTTATTAGCATTCACTACTAAATTTCAATCTAAAAGATTCAAAATTCAACCAAGAATCTACTGGAAACGTAATCAAGATATGTTTCTTTTAAGACGTTATGAACCTGGCTTTTATAGAAACTTTCATATTTCTAATAAAATTGGAGCTGAAGCCAATGCGTCTTATAAATCAGAGTTCGGTGAAACTGGTTTCGGAATCGATATGTCTAAAACCTATTTACGAAGTAATAATTTAGGCCATCGTAATCGTTTTATGACAACACTATTTTTAGAACACAGATTTCAGTTTATAGATAACCGATTAGACATTACACCTGGTGTTGCTATGACGTATTTCTCAGATTTTAAATTTAATGGTTTTCCTGGATTAGATGTTGGTTTTGATATTACCAATAACCTAAAAGCCTATGGAAATATTGGTTTTACATACAGAATTCCGACCTACACAGATTTATATTACAGTGACCCAAGCACCAACGGGAATCCAGATTTAGAACCAGAAGAAGCTTTTGCACAAGAACTCGGAATTAAATACATCACACCGAAATTTAGAGCCACTTTAGCTGTTTTTAATAGAGATGCAGATAATCTAATAGATTACATTAGACCAAATACAACCGAAAATTTTACTGCGACCAACATTACAGAAGTGAACACCAAAGGGTTTGAATTTGATGCTGCTTATAATTTTAAGCTCAACAATTTTAACCAAACCTTAGCGATAGGCTATTCGTATTTAGATGATAATATTTTAGACCAAAACGAAGAATTATCGCGTTATTCTCTAAACACCTTAAAACATCATTACACAACAAGATTGAGTACTAAACTATTCGAAAATGTGAGCCAGAATATCGTTTACAAATACGCTGAACGTACCACAGGACAAACGTACAACGTCTGGGATGCCTCTATAGTAATGAGCTTAAAACAAGTTGAATTATCAATCACAGCAAGTAATATTTTTGATGCTGATTATATTGAATCTGGCTTTACTCCAATGCCTCCAAGTAATGTGTTGTTTGGTATGCGTTACAAATTCCTGTAAAAACAGGAATCTCATAAATTGAAACTAAATTCTCATCGTCATAATCCTGCAAGGTCTTTTTTAGACCTTGTAGAATAGCCTATAATATAAAAAAACACCTCTAAAATCCCCTCAAGGGGACTTTAGAGGTGTTAACAAATTTGGATTTCTATACAAAAATTCTGAAAGTCTTTTTTGTTCTTGTAGAAATCTAATAAGCATAGATTCGTGTCTTTCGCAAGAATGACAAATCGAGTGTGAAAAATTATTTTTCAAAAAAATTGTAACAAAATTCTTTCATTTGCTACTGATATATTGAAAGTGGTTTAATTCTCGAATCTTTTTTAAAGCTTCAAAGATTTTAAATAACCATTCTACAAATAACCATCACATACCATTGACATTACTAATTTGGATAAATTAAAATCCAAAAAAAGATTTCAAAGAAACCATGACTAATTACGTCTAACTTGGTGGCAATTTTGTGTCTAATTTACTTTCAAAATAATAAGCTTTAAAACTTATTATGGTTGTATATTTATTAACTCAAATAAAACCCTAGAAATTATGGCAAATTGGTTTTCAAATTTAGAATTGCTATCCCAAATATATTGGTTAACGGCTATTATTGGTTCTCTTGTTTTTTCTGTGGTTATGATTATGGCTTTTACAGGAGGCGATGCTGATGATATTGATGGTGACGTTGAAGCAGGATTTCAGTTTATTTCCTTTAAAAACCTTGTTGGCTTTTTTACCATTTTTGGTTGGAGTGGCATTGCATGTATAGATTCTGGACTTTCAACACCAGCGACCATTCTAGTTTCCGTGATTTGCGGTTTACTAATGATGGTGATTATGGCAGCACTCTTCTTTTTTATTAGTAAGCTCTCAGATAGTGGTACTTTAAATTACAAAAATGCGCTAGATGCTGTTGGTGAAGTGTATTTAACAATCGGAGAAGACCGCTCTAAAATGGGAAAAGTAAGTGTTAGTGTGCAAGGTTCTATGAGAGAATTAGATGCTTTAACCGATTCCTTAACACCATTAAAAACTGGGACCATTATAAAAGTCGTTGATGTCACTTCTAACGGAATCCTCATTGTAGACCAAACACGTAAACCTATTGAGCCTTCAAAAGCACAAACCGAACTATTGAGTAACAACACTCAAAAGAAAATATCTAACTAAAAACAAACCTTCAAATTTAAAAACTATGAATTTACTAACCATCCAAGAAAATTTTAATGTCGAGAGCCTAGGGCTTCCTATGGTCGCCATTTTTGTGGTCTTATTTATTGTACTGACTTTAATTATTTTAATAAAACGCTACAAACGTTGTCCATCAGATAGAATTTTAGTGGTCTACGGAAAAGTTGGAGGCGGACAATCTGCTAAATGTATCCATGGTGGCGCTGCTTTTATTATTCCTGTGATTCAAGATTATGAATTCTTAGAATTAACACCTATTTCTATCGAAGTAAATTTGGTAAACGCCTTATCTAAACAAAATATTCGTGTTAACGTACCATCGCGTTTTACAATTGGTGTATCTACAGAACCAGGTATTATGCAAAATGCTGCCGAACGTTTATTAGGATTAGGACAAAATGAAATCCAAGAATTAGCCCAAGAAATTATTTTTGGCCAATTACGTTTGGTAGTTGCTTCAATGGATATTGAGGAAATTAACAACGATAGAGATAAATTTTTAACTAACATTTCGCAGTCTGTAGAAACCGAATTAAAGAAAGTAGGTTTAAAACTAATTAACGTAAACATTACAGATATCGTTGATGAGTCTGGTTATATTGAAGCCCTTGGTAAGGAAGCTGCAGCACATGCTATTAACGCAGCACGTAAATCGGTTGCAGAGAAAACTAGAGATGGTTCAATTGGTGAAGCTAATGCAGAACAAGATGAAAGAACCCAAGTTGCAGAATTACATGCTAAAGCAAAAATTGGTGAAGCAAATGCAAACCAAAATGAAAGAGTACAAACTGCAAGTGCTATAGCATTGGCAAAAATTGGTGAAGCAGAATCTTTAAAAGACGAAAGAATTAAAACCTCTGAAGCAAATGCACGTGCTATTGATGGAGAGAATACAGCAAAAATATCGATTGCAGAATCAGATGCGTTAAGAAGAGAAAAAGAAGCAGAAGCAGAAAAACGAGCTATTACCTCTGAAAAAGTACAAGCCGCTAAAGCTTTAGAAGAAGCTTATGCTGCAGAAAGAGAAGCAGAAGTTGCCAGAGCAGAACGTGTACGCTCAACACAATTAGCAGATATAGTTGTACCAGCCGAAATTGATAAACAAAAAGCTGAAATTGATGCAGAGGCCGAAGCAGAACGCACAAGAAGACAAGCTAAAGGTGAAGCAGATGCTATTTTGTTTAAAGCACAAGCAGAAGCACAAGGACAGTTTGAAATCTTAACCAAACAAGCTGCTGGTATGGAACAAATTGTAAAAGCGGCTGGTAACAACAGTAGAGACGCTGTATTATTATTAATTGCAGACAAATTACCAGAATTGGTAAGAATTCAATCAGAAGCAATTAAGAATATTAAAATTGATAAAGTAACGGTTTGGGATAATGGCAGTAGTGGTGAAGATGGAAAATCTTCTACTGCTAATTTCTTATCTGGTATGTACAAATCAGTACCACCTTTACAAGAAATGTTTAATATGGCTGGTATGGATTTACCAGAGTATTTAAAAGGAAAAGACAAAAAAGAAATTGAAGCAGAAGAAGCTAAAATTGAAACTGATGCAACTGCTATTGAAGATGTTATAGTTGAAGTTAAAGAACCTAATATTGAAAAGTCTTAAGACTAATATTTATAAAAATTAGTACACTTTAGAAATGTTTGGTTGAGCGTATTCTAAATGCTCGAACTGACAAAATGAAACATCTTTAAATTGAATAAAATAAACTACATAAGTCCAGTATCTACACTACAAAAAGTGTATGGTTCTGGACTTTTTATTATTGGTGCTTTTAGCATTTTTACAAGCGGAATAGGATTTATCTTTATTGCTGCGAGTCTTTATTTTTTTCAAACAAATGGTATTGAAATTAATCTAACCACAAAAACCTATCGTAAAACCATCAACATATTAAGTTTAAGCTTTGGCAAATGGCTAGATTTACCAGATATAGAATATGTTTCCGTTTTTAAAACAACAACGTCTTCTAGAGTTTGGGTATCTTCCGCTAGTACAAAGGTTACTAATACAGTTATAAAAGTCAATTTATTCTATAATACCAATCAGAAAATTGAAGCATTTGTCGCAGATAATACAAAAGACGCTTTTGAGGTTGCCAAACAAATTGCTTCAGCTTTAGAAGTTGATGTTTTAGATGCAACATCTAGAGATACCAAATGGTTATAATTAAAACCAGAACTCATGTTATTTATCAGTATTCTTTTTATTGTTTTAGGCACACTTATTAAATACGGAAAAATGTATTTTTTAATTGCAGGTTACAACACCATGTCTAAAGAAAAACAAAAAAACTACGATATAGAAGGTATTGCTGCTGTATTTAGAAATGCCATGTTTGGTATGGCTTTAATAATGCTTATAGGTTTAGGCTTAAGCCATTGGTTAGAGATACCCAAATTAGAAGACTATGTCTTCTTTGGTGCTTTAACAATTGGTGTTCCGTATATACTTATGGCTTCAAACTCTGATAAATTTAAATTAGACAAATAGTATATTAACATATGAGATACAGTTAATTTTAACAGCTCGTAAATTTCATTTGTTATGATTTTATCATTTCGCAATCTGGATTTCATAATGCGACGCTTTAGAGGGCAAAAGTGGATTGACTGGAAAAACAAAAAGCCATTACCAATACCAATCGTTTTACCTAAAGTTCTAACCTATATTGAATTCTCTTTGTATATTTGCCCAGATTTTTAAAATGAAAAAAATGAAAAATATTGTATTAATTGTCGCTTTATTAGCTTTTAGTTTTGGTAACGCACAAGCCTTTGAAGGTAAAGGAGACCAGAAATTTCAAGTTGGTGCTAATATTCAAGATTATGCTACTGGGATTAATGTAAGTTTCGATCACGGTTTAGGTGAAAATATCTCTGTTGGTGTATCGTCTTCTTATGCTTTAGGTGGTTCTAGTTGGATTGAAGATTTAGATTTTGGTGATCGTTTCGATTTAAAAGCGCGTTTTAACGCTAACCTAGGTAACGTTATTAACCTTGACGAAAACTTTGACTTTTATCCAGGTTTAAACCTAAGCCTTAAAAACTTTGGTGGACATGTTGGTGCACGTTATTTCTTTTCGCCAGGTTTTGGTGTTTTTACAGAAGCTAACTTTCCTTTAGCTAAATATGATAAAGACTCAATTGATATTCATAACCAATTTACTTTAAATCTTGGTATGACCTTCAATTTGTAAGAACCTAATAAACTCATATAAAAAAGCCTTTTTGTAATATAACAGAAAGGCTTTTTTATTTAATATACTCATTCAGTTTCTCGTAAACCAAATGCGATTCCCATCCACGATAAAACAGGTAATCGGCTACTTTCTTTTTCTTTTTGTATTTGTCCTTTTCTTTAACCTGATCAATTCGCTTTAACGTTAACGCATCTAAAGTCTGGTAATAATCATCTAAGTCAATTTCTTTTAAAGCCACATCAATACTATATTTAGAAATATCTCTAGATTTTAATTCTCTTACCAAACGGATTTTTCCCCATTTTTTAATTCTGAATTTACCACTCACAAACGTCTTTGCAAAACGCTCTTCGTTAAGGAAATTATGCTCAATTAAATGCACCAAAACAACATCTATAGCTTCCGGAATCATACGCATTTCCCAAAGCTTATTTCGTACTTCTTTATGGCAACGCTCTTGATAAGCACAATAACTTTCTAGCCTTCTTTTAGCTTCTTCAACAGTATAAGTTTTGTGTGTATCCATTAGATCAAAAATACAATAGATTATTTATAATTAACGGATTTATTACGCTTGTCAACCTGATGCGAAAAAGCCTTAACAAACCAAGCCAATACGTAAAACGTTAGGGATGTAATAAACTCTAAATTACTGAACATTGCACTTGGTCGAATAAACTTGTTTTTCACGGATAATCGACCCGAATTATTAACCATTTGTTAATAAAAATGTATCTTACAAGACACTGACCTGCAAGGTATTTGAAGTAACTTTGAAGGCTATTAATTCATTTTTATTATCCCTTATGATTAAAAACTACTTTTTACCATTTATATTTATTTGTCTTGCTTTAAACTTCAGTTTTGGGCAAACAACCATAGGAATTCAAGATTTTGAATCCGTACCTGCTACGCCAACAATGACTTATACAGGTGGCTCTATTGCTACAGGTAATGGACCTTTTCCTACTGGAGATGATAATTTTGTTAGTGGCTCTCAGGCCATTGAAGAAAGCGACGGAACTTCTACAGTTTTATTTTCTAGTGTAGACGCCTCAGGATATACATCAATTTATTTCACATTTCGTTTAGCTTCTTTCTCCGGAACTTCCGGAAATGGAGCTGATGGTTCTGATGAAGTTTTTGTTGGTGTAAGCACAGATGGTGGAGCAACTTGGTCTGATGAATTAGAAATAGAAGGTAATTCAAACGCTAGGTGGTCATTTGATTCAGGTACAGGAACCGCATCTACAACTTTTGACGGTGATAATTCTGCTACAATATTCACTCCATCAGGAGGTGGCAATAGGACATCTGACGGTTATAGTACAATAACTATCAATGATTTACCTAATTCTTCAAATCTAAGAGTGAGGTTGATTATGAATAATAATTCCGGTAACGAATACTGGATTGTTGATGATGCAGAAATTTTAGGAACACCAGCTGCTGCTTGTACATCTCCAACAGCTCAACCTACAAGTTTAGTTTTAAATAACATAACAAGTTCATCAATTGATGGTTCATTCACCGCATCAGCAGCAGATAGTTATTTAGTGGTTGCGAGTTCATCTGCAACATTGGGTGCAAATCCTGTAGATGGAACAACTTATACAATTGGTGATACTTTAGGGAGTGGAACAGTTATTCAAAGTTCTACAACAACTACATTTTCTGCAACTGGTTTAACACAAAACACCCAATATTACTTTTTTGTATTTGCTTATAATGGTTCTGGTTGTTCAGGTGGACCATTGTATTATACACCAAGTCCATTAATTGGAGATGATACTTCTTTAACAGGACCTTGTCTTTCTGACAATTTCGATTCAGGTTATGGTAATTGGACAGGAGGCTCAGGTACATACATTAATGGCACAGCTGGAAACACAGGTAATGGCATCGGTTTTAATGACAATAATGATGATATAATTACTTCAGTTGCACTTACTGACCCAACGTCTTTAAGTTTTATAGCGCGCGCATCAGGTGGAACATCTAATTACACTATAAATTTTGAATATGCTACAGCACCAACAGGACCATGGACAACTGTATCTTCAATTGTTGCTGATGGATCAAATACTGGTGATATTACAACTACTGCAAATACATTTAATATCAATTTAAACTTAATTGGTGATTATTATATTAGAATTCTGCAATCACCAAGATCTGGTGGTTCGTTTTACCTAGATGATGTTGAAATTTTCTGTGGAGCTTCTACTCCTGAACCAGAGTTACAATTGGTAGATGACACCTCAACTAATCAAAACTGTGGATACACTATAGATTTTGGAAATGTTGCCAATGATGGAAGCACTGCTGATTTAACATTTAATATAGATAATATTGGATCATTAGATTTAAATATAAGTTCTCTAGCTATTACTGGTGAATATACAATTGTATCACCTACTGCTACTCCGTTTGCTATTGCAGCAGGAAGCTCGCAAACGGTAACAGTTCGTTTTACTCCTACGTCAGTTGGAACAATAACAGGGATACTTACTATTAATAATGACGATGCAGATGAAAGTACTTGTACGGTTAATTTAACAGGTGAAGGCTTTACGCCATCGCCAGAAATAGACGTTGAAAGAGATACAACGTTTGCATCAATTGCAAATGGAAGTGCTGCCAATACTGGTAACAATACCATTTTTGCTGGAACAGAAATTGGAACTGCCACACCAGCTTTAAAGTCATACTACATTAGAAATGAAGGAACTGCCGATTTAAATGTAACTAGCATTTCTTCCTCTAATACAGCTGAATTTTCAATTTCAACCAATCCTGCACCTATAACTTTAATTCCTGGAGATTTTGTACAATTTGATATAGAATTCTCACCAATTAATTCTGGAACAAGAACTGGGACAATAACAATTGTTAGTGATGATAGCGACGAAAACCCTTATACTTTTGGTGTAAGTGGCGAAGGTGTTTGTGCATCTTTAAGTGGTTCTATATCGCCAGCAGAAGGACCTGCAGGCACAATTGTAACGATTGTTTCACCTGGAAATGACCTAGCAGGTGCAACAGCAAGTTTAAATGGAGTATCACTAACACCTGTATCTGATAGTACGTTAGAGCTAGTTGTTAGATTGCCAAATACTATAATTAGTGGAGGACCATTAAGTATTCAATTATCTAATGGATGTACATTTAGTAATACATTTAACCTCATTGATAACACTATTGCTGGTTGCCAAACGACCTCTAGTACTGTGGTTGGTGATTTATTTATTAGTGAGATAACAGATTCTCCTACCGGAAGTTTATCATATATAGAATTATATAATGGTACAGGTGCACCAATTTATTTTTCAACTACGAATTTCAGCGTTAGAATATATAATAACGGAAATACTACTACATTTAATGATATAATTCTTAATTCTGGATCAGTCGCAGATGGAGACACCTATGTTATTTCATGTGGCACTAACGATTCACAATGTCCAGTTACAGGTGGTGATGGCAGTTTAGCGCAAGTAGATTTGGCTACTATTGGAGCAAGTATTAATTTTTTCGCTTCAGGAAATCAGAACATCGGACATGATTTTATAGGCTTATATGATGCATCGTCATCCCTTGTTGATTCTTGGGGAGCTTTTGGAGATGAAACTTGGGCTACTGGTCTAGGACTTGGTGACAAAGGAGCAGATTTTCAAAGAGATATAAACGCAACGTTTCCGAACACGACATTTTCTACCGCAGATTGGATAATTATAGATTGGACTGACATTGATTGTAGTGATGTTGATTACTCTACAATTGGAACTTACGACTTCTCTACTGGAACTCCACCAACAGTAACATTACAGCCTTTAGATTCAACATTCGACTGTATCTTTTCGGCAAGTTTTACAATTAGTGGTACAGAAGGCTTTGATGGTCCATCACCTCCAGATGCTCAAAATTTAACTTACCAATGGTTTTACAATGTGCCTGGTACTGCTGTATGGACAGAAATTCTAGCAGGTAATGCAGACTACTCAGGTCAACAATCGGCTACTCTTAACATACCAAATACCGTTAACTTTAATGGTTACCAATACTATTGTCAATTAAGAGAAGATTCTGCTACATGTTTTGAAGCCTCAAATGCTGTAAAATTAGAAGCATTATCTTCTACTTGGGATGGTACATCTTGGTCTACACCACCAAGCATAGATCGCGCAGTAATTATTGATGGTGATTATGATACAAGCGTTGTAACAAACGGTGAAACCAGTTTTAGTGGTTGTAGCCTAATTGTTAATGCTGGCTATGAATTACAAGTATCTAACGGCAATTACATAGAAATTGAAAACAATATTATTGCAGATGGTGACATTACTGTATTTACTGCAGGTTCTGTAGTACAAAATAACGATTTAGCAACTGTAACAGCCAATGGAACAATTACAGTACAAAAACAAACGAGTATGATTAGTACACCTTATCAATACACGTATTGGAGTTCTCCAGTGGTTGGTGAAACCATAGAGAACGTATTTTCTACTGTACCAGTATCACGTCGTTTTGTGTTTAATGCTGCAAATTTTGTGGACGACCTTATTGAAAATGCCAACACAAACACATTCACACCTGGACAAGATGATATTGATGATAATGGTGACGATTGGCAACCTGCTTCAGGCACAATGCTTCCTGGTGTTGGGTATGCTGCAACAGCAAGTTCTTTTGGCATGTTACCTGCAAATCAGCAATTTCCATTTGTTGGAGCATTTAACAATGGTGTTATTACACCTGCTGTGGTCTATTTACCAACAAGTGATTATTCGGATTGGAATTTTATTGGCAACCCTTACCCAAGTGCTATTGATGCTGCACAGTTCTTTTCTGTAAATTCTGGTACTGTAAATACCATCTATTTATGGAGTCATGCTACACCAGAAAATATTAATGCTTCTGGTAATGAAGGTGCTAATTTCGCTCAATCTGATTATGCTATAATTTCTGGTAGTGGCGTAAATACTGCTGGTGGATCTGGTGTAATACCAAATGATTTTGTACCTTCTGGACAAGGTTTCTTTATTGAAACTTTAGACACCTCTCCTATTACCTTTAATAATGCCATGAGAGTCACTGGTAATAATGATCAATTCTTTAGAAGTGAAACTACAGAAACTAATAGAAAGGTATTATGGTTAAATTTAAGTTCTGACAATGGTGTTTCTAAACAAATTGCAGTTGCACACTTAGATGGTGCAACGGATAGTTATGATGGCTCATTTTACGATGTTACTGAAAACAAATCATCAGCGCTTGCTGCAACATTCTATTCTATTATTTCTGATAGTGCAGATGAACAATTTGTGATTCAAGGAAAAGACCTAAATAGCTTGGACCTTGATGAGATTATTCCTCTCGGATTTAAAACTACTATTGATGTTGCAACGTTATACACTATTTCAATAGCACAATTTGAAGGTGATTTTTACACAAATAACGATGTCTACATTAAAGATGACTTATTAAATACAACTCATAATTTAAAAACATCTGATTATACGTTTACATCAGAACCTGGTGAGTTTAATAATCGTTTTGAAATTGTATTTACAACTCAGGCACTTTCTATAGACGATATTGTGATGGATACCAATTCTATTTCTATAGTAGAATTAAATGATGGCCAAGTGCAGTTTAAATTGAATTCTAAAGAATTAAGCATTTCTAATGTTGAGATATTAGATGTTTTAGGAAGACGAATCTATAATTTACAAGCTAATAGTACAACTGAGGTTTATAACTTATCTAAATTAAGCCAAGCAGCTTATATTGCTAGAATTACGTTATCTAACGGACAAGTAATTAGTAAAAAGGCAGTAAAAAAATAATACCTATAAAGTTACTTAACGAAATAATTAATACTTTCTTGATACTTGTATTGGGAAAGTTTTTTTAGCACATAATATCACTACTATATCATGAAAAAACTAGTACAACTTACCTGTATACTTGGTCTAATTATTATGACCTCTTGTTCTTCAACAAAAAACATAAACGATTCAGCAAAAGAGGACACTACCTCATCCCAAAACATTGATAATACCGGACGTGATGGCAGTTCCTTTGAAAAAGCAATAATTGTTAAAAGTATTAAGGAAGAATACGCGTATGTAAAAAAGGACTGCGTTAATTGCACCATGCTAGGACAAGCTTTAGCTTACAATGAAAAGAAACCTTTTGATATCCTTAGATTAAAAAATGCAGAAGGAAAAGCAGTCTCTTATTATTTTGACATCTCTATTTTTTTTGGAAAAGGATTTTAACCAACTATACCTAAATATAACTTAGAGCTGCGTCGGATATGCGTCGGGTTTCCTTCGGGTAGTCCTGAGATTAAGTTTGAATACCACAGACTGTTTGATATCTTCTATTACAATGTATATTTTAAAGCAAGTACTAAGTTTCTTCCTGCTGCAGATAATCCAGAAGAATATGGTCGGTAACGTTGGTCTGTTATATTCTCTAAACTGGCTGTGAGACTCCAATTTTCGTTATGCTTATATTGGGTTCTTAAGTTAAACGTGTACCAAGATGGTGCATACGGATTGCCATCACTATCTTTTGCGTACAAATAATCTTTAGCAGCTTCTGATGGTGCCAATTGACTATTAGAAAATTCATTATTATACACTAAAAACGTATCTACTAAGAATTTTTCGGTCTTCCACTTTAAATGTGTTTCTCCAAAACTTGGCGCCACGTGTCTTATGGGTTCTTCTACACCTTCATTATCTTCCGTTCCACCTATGATGTTGTATTGCGAACGCAATTTTAAATGTTTAGAGAAATTGATATCCATACCAACTTCAAACCCATAAATCCATGCTTTAGATGCATTTTGTATGGCTTGTACAGTACTTAATTCGCCATCGTACATAATCTCGGTTTCACCATTTAACTCGTAATCTCTTCTGATTAAGGCATTATCTAAAAAGGTATAATATGCGGCTAAATCTATAACAACTTTATCATCAAAATTCAACTTTAAACCTAATTCGCCACCATAGGCATATTCGGCTTTTAAATCTTTATTAGGTACTACTACAGAACCAGGCTCTGAATCAAACACCTTACCAATATCATCAATATTTGGTGCTCTAAAGGCTGTTGACGCATTTAGTTTCCATTGTATCATATCACTTGGCGACCAAGTAATACCTGCAGTACCTGTTAATGCACCAGTATCTACTCTAGCGTCATCAAAAGGTAGGTTTAAAAAGACATTGTTTGCCGTGAAATCGGCTTTAGAAATCACTTGATTATAACGCAAACCAGACTGAAACACAAACTTGCTATTTGGTTTATACTTTAAACTGGCGTAAGCTGCAAACGACTGCCAAGTAGCATCATTTGGATAACGCGTTACGGCTGCTGTACTAGTACTGGTTTCAATATTCTGTTCTTCGCCAACAGAACCCACTAAATTATACAGATATTCTGCACCATAAAAGAGCGAGATTTTACTGTTAAATCGTTTTTCAAAATCGACATTAAGCGAAATAGCATCGACATTTTCTTCTCTCACATCTCTTAGTACCGATTGAAAATCACGATCTCGCCTACTCTCTTTAAAATTTTGATAAGCTAGTGTGGTTTGTATTTTATTATAGAAACTTGATTTACTACTCAGTTTTGTGAGCTGAAAATTACTCATAAACCATTGTTGTGGTCCATAACTCCATTCTGCAGAGCGTAAATTATCATTGCGATATCGCAATAATCGATCATACCTAGAATAATCTGAGGTGGTAGAATAATACACACCAAAATCGAAATCTAAATTATCTGAAGGTTCATAACGCACCTTTTGCATTAAATTTATTTGATTGTAACCAGTAGGATTTTGAATTTGCGGATTAGAATTAGCCACAATAACATCTTCACCATTTTGTTGTTCTACATACTCTAATCGTAAATAATCATCTGGTCCATGACTTCCCATTCTTAAATCGTTGAAATCGGTATAAGTAACACTCGTTAAAAATGCCCATTTTTTATAACCAAGATTAACATCTATATGTCCTGTTTTTTCATTGCTTGCTGTGGCATATCTGCTCATTGCATTAGCACTTAAATACAAATCATCTTTATAAGACAGTTGTGGTTTTTTAGTATAAAAACTCATAACACCTCCAATAGCATCACTACCATATACTACAGAACCTGCGCCAAGAGTGACTTCGGTATTGTGAACTGCAAGTGGATCAATTGAGATAACATTTTGAAGGTTTCCACCTCTAAAAATGGCATTATTCATACGTACACCATCTACAGTAATTAATAATCTGTTGGTAGAAAATCCTCTAATCATAGGACTTCCGCCTCCTAATTGACTTTTCTGAATATAGATATTCCCAGTATTATTTAATAAATCTGCACTGGTTTGTGGGTTTGCAAAAGCAATATCACTAGCATTTAAACTGACGATTGTTTGTGGAATTTCGCGTTTATTTTGTTCAAATTTTGAAGCCGAGATTACAATTTTTTTTAAATATTCGACCTTAGGTGTGAGATAAATAGTATCATTAAGCTTTGCAATTTGCGACTTCGTAAATGTTCGTTTTTCGTATAGAAAATTCTTAAAAACGATAGTTTCTTTATCCTTAAATCCATCTATAGATACATGTCCGTTATAATCGGTTACCAAGGTCTTACTTTTATTTGGGTTATATACAGACACACCGAGAATAGGCATATTAGTATCCACCTCTAAAACAGTAACGGTTTGCCCAATCGCCATTTGAAATAGAAAAAATGAAATGATAGCTAATAGATAATTATTCTTCACTCGTAAACTCATTATCAATAAAAACATCGTTTTGGTAACTACTTAATGAAACACTTCGTTAAGCACTTGTAATGATTTTGGTTTCTTAAAACTGCCCAAATGTAATTCAAAATAATACAACAGCATATTCAAAAACTCTTGTCTTTGTGTGGCATTGATTTTTATCGTTTTTAAAGCCTCAAAATTTGTGCCTAAAAGCTGTTTTAACAGTGTTAAATTTGAGCCAGAAATGGAGTAAATTCCATTATTTGTAGCTTCAAAAACGCCAGATTCTAGATTAAAATAGGTGTAATTATTATCAAGGTTTTCAGGCTGAAAACCTAAGTAACGTGTTAACTTTAAAAGAAATAAAAGATGAAAATTAGAAAATTGATCTTCGTTGTCTAAATATTGAAGTGCTGCTGCAATAAATTCATACAAACCTTCATTCTTCTCCTCCTCTTTTAAAACGTTTGAAAGAATTTCAGCCAAAAACAAAACAATAGAACTTTTATAAATGTTGGTATGAAGACTTTTGTAAATGTAATTGAACTTTACTTCTTTTATAAAATGAAGTGTTTGGTTAGGCTTATAAAATTCTTCGATTTGAAGTTGAGACAATGCTTGATAATACACGGTTTTAGACAATCCCTTTTTAGATTTTAAAACACCTTTAAGTAAATAACTTACAACACCACGTTGTTGCGTGTAGCATTTAACAATAAGATCGTACTCTCTGTATTTTAGTTTTGAAAGTACAATACTGTTGTTTTTTGAGAGCATCTTTTATCTAACTATTAATACTTTGAGAACTTTTGTTTCAAAAGAATCTAAATCTGAAATTAGTATTACGTATACACCTGTTCTTACTACGGAGTTTCCTAGGTTTTTACCATTCCATACAGCAGTTCCACCATCAATGGCAAAATTATAATTAGTATTAGAAGATCTAAGATTAATGTTAGATTGTGCTTCTGCGACTAAATTCCCTTCAATATCAGTGATTTTAACATTAACGTTATCTGTAAGTCCACTTACTTTTACGCCTTTGGTAATATCATTTAGATTATTAAAACCAAGAATGTTGTATTCTGGTCGCACAGGATTAGGATAGACAAAAGCATCATCTAAGCTTTCTTTAGTATCTGACCCACCAGCTTTAAAGGCCAATAAACCTTTATCTGTAGCTATATAGACTATACCATTATCAGAATCTATTGAAACATCATTTACCGTATTAGAAGGTAATGGCGAATTATCTTTTGTAAAGTGATAAATGGTGGTTTGGCCATCTGGAGAAAAATAAAACACACCCGAATCTATTGTACTAATCCATTTATTATTAGAACCATCCACTTCTATATCTGTAATTACCTGACCCTCTAATAATTCTTTTGCAATGCCATCTTCTAAGATAATAACTTGACTTAGAGAAGGGCTAGGATCATTATAAAAACCAGAAGTATTATATAATACTCTTAACCCTTTTGTTGTACCTATCCAAAGCTGATTATTATTATCTATAGCCAAGCTAATAAACCTTGTAAAAGGATCAATGGTTGAGTCTGATGTATTGATATTTCTTAAAGGATTATTTGAAACACTTTCATTATAGGCCAATAAACCATTATCATAAGAGCCAATCCATTTGGTACCATTATTATCTATTTCAATTTCAAAAAAACCATCTTCATCAGAAAAACCGTCTTCTATTAAACTTGTAAAACTATAACTCTGCCAATTTCCTGTAGAAGGATTGTAAGATTTTAATGGATTATCTATTCTACTCGATACGGACCAAAGTAAGCCATCGTTATCAAATTTAGAATCAGTAATTCTAATACTTACAGCATTAGGGTCGTTTGGATCATTTAATGATTCTAAACCACTGTTACTTTCATCATGCAATTCTGTAGGCTCAAAATTGTTTAATTCTAATAAACCCGAATGAACTGCACTTATAAAAACCTGTCTTGTGTTAAAAGGATTAATTGAAATCTCGGATAAATTTTTTGCTCCAAAAATACTATCGTAAGGTATGTTTTCCCATTTTTCATTTCTAAAATAGCTTAATCCTAAGCTTTTTAAAGGATAAGGATTTATTGAAGAAGAATAATCTCCAAACGTAGCAAACACACTTTCAGTATCAGAATTTAACCTAAACACATTATTATTTAATGGTCCGTTTGGCTTAATCTCGGTATATAAACTTGAACCGTCTAATGAAATTTCTAGAACTCCTAACTCTATTGTGCCAATGTAAACATTGTTATCTACAATTGTTGTAGACGTAAAACTAGTATTGAAATCTGAATTTGGTTGCAACGTATTTACAAGCTGGAGGTTCTCATTGTAAACACGACTAGCTGTTTCCATTGTATAAATTAAGTGATTATTTGAGACCTCAGCATCAAGAGGTAATAATGGTAATGTTGTTATTGTGTTGATTGTAGCGCCATCAATTTCATATAATACTTTATTAGACCGAACTGAATAAATTGTGTTATTAATAGTATTTATTGTTTGATAACTACCTGATATAACTGTTTGCCATTGCTGATAATCTATTAAATTAGGATTACTTAAGTCAGCCTTTTTTATACCATTGTTATCTGAACAAGCCACGAAAATTTCATTGTTAAAAATCGTAGTCTGTTTTACAGAAATTTGAGTTCCGTTATCACCAATAAAATAAGTATCACCAAATTCTAAACCACTTAAATCATAAATAGAAATACCATAATCAGTAGAAATGTATACTAATCCATCGTCTTCATAAAAGTGATTAATCCTTTTATTTGCCGGTGTAATGTTTTGCTTATCTAAGATATCTACTATGGTAAGAACTGAGTCTTCAATCTCAGAGTACAATTCTAATAAACCAGACTCATAACCAATTAGAAGGTATTGATAAATATCACTATAATAAATAGTGGTTATAGAATCACCTGATAAACCATCTACAGTGGTAATTGTTTTAATCTCATTTGTTAATGTATCATATTCAAATATGGCATTTTCAGCCGCAGCATAAATTTTATGTTCTCCACTAACAACATCAACAATATTATTGTACGAAAAATGCCCTTGCCATAACGCTGAGAAATCTTGACTATAACATGAAGCAGAAAGCCCAAAAACTAGAATAAAAATTTTAAAAACAGAATTGCGCATTCGTTAATTAGGTTTGGTCAAAGATATTTAATAGTAACGAAAATATAGTGCATATCATATATTAAGTCATAAAAAAAACTTCTACAAAAATTGCAGAAGCTTAATCATTATAATTTATATGCTCATTAAACCACACCTTGCGCTAACATAGCATCTGCCACTTTAACGAAACCTGCAATATTAGCTCCTTTTATATAATCTATAGAACCGTCTTCATTTAAACCATATTCTACACAAGAATCATGAATATCTTCCATAATATCTTTTAATTTAGAATCTACCTCTTCTCGAGACCAGCTTAAACGCAATGAGTTTTGGCTCATTTCTAAACCAGATGTTGCAACACCACCTGCATTTGAGGCTTTACCTGGAGCAAATAATATTTTTGCTTTTTGAAACTCATGAACAGCATCTGGTGTTGAAGGCATATTTGCACCTTCAGAAACACAAATACATCCATTATCTATTAACTGTTTTGCTTCTTCACCATTTAACTCATTTTGAGTTGCACATGGTAATGCGATATCACATTTTACAGACCAAGGTCTTTCACCGGCTACATATTTAGCATTAGGATAAGTCTCTAAATACTCACTAATTCTACCACGTTTTTCATTTTTTAAATACATAACGTGTTTAAGCTTATCTGTATCAATACCGGCTTCATCATAAATGTATCCACCAGAATCTGATAATGTTAAAACTTTAGCGCCTAATTCTATTGCTTTTTCTGCTGCATATTGTGCAACGTTACCAGACCCAGAAATAACTACGGTTTTACCATCAAAAGAATCTTCATTTCTCTGTAGCATATTTTGTGCAAAATATACATTACCGTAACCTGTAGCCTCAGGTCTTATTAATGATCCTCCCCAAGATGCGCCTTTACCAGTTAATACACCTGTAAATGTGTTGTTCAATTTTTTATACATCCCAAACATAAAACCAATTTCCCTTGCACCAACGCCAATATCACCAGCTGGTACATCAGTATTATGACCAATATGTCTGAATAATTCTGTCATAAATGCATGACAGAAACGCATAATTTCATTATCTGACTTTCCTTTTGGGTCAAAATCAGAACCACCTTTTCCTCCACCCATTGGTAAAGTTGTTAGTGAATTTTTAAAAACTTGCTCAAATGCTAAAAATTTTAAAATACTAGCATTTACGGTTGGATGAAAACGTAAACCTCCTTTGTATGGTCCTATTGCAGAATTCATTTGAACCCTATAACCTCTGTTAACTTGTATTTCTCCAGAGTCATCAACCCAACTCACTCTAAAAGAAATCAATCTTTCTGGTTCTACCATTCTCAAAAGAATGTTTTTACCATTATAAATATCATTTTTAGCTATGTAAGGAATTACGGTTTCCGCAACTTCTTGTACAGCTTGTAAAAATTCTGGCTCGTGACCATTACGCTCTTTGACTAAGTCTAAAAAAGCTTCAATCTTTTCTTTCATATTTATGTTATATTACATTTTATGTTTAAATTGTTGGCAGCAATAACAATTATTGCATCACCAGAATTGTATAAAACTCAATATATTAGACCAATATTATTGAATTATAATATATTGGGTGCAAATATACGTTATCTATAAAAATAAGTATATATTTTTTTATTATTCTCAAAAGGTTTTTTTATCTCTGCTTCTGTTTATTTTCTTTAAAAAATAATAATTAATGCATTTTATCCGTTTTATTTGGTATTTCGTCGAGTTTTTATATATTTGCTCGGTAAATATTCATTAATGTATAATTAGATGATACAAAACATTAAAAAAATAATCGTTCCATTAGCGTTGCTTTTGTCAATTCAAATTGGTTATTCGCAATTAGGTTTCTCTCATGAGATAGGAATTATTGCAGGACCAGTCACTTACCAATCCGATTTTGGTGTGAGGTCTGATCTTGAAACTAACATTGGTAATTCCGGTATTGGTCTAGGTCTTGTACATTACATGAATTTTGCATATCGCGCAGATTGTAACTGTTACACAACTGACAAATACTTTAATGACCACTTTAAATTACGAAGTGAAATATCTTGGAACAAAACATCACTTACTCATTTCGGAAAATGGGTAGATCCAGATAAAAACTCTGAAGATGCTAATCGTTTAAGAGGTCATACTGGAGAATCTCAAAACTGGGATATTGGTATGCAACTAGAATTTTTTCCAAGAAGTATTAGAGCTTTTGCCGCAGGTATAAATAAGTTTGCTCCTTTTGCAAGCTTAGGTGCACATTATGTTTCCTATAGACCCGAAACTTTTACGGATTATGTAAGTTCAGACCCTTTAAACCCAAATGATATTGGAAATCCGGATGACCCAAACAACTTTTACTCAGGTTGGGATCCTGGCTCTGTAGATGACATGAGTGGTTCTACTTGGTCTATAGTAAGTAGTATTGGTACACGTTATAAACTTTCTGTACTTTCTGATTTTATGATTGACTTAAGATTACAATATTATTTTTCTGATTGGACAGATGGTTTAAACCACCAACTAGAATCTAATAAAGCTAATGATTGGATGGTATGGTTGAACTTCGGTTATATCTATTATTTAGATTAAAAAACATATTATAACCTATAAAAAAAAGACCAAATCGTAAGATTTGGTCTTTTTTGCATTAAAATCTTTCTCTGTAATTATCCAATAGCCTGTTTTAGATCCGCTATTAAATCAGCTTCATCTTCAATACCAACACTTAATCTTATTAAAGAATCTACAATCCCAGTTTTTTCTCGCTCTTCCTTAGGAATACTAGCATGCGTCATACTTGCTGGGTGACCAGCTAACGACTCCACACCTCCAAGTGATTCCGCTAAGGTGAAGATTTTTAAATTTTCTACAATCTTTATAGACGCTTCGTAATTATTTCCTTTTGTTGTAAAGGATACCATACCTCCAAAATCTTTCATTTGTGTTTTTGCAATATCATGATTGGGATGACTTTTAAATCCTGGCCAATACACATTCTCAATTTTAGGATGCTCATTTAGATATTCTGCTACTGCTCTACCATTTTCGCAATGACGTTGCATTCTTACATGCAATGTTTTAATTCCCCTTAAAGCTAAAAAAGCATCTTGCGGACCACAAATTGCACCACTTGCATTCTGTATAAAATATAAGCGGTCTGCCAACTCTTTATCCTTTACTACTAAAGCTCCCATTACCAAATCACTATGTCCTCCTAAATATTTGGTTGCCGAGTGCATTACAATATCAGCACCTAAATCTAAGGGCTGCTGTAAATAAGGTGTCGCAAAGGTGTTATCTACAGCTAAAAGCACATTATGTCTTTTTGCTATTGCGGCAGTCGCAACAATATCTATAATATTCATCATTGGGTTAGTTGGTGTTTCAACCCAAATCAATTTTGTGTTTTTTGTGATATAATCTTCAATACGTTCAGCATTATTCATTCCTACAAACAGAAATTTTATACCAAAGTCTTCATATATCTTAGTGAATAAACGATAGGTTCCTCCATATAAATCGCTTGTAGAAATCACTTCGTCTCCTGGTTTCAACAATTTTAAAACAGCATCAATAGCTGCTAAACCAGAACCAAAAGCTAAACCGAATTTACCATTTTCAATACTTGCAAATGACTCTTCTAAAGCATGCCGTGTCGGATTTGCAGAACGTGCATATTCATAACCTTTATGTCCTCCTGGTGTAGATTGCGCAAAAGTAGAAGTCTGATAAATTGGTGGCATTATTGCGCCATAAGCAGCATCTGGTTTTTGACCACCATGAATTGTTTTTGTATTGAATTTCATAATTATACCGTATTTGAAATTTCGATTATAAATCACAACAAATTTAATGGATTATTCGTTCTTTCTAATTCTATACAATACCTTTATTGTCTATAATTTATAACCTCATTTACTGTGAAACAAATAATTCCTTTTTTGATTTTTATATTGGTTTTAAATTCTTGCTCTTCAGAAATAAAACCTGCGTCTTTTGAAACGATTTCAGTTACTGAAACATATGATGCCGCAATTACAGCAACTTACAGTAAGGCTGAAGGTAAAGACAAACTTAGTAAAACTATAAACTCAAATGTTGACAATGCTCTTGTTGAAACGTTAAGTACAGCTGAAAGTAAAAATGATTTAAAAACCATTTTAAAAGAATTCAATAAAGAATATCTAGATTTTAAAAAGGATTTCTCAGAAGAATCTGAACCTGTTTGGGAACTCGATATTGAAACAGAATTAGTTTATCAATCTGAAGCGATTATAACCATTGCAATAAGCACTTACGAATTTAAAGGTGGTGCTCATGGTAATGACCAAATTAAATTTTTGAATTTAGATGCCAAAACAGGGCATGTTTTAAACTTAGATGATTTTATTGAAAATAATGATGAATTTAAGGCACTCGCTAAATCACATTTTACAAAAACGGTTCAACTAAAAGATTCTGCTGTAAACATGGAAGATGTCTTCTTTGGAAAACCATTTCAGTTACCAGAAAACATAGGCTATAGCGATGATGGACTCGTTTTACTTTATAATGTTTATGAAGTAGCCTCCTATGACCAAGATTATATAGAATTTGTAATTCCGTTTGAAGAACTCGGTTCTTATTTAAAAATGGAATAATTATTTAGTTCTTGTTAATCGTTTTATAATAGGCCCAACGGTTAATCCTTGGCCAACAATAGAAACAACAACGACTACATAGGTAATTACCAAAAATAATTCTCTATGCATTTCTGCAGTGAGACTAAGTGCTAATGCAATAGAGATTCCACCTCGCAATCCTCCCCAAGTCATTATTAAATTTGTTTTAGGCACAAAATCTAATCGTTTTTCGAAGAATTTAATTGGTATAAACAATGAAATATAACGACACAAAAGTATAATAGGGATTGCCAATAATCCTGCATAAATATATTTACCTTCTAAGGTAAGAATTAGCATTTCCATACCAATCATTACAAATAATACAGTGTTTAATAAAACATCTATAAGCTCCCAAAATTTATCAACGTAAGCTTCTGTAGTTTCAGACATTGCAGAGTTTCTTACAGTATCATTACCTACAATAAGACCAGCTGTAACCATTGCTAATGGTGCAGATAAATGAAACTGATGCGCTAGCATAGTTCCACCCATTACTGTTGCAAGTGTAAGAATTACTTCAATTTCATAGTTGTCAATAGATTTCATTAAGCGATACGTAATCCAACCTAAAAACAATCCTAGAATAATACCTCCAATAACTTCTTGTCCAAACAAGGTTGCAATATCCGACAACTCAATAGCAGCATCTGGTTTTGCTGCAATAGCAAAAATGGTTAAAAACACTACAACGCCAACACCATCATTAAATAATGATTCGCCAACTATTTTTGTTTCGAGCTTTTTAGGAGCTCCTGCTTTTTTTAAAATTCCTAAAACGGCTATTGGATCTGTTGGCGAAATTAACGCACCAAATAATAAACAATTGATAAAATCTACATCTAAGCTCATTAGTTTTAAAACATAAAACATGGCAATACCAACTAAAAATGTAGACACTAAAACACCCAAAGTTGCAAAAGCCATAATTGGCCAGCGTTGCACTTTAAGTTGATTGAAATTGGTATGTAAAGCACCTGCAAATAACAGAAAACTCAACATAATATCAAGGAGAACTGTTTCAAAATCTATTAAGGCAATAAACTCTCGTTCCTTTATCAGTAAGGTATCATCAAACTGCGCAACACCAACTAAAACTACTGTAAACACAATAGTAATAACCATTAATCCTATTGTAATTGGCAGTTTTAAAAACTTGACGTTTATGTAACCAAAAAGTGCCGATAACACAATTAAAATTGTGGCAATTGAGTAGTAATCCATAAAATATTATTTTTCTTAAATGTACTTAAAATTCCCTTTAAATACGGTTACTTTGTGGTTTCAAAATTATATAGATTTCTGATATGAAAAAAATATATTATTTAAGCACTTGTAATACATGTACTAGAATCATTGGTGAGCTTAATCTACCAGAAGGATTTGAGTTACAGGATATAAAAACCGAACCAATTACTGAGCAACAAATTGAACAAATGCGAGAACTTACTGATAGCTATGAAAGCTTATTTAGTAAACGCGCAAGACTATACAAAGAGTTGGGCTTAAAAGATAAACCGCTATTAGAAGACGATTATAAAAACTACATTTTAGAACATTATACTTTTTTAAAACGACCTGTAGTACTTTTTAACAATAAGATATTTATAGGCAATTCTAAAAAAATAGTGGAAGCTGCAAAAAACGCCATACATGCATAGTAGAGGCTTTGCCATTTTTGCGCTTATCATGGTTCAGGTTTTATATGGACTAAACTACACCTTTGCAAAAACGGTAATGAACGGAAACTTTGTACCACCTTTTGCATTAACTATTTTAAGAGTCGGAGGTGCTGCCATTCTATTTTGGGCTATTAGTATTTGGTTGCCAAAAGAAAAAATAGAACGTAAGGACTTTTTTAAATTTTTTATTGCTGCATTGTTTGGTGTATGCGTAAACATGCTTTTCTTTTTAAAAGGTGTAGAATTAACAACACCTATCCATGCCTCTGCAATAATGACCATTACGCCTGTTATTATTCTCATCTTATCATCCATTGTTTTAAAAGAAAAAGTAACGTTTTTAAAAATTGCAGGAATAACTATAGCCTTATCTGGTGCTTTAGTACTGACACTTTTTGGAGAATCGGATAGAACTGCAGACAACGTTGTTTTAGGAAATACTTTTATTCTCTTAAACGCCATATTTTATAGTATTTACGTTATTTTAATTAAACAATTGACAAAAAAATATCATCCATTTACCTTTATAAAATGGCTGTTCCTTTTTGGATTCATAATGGTTTTACCCTTTGGATATAAAGAATTACAGGAGGTACAATGGCAAACTTTTACCCCATATATTTATTTCTCATTAGCATTTGTTATTGTTGGTGCTACTTTTGGAACCTACCTCTTTAACCCAATAGCTCTAAATAAACTAAAAGCTTCGACTGTTGGTGTTTTTATTTACTTACAACCCGTAATTGCTGGTTTATTTGCAATAATTATGGGAGCTGATAGTATTGACACCTTAAAACTCATTGCAATGGTTCTTATCTTTTCTGGCGTATATTTAGTCTCTATTAAACCTAAACAAGTCAATTAATTTGTCTTTAAAATCTGAAGTATTTAAAACCGTTGATACTATTCCTCAAGCCTATTGGGATAGCGTTAAATGCTGCACCAATATTTACTATTCACCTGAATTTTTAAAAGCATTTGAAATTGCAAACACAGATATAGAATTCAATTATATATTCATATTAAAAGACAAAAAAGCCATTGCTTTTGCAAACACGCAAATTGTGACGATTGGTATTGAAACCATTACCAAAAACATTACTGTGTCTGATAAAATTAGACGTATTGTAAATAATATGTTTTGCAGAAACCATATTCGTGTTTTATTCTGTGGAAATGTCTTTTTAAGTGGAGAATACGGTACCTTTCTTAAAAAAGGTGAAGACAAAATTGAAACTTTTAAAGCCGTTGCAGAAAGCGTTAAAAAGCTATCAAAAAACAAAAAAAAACTGAATGCTATTTTTGTAAAAGACTTTAAAAACGAATCGCTTTCTATTACAAATCATCTCAAATCTTATGATTATGCTGCCATGAAAGTAGAACCTAATATGATTATTAGTTTAAAACCGGAATGGCATTCTTTCGAAGATTATACCAATGCATTAAAATCAAAATACCGTGTAAAGGCCAATAGAGCCGATGCCAAAAGTGACGCATTAAAAACGAAATTATTTTCTGAAACAGATATTGAAACCTACAAACATCAACTTCAAGAGTTGTATCATAACACTATTGATAATGCTGATTTTAACGCTCAAGTTTTAAATCTCGATACTTATATACATCTTAAAAAAGCCTTCAAAAATCAATTTATAGTAAAAGGTTATTTCTTAGAAGATAAACTCGTTGGTTTTTTATCTGCTATGCAAAATGACACTCATCTCGACGCTCATTTTATTGGCATTGATTATGTTAACAACAAAGAATTTGCGATTTACCCAAGAATTTTAAATGATTATGTTCGCCTTGGCATCGAAACCAAATCAGACCAAATTAATTTAGGACGTACAGCTTCAGAAATAAAAAGCACGCTTGGTGCACAACCCAAAACTTTAACTTGTTATTGTAAACACAAACGTTATTTACCTAATAAGATTTTAAAGCCATTTATAGAAAATGTACACATTAAATCTTTTAAGCAGCATTCGGTTTTTAAGTAATAAATTCCTGCGAAGGCAGTAATCTTATCATAATTATAGATAAAACACTCTGTAATTATAAAAAATTACATTTCCATAGGCTTAGGCTTCACACCATGCTTGCGCGTATCTGCTTTAGTTAATACTTTAAAACTTTCAGACTTTGGAAATGTATTTGCTAATGTTAACAAAGGTTCCGGTAAACCAGTTAATTTTCTTGCTTTTAAATCTATCCAACCACCTTGCATTTCGCAATACGCTAAATTTTCGCCTTTATGATTGTAAAAATTATGTTCAAACATAAATAACATACCATCTTCACTTAAACCCGAAACTTCAATAGTTACCGTAATTGGCGTTCCTATAAAAGACTCTTTAAAATAGTACATATGTTCGTAAAAAACTACAGGGCCAACATTATGCTTCATGATTTCTGGCATAGAAAAACCTTGTTCAGAAAAGAAAGCCATCCTAGCGTGACTCATAAAATTGGTATACGCAGAATTAGCTAAATGTCCATTAGCATCAACATCACTCCAACGAATTTCAAACTGTTTTTTATACATCTTCATAACTAAAATTTAAGAAAACAAAGTTAAGAAAGTATCCTATGCATGCATAAGTGTTTGTAAAAATTTTAATACACTTTTAAAACAGTTCAATTTTGTACCTTTGCGCAACTTTAATTACAAAGTCTTAATGATACAATCAATGACAGGTTATGGGAAATCTGTATTACAGCTCCCAACAAAAAAAATCTCTATAGAGTTAAAATCACTAAACAGTAAAAGTTTAGACCTAAACGCTCGTATGCCATCTATGTACAGAGCAAAAGAGTTAGAGGTAAGAAAACTTATTGCAAAAAACCTTGGAAGAGGAAAAGTAGATTTTTCGCTTTTTGTTGAAATTACAGGAGAAGACACTAGCTCTAAAATTAACAAAACTGTAGTTAAAGAATATATTAAACAACTTAAAGAAGTTGTTGATGGTGATACTACAGAGTTACTTAAAATGGCGATTAGATTACCAGATGCTGTAACGACTGAACGCGACGAGATTGATGAAGAAGAATGGTCACTTATCAGTAAAGAAATCAATGAAGCTATTACTAAAATAGTTGGTTATCGTAAAGATGAAGGTGAAACTTTAAAGCAAGATTTTATAGATAGAATTTCTACTTTAAGACGTTTACTAAATGAAGTAATTGCTATGGATCCAGATCGTATTGATGGTGTTAGAGCACGATTAGAAAAAGGAATTTCTGACCTTAAAGATAAAGTAGATGAAAACCGTTTTGAGCAAGAATTGGTTTACTACATTGAAAAATTTGATATCACTGAAGAAAAAGTAAGACTAGATAATCACTTAGATTATTTTACACAGACTTTAAATTCTGACGATTCTAACGGAAAAAAATTAGGCTTTATTTCTCAAGAAATTGGTAGAGAAATTAATACTATAGGTTCAAAATCTAATTATGCACCTATGCAAAAATTAGTGGTTCAGATGAAAGATGAACTCGAAAAAATTAAGGAACAGATGTTAAATGTCCTTTAAGGTCAATTGCAGTATTCAATAATCAAAACAATACATTTTGTCAGAAATTAAAAACGAAAAACAAGGTAAACTCATTGTGTTTTCAGCACCTTCAGGATCCGGAAAAACAACTATCGTTCGTCATTTATTAAAACAACCAGAATTAAACTTAGAGTTTTCTATTTCTGCAACATCTCGAGAACCTCGCAGTAATGAAACTGATGGAAAAGACTATTATTATCTATCGCTAAAAGAGTTTAAGAACAAAATAAAAACTGACGAATTTTTAGAATGGGAAGAAGTTTATAGAGACAATTTCTATGGTACTTTAAAAACTGAAATTGAACGTATTTGGTCACATGGCAAACATGTAATTTTTGATATCGATGTTTCTGGTGGCTTACGTATAAAACGAAAATTCCCAGAGCAAACCCTTGCTATTTTTGTAAAACCACCAGATTTAAATGAGCTGGTAAGACGTCTTAAAGACAGAGGTGAGGAAAGCGAAGAAAAAATTAGTATGCGTGTATCTAAAGCGCCTGCAGAATTGGCCACTGCTCCACTTTTTGATAAAATTGTAATTAACTCTAACTTAGACGAGGCTTTAGAAGAATCTTATACTTTGGTCTCTGATTTTATAAAAGGATAGTTTTGTCATTACTGCGAAGGCAGAAATTTACATTGAAACTATATAATATTAATTAAAAGATTCCTGCTTTCGCAGGAATATAGCATTAAATGAAAGTAGGTCTTTATTTTGGTACGTTTAACCCAATCCATGTTGGTCATTTAACCATTGCAAATCATTTAGCTGAGCATAGTGATTTAGACCAAATTTGGTTTGTTGTTACACCTCTAAGTCCTTTTAAAAAGAAAAGTAGTTTACTAGATAATTATCATCGTTTAGAGATGGTTTATTTGGCTACTAAAGCATACAACAAGCTAAAACCTAGTGATATTGAATTTGGATTAAAACAACCCAATTTTACTATTGATACACTCACTTATTTATTTGAAAAATTTCCAGAACACGACTTTTCCTTAATTATGGGAGAAGACAATTTAAAGAGTTTTCATAAGTGGAAAAACTACGAACTTATTCTAGAAAACCACAGTATTTACGTTTACCCTAGAATATCTAATGGAAAAATTGACACCCAATTTAATGACCATCCAAAGATCATAAAAGTTGATGCACCAATCATGGAAATCTCTTCAACCTTTATTAGAAATGAAATTAAAGACGGTAAAAATGTAAGACCAATGTTACCTGAAAACGTATGGCAATTTATTGATGAAATGAATTTTTATAGGTAAAAGAGAACCTTGTCATTAAGATTAAAAATGATAAAAAGCATCCTCATAATGCGTTAACTGTTCGGTAGTTTTATTCTTTAAAACAGCAATGATATCGAATCTCGTTTCTAATTCTATATCATTTTCAGTAATAAAAGCGTCCATTGCTTTTACTAATAGTTTTATTTTACTTGGTGTTACAAACTCTTGTGGATCACCAAAAAAATCAGAATTTCTCGTTTTTACCTCAACACATATCATAAAATCATTGTGTTTGGCTACGATATCTATTTCGGCTTTTTGAAATACATAATTTCTAACTACAATTTCATATCCTTTTTTTATAAGATAATCTGTTGCAAGTTGCTCTCCTAATTTACCAAGTTCATTGTGTTCTGCCATGTTTCAGTCTTCAGTCAATAGTGTGCAGTCTTTTACTAACTGAATAAGTTCTTATTGATATGATAATTTACTTCCTGTTTTCTTAACCTTCAAATCCACCGTTTTTCCTAAAACTAAAGCGCGATTATCTTTTTCATGTCCTGCTGGCATATTAAACGTAATAGGGAAATCATACTCTTCTAAAGCATCTAATATCAATTGCTCAACAGACGTTCCCCAAAGTGTGGTGTTTTTTCGCATTCTAGACATATCACCAACAACCAATCCGTTTAAATTATCAAAGTAACCAGCTCGTTTCATACTCTGTAGCATACGGTCAATATGATATTTGTATTCCCCAATTTCTTCAATGAACAGAATTTTCCCAGTAGTATCAAGACTTGTATCAGAGCCTAACATAGTATGTAACATGGTTAAATTTCCTCCAACTAATTCACCTGAAGTTTCACCTTCTCTATTAAATTGAGACCCGTCAAGTGTATAATTCTCAGGGTTTCCAAAAATTGCCGATTTAAAGGTAGAAATAGATTCCTTAACATCATCTAAATCCTTCGTTAAACTCACGCACATTAAAGCGTGTAATGATTGAAACCCTTCGTTATGTACTTGATTATGCAAAGCTGTAATGTCAGAGTAGCCAATAATCCATTTTGGGTTTTTCTTAAACTCTGTATAATTCAATTTATCTAAAACCCTAACCGTTCCGTAACCTCCTCTTGCGCACCAAATAGCACTTATTTTTGGGTCGTCCATGGCATTTTGCAAATCGGCACAGCGTTCCTCATCAGTACCTGCAAAATGATTAGACTGACTAAACACATGTTTACCAACAATAGCGTGTAATCCCCAACTTTTAAGTAAATCTATAGCCTGTTGCACTTCGCGCTCTCTACTTTTTAAAATTCCTGAAGGTGCTACAATGGCAACTGTATCACCTGCTTTTAAATATGGTGGTTGTATTAATTTTGAAGTCATTTCTGTAGTATTATCAGATTCGGTTTGAGCTTTAATATCATTGCCTCCTATCAAGATAACGATGACTAATAGATATAAAAAATAGGACTTATAACTCATAAAAACTGCTTTTTGTAAAAGTACATTTTTTTTCTAAATCCCTTATATATTGCGTACTTTTGTGCCTTTAAAAACAATAATTCATGTCTAAGAGATATACCATAACAGCAGCATTACCATATACTAATGGACCCATACATATTGGTCATTTAGCAGGCGTTTATGTGCCAGCAGATATTTACGCACGTTATTTAAGAGGTACAGGAAATGATGTTGCCTTTATTTGTGGTAGTGATGAGCATGGTGTTCCAATTACTATAAAAGCAAAAAAAGAAGGTGTTACGCCTCAAGATATCGTTGATAAATACCATGCGATTATCAAAAAGTCTTTTGTAGATTTCGGAATCACTTTTGATAATTATTCTCGTACAACGGCCAAAATTCATCATGATACTGCTCAAGAGTTTTTTAAAACCCTTTATGACAAAAATGAATTTGTAGAAGAAGTTACAGAACAACTTTATGATGCAGAAGCTAATCAGTTTTTAGCGGATCGTTTTGTTACAGGGACGTGTCCTAAATGTGGCAATGAAGAGGCTTATGGTGATCAATGTGAAAACTGTGGATCTAGCTTAAATGCTACAGATTTAATAAATCCTAAATCTGCGATTACAGGCAACGTACCAACATTAAAAGAAACAAAACACTGGTTTTTACCTTTAAATAAACACGAAGACTTTTTACGTAAATGGATTTTAAAAGGTCATAAAAAAGACTGGAAACCTAATGTTTATGGTCAAGTTAAATCATGGATAGACGATGGTTTACGTCCAAGAGCAGTGACTAGAGATTTAGATTGGGGAATTCCGGTACCTGTGGAAGGTGGTGAAGGCAAAGTACTTTACGTTTGGTTTGATGCACCTATTGGTTACATCTCATCTACTAAAGAATGGGCTGCACGCGAAGGCAAAAACTGGGAAGATTACTGGAAAGACGAAAACACAAAACTCGTTCACTTTATAGGAAAAGATAACATTGTATTTCACTGTATTATTTTCCCATCGATGTTAAAAGCAGAAGGCTCTTATATTTTACCAGAAAATGTACCAGCTAATGAGTTTTTAAATTTAGAAGGCAAAAAGTTATCTACTTCTAAAAACTGGGCCGTTTGGTTACCAGATTATTTAATAGATTTTCCTAATCAACAAGATGTGTTGCGTTATGCCTTAACAGCTAATGCACCAGAATCTAAGGATAATGATTTTACGTGGAAAGATTTCCAGGCCAGAAACAATAACGAATTGGTTGCAATTTTTGGAAACTTCATTAATCGTGTGGTGGTTTTAACCAACAAGTATTATGATGGTATTATTCCTGAACCTTCGGATTATAAGGCTATCGACGAAGAAACTTTAGCGGCTTTAAAAGCTTATCCTGCAGTAATTTCTAGTTCTATTGAACGTTACCGTTTTAGAGAAGCCAGCCAAGAATTGATGAATTTAGCACGACTTGGAAACAAGTATTTAGCGGATGAAGAACCTTGGAAAACGATTAAAACAGATGAAGCACGTACTAAAACTGTGATGTTTGTAGCCTTACAAATCGCTTCGGCTTTAGCTGTTTTATCTGAACCTTTTTTACCTTTTACGTCAACGAAATTGAAAGGTATATTAAACTCTAATGATAATAGTTGGGAAGATATTTCAACAAAAGATATTTTAATTCCTGCCAATCATAAAATAGGAAAAGGGGAATTATTATTCTCTAAAATTGAAGATTCAGAAATTCAAAAACAATTAGACAAATTGGAAGCTAGCAAAAGAGCCAACGAAGCAGCAAATAAAATAACGGAGCCTCAAAAAGAAGAAATCACTTTCGATGATTTTACTAAATTAGACTTACGTGTTGGTACTATTATCGAAGCCGAAAAAATGCCTAAAACAAAAAAGCTTTTAGTCTTAAAAGTAGATACTGGTATAGATACTAGAACTATTGTTTCTGGTATTGCCGAAAGTTTTAAACCAGAAGACATTATAGGAAAACGCGTAACTGTATTAGTAAATTTAGCACCAAGAGCATTACGAGGTGTTGAAAGTCAAGGGATGATTTTAATGACTGAAGACGAAGGTGGTAATTTAGTGTTTGTGAATCCTGATACTCAAAACGTTTCTAACGGATTGCAGATAAGTTAATGTCAAAACCCTCAATAACAAGACAAGTAGTAGATTTACAAGCTCAGGCAGAGCGCCTTATTAGAACAAAAGGAAACATGCCTGAGATTGAAGCTTTTTCTCAATATAATGAAGAGATAAAAGCCTATTTGTTTAAATACATTGATGACGATTTTGTATTAAATTATATTAAAACTATTCCAAGTTTAGACATAGAAACTATTGAAATTAAATCTGGAATATTAACTGCAATAATTAGCCTGTTTTCTGGTGGCTCTGCTTCGGCTTACCACGAAAGACATAAAATAGAGGAAGCTCTAGAACAGATAAAAGAAATTTCTAACAAATACGCTTCTTGCGAAATGATGATTAGAAATTGTTTTGATAATTAACTCTTTAATTCATTACCTTCTTTTCAATGACTCAATTAATTCAATTCATAATATCAAAAACCAACTTAAAAGAACAATCTGTTAAAAATACAGTTGAACTCTTAAACGAAGACTGTACAATTCCATTCATTTCGCGTTATAGAAAAGAAGCTACAGGGAATTTAGACGAAACTCAAATTGAAGATATTGTTAAATATAAAGAGCAATTTGAAACTTTAGAAAAACGAAAAAAAGCAATTTTAAAAGCATTAGAAGAACAATGTGTTTTAACTGATGACTTAAAACAAAAAATTGAAAAGACTCAAGATTTAATTACACTTGAAGATCTTTACTTACCATACAAGAAAAAACGAAAAACAAAAGCAGAAACCGCTCGTAAAAATGGTTTAGAACCTTTGGCTAAAATAATAATGAGCCAAAATGCCAACAACCTAGAATCTGTAGCTTATAAATATATTAAAGGCGACATTAAAACCACTGATGATGCTTTAGAAGGTGCAAGACATATTATTGCAGAATGGATTAATGAACGTGCAGATATTAGAAATACGCTACGAAACGAACTAGAGCGTCGTGCTCAAATATCAACTAAAGTTGTTAAGTCTAAATCTACAGACGAAAAGGCTCAAAAATTCAGAGATTATTTTGATTGGTCTGAGAGTTTAAGCCGAATCCCTTCTCACAGATTATTAGCCATTTTAAGAGCTGAAAGCGAAGGGTTTATTCGTGTAAAAATTGAAATTGATGATATTAGAGTTTTAGAACGTATTGATAATAGAATCATAAAAAACCAGAATGCTTGTGCAGACCAAATAGAATTAGCGATTTCAGATGCTTATAAACGCTTATTGTTTCCGTCATTAAGCAACGAAGCCTTAAGCAATGCGAAAGAAAAAGCAGACGAATCTGCCATTACCGTTTTTGCTAAAAATTTAAAACAGTTATTATTAGGTTCTCCAATTGGTGAAAAACGAGTTTTAGCTTTAGACCCAGGATTTAGAACCGGTTGTAAACTGGTATGTTTAGATGCGCAAGGCAATTTAAAACACAATGAAACTATTTATCCACACGCACCAAAAAACGATAGTATTGGTGCTATAAAAAAGATTTCGAGCCTAGCAGAAGCGTACAAAATTGAAGCCATTGCTATTGGTAACGGAACAGCATCACGCGAAACAGAAGCTTTAATACGTAAAATTCAATTTAAAAACGACATTCAGGTATTTGTAGTCAGCGAAGCAGGTGCTAGTATTTACTCGGCTTCAAAAATTGCTCGTGAAGAATTTCCTAATTACGATGTAACCGTTAGAGGTTCAGTTTCTATTGGTCGACGTTTGCAAGATCCATTGGCCGAATTGGTAAAGATTGATGCTAAATCTATTGGTGTTGGACAATATCAGCATGACGTGGACCAAACCAAACTTCAAAAGCAATTGGATATTGTTGTAGAAAATTGTGTGAATGCGGTTGGTGTTAATATCAACTCAGCAAGTAAACCTTTATTGAGTTCTGTTTCTGGTATTGGACCAAAACTAGCCAAAAACATTTTTGATTACAGAAAGGAACACGGAGTTTTCAAGTCTAGAAAAGATATTATGAAAGTGCCACGTTTAGGTGGAAAAGCTTTTGAGCAAAGTGCTGCCTTCTTAAGAATAAAAGGTGCTAAAAATCCTTTGGATGATTCTGCAGTGCACCCAGAAAGCTATGCTATTGTAAAACAAATGGCAAAAGATGAAGGTGTTTCACTTGAAGAATTGATAGGGAATAAAGTCATTCTTCAAAAAATAGATTTAAAAAAATATATTTCCCCACAAGTCGGTTTATTAACACTTGTAGACATTATTAAAGAGCTTGAAAAACCAGGTTTAGACATTAGAGAAACAGCTAAAGTGTTTACATTTAATCAAAACATAAAAACTATAACCGATTTACACGAAGGGCAATTATTACCAGGTATCGTTAATAACATAACCAATTTTGGCTGTTTTGTAGATGTTGGTATAAAGGAAAGTGGATTAATACATGTATCTAACTTATCCGATAGTTTTGTAAAAGATGTTAATGAACATGTTAGTTTACACCAACAGATAATTGTAAAGGTTTTAGAAGTTGATGTGGCTCGAAAACGGATTCAGTTGAAGTTGCATAAGTAATACTTAAAAAAATCACACAAAATTATATAGTAAATTCACTATCCTTATATTTGTATAAAACACGGAAACTATGTTATCAAAATCTATAGAAGCAGCTTTAAATAGTCAAATAAAAATAGAAGCAGAATCGTCTCAAGCTTATTTGGCCATGGCAGTTTGGGCAGAAGTAAAAGGATTAGAGGGTGTTTCTAGTTTTATGTACGACCAATCTAATGAAGAACGTGAGCACATGCTAAAATTGGTAAAATTTGTTAACGAACGTGGTGGACATGCACATATATCAGAATTAAAAGCACCTAGTGTTACCTTTAAATCTTATAAAGAACTTTTTGAAAAACTCTTAGAGCACGAAATTTTTGTTTCAGAAAGCATCAATGAACTGGTACATATCTCATTACAAGAAAAGGATTACGCTACTCATAACTTCTTGCAATGGTATGTTGCAGAACAAATTGAAGAAGAAGCTATGGCAAGAACCATACTTGATAAAGTAAAAATGATTGGTGACGATAAAGGTGGTTTATATTTATTTGATAGAGACATACAACAACTTACTATCAGCTCTGCAGCAGAAACACCTGGTGCTTAAAATGTTAAAATTATTTAGATTAAATATAAATAATTATTTTTGTTATATTGATATCATTTCTCAATGGGCAAAAAAAGAAAAACAAAAAGCTAAAGAAGGAACGTATTAAAGTTCTAGAAACTTCTGGTATAGCATCTCTTGGAAACGTTAAGTCTAAATGCTGCAAAAAATTTAAAAAATCTGAAAGTAAGCGTTGTAAAAAATGTCCTTGCTTTGATTTATTAAAGAAAGTAGCATAAGCAGCTAATTAGCTTCGTAATATATTTAAGGCTCAAACATTTTAATAACATAAATTGATTAAAATTGAAATTTTGATTTTAACAATGAGTTAGAATCAAAAAAATTAAATCTTTAAAGAGTATCTAGCTTAAAATTATATTATAAAATCTGAAGTTTTAAAAATTAAAACTTCAGATTTTTACGTTTGTAGAAATTCCTCACTCACAGAGATAAAAGTCAAACCTTTATTAACGGATTACAATACAGCATCACTTAAGAACATATCATTAAAAGATGTAAATACTTATAACAGTAATACTATTTTAAGTGAAAATAATAACATTCAAGAACTAGATGAAGTCGTTGTAAAATCTAAATTAAATTTAGAATTAGAAAGAAAAAACGAATTGAGTTCTAGTAGATTTGGTATTAGTGATGGTTTTAAATATCCAAATGGTGCTATAAAATTCATACTAAAAGATCAAATGAAAAGGCTTCAAAAGCTTATAAATTCTCATTATTGTTTAGTCCTAAGAAAACATTTTACTCACCTAAATATAAATATTATACTGATGATTTTTATAAATCCTAAGGTGTAATAGCTTGGAAAGCTAATTTAAAGGTTGATGAAAACGGTAATGTAATGGTAAAAATAGCCAAGCCAAAAATACCTATCACTTTATATATAGAAGGTATTGCAAATGACGGTTCATTTATTATTGAAAAGAAAACCATATCAGTAAATAGACGTTAAAAATTAACTCTAAAAACCACATTTGGAGTGCGTCCTAACGAATGTTGATTAACCTCTTCAATAACACTATTATTAAGTCTATAAAAAGAATTGATAGTGTTCTTTTTGTCTAACAGATTCCAAATGGATAAACCAATATTAGCAGTAATCGTTTTTATTAATTTGAAGTCGTACAAAGCAGAAACATCAACTCTGAAATACTCTTGTAACTGACTCGTATTTGTGGCTTCGTAATTAATCGCGTTATCTATGATTTCATTTCCAGTTACAGGATTTGTTTTCGGTCGTCCAGAATTCCAGTTGAAGCCTGCAGAAATTTTAAGATGATCTGCAGTATAATTGGTTCCAAAAGTAACGGCATGTGTCACATCAAAATTATTAGGAAAGCTATTTTCTGGTAATGAATTAAACGTATAATCATTATCCATATAGGCATAACTCAACCATGAATTAAACTTATCAAACTGTTTTCTTACTATAAAGTCAATACCTTTTACTTCATAATTCCCTGAAGTTTTTACAAACTCATATTGATTTTGAAAACCTTGACTTTGAGTCGTAATTCCTTTAACTTTTTTATAATAGCCTTCTGCACTAATCAACCAATTACTTTTATTAAATGAAAGGCCTAAAGAAACCTGTTTACTCTTTATAACAGGAATTTCATTTTCATCAGACAATTGCCAACGTCGTTTTTCCACACCCAAAAAATCATTCTGAAAATTAATAACCTGTGATGTATTTTGATGCTTAAACTCTCCCAAGAATTCAACAGAAAAATTATCTAAAAATTTATGAAAAAAGCTTAATCTTGGTTCTAATAGATGTTTGCGAAACTTATTAATATAATTATACCTTAAACCAGTAATAAGATTAGTGTTTCTGTCTTTTGATTTACAAGAGACTTCAGAGAAAACACCATGCGTTCTAACAACTTCAGACACTAAATTTCTAAAAACAGGATTATTTACATCATCTAAATTGGTAATTTTAGTTTCTACAAAATGATACCCATTTTGCCATTGTAAGCCATCAGTAATTTTATTTTTTAGTTTTAGTTTTATACTCGTTTCAGATACTATATTCTCTTGAAGAAAACGTTGTTCGTCTAAAACATTAGCGTTAATTGATTTTAATTTATAATCGGTTTCATAAGCTTCAATAGTCGTTTGCCATTTACTATTCCAAATTCTTGAATATGCAATTGCACCAGCAATACTATTTTGAGTTAAACTACTTTCTCGAGAATCTTCAACCGAATTAACCATTGTGTTTTCATTAAATACCAATTGATTGGCAACATTGATAAAGTTTACTCTTAGTTTTTCTTTGGAGCTAATATTATAAAGCCAACGAAAAGACACATCATAAAAATCGAATGTTTTATCTGAATTTATAATATCCATGGCATTATTTTCAACTTCAGTATCTTGAGAAATACGCTCAAAAAAATTAATGTAGGTTGGCGTTTCTGTAAAATCACTTATAGATTTACGTGCAGCGACTTGAAGCGATGATTTCTTACTTATTGGTACATCTGCAAAACCATTAGCATCTATAAAATTAATCCCTAAATTACCTTTAATTTTTTTGGAAACTTCTCTGTCAGTTTGCATAGCAATAGTTCCAGAAATACCATCTGTAAACTCAGTCGCAGAACCATTTTTTGTAAGCGATACACGTTGTGTGATTTGAGGATTGAACATAGAAATCAATCCGAAAAAATGACCAGATTGGTACATTTTAATATCATCCCAAAGGATTAAAGTTTGGTCGTGAGTTCCACCTCTTATATTTATATTAGAAACGGTTTCGTTACTACTCTGAATACCAGGAAATGCTTGTACAGCTTGTAAAACATCTGTATCTATTAAACCTGGAAGAATATCAAAATCTGAAATATCAATCTCAAAAGTACCATTTTTCAACTTATTAATCCCTTTTACAATATAACCAGAAACCATAACTTCAGATAGTTCCTGAAGCTTTTGCCTTGTTGTTTTAGCAATCACTAAAACCATATTATCATTGGTTAATGTATAAGTGAAATTGGTTTTTTCTCCTAAATAAATCAAAACCATACTTAGCGATAAATCTTTTGAAGGTGCAATAATTTTAACTTCAGAAATGGCATCTTCAGCATAATTAAATTGAATATTAAATTGGGTCTCTAAAGTTTCTATTATTTGAGTAAGTGGTAATTTTTCGTTAGAACTTTGCGCTTTAGTTTTAAGAGAAAACATAAAGCTTAAAAATAGGATTAAAATATAAAGCCTAGTTTGTTTTGTCATAAATTAGAACTTGATTGGATGAACTAATTTCAAACATTAAACCCATAGGTTTTGTGATGGATATGAGTGCGTTTTTAAGATTTTTATGAACAAAACTACCTGTAAACAATCTGGTTTTATTTGTGTTTTTAAAGGTAACATCAACATTATATTGACGTTCTAACTCTTCAAAAACTTCTGTAAGCGGAATGCCTTTAAAGCTACTTCTATCGTTTGTCCATTGTGGCTCTGTATCCGTCGTTTTATATTCGGTAAATGTGTTGTTAAGTATTCTAAAGGTTTCTCCAACTTTCAATTGTCTAACAATGGTATCTGACACTACTTTTACAACACCTTCGTAACACTTTACTTCAAAATAATTTAGTCTAGTTTTTACATTGAATTCTGTACCAACAACGGTTACAATTCCATTGTCTGTAATCACATCGAAGGTTTTGCCTTTAGCAACTTTAAAATAAGCTTCGCCTTCTAGGTTTACGCTTCGTTTGGATTCCCAATTATCTTTGTTATAAGATAGTTCAGATTCAGCATTCACTAACACCAGAGATAAATCGGGTAAGTTTGTCGTAGAATGTTGGCTAGCCAAAGTTTGAATTTCAACGACATCAGAATTAAAAACTGTAAAATACAGTCCAAAGCCAATAAGAAAAACAGAAGCAATACGAAGCAAAGGTTTTAACCAGTTTAAGCGGTTTGCTTTAGGTTTGTTTTCGTAAGCGTCTTTAAAGGTTTTAAAGGTATCCACTTTCGAAAAATTTGATGCTTTAAAATATTGCGCCTTATTTATTATTTCTTGATTTATTCCATAATCATTGCGCTCACTAAATGCTTTTTTTTCAGCATCTGTAAGTTCATTGTTTAACCATTTTTTTAATAAATCGTCTTCTGTCATTTCTCCTCCTTATCTATATAACAAGTTTGGTCTTATTTCTCCTTATTATTTTATCTTAAATCCTTCAAGTTCTTTTTTCAAAGTATTAAATGCACTGTAAATTCTGTACTCGACTACTTTTTGACTTACACCTAAAAATTCAGCAATTTCACTATGTTTTTTTCCTTCAACTTTACTTAATAAGAATGCAACTCGATGTTCTTCCTTTAAACTAGAAAGCACCTTATTATATTTTTCTAAGTATTCTTGTTGCTCTAAAATAAACTCTGGCGTTTCATTATTATAAGCCTTAGGTTTAATCTTTTGGTAATTTAAAACTACTTTTTGATGCTTATACTCGTTGAGCATCATATTATTTGCAACTGTGAACAAAAAGGATTTCGCTTTAGCAAAAGTGACTTTTTTACAATTGTCCCATAGTTTCATAAAGGCATCCTGAGCCTTGTCTTTTGGGTTAAAATGCGCTCCATATTTATAGTACAAAAAATCATGCAAATCATCTGCGTACTTATTGTAAACACGCTCAAATGTAGATGCTTTGCAAATATTTTCGTTTAGGTCTTTTGGCAACTTATTTTAGTTTGCGTTAAAGGTATTGAAATATTTTTTTAAAAAATGTTCAGTAGTTTTTACAACTCAATTGTTATATATTAAATGGCAACTAATTATAGCCATCATGAAAACAAAGGTTTATATTTTATTATTATTTTCTGCGGTTTTGCTGTTTACATCGTGCCGAAAAGAGGAAACGGAATTTATTGAAGCTCCAGAAGAAGAAACACTTCTTGCTAATTCTAGCATAGCACTATTAATACAACGCACTACTACAAATGATGGTTCTAAAAATAATATTATTGATAAAGCCAACTGTTATAATATTGCTTTTCCTTATGCTGTAAATGCCAATAGCCAGCCTATAACAATGAATTCTATATCAGATTTTGTAACTGTAGAATGTATTTTTGACGCTTCGGATACTGATGTAGATACATTAACTATTCAATTTCCTATTACTATAGTTTTAGCAAATTTCACAGAAATTATAATTAGTAACTCTACAGAACTCACTTCTTATAACGATACGTGCAATGGCGAAAATGAAGTAGACGATGATATTGAATGTATAGACTTTCAATACCCAATTGAAGTATCAATCTTCAATACTAATAATGAATTATTAGAAACTATTAATTTAGAAAGTGATAACCAACTTTATGGATTTGTTTCAAATATAAACACTAATGATATAGTCTCTTTTACATTTCCAATCATGGTAATGCTTAGTGATGGTTCAGAAATTAGCATTGCTGACTTTAACGAATTAGAAACCACAATTGTAAACGCAATTAACAGTTGCGACGAAGATGATGATTACGATTATAATGATGATGATTGCGATGATTGTTTTCCTAATGAAATAAAAGACCTACTAACTAGCTGTTCTGATTGGCAAGTGAATAGATTAAAACGAAATAGTACAGATTACGATACGGTTTACGATGGTTATACCTTCAATTTTTTTACGGACGGAACATTATCTGTGTATTGGTCTGGCATCACAGCCTATGGAACTTACACAACTAGTGGAATCGGTAATGATTTAGAGGTTGTAATTAATGTACCACAACTCCCTTTATGTAATAATAATTGGATTTTACAAGAAGTGAGAAACTGTAGTCTTGATACTGAAATTGATTTAAGAGTTGGCAATGATGATAGATTGCAATACTATAATAATTGTAATTAAAAACATATAAAATGCGAAAGTGGATAATTATAGTACTCGGTTTAATAATTGCTGCAATTGTTAGCTACAATTACATTTATCAAGACCACAGAACCATTGAAAATGAAACGACAGAATTTGTTATGACTTCACAAGAAATTAAAAGTCAATTTTCTAAAGAGATAAAAACTGCTGAAACAAATTATTTAAACAAAACGATAGAAGTTTCTGGCTTGGTTTCAGAAATAAACGCAAAAGATATCACTTTAGATGATAAGGTGTTTTGTCAGTTTTCGGAAACTATTGAAGCTTCAATAAAAAACAATTCAGCCTTAAAAATAAAAGGACGTGTTATTGGTTACGACGACTTATTAGAACAAGTAAAATTAGACCAATGCACCATTAATAATAATTAACAATAACCATTTAAATTTAATAATTATGAAAACAAGATTACTCATTTTAGCACTTATTGGCTTTTTTAGCGTTAACGCACAAACAACATAACCTTGACTGGTTTGCAGGTATTGGGTCAAATGTAGACTTAACAATAACTTCAGGCGACACGGTTATTTGGACATGGACCAGCCCAAGTCATACCGTTGAAAATATCGATGGAAGTTCTGTTGAAACTTTTAATAGTGGCTTTCTTGGCCCAAATGGCTCTACGTTCTCCTAAACCTTTACCGTAGTTGGCGATAATGACTACTTCTGTGGTGTCCATGGAGCTAATTGCATGTCTGGAACTATTACTGTTGAAGAAAGTTTAGGAATCGATGATGAAACAATAAATACTTTTAAGATTGAAAAAAAACCTGTAGATTCTAACTTAAATATCACTTTGGGGCAATCTATTTTAGAAGGTAATGTTGTCATTTACGATTTGTTAGGAAAACAATTTTTAACGACAACCATCAGTAATACAGGCGATATCTCTTTTGATGTTTCCTCACTGAAGAAAGGACTATATCTCGTTTCTATTAATTCTGAAAACGGTACAGAAACGGAGCTTTTATTAAAAAATAAAGTTCTTTAAAAACTCGATTTACTTAAATTTAATAACTCAACTATGAAATATACTTTTTTATGCTCACTGCTATTTGCATGCTTGTTTTTAGGTGCTCAAGAAGAAGATTTATTAAGTGAAATAGATACAGATTCTGTTACAGATAATTTTGTAACCGCAGCTTTTAAAGGGTTAAAAATTGTAAACTTTGAATCTACAAAACTAGTCGCAAAAGAAGAGTTAACCATGGTTGTCTCACATCGCTTTGGAAGCATAGAAAATGGTTTTGATAGTTTCTTTGGGTTAGATGATGCTGTTACAAGACTTAATTTTGTTTACGGACTTACAGACGCTTTTAATGTAAGTGTTTCTAGAAGTTCGTTTCAGAAAATTTATGAGGCATCAGCAAAATATAGATTAGTAAGACAGAAAGAAAACGGGTTTCCGTTTACCATTGTTGGCTATAATTCAATACTTATAAATTCCGCATTAGAAAAAGAAAATTTACCGAAGTTAGAATTTAAAGATCGCTTAGGTTACACAGTACAACTGTTAATCTCTAAAAAAATAAATTCAAAATTGTCGTTAGAATTAGCGCCTACGTTTTTTCACGACAATTTTGTGGCTTATAATGATCAACACAACTCACAATATGCCCTTGGTTTTGGTGGACGACATAAACTAGCAAAACGTTGGTCTATAAATGTAGATTACGGCTGGCATTTAAACAGAGCAGAAAACTCGCCTTTTAAAAACCCATTATCCATTGGTTTCGATTTAGAAACTGGAGGTCATGTTTTTCAAATGCATTTCTCTAATGCGCAGGCCATGAATACAAACGGGTTTTTAGGACAAGCCACAGGAGATTGGAGTGATGGGAATATTTATTTTGGGTTTAATTTAAGTAGAGTGTTCTAAAAAAATAAATTATGAAAATTAAAAACTTATTATACCTTTTATTAGTCATTTCATTTTACAATTGTTCTTACGTCAATGAAGATGATTTAACTGAAAATCTCAGTGAAGACCTGGTTAATTACGAAGATAATATAAAAACCATCATTGATAATAACTGTATTGCCTGCCACAACAATCCGCCTGTAAACGGAGCTCCAATGTCATTAACCACTTATTCTAATGTCAAAGATGCTATTGAAAATAGGAGCTTGATTAACCGTATTTCGTCTACAGATTTAGGATTTTCGATGCCATTTGGTGGGCCAAGATTACCTCAAAACTTAATAGACCTCCTTCTTTTATGGGAAGCAGAAGGGTTAATTGAAAATTAAAAAAACAGCTATATGAAAACGTTCACATTTATAATATTAGTATTAATTGGATTGAGTACCACTGCCCAAAATAGGTATTTAACCAAAACTGGTTCACTATCATTTGAAGCTTCCGTACCTTCTTTTGAAGAAGTCGCAGCAAAAAACAATGTAGTAACCGCAATTTTAAACACTGAAACGGGTGAATTTGCAGCGCTAGCTTTAGTTAAAGCATTTCGATTTAAAAATGCTTTGATGGAAGAGCATTTTAATGAAAACTATGCTGAATCTGATGATTATCCTAAAGCAATATTTAAAGGAAAAATAGATGATTTCGATATCGCAAAATTAAATGAGTTAAACACAGAAATGCTTATTTATGGATCTCTTACGTTTCATGGCGTTACTAAGGATTTAAAATCTATTACTTTAACTCTAAAGTTAGTGGACAACACTATTACTTTATCTGGTAGTTTTAAAGTAATGGTTTCGGACTTTAAAATTGAGATTCCTAAAATTGTAAAGAACAAATTATCTGATGAAGTTTCTGTGGCTTTTGAGTTCGAACTTGTAAAGAAGTAACTTTACCAAATCTTAAAAACACATCTTTAATAAAAATAGTCACACTTAAGACACCAGTATATATATTTGAAAAAAAATAAGTTTTATCAAAAAAAACTAATAAGTCACATCAAAAAAAACTAAAATAACAACACCATATATAATATAAAGATTGTTATTTGTTTTATACCAAGTAAATTTTAGAAATCATTTGGTATTTAAAGACTTTATTTCAAATGTTAGCATCAGATAAGTTAGTTACCTATATGTGGATTTTATTAGCAGTATATGCTGCCGTAATCCTATTTTTCGTCATTAGAGGCGCTCGCAAAAACACGAGTATTAAAGATTATGCCGTTGGTAATATTGGCTTCCCATCTTGGGTTGTTGGGTTGTCTTTAGCTGCTTCCATGACGAGTGCAGCCACATTTATCATTAATCCTGGTTTTATTGCACTCTACGGAATTTCTGGAGTTATTTCATTTGCTATTGTTTTACCAATTGCAGCATTCATTTCGTTAATTGTATTTACAAAAGGCTTTGTAAAACAAGGAAATGCCGTAAAAGCTACAACCATGGCACAATGGATTGGTAAACGTTACAACAGTAAAAAGTATGCCTTTTTCTTTGGCTTTATTGCACTTCTACTCATCACATTTATAGTTCTTATCAATGTAGGCTTAACACAAGTCATCTCTAAATCACTTAATGCAGACCCATTCTATGTCCTTATGGGAATCACAGTATTTGTGTTTGGTTATATGATGTTTGGTGGCGCAAACTCCATGGTCTATACCAATACCATTCAAGCCGTAATAATGTGCATTGTTGCTATTATTTTAATAAGTTCTGGATCAGAATATTTTACAGATGGCATTTCTGGTTTCTTTGACAAATTAAATACTATAGATCCAAATTTAACCAAGCCAACAAATCCTTCAAGCTTTTTATTTAGAGATTATTTTGAAATTATCTTTACGCAAATCGTCATAGGCGTTGCAGTTGTTTGCCAACCACATATCATTACAAAATCGCTCTTATTAAAAGATTCAAGTAAAATAAACACTTATCTGTTTAGCGGAATTGCGTTTATGATTGTTTTCTTCTTAGTCGTTGTAGTTGGTTTGTATGCACGTATCAGTTTTCCGGATTTTATGGTCAATGGCGAAAAATTAAGAATGGATGAAATTATACCAACCTACGTCGTTACTAAGTTTTCAGTAGGTGTTGGTTTAGTTATTGTCGTTGGTTTAATCTCTGCTGGTTTATCCACTTTAGAGAGTTTAATACAATCCCTATCTATAACTATAACCTCAGATATTATCAATCCATTATTTAAAGACAAGTTTACAGAAAAGACGATTACAATCAATAAATTTGTTATTGTAGCTTTAGGAATTGTGAGCTTTTTATTAAGTTGGGAACAGATTAAAAATCCAGATGTGAGTGTTGCCATTTTTGCCCAAAATGGTGTTTACGCCTACTTTGCAGCAGCTTTTGTTCCTGTATTATTCGGAACTTTTTTAAAACATGTTTCCACAAGAGCTGTATTTATAGCAAGCCTTACTGCTATTGTCGTTCATTTCGGCATTTATTACGGAAGACTTACACCATATATGCAAGAACCTGTAAATAATCCTGGTGTTTCGGCAGCCATCGGTATCATAACATCGCTTGTTGTAGGTTACATTATATATAAAATAGATTATAAAAAAGTAGAACTTGGACAGATTAGATTGGACAGCTAAATGGGCAGATTACACGCCAGATAAAATTGCACTTACTTCGTATGATGCCAACAAAAGCTATACGTACAATGACCTACATAATTATGCCAATCGCTTAATCCAAAAATTCACAGCACTTCATCTTGAGGAAGGTGATAGAATTGCCGTTTTAGCAGACCATGGCTTAGACTACATGGTACTATTTGTGGCTTGCCAGCGTATGGGATTAGTTATTGTACCATTAAATTATAGACAATCCGTAAACGAAATTTCTAAATTGGTTATAGATTGCACGCCTAGTTTATTCATTTATAATAGTAATCACAAAGACAAAGCTTTACAATTACCAATTCAAGATTTAAAAGTCTTAACATTTGAAACATTAGCCGATGACTATCAGAATTCGGAAAACCCATCAGTAAAAACCTTTCAAATTAAAGAAGACAATCCTTTATTTATTTTTTATACTTCTGGAACAACTGGCACACCAAAAGGCGTTATTTACACTAACAAAATGTTGTTCTGGAACAGCTTAAACACGTCCATGCAACTTGGCATCACCTTTAGAGATTCGACTATAAATACGTTGCCACCTTATCACACCTCTGGCTGGAATGTTTTTGTAACACCATTACTCCATAAAGGCGCACATATTGGTATGTTAGAAAAATTTGATTCCGAAAAAATACTTTGCCTCCTAGAACTGAACAAAACAACATTATTCATGGCATTACCAACCATGTTATTAATGATGCAAAAAACGCCAGTTTTTAAAGATGTTAACCTTAAAAAATTAAGATACATTATTTCAGGTGGAGAAAAAGTACCGTCAGAATTGGTAAGCTTCTGGAAAAACGAAAAAAACATCTATATAAGACCAGGTTATGGACTCACAGAAGCAGGACCGAGCATTACGTCCTTGCACCATAAAATGGCCGAATTGAAACCAAATTCTATTGGTAAACCCAACTTTTATTTAGACATAAAAATCGTGAATAAAGATGGAGACATCGTAAAACCAAACGAGATTGGCGAGCTATGTATAAAAGGAGATATTGTAACACCTGGCTATTGGAACAACTCAGTCAAAACAAGTAATAAAATAAAGAAAGGTTGGCTATTTACAGGTGATTTTGCTTACTGTGACGAAGAAGGCTTTTTATACATGAAAGGCAGAAAAAACGATATGTATATTTCTGGTGGCGAAAACATCTATCCTCAAGAAATTGAAGCACATCTAGAACAAATAAAAGACATTAAAAAAGCCGTTGTTTTAAGTGTAAAAGACGAGAAATGGGGCGAATGTGGCATAGCCTTTGTAACCTCAACAAACAAAGACCTTTCTGCTACGGAAATCCGCGAAGAATTAAAAACAAATTTGGTCGCTTTTAAACATCCTAAGTACATTTTTATTTTAGATGAAATTCCGCTTACTAGCTTAGGGAAAGTATCAAGAAAAAAATTAAATAAATATTTTAACGTTATAAAATCCCAAGAATGAAAAGACTCGGAATAGTATTAACAATTATCCTTTTTAACACGACTTTATTTTCGCAAAACACTAAAAAACCAATGAAAGATATACTTTCAGCATATAATTTTAAAACGCACACAATAAGCTTAGATAGTTTAGAAATTAGTTATGTAAAAGAAGGTAATGGCGAAAAAACACTATTGTTTATACATGGCTTAAGCAGTAACTCTGATGCTTGGTCTAAAAACATAGAAACACTAAGTAAAACTTATACTTGTATTGCTTTAGACTTACCTGGTTATGGAAAATCATCTAAGCCAGAAGCCGATTACACACCTAGTTTTTTTACTGAAGCGATACATCAATTTATTGAAAAATTAGAATTAAAGAACATTACACTTATTGGCCACTCAATGGGTGGACAAGCAAGCATTAAATTTGCTTCAAAATATCCTGATGTTATCGAAAAATTAATATTAGTCGCACCTGCTGGTTTAGAACAATTTTCTGAAACTAGCGCTACATTCATGAAAACCTATTTTACACCAACATCAGTAGCAAATACGCTAGATGCGCAAATAGAAAAGAACTACGCTCTTAATTTTTATAAGCAACCAGACGATGTTTCAAAAATGGTTAATGACCGAAAAATGATTAAAGACGCATCTGATTTTGAAGCACATTGCCATGCCATTGTTAATAGTATTTATGGCATGTTAGACGAACCTGTTTTTAAAGATTTAGATTCCATAAAAAGTTCAACTTTAGTGATTTTTGGAGATAAAGACGCACTCATTCCTAATCGTTATTTTAATCCGAAATTAACCGTAGAAGATGTTGGTAACATTGCTTCAGAACACATAAAAACTGTAAAAGTAAACTATATTAAAGACGCTGGTCATTTTGTTCAATATGAAAAGCCTGCAGAAATTAATACACTTATTGAGAAATTTGTAAATGAAGAATGAAAACAAAGCTTAAAAAATTTACAGCGTTTAGTAAAACCATTTTACCTAATGAAGCTAAATATCTCGAGGAGCGATTTCAGTTTACAGATATTGAAAAGCGCAATATTATTTCGCTCGTTATCTCAAATGCGTTATCTCAAAACAATCGTGTAGATTTTGATGCTACCATTGACAAACGAAAATATTCTTACATAAAAGTTTGGGTTGAAAAAAAATTAGCCAATATAGATGTAGACATGACTATTGCATGGATAATGTCTTTGAACAAAAAAATCTTAACTGACGCTATAACTTCAAACGAAGAAAAAGAATTTCTACATTACATTTCGGCTTATAAGGCTATTGAATACAATTTCCAAAATTTATATGAGCTTGCCAAGGAGTACAAATCGTACCTCTTAGTAAGAATGCGCTACAAGGACCATAAAACCGTAGCCGATTTTATAGAATCTTATAAAACGCATTATGACGAAGCCATAAATATTAAAGACAATCTGTATGAAGCAACTACAGAAATCACCAACCAATACACGCTAAACAATAACGACACTAAACATCTAGAAAATTGGTTATTGGCTGTTTTTAATGACAAAAACATAGATGGCAAAAACAGATATCAGGCTTTTGTTCTACTTGCTTTTATGTACACTAACTACAACGAAAATGGTAAATTAAAAATGGTCTTTGACCAGATTGATTACTATTTTAATCAAGGTGATATGTACTCTAGACGGATTCTTTCTAATTATTACGCGAGTAGAGTTCTACTACATTCTAAACAAGATGAATTTGAAAAAGCCGAATTTTACGGCTATTTATCCATTAGACAAAACAATAATGATGCTTTAATGTATCTTAATAATTTAGTTGCTATTTTACTAAGAAACCATAAACCTAAAGATGCTTTTTCACTTTTAGAACTGCATCAGGATTTATATAAGGAAACCCATAATTACCATCAAAAGATTGGCTATTGCTCTTACCAAATTAGAGTGTTATCTGAGCTTAATAAGAATAAAGTGGCAGAAGCTACAGCCAAAACTTTTTTGAGACAATATAAAAATGAAGTCTTAAACCATCGTTGGCATCACTTTTTTACATCGTATATTAATGTGTTAATTATTCTAGAAAAATATGATGATGTTTTAAAGTTAGCTTCAAAATTCAACCTTATTGAAAAAGAGACTGAACGCCAAAAACAGAGTAATTATGTGCCAAATATTTCGTGGAGTATTTCATTATCGAGGTACATGGAAGGTCGCATAAACTCTAATCGATTATTAGATGAAATAAAAGCACCTCTTAAAGCTATTCAACCTACAAAAAATCAAAAACAATTGATGATTAAGGTCATAGACACACTTTCAAACAACTTACCTGAAGCTTTTTTACAGCTAAAGTCTCACATATAAAAATTCATTTAAAAAACAGCACTTACAAGAGGTTAATAAGTAATTATTTCTGTTTCTTTATAAAAAGTCACACATAAAAGCTTAATCTTTTGAAGGTGTTTATTTTCAATTTCATAATAGATTGCCCTATAAACTAATTCTAAACAATTCTCTATATTATGAAAAAACTACTTTTATTACTAACCCTCATTAGTACTTTTACTATGGCTGCTCAAAATAATGGTAGTATAGAGGGAATTATTACAGAAGCAAGTGGCACTCCTCTATCTGGAGCAACTGTACATATTAAGTCTATAGACAAAGGCACAGTAACAGATTACGACGGAAAATTTATTTTAGATAATTTAGCAGATGGCACTTATGAAGTTTCTGTTTCTTATGTTGGTTTTGCAACGACGACGCAAAGCGTTTCGGTTACTGCAGGCAAAGCAACAAAATTCACTACGTCTCTAAAAGAATCTGACAGTATTTTAAATGAAGTTGTAATTACAGCAAATAAGCAACCACAAAAAATCACAGATGTACCTGCAACAGTTAACGTTATTACATCTAAAGACATTGAAGAATTCCCAAGTTTTAATATTGGTGAATTAGCAGCAAGACAAAAAGGTGTTGACTTTGTAAGAAGTGGTGTTTTAGGAACAGGTATTAATATTAGAGGATTTAACTCAGCCTTTAACTCTAAAAACTTACAAGTAACAGATGATAGATTATCGACTTTAATTGCTACAGGCTTACCAATGGGTTCATTCTCTACCGTAACAAAAGATGATATTTCTAGAGTTGAAATTTTATTAGGACCTAACGGAACTCTTTATGGACCAAATGCACACAATGGTTTAGTAAGTACAATTACTAAAGACCCTAGAAAATCTGAAGGCACAACAGTTGCTTTAGGTTTTGGTAACCAAAGTGTTTTAACAACGCGATTGAGACATGCAGAAGCGATTAATGAAAAATTTGCTTATAAATTTCATTTTGAAAGATCTCAAGGTAAAGAATTCAACTATGCAGATAGTGTCTATGTTGGCACAAAAGCTTACCAAGAACTAGATTTAGATCGCAAATTCGATTCTAAAAAATATGGTGCTTCACTATACTACAAGCCAACTAAAGGCTCTGAAGTAATCGGATATTACGGACACAGTAATAACAGTAATATTGGTATTACAAGCGCTGGTCGTAACCAAATTAAAGACTGGACCATTGATGTTGCTCAATTAAAGTTTGTGTCTAAACACTTTTTTGCAAACACCTATTATACGTGGAGTAAAACAGATAAAACCTATGCTATGAACCAAAGAACACAAAACTATGTGTCGTTTATAGAAAATGGTTTTTCTGAAGCTGAAGCTCGCGAACGTTCGTTCACAGAACAATGGTTTCCATTAGGACCAGGTGTTGGTGTTCCGCTTCAACGTGGTGCACTTTTTAAAGATGCCTCTGAACGTTTTAATGCAGAAGCGCAATACAACAATAGCTGGAACGATCTTCATGTTACTTTAGGTGCTCAATACCAATTAGACATGGCAGACTCTAAAGGCACTTACCTTTTAGATGAAGGTGGAATTGATTTAGATCAAACCGGAATTTATACACAGTTAGAATACAAATTAGCAGATTCAGGTTGGGGATTTTTGTTTGGAGGACGAATTGATAACCACGAGTTATACGGTTCTAACTTTATTCCGAAATTAGCAGTGACCAAAAAATTAAACAACGGAACATTTAGAGTTACTTACGGAAAAGGAATCGCTGTACCTTCTATTTTAAACCTTAAAGGAAACTTATTTGGAGGTTTAGTATTAGGAAATGGTGAAGGGTTTACATTAACTGATGGTACTAAAATTGATAAATTAGATGTAGAAACCATCAATTCTTACGAGATAGGTTATAAAGGTCAATTATCAGAAAAATTATTTATTGATGTTAACGCATACTACAACCAGTCTGACAACTTTATTAGTCCATTACGTAATATTGCAGATGCTGCAAACGGTAATTTTGTAACACATGTTGGTGACAAGCCTATTGGAGAAGTTAGCGAAGGTAATACTGGTGCTTTTATTTTAACGTACTCTAACTTTGGACATGTAGATACCTATGGCGCAGATATTGGATTAAACTATTACTTTACTGACAATTTTAGAACCTCTTTTAACTACTCTTATTTTGATCGTGATTTAGATACAGATGACCTTGCTAATGATGGTAATTTAGACGGACAAGTTTTAGAAAACGAATTACCTATTAACACACCAAACCATAAGTTTAGTGTTGGAATGCATTATAACAAAGGAAAATTCTATGGTGCTGTTTTCGGTAGATATGTAGAAAAATATGATTTCTTTTCTGGTATTAACGTCGCTGCAAAAACACAAGATCAAGATGGTGATGGCATTAATGAAATTGTAGAAAATGCACAAGTAGGAAGAACTTGGAATTACGGACAATTAGGCGGATTTACAATTGATGCCAATGCAGGTTATAACGTCTCTGATCAATTATCAATGGGTTTAAGTATTACTAACCTATTGAATGCTGAAATTAGAGAGTTTGTGGCTTCACCAGCTATAGAAACTTTAGTTTCATTAGAGCTTAAATACAAATTTAGCTTAAAGCAAAAACCAGCAACTGTTAACTAATCTCATTCATTGTGAAAATAAAAGTTAACGATATAGAGCTAGATTATGAAGATCACGGCCAAGGCCATGTGCTTTTGCTACTTCATGGCTTAGGATCCACTAAAAAAGATTGGGACGCACAAGTCCCTTTCTTTTCTAAAACACATCGTGTTATTACTATTGATTTACGTGGACATGGCAACTCTACAAAACCACAAGATGCGTATGGTGTAGAACTAATGACCGAAGATGTAAAACAACTTCTGGATCAATTAAACATAAAAAAAGCTACGATTGTTGGGTTTTCAATGGGTGGCGCAGTAGCCTTTGAAATGGCAGCTCAACATTCTGAATACTTAGAAAATTTAGTGATTGTAAATTCTGGTCCAGATTTTAATAATATGGGTAAAATTGGCGAAGACCTTTTAAATAACAGAACAGCATTTTTAAAAACAAAAGGATTAGCTGTTTTAGCTAAAGAGATTTCGTTTAATATGTTCCCAGAAGACCATCAATTAGATTTAAGAAACGAATTTGAAGAACGTTGCAAAGCCAATGACTATAATGCGTATTACAAATCGTTTACCACACTAATGGCTTGGGGTTTAGGAGAAAAAATTAAAGATATTAAAACCCGAACCTTAGTTGTAGGCTCTGATATGGATTATACACCAGAATCCTTTAAGCAAGCTTATGTAAATAGGTTACAAAACGCAAATTTAGTTATCATTAAAAACTCTAGACATGGCGTTGTTATTGACCAACCCGAAGCCTTCAATTTAGAACTTCAAAAATTTTTAAATCATGAATAAAACCGTTCTTATTACAGGTAGTACAAGCGGAATTGGTTTAGGTATTGCACAGCAATTTGCTAAGGAAGGTTATAGCATTATGTTTCATGGTTTAGAATCTAATGGACAAGATATAGCAAACAATATTGGGAAAGAGCACAATATTAAAGTTGGGTTTTCTAACGCCAATTTATTACAATCTGAAGCTATAGAAAACCTTGTGACTGAAACCATAAACACTTTTGGTAGTTTACATGTGTTAGTAAATAATGCAGGTATTCAATTTGTGTCACCCATTGAGGATTTCCCAAACCAGAAATATGAAAACATTATTGCTATTAACATGAATGCTGTTTTCTATGCTTCAAAAACCGCTTGGAAACAAATGAAGAAACAAAAATTTGGAAGAATTATTAATGTTTCATCTGTACATGGTATAAGAGCTTCAGAATTTAAATCGGCTTACGTCACAGCAAAACATGGTGTTATTGGTATGACAAAAGTGATGGCCTTAGAAGGTGCTCCTTTTAATATTACTTGCAATGCTATTTGTCCTGGTTATGTAAAAACACCATTAGTTGTAGGGCAAATAAAAGACCAAGCCAAAGCACACCAAATGACGGAAGACGAGGTTGTAGAAAAAGTAATGCTAAAAAAGCAAGCTGTAAAGCAATTTGTGCCGTTAGAAGCTATTGCAGATATGGCCATACTATTAGCAAAAGACAGTTCTACAACCATTACAGGAACATCTTTTGTTTTAGATGGCGGCTGGAGCGCACAATAACAACAAGGACATTTTATAAACGTCTGCTATTTATAAAATGCTACTTTAATTAAAATAAGGCATCAGAGATTTTTAAGTGTTAGTCTAAAATCTGGTGTCTTTTTTATGCTTCATGTATAAAATCATTTAAATAATTCTATCGTTTTGTAATTTTTAGTTCAATAACTAGACTTAAGAACTATGACTTACACATTTAAAGAATTTTCTACAAACGCGATTTTTAACATTGGAAATGAGAATGATTTATTCGACTTTAAACAAGGGAAACAATGTGAGTTATACACTTTTATTTGGGCAAAATCTGAACCTGTCGATTTAATTATCGATAATGTTCCGTTAACCCTTCCACCTTATAGCATATTAGCACTTACACCTATTCAATATCTTCAATATATAAAAGGTGAAAATATTATAGTCTATCAATTTAATAGTGAATTTTACTGTATTAAAGACCACGACCAAGAGGTAAGTTGTGTTGGTATTCTGTTTTTCGGAAATATTAATATTCCTATTATTCATCTCAATACTATTGAGCAACAAAAGTTTGATACTCTTCATGACGTTTTTATAGACGAATTAGAAACCGAAGACAACATACAAGCCGAAATGCTTAGAATGCTAATGGCAAGGTTTATCATTAAAAGCACACGTTTATTAAAAGCTAAGGAAGGCATTACGGAATCTCCAAAAAGCTCTAAGGTAGACTTACTACGTGAGTTTAATTACTTAGTAGAGCAGCATTTTAAAACGGAACACAGTGTTTCATTTTATGCTGACAAACTCTTTAGATCTCCAAAAACATTATCTAATAATTTTGCTAAACTCAACAGAAGTCCATTACAAATTATACATGATCGTATTGTATTAGAAGCGCAACGTCAATTGGTATATACAGATAAAACAGCCAAAGAAATTGCTTACGATATTGGTTTTGAAGATGCGTCTCATCTCAGTCGTTTGTTTAAAAAAAACACTTCAGTATCACCTTCGGACTATAAAAAACGCCTAAAAACAACAGCTTAGGAAAAATTGACATGCCTTAGGGCAAATTCTCCATTTTAATACAGCGACTTCCGTCACATCTTTGCATTGTAATATTAAAACAATAAGAAGATGAAACTAAAAATCAAATCTATATTCAATCTCATAGAGATATTCGGAAACAGCCCAAGAAAAATAGTAAGCAGTATTAATACAGAAACACACTGTGAACAAAAGCATATTCACGATTACTATTGTGATGCAGAAAAACCATATATCGGTTAAAATCTTATAAAGGGAAAAAATGACATGTAAAAGGGAATAACCTTCATTCTTTACCCTTAAGATTTAAAGCAACTTTGTACCAACAAAAAAATCAAAATAAATAATAATCATACTGAATAAATTCAGGATCATAAAAATTAAAAACATGAGCACATTTAATATTTTAACAAGAGAAGACGTAAGCGCAAACAATCAAGCAATTTTTGATAACCTAGAAAAAGCTGTTGGCTTTGTTCCTAACTTATATGCAACGTACGCAAATAGTGATACTGCATTAGAAAATTACTTAACGTTTGCTAACGCAAAAACATCATTATCTGCTAAAGAAAAAGAAGTTGTAAACCTTGCTGTAAGCCAAGTAAACGATTGTATTTATTGTCTATCTGCACATACTGCAATTGGAAAGATGAACGGCTTTACAGACGAGCAAATTTTAGAACTAAGAGCAGGTTATTCTTCTGTAAATAAAAAATTAGATGCTTTAGCCAAATTAGCTAAAAACATTACTGAAAACAGAGGAAAAACGGACCAAGACGTATTAGAAAATTATTTTAATGCAGGCTACACAAAAGGAAACTTAATAGATACCATCTCTTTAGTTGGAGACAAAACAATATCTAATTATATACACAACACTACGCAAGTACCTGTAGATTTTCCCTTAGCACAACCTTTAGAATTAGAAACAGTATAATTAACAATAAACCTTAAAAGCAAAAAAGATGAAAAAATTTATAGCAATAATCGCTTTAGCATTAGCCTTTACAGTAACAGGAAATGCACAAGACAATATGAAAACTAAAGCAACATCAGTTACTTTAGAACAAACCAAAGGAGAATTTACTCAAAAAGCACTGACTTTATCTGAAGGCGATTACATTTTTGAAATTGCCAACCATAACGTAGGTAAACAAGTTGGTTTTGTATTGGTGCCAAAAGGAAAAGACGCCTCTAAACCAGAAAACCATATTAAAACGGCTTATGTTACTAAAGTTGTAGAAAATAACACTACAGAAACCAGTAATGTAACGACTTTAACTAAAGGAGAATACGTGTATTTCTGTCCCTTAAATGAAACACCTCAATACACGTTAACAGTAGAGTAAACAATACGTTTTACAACTTAAAACTTGTATTTTATATAATAAAAAAGAGCAATCCTATGGGTTGCTCTTTTTTATTATATAATCTTAACTATATTTTATTTCCCTAACATTAAGAGCTCATTACAAACCACTTCTGTTGTATAACGTTTCATACCTTCTTTATCTTCCCAAGATCTCGTTGTTAACTTCCCTTCTATCGCTATTTCTTTTCCTTTAGTAATAAATTTTTCAATAATCTGGGCTGTTTTTCCCCAAGCTACCACATTGTGCCATTGTGTATCTGTAATTTTTTCCCCTTGTGCGTTTTTATAACTATCGTTTGTAGCAATAGAAAATTTAGCTAAGATTTTTCCTGATTCAAAATTGGTGATTTCTGGGTCATTACCTAAGTTACCAATCAACTGTACTTTGTTTTTAAGTGTGTTCATAATTTCTAAATTTAATGGTTAAACAGTTAATACTATCGAGTTCTAATGTTTCGACACTGCAAAGATGTGGAGGCTTGCAAATGTTAATCGGTATTTAATTACTTACATTCGTTTGTAATTGATTGTACGTGTTTAAAACTCAAACAGTACTATGCGTATTTTATATATCAATTATTCAAGAAACAGTAATATATTGTATAATGATATTCTAAATACGCACAGCAATAAATCCCTGTAATAAAGGTTATTACAATGATTCATCATTAAATTATTTTTATTACATTTGATGGAGCACTTGCGTATATATAAGTGTTAGCCACAAGCTGAAAAAACCAAATGGACAAAGAAAAACCCAGACTTGCAAGATTAACAGCAATCCTAACCCAATTACAATCGAAAAAGATTGTAACCGCAAAGGATATTGCCGAAAAACATAATGTAAGTATCAGAACGGTTTATCGAGACATCCGAACTCTTGAGAAGTCAGGAATTCCAATCGTGACGGAAGAAGGAAAAGGTTATTCCATTATGGAAGGTTATAAACTTCCGCCAGTGATGTTTACCCAAGGCGAAGCGAACGCCTTGATAACAGCAGAACAACTAATCAGAAAGAATAAAGACCAATCTTTGACCGAACAATACGAAAGTGCTGTGACAAAAATCAAGTCAGTTTTAAACTACGCCCAAAAAGAAAAGGCGGAACTGCTGACTAACAGAATACAGGTACGCAATAATCGTGAGAATGAAAAAACAAGCAAATATCTGATACAACTTCAATCGACTATATCAAATTATCAAACAATAAAAATTGATTACCTGTCATTGGAAAACAAGCAAAGTCAAAGAAAAATTGAACCGTTTGCACTTTACACTACACAGGACAATTGGATACTAATCGCCTTTTGTAAATTAAGAAATGACTTTAGAGCGTTTCGTCTTGATTGTATCCAAAAAATAGAAATCTTGGGTAGTCACTTTGAACCACATAAAATGACTTTGCAAGAATACCTTGAAAAATGTAGTGAAAAATATAAGAACACCCCTGACACACCTTTGGCACAAGGTCAATCTACTTTTGCAGTAAATCATAAAATTTAAAAGAATGCAAACAGTAAAAATTGAACCTTTTAACATTATCGGAATCTCGATTAGAACGACAAACGAGAACGGACAGGCAAGTAAAGAAATTGCTGAACTTTGGGGTAAGTTTATGTCCGAGAGTATTTTAGACAAAATCCCTAATAAAGTTGATAATGAAATTTATTCACTTTATACGGACTACGAAAGTGACCATACAAAACCGTATACGGCAATACTTGGTTGCAAAGTTGAAAATTTGGACAACATTCCCAGCGGAATGGTCGGTCAATCATTTAGTGGAGGAACATACACCAAGACAACTGCAAAAGGAGACTTAATGCAAGGATTGGTCGTTAACCAATGGTCGAAAATCTTTGAGATGGAATTGGACAGAACCTTTGATGCCGATTTTGAAATTTTCGGTGAAAAAGCACAAAATCCTTCTGATGCGGAAGTAGATTTCTATGTAGGTATAAAACAAGAAACTAATGGGTAAACTAACCTTAAAGACAGACCCAAAAGTAAATGGAGTTTTTGCGAATTATCCCGACTTTGTTCGGGATAAATTGCAACATCTGAGGGAATTGGTAATTGAAACAGCCGAAGAAACCGAAGGAGTGACTGTTTTGGAAGAAACTTTGAAATGGGGAGAACCCAGTTTTGTTACCAAAAACGGAAGCACTTTACGAATGGATTGGAAAGAAAAAACACCTGACCAATATGCAATGTATTTCCAATGCACGAGTAGATTAGTTGATACCTTCAGGTTGGTTTTTGACCACAAATTTCAATACGAGGGGAAACGAGCAATCGTCTTTCAATTAAACCAGAAAATCCCTGAATTGGAATTAAAAGAATGCATAAAAGCATCTTTGATTTATCACAATGTAAAGGAACAGATTACATTGGGAATATGAGAGATTAATAAAAAAAGCCAGTGGCTAACAATGTATATAAAAAATAGGCGGAATAGTAGTAATATAAAGGCTTTTGGCTTGTATCAAAGTTTGTGCTTAACCGAAAGTTTCGTGCTTCGAAATCGCCTACTTTTCATATACTAACCGTTGTAGCCAATTAGAAAATGAAAATCCGAATGATAATTATTATAGGAATAATCTTGGCATTCTTTGCATTTCTTT
>NZ_CANLYI010000002.1 GCF_947495255.1 uncultured Winogradskyella sp.
GGTTGGGACGGAACCTACAATGGACAAAACATGCCTGCTAGCGACTATTGGTTCACTGCGATAATTCAACAAAATGGCAAATCATTTAAGATTTTAGGGCACTTTGCACTACGACGTTAACTTTGTACGTTTAACATCTTTTATAATTTCAGAATAAGTGAGTTGTTTATCTTTGCTTTCCCTTAAGTTTAAAAATGAAACAAAGCATATTATTTTTAGTTTGTACATTCTTCTTTATGTTTACAAACGCTCAGAATATTACGGTAGATAGCCAAAACTACACACCACAACAATTGGTAGAAAATATTTTAATAGATAGCGATTGTATAAATAACATTAACGTTACTAGCGTGGTTGGTGGAGATTTTGGAGGTATAGACCAAAGCTATGGATATTTTGATGCTACAGGCACCACTTTTCCTTTTCAAAGCGGTATTATATTAAGTACAGGAAGACTCAACAATGTTCCTGGTCCAAACGCGAGTCTCAGCGATGACAACGCAACCGATTGGGTTGGTGATGCAGATTTAGAATATGTTCTAAGCGAGTCTGGTACTATTAACGCTACTATATTAGAATTTGAATTCACCTCTGTAGCATCACAAGTAAGTTTCAACTATATTTTTGCTTCGGAAGAATATCAAGAAAACAATGCTAATACCTGTCAATTTTCAGATTTATTTGGGTTTTTAATAAGACGCTCAGGTAGTCAAGATCAATACAGTAATATCGCTATTGTACCTAACACAAACATACCTGTAAAAGTAACAACAGTGACTCCAGGAGTTCCTGGCAGTTGTCCTCCAGAAAATGAAACTTATTTTGGAAGTTTCAATGATTCTACCGCGCCAATTAATTTTAATGGTCAGACCGATGTATTAACAGCTACCGCTAATGTCATTCCGTATGAAACCTATCAAGTAAAACTGGTGATTGCGGATGAATTTAATTACAGATATGATTCTGCAGTTTTTTTAGAAGCTGGTAGTTTTGAATTATCTTCAGATATTGGACCAAATAGACTAATTGCTACGGCTAATGCACTTTGCGAAGGTGAATCTGCAATACTAAATGCTTACCAAGAAGGACCAAATGCCTACAATTGGTATAAAGATGATATTTTAGTACAATCAGATCCAGCTGGTTGTACAGATTGTGGAATTTATACAGTAACTGAAGCTGGTAATTATAAAGTTGAAGTTCTTTTAGCTGATGGTTGCATTGCCTATGGAGAAGCTACTGTAGAATATGCGCTTTTACCTGTTGTTTCAGATTCAATTCTAGTAGAATGCGACCTTAATCAAGATGGTTTAACAACTTATAATTTATTTAATGCAATTAGCGATTTAACCATTCAGAATCAAAATTTGTTTATTGATAATTTTTTCTTGTCAGAAGCAGATGCCATAAACAATTTAAATCCTATTACAAATCCTCAATCATTCGAAAATACCACGCCTTTTCAAACTGTTTTTGCAAGAGTTAAAAATACCGCTAACTGTACTGATATTGCAGCGTTAGAATTACAAACTTCAAATAACATTATTAATATTCCTGATTTAAAAGGATGTGATGGTGCTATAGTAGATGGCTTTGCTACGTTTGATTTATCTGAGATCGAAACTTCAATTCTAGACCAAATTCCAACGGATGCAATAGTAAATTATTTTGAAACAGAAGATGATGCTTTTTTTGAGACTAATCCACTATCGAGCTCTTTTGTAAATACCATAGTAAATTCGCAAACGCTTTACGTAAAAGTAAGTAGCAATAATCAATGTTTTAGTATTTCTACAGTAAACCTAAATGTGCTTTACACACCTTTATTAGAAGCAAATGAAACATTAGTTTATTGTATAAATGGCTTACAAGAACCATTAACTATTTTTGGAGGTGTACTAAATGACCTACCTAATAATTATTATTACGAATGGCAGTTTAATGGAACCACAACAGCAATAAACACTTTGTTTTATGAGGTTATAGAAGCTGGTAGTTACACTGTAATAGTAACTGACCCAAATGGTTGTTCATCTAGCAGAACAATTACTGTTTTACCATCAGCATTGGCAACTATAGAAAGTGTAAACAATGTAGGTATTACACCTAATAATGTGGTGACAATTGAAATTTCAGGTGAAGGTGATTACGAAATTGCAATAGATGATGAAGATGGTATCTATCGAGATAATTTTGAATTTACAAATATCACCCAAGGATTTCATACTATTTATATCAGAGATAAAAATGGCTGCGGAACTATTGAAGAGATTATTTCTGTATTAGGATTTCCAAAATTCTTTACTCCGAATGGAGATGATGACAATCCAATTTGGAAGGTTTCTGGCACAGAAGAACAATTTCAACAAATAACATCTATTGAAATCTATAATAGATATGGTAAATTAATATCTCAGCAAACTAATTATTTTGATGGTTGGGATGGTCAACTAGAAGGAAAACAACAACCTAGTGATGATTATTGGTATGTCGCTAATTTTATTGATGGTACAACTTATACTGGTCATTTTGCTTTGAGGCGTTAATTGGGTTGCGTTAATCTTATTCGTAACTTTGTAAAATGCGATTTAAAATTGAGTCAGAATTCAAACCTACAGGTGACCAGCCACAAGCCATAAAAAAACTTGCTAAAGGCATTACTGATAACGAAAAATACCAAACTCTTTTGGGTGTTACAGGATCTGGTAAAACCTTTACCGTTGCTAACGTTATTGAAGAAGTACAACGACCAACTTTGGTTTTGGCTCATAACAAAACTTTAGCAGCTCAACTATATTCTGAGTTTAAACAATTCTTCCCAGAAAATGCTGTGGAGTATTTTGTATCTTATTACGACTACTACCAACCTGAAGCCTATATTCCTGTTTCTGGTGTTTATATAGAAAAGGATTTATCTATAAACGAAGAAATTGAGAAAATGCGACTCAGCACAACCTCTTCCCTATTGTCAGGAAGACGTGATGTCATCGTTATCGCTTCCGTATCTTGTTTATATGGTATTGGAAATCCTGTGGAATTTCAGAAAAATGTAATTTCAATTGAACGCGATCAAGTTATTTCACGAACTAAATTACTTCATCAATTAGTACAAAGCTTGTATTCTAGAACTGAAGCTGAATTTAAAAACGGAAATTTCAGAATTAAAGGTGATACAGTTGATGTATTTCCTGGATATTCAGATAACGCTTTTAGAATTCACTTTTTTGGCGATGAAATTGAAGAAATTGAAGCCTTCGACTCTAGATCAAATGAAGTTATAGAACGTTACGACCGTCTTAATATCTATCCTGCAAATATGTTTGTGACATCTCCTGATGTATTGAATGGTGCGATTAAAGATATTCAAGATGATTTAGTTAAACAATACGATTATTTTAAAGAAATAGGAAAACATCTTGAAGCCAAACGATTAAAAGAGCGTACAGAATTCGATTTAGAGATGATTCGAGAATTGGGTTATTGCTCCGGAATTGAAAACTACTCTAGATATTTAGACGGAAGAGCCCCAGGCACAAGACCTTTCTGTTTGTTAGATTATTTTCCTGATGATTTTTTAATGGTTGTAGATGAAAGTCACGTAACAATTTCTCAAGTCCATGCCATGTATGGAGGCGACAGAAGCCGAAAGGTGAATTTGGTAGATTACGGTTTCCGTCTGCCAGCTGCAATGGATAATAGACCATTAAAGTTTGAAGAATTTGAAGCACTACAAAACCAAGTCATCTATGTTTCGGCAACACCTGCAGATTACGAAATGGAAAAAACTGATGGTGTTTATGTTGAGCAAGTTATTAGACCTACAGGTTTATTAGATCCAATTATTGAGGTACGTCCAAGCTTAAATCAGATTGATGATTTAATTGAAGAAATTCAAATCCGTGTAGAAAAAGATGAACGTACTTTAGTAACAACGCTTACAAAGAGAATGGCCGAAGAACTAACAAAATATTTAACCAGAATATCAGTAAGAACCAGATACATTCATAGTGATGTAGATACCTTAGAGCGTGTTGAAATTATGCAAGATTTAAGAAAAGGTGTTTTTGATGTTTTGGTTGGTGTAAATTTACTACGTGAAGGTTTAGATTTACCTGAAGTTTCACTAGTTGCAATATTAGATGCTGACAAGGAAGGCTTTTTACGTTCAGCACGTTCGTTAACGCAAACTGTTGGTAGAGCTGCTAGAAATTTAAATGGTAAAGCCATTATGTATGCTGATAAGATTACAAAAAGTATGCAAAAAACAATTGACGAAACGGAATATCGCAGAGAAAAACAAATAGCCTATAATACCAAACATAATTTGGTACCTACTGCTTTAAATAAGAGTTTAGATAGTGCTTTATCTAAAAATTCTGTGAGTACTTACCGAACCGAATTAGATGCACAAATAGCTGCAGAACCAGAAAGCGAATATCTATCTAAGGGAGAACTAGAAAAGAAAATTAGAGAACGACGTAAATTAATGGAACAAGCAGCAAAAGCTTTAGACTTTTTAGAAGCCGCTCGTTTTAGAGATGAAATCACAGCTTACCAAAGTAAGCTCGAAAAATTAAAGGTTTAAAAGAAAAATATATATTTTAGATTACAGTTTAATACTAATAGTGAACAGACTAATTATATTGAACTTTAAAAATATCAATTAAAAAATCTGGCGGTACTATTTTATTTGGAAAGCTATCCATTAAATCCAATACTCTATTAATAGACTCATGGCTTAATCCCATTCTTAATCCAAAGTTATGAATTTTCACTAGTTGCCTCGGAGCGACTTTATGATCTAAATTCATAAGTAATACTAATCTATGAAATTGTACAATACGTTCGCTATGAGATTTTAAATGAACATAAGTAACCGGGTGCTCAAAGAGATATTCAAAATCTGATTTAGAAATATCTAATTGTTTAGCAATACTGAATAAGAAATTATATTCAATAGATTTTATGTTTTCATCTGTTTGAGCAAAAGCTATCATCTCAGATAATAAGCTCAATTTTTCAGCGCGATTAATCATGGTCAAGGGGAATTAATTTACATTGTAAAGTTAATAAGGTTGTTTATTTTATTGTCGTTGATATAATGTATCTTGTCGAAAAATTAAATGTACTTGGTCGACAAATAATAACGTTTATCAATTCATTCATTCTATTTTAGCATGAAAATCAAGCATCTATATTTATTAATATTAGCATTTACAACAGCCACAACAATAGCACAAACCACTGCCTCTAAGCAGATTAGCAAATTTACCATTGCTGCTCCACAACTAGATACAATAAAAACTATTTGGGTCTATTTACCATTAAATTACGAAAACACACAAAAAGAATATCCTGTAATTTACATGCATGACGCTCAAAATTTATTTGATGCTGAAACCTCGTATGTTGGTGAATGGGAAATTGACGAATACATGGATACATTATCAAGCCAGCAAAGTATAATAATTGGTATTGAGCATGGCAATGAAAAACGCATTGATGAACTTACACCATATACACACAACAAACATGGTGGAGGAAAAGGTAATGACTATTTAAATTTTATAAAAAATACTTTAAAACCTCATATTGATACCACGTATAAAACAAAAACAGAAGCTGAACACACCTCAATTATTGGTTCTTCCTTAGGTGGATTAATGTCTTTTTATGCAGTAATAAAATATCCTGAAACGTTTGGAAAAGCAGGTGTTTTCTCTCCTGCTTTTTGGATAAACCCAGAGATTTTCGATTTAGTAAAAACTATTGACATACCTAAAACTTCTAAATTTTACTTTTTAGCAGGTACTGATGAAAGTGAAACTATGATTCCTAGATTAGAAGAAATGCTAAAACTATTAGAAACTAAGGGTGTGAAACAAACACAATATGAAAGTCATATTATTAATGGTGGAAAACACAACGAGAAACTTTGGTCTTCTAATTTCGCAAATGCATATCAATGGCTGAATAACAAATAATAATAACGAACTCTATTTTTCAAAAGAATAAAAAAATCTATTATGACAAATAACGACATATTTAAAAAGCTAAGAGTAGCGCACAAGCTAAGAGACGATGATATTGTAAAAATCTTAGAATTGGTAGATTTCAGAATTTCTAAAAGTGAACTGAATGCTATGTTTAGAAATGAAGACCATCCTAAATATATGGAATGTGGTGATCAGATTCTTAGAAACTTCCTTAATGGGTTAATTATTCATTTACGAGGACCGATGCCTAAGAAAGGAGAGAAAAAGAAACAAGACATAAAAAAAGGTTCTCAAAATTGAGAACCTTTTTATTTATATAAATATGTCTATAAGGTTTTAGAAACCTATTAGAAAAAATTACTTATTCAATACTTCTTGAACCTTATCAGCTGCTTCTTGGAATTCAGTTGCACTCATTACATCTAGACCAGAATTATCAATTAATTCTTTTGCGATGTCTGCATTTGTTCCTTGTAAACGTACAATGATTGGTACAGAAATGTTACCCATGTTTTTATAAGCATCAATAACACCTTGTGCAACACGATCACATCTTACAATACCACCAAAAATATTAATTAAGATTGCTTTTACAGCAGGATCTTTCAATATGATTTTAAAAGCTGCTTCTACTCTAGCTGCATCTGCAGTACCACCAACATCTAAAAAGTTAGCTGGCTCACCACCTGCTTGCTTAATTAAATCCATAGTAGCCATTGCTAAACCAGCACCATTTACCATACAACCAACGTTACCGTCTAAGTCTACATAGTTTAAACCTAAAGCACCTGCTTCAACTTCAATTGGGTTTTCTTCACGTAAGTCACGTAATTCAGCTAAGTCTCTATGTCTATATAGTGCGTTTGCATCTAAAGTTACTTTAGCATCAACTGCCATTATTTTACTATCACTAGTTTTTAAAACCGGGTTGATTTCGAATAAAGACGCATCAGACTTATCGTAAGCTGTATATAAAGCTGTAACGAATTTTGTCATTTCTTTAAAAGCAGTACCTGACAAACCTAAGTTAAAGGCTATACGACGTGCTTGAAAAGGTAATATACCAGTTGAAGGGTCTATTTCTTCATTATGTATTAATTCTGGAGTTTCCTCTGCAACAGTTTCAATGTCCATTCCTCCTTCTGTAGAATATACAATCATGTTTCTACCTGTAGCACGATTTAACAACACAGACATATAATATTCATTTGGCTCATTTTCACCTGGATAATAAACATCCTCAGCAACTAAAACTTGATGAACACGCTTACCTTCTGCAGAAGTTTGAGGCGTTACCAAATCCATTCCTATGATTTGTCCTGCAATTTCTTCAACTTCTTTAAGGTTTTTGGCTAATTTTACTCCTCCACCTTTTCCACGTCCACCTGCATGAACCTGTGCTTTTATAACATGCCATCCCGTTGCTGTTTCGGCTGTTAATTGCTTTGCTGCATCTACAGCTTCTTTAGCACTATGAGCTACAATTCCGCGTTGGATTCGTACTCCAAAACTGCTTAATAATTCTTTTCCTTGATATTCGTGTAAATTCATTTTTAATCAGAAATTTATTGGTCGAACAAAAATAAGCATACTAATAGTTTCTACCAATTGTTTTTATTATTGATTTATATCTTCTCAATTTTACGCCTCTCAATATGTTTTTAATCAATTAATCGCTTTATAGCAGAAAATGCTTTATCTACCAAATAGTCTTCAACTACTATTGTAAATTCGTTAGTAGTAGAAACCACTTCGTATAGTGTAATGTTTTCCCAAGCTAAACGCTTAAATATTTGATAGTATAAACCTACAATTTTAGAATTCCCTTTAGGTAAATAGATACTAATGGCAGACAGTTTTTCTTGCAATCCTATTTGAGTTTCATTTTTAAAAGCCTTGAGAATACTATCTTTTTCTGATGTAGAAATAATTATATTACTCTCAAACATACCACGCGTAAACGCATAGAATATTTGATGATTACTACTTATTTTATCTAGAATTTGAGAATGGCTATCTATTAAAGTTTTTGAATTCTGAAATGTAAAATCACTTAAATTAGACCGTACCGTAATATCTCCTAATTGTTCAAAAGCTTTTTTTAAACTCTTAGAATTTTCAAGATTTATAGGTTGCTGATAGCGACGTAAAGCCATCATAATCGCACCTTCTTTAACAGGTTTGCGTAACATTTTAGAAATTGGCTCATTTAAATCTTTTGCTAAAGCAGAAAAATTTATAATCTGACGAGACAAACCTTCTTCTAAAAAAGGACTTGCTACAATAATCTCTTGAACACAAGAAGCAATGGTTTTCATTTTGTTAATTATTTAACATTATGTGTAAAAATAGGAATATTTTTATATTTTCATGTTTATTATAAGGATTCATTCTATTTTCGACACTTCAAATAAATTGAACTTTAAGAATTTAAAAAAACATGAAAGAGAATACCTTATTAAAAATTGCTAAAGATTTTGGAAGCCCTGTGTATGTTTATGATGCTGAAAAAATTGAATTTCAATATAAACGATTAACAAAAGCATTTGGTAAGGTTAAACAATTAAGATTAAACTATGCTGTAAAGGCATTGTCTAATATATCTATTTTAAAATTGTTTAATAAATTAGGTTCTGGAATCGATACCGTTTCAATACAAGAAGTTCAATTGGGTATTAAAGCTGGTTTTAAACCAGAAAATATCATATTTACTCCAAATGGTGTGTCCCTTGAAGAAATTGAGAAAGCCGCTAAATTAGGGGTTCAGATTAATATAGATAACCTTTCCATTTTAGAACAATTTGGAACTAAACATCCTAAAATACCAGTTTGCATTCGTATTAACCCTCATGTTATGGCTGGCGGAAATACTAATATCTCTGTTGGACATATTGATAGTAAATTCGGAATTTCCATTCATCAGATTCCACTTTTACTTCGTATTGTAGAGAATACAAAAATGAATATTAACGGTATTCACATGCACACAGGAAGTGATATTTTAGATATTGATGTGTTTTTATATGCAAGTGAAATTCTATTTGATACGGCTAAAAACTTTAAAAACCTTGAATTCATAGATTTCGGTTCTGGTTTTAAAGTACCATACAAAGCAGGCGATATCGAAACTAATATTGAAGAGTTAGGCGAAAAACTATCGAAGCGTTTTAACGAATTTTGTAAAGACTATGGTAAAGATTTGACTTTAGCATTTGAACCAGGAAAATTCTTGGTAAGTGAAGCTGGTGTGTTTTTAGCAAAGGTAAATGTAGTTAAGCAAACGACCTCAACTGTTTTTGCCTCAATAGACTCTGGTTTCAATCATTTAATTAGACCAATGCTATATGGTTCTCAGCACGATATTGTAAACATCTCTAACCCAAAAGGACGCGAACGCTTTTATTCTGTAGTTGGTTACATTTGCGAAACTGATACGTTTGCAAATAATAGACGAATCTCAGAAATAAAGGAAGGTGACATTCTTTGTTTTAAAAATGCTGGCGCTTATTGCTACTCTATGGCCAGTAACTATAACTCTAGATACAGACCTGCCGAAGTTTTACTGTATAAAGGAAAGGCTCATTTAATTAGAAAGCGCGAAGTTTTTGAAGATATATTACATAATCAGGTAGAAGTAAATTTCTAATTTAAGACTGATTTATAGCAACTACGTTAATCTTTTAATTGATTGAAGTACGTATAGTATTTGATTACATTTACTTTTGAATGCATCTAAAAGATACTATTATGACACAAATTGCGCCTAAAATTATCCGACAAATATTCGTTTTACTATTAATCTTACTGATAGGAAGTTTAATTTTTAGTGAAATGTTACCTTATTTGAGCGGTGTTTTAGGCGCAATTACATTTTATATTCTACTAAGGAAACCAATGAGACACTTAGTTAATCGGTACAAATGGAAATCTAGTTTAGCTGCATTAACATTAATGTTAGGTTCTTTTGTAATAGTTATGGTACCTCTTACTGGCTTTGGAATTATGCTTGGTAACAAAATTTCTGATGTTGCTGGTAATAGTGAAAAAGTGATTGATGCTTTTAAAGACCAAGTAGGGAAAATAAAATTTAAGACAGGTATTGATATCAACTCTCAAGTAGATACAGAATCTATAACCTCTTGGCTATCTGACGGTGCACAAAGCATGGCTGGCAATACATTTAACTTATTTATTGCAATTGGCTTAATGTATTTTATGCTTTATTTTATGTTAACTAACCGACAAGAATTAAGACAGTCATTGAGAGATTATATTCCTATGGATAATGATAATATCAACGAAATAGGGCATGAAGTACAAACGATGGTAAAATCTAACGCAATAGGTATACCTCTAGTTGCAGTAGCCCAAGGTCTTATCGCTTTAATTGGTTTTTTAATTTTTGGTATTGAAGAGCCTTTATTTTGGTTTGTAATTGTTACAATTGGATCTATGATTCCGTTTGTTGGTACGTTAGTTGGGATTTTACCTTTATTTATTTTAGCCCTATCTTCTGGTGATTCTTTTCAAGCTTGGGGAATTTTAATCTATGGTTTTGTTGTAGTAGGTTCAACCGACAACCTAATACGACTGCTAGTCTTAAAGAAACTAGACAATGTTCATCCACTGGTAACACTAATTGGTGTAATTGTTGGTGTTCCTCTTTTTGGATTTATAGGATTAATTTTTGGGCCATTACTAGTAAGTATGTTTATGGCTTTGGTAAAAATCTATAAAGTTGAATATGGAAAACCAAGGAATACTGAAACAAATAGTTTTTAATTAAGTGTGTTTTATTCAGTTTTCATTAGAGGTGAGTTTAACCAATAATCTGTTATATCTGCATTGTTTAAAGGCGCATTTCTAAGTGACTCTCCTTTTTTTATATATTTCAATTTAGAGTTATATTCACTATTTAGAAATACACGCTGAACAAAAAGCTCTCTAAATTGATAACCTTCTACTTTAGATTTCCCCATACCAAAGCCAATCTCGTCTTTATAATTTTTAAATTTTAAACTAAACAACGCTAGATTTGAGACGTTTTGTTGGTTTAGGAAATCGGAATCTTCCCTTTTAAACTTCAATTCTATGGTTTTGCCATTAATGGCATTTATCTTTAGTATCGTTAATTTCTTATCATTAAAAGAAATTTTAATATTATTTAATTTTTCAATTGATTTTAAATCTATTGGTCTATTAAATTCAATATATAAACTACTATTTTCTTTATTGTAATAATAATTTTCAACTTGTAATGCATCATTTTCTGTAATAAAAAAATTGTTATTAAAAGTTATATAGTTAAGATACATTTTACCATTTTCTCTTTGGTTATATTCAACATCTAACGTAAATATTAATTTTCTCGGACTATTAGAATACAAATTATACTCAAATTGATGTATAGCAAAATCAGACCTAGCGATATAAATATAGCCTGTTGCATTATAAGCAAAACCAGTAATTTCTTTCTTTGCTACAAAAGCTATTTTGTATAGTTCTTCATCATCCAAATAAACAATACCCTTATTTTTAAAACTGTGATTTTTAATAAAATCTTTTTCAAAAATATAAACAAAAGAAAAGCTACCTGTATTAAAGTTCCTTATTGGATTATGTATATTTAATAAAGTTAACTCATTACCAATACCACTTCCCATTTTGCCATCTTTAATTTGTTTTGCTCCATTATAGATAGAATTACTTATTAAAGAATCTTGTTTAAAATCTGTATTTAATTTATAACTATATAATGACGTGGCATTTAATGAGTCACTAATTTTATGACTTGTAAACCCTTGATCAAAAACCTCAACAATTCCTTCATTTAAATTAATATATTCTTCATCTGCAAATTGATAATCTCTATAATATGCTATATATGAAAAAGGATCAACTGGATAATTAATTTTAATATTTTCAATAGCCTTCTTTACTATTTGTCTTGTAGATAATTCTTTAGTTTTTTCAACACTTAATACGACCTCACTAAGCGCTTCTGTTTTAGGAAATAGATAAATAATATGATAAGGCTTTGAGGTTAATAAGCTCAAGTCTACTTTTTTCGAATAATAACCTATACAACTGATATTAAGTGTCTCACTGTCTTTTTTATAGTGAATTGGTATTCTAAAATCACCAAGAATATTAGCAATTGTACCATTATTACTCTTAGTAAATTTAATTGTAGCGTAAGCAACAGGTTGGCTTGATTCTGAATTTACAATTCTGAATAACAACTCATTCTTCTCTTGGGCAGAAAATTTTGACCAACTCAATGTTACAAAAATGATAGAGAGAAAGAAGAAACGCATAAATTAGTTTTAAGTCTTAAATATAAAACCTCATTTTAACTTCATCGCTAAAGTTATCTACTTTATAATTTATTGAATTTACTTTTTTACAATAATTATTTACATTATCAATTGAGCTTAACCCAAAATTGAAAAATTATGTTAGGTCTTTATTATGAATTATTCATTTTCTAATTCAGCGATATAAGAATCTATATTCGCTTTTTGCTTAGCAGGCAATTCTGACTCTTTGATATCTGTATAAGTTTTTAAAGTATCGTATAGAATCTTAGCCACTATATATCTTGCTGTTGGTTTATCATCAGCTGGAATATTGAACCATGGTGCATGTTCTTTTGAAGTTCTGTTTAAAGCGTCTTCATAATAGGTTTGATAATCCTCCCAACATTTGCGTTCATCTAAATCATCTGGAGAGAATTTCCAGTTTTTTTCTGGTTTATTTAATCTTCGAAGTAATCTGTTTTTTTGTTCATCTTTAGAGATATTCAAGAAAAATTTAAAAACGATAGTTCCATTATCTGCAATATGTTTTTCAAAATTATTGATTTCGTTGAATCGTCTGTCCCAAAAATCAGCATTAATATCATCCAAACTATTTACGTTTGGCATATTCTCATACATTAGATATTCCGGATGCACTCTTGTAACTAGTACATTTTCGTAATGCGTTCTGTTGAATATTCCAAATTTCCCTCTCGCAGGCAATGCGTTAACATGTCTCCAAAGGTAATCATGTTTTAACTCTAAATCCGTTGGTTTCTTAAAACTATGCGCTACAATTCCTCTAACGTTAAACTCTTTAAAAACTTCACGTATTAAACTGTCTTTACCTGCTGTATCCATACCTTGTATACACATTAAAACAGCATATTTACCGTGTGCATACATTTTGTTTTGAATGTCTGCTAAATTCTCGCTTACGGTACGCAATTCGCGTTCAATTTTCTTTTTATTTATACCTAAATCAATAAATGTTGGTAAATCTTTTATTTCAATTTGAGATGAGATTTTAAAATCTTCAATTTTGATATCTTTCATATGTCTATTTAATCATTGAAATATAATGAAGATTTATAGCTTTTGCAATAAACGTCTCTCATAACTGATTAAATTAGGCATTTTTAAACCGTTATATATAGCAAAAAAAAAGGCTGACACTAGGTCAGCCTTTTCACGATTAATAGAAATCAATCCTAGTTTACAATAATATATATCTTTAATTATTAAAAATTACTTTCTGTGCTTTAGAGACATTTGCGCCTTCAATTTTAGTGATAAATACTCCAGAAGATAAATTGCTAAATTCAATATTTTGAGTACTCGTATTTGTCTCTAAGTTTATAGAAGAAATTAATCGACCTTGAATATCGTAAAGAGAAATTTTAGCATCCATATCTAATAATCCTTTTAATACTAATACCTGAGAATTAGGGTTATTATAGAGTACTAATTCGGTTTGCTTTACGGTTTCTAAAGACAATGCATTACTTACAATATTTAAATAAAAACGACCTGTTCCGCTCAAATTAGAATTCGGTGTAATTACGTAATAAGATGTTGTTAATAAAGTTGTTGTATTTAACTGCGTATCTTGTAAATAAACTTGCGTACCAGATGGCAGCGTTGATTCGTCTATATTAAAAATTAAAGCTTCACCTGCATTTGCATGCACACCTAAAGGAATAGTAACATTAGCTAAATCAGCATCATTAAGAGACTGAATTGCCATAGGTTTTCCTTCATTATTTTCTACTAAATTAGAGTATAAAGAAAAACTTGGTGTCTCATTATTCCATATTGTAGAATCATAGCCATGATCTAATCCTAAAGTAGAATTAGCATTAAAATAAAAATCAGTATGATATGAATTACTAAATGTACTCGCTTTTAACTTTAGGAAAGTTAATGGAGCAGAACTACTTCTTCCTGCAATAAAATCATCTGAACTTCCAGTACTTCGCATTAGAGGTGTAAATGTCATATTTCCTAACTCATTGGGATCCGTTGCTACAAAGAAACCTTGTCCTGGTGCAATTAAAGTGGACGCTGTTGTATTGGCTAGGTTGTAAATCACCCATCCATCATGTGCTGTTCCATCATATCCATAAATTCCGAAATAAAACCCACTATTCATAGCTTCGATGTTACTGGTCTCGTTAAAAAACTCTTGTACACTAATATAAGATGGATAAGGATTACCTATTAGATTCCAAACATCTCCATTTGAAACCACTGGCACAGTTACTGTTGATGTTTCTACATTACCAGTAAATGTATAAGTTCCATTGTCTGTAGAACCGGTTCTATAACCAACACCCGCATCTAATGTTGACGAATCATCACTTGACCCATAATTTATATAGCTAAATGAGTTAGTATCAAAGGGGCCAAATAAAAATGCTGGACTTCCTCCTATTGTACCAGAAAGTATATTAGAATTAGCGGCTCTAAAATCACCAAATGTTTGACCAGTTAATGGCGCACTAATTAAATCGTTAGAAGCTGTAGCGTTTCCAGAAGATGCTGCTTCGTTAACATGTCTTTGATAAACAACATCACCGATTATAGAACCATCTAAAATTAAACTTGAATAACTTGTAGACATAGATTCTAAAAGAACTTTACAGTTCGCCGTTAAATCTGCTGTTGTGTCAATTAAAAGACCTGCACCAGCTTCAACCTTTACATTATTAGCTTCTGCATTTGCAGTTGCAATAGTCATTGTAACTCCATTAGGTATAATTACATTATCTGTAGCTGTTGGCACACCAATTGGAAACCAATTTTCTGACACATCCCAATCACTGCCTACAGCTGTTTTTGTAAGTCGCTCAGATACTACTGTAAAATATGCACCATCCTCAAAATTAATACCTGCTGGTAACTCCCAATTTGTACCATTTAATGTCAATGGTATCTCTGTTGCTCCTATTGTAAAATCTGCATCACTAAGTTTAATTATTAAACTTAAATTTGTAATACTTGAAGGTAATTTACTTGTTAAGGTACTACTATAATCTGGAATTGAAAGAAATACTGTACCAACAGAACCTGTCTCATCTATACGCCAAACTCTATCTAATATTTGCTTATCGCAAGATTCAGAATCATATGAAGACCATTGAATAGCGTCATCATTATTTCCCCATGTCATAAAACTTAAATCAGCTGCATGCTCAGTATTTCTTGTTGAATAATCTGTGTTTGACGCATCAAAATCATTATCTAGTGCAAACGCAATTAATGCATCAGCATTTCTAGATTTTGAAACACGTTGATCTAACCCTGTTTTTGTATCTAAACCAATGCCTGCAATATTGTTATTATAACCACTATTTTCAGTAGCATCCCAAGAGATATCTCCTGTTGCTCCATCCCAATTACTAGCATAATAGCTTGTTGGAGTAATGGCTTGGTTTAGTGTAATACCATATTTTAAGGCTAAGTAAGATTCTATAGTTTCAATTTTAGAAGCTTCTAATGTAACATTCTCAAAATATATGATTTCTGAAATATCACCAGAATAATACATGTTATTTCCTCCGGAATCAAAGCTAGTTGCCTCAGAACCATCACCGACATAACCATAACGTCTATTAGAACTATTTAAAGAGACATCTGTTAAATCTGCACTAATTTCTTCGGTTCCGTTTAATCTTATTGAAGTTTCATTAACTTCTGTTGTATCAAAAACATAACCTCCAAGTTGTGGTATTCCTGTATTGGTAACAGTTGTTCCTTTTACATCAACTATATCTGAATTTGTTGGGTGGTAAGAGAAACCTAAAGTACCATCACCTCCAACAGAAGTATTAAACCAATCACTTCTATCAAAATCTAAGAATCCCCAATTTCTATTATCGTAAGTATTGTTATTGGTAGATACATCTGAAAACGTTGTTGAATAAACCGTCCATACATAAACTTGATTTAAATTATCTGTACTCGAATAGTTTAAATTTTCTATTGGTAATCTATCATTTGTTCCATCAAACGTAAACGTTGGATTGTAATTCATTAAGTTAGCATTTGAAGGACGACTTGCTGTACTTGATTGTGATAAGTTATAATTATTAGCTGCTTGATTAGAAATAGTTGATACACTTCCACTAGCTTCATCAACACCTGCATCTGCTTTATACCATAATTTAGACCCGAAAACACCTCCTGGAGTAACCGGATTTTTTTCTATAAAAGTTATATAATCACCATCAGTAATATTTAACGAGATATAAAAATGAGTATCATCTTCATTTAATGTATATCTTATATCACCTCCATCAAAAACATCATCAGTACTTACTATTAAATCAACATCGTCACTATTAAAATTAGATTTAGGTACTGCTAAATAAACGTCACCAGTTTCACCAACTTCTTGAAAATACCAATGTCTATCTATTATATATTCGTCATTAGCTAGATCAAAATCAACTGCTTCAAAATCATCATCATTATGACCAAATAATAAGGATGAACCTAATGGTAAATCTGTTCTTGCCGCATCATTATTTAAAGATGAAAAGTCATTATTAGAAGCAATTATTAATTGATCGTTATTGTTAGATTGACCAACCTTTTGATTTATTGAACCAACACTGCTATCATTTATAACACCAGCAACATCATTCCAATAGGTTATGTTATCCCAGATTACAGTATTAGATGAATTTACATAACTGCCAATACTTTGGTTTAGTGTTATTCCATATTTTACGGCTAAATAAGATTCTATTTTATGAATTTCTTCAGCTGTTAAACTATTTTCTTCATATAAAATTATTTCAGCTATTTCACCATCATAATTAAAACCATTTGTAGTTCCGTTTTCTATTCCAGCTTCTGAGCCATCACCTACAAAACCGTATCTATCATTATTAGCTAAAATAGAACTCGAAGTATTATCACCAGAATAATCTACATTACCATCTAATCGCATTACAGATTCATTAGTTTCATCGCTGTTAAAAATGAACGTTCCTATATGTGCTGAATTATCATTAGATGCTGTTGTAGCCACTAAATCATGAGTTTCACCAGATTGATAAGACATAGCCAACCTACCATCTCCATGTACATAGAAATTATAAGTTTCACTTCTATCAAAATCAATAAAAGACCAGTTACCAGAATAACTTGTAGAATTAAAATCGGTCTTATAAATAACAAATCCGTATAGCTTATTAATGGACTGACCTGCTGTATAATTTAAATTAGAAATTGCAAAACGGTCATCCGAACCATCAAAGGTAAATGTGCTATTAAAGTTAATTGCACTACTTTGAGTTGGTTTAGCATTAGAAGTTGACTGATAAAGTTGGTTATTCAGTCCACTATCATCTGACCAATTTAAGGTACCAGAATCACTGACACCAAAATCACCTCTCACCCACATTGACATATCGGTTTTACCAACACCTCCAGGTGATTGCGAAAAAATTATTAAACTGTAACTTGCAAACAAGGCACAGAATAGTAAGGATTTAAAATTCATAACATTAGGGGTTTTTGATTTACTTAAATTTTTAATTAAGGGTTTGCATAAATAATAAGCGTTTACTTTAACCTTTAATCTGATAATTATAGCCCAAAGATACTTGTGATAAGGAGGTGAATTTCATTAATTCGGTGAACCATCTTTGAGATATGACGAATAACTTTTAAGTGTCGACGAATGGATTTAACCATATTTCAAGGTCATCCACACGATACACACAGGATACTAACCATAAACATTTCAACCCAAATTATGGGCATATGTAGATGCTTAATAACATGCAAACGTTACTCTACTAATTGTATTTATGAAGTAATTTTAGACGCAACGCTAAATAGGTATTTAGCGGCTCTAGTTAGGAAAAATATATTCAATAAAACAAGTTGCAATCAGATAATTACGTCTTGTCTAAACTTAAATTTTAAGACTATTTTTTAAACAAAAGAATAAGGGTTTGACTATCACAATATTTAGGGGCATTACTATTAAACTAAGGGTTAAATACAATAGTAATATACACTTTATCGAACAAAACAAACGTTTTATCGCGATTTATTATCACTCAAAAGATAGCTTGAAGCATTAATTGACAGAACGTCAAAACTATAGCTTATAATTTATTTAGAAGCAAAAGCTTTTACATCGCTCTCGCTTACCTCTTTTTCCCCTAAAATAATTAAACGTTCTACAACATTACGTAACTCTCTAATGTTACCTGTCCAATCGTAGTTTTGAAGTAGTTTTATCGCTTTTGCTGAAAAGGATTTTTTAGCGTTACCCTGTTCATTAGATATCTTTTCTGCGAAGTAGTTAATTAATAACGGAATATCTTCACGTCTTTCGTTAAGAGCTGGAACCTCGATTAAAATAACAGCTAATCTGTGGTATAAATCTTCTCTAAAATTACCATCTGCAATTTCCTTTTTAAGATTTTTATTTGTCGCAGCAACCACTCTAACATTTACTTTGATATCCTTATCACTTCCTACACGCTGAATTCTACTTTCTTGCAAAGCACGTAATACTTTGGCTTGTGCAGACAAACTCATATCTCCAATTTCATCTAAAAAAATTGTTCCTCCATTTGCCGCTTCAAACTTACCAGCTCTGTCTTTTGCTGCAGATGTAAATGCACCTTTAACGTGTCCGAATAATTCACTTTCTATAAGTTCACTCGGAATCGCAGCACAATTCACCTCAATCATTGGTCCTTTAGAACGCTCACTTTTTTGATGTAACCAATGTGCTACAAGTTCTTTACCTGTTCCGTTTGGACCAGTAATTAAAACACGAGCGTCAGTTTGTGCTACTTTATCAATCATATCTTTTATACGAGCAATGCCATCGCTCTCACCTATCATCTCATAGTTCTTGCTGACTTTCTTTTTTAGTCTTTTATTTTCAACAACAAGTTCTTTACTATCTAAAGCAATACGTACTGTATTTAATAGTCTATTTAAATCTGGCGGCTTAGATATATAATCAAAAGCACCCAAACGCATCGTATTTACAGCTGTATCTAAATCGCCATGTCCAGAAATCATAACCATTGGAGTTTCTGGTTTTATCTTTTTTACAGCTTCTAAAACTTCTACACCATCCATTTTTGGCATTTTAATATCGCATAGAACTAAATCATAATCATCTTTTTTAATCTTTTCAATTCCTACCAAACCATCTTCTGCTTCTTCTACTTGGTAGGTATCATTTTCTTCAGAAAGTATTTTAACTAATACTCTTCGGATTGCAGCTTCATCTTCTATTATTAATATTTTCGGCATAATTATATTTTAAATTTTATTCCACTTCTAAAATAGAAAGCGTTTAAATCATTTAGTTTATAGACATTATCTCTATTATCATCTCTTAAATGATTACTAAGTAAAAACGTGTAACCAATATAAGAATAAGCAATTAAATGTTTTGTAAAACAATATTCGTACCCAAGTCCTCCTAAAGCCACAGAAAGTGATATATTATCTGCAACTTGCTCATTCACAGTTATAGGTTGTTGAATATTTGCAAAGTAACCATCAAGTCCGGCAAATGTTTGAAGTATACTCTTTTCATTAAAAAAGTATTTTACATTAGATTTTGGGACGCCAATACTATAAGACCATTTTTCATTAACACGTCTAAAATAACTTACAAAAGGTAATGGAAATGGAACACCTGTTGTAGAATTATAAGTAAGACCCAAAACCAAACGATAAGGCTTATCTATATCCTTTGCATCTCTTCTGTCTTTTATTGCAAAAACACCACCATTCAAAAACATATCGTCAGTGGTTAATTTACTTGTTAAGGTAGACGCTATTCTTGGTGTAATTTGTATACCTAATCGCCATTTCTCACTAGTTTTAAAAGTATAACCCAAACTAAAATCTATAACATGTAATTTTTTTAATTGATGCGTGTTAAATGAGTATTCATCTTCGAGATTAAGTAAAATTCTGTTATACTCTCCACCAATTATTAAGTAATCCTTGTTTTTGATTTTTATTGGATAATTTAATGAAGCTCTTAACCTTGTGTATTGATCCTCTGATTTACTACTGGGAATAAATGAATACTCTAAACGTGCTAAATCCGTTAACTGAGCTTGCGCCAAATGAATACAACCTAGTGTTAGTAGAACTAGCAGTGTATAACATTTTGATAAGCGTAAAATCATAAAACTAATTTATTACTTTCTAATAATATGAATATCGCGTTGCGGAAACGGAATAGCAACATTATTTTCTCTAAAAAGGCGGTCAATCTCAAAGCGTATTTCGCTTTTAGGAAACTGCGCTTTAAAACTATCTGATAATGTAAAGACAAGTTTAAAATCTAAAGAACTTTCTCCAAAATTAGTAAAAACAACTGATGGTTCTGGTTCTGAAAGAACGCTATCATTAGTACTTGCGGCTTGTAAAAGTAACTTCCTTACTAATTGAACATCACTTCCGTAGGCTACACCAACTTCAACATTCTCTCGTGTAGTTGAACCATTTTGCGTCCAATTATAAAGACTATTTTCTAAATATAAATGATTAGGAATTACCAAAACCTTATTATCAATAGTTACTGCTCTTGTAGTTCTTAGTTTTATTTCTTCTACTCGCCCAACTTTACCATCAATTTCAATAATATCCCCAACGTGTACCGTTTGATCTATTAAAATAAAAACACCCGAAATAATATCTTGAAATAACGTTTGTAATGCTAAACCAATACCAATTAATAGTGCTGCAGATGCCGCAAAAACAGCTGTAACATTTACACCAACATTATGTAGTGTAATTAAGAATATAATGAGATAAATTACCCATCTAAAGTAGCCATAGACCACATTAAATTTACCTTTATCCTCAGTTGGAAGATTTCTTGTTATTATTTTTAAAACAATTCTTAATACAACTGATGTTAAAAATATAACAGTAATAATGATTATAATATCTAGAATTGAAATACTGATATCTTCACCAATATCCATGTGAAGCCCTAAGAAATTTTTAGTTGACTCCCATATACCACTATTAGTAATAGTCTCTTCAATATGATCTAAATCTTGAATCATTAATTAATATTTCAACCATTTAAATATTTCCTTATAAGTTGGTTTTTTACCATACATTAAAATACCTACTCTATAGATTTTTGCTGCAAACCAAACGGCTAAAATAAAGGTACCTATTAGTAACAATAAAGATAAACCTTGCTGCCAAAGCGGTACACCAAACGGAATACGCATTAACATCACTACAGGAGACGTTAATGGTATAAATGAAAATACTGTTGAAACTGTTCCATGAGGATCTTCAATTACCGTAAATACACCTACATATACAGCCAAAATTAACGGCATTAAAATTGGCAACATAAATTGCTGTGTATCTGTTTCATTATCAACGGCCGCTCCAATAGCAGCATACAATGAACTATACAATAAATAGCCACCTATAAAGAAAAACATAAAGGCTATAATTAAATTAGTCATTGGTAAATTACCAATTGCAGTAATTAAATTCTCTGCCATCGCTTGTGCTCCTTCTGCTTGTATGGCTTGATTCACCATTTCTTGTTGTGGAGTTTTAACTTGTGTTAAATCAATTCCGAAAATTGTAGAAACAATCATCATTAATACACCTCCTAAAATCACCCAAATAACAAATTGCGTAATACCAGCTAAAGAAGTTCCTATAATTTTCCCCATCATTAACTGAATAGGCTTTACTGATGAAATAATGACCTCAATAATCCTACTTGTCTTTTCTTCAATAACACTACGCATAATCATGTTACCATAAATAATGATAAACATAAAAAGCAAATAACCTGCTGCACCACCAAACGCAAGTTTCACAACATTATCTATTTTAGAACTCTTTTCACCTTCAAAACTTTCTTGTTCAATTTCTATATTCGTTTTAGAAGCTTCAATTTGAGCAATGGTAACACCATCTTTTTGAAGTTTCATTTCCCTTAAGCGCTTTTCAATTTTTTGCTCTAAACCAGACATTATGCTTAATGATGGTGAATCTTCAGAATAAAACTTAACATTATCGGCAAACACATCTAGAGAATCTACTTTAGATATATGTAATAATCCGTAATCATTTTTCTCTTTAACCAAAGCAATAGCATCGTCAAACGCTAAGCCGCTTAAGTTAGTATAAGTTGTATTATCTGTATTTTGAAACACATCTTTTAAATAACCTGTTTCATCTAAAATTGAAATTGTTCGTTGCTTGTCATTATTCAACTGAGACAAATAAGCAACAACAGCAATTAGAGCAATCATTATCAATGGACTCAAAAAGGTCATTATTACAAATGACTTGTTCTTCACTTTTGTGAAATACTCTCGCTTTATAATTAATGGTAAATGATTCATCTTTAATTATTTTTAATAGTTTGAATAAAAATATCGCTAGCCGAAGGAATAACTTCTACAAAGTGATGCACTTCTGCTTTGGATGTTAAAAATGAAAGCAAATCGTTTGGCGAGGTATGATCACCAAGTTTTATATTCAACTTAATATCATCATTTAAGTTTTTAAAAGTTGCCGGAAGTACTTCAAATTTATCTTGAATTTCAGCAAACACTCTATCTTTATCTAAAGATTCTAATCCTACTTGGAAGGTATTCGTTTTATTTTGACGTTTAATATCATTTAACTTTCCGTCTAAAATTTTGTTAGATTTATGAATTAAGGCAATATGATCACACAACTCCTCTACAGATTCCATTCGGTGTGTAGAAAAAATAACGGTTGCGCCTTCTTCCCTTAATTGTAAAATTTCATCTTTTATTAAGTTGGCATTTATAGGGTCAAAGCCTGAAAATGGTTCATCAAAAATTAATAATTTAGGCTGATGTAATACCGTAACTATAAATTGAATTTTTTGGGCCTGCCCTTTACTTAACTCCTGTATTTTCTTATTCCACCAATCGCCAATTTCTAACTTTTCGAACCAGTATTTTAAACGTTTCCGAGCCTCAGTTTTACTCAAGCCTTTTAATTGCGCTAAGTATAAACACTGTTCTCCAACCTTCATGGATTTATATAAACCTCGCTCTTCTGGCAAATAACCAATATCTCTAATATGTTCTGCTTTTAATGGCTGACCATCTAAGTGTACAGTACCAGAATCTGGCATTGTAATTTGGTTAATAATACGTATTAACGTGGTTTTACCTGCACCATTTGGACCAAGCAAACCAAAGATGCTACCTTTTGGTACAGCGATAGATACTTCATTAAGTGCTTTAAATTTTCCGAAGTTTTTAGATACGGAATTAGCAACTAATAAGTCATTCATAAAAACTTTGTTTTAGGGTTAGGATATGACGTAAAGATATTAAATGTTCTAGATTATGAATAATTAAAGCTTACTATTTGTTTGAAATTTAAAAATTCTATATTTCAATAAAAGTATGGATTGAAATATACTACAAATTGTGGTTTGTTGATTAAAAAACAGTGCTTTATCTATGTAATATTTAAAAACTAATCTAAAAACAAAACCCACCCTTATGGTTAGACAAGGATGGGAAAAAATTGCTATGAAAAAGAAAAATTATCGCTAATTAGCATTAGCGATAATTCAAATATACTCTTTTTTCTTAAAATTAACAGCTTTATGAAAACATATCTTTTACTTTTTCAAAAAAAGATTTGTCAGAACTTTCAGGTTTAGGTTCAAAATGTTCATCTTCCTTCATACTTTCAAAAAACGCTTTTTGTTTTTTACTTAAAGTCTTTGGTGTCCAAACATTTACATGCACTAACAAATCACCTTTACCGTAACCATTAATACTTGGAATTCCTTTACCTCTTAATCTTAAAATCTTACCAGATTGTACGCCTGGTTCTATTTTAATTCTCACTTTTCCTGTAACTGTATCAATTTCTTTTGAGTTTCCTAAAACAGCATCTGGCAAGCTAACATACATATCATAATGTAAATTATCACCTTCTCTTTTTAAGGTTGCATGCTCTTCTTCTTGTATAGCTACCAAAAGATCACCTGCAATTCCATTTCCTGGGGCATCGTTTCCTTTACCAGTAACTTTTAACTGCATTCCATCTACAACACCTGCTGGTATTTTTACGGTTACAGTTTCTTCTGCAACTTTTAAACCTTGCGCATCTGCATCTGATGGTTTTTTATCGATAGTCTGACCTGCTCCTCCACAAGTAGGACAAGCTGCAGAAGTCTGCATACGTCCTAAAATTGTATTAGTAACACGTGTTACTTGGCCAGCTCCATTACATGTACTACATGTTTTATAAGTAGTACCTGGTGCTTGGATTTTACGTTTTACTTTTATCTTCTTTTCTACACCATTAGCAATGTCTTCTAATGATAGCGTTACACGAATACGTAAGTTGCTTCCTTTTACAACACGTTGTCTGCCGCCTCCACCGAAGCCACTGAATCCGCCTCCACCTCCAAAGCCACCTCCGAAAATATCTCCGAATTGACTAAAGATGTCGTCCATATTCATTCCGCCTCCACCGAAGCCTCCACCACCATTACCATCAAAGGCTTGGTGACCAAACTGATCGTAACGAGCTTTTTTATCTGCATTACTTAGAATTTCATAAGCTTCAGCGGCTTTTTTAAACTTCTCCTCAGCTTCTGTGTTATCCGGATTTTTGTCAGGATGATACTTTAAAGCCATCTTACGATATGCTTTTTTTATTTCTGCCTCAGTAGCACCTTTACTAATTCCTAATACTTCGTAATAATCTTCTTTCATCAACTTTATATTCTTCGTTTCACTAAAATCGAAACTCGTATTCTAATTTTATTGTCCAATAACTACTTTAGGAAAACGAATCACTTTATCTCCCAATTTATAACCAGGTTCAATAACATCGATTACTTTTCCTTTTAAATCGTCTGTTGGTGCTGGTATTTGCGTAATCGCTTCGTGATTATCTGCATTGAAAGTATCACCTTGTCTTACCTCAATTTTAGACAACCCTTTTTGCTCTAACGTATTTACTAATTTATTGTAAATTAATAATACACCTTTTCTTAATTCTTCAGCCTCTTTGTCATCTTCAATATGCGTTAAAGCACGTTCAAAATCATCTAAAACTGGTAACATAGAAACCATTACATCTTGGCTAGCTGTTTTAAATAATTCTATACGCTCTTTTGTTGTTCGCTTTTTATAATTTTCAAATTCCGCGAACAAACGCATAAATTTATCCTTCTCAGCAACCAATTGATCTTGTAATTGCTCTTCTAGAGACCTTTCATCTTGTGCTTCTACCTCTGCTTCTGCAGTTGTTGTAGCTTGATCCTCAACTTGTGGATCTTCAACCTTTGTGTTTTTATCTTTTTTACTCATTTTGAGTTCTTTTTAAATCTTTGATTTAGAATTGGCAAAAGTACTGCCATTATTATAAAAATGTCAAAATGTCATTAACATTTTTTTATCATTCTCTAATCTATCTATTACCTATCTTTGTTTTTTAAAACAAACACTAAATAACACTGACATGAAAACCAAAATTTTTAAAATTTTCACCTTAGCTGCTTTTATCACATTTGCAAGTTGTGGAGACAAAGCAAAAGAAGCTGAAACTAAAAGTGCTGAAGAAGCAGCGATTGCAGAAGTAACAGCCGTTACTTACAATGTAAATACAACTGATTCTAATATTGAATGGAAAGGTTTTAAACCGACAGGTTCTCATAATGGAACAATAGCTATAAAAGAAGGAAACTTAAGTGTAAACGATGGCGTTATTGAAAGCGGAAATTTTGTAATTGACATGACTAGCATTGTAGTTACAGATATACCTGCAGAAGATGAAGGTAATGGTAAATTAACTGGACATCTTAAAAATGCTGACTTTTTTAATGTTGAAGCACACCCAACTGCAACTTTCGAGGTTACTGGTTTAGAAACTGTTAAAGGTAAAACTATGCTTTCTGGAAACTTAACAATTAAAGAAAAGACAAATAACATAAGCTTTCCAGTTACAACTAAAGTAAATGACAACGATGTAACTTTAACAAGCGAAACATTTACAATTGACCGTTCTAAATGGAATATTGAATATGGTTCTAAATCATTTTTTGATAATTTAGGAGATAAATTTATCAATGATGATATTGAAATGAAAGTTTCATTAAAAGCTACTAAAGCTTGATTAAAACTAAATAGTAGTTTAAAGGCAGTCATTTAATATGGCTGCTTTTTTTTGTGATAATAACTTGAAAATTTGAAATAGTAATCAATGATACTACATAAATATAAATTTAATAGCAGCAATCATACCTATAAAACCAAGAAAGGCAATTAACACCCAAATGGTACCTTTATAGTATTTTTTATGAAGTTGAAGATCTTTACGGTATTGATAACCTACAATTATAACAAAGGCTATAAAAAATAATATTCCAAAAATCAATTGACCGTTACTAAACATCTTCTTATTTTTATGCAAAAATAGGAATTAAACCAACAACTATGCAAGATAAAATTAATGCAGTAAAAGCTTTTCATACTGCTTTTAAAATAGGACATCGCGAAACACCAAAAGCTGACCTTGGGTTAGACAAAAATCTATTACGTTACGAGTTAATGCGCGAAGAAAATGAAGAATACCTTGAAGCTGCAAAAACTAATGATTTGGTTGAAGTTGCTGATGCTTTAGGTGATATGCTTTACATTTTATGCGGAACAATCATAGAACACGGCATGCAACATAAAATTGAAGAAGTCTTTGAAGAAATACAACGCAGTAACATGAGTAAATTAGGTGCTGATGGCGAACCTATATATAGAGAAGATGGTAAGGTTTTAAAAGGCCCAAACTATTTTAAACCACACATTAAAGAGATTTTAGAGTCCTAAAAAAAGCAGCCAATTGGCTGCTTTTTTATTTATTTATCTTAAATATAAATTTATTATTTCACTTCTCGTCTCCAACCATGTGCATCTTCAGAAACATTATACTGAATATCCATTAATGTCTGTTTGAATAATTTAGCGTAAGAATCCTCAGCACCAGTAATCTCAAACAATTCATCTTTATGCTGAAATGCAGAAATCTCACTAATTACAGCTGCAGTACCTGCTCCAAAAACTTCTTTTAAACTTCCGTCTTTTGCTGCTGTCTTAATTTCTTCAACCTTAATTTGTCTTACTTCACAATTAATACCTAAATCTTCCGCAAGCTGAATAATACTCTTACGCGTTATCCCATCTAAGATTCTATCACTAACAGGTGCAGTAATCAATGTATCATTAACTCTAAAGAATACATTCATTGTACCTGCTTCTTCTAAATACGTATGCGTATCAGCATCTGTCCAGATAATTTGTTGAAATCCTTCTTTCTGCGCCAAACTCGTAGGATAAAACTGAGCTGCATAATTACCTGCTGCTTTAGCTGCACCAACACCTCCATTTGCAGACCTACTAAATTTCTCTGCAACTAATACACGCACCGGAGAATTATAATAAGATTGCGCAGGCGAACAAATAATCATAAAACGATATGAGTTTGCAGGCGATGCAGAAATTGCAGGTTCTGTTGCAATCACAAAAGGACGTATATATAATGAGTTACCAATACCTGGCTTAATCCATTCGTTATCTAATTTCAATAACGTTTCTAAACCTTCAAAAAAGTAATTCTCAGGAAAAGCTGGCATAGATAAACGCGCAGCAGATTTATTGATTCTTTCAAAATTTTGTTTCGGTCTGAATAAAAATACCTTTCCGTCAGCGTCTTTATAAGCTTTCATACCTTCAAAGACAGCTTGTCCATAATGAAAAACACGAGCCGACGGTTCAAATGTCATGGCTTGGTATGGCATAATCTTAGGCGCTTGCCACTCACCATTTTCAAAATCGCAGACAAACATATGATCAGTAAAGACTTTACCAAAGTCTAAATTACTAAAATCTACACTATTAATTTTTGTAGAATCAGATTTTTCAATGCTGATATTCTCTGTTTCATTAGCCATAATTACATGATGTTTAAGCACAAATGTACATAATCGATTGCTTTAATAAAAAGTAATATTCCTTAAAATTGTGTAAATTAGCAAATAGATAATAATTCAATTCAAAATCTATCAATAATGAAAAAAACCATTTTACTTTTAGCACTTAGTTTAGCCCTATTCTCATGTAAAAATGAAGAAAAAACGACTGAAGAAAAAGCTCCTGAAGCAAAAAAAGAGATTGCATATGCTTCTTTTGGTAAAGAAATCACCGATGCTGACGCCTTAACTGGAGAACGTATGATGGAAAACTATAAAGACTTAAAAGTTGGTGACACTATTATTTCTAAAATGAAAGGAAAAATCATAGAAGTATGTTCTAAAAAAGGATGTTGGATGACTTTAGATACTGGTAATGATGAAGTAATGGTTAAATTTAAAGATTACGGTTTCTTTATGCCATTAAATGCCGAAGGCGATGTTATTATTAACGGAAAAGCTTTTGTAACTGAAACTTCTGTTGACGAATTGAGACATTATGCTGAGGATGCTGGCAAAACAGAAGAAGAAATCAATAAAATTACAGAACCAAAATTCGAATACCGTTTTGAAGCTGATGGCGTTTTACTACAACAATAAATCTCTAGGTTTTATTTTACTTACGTGTTTACTCATTTATAATTGTAAAAACGAAGAGAAAGCACCAGAATCAGCTACAAAAAAGGTTATTGAATACGAGATGTATCAACCTTCAGAAATGGCTAATTTTATGAATGCCATGTATGCATACAATGAACAATTAAAGACTAAAATTGTTGCAGGAGAAACACCTTCTGCTATGCCTTTAGATTTATTAAAATTGCATTCGGCTGAAATGACGAGTGGAAAATCTAGAACTGAAAATTGGCAAAGTTTTGTAAATGTTTTTATTGAATCTCAAAACACAATTATAGACACACTATCTAATTTGGAGTTAAAAGAGCGTTTTAATGCCTCTATAAATAATTGTTTAGGTTGCCATAAAACAGAATGTACAGGACCAATTCCTAAGATTAAAAAACTATTGATTCAATAAAATTGAAACGAAAAATAATTACCACATCAGATGGTTCTAAAACCATACAAATAGAAGATTGGAACGAACAATATCATTCTATTCATGGTGCAATACAAGAAGCAAACCATGTGTTTTTAAAACATGGTTTGCTTTTTTATTCTGAACTTCATTCAGATTCTAAACCCATAGCCATTCTAGAAATTGGTTTTGGCACAGGACTCAATGCTTTCTTAACTTTAATTGAAGCAGAAAAACTTAAATTAAGCCTTAACTATACTGGTGTTGAAGCTTACCCAGTACAACTAGAAGAAATAAATCAATTAAATTATGTTGAATTAATTTCTGAATCTCATGGAGCCATTTTCGAAAAACTACATGAAATTTCTTGGAAAAAACAACATGACATTACACCTAGCTTTAAATTAGAAAAACAGGAAAAATTCTTCAAAGACATCACTGCCACAAATGAATATAACATCATTTATTTTGATGCTTTTGGTGCTCGTGTTCAACCCGATTTATGGACTGAAGACATCTTCAAAATAATGTATAATGCCTTAAAAAAAAATGGTGTTTTGGTTACTTATTCAGCCAAAGGTAGTGTGAGACGCGCTATGCAAGCTGTTGGTTTTGTTGTTGAGCGATTACCTGGACCTCCAGGAAAACGTGAAATGTTGAGAGCAACGAAACATTCAGTGAGCGAATAGCGAATTAAATGTTGAGAGCAACGAAAACATCTAGTTAAGGAACAACATTAATTGTACCTTGACTTCACTTCCAGCGAAGTTTCCTTTCCGAAATTTATTACTTCAATTACATAAGTAAAACTATTAAGAAGCTGTAAATGTAAAATGGTTCTCGATACAATTTTTTTATGCCTCAAAATCACTCGAACTGACGGAAATGTTTCCTTTAATAAATCAAACGTTAAATCCTATCTAAATCTTACTCAGAGACTTCACGCCTTTCGTATCTTTACATAAAAAAGAAGATGACCGTTTTAATAACAGGAGCAACAGGATTAATTGGAAAGGAAATTGTAAAACAATGTCATGCTGAGGGAATTAATGTTCATTATTTAACGACTTCAAAATCTAAGCTTACTGCAGATTCTAATTACAAAGGATTTTACTGGAATCCAAACAACAACGAAATAGACCACAACTGTTTTGATGGTGTTTCTGCTATTATTAATATGGTTGGTGCTTCAATCTCTAAACGTTGGACAGACAGTTACAAAACAATTCTTTTAGAAAGCAGAACCAAGACTGCTCAACTCCTCCAAGACACTATAAAAAATCACAACTATAAAATTGACCAAGTGGTTTCAGCTAGTGCTATTGGTATTTACCCAACAAGCTTAGTTAATTATTACGATGAAACAACTACTGAAATCTCAGATACTTTTTTAGGTAAAGTGGTCCATGAATGGGAAGCTGCTGTAGATGGTTTTAAAGATTTAGGCTGTAAAGTCGCCAAAATTAGAATTGGTTTAGTTTTAGCTAAAGATGGTGGTGCTTTAAAAGAAATTGTAAAACCCATTAAATTTGGTGCAGGTGCTGCTTTTGGCAGTGGTAAACAATGGCAAAGTTGGATCCATATTAAAGATTTAGCTTCACTTTTTGTATTTGCGCTTCAAAATAACTTTGAAGGTATTTATAATGGTGTTGCTCCAAATCCGGTAAGTAATAAAGAACTCACTAAAGCTTCTGCTAAAGTTTTACGTCGTCCATTGATTTTACCCAATATTCCAAAATTTGTAATGAAATTGGTTTTAGGTGAAATGCATATTCTACTATTTGAAAGTCAACGTGTATGTTCAAAAAAAGTAGAAAGTGAAGGTTTTGATTTTAAATATGTGAATTTAAAACCTGCTTTAGAGGATTTGTTAGGATAAGTTTTGATTACTAATAATCGTTATATTAAAAAATAAATCGTCAGTTCGAGTGATTTTGAGGCTCAAAAAAAATTGTATCGAGAACTGTTATAATTCGTTAGCCTCTCGATACAAAATTCCTAAAAAAGGAATTTCACTCTAAGTGACGTTACGCTATAAAAGAGAATTCGACTGCGCTCAACCAGACATTAAGGAATAAATTGAATAAAAAAAGAGGCAAATATCACTATTTGCCTCTTTTTCAACTTTATGCTTCAAATCAGTCTTCAATCCAACCCATAATAGCATTGGCTACAAATCTTGGTTCTGGTGGTAAGGCATAAATATCTTTTTCATAATTTTTATTGTATGGTGAGATATTCATAATATTTCCATCTACAACTAACGTACTACTTCCACCTGGATCAAAGCCCATAGCTTTATCCATTCCGTATTTTAAAAGAATATCTACCATATCAAAATGTGTTGCTCCAACAGATTCTCTAATACGACCATTTACCATCAATACCATCAATTTACCTTCTTTGGTAATACCAACAGCAATTTTTGGTCCACGCATATCTGTATAATCTAATCGTGCTGCTTGTGTTTTTATGGAATTAGAGGTTTTCCAACCTTCGTCTTCCATATTAAGAGTTTGTTTTCCGCCATCAATTAACATTGGTCCTGCTTCAATTGCATAAGAAATCTCATCCCATTTATAAGGATTTTCTTCTGGCTCTAATAACTGAATTGATAATGGTTTTCCTTCCTTAAACATAGCATCTGAAAACAAGTCTATAGGAATAGATAAAGTTATCCCAACCGGAATTACAGAAACAGTTTCTCTAGGCTTCGTTTTAATAATTTCTTTTACCGTATTACCTGCTATTCTTACAATGACATTGCCATTGCCTTCAAACGTATCTTCAGCATAAGACAAATCATAGAAACAAGGTTCTGTAATGCTATGATTATTATAATTGGAACTATTAAAAGTTAACTCTTGGTTTTTCTCTTTAATTATAAATCCGGCTTTACTATTCACTTTTCTAATATCGACATCACCATTTTTATAAATTATAAAGGCTGGTTTATTGAATAATGGTGGACAAAACACCTTGTTATTCATAATTAACAAGCCTAAAGGCGAACCGATATAAGTCTCTGGCAGTCCGAGTTTACCTACCAATTCCGGATTTAAAATATAACCGCCATTCCAAGCTAGTTCAATTTTATTAGGATTGTTACTTTTCTTCTTATACTCTTTTACAAGTGCTGGTACATTTTTAGGTTCTTTGTTAGCAATATGTGCAGCGAATTTCCAATGGTATTTTTTGGTATCAATTTCAGCTAAAACACCACTCCAAGGTAAACCGTCTTCATAAACGCCTCCTGCATAAGATGATTTTACTTTTTCAACGGTTTTAGATAATTTTAAACCCTCTTTAATCTGAATTAATAATTTAGCGATAGGTGTTCCGTTTTCAATAGCATCTTTCGTTATCATACCCAACAACTCCTTTTCGCTTAATGTATCTTTTAAATCTTGATACAAATCGCTTTTAAGAACCTTATCAAAATCCTTAGCGGTTTGAATTGGTGTAGGATATGCCAAAGTAGTACGTACACCTGCTGGCACAAACTGAATAAATCCACTGCCTTTAGGAATTCCCATAATTTTGGCTGTCATTTCATACAATACTTTTCCGATATGGAAATGGTCGATTTCTATAATATCTGTCATCATTGCCGCAGATTCGCCATTGGTGATTAAGAAACCATCTGCAGCTTTAATATCTCGTAAAATCTTTATAGCCTTTGCTCCCATTTGTGGAAAATGCACACCTTCTGACCATTGCTTCGTTTCAATAATCTGAACAACGCCTGCTCTATACAACAAGCCTAATTCTGGCTCTTTTCCGCTTTCTAAATAATCCTTAATATCTGCACTAGAAAACCATTTGGTAATTCTTGCCTCGTGTATAAAAATGTAGATTTTCTCTAACTTATCTACGTTAGCTTCAAGTATTTCTGAAGTTAACTCTTGCTGTATTGTTAAATTTAATTGTGCACGAATAGGTTGTAATACAAAATACTCCAATTCATGCTTAATGTAACGTCCAGGAAAATAACCTTTAGGCACATTCTTTTTTAAATTCTTAGTTAATATTTTTCGGTCATCAATACCTAAAGATTTACTATTGGTTAGCTGAAAAAGCGCTAATTCCCAATCGGCAAAAAATTGTGGTGCTAAAGTTAAATCTGGAAGATGTTTTGGTTTAAAAACATCTGTATAAATCATATTTACCAAACCTGTTATCTCTTGAAGCGTAAAAGCTTGATAAGCATACGATTTTTTATTTCTATGACGATACGCTAAAGCATGATCATGACGAATAGAAATTTCGCCATCAACATATTTAAAAATATCATCAATAGCATTGTAATATTTATGGATGACTTCGAGATTCGTATTTACCAAATCTGGAATGTCATTTTCCATCGTTCTGGCATAACGCATTACTCGTCCTTTTACCAATTGCTGTTCAACTCTAAAAAAGCTAGGATCAATCAAAGATTTTAAATAATGCATAAAAGATAAACGACCATAACCAGGCAAATAATGTCTCGTTTTTTTATTGAGAATTGCATTAAGATCATCGTTTTCAAAATCTACAGACGCTTTATATTGTTTTAATAAATTAATCACCTGAGGATTATCGTCAATTGAAACCGAAGCCAACTGATAATACATACGCTGTAAAATATAGCGGATATTATCTTCTAAGGATTCTAAGCTGTAACGTTTTTTAATTACACTTCTATTGTGTGTTACATCTACCATTCTGTTTTGCGGATAAAACACATGGTCACATATTCTTTCTGCTAATTTCTTTGGTACTTTAGACCCTTTAAATTCTAAAACATTAAGACGAAGCGACTCGTCTAAGTGACGACCAATAACCTCATCATAAACCTCTCTTGGTTCATATTGTCTGCAAAATATAGGTGTTCCACAAGCTGCTGCTTCAATAATTGGCAAACCTCGCCCTTCCGTTTGGCTTGGTAATAAAATTAAAGAGGCAACATCAAAAAGTTGCTTTATATCTAAAGGTTTTTTATGTTTCTTTTTAAAATCATGTTTATCGAATTCACTAAACAAAAACCCAAGTAATACACGTTTTCTAAATTCTTTTGGAAGGTCTTTTAAAAACTTTTTAAAGTCTTTTTTTAAGTCTTCATAATAATTCTGCTGACCATGAGGAATGGGTCCGGAAACGATTAAGGATAATTTTAATTGTGGATTGGTAATAAACTTATCCGCAAAAGCATCGTAAGAGAACAAACGTTTAATGAGTTTAAAATTCAACTCAATAGACTTTCTGCTAATAACTCTTGTAGGTTGTAAAAACACGATGTTGTTATTTACAAAATCGAAATCCTTAATGGTTTTATATCCTAATAATATAGGTTTTAAAGAGCGTTTACTTTCTGTATGGTGTGCAGCTGTATGAACTGTAATTGTATCTTTTTTATTCGCAAAAATAGTAGACACTTGCATGAACGCTTTAATAATATCACGCTTACTCATTTGATGCATTTTGGTATCTACTGCTGTACCTAACAATGCAACATTGGCAGGATTATGTCCATTAATATTTATTAAATGGTCTTGTTGAATTCTATTGATATTTACATTCATCCAAGAGCGGCTTTCCCATGGATAAATAGTTTCTATAATTGAGAAAAACTCACCAACATGTGCATTATGAAAAAAGAAATCTCTTGGTCCTTTTTTTAAACCTTTCTTTTTAATTTCTACTGCTCTGTTGCCACCTTCCCAATAAAAATCGTGATTATTATTAATAACAGGAATACCTAAATATTCTGAAATTAAAACCGTAGCTAAAGCCAACGACACATTACCTGGATTAGAACAGACATTTATAAGATATAACAACGAAATGTCATTCTCTTCGATATAACTACCTAATTTTTCTACAAGGACTAAAACCTCAGCCCAAAACTTACCAATAAGATTATTGTAAGCCTCACTGCCACGTTCCATTTTAATCTGAAAGAAATCTTTATATAAAGGCCAAGCATCAAAAGCTTCCATTTCTGAAATTACTTTTTTGAATGCACCTTTTGGAATTAACTCATCCGCTTCCTCTTTAATTTCTCCAGCAATAAAGTGAATAGGAATATCTGGATATATGTTCTTAAAAGTTTTGGCATACTTTTCTGTTTCTACCGTGATACCATCAATTGTAAAATAAAAGGTTAGGAATGCAATACCTCCTTTCTCCACATGTGAATCGAAAGTAGAGGCATTACCTTTAAAAGCAGATGGTAAATTTTTCTCTTTAAATTTATCCATGAATAAACCTAAATCAAACCAGGTATTTATCTTTTCATTGTTAAGCTCATTTAAAATATTAGTAATTTTTGTTGTTTTCTTATCAGTCATCTTCTAGTTCTTAAAATTTAAATAATTGGCTTAACTTTTCTTCTAATACTTCATATGAAAAATGTTTTTTACCGATGTTAAAATTGTATTCTCCAATCTCTAAACAGCGTTTTGGATTATAAATAATATCAGACATTTGCTGTACACTTTCTGGTGTAAGATTGCTATCCGTAATCATTACCGTTTCAAATCCCTTGTTACCTATATCTTGGCTATAGACTGGTTTGTAATCATTTACAAAAATTGGTTTTTTAGCGAGTACTGTTTCTACAAAAGCATTTCCGAAGCCTTCATACGTACTAAAATAAGTTGCTGCTCTACCGTGAGCATACACGTCAGATAAATCTTTATGGTCTAAAACTTTGTGAGCTGCAAATATGACTTGACTAGAGAGGTTTAAATCATGTATTTGGTCTATTAACTCATTATAATATTCCTTATTCTCATCATCATTATTATTACCTGTAATGACTAATTTTAGTTTCTTATCGTTGAGTTGATCAATTAATGAAATAGCAGTTTCAATTCCTTTACGTCTTACAATGCGTGTTACTTGTAATAGAGCAATTTCATCTTCTAAAACACCGACGTCTCTTAAGAAAAATTTATTCTCTGGTGTTGGCACGCCATACACACGATTAAAATCCATAACATTAGGAACCATAGTGGCATCAATATCAAATCGGTTTTTAAAGGTTTCTACACCAAACGTATTAATAACCGCATGCTTAACATCTGGCAGCAACAACGGAAAATTTTCATCGACATACTTATTTACTTCAGGATGCGCAGATACGTAACGTTGACCACGTTCCCAATGAAAATCGTGATCATGAGTAACAACAGGTAAACCTGTAGATTTTATCAATTTTTTAATGGCAACACCCATTGATAAATGGCATGGTAAAGCCGAAGCATTTTCTGAAAGAATAACTTCTATGCGCTTTTCTAAAACCCAAGCTTCCATGGCTTGATGTATCATATTAGAAGCATCCTCAACATGGCCTAGTAAAGGATATGGATCCTTGTCTGGTTCATAAAACGCCTTACGTTGTCCCCATTCTGCTTCTACTGAAAAAAAGGATAAAGCCGGAAATAGATAATCGTGCTCATAATCCATGTTCCAGGATTCGAATTCACCAGACATAATAAAGACTTCATGTCCTAGTTTTTTTAATACATCTATCCATTTTTCGGTTTCGAGTGCTACGCCATCTACGCCTCCAATTCTTCCAATTATAATACCTATTCGCATACGTTATCTAAAGTTTTGTGTTCTTTAAATATAGAGAATAGAAAAAAGGATTGAAAGGTTTTAAAGCGCTGTATTTGCGGAATTACGACTTCAAAAATTTAAACAAGATTAAATTATGTGTACTATAATTTATGTCGCTAATCTTAACGAAATGATAATTTAGGTTTTTTAAGAAATTTCAAAAATCATCATAAAAACGGCTAATATCCGCTTATTGCTTTATGAGTTTTTAGTCCTTCTTTCACAATAATAGCAATAGACTCTTCAATATCTTTTTTAGTCGTTCTAAAATTAACGATGCAAGTTCTCATACAATAGTGTTCATTGACAATGGCGTTAGACAAAAATAGTTCGCCACCTTCTTGTAGTTTAGTGACTAAGGTTTCGTTGAGTGTATTTAGATATTCAATTCTTTTTTCGCCTGCTAACTCAAGATTTTCAGGAATATATCTTAATGTGGTAATGCTCAAGTTTTGAGTAACTAACTCTAATTCCGTATGCTTATCCGCCAATTCAGCAAAATATTTTGATAAGGCTATATCTTCACTTATCAACTTTACATAACCATCGCTACCATTTTGCTGTAATGCCAACCACACCTTTAACGCTCTAAAGCCTCTTGAATTCTGAAGACCATACTCAAAATAGTTTAGCGAACCTCCTTCTTCAGTTAAACTGAAATTATAATATTCTGGATGCGAACTATAGGTATCTATTAAATGTTTTGGATTTTTAACCAATGTACAACCAGCCTCTAATGGACTATACAACCATTTATGTGGATCTAACGCAATAGAATCTGCTGCTTCTACGCCTTTAAACATTGCTTTTAATTCAGGAATCACTGCTGCTGGTATTCCATAAGCGCCATCAATATGAAACCATAAATCTTTGGTTTTACATATGGCAGCAATCGCTTCTAGGTTATCTACAACACCTGTACTCACATCACCTGCTGTACCAACAACCATAAAAGGTTGATGTCCTTTTGCTACATCTTCTTTAATTGTTTGTTCTAAAATATGAGTATTCATTTTATTTGAAGCGTCCGTAGGAATCCAACGTATAGAATCGCTACCATGACCAAATAAAATCGCTGCTTTATCTATCCATGTATGCGTAGATTTAGAACAGTAAGAAATTAATTGTTTTGAAATATTTGAGAGTCCCTTTTCTTTTAAGTCTTTTGGTGCTTTTGCGGTTCTTGCAGCTAAAAAAGCGGTAAAATTTGCCATATTACCTCCACTTACCAAAACGCCTCCATAACTTGGCGAAACCCCTATAAATTCTGCCAACCATTTAATGGTTTGCTTTTCTATTTCGGTTGCCATCGGACTTAAAATTTGTCCGCCAACATTAGGGTTCACTGAAGCTGCTAATAAATCTGCTAATGCGCCAATTGGTGCTGCTGAGGACGTAATAAAACCGAAAAATTTAGGATGACCATTTAATAACGAATTATCAAATAATAATTTTGAAGCAGATGCTAATAATTGATCTGCTGGTTTGCCCTCTTTTGGTAATGAGGCATTACCTAATACCTCTTGCAACTCTTTTGGCGACTTACTTGTGGTTACTGGTTTATCGGAAATATCGTCGAGAAATTCTGAAATGGTATCAATGAGTTGGTAGCCTATTTTTTGAAATTCTGTTTTGCTAATTTCAATTGCATTTTCTCGCTTGTCCATAGTCAGACTTTTTAGTTAATACTATTTAGTTTTCATCTTTAATTAAAAACGCATCAATCATTTCATTTTCTGTTGGTTTTTCAAACCAGGTTTCCATAAAATCTAGATTAGCTTGGGTAACTTCAAACTCAAAAGTATCACCTCGTTCTGCGTTTCTTTTCATTACGCGTTCTAATCGTTTGGCTTTAGAAACATCTAAAAAATGCAGCTTTATGTCATAGTTATTCATTTCTGCGAATTTTCTAAACTTTTCGCGATGTCCAAATTTAGCCAATCCTAAATCTAAGATAGTATCTGTTTTTGAAGCTTCTAACTGATGAATTAAATCTAACATCACACGTTCGGACCGTTCAATGCGTTCTAAAAACCAATCTAAACCATCAGTTTCTTTTTTATCTTGAAGAAATAATACATTATTCCATGTATCAATTGAAAACACAATACCATTAATGCTTTTTTTTAATTCTTTAGCGTACGTGGTTTTACCAGAACCTGTATTGCCTACTATTAAGTGAATCATTTTATGTGCTTAATTTTTATTCTATTATTTCGTAATCAATATCTAGTTTACGCAAGGCTCTTAAGGCAGAACCAGAATTTTTGTCGCTTACTTCAATATCTACAGCATCGCCTTCTAAGAGTATATCTGTAAATTCGTTAGCCAAAGAGCCATTAACATTAGAAATCTCTGTAATACATTTAGCAATTGCTCTCTTATCTGGTCGTTGTGCGTCGCAGGATAATAGGTTTAGTTTCATAGTAATTGTTTATTACTGCAATATACAACAGTTTCTTACTCTTGTGTGCACTCGTTACAAACGAGCGCTAGCAAAATTATGTACATACTGTAAAACCACTTTAGATTTAAAACTAAAGTGGTTTTACTTATAAATGCATTTTATTATAATTCGTACTTTTTAAAATAATTCAGTTTTTAATAAATCGAATGTCAATTCTTCTCCTTCTCTTAAAATCGTAATGGATAATGCTTCTGTTCTTTGCTCAAAACTATCACTATAGATACTGCAATATTCTTCCTCTACAATATTAGCATAATTGGTGTCATTTATACTCAATATAATGTCGTCTTGCATTAAAACCTTAGACGCACTAGATGTTTCTACAATGGCATTTACGTAAACATTGTCTTCATTATAAAACATAGAGAAACCATAGGTGTTATAAGCATCGTTACCTGCTTTAGTAATTTCTATCAGTCTCAGTTTTTTCTTATTCCAGTTTAAGATGACTCTATAGTTTTTAAAGAATGCTAAACCTAAGTTATTACCAGCACCGCTTTTTACAGTTGTAAATAAATTATTGACTGTATGATTCCCAATTTTTAATTCATTAACCATTGTATGGTAAAATGGTTTCTCTTCAGTACGGCCAAATCCACCAAACGCTTTTTGACTTCCTTTTACATACTTTGTAATAAGATTGGCATCCTTTTGTTTTACAAAATAGTCTCCTCTTAATAGGTTAGTTCCACCATTTCCGAAATCTATGGTATTGTTTAATACTTTCTGTCCATTAATTTCTAGTGTGACTGCTGGTATACCTGCAGTTCCGATATACATTTTAGAATCTATAGTTTCTGTTGGAATGTCTAATTTACTTTCGTCATTAGCTATGGTGATGGTCTGATTCGGAAAATCGAAATCCCAAACGGCTTTTCGCATTAAGTTAGAACCAATAAGCCCATGAATTTTTGTACAACTGACTTCTGTTATCTTATTAAGATCAGCAATACCTGTAATTGTATTTTGAAAATTGACATTACCTATTTTAACATTATCGATTATTGAATATTCGGTTGAATTTTTAGTGTCATTAACATCTTCTATATCCTCAGCACCAAGCACTTTTAAATTCAGCTCCTCAGCAAATTCTGTTGTTACAATATTTGAAGCACCTGTGTCTAAAATAAAATTATAAGCCTTATCTCTTATTTCTACTTCTAAAACAATCCAACCATTAACATATGTAAAAGGAATGGTTGTTTTAAAATTTTCTTGAGCCACATGGCCTTGCTTTAACACTTTGTCAATGTTTGAAGTTGCGCAACTAGATAGTGTTAGTAAAATAATGAACGAATAGAATAATTGATTTAATTTCATGGTTAGCGTTTTTTGATTGATTAATGAATAGAATAAACAATGGTTTATCCCTTTTCTATACTAGACGCTAATTTTATTGTTATGGTTGCCTGAGATGCTTTATTTTAATTGCTCAGCTACCCAATTTTGGAGCTCAGAAGCATCCATTTTTATTAATTTCTCAATACGCTTATCTTTCTTTAAACCATTGCCTTTATTGGCATAATAAACTTTTATTAGACTATTAATACCAGAAATATTACCAGCTTCAACATTATCTTTATCATCTGGATTTTCAATTGCATATTTTATCCAACCACCAATAAAAATCATTAAAAGCTCAGGGTTTTTAGTCGTTAAATCTACCTGAAACGATTGCATAGAAATAGTAACCGTTGGTGTACCAGTTGCCCATTTCATTAAATAAGCATTTGCCATAAGCCTTTTATCCGCTTCCTCGCTCATTGGTGTATTTTCTAACCAATTAATACACTCTACAATACGTTGCTCATGCTTTACATAGTCTTCAGCAACTTCTAATTTTACATTATCTGGGATATTAAATGTTTGCGACCAACTTGTTTGAGCAACAAAAAGCGTTAGTACGAAGGCGATTAGGATGTTTTTAATTTTCATATTTAGGCGTTTATTTAGTTATGATTAGGCTATTCTTATTCGTCTAGATTGTTTCTGATTTTTATTCTGAATTCACCATTTTCTAACACCTTATATTCCGTTTCGTCATTAAACTTATACAACTTGCAACTAAAAGTACCTTCTATAATAAACACACCATCTGATTCTTCTAATACTGACGTTACCGTAAATGATGCGTCTGTATTATCTCCAAAACGCGACGAAAAATAAACGAGGTCATTCTCCTCGTCACCAGGAAAGAAATCTAAAGCCACATTATTAATAACCGAAGGTTGTTCATAGTAGGTATCATAAGTATAGCTATCTAGTTCTAAGAAATTATTAATACCAATCAATTCATTTTCTAAGCTACACTCGCCAACCGGAATTTTAGACAAATACATTTTTGCCTCATCTAACTGGTCTGGATTTTCTTGAAAATCATAAAACACTAATCCGCAAGCATAACGTCCATAGCAATAGCCTGTTCCTGGTTCACCAAAAACGGCAATATCATTAGTTTGGCTACCACCATAATCCATTGACCTATAATTAGGATCAACATAACCTACAACATCATAAAAATTTCTGAATATATTAAGTTCCTCACCATCTAAAGTACCCGTAAAATAGTAACGCTCTATAACCATTGGTTCTTCTGTTTCGGTATCTGAGTCACTGTCAGTTTCACAGGCTGTAAATAATAGTACACTAAAAAGTATAAAGAAAATTGATTTTGTGATGTTTTTGATGTTCATTTTTTTGGGTTGTGATTGATTTTTGTTTATAATTATTTACTTAAAGCTTTCAATATTCTCTCTTCATTTATTACAATATCTCTGAATAAAACATGAGGAAATTCTGAATATTTCGATGTTTTAAATGCCTCATAAATATTTGATAAAGTAGAAGCTGTAATAAGTGATAAATTCATTTCTGTATCCATTTCACAATCTGTAACAAAATCATCACTAAACTCAGGCGCTACAAGCAAAATTTTCACAATACGTAGATTATTCTTAAGTGCTAAATTCTGATAAGATTTTAATTGCCTTGAGACCGTACTAAACTTATTATAGCCTCTTTCCTTACTCGTCTTACATTCAACAATAATTACTTCATTATTACCTAAATTTAAAAGAATATCTATCATATCCTTTTTAGTATTAAGCTGGTTTTTAAATACGTCATCAACATTAAAACCTAAACCTTTAAAAATAACTTTAGTTAATTCCTCGAACTTTATACCAAGTTCGCTTTCTTTTACTATAATCCCATTTTCTTTTAAAAGATTTAAATTTCTGTAAGCAACATTTTCATAATTTTCTAAATACAAATTCTCAACATCTTTATAATGCTCTAGAATGTTTAAAATATCATCTCCACGTTGTTTTATTCCATTGTCTTTAATGAATTTCGCTAAATCTGGCTTATCAATTAAATCTAAAATATCTCTGGGTTTAATATTATAATCTAGCAAAAAATCTGCTTTTAAAACAAATTCATCTTGCAGTTCGAATTGCACCTTTATTTGTTTGTTTAATTTGGGTAAGGAACTATTTAATTCGGTCAGTAATTTATCAAACCCATCCAACGATATACCTACTTTTTCATCACGCTCTACATTTTCAAAATGTAAAATCAGGCTACCTATTTTGTCATCTAACGTACTTCCTTTCAAGTTTGAAATATTGAGACCTTTTTCACAAAGTTCGTTTAAAGTCTTTTTCTTTTCAGTTAAAGTACTCTCTTGTTTATAAATATCATCTAACAATAGACTTGTAAAAGAAACACCTTCCTTTATGATTTCTTCAATTTTTTGAGCATAAGGAAGTTTTCTATCTATATTATGTTCTCTTCCAATTTGATTAATTATTGGCTCTCTTAACAATTTCAAAGTTCTTCTATAAAATTTAGTTGCAACTTCCTTCTCTCGTACTTTACGCAATATTCTAACCATCTCATCTGCAACATAGATTGTGTTTTCTTTATTAGAGAAAAAGATTACACCAATATTTTTAAGACCTTTTATAACATCTTGGATATCGAGTTTTTTTATTGGTAAAATTGAATAATTTATCAATTTAATCTCTTCTTGGGAAAGTCCTAATTGTCTTGAAAGTGTAAGTATTATTGACAATTCATCTGATGTGATTTTTGCATCTCGATTATTATCAATGTCATTTTTATAAGCTGTTTCTAAGCAAGATTTATATATTCTATAATCACGTTTTCGAACTGCACTTAATTCTGATTTATCATTTTCAAAATCGCTATTTAGTCCCTTAATCCTAACTTTCAATTGTTTAATTTCGGTTTCATACAATCTCGAAAACCAATCTTGTTTCATTATACAATTACCATCACGAATGATGATATCTATTAAAATATCTAACTGTGATGTTATCTCTTGAAATTCACAATGAATATAATCTTGAAATTCTTTTTCCGTCAATGAAAAAATATTCGAAATATTCTGATTATCGACCGATTTCAATCCTTTATCAGATGAACTTAATATCTTCTCAATTTCTTTAGCATTTCTGGGAGATTTCGAAATAATATTATCTATAATTTTTATAAATGAATTTTTTTCTATCGAACCGAGTTTATCTAAAATTTTCTCTAATTTCATATAGTTTGATTTTTTAATACGGTGTATTTATCTTTTTATTCAATCTATTTCAAATGAACATACTAAATCAAAAGCAGTAATTATTTTAATTATAAATGTAAGAAATAATACACAAGCAACCTATACGTAGATCTACGTATATTTCAAATAAAAAAGAAGCTACTACAAAATAGCCTTCGGTAAAATTTTACGGGTCCACGTTTTTATACGTTTGTAGTTATCTACCTCAGCATCTGGGTTATACTCTAAAGTCGTTTCCCATGAGTTTTGAGGTTTAAATTCTATTTCCATACCTTTTAAAACACCTTCTGAGATTTGTGGTGAGTTTACAATTACGACGCATTCGGTATTTAAATTAGCGCTTCTTGGATCTAAATTAAAGGTGCCAACTACAGTTATTTTGTTATCTATCACCATAGATTTGGCGTGCAAACCAAAAATGGGTTTGTCATCTAAGGTGGCTTGCAGTTCGCCTGTCATTATACTAATGCGCTCTTCTGCATCTGGTCTAAACTCAAAAATACGTACGCCTGTTTTTAATAAAGTTTCTCTATTGCTTTGGTAGCTACTAAAGGCTTCTAAATTATCGGTTGAGGCTAAACTGTTAGTAAGGATTCTCACTTTTACACCACGTGCTGTGGCTTCTTTAAATAAACGTTGCGATAAACTGCCTGTTATTAAATATGGTGATTGAATCTCTATAGATGATTTTGCGTTTTTTACTAACTCTATTAATGCTGTAGTAGAAAGTCCGCCTCCTCCTAGTCCGTTTTCGCCATCATTTTTACCTGGTATGTCTGAGATAAATTGCACATCGTCTAACCAAACTAAATTACCAGACGCGTTAATGGTTTTAAAGGTGTTTGGTAAGTTGGCAATACGATCTCTTACTTGTGGCCAAAAATTTTCAGGATTACAAGCATACTCGTGCAAATTATCGAATCTGTTTTCTGCGGTTGCGTTGGTTGGTAAATCGTCTATTATTGTGGTGACATCTTTACTTAAAGCGTTGGTCCAGAATTGCTCAAAAGAGGTATTCATGGTTTGTGATACTTTCCCTAACAACAGAATGTCTCTGTCTCTAAAATTATACTCGTGGTCGTAATCAAAATATTCGTCTGCAATATTACGACCTCCTGTAATGGCTACTTTGCCATCTACAATAAAGGTTTTGTTGTGCATGCGTTGATTGGCAGACCTAAAATCGGTTGTAAATTTTTCAATTTTATTAAACAGGTTTTTCCCAAGGTTAACACCAGGATTGTAGATTTTAACGGTAATGTTTTTATGCGACGCAAAAGTTAAAATATCTTGTATATCTGCATCTACCATAATATCATCGACAAGGATGCGCACTTTTACACCACGATCTGCTGCTCTAATGAGATAATCGCAAGCAATGAGACCTACGTTATCCATTGAAAAAATGAAGTATTGAATGTCTATGGTTTCTTCGGCATACTCGCTAAGCCAAGCTCTGGCTACCATAGAACCACTTCCGTCTTCCAAAACATAAACACCTGTTTGGGTTTCCATTTGTTCTGTAAGCGTTGCGAGTTCTTTGGTTAATGAAGTGCTTTCATCTCTGTGAATGCTGGCACAAAAATCGGTTTCTGGTGTTGTTTTGGGTTGGTTATTACAGGATGCTAGAACTAGTGAAATGAAAAATAAAAACAAGATATTTTGTTTTCCTTTTAGGTATTGAAAGTAACTTTTATTGTTCTGCATTGTTGTTTTGTATTCTATTTTAATTCTCTTAAAAACACCACTAAAGTCCTCTGAAGGGGACAATTTAACCTAAGGGTTTTGAGGACAAATTCTTGTTCTCGATACTAATTTCACTCATTTCAATCGTAAAATTCACTCGAACTGACGAATTCTATAAAGATTGTTCTTTTGTAAATATAACAAAGACTCTAACTAAAAAGTAATAGCTTATAAATTTGACCACACATTTATTAATTGGTACAAACAGGCTTCTGTAAATATAAAAAAAGCACCTACATTTCTGTAAGTGCTTTTTAAAACATATAATTTCAACTAATTAATTCACCTCAGGAAGATGGCTATAGTTTTTGCTATAATTTAACATCTGCTCTGCAAATGCCTTTGGTTGCGTTACTTTGATTGCTGTAATTTCGCCAGCGTCATTAGTTTCTGGTACTAAAACAGGGTTTACAAAACCACTGTAAGGAGGCGAAGGAAACTGCTTGTTACGTTCTAAAACCTCAGCATGTAATGCTTGATCTACTTTTACACCATAACCTTCTACTAAAGCTTCTACAGCTTTAAAATCACCTTCGGATTTAATACGTTGTGTTTCTCTTAATAATTGACCGAAAAGAGCATGTAACTTTTCATAGTCATTAATATTAAAATACGTTTTTCCGTCTCTTGTAACTTTTTCAATAACGTTGTCTGCTTTTCCTTTTTCGAAAACCCAAGCAGAAACCCATTGTCTGTTTCTCATGTGTGCTTCTTCAACATCGTCACCAAGGTTTAAACGAATTAACTGTGTCATTAAACCATTTCTAATGTAACCATCGTAAGCCGCCATTCCAACTTTTTTCCAGTCTTCAACTAAACCTAATTCTTGTAATTTAGAATCGTATAAATAATATAGACCAACTAAATCGGCACGACCTTCTTCTAAAGTAGACGCGTAATTTTTCAACGTTTCTTTAGTTTCACCAACTCCAGGATTTAATTGTCCTGAGGCATGCCCAATTACTTCGTGCAACGCAGTATGCAATTTATCTGCTAATTGTCCGTATTCTTCTTCTAGTTGTAACTCTTCCTCATCGTGTACAAATTCTTTTAAACGACCAGAACCACCAGCATTATTGTAAGCGTGAATGATGTTTCCTAATGATACAGACTTACTTCCTACTGCAGCTCTAATCCAGTTTGCATTTGGTAAATTAACACCAATTGGTGTGCTTGGCGATGCGTCACCAGCTTCACCTGCAACGTTAACGACTTTGTAAGATACACCAACAACATTTTTCTTTTTGTGCTCGTCCATTAATGGTGAATTATCCTCAAACCATTGTGCGTTTCCAGAAACTACAGCCATTTTTTCAGACATATCAAAATCGTTGATTTGTACCACTGTTTCGTAAGAACCTCTGTAACCCATTGGGTCGTTATACACTTCAATAAAACTATTAATGTAGTCAATATTACCTTCTGTAGCTGCTGTCCAAGCCACGTTGTAATCATCCCAAGTTTGTAAATCACCTGTTTTGTAATACTTAATTAACAAGCCTAAAGCATTGCCTTGTGCTTCGTTTTCTGCAACACCTTGCGCTTTTTCTAACCAGCTTACAACTTTATCAATAGCAGAACCGTAAAGTCCTCCAGATTTGTAAACACGCTCTTTTAAAACACCATTCTCTTTAACTAACTGAGAGTTTAAACCATAAGATAAAGGTTTCTTTGGGTCTGGTGATTTTTTAGTTTTGTAAAAATCAGCAACATCTTTATTGGTTACATCTGGACCATAAAAATTCACAGCAGATTCTAATACATTATCTACACCTTTAGCTTGGTTTACCTTTTTAGCATCCTTATCGTTAAAAATAACGTCTAATGCTTCACCTTCTAATTTGGTATTGGTAGCTGCTAATAATTCATTTAAATAGTCTTTTGAAAATTCTGGTACTAACTTAGCGTTAGAATAGTGATGGTGAATACCGTTACTAAACCAAACACGCTTTAGGTAGCTTTCAAAATTTCCCCAATCTTCAGTAGATTTATCACCTTTAAATTCTGTGTAAACATTCTCTAATGCTTTTCTAATTGTAAGGTTATGTCTGTAGTTTTGATCCCACATCATATCTCTACCTGCAAGACCTGCTTGTGTTAAATAATACACTAACTTTTGCTCTTTAAGGCTTAGGTTTTCCCAACCTGGTATTTGGTAACGCAATACTTTGATGTCTGCAAATTCTTCTACATTAAAACTGAATTCTTGCTCAACAGCTTCAACCGTTTCAGCTAAATCTGGTTTTACTTCATTCTTACATGCCACTATGAATAGGGCAAAAAGACAAATTTTAAATAGTGATTTTATATTCATGTTATAGTTTTTAGTTGAAACCAAAGATAACATATATATCACATATCTAAAATGACTATCTTTGATAAACACAAAATAATTCCCGAAGATGAAAGCCATTAAATACGTGCTCTTCTTATTGCTCATCCTAGTTATTGGATTATCAATTTATGTTGCTGTACAACCCAACTCTTTTGAAGTAACACGAACCAAAACCATAAATGCACCACAGTCTGTTATCTACAATAATGTGATAGATTTTAAAAACTGGGAATCTTGGAGTTCTTGGGTTGAAGAAAAACCTGTAACCATAATTACTTTAGGCGAAAAAACAAATGGCATTGGTGGCTCTTACACTTGGAAAGATGAAGATGGTATTGGTAGCATGACAACTATTGACACTAAACCACCAAAAAACATTTCTCAAGAAATGCAATTTGGTGAATTTCCGAAATCTGATATTGAATGGAATTTTGAACCGAATGCAGATGGCTCAACAGAAGTGACTTGGACAATTACTGGAAAAAATCTACCCTTTAAATTTAAAATGTTCTCAGCATTTATGGGTGGCATGGAAAAGCAAATTGGTCCTCATTTTGAAAGAGGCTTAGTTTTATTAGATAGCGTTGTACAAGCCGAAATGAAAGTTTACAGCATAAAAGTTGAAGATATTACACAACACAGTGGTGGCTATTATTTGTACAACACCATGTCTTGTAAATTCAGTGACTTTGAAAAAAACATGAAAACAATGTTGCCTAAAGTTGGTGCTTATGCTATGACACATAATGTAACAATGGCTGGACCTCCTTTTATTTTATACCATAAATGGGACGAAGAAAATAATGCTGTAATGTTTTCTACTTGTGTGCCAACAAACTCTAAAGTAACTACAGACGAAGCCGATATTTTAACAGGAAAATTAGAATCTTTTAGAGCTGTAAAAACCGTTTTAAAAGGCAACTATTCTAACCTTAAAGAAGCTTGGGAAACGACCATGGCATATATTGCAGATAATAATTTAGAAATGGTTGCTGGTGGATCTATGCTCGAAACATATTTAACGGATCCAATGTCTGAGTTAAATCCGGCAAAATGGGTTACTGAGATTTATGTAGAAGTTAAGTAGAAAAGTCGCAAATAAAAAAAGCTTGAAATTTGAAGTTAAATGAAAATTTCTCGCAAAGGTGCTGAAGCGCAAAGAGAAACAAGCCAAAGGCTAAGAGCTAAAAATTAAAAGAATAAATTTGAAACAAATAATACTTGTATTTCTAGGTGGAGGATTTGGTAGTGCCTTACGTTTTATTATAGGAAAATGGCTCAATAACTCTGAAACCGGAATTCCTTATGGTACATTTGCGGCTAATATAGTTGGAAGTTTACTTATTGGCATTATCCTAGGCCTTGCTGCAAAAAACGAAACGTTATCTCAAAGTCAGACTTTACTTTTAGCCACAGGTTTTTGTGGTGGTTTCACTACGTTTTCAACCTTTGCTTATGAGAATCACGTTTTTTTAAAATCAGGTGATTTTATGAGCTTTGCCATTTACACCATAGCGAGTTTTGTAGTTGGCTTTTTAGCTGTGTTTTTGGGAATATATTTAACTAAATAGCTTTTAGAGAAACTACAATTGACTAAACAATCCTTGTATCTCTTATTCTATTAAAACCTAATTGATTTCCTTTTCGTGTCTCTGAAACAATTAAGCTAATATCTTAATGTTTAGCAAAGACCTTTACACCAGCTTCTATATCTGCATCAATATAATTTTCGCCAGGTACAATTGGGCAAGAATACTTTTCATTATAAGCACAGTATGGATTATAAGCTGTATTAAAATCAATTTCTATAGTATCACCTTCTGGGATTGTTAAATCAATATAGCGTCCGGCTCCATAACTTGTTGTACCATTTGTATTATCTAAAAAAGGAAGAAATAAGTGATCTTCAAATCCTTCTTTTACCATTAAGTCTTTTCCTTGGTATACATTAAGCTGAAACGGTTTTCCATTTATTTCAAATGTTAAAACACCATAAACACGTTCTAGAGCTAATCTATCTGTAGTGGTTTTCATTTCAAACCAATCTGTATCTGGTGTTCTTTTTAAAGTTGCCGTGACCACTAAAGTAGAATCGAATTTAAAGAAATCTAAACCCTCAAACGTCTTTCTATCTTTATCTTTTAAAGGGGACTTTGTAGCATCTTTAAAGTCAGCATTCATTTCTTTCTGCCAAGCTGTTTCGCCTTTTATTTCTTTCATTTCTTGAGCACAACTAAATGAAACAACCATTAAAAAAAGTAAAACAAAATTCTTCATTGCAAAATATTTTAGGCTTCAAAAATACGATATATAGAAATTTATTGTAGCTTTGAGTCAAGTAATTAAAGAAAAATAATGTTTCAAGTCATTAGATATACAAAGCAAACCAAAACGAATTCTTCGGAAAACATTCGGATGCATTATCTATTGTAGCTATACACATATACTATTTAACAATATTTAAAAGTCCGACGATAACGTCGGACTTTTTATTTTTATACCAACCACCAAAATGAAAACATTATTTAAAAATTACATCGACACCTTTAAAGGGCTTTCTACAGAAGTATGGTGGCTCGCTCTAATTACGTTTGTAAATAGAGCTGGCACAATGGTTATACCCTTTTTAACCTTATACCTTAAAGAAGATTTAAAATTTAGTCTAACAGAAGTAAGTTTAATTATGGCTGCTTTTGGTTTAGGCTCAGTTGCTGGATCTTGGATAGGAGGAAAACTAACGGATAAAATAGGTTATTACAAAGTTATGGTAAGAAGTCTCCTAAGTACTGGTTTTCTATTTATAGTATTACAATATCTAAATACATTTTATAGCCTTTGCATTGGTATATTTTTAGTGATGACAGTTGCAGATACCTTTAGACCTGCAATGTTTGTTGCCATGAGTGTTTACAGCAAACCAGAAAATAAAACAAGATCTGTAACTTTAATAAGACTGGCTATAAATTTAGGTTTTTCAGCTGGCCCAGCTGTTGGTGGACTAATCATAACATTTCTAGGTTATAGCGGCTTATTTTGGGTTGATGGCATTACATGCATTCTCGCAACCATATTATTAATGATGGTTTTAAACCCAAGAGTCGCTAAACCAATTGACAATCTAGAGATAGAAAACCCTGTTTCTATTTATAAGGATAAACCTTTTTGGATTTTCTTTATAGCAATGATCATATTCGGAATCATATTTATGCAATATTTCTCCACAATGCCTTTATACTATAAAGAAGTACATGGCTTAACTGAGCTTCAAATTGGAATACTCTTAGGACTTAATGGCTTTTTTATATTCTTACTAGAAATGCCATTAATAAAATGGTTAGAAGATTCAAAATATTCAAAAATTGGTCTCACACTTCTAGGCCTTTTATTAACAACAATAAGTTTTTATTTACTTAATATAACGTCATGGATTGGCATACTTATTATAGGTATGTTGTTTGTAACGGTTGGTGAAATGATAGGATTCCCTTTTTCTAATGCTTTTGCTATGGACAGAGCAAAAAAAGGTAAATCTGGAGAATATTTATCGATGTATGTTATGGCTTTCGCTATAGCCAATGTTTTTGGACATAGTGGAGGATTAAAATTAGTAGCAACTGTTGGATATGCCAACACATGGTATATTATGGCAGGACTAGGTCTTGTAGGCATCTTACTTTTATTGTATTTAAAGCGCGTTTTAATCTCTAAAAATGAATTAACATGAATTTAAACCAGGTCACCATATCATCATTAAACGTTGAGATTGCAACCGCATTTTATAAAACTTTAGGCTTGCTACTTATTGTAGATGCTTTACCTAGATATGTTCGGTTTGAATGTCCTGATGGTGATGCTACATTTTCGATTCATAAGGTTGAAAAATTACCCACTATTAAAAGCACCACTTTATATTTTGAAGTAGAAAATCTTTCTAAAACGGTTTCAGAACTTCAACAAAAAGGTGTTATTTTTAATTCTGAAATTTTAGAGGAATCTTGGCTTTGGCATGAAGCACATTTAAACGATCCTGATGGCAACCCAATAATCATTTACCACGCAGGAAAAAATAGAAAAAGTCCGCCTTGGCGCATAAATTAAATTACCAAAATGAACACAACACAAAAAGACGTTATTATTATAGGCGCAGGACCAATTGGGATTGCTTGTGCATTAGAATGTAAAAAGCACAATTGGGATTACACCGTAATTGAAAAAGGAGCGTTAACCAACTCTTTATTTAATTACCCTTTAAACATGACCTTTTTTTCAACCTCTGATAAACTAGAAATTGACGACATTCCCTTTATTAGCAATAATCCTAAGCCTACCAGAAATGAAGCTTTAGAATATTATAGACGTGTCACAACATCTAATAAATTAAATATTAACTTATTTGAAAACGTTCAAACTTTTGAGAAGACAGCTAATGGATTTACTGTCATTTCAGATAAAGCCAAATATGAAACTAAAAAAGTAATCATTGCAACTGGGTTTTATGACATACCTAATTTACTGAATATTCCTGGTGAAGATTTACCAAAAGTGCTTCATTATTACAAGGAAGCACATCCTTACACCTTACAAAATATTGCTATTGTAGGCGCAAGCAACTCGTCTGTAGATGCAGCTTTAGAAATTTACAGAAAAGGTGGCAACGTAACTATGATTGTAAGAAGTGATGCTATTGGAGAACGCGTAAAATATTGGGTAAGACCAGATATTATAAATAGAATTGAAGAAGGCAGTATTAAAGCCTATTTTAATTCTGAAATTACAGAAATTGAACCCGAAGAAATCACTATTAAAACACCAAATGGCAATATTAAACTTCCTAATGATTTTGTAATTGCACTTACAGGATATAGACCAAATTTTAAATTTTTAGCTAAAGCCAGAATTGAACTATCAAAAGATGGAAAGCAAATACCGATTTATAATGCTGATACGATGGAATCTAATGTTAAAGGTATTTATTTAGCTGGTGTAATTTGTGGTGGTTTAGAAACACATAAATGGTTTATAGAAAACTCTAGAATCCATGCTAAAACTATTGCAAATCACATAGAAAAGAGCCTCAGTTAAATTATTTTAATGGCTTAACCTCACTGTATTTAATAACATGAGAAAGTACAATTTGTGTCTTAGTTTCACCAAAAATAATGAGTTGATCAATAAAAGACTGAAGGTGTCTTTGGTTTTTTAAAATGACTTCCATCACTATGTTTTCATTACCCGTAATTCTGTAGCAATTTACCACCTCATCATAAGTTTTTACCTTTTCTAAAAAAGGTTTTAGCATACCCATAAATGCACTTAGTGTAATAAGTGCTTTAAACTGATAACCAACATCTAAAGGCGAAACGAATGTGGTATATCCTTGAATAATTTCAGCATCCTCTAACTTCTTTATACGCTCAGAAACCGCTGGAGATGTGATACCTACACGTCTCCCAATCTCTGCATTAGACATGCGTGCATTCTGTTGAAGACACTTTAAAATTCTCCAATTTAGATCATCGATATTCATTTTAATCTTTTAGGCTATAAAAACATAAATATTAAAGCAAATATACAATTTTGCTTTAATATTTAAAGTTAGCTTTAGTAATTAGTGCTTAATTTCGTGTGTATTCCTATTGAAATTATGAGTTACAACTTATCATCGCATTTTTCTGATTTGCCTGTTTATAAAAAGGCTATGGATATTATTGTGCTTTCTCGAAGTATTTCCACCTATCTAAGTCAAGACTTATCATACTTAAATTCAGACGGTTCAGAAGATGAACACATTTATTTCACAGGTGACATTGTACAACAATCTACAAATTTAGCACCCGAAATTATTAATGCAGAGCAAGAAAGCTGTTCAGCAAAAAAATACAAACATTTAGAAAGTTTAGACCGTTTAACAACACGCTTATATAGTAACTGCAGACGATTAGAAAAATCTAATAGTAATGGAAGAGATTATTTACCAATTCTTAGAGGTGAATTAAGAAAATTCAGAAAACTGAAGAATCATTGGATGCTGACGCTGTAAATTATTTCTGCTTTATTAAATGTGAATTGCTCATAAATGCATTTTGATAATTCTTAATTCTAGAATTCATTTCATCAGCAATTATAACAAACTGACATTTAGTTAGACTTTCCGATAATCGTAAAATGTGATTATATCCATTGTGAAGTCCTAAATAATCGGCATCTTCAAGAGCAAACAATTGTACTTCACCTAAATGAATTCCATTTAAAAAATAAAGTTTACTTAATCGAGCAGGTGTTGCAATTACGATATCTTGTCCGTAATAAACTTCGGTTTTTTGCTTGTCAATATCGTATTCATCATACAATGCATAAACTCTTAAGTCTGTATTCATAGTGAATCTTTCAAACTCTTCTTTTAAAGCTATAGCATCTTCTTTATCCTTTACCGTAATGATAACACGTGGCGAATCCTCAAAAGCAGTAGCTTTTAATTTATGAATAATTGCAATGATTAGTGCTGTAGTTTTACCACTTCCTTTTGGTGCAATCACATAAGCATCTGAACCTCCTTTTAAAGTGGGTAATACTTTTTTCTGAAATGCATTTGAAGTTTCAAATCCTGCGTTTTCTAAGGATTCTTTTAATAAAGGGTGTAGTTTTTTGAAAGACATCTTACTGTTTATAAATATAGCTTGATTAACAATTTAGCTATAGAAGTTTCAAAGATACTATTATTGACAAACTTTACAGTCGGCTTTCTCTTGTATTTCTCCAACTAAATGACCTTCGTCATTCATTTTAAAGCCACAGCAATCCATAAATCCTTGCGCTATCTGTTTTCTTGCACGTTGAATTTGAGATTTTACCGTTGGTAATGATAAGTGTAATTGATTAGCAACCTCTTGTTGTTTTAAGCCCTTTATATCAGACAAAAACAAAGGATCTCTATATTTTTTAGGCAAGCTTTTTATAATTCCTCTAAGGCAATCTTGCTCGGAATGCTCTTTAGGTTCTGGTTCTGATTCTATTTCTAAATCTTCTACCGGAATTTCTTTTTTATTCATTCTGAAGTAATCCAAAATAGTATAGCGCGCAATGGAAAACAACCATGGTTTTAGCTTATTTTCATCTTTTAAGGTATGTAACTTCGTGTGTACTTTAATAAAAGTTTCCTGAAGAATATCTTCCGTAATCACAGGATTCTTTACTTTACTTAAAATAAAGCGTCTTATGTCTTCTGCATAAATTCCCCAAACATCTTTCGTAGTCATATTCTAAAGTAATTAAAATTAGTTCGGACACAAAACTTTGCATCCGAACTAACACTAATTTAACAATTGCAATTTGTACATGTACAATTCTCACATGTACAGTTTTGACAATTTCCTTTTGAGCAACCTTCACAGTTACAAGTACATTCTTTATTTTTCATGATATCTATTTTTTATGTTCATATAATAGACGAGATAATCCTAAAAAAGATGCAAAAAAGATGAGAATATTTATTGAAGCTGAACTATTTAACCAATATCAGTGCTTTGTGAGTAATTGGAAAGTTGCAAGAATTGGCTATAAAGCATAAGCTGTTTGCTTCTTTATGTAACCTTAGCGCTAATTCTTTTTGATTAATATCCTTTATAGTCACAACAGGTTTTAATCTTACGGTTTTAAAGCTTCCGCTTCCTTTATCATTAACTTCTAAATCACCTTCAGCACTATCTGTATAACTTAAGACTTCTATACTGTTTTGAGCACAAACGTATAAGTAAGACATCATGTGGCACGATGTTAAAGCGGATAATAATAAATCTTCTGGATTGTATAAACTATCATCACCTCTAAAGGTTTTTGCTGCAGAAACATTTAATGGTGTTGCTTTGTTGTCTATTATCACCTCATGATTTCTACTGAAGTTTCTTGGGTTTTGCGTGCTTTCGCCATCAATGATTTCCCAGTTAACAGTAGCTTTAAAAGTATGTTTTATCGACATGTTGTTTTTATTGAATATAAAAAAAGCGTTTCAATTGAAACGCTTTTTTTGATTTATTCGTTGAGATCCCAAAACCAGTTTGGGATAAGCGATTCACTCACTTTTCGAAAAATCGAAAAGTGTTTCTCTGCTTACATATTTCTGCGATACTGTCCTCCTACTTCAAATAAAGATGACGTAATTTCTCCTAAACTACATACTTTACAAACTTCCATTAAAGCTTCAAAAATATTTTCGTTGTTTATGGCACGTTGTTGTAAATCTTTCAACAATGCTGTTGTATCATTTGCTTCATGAAGGTTCGCTAACGTTTTAATCTGAAATTGTTTCTCTTCTTCAGTGGCTCTAATCACTTCCGCAGGAATAACCGTTGGTGACCCTTTACTACTTAAGAAGGTATTTACACCAATAATTGGGAATTTCCCGTTATGTTTCAACGTTTCGTAGTATAAACTTTCTTCTTGTATTTTACTACGTTGGTACATCGTTTCCATGGCACCCAAAACACCACCTCTTTCTGTAATTCTGTCAAATTCTTGTAAAACTGCGTCTTCTACTAAATCGGTTAATTCTTCAATAATAAAAGACCCTTGGATTGGATTTTCGTTTTTATTTAATCCTAGTTCTTTATTTATAATTAATTGAATTGCCATTGCACGTCTAACCGATTCTTCAGTTGGTGTTGTAATAGCTTCATCATACGCGTTAGTGTGCAATGAGTTACAGTTATCATAAATAGCGTATAAAGCTTGAAGCGTTGTACGAATATCATTAAAGTCAATTTCTTGAGCGTGTAAACTACGTCCAGACGTTTGAATATGATATTTCAACATTTGTGCTCTTGCATTTGCACCATATTTGTGCTTCATGGCTTTTGCCCATATTTTACGTGCCACTCGACCAATTACGGCATATTCTGGATCAATTCCGTTTGAGAAAAAGAATGATAGGTTTGGACCAAACTTATTGATATCCATACCACGACTTAAATAATATTCTACGTAAGTGAAACCATTAGATAACGTTAACGCTAATTGTGTTATTGGGTTTGCTCCTGCTTCTGCAATATGGTATCCAGAAATTGATACCGAATAGAAGTTACGGACATTATTCTCAATAAAATACTCTTGAACATCTCCCATTAAACGCAACGCAAATTCTGTAGAGAAAATACAAGTGTTTTGTGCTTGGTCTTCTTTTAAAATATCTGCTTGAACCGTTCCTCTAACTTGAGCAATCGTATTCTTTTTAATCTCGGCATACACATCTGCTGGTAATACTTGATCTCCTGTAACACCTAAAAGCATTAAACCTAAACTATTGTTTCCTTCTGGTAATTCACCATTATAGGTAGGACGTTCTTTACCTTTATAAAGCTTAGCAATTTTTGCTTCAACTTCTTTTTCTAAACCATTTTCTTTAATGTAAAACTCACATTGTTGATCTATGGCAGCATTCATAAAAAAGCCTAGTAACATTGGCGCAGGACCATTAATAGTCATACTTACCGATGTCATTACATTTGCTAAATCAAAACCAGAATATAGTTTTTTAGCATCATCTAAACAACAAATACTAACACCTGCATTACCAATTTTACCATAAATATCTGGTCTTAAATCGGGATCATTTCCGTAAAGCGTTACACTATCAAAAGCGGTAGATAAACGTTTTGCTGGTAAACCTGCACTTACATAGTGAAAACGTCTGTTTGTACGTTCTGGTCCACCTTCTCCTGCAAACATACGTGCTGGATCTTCGCCTGTACGTTTAAAAGGATATAATCCTGAAGTATATGGAAATTCTCCTGGTACGTTTTCTTGCAATGACCAACGTAATAAATCTCCCCAAGCTTGATACTTTGGTAAAGCTATTCTTGGTATTTGTAAATGAGATAACGACTCAGAATGTGTTTCTATTTTTATTTCTTTATCTCTTACTTTAAAGCTATAAATTGGATTTTTGTATTTGTTTACTTTTTCATCCCAACCTGTAATAACTTCCCAATTGTAAGGATCTAAATTTAATTTTACGCGGTCAAATTCTTTAATTAAAAGCTTAAGTAAATCTCTTTGAGATTCCTCGTCAGTCGTTCCTCCTTCTGTCGGAATGACATTACCTTTATCATTCTTGGCTTCTGCAAAAACAGCGTCTTCGTTGAGACCTAACTTTCCAATAAAAGACTTTTCGTCTTCAATTAAGCTAACGTTAGCAACAGAGCCAATAGTTTTATAAATACCGTATAATTTCTGAGCAACTTCAACTTGTGTATTTGCTGTTTTATCATACGCACGATTACTCTCTGCTATTTCTGATAAATAACGTGTACGCGAAGGTGGAATAACGAAAATTTTCTCGCTCATTTCTTGAGAAATTTCGAATGTCGATTTTAAAACCGAATCCGTTTTCTCTACTAACTTATCCATGATTGCTTTGTAAAGCGTATTCATTCCTGGATCGTTAAATTGCGACGCAATTGTGCCATAAACTGGTAAATCATCTTGGTGTACATCCCAAAGATTATTGTTACGCATGTATTGCTTTTTAACATCACGAAGCGCATCTAGCGAACCACGTTTATCAAATTTATTGATGGCAACTAAATCTGCGAAATCTAGCATATCAATTTTTTCAAGTTGAGTAGCTGCTCCAAATTCTGGTGTCATTACATAAAGGGCAACATCAGAATGCTCCATAATCTCAGTATCTGATTGTCCGATACCAGAAGTTTCTAATATAATTAAATCGTATTCGGCAGCTTTTAAAACTTCAATGGCTTCGTTAACATATTTTGATAAGGCTAAATTAGACTGACGTGTTGCCAAACTACGCATGTACACTCTAGAATTGTTAATCGCATTCATACGAATACGATCTCCTAAAAGTGCACCTCCTGTTTTGCGTTTAGAAGGATCTACAGAAACTAAACCAATAGTTTTTTCTGGAAAGTCTATTAAAAAACGACGAACCAGCTCATCTACTAAACTAGATTTACCTGCTCCACCAGTTCCTGTAATTCCCAAAACTGGAGTTTTAGAAGCTGCATTTTTAATATGAATTTTATCTAAAGTCGCTTTTGCAACTTCTGGGAAGTTTTCTGCTGAAGAAATTACTCTCGCAATTGCTTTTGGGTTTTTAGTAGGAAGTATGTCTCCCTCATTACTCAGTACATCACCAATTGCAAAGTCTGATTGCTCAACCAAATCATTAATCATACCTTGTAAACCTAATGCTCTTCCATCATCTGGAGAATAGATTCTGGTAATTCCATAATCCATTAATTCTTTGATTTCTTCAGGAAGAATTACTCCTCCTCCACCTCCAAAGATTTTAATGTGCTCTGCTCCTTTTTCCTTGAGCAAATCGTACATATATTTAAAATACTCGTTGTGTCCGCCTTGATAAGACGTTAACGCAATAGCATTTGCGTCTTCTTGAATGGCAGTATTTACAACTTCCTCTACACTTCTGTCGTGACCCAAATGGATCACTTCTACTCCTGTAGATTGTATAATACGTCTCATTATATTTATAGCAGCATCGTGCCCATCAAAGAGCGATGCAGCAGTAACTATACGTACTTTATATTTTGGCTTATAAGGTGCAACTTGTTTCATTCGTAAAAATATTGCTGTTTTGAGCGACAAATTTAAGGAATATTCAAAAATTTAAAGCAACAATTGATAAATATCTAAAACACTCAGAAAATCTGAAATGCTTTCAAATTTAATTACTTTTAACATTCCATTCAAGACTAAATATATGCAAAAAATCACACTACTTATTCATTGTGAAGACCAACCAAATATTATTGCTTCGGTTACTAATTTTATGGCTTCAAATGATGGCAATATTGTATATATAGATCAGCATGTAGATAGAGAACAGAATATCTTTTTTATGCGTTTGGAATGTGAATTTGCTTCAGATTCATTTTCACTTGAAGAGTTTAAACAACTATTTAGCAGCACACTAGCCGAAAAGTTTAAACTCGATTGGAAAATTTTTGCAGCCGAAAGAAAACCAAAAATGGCGTTATTTATTTCTAAGTATGATCACTGTTTGTATGATATATTAGGTCGATACAATTCGGGTGAATTACATCTTGAAATTCCTTTTATATTAAGTAATCATCTCGATTTAAAACCAATTGCTGACAATTTTAATATTCCTTTTTATCATGTACCTGTAACCAAAGCAACAAAACAGGAAGCTGAACAAGAGCAATTAAGACTGCTTGAGTCTCATAATATTGATTTTATTGTTTTAGCAAGATACATGCAAATTGTTTCTGAGACCTTAATTGATAAGTATCCTAATAGGATAATTAATATTCACCATTCTTTTTTACCCGCTTTTGTAGGTGCAAAACCCTATCATTCAGCTTATAAACGTGGCGTTAAAATTATTGGAGCAACAAGTCATTATATTACTGAAGAATTGGATGCAGGCCCAATTATACAGCAAGATGTAGCACATGTATCGCATACACATTCTATTAAGGACTTAATTGCTAAAGGACGTGATTTAGAAAAAATTGTATTGTCTACTGCTATAAAACTTCATGCGGATAGAAAGGTGATGGTTTTTAATAATAAGACTGTTATATTCTCCTAACATAATCGGTTTCAATAACATAAACTACTCAAAATATTATAATAAAATAAATTATTCTTAAAAATTTTGTTAAAATATTTAATATTTTTCATAAATTGCAGTTCCTATTGTCATTATTGACAATCAAATCTTCCATAGTTTAATATTTATTCATTAGCGAGAATCCTAACTAAAAGTTAATGTGACCTATCTTATATTATTGTATCTAATAATATGTGAGGGAATATATTCTCTTGTAAAACAAAAATTTAAACTATTAATTAACTTAATTATTTTATCCATGAAACAAAAACTATTATTATTGGTATGCTTTATTGCAGGAATCGGATTCTCTCAAGCACAAGGCTTACCTACAAACCCAGAACCAGGAAAGTGTTACGTAAAATGTATTACTAAAGATTCTTTTAAAGAAGTAGAAGAAACTATACAAACGTATCCTGCTTACACAACTTTACAAGTTGTTCCTGCAACTTACAAAACTGTAGAAGAAAGTGTATTAGTAAAAGAAGCGACTAAGAAGTTTGTTTACGTACCTGCTACATATGAAACTATTGAAGTACCTTACGTTAATCAAGAAAGTCGTACAGATTTAAAAGTTGTACCAGCTAGTTTTGGTAACGACTCAAGAACTTTTGAGGTACATCCTCAAACTTCAGGATGGGAATATAAAGTATTAGAAGATTGTCCTTCTGTAAATAAGGATGATTGTGTTGCTGCATGTTTCGTTCAGTATCCTGCGCAGTCTAGAGATGTAAGTTTCACAACGTTATCATCTGACGCAAGCACAAACGCTGTACCTGTAGCAGAAAAAACAACTACTTATAAGAAACGTGTTATTAAAACTCCTGCAAGAATGGATGAAATCCAAATTCCTGCTGAGTACAAAACAATCAAAAGAAGAGTTATTGAAACTCCTGCTTCTACAACTACAAATACAATTGCTGCACAGTACCAGACCGTAACAAGAACTGTATTAGACAAGAAAGGTGGTATTACTACTTGGGAAGAAGTTGATTGTGAATTATTAGATCCAAATGTATTACCAGTATTTTATGAATTAGGTAGTGCAAGATTAACTCCAGCTTCTAAGAAGACTATTGATGATACTTTATTACCAATCTTAACTGATTCTGCAGTAAGTATTGAAATTATGTCTCATACAGATTCTAGAGGTAACGATGACTTTAACCAGTCTTTATCTCAACAAAGAGCTAACTCTGTAGTAAACTATTTAGTATCTAAAGGTATCTCTAGAAGCAGATTATCTGCAAAAGGATATGGTGAAACTAGATTAACAAACAGATGTTCTAATGGTTCTGATTGTTCAGAAACTCAACACCAAAGAAACAGACGTACTGAATTTAGAGTTTTAAGTAACTAATATTTAGACGTTAATTATAATTTCAAGAAAAGCTCCTTTAAAAGGAGCTTTTTTTGAAATAAACTTTATATTAAATCTTAGTACGTAGTATTACTATTTGGTTAGTATCAAACCTCTTGTATAAATGAGCCAACAAATACTAAGAACACATTTAACAATTGATAAACACCTATTAATTAAACAAATAGACTAATTGCTATCGTTGTAGTTCTCACAACCTAGGTTATATAAAAAAGAAAAAAACATACAAATTAAAAACGACTAATCACTATTAAGATATATTCGTTATAACTACAAAAAAAGTGAAGCTCCTTATATAAGGAGCTTCACTTTTTATTTTGATAAACTAAGTTAATACAGATTATTAAAAACAAGATACTTTTAATACCATTATTAAGTATGCGAAACTACAAGTACAACAAACAACTTAATTAAGGTGCTTTTTTCTCTATATGATACACAGGATAAGACACTGTTTTCTTCTCTGCTTTTATACCATAGTTATCTTCTAAATCTGATTGCATTAATTGAAAAAATTTATAATGAAAATCCCAATCATGCAATGACAGACTAATATCATTATCTTCTGGAACTATAATTGGCATATCTAAAACATAAGCCAATTGATAAGCTACATCTCTTAAAGATACATTATCTGCCTGAATTTGAGAATCTCCTACTAAATACTTAGCATTGTTTATTCCCCAATCAATCTGCTTGGTATCCCAAAATTTAGAAGCATCAGCAGAAAAACTAATACCTTCACCTTCATTGTACTTTCTAACCACACCTAATTTCATTTCTGTAATAAGTTTTACTGCTAGATTTTCAGATTGATTAAATGGCTTTTTAAAATAAACCTCATAATTGGTATCTAAACTCTCATCTAAAACAATTTGATTTTTATAGATTTTTGCTAAATAGCCAACAATCTGCTTAAGCGAACCTGTTAATTTTAAATAATCTTCAGCATCAGCAACTTCTAATTCCTCAACATTATAACTTAAAGGTTTAATTTCTAAACTTTCGTTAGGAATATACTCTGCGATAACATCTTCTTCAATAGATTCTACACTAAAAAAGGAATCTAAAGATGATTTTGAAGAATTTTGTCTTAAGTATTTAGCCACAATTTCTTTCTTCAAATCTGGTGCTCCACCTCTCCACAGCACTTTACCTTGACTATTAAAAAGAACGCCATCTGGCAAAACAGCAACTTTATAATTTTTAAATGTTTCTTTATTATAATCAATAGCAATGGCTAAATCAGTAGACTTCTTTTCTAAAAAACGCTCAACAATCAATGGATTTTCAGATGTAAGAGACACGATATATAAATCATCTGGAAATTGTTTTTGTAAAACACCTAAATGCTCCTTTGCTGTTATACAAGGTCCACACCAAGTAGCCCAAAAGTCTACAAAATAGAGTTTATTATTGTCTGCTGACGCAATTTTAGATTCCTGAAGAAACTCCGAAACCTTAACATGACTCTGGGCACCACTACTAATAATGATAAAAAACAACAAAAAACTTAGTATTCTACTTTTAAATAATTCCATTAACAATGATAATTTTACTAGCTATAATCAAATATGATGCTAAAGTAGTAATTTGTAAATTAATTCGCCTTTCAACAAAAAAACTATTAACAATTATTTGGCTACTAATTATAACATTACGCCTTTCGTTTTATTATATATTTGCAAAAAACATATAATTATGAAACGAATTTTAGCCTCAATTTTATGCCTTTCACTTTTAGTTTCTTGCGCAGAGCTACAACAAGTTGTAGATTCAATACCACAAACAAATGGTGTTCTTAGTAACACTGATATTGCCTCTGGATTAAGAGAAGCTTTAGATTTAGGTATAGAGAAACAAGTTACCAAACTAACAGCTACGGACGGCTTTTATAAAAATGAATTAGTTAAAATACTTTTACCAGAAGAGTTACAAAAAGTAGATTCTGCATTACGTAAAATAGGATTAAGTAGTTTAGCAGACGAAGGTCTAAAAGTATTAAACAGAGCTGCTGAAGATGCCGTTAAGGAAGCAACTCCAATTTTTGTAAGTGCAGTTAGCGATATCACTTTTGATGATGCTAAAAACATTTTATTAGGAGAAGATAATGCTGCGACAACTTACTTAACAACAAAAACTGAAACTGACTTATATAGCAAGTTTAAACCAGTTATTGAAAATTCTTTTAGTAAAGTTGGTGCAGATGAAATTTGGACAAATCTTATTACAAAATACAACAACATTCCGTTGACAAACAATGTTAATCCAGACTTAACAGACTACGTAACTACAGAAGCATTAAAAGGTGTTTATACAATGATTGCTGTTGAAGAAAAAGAGATTAGGACTAAAGCTTCTTCTCGTGGTACCGATTTGTTAAAGAAAGTATTTGCATTACAAGATTAAATAGAATGTTACGTTATTTTAATCATCTCCTAATGTTAGGTTAACATATAAAACAAAGAATGTATGCACCTTTGCAGTGCAAAGATTTAGTTAGTATTAATCTTAGATTAGAATAGTTAGTTTAAAGTCGGTATTTAGTGAGGTATCGACTTTTTTTATGCCTAAACTTAAAGTCTTTTAAAATATGAATAAGACTTTAATAAGCGACTTCCATACCACGAAAACATTTCACCATCTACAATTTTTATAGTCTTCTCAGGAAATTGAGATTGAAGTTCTAATACATGCTCCTCCTTAAACGGAAAAGGCTCACTAGACAGAAAAACAAGGTCGGCTTCTGCTAAAGCTTTATAATTTAAGTCTATTTCTGGATATCGCTTTTCATGTTCAAAAGCATTTAAAAATCCGGCTTCCTTAATCATTATATCTATAAAGTTATCTGAAGCTGCAACCATCCATGGATTCTTCCAAATGAAATAAGCGACTTTTAACTTATCTTTATTTTGAAATTGAAGTTTAAATGCTTCCCGCTCAATCTGAATATTAGAGATTAAATCTAAAGCGTTATCCTCGACATCAAAAATTGCAGCATACATGTTAATCAATTCAAAACAATCTTCAAGATTATAAATATCACTAACGTGAATTGGAGCAATATCTTCTAAACTTTTAATAATCTCCTCAGTATTTTCCTCTTTATTGCAAAGAATTATATCTGGTTGAAGTGCTTTTATTTTTTCAATATTGATTTGTTTTGTACCTCCAACAACGGCTTTAGACATCCTAAGATGCTTTGGATGTACACAAAACTTAGTTACGCCAACAATTGAAGACTCTAAACCTAAATCTACTAATAATTCGGTTTGCGAAGGTACCAAAGAGATGATGCGCCTTGGTATTCTATTAATTTGAATTTTACGATTTAGTTGGTCTTTCATTTTTCAATTTATCAGTGGCAATTACAGTTCCTCAGAATCGTGTTTATAAATAATCTGTGACTACGAACTTAATTCTACAGCCATTTGTATTTGTAACTCTTCAGCTTTTTGAGCTGCAGCCTCAGCAAAATTCTCATCTTGTGATGCGTAAATAATTCCTCTAGAAGAGTTAATTAATAAACCTACAGAATCATTCATTCCATATTTACAAACCTCTTGAAGATTACCACCTTGTGCACCAACACCAGGAACTAATAAAAAACTATCAGGAATAATTTTTCTAATATCTCCTAAAAATTCAGCTTTAGTTGCACCAACCACATACATTAAGTTTTCAGAATTCTCCCAAGATTTAGAAGTTTCTAAGACTTGCTTGTACAACTCTACACCATCAATAGTTTTGGTTTGAAAATCGAATGCACCTTGGTTAGATGTTAAGGCTAAAAGAATGGTGTGCTTATCTTTAAAAGCTAAAAAAGGCTCTACTGAATCTTTTCCCATGTAAGGCGCAACCGTAACACTATCAAAACCTAAATCCTCAAAAAATGCTTTAGCATACATAGAACTTGTATTACCTATATCACCTCGTTTTGCATCTGCTATAGTGTAGATTTCAGGATGATTTTCGTTAAGATAGTTGATGGTTTTCTCTAAAGCTTGCCAGCCTTTAATTCCGTATGCTTCATAAAAAGCCGTATTAGGTTTGTAAGCCACACATAGATGATGAGTTGCATCTATTATCGCTTTGTTAAAAGCAAAAATAGGATCTTCCTCTTTTAATAAATGTTTTGGAATTTTATTTAAATCGACATCTAAACCTATACATAGGAAAGATTTCTTTTTGTTGATTTGGGTAGTAAGTTGCTGTGTAGTCACTTTATAATAACTTAAATTAATTAAGAATTCGAGATTTTATCGTTTTAGTAATATCTTCAATTGAACCTAAACCATCAAAGTCTTCAACCTTTAATTTAGTTTTCATATATGCGATGGCAGGTTTTGTTAAAGTCTCGAAAACATTAATACGTTTTAAATGAATAGCTTTGTCTTTATCGTCTTTTCGATTTGAAGTTTCCGCTCGCTTTTCTGCTCGTTTTAATAACTCTTCTTTTGGAACTTCAATATTTACAACACTGCTTATTCTTAGTTGTCTTTCTTCTACAATTTCTAAAAGGTCATTAACTTGAGCTTTCGTTCTAGGGTAGCCATCTAAAATAACACCATTATTATCAGAGTTCTCGTCCAATATATTTCCGAAGAGATTTTTCATAATTTCATCAGGCACCAAATCACCTTTCTCTTCATACTCAGACATTATTTGTCCGATTTCAGTCTTATTCAATTTCTCGTTCCGACAACGATCTCCTGTAGAAATATGTTTATAGCCAAAAATATCTTTTAAAAATTCGCATTGCGTCCCTTTGCCACTATAAGGTGGTCCTGTAATCACTACTATGTCCATTTTACAAATAAAAAAAGCCTCAAAAAAGAGGCTTCAGTTTAAATTACATCATCGTTAGCTTTTAACAACTCTGTGTTTTCTGCTAACATTAATTCGTCTATTATTTTTTGAATATCACCATTAATGATATTTGATAAATCGTAAAGTGTTAATCCTGGTACTCTATGATCCGTAACACGTCCTTGTGGATAATTGTAAGTCCTAATTTTAGCACTTCTATCACCAGAACTCACCATACTTTTACGTTTTTCAGAATCTGCTGCTTGTTGTTTAGCTAATTCTAAATCGTATAAACGCGAACGTAGAACCTTTAAGGCTTTCTCTAAGTTTTTATGTGATGATTTTTGATCTTGACAACTTACAATCATTCCTGTTGGTTCGTGATGCAACTTAATTGCCGAATAGGTTGTATTCACCGACTGACCACCAGGACCAGTTGATGTGGTGCGCTCAATACGAACCTCAGTCATATCTAATTCGTAATCAAATTCTTCTGCTTCTGGTAACACCATTACTGTTGCTGCACTAGTATGCACACGACCTTGAGTTTCTGTCTGAGGTACACGTTGCACACGATGAACACCTGCTTCAAACTTTAAAGTTCCGTAAACATCTTCTCCAGAAACCTCAAAAATAATTTCTTTAAAACCACCAGATGTTCCATCACTCTGACTCACTACATCTACTCTCCAGCCTTTATCACTGCAGTATTTAGAATACATTCTATATAAATCACCAGCAAAAATACTCGCTTCATCTCCACCTGTACCAGCTCTAACCTCAACAACTACATTTTTAGCGTCGTCTGGATCTTTAGGAATTAGCATAAAGCGAATCTCCTCTTCAAGCTTTTCAATAGTTTCTTTAGCTTCTTCTAATTGCATTTTAGCCATGTCTACCATTTCGGCATCAGAACCATCTGCTATAATCTCTTCTGCTTCGGCAACATTATCCGTAGCTTCTTTATAAATCTCGCCTTTGTCTACAATTAATTTAAGATCCTTGTATTCTTTCATCAGCTTTGTGTAGCGTTGCTGATCTGTTATAATATCGGGCTGTATGATAAGGTCATTTACCTCATCGAAGCGTTGTTTTATAATTTGTAATTTCTCTAACATCTCTCTTCAAAAATTGGAATTCAAAAATACGTTTTTTTATGGATTCTCTAGCTTGAATTTTTGAGGACATTTTCACAATCAAAAATAAATTACATAAAAAGAACGTTTAGTATGTAATATGTATCGTTTCCTAGCTATACTATCATTTTACAAGCCGTTTGTGGTTTGGTCGCTTCTGGTAACTGCTGTCGTTGCTTTTTTCAATGCACAGATTGCACCAGCAATTGCTACTAAACTATTTCTTACGGTTTTTGCATGGTATTACGTGAGTGAAACGCCTAATAAACGTAAATTAACATTTTATAAAAACAAAGGGATATCTCCTTTTCAGCTGTTTTCAATTATGTTTCTTGTAGACTGCTTTTTAACCATTATTTACTTAACTGTTTTTAGGGAATTCACTTAGATACCTTTAAATATTAAAAGTGAATAGAAATTTTTTATTAAAAATAAATGATATTTGAATTAGACAATGTAGAACTTTACTTTAAAAACAAACGCATTTTAAACGGTATTTACCTAAAAGCTGAATCAGGAAAAGTAACAGCTATTTTAGGAAGCAATGGTTGTGGAAAAAGTAGTTTACTCAACATTGCATTTGGTAATTTGAAACCAAAATATAAATTAGTAAGATTGAATAATAAGCCACTCTTAAAACCACTATATACTACAGGAATTACCAAATACCTACCTCAATATAATTTTATCCCTAATGGAATGAAACTTTCGTTTGTTTTTAAATTATATACGCTCAATTGGAATGTATTTATTGAAAAATTTGAAACTTTTTCAAAACACAAAGCGCATAAATTTAAAGACTTATCTGGTGGTGAACGCCGAATTATTGAAACTTACATCATTCTAAAAACAAAAAGTGAAATAATATTTTTAGATGAACCGTTTTCACATTTATCACCTATACATATTGAAACCGTTAAACAGATGATTGCAGAAGAAAGGAAAAACAAGGCCATTATTATCTCTGACCACATGTATCAACACATTATTGAAACTGCTGACGTTATTTATCTATTAAAAAATGGAACGACTAAAAAAAATAAGAAAACTTACTGAACTCGAAGATTACAAATATTTAAACGAAGGTAGTTTACTAAAAAATTAAGGTGCGGTAGAAGGCTTTATAATATTATCTAAATCTACAACCACACCAACACCTAAAATCTGTTTCCATTGTAATTTAGGACCAATAACAACAATTTCTTCATTAGTCATTTCATTGGTTTCAACTTCTATTTTAATATCGTTATCATATCTAAGATGCGACCCTAAGGTTGCCTTAACATACTTATTCACCTTCATATCCATATTGAGCTCCCATTCTAAATCAATATTACCAAAGCTATTTATATAGTCTGTATATAACCTTAAAAGGCTAGTAACTTTTATGTTTTCTAAAACTTCTTGTTCGTATTTGTTGGTTAATAAAATACCCAATTCTTGCTTTACTTTTTTACCTTCTCTTAATAAATTACCATCTAAATCATAGATTGCAGGATCCACACCAAAAGAACCCTTATTGGCTAAATCTTCGTCTAAAACAAAAGTTGTTTTTAACGTAAAAGGAGAAGCATAGAATGACAATCGTTCAATAAACCGACCATATTCCATTCCTAAACCTAGGAACATATAACCAGGAGCTAAAAATCTTGAAATCGGTTCATCTCTATCTGGATAATTAAAACCGTTAGCGAGCTGCGTATTAAAACTAAATTTCGCAGAATAAAACCAATTACTTTTTGGGTCTTTTTCTAAGCCAACGTTAGATATTACTTCAATAACATCTTCTGTCTTTCTTAGATTTTGATTGTCTTGTTTATTTAATCCGTAACGGATATTAAAATTAGAATTCCAATACCATTTTTCTTGTTTGTATTTGGCTTCGGCTTTACCTATAATAATTCCAGAGATAGAATTTGTACCACCAGAATTCCAATTGGTAAATGAAACTTGGTTAAGATTCAAACCAATTTCCTTTTTTGTTCGCCAACCTAATTGAACATCTTTGTTTTTCTTCTTTTGAAAAAACACAGAATCTGGCTGAGCAAAAAGCACGCCTGAACTTAAAATAAATACACTAAAAATGAACCACAAATTGGTTTTCATGCCCAAAAAATTTAATACAAGAATGTACCGTATTCACTATCGATAGTTAGTTTTTTCACTTCTGAAGTTTCAACTCTACCAATAATTTTAGCATCTACATTGAATGATTTTGAAATTTCAATAATAGCGTCAGCCACTCCTGGCTTTACATATAATTCCATTCTGTGACCACAATTAAATACTTGATACATTTCTTTCCAATCTGTTTTAGATTGTTCTTGAATGAGTTTGAATAACGGAGGAACCGCAAACATATTATCTTTTACAATATGAAGATTATCTATAAAATGTAGAATTTTGGTTTGTGCACCACCACTACAATGTACCATTCCATGTACGTCTTCACTATTAAATTTATTTAAAATAGCTTTTATAATTGGCGCATAAGTTCTGGTTGGTGATAAAACTAACTTACCAGCATCAATGGGAGAATTATCTACCGCATCTGTAAGTTTAGTTTGGCCAGAATAGACTAAATCTTCTGGTACAGCTGCATCAAAACTTTCAGGGTATTTTTCAGCTAAATACTTCGAAAACACATCGTGTCTTGCAGAAGTTAATCCGTTACTTCCCATACCACCATTATAGCCAGTCTCATAAGAAGCTTGCCCAAAAGACTCTAAACCAACAATAACATCGCCTTCATTTATATTAGCATTATCAATAACATCACTGCGCTTTATACGCGCTGTAACTGTAGAATCTACAATTATAGTTCTCACTAAGTCACCAACATCTGCTGTTTCTCCTCCTGTAGAATGAATAGTGACTCCAAAAGATTTTAAATCCTCTATTAACTCTTCAGTTCCGTTTATAATTGCAGAAATAACTTCTCCTGGAATTAAATTTTTGTTTCTACCAATTGTTGAAGAAAGCATTATATTATCCGTTGCACCAACACAAAGTAAGTCGTCAATATTCATAATTAACGCATCTTGAGCAATACCTTTCCAAACAGAAATATCTCCTGTTTCTTTCCAATACATATAAGCTAAAGACGATTTTGTACCTGCACCATCAGCATGCATTATTAAACAATAATCACTATCATTAGTAAGGTAATCTGGTACTATTTTACAGAATGCTTTTGGAAACAATCCTTTATCAATATTCTTAATAGCATTATGAACATCTTCTTTTGAAGCTGAAACACCTCGTTGCGCATATCTTTTACTAACCGAATTACTCATAGCATTACGTATTTGTTTGGTAGTGCAAAAGTAAGAATTGCGTTCAATTATAAGGAATGATTTGGTTGGAATTAATAACTGTTTTTAATTTTCTTTGATACATTTCCTTTTTCTTCTTACCTCCAAAATAAAAATTGAACCCTAAACCCATTCGAATTAATGCATCATCTGTATCGCCTTCTATAAGGCCATCAATATCATCTGAAAACAAATAATTGTATTCCCCAAAAAGCTTTAAGCCTATATGAGGTGCCACAATTAATTCAAAACCAAGACCGGCTTGCACTTTTGTCGCTGTTGACTCAAAATAATTAGCTGCATTGTAACCACCTCCTGCAAAAAGGAATGGACTAAATTTAGTATATGGAGAAAAGAGATATTCTAAATTAAGATCGAAAGACATAAACCCTTCATTAGACACATCTTTAATTGAAACATTATATTTATTGAATGTAACGTTAGCATTAAGATGGCTGGTAAGTTGGCGTTTATATCCTATTCTAAAATAAATATCGTATTCATATTCTGGGTAATCACCTTCCATTTGCAAAGATCCTGCTGCAATATCAATAGCATTTGTGCCTCTAAATTCTAAAAAAGTAAATTTACGAGTAATAACTCTTTCACTTTTAGATATAGAATCTTGAGAAAAAACTAAATTAAAACAACCGATAATCATTGCAACGCATAATAACTTTGCATTGAATTTAGAAATCATAAACTTTTTTGTTAGGAAATAAGTTTACGTTCTTATGGAAATTTGGGTGGAACTAGAATGATAAAAATAAAAAAAAAGGATCAACTCGAAATCCGAATTCATCCTCTATGTCATTGGTAATAAATACCAGAAGCGCAATCTTAACTCTTAAGATTCTGCTTGTAGTGTAGATTGAATGTTAACAACATTTTCTTCAGTCACTGAATTTAAGTCATCAGACTTATCCTGTGATAATACTAAAGTTGCCCCAACAAGAATTGCTACACTTAGTAGTAATTTTTTCATTTTTACAAATATTGATTAATAGCCCTACAAAAGTACACAATAACCGTATTTATAAAATGACTATTTTCAATTATTTACACTAGAAGCACCACCTTTTCGATAACTAGATTGAACTCATCGACAAACGACACTTTTCATAAAGTTTTAATGCCTTTATATACGTAGTTATACTTACACCTTTTTAATAAATCAATGAAAAACAAACCTTTATGAATGATGATAATTATTACTTTGTGAACAAAAGCTCTCTATATTTAGTTAATGGCCACAATTCATCATCAATCATTATTTCTAATTTATCACAATGATATCTTATATCTTCAAATAAAGGTTTTATCTTTTTACAATATCCTTCCGCTTTCTTTTCTATATTGGTCAGCTTATTTATTGTTTTACGAGTATCAATCATTTCTGTAACTAGAGAGTTAATAGCCTCAATATGTTGTGATATTTGCTCTATAAGCGACAATTGTTCTTTCGCAAACTCTTTAAAACGATCTCCATATATAGTTTTAAGGCCTGTAACATTTTCTATTAGTATGTTTTGGTATTTTACAGCTGTAGGCACCACATGGTTTCTAGCAATGTCACCACTTACCCTACTTTCAATTTGAATATGAAGTATATACTCTTCCATTTCAATCTCGTAACGCGCTTCGGATTCTACCTTATTAAGAACACCTAAACTTTCAAATAGTTCAATGGTTGATTTAGATTTTTTAATTTTAAGAGCTTCTGGAGTCGTCTTATTATTACTTAAACCACGTTTTTTCGCTTCTTTTTCCCAATCATCACTGTAACCATTACCTTCAAAAAGAATTTCTTTAGACGTTTTAATGTATTCTCTTAAAACATTGAAAATGGCATCGTCCTTTTTCATTGCTTTTTCTTCAATTAACACATCCACTTCTGCTTTAAAGTCTATTAACTGTTTGGCGACGATGGTATTTAAAATAGTCATTGGATTTGCACAATTTGCGGTTGAACCTACGGCTCTAAACTCAAACTTATTACCTGTAAAGGCAAATGCAGACGTTCTATTTCTATCTGTATTATCTCTTAAAATTTCTGGTATTTTACCAACAACATTCAACTTTAAATCCGTTTTTTCCTTAGGTGATAATTTACCTTTAGTTACAGACTCTAACTCGTTTAAAACTTTGGTTAATTGCTCACCAATAAAAACAGAGATAATAGCAGGAGGCGCTTCATTAGCTCCTAAACGATGATCATTACTCGCAGAAGCTATTGCTGCTCTTAACAACTCTTCGTGAGTCTGAACAGCTTTTATTGTATTTATAAAGAAGGTTAAAAACTGAAGGTTACTCATAGGTGTTTTACCAGGCGATAATAAATTAACTCCAGTGTTTGTACTTAGACTCCAGTTATTATGTTTCCCAGAACCATTGACACCTGCAAATGGTTTTTCATGCAATAAAACCGTGAAATTATGTCGCTTCGCTATTTTCTGCATCAAATCCATTAATAATGAATTATGATCTACTGCTAAATTTGCCTCTTCATATATAGGAGCTAATTCAAATTGATTTGGAGCCACTTCATTATGTCTTGTTTTAACAGGAATTCCTAATAACATACAATGATGCTCTAAATCTCGCATATAAGCCATAGCTCGCGATGGAATTGTACCAAAATAATGATCATCTAACTGCTGTCCTTTTGCAGGCGAATGACCAAAAAGGGTTCTTCCTGTTAGTAAAATATCTGGTCTAGAAGCTGCCAATGCTTGGTCAATTAAAAAATACTCTTGCTCCCAACCCAAAGAAGCCGTTACTTTCTTTACATTTTTATCAAAAAACTTACAAATTGCAACCGATGCACTATCAACAACTTGTAATGCTCGTAAAAGTGGTGTTTTAAAATCCAATGCTTCACCTGTATAAGACACAAAAACAGTTGGTATACATAAAGTCCCATCAAATACAAATGCTGGCGACGTTGGGTCCCAAGCAGTATACCCTCTTGCTTCAAACGTATTTCTAATGCCTCCATTAGGAAAACTAGACGCATCTGGTTCTTGCTGCACTAATTGGTCTCCTCCAAATTTCTCAATCGCCATTCCATCACCTATAGTTTCAAAAAAGGCATCATGTTTTTCTGCCGTTGCACCTGTTAATGGCTGAAACCAATGCGTATAATGTGTTGCGCCTTTAGAAATTGCCCACTCTTTCATTCCTGTAGAAATATGACCCGCTACATTACGATCAATTTTCGTTCCTTTCTCAATAGCTTCAGTAACACTTTTCAGCCCTGTCTTAGTTAAGTATTGACGCATAGCCACTTCATTAAAGACATTTTTACCAAAAATTTCTGAACGTCTTTTAGACTCTTTTATTTTAATAGGTTTACGCTCTAAAGACGATTTTACAGCATGAAATCTCAATGTTGACATATTGACAATATTTTAGGGCAAAAATACGAAATATTTAAAAATAACATAGCCACCCATTCAAAATTAGGGTTGTTAACAATAATTAAGTACATTTCGTCTAAATCACCCTGTTTTTTTTGACCAAACGAAAAAAAAAGCAATCTTTGTAACAATTATTTTAGATAAACAAAAATTTTATTATGGCAAAAATTAAATTAGAATACATTTGGTTAGATGGCTACTTCCCAACTCAAAACTTGAGAAGTAAAACGAAAGTAGAAGAGCACGAAAACTTTCAAGGTACAGTTGAAGAATTAGGTATGTGGTCTTTTGATGGGTCATCTACTAGACAAGCTTCAGGTGGTGCATCTGATTGCTTATTAAAACCAGTCGCAATTTATAAAGATCCAGACAGAATTAATGGATACTTAGTAATGACAGAAGTTTTAAATGCAGATGGTACGCCTCACGTTTCTAATGGAAGAGCTACTATTGATGATGATGATAATGATTTCTGGTTTGGTTTTGAGCAAGAGTATTTCATTATGGATACTAAAACACAATTGCCATTAGGTTTCCCAATTGGTGGATATCCTGCACCGCAAGGAATGTACTATTGTTCTGTTGGTGGAAAAAACACTCATGGTAGAGGTTTAGTTGAAGAGCATGCCGATTTATGTATCGATGCTGGTTTAAACTTTGAAGGTATTAACCAAGAAGTAGCTTCTGGTCAATGGGAATTTCAATTATTTGCTAAAGGTGCCAAAAAAGCAGGAGACGAAATTTGGGTTGCTAGATACTTATTAGATCGTTTAACTGAAAAATATGGTTACTATATTGAATACCACCCAAAACCATTAGGTAAGGATATGGACTGGAATGGTTCTGGTATGCACGCAAACTTCTCTAATGAAGTTTTAAGAACATGCGGCTCTGAAGAAACGTACGGAAAAATCTGTGAAGCATTTAGACCTGTAGTAAAAGAACACATTGCAGTTTATGGTGAGTTTAATGACCAACGTTTAACGGGTGATCATGAAACAGCTGCTATTACAGATTTCTCTTGGGGAATTTCTGATAGAGGTGCTTCAATTCGTATTCCAATTATTGCAGTTGAGAAAGGCTGGAAAGGTTGGTTAGAAGATAGAAGACCAGCATCTAATGGTGATCCATACAAAATTGCAGGTAGAATTATTAAAACTGTAAAGAGTGCTAATATCTCTTAATTAGCATTTATAATTATATTAAAAAAGGCTTGTAGAAAACTACAAGCCTTTTTTTTATGGCTGAGCCTTATTTAAGGGCCGTATAGATAAAGAATAAGTAAGCACCAAAAAGCACCACTCCTTTTATTCTTCCTATTTCAAATCGTTTTGGTATTATTATAAACGGAATTAAAATTGCTGCAAATGCAATCATCCACCAAATATTAGTAGATAATATTTCGGGCGTTTCAGGGTTTACAACAATTGGTTTTATAATAGCCGTTAAACCCAAAACCGATGCAATGTTAAATATATTAGAACCAATTAGGTTACCCAAAGACAGGGCTTTTTCTTTTTTTAATGCTGCAATAACTGAGGCTGCTAATTCTGGGACACTAGTACCAATAGCAATAACCGTAACCGAAATAGCATAATCACTAATACCAATAGAAGTTGCTAATTGTTTTGCGCCTTCAACCAACCAGTCTGACCCAAAATACAGTCCTGCTGCACCAATTAATAACCAAACTACAATCTTAAAATTTGAAACCACGGCTAACGAATCATCTACTTCGTCTGTATTTGCTTTTGTAGATTTACGAGAACTTCTTATTAATACAATTAAGAAAACTACCAAGGCCAGAAACATTATGCCTCCTTCTATTGCTGTAAGTACTAAATCATTTTTTAAAAAATAATAAAGCACAAAGGACAACATCATCATCATTGGCCAATTCAATTTATAGAAATCTTTATCTACTGCTAATGGAGAAATAATAGCTGTAATACCTAAAACTAATCCAATATTTGCAATATTAGAACCAATAACATTACCTAATGCAATATCTGAGACACCATCTAAGGCAGCTTGCAAACTCACTAATAATTCTGGAGCAGACGTTGCAAAAGACACAACCGTCATACCTATAACTAATTTTGATAATTTAAGCTTAAAACTTAAACCAACAGACGCTCTCACCAAAAAATCACCACCAACAACCAATAATGCCAAACCAGCAATAACTAGAAATAAACTCATCCTCTACTTTATAACTTATTTTATTAATGCCGCGAAGATAACATTTCATTTTAAGAGAAACTGAAAACTATGATTTTCGTTAAATAACTATTAATTTAGTTGCTTAACTATAAAAATAGTTATAGATTTGAATGAAATAATTAAAATAGACGATGCAAAAACTAACGAATAAGGAAGAAGAAATTATGCACATTTTATGGAAGCTAGAAAAGGCTTTTGTAAAAGATGTTTTAGCAGAAATAAAGATAGATAAGCCACATTACAACACTCTTTCTACAATTATTAGAAACTTAGAAGAAAAAGGTTACGTAAGTTATAATGCCTACGGAAAAACACATCAATACTTCCCTGTCGTCTCTAAAGAGGATTACAAAACTAAATTTATGAATACTGCTATTGAATACTACTTTAACAACTCTTATAAAAATGTAGTTTCCTTTTTTGCAAAAGAAGAGAAAATTAGTGTTGACGAGCTAAAGGAAATTATTAAGCTAATTGAAAACAAAAAATAATTATGGAATATCTATTAAAAGCTAGTGTAGTTATAGCCATATTCTATTTGTGCTTCCATTTATTATTAAAAAAAGAAACCTTCTTTAATCAGAACAGATGGTTTTTACTAATTGGTATTATCATTGCTTTAATTTTTCCGTTTTTAGTAATTCCTGTTCAAATAACAATAGAACCAATAATAGCAACTGATAACACTTTTGTAATTACCGACAATTCATTTTCAACTCTTCCTGTTTCAACTCCAGAAGCTTCTTTTGAATGGCAATCACTTCTTCCTATAATATATAGTATTGGATTTTTAATTTTCACAATTCAATTTTTGCTTCAATTTGGATCACTAATTTGGTTGTTACTTAAAAATCCAAAAAACAAAGATGGTATTTACACCTATGTTATTGTGAATAATAAAATCTCTCCATTTTCATTTTTTAAATGGATTGTTTATAACCCAGAATCTTTTACACAATCAGAATTAGACCTAATGATGACGCATGAAAAAGTACATGCATCGCAACTCCACTCTATAGACATTTTATTAATTCAACTTGCGTGCAGTATATTTTGGTTTAATCCATTTATATGGTTTTACAGAAAAGAAGTAAGACAAAATTTAGAATATATCGCAGATTCTAAAACCCAGGCTAGTATCAACAACCAAAAAGAATACCAACGTCTATTATTAAAAACCAGTGTTGCTAATCACAACATTTCATTTTCAAATAACTTTTATAATTCATCAATTAAAAAACGAATCCTTATGTTAAAACAATCAAAATCAAACAAACAAAGACAATGGAAATACTTATTAATACTCCCACTTTTAGCTGGTTTATTAATGAGTATGAATACTGAAACTATTTATATTGAAACAAATGAAACTGATGCTATCCTAAAATCTAGTATTACAACCGAAAAAGATGTAAACGTAAAGCATATAGAATTAATTAATAACTCTAATACTATTGAATTGGTGGTTACAAAGAACACAACCAATAGAGAATTAGCATCTATGACTTCTGCCATTGAAGAAAAAGGTGGCACACTAGTATTCAGTCAGATTCAAAGAAACGCAAACAATGAAATCACTAATCTATTTTTAAAATTAAACAATCATAGTTATGGTGGTGGAAATTCAAAAAACGGAATAGACGCTTTTATTATCTATAAAGAATTTTTTGATTTAGGAGGTGGCTTTGTTGGCAGAATCAATGGAGCAACTTTACATTTTGACGATAAAGACAATATACATAACAAAAAAGCAACATCAGCACTTAAAAAAAGAGCGTATAAAGCGATTATAAAATCTGGTATACAAACAATAGATGTTTTGCAACCACAAAAAAATCTTAAAGAAACACCTTCAACTAAACAAGAAAACATTAAAATCATCTTCTCAAAAGAGATTACGAATAAGCAATTAGATGCCATTAGAAAAGAATTACAATCTAATGGAATTGAGATGACTATAAATAAAATAAAACGTAATAATGATGGTTTAGTTTCTGTTCTTAATATTGATTTTAAAACCAAAAATGGATCTACTAATTATAGTATAAAAGATACAAAAGGCATTAAACCTTTTTACTTTGAAATGAAAACCGATGGTAGTTTTGGAGTTGCAGCAATTGAACAAGAAAAGAATATAACTAATAGTGAGAGCATTAATAATGCAATAACTAAAGATAGTATTTATACGGATGCGAATTCAAATACTAGCGCTAAAACCAATAAGAACAAGAGAAATAGTGTAAAATATTCTAGTGATAACATTCAGCCTTTAATTATAGTTGACGACAAAGAAATAAGTAAAGAAGACTTAAAAAATATAAAAGCAAACCAAATAGAAAATTTAGTTGTTTTAAAAGACGAAAAAGCAATTAAAAAGTACGGAGAAAAAGGTAAACATGGCATTATTGAAATCACCTTAAAGGATGAAAAAGATTTAGACGACAATATTTCTACAAAAAACAATAATGAAAAATCAGAAAGCGCTGAAATGACCAACATATCTTTTACTTCTAATGAAGATTCTAATAAGAATGGATATATCGCCTATATTTCAATGGATACAACAGATGATGTTTTAGAAAATCATAAAACAAATCTTAGCAAACAAGGTATAACCATTAAATACACAAAAATAAAACGTAATAACGCTGGTGAAATTACTACTTTAAAAATTAATTTAAAAGACAACAAAGGAGGAGAAAGTAATGCGAGTTGGAAATCGAATCAAGGTATTCCTAAAGTAGAATTCGGAATTGCTAACGGTTCTTTAGTCGCTAGTTCCCATGATTAATATTTTTAATTACTTCAAATAATCTTTATAACTAAAAAAAAGCCAAACTACATTGCAATAGTTTGGCTTTTACTTTGATTATAAGATTTTCTTTAATTCACTATTACTTTTTTAATAGTGGTTTTATTTCCTGTTGTTATATTTAAAAGATAAATACCCGAAGCCACATCTAAATCTATATAATCTTCAATGGCATTAAAATGCTTTAGCAATTTGCCTTCTATAGAATAAACCTCAACATCAGCAGCTGTATTCAATTGAGAAATAAAAATTCTACCATTTGTTGGATTCGGATAAACTAAAACCTCACCTAATTCATTTTCAGCAGTACCTAAAGACTGCATCCAAACATCACCAACATTGGTTCCCCAAATATATTCTACCATCAATGGTTGATCTATAAATGGATTTCTATTTTTCTGCCAATTATAAACGATGTTATTTCTATTCATTTCAAAATCATCTGGTGGATCATTTCTATGCCAATCTAACAACGTTGCTAAGTCACCCATTTGACCAGACACATTAGGAAAACCATTTACCACTGACAAGCCATTATATCTTATTTCCATATACAAAACACTACGTGCTACATCACCTTTAAAACTTCCTAAAGTTCCTGTTGGCCCATTATATTCACCATAATGTTGATTGTTTCTTGTACTATTTTCAGTAGCATCTGCCGCTCTTAATGCATGTGCGTCAGAATTTCCATGACGCAGCGAATCTGCTTTGGTTTCCCAATACACATCTATTCCGTCTGCGACTTCGTCTTCTTCTATATCAAAAAAACCTCCTAAAGATCTTGGGAATGTATGTTCTCTATTCCATTTATCCGTATTATTAGATCCTGTTTGTACATCTAGTTTTGCTCTACCTTGCTCTGTATAAAGTAACCAAACCTGATTACTATTTGCTGGGTTTTGATCAGCTTCATTTAATATTGCTAAGATATCTGCATACGTTTGTGCTCTAACTATTGTTGGATCCGCAATTATATCTTGCAAGGCTTGTCTTAAAGCCACATCTGCCAATCCATTAGTGCTATCATAATAACCATCTGGTTGTGTACTTTGCACAATACCTGTAGTTGGATTAACAGGTGTGCCAAATGGTGCAACCGTAAAATCATTATCTACGATTCTAACTTCAACATAATCGTTAGAAGCAACAATTGGCTCTACTAAATCCAAAAATCTAATTTTAGCGACCTCATCACCTTCATCAAAAGTATCATCAACTAAAGTAATTGTAGTTGTCACTGAATTTTGACCATTAGAAAAAGTTAAGCTCGTATTCCCTGTAAAATCAGAGGTATTAAAACCATAATTATCTAAACTAATATTGAAATTTAAATCTGATGTTGGTGCTGTTTCTATAGTAAATGTAATATCAAACATTGCATCTTCACCATATTGCGATTGCGCAACAGAAATAGTTATTGGATTAATAACAATGCCAGAACCATCATTTTCTCGTCTTGGGGTTGGTGTAGCAGCTGCAAACGTTATATTATCCATAGCGTCGACATATCTCTGAATTGACTTAGGGTTTGCGTTAGTTCCGTTATCATTATATTGTTCGGTTTGCCCTAACAATGCCATTAAGCCTGTGTCGTCAGAATCATTTGTATCGTAAACAAGTGCATCTATTAAATTAGTTTGTGTCGCCAAAGTACCTTCAGGAAAATCATTAATACTTGCTTGGTAAATACCAACTGCATCAGCACCATTCTGAATGACATTTTGAGCAATCAATAATTGCGGAAATGGAGAAACACCTGTACTACCAACAACCAATAAACCATTTATGTCTGTTGTATAGCCATTTAAATCTATAACCATATAACTTTTATCACCTCCACTACTTGAGCCATTAAAAAAGACTAGAATATAACCATCCGTCGAAAAATTAGGTGATTGAGACTTTAATTCTATAAACTCTGCCGTATCTGTACTTGGAGAATCTGGATCTATTTCGTTAATCAATAAAACTTGAGACCAACCAAATCCTGATATTAATAATAAGGCGATAAGTATAATTCTTTTCATTTTGTAATTTTTTTTACAAAGATAGCTGAATAATACATCCTAATGTTATCATTAAATTAAATACTAAAAATGACTTAATTAAAACATGAAATTTATCATAAAAATAAATTCACAAAAAGACAAAACATCAAATAAATATAGAATTAACAACGAAATGCCTCTACGTTTCTAAAAACTAGTTAAAAAACACCCTATAAAAGTATTAAATCAAAACAAATAATTTATTTTTAGTTAATATTTATTACTTAAATAAAGACAAGTCACAAATTATTATAACAAGTATCATTTATTTAGTTACAAATTAGAATCCAAATTCGTCGATTTTAGTAAAAACATTTGGAAGACAGCGTATTGAGTTTATATATTGAAAACTCAATCAAACAAACAAAGTATTTTATTAACCTCTAAAACCAACTAACTATGATGACACTTGCAAAATTGATTATTGAAATCATTATTTCAATATTCTAAATCCAAAACCAATCTAATTACCAATCAAATAAAAATGTGGAACTTAGTTCTAGAATAAGTTTTACTATTTTTGTCACTAACTAATGACATTCAGCAAAAGTTTTAATTACACTTTAGCTACAACCAAAAAAAAAATGAAGACCAATTTCTTTAAGCTTATTGCAAAAGCGAACAAAGCAATTCTTCCAAGTTATTCTAAAAAACAATTAGACCTTAGCAAAGCTTCTAAGCTTCAACTCGCTATAATAGTTTGGCGCGTTTATGTTACAAAAAATGCGTTAGGATAATTTTATTTTTCTTTCTTAATTTAAAATCGAGAAATTTATTTCTTCTCAATAAAACAAGAACACTTTTTTGTTTAAAAATTCTCTAATTTAAAAAACTTAAACTTTAATAAAACAAAAAAAAGTCCATTTCTAATAAGAAATGAACTTTAATTTTTCTGTGACCTCGACTGGATTCAAACCAGTAACCTCTTGAGCCGTAATCAAGTGCGCTATTCAGTTGCGCCACGAGGCCTTTTTTCGTGGGTGCAAATATAATACTTTTATTAAAATACAACCAAACAATTTATTTCAAATTTTAAAATTAGTATTTTTGAAGTATGATTTCTAAAGATTTACTACAGCCATTTAACTACTTATTCGACCCTGAATTAATCGATAAAATTGCCGATGTTGCGTTCTTAAAAACCTTCCAAAAGGCAGATATCATTATAGATATCGGTCAAGATTTAAATTATATTCCTCTATTAATTTCTGGTAATATTAAAGTCTTAAGAGAAGATGATAACGGAGACGAACTTCTACTCTATGTTTTAGAGTCTGGTGATACTTGCGCTATGTCATTAACCTGTTGCATGGTTAAATCTGTTAGTAAAATACGAGCTATTGCAGATGAGGAAGCAACCGTAATAATGATACCAATAGAAAACATGAAACTCTGGTTCAACACCAATGAGTCATGGAGAAACTTTATTTTACAGAGCTACCAAGTTCGTTTTGACGAAATGTTAGAAACCATAGATACATTGGCATTTATGAAAATGGATGAGCGCTTATTTAAGTATCTAACTGACCACGTTAAACTATCTGCTTCAACCAATTTAGAAATTACACATCAAGAAATTGCAGAAGACTTACATACCTCTAGAGTGGTTATTTCTCGACTTCTAAAACAATTAGAACGAGAAAATAAAATAGAACTCGGCAGAAACAAAATTTCTGTTTTAGATTTTTAGTCACATTTGTCACACAACATTTTTAATAAGTAACTTATTTTTACAAAAGATTAATATATGGAATACATTTTACAACCTTGGCCATGGTTTATTACGGGTCCATTGTTGGCTTTAGTAATGTTTCTTTTGCTTTATTTTGGAAGAACATTTGGTATGTCATCTAACTTAAGAACCTTATGTGCTATAGGAGGCGCAGGTAAACGTGTTGAATTTTTTAAATTCGATTGGAAAAGCCAACGTTGGAATCTCGTCGTTGTTCTTGGTGCTATTTTGGGTGGTTTTATTGCGCATTATTTTTTATCAAACCCTATAAATATAGACCTGAGTGAAGCGACTGTAAAAGATTTAAACGCTTATGGGTTTAATAATGTTGGCGAAAGTTTATTACCTCCAGAATTATTTAGTTGGGATGCTGTATTCAGTTTAAAAGGCATTTTAATTCTTGTTGTTGGCGGTTTTTTAGTTGGTTTTGGTACACGATATGCAGGTGGTTGCACATCTGGTCATGCCATTACAGGATTAAGTAGTTTACAATTACCATCACTAATAGCTGTAATCGGTTTCTTTTTAGGCGGTTTAATTATGATTCATCTTATATATCCAATACTATTTTAATTATGGGAAAATATTTAAAATTTTTAGCTGTTGGTATGTTCTTCGGAATTGTTTTAGTAAAATCTGAAGCTGTCTCTTGGTATCGTATTTTCGAAATGTTTAAATTTCAATCATTTCATATGTATGGCATTATTGGCACTGCAGTTGTAACAGGAATAATTCTACTTTTAATTTCTAAAAAAATAAAAATAACAAATACAGAAGGTTCAACACTAAGAGTTCCCTTAAAAGATCGTGGCTTTACACGCTATATTATTGGAGGTACCATTTTTGGATTGGGTTGGGCATTATGTGGTGCATGTCCTGGACCAATGTATATTTTAGTAGGTACAGGTGCATTCTCAATATTAATTGTCATAGCCGCTGCATTATTAGGTACCTATGTTTACGGTTTAATAAAAGATAAATTACCTCATTAAAAATGGAATTAGCAGAAATTATAGGATATATAGGCGCTTTAATTGTAGGACTTGTACTAGGCCTTATAGGTGGTGGTGGCTCAATTTTAACGGTTCCTATTTTAGTTTATTTTCTAGGGTTTAGTCCAATAATCGCAACAAGCTACTCACTATTTGTTGTTGGGAGTACTGCGCTTGTAGGTACTTTTGGTAATATTAGAAAAAAAACTATTAACTTTAAAACTGCAATAATATTTGCAATTCCTTCAATCTTAACCGTTTTTATGGTGAGAAGTTTAGTGATTCCTAACCTACCAGACGTTCTATTTACTATAGGCAGTTTTTCTCTCACCAATTCACTTTTTATAATGCTATTGTTTGCATTAATTATGCTTTTAGCAGGTTGGTCTATGATAAGATCTAAAGATATTACTGCAGACCATGAAATAAAAGAATATGACAGCAATCACCTTTTAGCAATTGGCACACAAGCAATTGGTATTGGTGCTTTAGCAGGATTGGTTGGTGCTGGAGGAGGATTTTTAATTGTACCAGCATTAGTACTTTTAGTTAAATTACCAATAAAGAAAGCGATAAGCACGTCTCTATTTATAATTTCTATTCAATCATTAATAGGCTTTTTAGGCGATTTAAAAACATTAAATATAGACTGGAAGTTCCTTATTACTTTCACCATTATTTCCATAATTGGTATATTTATAGGTCTAGCACTTTCTAAAAAAATAAGTGCCAAAGGACTAAAAAGAGGTTTCGGCTATTTCACTTTAATAATGGCTGTTTATATAGTTTACAAAGAACTATTTTAACACTTTGTGATAATTATCACATTTCAAAATTTCAAGTTTATTAAATTTGCATTACAACTAATATTAAATATGAAAATCGAACAATTATATACAGGCTGTTTAGCACAAGGTGCTTATTATATTGAATCCGAAGGTGAAGTAGCCATAATTGATCCACTTAGAGAAGTACAACAATACATTGATAAAGCTGAGGCCAATAATTCTAAAATAAAATATATTCTAGAAACACATTTCCATGCAGATTTTGTTTCTGGTCATGTAGATTTAGCAAAAGAAACTGGTGCTACTATTGTTTTTGGCCCAGGCGCTACTACCGATTACGCTATTCATTCTGCTACAGATGGTGAAGAATTAAAAGTGGGTAATATTACAATTAAGGTTTTACATACACCAGGTCATACACTAGAATCGGCTTGCTATTTATTAATTGATGAAAATGGAAAAGATTATGCCTTATTTTCTGGTGATACACTATTCTTAGGTGATGTTGGACGACCAGATTTAGCTATAAAATCTGATTTAACAAAAGAAGATTTAGCAGGTATGTTATTCGATTCGCTTCGTAATAAAATTATGACTCTTGCAGATGACGTCATCGTATATCCTGCTCATGGTGCAGGTTCTGCTTGCGGTAAGAATTTAAGCAAAGAAACAGTTGGTGTTTTAGGGGAACAGAAAAGAACAAATTATGCCTTACGTGCAGACATGACAAAAGCAGAGTTTGTTGAAGAGGTATTAGATGGTATTGCACCTCCTCCTCAGTATTTTGCTAAAAATGCAATGATGAACAAAATGGGTTATGATACTTTTGAAACCGTTTTAAAAACCGGTAACATCCCATTAAAACCTGAAGAATTTGAAGCCTTAGCAAACCATGAGTCTGCATTAGTTTTAGATGTTAGAACACAAGCTGACTTTATTAAATCTCATATTCCTAATTCAATTTTTATTGGGTTAAACGGCGGATTTGCCCCTTGGGTTGGCGCTTTAATTAAAGATATTAAGCAACCCATTGTTTTAGTTGTCCCTGAAGGTAAATCTAAAGAAGCTATCACAAGACTATCGCGTGTTGGTTATGATAATACATTAGGATATCTTGAAGGTGGCTTAGAGGCTTGGAAAGAAGCAGGAAAAGATATTGAAACACTAGAGTCTATATCTGCAGAAGAATTTGCAGCTAAAGCAAAAGCAAACAAGCTCAATATTTTAGATGTAAGAAAGGATGGTGAATATTTATCGTCTCATCTAGAAGGTGTACAACATTTGTCATTAGATTTTATTAATGAAAAGATGAATGAAGTTGATAAAGACAAAACCTATTATGTGCATTGTGCAGGTGGTTATCGTTCTGTAATTGCAGAATCTATTTTAAAAGCCAGAGGTTATGACAAATTAATAGATGTTGAAGGTGGTTTTGGTGCTATTAAAAACACGGATTTGCCTGTAACAGATTTTGTTTGCCCTACGACGTTATAAATAATAACAGATTAATGTCAGATTTAGTTTGAAAAAAAATAATTAAAAATGAAAAATACTTTAAACATACAAAACCTAAAATGTGGTGGTTGTGCAAATACAATCGTGACACAGTTATCTAAATTAGAAGGTATTTCTGAAGTTGAAGTTAATAATGATACTCATGAAGTAAGCTTTAATACTATTTCTGAGGCTGAAATTGAAACTGTAAAAAACAAATTATCCGATTTAGGCTACCCAATCGTTGGAGATGCTAACTCTTTACCTAAAAAGGCAAAATCCTTTGTGAGCTGCGCTGTTGGTAGAATGACGAAACAAGATTAACAGTTAAAGCTGAATAAAAAAATCCCACTCATGAGTGGGATTTTTTTATTAAACTATTTCTGCACTAAGTCCTGCTTGTAAAAGTTTGGAACATCTTGGTTCTAAATCTTCATACGAGCCTGTTTTCACAGTACACTTACCTTTATAATGCACTAACAAAGCACATTGTTCTGCTTGTTCTGGCATATGGTCGCAAGCATAAATAAGTGTATCAATAACGTGATCAAAGGTATTAACCTCGTCATTAAATAATACAATTTCATTTTCTTTTAATACTTCTTCTTCTAGAAGTAGCTCTTCTTGTCCTTTTTCTTGAAAACCCATAATGATAATATGATTTAAGCTAAATTAAAAAATATTTACTATTTAAACGAAGAAGCGGAATATTTAGATATTATGAAAATGTTAAAGTTTTTGAGTAACACTTAATCGAAGCAAAAACGATAGTTCTAGATTTACTCTTTTACAGCATCATATAGAACAATCTATCAATAATTATTGCTAAACACAAAATGGGTCATTTAACAAAGTTAAACAACCCATTAGGGTTTAGTATTTTAATAAATGTTTTTTATACATTAAAAAAGATATCACTAGCTACAAGACGAAATAAAAGTCCATCCGCTTGATGTACGCTCATATAAATTACCCAGATAAGTAACACGTGACCCTACAGAATAAGTTACACCACTTTGCCATTCTGATACTCCATCACAAGGACCAGAAGTACTTTGTGGATACATAGCTCCTAGAGCTGTAATATCATTATTATTAAAGTTTCCGCTTACACTAGTAGAAAAACATGCTTGCATTACCGATGTAAGATCTCTTCCTGTTGGTGTACCAGAAATGTGAACCGCTCCATCAGAACCAGTACCTTCGTTACCTTGAGAAGATGCAGGACAACTTAAGCGGTCAAACCAGTCTGTATGACGAAAACCAATAGAATGACCTACCTCATGTGTAATTACATGTTCGTTAACATTAGTAGAAAATTGTTCGATTCCATAAATCTGAACAAACTTATTTGGTAATCCGCTAGAATCTGGAAATCCTGCAACACCACCTGAAGAGCCAGGATTATTAACCGTATTATCGTACACTACCATATCTGCCGCTTGGTAATTAGTACCAAATGTGAGGTTAAAATCTAGCGTGATATTACTAATGTTGTTATAATTAGCAACTGCTCTAGTTAAAGCTGTTTGGGCTTTACTAGATAAAGCCTGACTTCCGCCTGTATAACCTAAGATATTAACCGTTTGATTGCTGCCTGTTACTAAATTAAAGGTTCTGTATTGTTTCGCAACACTTTCACTAACTTCAATTAGTTTATCTAATTCCCTTCTTTCAAAAACTATATCACTACCTATATAGATCCGTTCCTCAATGGTTCCATCTGGAAGATGAAAATCTCCTACGGAAACAATGCCGACATCAATATCTAAAGTTTTAATTGAGTTTAATAAATCAACATCTGTAATTAGTGTTCTATTTCCTAATTCATTCATGTTAATGACAACATCCTCTGATAGAATTGAATCATCTTGTGAGACATTTTCTTTTTCACAGGATGTGAATAAAAGCGTTAATAATGATAAGGAAAAAGCTAAAAATTTTATTATTTTTTTCATTTTACGTGTATTAAAATTAATAATTTGTTTGAGTAGTTTACGTAAACGAGTGTGTAGAAAGTTGTGTTGAACTATATGATATAGAACAGCATAAAAAATCTACAACTAAATAATATTATTTGTACAAATATAAATAGAATATGTAAGTTTGAATTACGGTAAAACCACACATTTTTAATTATTTATGTTAATTTATCATAATTAATTAAGCATAATTCAATAAAATTATTAAAAAATTAAAAACTACACAGTTTCAAACTTAGCAGCCATCCACTTCCCCTTTAATATTTTATCTCTAAAAACCAAGTTGTTTTCTGAGCAAGTTTTAGTAATTATTTCTAAATCGTCATCATAAAACCCACTTAAAAACAGGGTTCCGTTTGCATTTAAACATTTTACATAATTAGGAATATCAGCTAATAGAATGTTTCTATTAATGTTAGCTATTATACTGTCGTACTTTTTACCCTCTAGCAACGTTACATCACCTTCGTAAACAGAGATATTATGACAATCATTACGCTCTACATTTTCTAAACTATTAAGGTAACACCAATTATCAATATCAATAGCATCGAGTTTTGTTGCGCCAACTTTTTCTGCTAAAATGGCTAAAACACCTGTACCACAACCCATATCTAAAACCGATTTTCCTTTAAAATCATTTTTTATAATATGCTGAATCATCATATGTGTGGTTTCATGATGACCTGTACCAAAACTCATTTTTGGTTCAATGATTAAATCGTATTTGGTATCTGGCTTTTCATGAAATGGCGCTCGTACAGAAACTAAATCATCTACAATGATTGGGTTAAAATTTTTCTCCCATTCTTCGTTCCAGTTGGTTTGCTCTATTTCATTAAAGTCGTATGAAATTTTAAATTCGTCTGAACTCAGTATATAAATATCATCCAGAATGTTTTCATTCCACTCTTCTTTCTGAATGTAAGCTGTTACACCTTCTTCTGTTTCTACAAAACTTTCAAATCCGGCATAACCTAATTCTGCAATTAAAATTTCAGTAGCTGGTTGAAGTGGTTTTACTTTAAAGTTGTATCCTAAATATATTGTATTAGACATTTTTTAATTTAAAATTAGAGTATTACTTAAGCTAATATAGTTTACTTACGCACGTGTGCATGCGTTAGCGGTAGAAACGGCATCCTTTTTATTTGGTAACTACGCGAAGCAAAAGTTACCAAATAAAAAGATACAGTGAATGACGCGACCCTTGTGGTAACGCCAAAGTTATTTAATAATTAAAAGGCATTTACAATAGCGTAAAAATCTTCTGCATTTAAAGCTGCTCCTCCAATTAAACCACCATCTACATCTGGCTTAGAGAAAATCTCTTGTGCATTAGCTGGTTTTACACTTCCTCCATAAAGGATAGAAACAGTGTCTGCAACGTCTTTTCCATACTTGTCAGCTAATGTCTTTCTGATAAATGCATGCATGTCTTGTGCTTGCTCAGGACTTGCTGTTTCACCAGTTCCGATTGCCCAAACAGGCTCGTAAGCTAAAACGATACTTTTAAAAGCATCTGCACCTAAATGAAATAATGCATTTTTAATCTGGCCTCCTACAACAGCTTCTTCATTACCAGCTTTACGATCTGCTAATTCTTCACCAAAGCAAAAAATTGTTCGCATCTTATGAGCTAAAGCTGCATCTACTTTTTTAGCTAAAGACTCATCTGTTTCATTGAAATAAGCACGGCGCTCACTATGACCAAGAATTACTGTTTTAATACCAATACTTTTTAACATGCTTGCGCTAATTTCACCTGTATAGGCTCCATTTTCTGCAAAGTGCATGTTTTGTGCCACAACCTCTATATCATCTTGTCTTAAAGACTCAAATGAATGCCAAAGATTTGTAAAAGTTGGAGCTATCATTACCTCTGCATTTGAGGTTTTAGTCTGGTTTTTTAATTCTGTGATTAACTCTTCAGTTTGCGCTAAATCGTTGTTCATTTTCCAGTTTCCGGCTACGATGTTTTTTCTCATAATGTTATGTATTAACTTCTTAACATAGAAGTATTTATTGACTTGAACTTTCTTATACAAAAATAAGATAAAAAGACGACACTAATCTGGTCTGAAAGCAGGAATAATCAGCGAAAACGTTGTAGAAATACGAATTAATTTTTATTATGAAGTTGAATCGCTAATTTGTAAAAAAATCTATAGTTTTATTATGATAATTTTACTCTTGGGTCTAACCATGCATACATAATATCCACAAAAATATTAATGGTAATAAAGATGATAGCAATGACTAAAACGGCTCCCGTTATTACAGGAAGATCTAAAGTATTTAATGCGTTTACGATTTCTTTGCCTAAGCCATTCCATCCAAAAATGTACTCTACAAAAACAGCACCTGCTAACATGGATGCAAACCAACCTGAAATTGCCGTAACCACAGGATTTAGTGCGTTTTTTACTGCATGATTTTTTATAACCTGAAACTCACTTAACCCTTTTGCTCTTGCGGTTCTAATGTAATCTTGATTAAGAACTTCTAATAATGAATTTCGCATTAATTGTATAACGACTGCTAACGGACGAATCCCTAAAACAATAGCCGGAAGTATTAAATTTTTCCATTTAATGGTCATCTTTTCTCCAAAATCATCGAGCTCATACAAACTACCGGTCATTTCTAAATTGGTGAATTTATGTAATACAAAACCAAATAACCACGCGAATAGAATAGCACTAAAAAACGACGGAACACTCATGCCAAAGGTACTTAGAATCTGTATCGTTTTATCTATCCAAGTGTCTTTATACAAAGCAGAAATAATACCGAATATAATACCCAAAGTAATAGCAATAACAATTGCCGAAACGGCCAAAACAAAAGTGTTTGGAATAGTTTCACCAATAACTTGAGTAACTTTTTTACCTTGTTTGGTAAAGGATTCTCGTAAATAAGGTGCTTTTAAAACGGTAGTAGTATTCCCTATTGTAAAAAGCTTTGTGGCCGTATATTTATTTGGACTTAAATGTGTGTAATCGTTTACTGTATTTGAATGAAATGAAATTGGCGATAAATCATTGAGATAATACAAAAACTGAGTACCAATGGGCTTATCAAATCCATATTTATGTTTTACTGCAGCAACTTGTTCTGCTGTTTGGTTTTGACCTAGCATCATTTTTGCTGGATCACCTGGCAGAATATTAAACAAAAAGAAAATGACAGTAACTACACCTAATAAGGTGATAAAGGCATAGAAGATTTTATTTATTAAATAGCTTATCAAATTATAGTTCTACATCTTCAAAATCGTTCCAATGTGCTTTATTTGTAACGGTACCTTTATTTAAAATTATAACTCCAGGGTTTGAGCGCACAATGGTCTTAACTACTTTTTCATCAGTAGAATAAAATCTAAAATTAAGATTATTTTCTCCAACTAAATGTGCCACATCCTCTGCGCCAGAAGCCGTAACACCAATTACAGTGTACCCTTTTGCAATTGCTTTATCTGTAAAGGCTTTTAATTTACTTACACCATCTGCTTCTGCTTTACTTATTACATAAACTGTTACAATTAGAAGTTTTTCTTTTTCTAAAAAGTAGTCTAACTTATTTTCACCATCTTCTTCAATTGTAAAATCTTGAATTGGTGGAATATAACCTTCATCTATAACTTCTGTTTCTACACCAACATACTTACCATCTACTTTAGGGTAACTTCCGTTAGTTACAAACTCTTGGTTTTCTCCATTTACATTAAACATCCATGTATATTCTGAAACTGGCTTAGCTGCATCTTCTGGTATTACAATTTGCTCTTGGATGTTTTTACCAATAGCATAAGCTCTAAAATCAATAGATGGTAAATGCATTAAAACATGGTAACCAAACCAAAGCGAAACCACAAAGCTTAACAATGCAATTACTGTTGTTGGTAATTTTGTGAAAATTGGTTTAATATACTTCTGCCCTGCAAATAAAATTAAAATCAATACTAATAGAACTACATCTTTTGTAAAGCTTTCCCATGGTGTCAATTTTAAGGCATCACCAAAGCAACCACAATCTTTTACTTTATCGAAATAAGCTGAATAGAATGTTAGGAACGTAAAAAAAACAATCATTAGGAGCAAACTCCAAACCGTGAATTTTGGTTTATAGCCAATTAATAAAAACACACCTAAAACAACCTCAAACACCACTACTATAACAGAAATACCTAGCGCAAAAGGAATTAAAAATTCCATATTTAAAACATCTGCACTAAAGTATTCTTCAAGTTTATATGAAAATCCTAATGGGTCGTTTAGCTTAATAAATCCTGAAATTATAAATAATATTCCGGTGAATATTCTACTAAGGTGTACTATGTTTTTCATATAATATATTATTCTAACTATTTACTTTCTCCCAAATGAATCATTGCAAAAACGGCATAATTTATCATATCTTGATAATTAGCATCAATACCTTCGCTCACTAACGTTTTGCCAGCATTGTCTTCAATTTGCTTAACACGTAATAATTTCTGTAAAATTAAATCCGTTAGTGAACTCACACGCATATCTCGCCAAGCCTCACCATAATCATGATTCTTATCTAACATTAACTGCTTAGTTACTGCAATTTTCTCATCGTAAAGTTTAGTCGCTTCTTCGGTGTTTAAATCGGGTTGTTCTACCACACCTTTTTCTAACTGAATCAAAGCCATTGCACAATAATTAATAATGCCAATAAACTCGCTCACTTCACCTTCATCAACTTTTCTAACATCATTTTGTTGCAATCCTCTAATGCGTTGAGCCTTAATAAAAATCTGATCAGTTAATGACGGTAATCTTAAAATTCGCCATGCACTACCATAATCACTCATTTTATTTATAAAAAGCGCTCTACATTTTGCGATAACAGCATCGTATTGTTTTGAAGTATCTTGCATCTATTACGTTATAATTTCCGTAAATTTCGCATAAATAAATTAGAAGTTCAAAGTTTGAGGTTTAAAGTTTTCTTAACGCCTTTTTTAGATTAAACATGAATATAAATTGTAAAGGAAAATTAATCAATTTATCCACACCAAAAGTGATGGGAATTTTGAATGTTACGCCAGATTCTTTTTTTGATGGCGGAAAATATAAGGACGAATCTGGTATTTTAAACCAAGTGGAAACGATGCTGAAGCATAAGGCCACATTTATAGATATTGGTGGTTATAGTTCTAGACCAAATGCAGATGATATTAGCGAAAATGAAGAACTTAGTCGTGTGTTGCCTGTTATAAAATTAATCTTGAAGCATTTCCCTAAAACCTTGATTTCTATTGATACCTTTAGAAGTGAAGTAGCCAAACAAAGTGTTGAAACTGGTGCTGCTTTGGTTAATGATATTTCAGCAGGAAAACTAGACAACAATATGCTTGCTACAGTTGGAAAACTTAGTGTACCTTACATAATGATGCACATGAAGGGCGACCCAAAAACCATGCAACAGCAAACACAATATGATGACTTAACTAAAGAAGTACTATCTTATTTTGCTGAACGTATTGCTGCTGCTCATAAAGAAAAAATAAATGATATTATTATAGATCCTGGCTTTGGGTTTGCAAAAACCATAGAACAAAATTTCAAGTTATTAAACCAACTCGAATTATTACAACTCGCAGATCAGCCTATTTTAGCAGGTGTTTCTCGTAAATCTATGATTTACAAAACGCTAAATTCAACTTCTAGAGAAGCCCTAAATGGAACAACAGCTTTACACATGGTGGCTTTACAAAAAGGAGCGAAAATTTTACGTGCTCACGATGTAAAAGAAGCATTGGAATGTGTCACACTTTTTAATAAATTGAAATCTAATTAATCTATGCGCTTTATTTATTTACTACTCATTTTATGTTGTTTTAGTTGTAATAACGAACGTGTTTTATTACTTCCAGAAATTGAAAACGCTGAAGTCACAGAAGTCTTAGACGTGTCTCCTGGCTATATTTTTTATGATGAAACACAGCCTGATTCTACCCTATTAAATCGAAAAAATTTAATCATTACAACCAATTGGTTAATCAATGTCGATAAGCGATTAACGCTGAGACAAGCGATGCCACATATTAAATTTTTACAAGACAAAAAACGAAATGCAGAAATGCATAAAAATGAAGATGCGAAGAATTATTTTTCTTGTAACGATACTAGTATTGGGAATTTAGGTTTTTTGGAGTTTACGGATGTAAATTATGAATTAATCCACGTTAGCAGAGACTCAATTCGTTTTCATGCAGCGAAGTCTAATCCTGCAGAAACTAGTGTAATCTCAGAATTACTTACTCCTGAAAGTTATTTAGTGATTAAAAAGGAAAATAAAGCTGATTTTGAAAATTTAATTAGCCCTATTTTACAACAAAAAAAGGATTTCGCTTTAGCTTTACCTGATGAAAACATGAAAATTTTAGGTTTTTCGATAAATATATACTTTGATGAAAATTTAAGTTTTCAAGATTATATTTCAATAAAATCTAAATTTGAGAAGCTGAATACTGCTAAACTTAAAATTATTACAAATGAATTTATTTTCTAAAAATGATACTTGATAGGGTTTAACTTCTATTACGCGCAGCCATAGAAAACGAAGAAAGTCTTAGTTTACAGATTAATCATAAAGAAATTCAGTTACTAATTAACATAAATTCTTAAATTAGCAAAAACACTAACCATTTGGAAAACTTACAACTTTGGGATTTTAGATTTATAGACTTCGTGGACGTCTTCCTCGTAGCTATTCTACTCTATTACATCTACAAACTTGTAAAAGGTACTGTTGCTATCAATATTTTTATTGGAATTCTTGTGATTTATTTTGCATGGAGACTAACCGACTTCCTTAATATGCGTATGCTCTATAGCATTTTTGATGGTTTTATGAAGGTTGGAATTATTGCTCTAATCGTTGTCTTCCAGCCAGAAATTAGAAAATTCCTTTTAATGGTTGGCTCTACTAATATTGGAGGAAAACGCAGCCTATTTAAAAACTTTAAGTTTCTAAAAAATGACGACCAAACTTCTACAGATGTTGAAGCTATTATTAATGCTTGCAATAAAATGGGAGCAACAAACACAGGTGCTTTAATTGTTCTTGAGCGAAATAACAACCTAGATTTTTTAACGGACACTGGTGACGAAATGAATATCTTAGTCTCTCAACCCATAATTGAAAGTATCTTTTTTAAAAATAGTCCACTTCATGATGGTGCAATAATTATAGATAAAAATATTGTTAAAGCAACACGTGTTATTCTTCCTGTTAATAATGAAAAAAATATTCCTGAGCGTTTTGGTTTACGACATAGAGCTGCGATTGGTATTACAGAAAAAACGGATGCTTTAGCACTTTGTGTAAGTGAGGAAACAGGACAAATTTCTTATATAAAAAATGGAGAATTTGTAATATTTAAAGATACTGCAGAGCTTACACAAAAAATAAAATCAGATTTAGGGTAGTGAATTGTAAAAACTGTAATAACAACCTTAGAGATTCACAAAAATTTTGTGACGAGTGTGGCGCAAAAATTATTCAAAATCGACTAAAACCAAAAGTATTAGTTGCTCAAGTTAATGAGCAATTCCTTTGTGTAGACAATAAATTTCTTCGCACTTTTATTCACCTTTTCACTAAACCAGAAATGGTAATTGTTAGTTATATAGACGGAACCAGAAAAAAATATATCGACGTCTTACAATATTTTGCCATTGCCTTGACCTTAGCTGGAATTCAGTTATTTATAATGAGTACGTTTTTTAAAGAGTCTTTAGATTTTCAGAGTGGTTTTGTGGATGGTCTTAATTCTTCTACATCACAAAAAGATAATCCTTTTAAAGGTATCGACACTGAAAGTTTTAGCAAATTCCAGAGTGTAATTTACATTTTAATTGTTCCTTTTTATGCATTAGGGACGTGGTTCACCTATTATCTTTTAAATGAAAGAGTTTATAATTTCACAGAACATATTGTTATAAACTTATATTATAATGCTCAAGTTATTATACTAACAGCTGTATTTGGAACTCTATTTGCTATAATCGGAGTTGAATATTATATAGTATCTCTAATACTATTTGTTCCGACATTTCTTTATTTATTCTATATTTTGAAACGTGTATTTAAAGATACTTTTTGGGCTGCATTTTTGCGATTCTTAATTGCAAGTTTCATCGCAATGACGTCTATGTTTATTGTTGGTATTATTATTACATTACTATTTATAATACTCTCTATTTAAAACATTATGCAGACTTTAAGTCCATTTGCATAATCTCTTATAAGCATTGATTAATACCTCATCCCTATTTGCAGTAAAGTATTTTGTAAAAAACTAAACGACTTCAGCCTTTAAAAACTGAACTTCATAAAGATTCTTGTAGTAACCAGTTTCTTTTTCTAGAAGTGATTTGTGTGTGCCAATCTCAACAATTTCTCCAGCGTCCATAACAATTATTTTATCTGCTTGTTGTATTGTCGCTAATCTATGAGCAATAACAATAGACGTTCTGCCTTCCGTTATTTTATCGGTTGCATCTTGTATTAATTGCTCCGAATAAGAATCTACAGAAGATGTCGCCTCATCCAAAATTAAGATACTTGGATTAGTCACATAAGCTCTTAAAAAAGAAATTAACTGACGTTGACCAGAAGATAACATCACTCCTCTTTCTTTCACATTATAATGATAACCACTAGGAAGGCTAGAAATAAAATCATGGATTCCGATGGCTTTTGCAGCTTTTACAACATCGTCTTCAGTAATATTTTCATTATTTAAAGTAATATTATTTAAAATAGTATCTGCAAATAAAAATACATCTTGTAAGACTACTGCAATCTGACTTCTAAGCGAACTTAAAGTCATATCCTTGATATCTGTATCGTCAACTTTTATCGTTCCAGAATTAATATCGTAGAAACGATTTAATAAATTAATAATAGTAGATTTTCCGGCTCCTGTTGCACCTACAATGGCAACAGTTTCTCCTGAATTAACATTAAATGAAATACCTTTAAGAACTTCTTCATCTTTAACATAGGAGAATCTTACGTCTTTAAATGAAATATCACCTTTAAAATGTTTAGCTTCAATTGTACCAGAATCATCAATATTAGATGTGGTGTCTAACACTTTAAACACACGATCTGCAGCAACCATTCCCATCTGTAATGTGTTGAATTTATTTGCAATTTGATTTAGCGGTCTAAATAACATAGGAATAAACATGGTAAACGAAATTAAATCTCCTAATGTTGTATCAGGAACCTCAGAAATCGCATCAAAACCACCAACCAAAATTACCATTGCCAAAGTTAGAGATCCTAAAAATTCTGCAATAGGAAAGAATATAGAATTATACCAAACCGTTTTTAACCAACCATTTTTATGACGATCGTTAATAGCCTTAAACTTTTTATATTCGGTCTCTTCTCTAGTGAATAACTGAAGAATTTTCATACCAGTTACACGCTCTTGTACAAACGAATTTAGATTAGAAACTTCTGTTCTTACATCTTCAAAAGCACGCTTCATGTACTTCTGAAAGATTTTAGTTGCAAAGATTACAATTGGCATCGTTACAAAAACAATAAGACTTAATTTTAAATTTATAAAAGCCATAAAACCAGCAACTACCACCATTTTTAGAATATCACTAAAAATCATAAACAGACCTTGCCCAAAAATATCAGCAATACGCTCCATGTCTGTTACTGCCCTTGTGATTAAAACACCAACCGATGATTTATCGAAATAAGTCATTTTAAACTTAAGCATGTGTTTAAATAATTTAACACGTATATCTTTTACAACAGACTGCCCTAACCAACTTGCATAATAAATAAAGAGTAATTGCGAAACCACTTCTAACACCAACAATGCAAGCATAACAAGCATATAAACAACAAAGCCATTGTATTCCTTATTTGCAATTTTTACATCAATCGCTTCTTTTAGAATGTAAGGTCTAAAAGCACCAAATACAGCTAAACCAACTACACAAAACAAGGAAATCACAAAAACTGTACGATAAGGCTTTATGTACTGTAATAACCGTGTAAACAACGATACATCAAATATTTTTTTGCTTTTTTCTGCCATCTTCTGCCGAATTAATTCGGTATCTATTTTCCTTAAATCGGAAATTTTTTAAATTTTATTTTCTAATTTTATTGTTTCAGGATATGATATTTCTACTAAATACAATCCATGAGCAGGAACTGAAAATCCAGCTTCACTCCTATTTTTTGAACTTATAATTTGATGCAAATCTTCTGGTTTTAGTTTTCCTAAACCGATATTTACCATTGTACCAACAATAGCTCTAACCATATTTCGTAAAAAACGGTCAGCTTTAATTGTAAATATTAATTGGTTCTCCTTCTCTGACCAAAAGGCTTCCATTATATCACAATTATACGTTTTTACATCTGTATTTGACTTTGAAAAGCATTGAAAATCTTTATACTGAAATAAGATTTTACAAGCTTCATTCATTGCTGCTACATTTAAAGGCAAATGCACTTCATAGGCGTAATCGTATTCAAATACATTCTTTGAAGTAGAAATTTTATAATGATACATTCTACTTAATGCATGAAATCTCGCATGTACATCTGGTTTCACCTCAAAAATAGAAGTGACCGCAATATCCTTTGGTAAAAAGGAATTGAGCTTGTAAACTAAATCCTTCGACTCAAAACTACCATCAAAATCAAAATGTGCAAACATTTGCGAAGCGTGAACACCTGCATCTGTTCTGCCTGCTCCCATTATTGAGATTTCAGTTTTCAAAATAGTAGACATCGCTTTTTCTAATACTTCTTGTACAGAAATAGCATTGGGTTGATTTTGCCAACCATGATATGTTTTACCATTGTATGAAAGTTCAATGAAAAATCGCAATAGAAATCTTACTTTTGTTAAAGTGCAAAGTTACAGTTTTAGATGCTAAAGAAATCCTAAAATATGAAGTTATAGTTTAGCGATTTCTCCAAGAATAAATATGAAAAAAATACTCCTTTTATCAGACACGCATAGTTACATTGATGATGCAATTTTAAAACACGTTAAACAAGCAGACGAGGTATGGCATGCAGGTGATATTGGTAATTTAGCAGTTACAGATAGTATAAAAAAACTAAAACCATTAAAAGCTGTTTACGGTAATATTGATGACGCTAAAGCCCGAACCGAATTTCCGCTAAATAATAGATTTATGTGCGAAGATGTTGATGTTTGGATAACGCATATTGGAGGTTATCCACCAAAATACAATAACAAAGTCAAGGCAGCTTTGGTTGCTAATCCTCCAGATATTTTTATAACAGGTCATTCTCACATCTTAAAAGTTATGCCTGATAAGAAATTAGATTTATTACACATGAATCCTGGTGCAGTTGGCACACATGGGTTTCATAAAGTAAGAACTATGCTTCGTTTTAAAATTGATGGTAAAAACATTAAAGACCTAGAAGTTATAGAATTTGAAAAACGATAAATAAAAAAACCCAAACGGCAGCGTTTGGGTTTTCACACTAATACTACTAAGATTTTAGGTCTATCGTAATCGATCTACAGATTTCACGAGATCTTCATCCTTTTTAATAGCCTTGTTAGCCAAGACTAAACACACAATAGAAAAAATAGGAAGAAGAATCCCAATACCTTTCTCAGAAACGTTAATTTCTCCAGATAAATTTAGAGATTGATATACAAAGATTCCTAGTAAAATAAAGTTTAATATTATATTAAGTCGTCCCAAAACAAATTGAGATTTCCTGTCTTTAAATCTAAATATTGAAACCAAAGATAATAATGCTGAGCCTAAAAACAAGCCTAAATATAAATATTCATCTAGAGCAAATATTTTTACACCTTCATTATTGGTCCACAAATGGAACACAAATATTAAACCAGCAGAGATAACTGCGGCCAAAAATAAATATAAGGTCTGTATGCGTTGAATCATATCTTTTACTAAAAAAGTTCTGCAAAATTAGGAGTTTATTTCTTAAAAATATAGAAAATGTTTTAAAATAAAATTGTATTATTGCAATAGAAAGAAGTAACAGACTGAGTTGCATCCTTCTAATCTTCCAAATTAATCTCTCTTTTTTTCTTTTTAATTTCATTTAGAAAATATTGAATTAATAATATCAAATTAAATACCTTATACAACATACGAATGTTTGAAATTTCCCAGTTAAAAGCTAAAAAACTGCCTGAATTACAGGAGATAGCGAAACAACTAAACGTACCTAAATACCGTACACAAAAGAAATTAGACTTGGTGTATCAAATCTTAGATTACCAAGCAGCTAATCCTGGCGCTGTAAAAGCTAAAGTAGAAACTGAAGCTAAACCAGAACCTAAGCCAGCAGCAAAAAAAGCGCCTCAAAAACGTGCTAGAGTTCCTCAAAAGCCAAAAGAAAACCAAGAACAAAAAACTCTTGACCTTTCAGATAAGCCAGAAATTAAAGAAGAACTAAAAGCAAAGCCTCTAGAGCAGAAGAAACCAAATCCTCGTAAACCTCAGGAGCGCAAACCTCAAGAAAACAAATCGAATGCAGATAAACCTGCAAACGACAAAACAAATAATAAGCCTCAAGAACAAAAGCGACCTAATCCTCGTAAAGATGACAAAAGACGTCCTCAAAACGATAATAGACAGCCACGTTCTAAAGACGGGAACACGCATAAAAACAACGGTAATAAAGATAGCAGAAATCGCTATCGTGAACCTGATTTTGAATTCGATGCTATCATTGAAAGCGAAGGTGTTTTAGATGTAATGCAAGATGGTTATGGATTTTTAAGATCATCGGATTACAACTATTTATCGTCTCCTGATGATATTTATGTTTCTCAATCACAAATTAGGTTATTTGGCCTTAAAGTTGGAGATACTGTTTTAGGACAAGTAAGACCTCCAAAAGAAGGTGAAAAATATTTCCCATTAATTAAAGTAAGTAAAATTAACGGTCAGTTACCAAATGTAGTAAGGGACAGAGTTGCTTTTGAACACTTAACACCATTATTTCCACAAGAGAAATTTAACATCGCAGAAAAACAAGCTACCATCTCTACAAGAATTATGGATTTGTTTGCTCCGATTGGTAAGGGACAACGTGGTATGATTGTGTCGCAACCTAAAACAGGTAAAACAATGTTGTTAAAGGATGTGGCCAATGCAATAGCAGCTAACCATCCTGAAGTTTATCAAATGATTTTATTAATTGATGAACGCCCTGAAGAAGTTACAGACATGCAACGTAATGTGCGTGGTGAAGTTATTGCTTCTACTTTTGATAAAGAAGCACATGAGCACGTAAAAATTGCTAACATCGTTTTAGAAAAAGCAAAACGTTTAGTTGAATGTGGACATGATGTAGTAATCTTATTAGATTCTATTACGCGTTTAGCAAGAGCTTATAACTCGGTTCAACCTGCATCTGGTAAAATATTAAGTGGTGGTGTTGATGCAAACGCATTACACAAACCTAAACGTTTCTTTGGTGCTGCTCGTAATATTGAAAATGGTGGATCTTTAACTATTATTGCTACAGCATTAACTGAGACTGGTTCTAAAATGGACGAAGTAATCTTTGAAGAATTTAAAGGAACTGGTAACATGGAACTTCAATTAGATCGTAAGATTTCTAACCGTAGAATTTTCCCAGCGATTGATTTAACCTCATCAAGTACAAGACGTGACGACATTTTATTAGATGCTACAACGATTCAAAGAATGTGGGTAATGCGTAAGTATCTTGCAGATATGAATCCGGTTGAAGCGATGGAATTTATCAATGACCGTTTTAAACAAACAAGAAATAATGAAGAGTTTTTGATATCTATGAATGGATAAAACGCTTTTAAATACTATATTAAAAACCTTGAATTTATCGTTCAAGGTTTTTTTATGTTTAAAATTTAATGATTTCAAATAAAAAAAGAAGCTAAACGCGTGGTTTATCAATTCCTCTATCATACATCACAATACTTCCTGCTACTGAAACATTAAGACTCAATTGCGAATTAAATTTTATTAAAAAATGGCTTTTATCTATCGCTTGTTTAGATAAACCATGATCTTCAGCACCTAACAAATAAACACAACGTCTTGGATGATTAAAGGTTTCTAATGGTACAGCTTCATTTGTTAATTCTACACCAACAAGCCTCGCTCCTTTTGGTATATTATTAAAAAAATCCTCGAATGTATCGTAATGAAAATAAGGCATTGACTTTACTGCATTGTGAGTATCACAAGCTTGTTTTGCATAACGATTGCCAATAGTAAAAATAAAACTCGCACCTAGATTTTGGGCTGATCGCCAAAGAACTCCTAGATTTTCTGGTGTTTTTCCATTTTGAATTCCAATGCCGAAGAATTCATTTGTGAAATTATCATTCATAGCACAAAACTAACAAAGCTATTCCTCTAAAAGAAATAAGTTAGAAAAATAGATTGCTACAAATCGAATGAAATCATAATAGGAAAATGATCCGAAGGATATTTTAAATCCCAAGAATCACTTAAAACAGCATATTTTTTAACTTCAACATTTTTACTAACAAAAAGGTAATCTATGCGTCTTGTTACAGGCTTATCAAAATGAAAACCATTGAAAGTACCAACTGGTCCAAAGGTAAGTTCTGATACTTCTTTACTATCCTTTAAGCTTTTACTTAAAAATTGAATACTCTCATGAGTGTCTTCCATATTAAAATCACCACTTAAAACAACTGGGTACTTCTTTGTATTTATTTCTTTGATCTTTTTATCAATTAATAGCGCACTTTTTACTCTTGCGACTTCGCCAACATGATCAAAATGTGTATTAAACATATAGAATTTCTTCCCAGTTTCAATCTCTTCAAACAAAGCGTAAGTACATACTCTATTGCAAACAGCGTCCCAACCCATAGATACTTTATCTGGCGTTTCGGACAGCCAAAACGTTTCAGATTCTATAACTTTAAGTTTTTCGTTCTTATAGAAAATCGCCGAATATTCTCCTGCATCTTTTCCATCGTCACGTCCCACACCTACAAAACTATACGCTACTAAAAGACTATCCATTTCTTTCATTTGATTAGGCATAGCTTCTTGTACTCCTAAAACATCTGGTTCGTAAAACTTAATTTGATTAATAAAAAATGGTTTTCTGTTTGTCCAGCTATTTTTACCTTTTTTTGGTGAATCTAGCTTAATATTATAAGACATTATTTTCAATTCTTGAGCTGGTAAAACCATCAAAACAATTAAAAAAGTGAGTGTTAAAATATGTTTCATGTTTTTATATTTATTGTTTTTCAATATTCGCGGTACGTAAATAAAATTATGCTCTTTAATGTTTCATATTATTCAATATACTGAATTTTACTTTTTTCCGAAATTCCGTTTTCATTAAAGGCTTCAATACTAAAATAATAAGGCGTATCACGATCTAAACATCTCATAAAATGCTTATCAGTATCATAAACCAACCAAGAGTGATAAAGCTTGTCTGGCGCAATTCCCCAACGTATGTTATAACCTTGAGCGCCTTCTACTGATTTCCAAGAAAATGCTATATCTCTTCGGTCTTCTTCTCGCTTAATTTTAAATTCTGAAACTTTTTCTGGCTTAACTCCTAGTCCTAAACCAAACACTCTAAACTCTGACATCGCGAAGTTTGCACCTGGAACCTTTTTGTTATTATAACGAACAAATTTTGCCTTCATTGGTTTATCTAATACAATATACGCATTTGGTGCATCTTTTTCGCTATTACTTCTATCAACGGCAGTTTCCCAGTTCTTTCCGTCTTCTGAAACTTCAATTGTAAATTGATGCTTCAACCCTTCGGTACGTGTGTAAATTCCGGATTCGTGATCATGGAAATTCAATTGAAACGCATAAATATTTCCAAGATTCGGCATATCTATCGTTATCCATTGTTTATCATTATTAGCTTCTGCTACCCAAAATGTTTTTGGATTTTCATCTGTTAATATTTTAGAAATTATATTTCCTGCTGCATCTTTTTCTAATGGCAATTCTGTGACTTTTACTTCGTCATCATTTGAGGTAAATTTCATAACCTGCTTTAACGATGAGGATACTTTGACATTGCCTTTATAAGACAATAACATCCAACCAATATGCTCTCCTGCTTTAGAAGGATGATTAGCACCAAAACGTGGATAATCTCCATATGACGTATTGGTGTACATTAAACCATCATCATCAAAATAAGTTGGAAACATACACAAACGACGTTCCCATTGCGAATTTGAAGCCAATGCCATCGTTGCAAAATGCCAATATTGTCCATTGGTTTGTTTTACCGTAATACCATGACCAGCGCCATTTGTAAAACCACCTGGTTTAAAACTCATAGGATTACTTTTCATATAGGTAAAAGGACCAGTTGGCGAATCACCAATATAAACACCATCTGCATACACATTAAATTGTGTACCAGGAGCTGCATATTGTAAATAGTATTTCCCGTTATGTTTGGTCATAGAAGCACCTTCCATATAACCTTCTTTTAACGTTGGATGAAAATTATTCTCACCAAAGCGTTCCCAACCATGCTCTTCTTCATTAAGGTTAATTAATTCCTTTTTCACACCAGTCTCTAAAAAACGGTCATCTTTGTTTAACATTTTTACATGAAGTGGATGTATGTTGGACGATCCCCAAAATAGATATGACTTACCATCATCATCAATAAATAATTCTGAATCTTGAATATTAGTAGATATTGAAGCTGTTGGTCTCCATGTTCCTGTTTTTAAATCATCGCTGTAAAGAATACTTCCATAACCTGCTGGATCACCAGCAAAATAAACCAAGGAATCCTTGTAGTTAAAAGCTGTTGGTGCATTACTACCTTCAAAAAACCATTGTTTAGGCTTAATAAAATTCCAGTTAACCAAATCTGTAGAATGCCAATAACCAAAAGAGCGCGTAACAAACATATAGTATTCGCCACGAAATTCAACAACTGCTGGATCTGCTCCAGAACGATACGATTTGTTTTTGCTTGAGTTATAAACCATATAGCTATAATCAATATCTAATGGATTACAATACGTTTGATTTGTGTTTTTAGTTTCTGTTTTTACCTCAGACATGGAAGGCGCTTCCTCCTTCTGATTGTTCTCTGTTTTACATGAAACAAGAAGTGCTATAGTGAAGAAAAAAAGTATTTTTTTCATGGTTTATATTTTAGTGTCTTTATCAGTTTCTGGATTGTAAGAAGTGCCTCTATGACCTCTAAGTCTTTCAAATTGCTTAAATGCTCTTTCAACATCAATCTTAGGCGCATTTTTAAACTCTTCTTCTGTTACTTTATATTTCTTTTGTAGCTGTGTTAATCTATTTCTTAATTCAGATTCAATTATATCGTAATCAGAATTATCTATTTGATTATGAATTTCTGACGGATCTTCTTCTAAATCATACAATTCCCAAGTATCGATATCATCATAAAAATGCATGAGTTTATAGCGCTTTGTTCTAATACCATAATGCTTCTTAACCATGTGAAACGCTGGATAATCATAATAATGGTAATACACTGCATCTCTAAAGTCAGCTTCTTTAAATGTGTTTTCTAATAAAGGACGTAAGGATTTACCTTGCATATCTGCTGGAATTTCAGCTTGTGCATAATCTAAAAAAGTCTCTGCGAAATCTAAGTTTTGAGTTAGATCTTCAATGACAGTACCTGGTTGTATAGCTTTAGGATATTTTATTAATAAAGGCATTGCTAAAGATTCTTCATACATGTAGCGTTTATCAAACCAACCTTTTTCACCTAAATAAAACCCTTGATCCGTAGTGTAAATTACAATGGTATTTTCAGCTAAACCATTGTCTTCTAAATAATCTAAAACACGTCCAACACCTTCATCTAAAGAAACAATAGTTGCTAAATATTCTTGCAGGTAACGTTGCCCTTTCCATTCTGCCAATGCTTTACCTGATAAATTAGCATCATGGAATGCGTCATTTTTTGCTTTATAGGCTTTATCCCAAGCTGCACATTGCGCTGGTGTCATTCGTTCAAAATCAGTTTTCCAAGGGTTCCAAGCTAATTCTGAACTTCCTTTTGTTTTCGTCATTTTTAAATCATGACCTTCATACATATCTTTATAAATAGTTTGTAACTGTGCATCTGAAGCTAATGAACCTTCATGATTTGTAAAATACGTTTCGGGCAAAGGGAATTTTATGGAATCGAATTTATTAGCGTGTCGTAAAGCTGGCATCCAGTTTCTATGTGGTGCTTTATGCTGCAACATTAACATAAATGGCTGGTCTGAATCTATTACACTTTTAAGGTAAGCCAATCCTTCCTCAGTAATAATATCTGTTGCATAGCCTTCTATTCTCGTCGTATCAATAATTTTAGTTGTTTTATGAGGTGAAATAAAATCTGGATTATAATAATTGCCTTGATCAGTTAAAATGTTCCAATAATCAAATCCTTCTGGCTTGCCATGCAAATGCCACTTGCCAATCATTGCTGTATTATATCCTGCTTTTTGTAATAATTTAGGAAAAGTTTGCTGACTACCATCAAAACGATTTCCATTCATTTTAAATCCGTTAACATGACTAAACTTACCTGTTAAAACTACAGCACGACTTGGACCACAAATAGAATTGGTACAAAAGTTATTTTTAAAAAGTGCGCCTTCATTTGCTATTCTATCAATATTTGGTGTTGGTGCTAATTGACTAATCGGATGACCATAAGCACTAATAGCTTGCTCAGCATGGTCGTCTGCCATGATATAAATAATGTTTGGCCGTTGATAATTCTCTATTTCAGAATTATCTAAAGCTTTATTGTCTTCGTTTTTACAAGATTGAAAAACGGAAAGGCAAATTAATAAAATAAATAATTGTTTCATTTAGTCTGTTTTTTCAATTAGAATTCCACTTAATACAGTTTCTCCAATAATTGGATTAAGTCTAATCGTTAATCCTATATTATTTGTGATATTAATTTTTGAAGATTCAGCTATTCCATATTTATCAGCATAGGCTTTTGCCATATTAAATTGGCTGGCTATCGTTTTATCATTCAACTTTACATCAAATACTCTATGCATAACATCAGTTTTTGAATCATCCTTTGCATCCGTTAAATTAAAAAGCACTTTGGTTTTATTCTTTAATTGAGGCTCAACAAAATATAAGGTTACTTTGTATTTACCATCAGGAATATCAACTTTGTAAGTATTACAATCTACAAGTACGGTTTGATAAACAGCTTCATTAATTGTGTTACTAACATTAAAAGGAATCAGTTTTCTATTGCATTTTCCAGAACTTGGCAGATAACCAAATAAATTTTTAGTGTATGACCTATCTTTTAAATAAGTAACTCCAAAAACATCATCTCTAAAGCTAATATCTGTACCAACATTAATTGCTAAGACATCGAAGTCGTCTGTTTTTAAATCTTTAATAATTTTTACATTGAAGATAGTGTCGTCAGATGTGCTATCAGTCTCAGCTCTTACTGTATTTATACCTTCTTTAAATGGGATTGTAACTTTAGCAATTCCTGATTCAAAATTCATGTGTTTAAAGAATTCATCATTCACATATAGTTTGCCTTTATCTTGATTTGAAAAAACCACAATTTCATGCGTATTATTCTCTAATAAATTTAATTCCTTTTGATAATTAGTAACATGAACAAATGGGTCGTTTGTTTTTAAAACTGATTGGTACCAGTAATAAACTTCCTTTGGTTCGCGATTATATTGTACTAAGCCTTTTTGGTTAACATGCGGAATGGTTTCTCCTCGAAATTCCGAACCAAAATCTGCAAAATTCCAGGCTGTCATTCCGGCAACAAAATCACGGTTTCCCACTTGATTATAGTAACCAGAATGCAACACTAATTGATATTCTTGAGAATAATCGTAACGCGAAGGTTCCGTTGCAGAAACACGAACATCTGCTCCTGGTCCATATTCTGAAACCAATAAAGAACGGTTAGGATAACGTTGATGTTGGTCATCTAAAAAAACACCTAAATCCTTTATAGTATCGTGATACCAGCCAAAATAGAGATTCCAACCAACAAGCATTGGTAAATCAGCAATTTTAGTTTCGTTATAAAGTTCATTAAAATGCAATGCCATTACAGTAATATGATTTGGCGCTTCTGTTCTTGTTAAATTTTCTAATTGCTTTGCTAATGTATAAGTGTATTTTTTTCGATTTTCTTTCTCTAAATCGGTCTCTTTTTTATCAAAGGCTAATCTTAAAAAAATTTCATTCATATAACCTATCATTACTACAGATGGAAAATTATAATATTGTTTAATGTGTTCTTTTTGCATTTGCTTTGAAACGTCAAAAAATGCATTAGTATTTGTTACTTTGTTTACAATTGGAATCTCTGTCCAAACTAAAATCCCGAGTTCATCACATTTTTTATAAAGTTCGCGAGCATGCGGATAATGAGCAAAACGAATAACGTTTGAACCCATTTCTTTAATGAGTTCAATATCTTTTTTCTGTAATGAAAGTGGAACAGCATTACCATAATTTGCATAATCTTGATGACGATTTACACCAATCAATTTAATTGATTTTCCGTTTAAAAAAAATCCTTTTTCTGAATCTACAGTGGCCCAACGAAAACCAAGATTTGAAGATTTTGAATCTAATACATAGCCATTTTTATCGGTTAAAGTAATTTCTAATTTATATAAATATGGATGTTCTGGCGACCATAACTTTGGGTTTTCTATTTCTGGGAATTTGATATTTAATTCTTTTGAAGTAGACGCATCTATTTTAATCCCTTTGTATTCCTCTAAAATGAGATTACCTGTAGCATCTAAAATTTTTAAGTATAACCGGTTTTTAGATTTAGACGTTTCAAAATTATCTATCAATAACTTTACCTCAACACCAGCTCGCTTTTCTGAAATATTATAATAATTCACATAATAACCCTCTGAAGCAAAATCATTTAAACTAAAATGTTGTTTAGGAAGTGAAATCAATCCTACATCTCTATAAATTCCACCGTAAAATGTAAAATCAGCATCTAAAGGAGGTATGTTTTCATTATGTGAATTATCTACGGTAACCTCAATGAGGTTATAATCATCATATTTTAAAAATGCTGTTATATCGAAATTAAAAGCTGTGTAACCACCTTTATGATTTCCGACTTTAATACCATTAACTGAAACTGTTGCTTCTTGGTTTACCGCATTAAATTTCAGATAGTGAATATTATTACTTTCCGCTGAAGCTATAAAAATTTGCTTTTTATAATACCCCAACCCACGACGATAACCTGGCGCATCATCAAAAGCATCTTTATCGTTCCATGTATGTGGAATATTTACATTTCCCCAAACGGATTGGTCTTCAGAGAATTGCCAGCCAGAGTTTATGATTTTAGATTGCGCGTGAGAATTAAAAGAAAATGTCACACAAATAAATAAGCAAAGGGAAAAAATTTTATAAATTTTATGTGACATATCTCGCTACTAATCTATAAGGGTTATAGTATTTTTGAATGCTACATTAGAATTTGTCCCAATTGCTACTTGGAAATCACCAGGTTCTGCAACAAAATCTAAATTAGTATTATAGAATTTTAAATCTTCAACTGAAATGGTAAATGTTACGGTTTTGGTTTCTCCTTTTTTCAAAAATATTTTCTCAAAACCTTTTAATTCTTTTACAGGTCTTGTTACTGAACCAACGACATCTCTAACATACAATTGAGCAACCTCTTTACCATCATAATCTCCAGTATTAGTAATATCAACAGACACAGTAACTGTATCTTTACTAGACATAGACGTCTTATCTAGTTTAATTTCTCCATATTTAAACGTTGTATAACTTAATCCGAAACCAAAAGGATAAAGTGGTTCATTACGAGCATCTATATAATTGGATTTAAATTTTTCGAAATGTCCTTCAGAATTTCCTAATGGTCGTCCTGTATTTTTATGATTATAAAATAATGGTACTTGACCAACATTTCTTGGGAAAGTTGCAGTTAATTTTCCGGAAGGATTTATATCGCCAAACAACACATCTGAAATTGACAAACCAGCTTCACTACCAGGAAACCAAACATTTAGAATGGATGGTACATTTTCATTTTCTTCAACCAAGGTTAATGGTCGCCCTGTAAACAATACTAAAACTACTGGCTTTCCTGTTTTTAGTAATGCCTTTAATAAATCTTTTTGAACCTGAGGAATTCCTATATCTGTTCGACTGCTGCTTTCTCCACTAAATTCTGAAGATTCTCCTAAAGTAGCTAAAATCACATCCGATTTTTTTGCAATAGCAACAGCTTCATCTATCATTTGCTGATCAGTTCTATCATCTCTTGGAATGGTTTTGCCAAACATTGTAGCACGTTTTTCTAACTTTAAATCGTAATCAACGTTACTACCTTTAGCATATAATAAATTTACATCGTCTCCAACCGTTTGCTGTAATCCGTCCCAAACTGAAATACAACTTTCATGGTCTGTAGACACACTCCAAGTACCAGCCATATTATTACTAGCCTTTGCTAAAGGTCCTATAACAGCAATTGTACCTGATTTTTTTAATGGTAATATTTGGTTATTGTTTTTAAGTAAAACTGTTGATTCTGCTCCAACTAAACGTGCATAATCTCTATTCTCTTGTGTGTAAGTATCATTCTTTGCGCGCTCTTCATTACAATATTTATAAGGGTCATCAAATAAGCCTAATTGATATTTTGCTGTAAGTACACGTTCTACAGCTTTATCAATATCTTGTATTTTAATATCACCGTTATCTAAAGCAGTTTTTAAATTTTTAATAAACGCAGCAGAAATATTTGGTGAGTCGCCTGCCATATCCATATCTAAACCAGCTTTTAAAGCTAAAGAAGTTACAGCTACTTCGTCTCCCATTCCGTGTGCCATCATTTCGTAAATTCCGGTATAATCTGAAACCACAAATCCGTTGAATTCCCAATCATCACGTAATAAATCTGTAAGCAACCATTTATTACCAGTTGCTGGCACACCATCAATTTCATTAAATGAAGCCATAATAGAACCGACACCTGCATGTACTGCGGCTTTATATGGTGGTAAATATTCGTTGTACATTCTAATACGACTCATATCCACTGTGTTATAATCTCTACCAGCTTCTGCTGCTCCATACAAGGCAAAGTGCTTTACGCATGCCATTAAAGTATTATTGGCAGACATATCGTTTTGCTGATAACCGTTTACCATGGCTTTTGCTATTTGACTTCCTAAGAAAGGGTCTTCTCCATTACCTTCAGAAACTCTTCCCCAACGTGGATCACGAGAAATATCTACCATTGGCGAAAATGTCCAGTTAATCCCATTTGCACTTGCTTCCGAAGCAGCAATCTGAGCCGTTTTTTCAATCATTACCATATCCCAAGAAGCAGAAAGACCTAATGGAATTGGAAAGGTGGTTTTAAATCCATGAATCACGTCCATCCCGAAAATAAGCGGAATCCCTAAGCGGCTTTTTTCTACGGCTATTTTTTGAACTTCGTATATATTTTTAATATCCTTAATATTAAAAAGACCACCTATTTTACCTTCTTCAATTTTTGAAACAACATCAGTGCTTTTTGAAGAACCTGTTGTAATTGGACCTGTTGCAGGTAAATTTAACTGACCTAGCTTTTCATCTAACGTCATTAAACTAATAATGGAATCTACTTTTTCCTCATAAGGATTATCGCTTTTAGATGCTGTTGTTTTTTTATCATTGGTATTGCACGACAACACGGTTAGAGCACCTATTATTAGTGTGAAATATTTTATTTTGGCGAATTGAAGTTTTTTCATTTTTTATTTTTTTGATTTAGAGAAAAGCCATGTTAATAATTCTGGTTCTGCAAAGGCAGAATCCCAACTGTTATGATTGTCGTCAGCGTATAGTGTAAAATTAGGTTTGCCTCCATTTTCTAAAATAGCGTTTACCATTTTTACAGAGCCTTTTGGATCTACAACATTATCATCTGCTCCGTGAAAAATCCATAGATCTACTTTAGTTGCATACTCCTTGGCTAATTCTGCATTACCATTGCCACAAATAGCAAAAGCAGCAGCAAACATATCTGGTTGTCTCGATAGAATTTCAAACGTTCCCATGCCACCCATAGATAAGCCACCAACATATACTTTTTCCTTATTTACATAATCCTTACTCGTTACTTCTTCCATTAAATCTATAACCAATTGCATGGGCTTTGTTGCCTCTTTATCTTTTGGAAACTTTAAACTTATTGGATAACTACTTCTGTCTACATCTGCATTAGACCAATAACTATCTTTTGGACATTGAGGAAAAATAACAATTGCCGGAAATGCACCACGATTAATCTTATCCGTAAACAATTTACTTCCATTTGCTAATTGTTTTTTATTATCGTTTCCACGCTCACCTGCTCCATGTAAAAACAACACGACAGGATATTGGTTGTCTTCTGAAAAATTTTCGGGATACATAATGCGATACTTCAAAGTGTCTTCTCCTTTGATATGTACTTTTTCTTTAAATAAATCTTTTTGAGCAAATACAGTTGTTGAAGACAGCACCAAACAAAAGATTAAAAAGTTTTTTAATTTTTTCATTTTTTAAATTGATTTAATAAGTAAATCCTAAGGCATCTAAACCATTTTGAACATCTTCATTTTGCATGAATAAATTCCATAATAGTTGCGACCTATAGTTTTCTATCATTATAATTTCAGGACCTTGATCAATAGCTAAATAACGTTCTGTAACCCAATCATTATATTGAGGACTAAAAGCATCGTAAAAACCTGCATTACCCAATAAAATTTCGTTTTTACTATAAAAATAATGCATAGCTGCTAATGACTTTTCTGGCGTATATGGAATAGAACTAATTGCTGCAGTAGGCGAAATAACACCTGTATCATTTTCTGGATCGTGAGCCGTATAACCTACAGAACCATCAGAATTTCTCGTATAACTTGCTGTTAAACCCCAACAATCTTCACCATAATCTACATAACTGTTTGGATTATCTACACAGTATAAATAGTTAATGTTTGTATGGTTCACATTTAAATCCCAATAATTAGCATATTGATCTGACAAATTTCTTGGATCTAAACCTAAATAAGAATAATGTGCCCAAAAGAGAGGTCCTGTTCCTGTACCAGCATGATCTAAAATTAAAGTTGTATTATATTGACTAGCAGAAGAGACAATATTTCCATTATCTGCCCAACCTTGATGGTAAGCCTCAACCGGAATTGAATAATCCAGCGAAGCTGCACCTAAAACAAACGCTATTAATGTTTCGTTATACCCTTTTAATTCTAAATTTATTGCAAAATTGTTAGACGGACTCCAATGCCAAAATAATGCATTTTGTCCTTGAGTGTACCAATCCCATTCTACACCTTTCCACAGTAAATCTGCTTGTGCTGCAAGTTCTGCTTCTTCTGTAGAACCGTCTTTAAAATATTCTTTTACGCAAATTAGTCCTTGGGCTAAAAAAGCGGTTTCAACTAAATCGCCACCATTATCTTGATCACTGAAAGGAATTATGCCACCTGTTCCTCCATCTATCCAATGCGACCATGCTCCATGAAAACGGTCTGCACCTTCAAAGAAGTTTAAAATTTGAGATAATCTTGAAACACCTTCTACTCTTGTAATATAACCACGTTCAATACCAACCAAGATAGCCATTAAACCAAATCCACTTCCTCCTGTAGTCACTACATTCTGACTATTAGTAGGGTCGTTAGGGTGATATCTTTCTTTTGCTGCACCAGAGTTAGATTCGGCATAGTCCCAGAAATACTTAAATGTCGTTTCTTGAGTCAAATCCATTATTTCCTCATCAGTTAATGTTTCAACAACAGGATCATCATCACTTGGGTCATAAGGTTCTTGATAACCCGGTCCATCATCTGAGCCACAGCTAACCATTACTAATGCTATAATTACTAGTTTAAAAATCTTCATATTAATCAATATTTTCATATTTAAAACCTAATTTATTTAGGCCATTTTGTACATCTTCATTTTTCATAAATAATTTCCAAAACAAACCTGTTCTATAGTTTTCTATCATTACCGGAATTGGTCCTTGGTCTATAGCTAAATATCTAGGTGATGACCAATTATGCTCAAAACTAAAAGCATCATAAGGCCCATATTTACCAACTAAACTATCGTGATTTTTATATATATTTTCTAATACGTTCATACTCTCTCTTGGTGTATAAGGAAACGATGATAAAGCTGCTGTTGGTGAAATAACACCTATATCATTTTCTGGTCTATGCCCATAATAACCTTTCATAGAATAGCTTGATGTTAAACCCCAAAGACTATCTCCATAACCTTTAAAACCTTTTGGATTATCTACAGCGTATTTAAAATGAATTTTAGCTTGATTTTGGGTTAGTTTCCAATAGTCTGCATATTGATCCGTTAAGCCCTTTGGATTTAATCCTAAGTAAGAATAATGCGCCCAAAATAATGGACCAATTAAATCCTCATCGTGCTCAAAATAATTTAGGACTAAATCTTCATCGTAAAATGTTTGGTTTGAAACAATATGGCCATTTCTTGCCCAACCATTATCGTAAACCGACTTACTAATTGGATATGTTGGTGATGCAGCAGCAAGCACGTACATAATTAAACATTCATTATAGCCACCAACCGGAAAATTCATTTCCCACTTATATTCTGGTGACCAATGCCAATAGAGTACATCTTCTCCGTTTTTGGTGTACCAACTCCATTCTACTTCTTTCCAAAGTTTATCTATTTTATCAACTAATTCTTGTTCTTTTTTATTTCCGTTTTTATAATATTCTGAAACGGATAATAGACCTTGCATTAAAAATGCAGTTTCTACTAAATCGCCTCCATTATCTTTTTTACTAAACGGATAAACTTTTCCTGTTTCACCATTGATCCAATGTGGCCAAGCACCATGAAAACGTTCTGCCTTCTCTAAAAAATTGACTATTTTAAGATATCTATTTAAGGCTTGGTCTCGAGTAATCCAATGATGTTCTACACCAACTAAAATAGCCATTAAACCAAATCCACTTCCACCAGTAGTAACCGTGTTTTTTGGTGAAGTTGGGTATACATCATCTATATGAATACGCTCTCTAGCCAATCCTGAATTTGGTTCTGCACCTTCCCAGAAATAGTTAAATGTTTGTTTCTGAATAGAATCTAGCAAACTATTATTAATGATAGGAATTATAACATCTGTTGTTTCAGATAAAACTTGTTCATCTTTATTTATTTGCTCCTTAACCTCTGTTTTACAACCAATTGCAAAACAAAGCGAAATAACGACTATATGTAATGTATATATATTTCTCATTGAAATTTGAGTAAGAATTTAGCGACACTTTAAATATAAAATGCCGCTAAAATTCAATTAAGGATAATTCAAAAAAAACTTAGACTAAATCAATTGACTTATCATATTTCTAAAGCATATCTTGTATTTCAGATTCTGATAATGCTTTATTGAATAGTCTTAATTCATCTATAGCACTTACATCTGATAAGTGATTCCAGTAACTAAATGTATCTCCACCTGCACCAATTGTAAGATCATTACAACCTGTCCAATCTATGCTTGTTGCAAATGTTGAAACTAATTGCTCAACACCATTAAAATATATTTTACTTTCTGTTGCTGAAACCGTAACTGCTATATGTACCCATTCTCCTGCTGTGACATCAATTACGCCTCCATCATTCCAACTTTCACTATCACCAATACCTACATTAACTTTAATGCGTTGTTCTGTTTCACTTCCTTCTCTAAATAATCTAAAGCCTTGATTTCTATCATCTGCATCATCACCAACAACTAAAATACCTGCACGATCAGGTGTAGAATTTACTTTATACCAGAATGTAGCACTAAAAGCATCTGTACCAAACAAACCATCTATTGGGTAAGTTAAATAAGAGTCTGTTGCTCCTAAATAAGCATTAGACCCATCATGACTTTCACCAGCGAAAGTTGGAGCACCAACCACTGTAGGCATACCTAAACTTATTAACTCCGTATTTGCTCCATCGAATGGCATATAAAAAGTTTCACCATCATACATTGGTTCGTAAGGGTTGGTTACATTAATCATATTTTGTACCTCACTTTGAGACAATGCTGTATTAAACAAACGTAATTCGTCCATAAAACTATCATCAGATAAGTGATTCCAATAGCTAAATGTTTCACCACCAGCACCTATAGTAAGATCTACGCAACCTGTCCAATCAATTGCTGCTGTTGGTGTTGCTGTATTTACAGGCACACCATTTAAATATATAACTGTTTCTGTTGGCGCAATTGTAAAGGCTACATGTACCCATTCTCCAGCAGTTACATCTATAACGCCTCCATCATTCCAACTTTCGCCATCACCAGTGCCAACATTAAGCTTAATTCTCTGCTCAGTTGCACTACCTTCTCTAAATAATCTGAATCCTTGAAAACGATCATCTACATCATCACCTATTGTTAAAATACCAGATCTATCTGGTGAGCCATTTACTTTATACCAAAATGCACCACTCATATTACTTCCGAGCATTAAATCATCTATTGGGAAAGTTAAATAAGAATCTTCTGTTGCTTTAAAGCCATTGGTGCCAGCAAAAGCTTCACCTGAAAATTCTGGTGTACCAACTTCAGTGGCATCTGTTATGGATAACAATTCAGTATATGTACCATCAAAAGGCATGTAGAAAACTTCACCTGCAAAAATAGCTTCATAAGGAGGTGCTTTAGAAAAATTAACTGAAGCAACTGTTGTATTACCGACCAAATCAGTCGCTGTTACAGTTACTAAGTGATCACCACTTGTAAGACTATCATAAGTATACTCTTCATTTACTATTCTATAATCTAAAAATGTATCATAAGATGCTATATCAACACCATCAAGATTTAGCACAATTGATGCAACTTCAATATCATCTTCAACTTTAAATTCTATGTTTATAGGAACAATTAACTCTAATCCAGTAACCTCAGTTCCTTCTGTTGGATATATAATTTGAACAATAGGAGAACCAGCATCATCACCTGGATCCACTTCTGTAATTGGATCAATTCCATCATCACATGATGCTACAAAAAGCATCATAAAAATTCCAAATAATTTTATTAATGTATTTTTCATAGTTTCTTAATTATTTTGTTGACTTTGATAATAGTCGTTAAGGATATAACTTTGATCTAATTGTGCTTGTGGGTAAGGTAAATATGCTTTTTGCATAGTAAATGTTCTACCATCATAACTTAATTCATCAGTCTGTTCAAGTCTAAGCATATCGTAATATCTAATTCCCCATTCCATGCCAAACTCTGCAAATTTTTCGTCCATAACTTGTTCACTTGATACTCCACTTAAGTTATCTAAACCTGCTCTATTTCTTACTTCATTTACGGCATTATCAGCAGTACCTGCAATGCCATTTGCTCCACGTGTAAGCGCTTCTGCGTACATTAATAAAACTTCTGAATAACGAATAACAGTAAAATTCTTATTAGTACCATAAGAAGTTCTTCCTGGGGTTAATTCTATAGATGGCAAATAGTGTTTACCACTTGCAAAAAATGCTCTACTGTAATCATTTATTACATCACCATCTCTGGTTGTATTAGAAATCCAACTTGGTAATGTTGCATAATCTGGATCCGTTTGCAATTCTGCAATTCCTCTATCAGTGAATAAAACACTTGTTTCTAAACGAACTGTTTCACCTCTATCTAACATAAATTTAATATACTTAAAACTTGGCTCATAAAAACCCCAACCACTTGTAGCTTCAGGTACAGCAGCACTCCAGTTTTGCGGACCATAAAATGCAAATAAGTGACTTACATTTTCACCAGATGCTTGACCAAAATCTGAATATTGAATCTCTAAAATATTTTCATTAGCCAACTTTCCATCTGTTTTAAATAAGTGATAAAAATCATCATAGAGTTGAAAAGCATTTGAATTTATGATTTCACCCGTAGCGTCTGCTACATTTTGGTAATTACCAACTTCTAAATTAGCCATCGCTTTAACAGTTAGGGCTGTATAACTTGTTATACCTCCTGGTAAATCTGTTCTTTGAGAAGGCGCAACATCTAATAAATCTGGAATTGCTTCATCCATCTGATTAGAAATCCAAACCATTAATTCGTCCTTAGGTAAAACTTCTATCTGAGTTTGATCTGTTGTTTCAATTTTATAAACATCACCAAATAACCTAGAAAGTTCTAGTGTAATAAATCCTCTTAAAACTTTACACTCTGCTACGTATTGGTCAATTAAAGCAGAATTTACACCAGCTGCTCTAAACTCTTCTAAAGATTTTATTTGCGATGTTATTTGTAAAATATCTTGAGACCAATTCTCAAAAAGTGAGTTATACATCCAATAACTATTATCGTAAATAAAATTGTCTGTATCTGCAAAACCTTGTTGATCACCAAGACCACCTGCATTAACATCATCACCTCTAACTGATAATAATGGAATTTGTTCCCATCCAACACTTTGAAATTTTTCATAAGCACCAATAAGAGCTCCAAATGCACCTTCTTCACTAGTATAATCTATCTCATCTGATAACACTACTAGTTCTTGCTCATCATCTAACTTGTCTTCACAGGTAAATAGGAAAACAGGTAAAATGAACAAAATAATTCTGAAATTAAATATATTTTTCATTGCTTAATTTTTTTAAAATTTAACTGTAACTCCAAATGTATAAACCGACGGAGTTGGATATGTTTGTGTATCTCTTCCATCAAAACCAACCTCTGGATTAAAACCATTGTAACCTTTTGTCCAAATTACAGGACGATCTGCAGTAAGCGTAAAACGCATTTCTGGTAAGTTCTTCTCTTTTAAGGTATAGGCTAACTGGATATTTTGAATTCTAAAAAAATCACCATCTTGTAAAAAGAATTCAGATAATTTTTGATTCCATAAGTTTCTATAACCTTCAGAAGATGGAAACTCATTAGTTGTTCCTTCTCCATGCCAGCGATTTACTGCTAATTCAGCATCTATATTACGTCCTTGAGTTCTGATCACTTCCATACGGTTAGTATTTAAGATAACATTACCTCCTTGGCCATAAAAAGCTACATTTAACTCAAACGCTTTGTAGTTAAGACCAACATTACCACCAAAATAATATGTTGGTACTGGTGATCCAATAACCTTTCTATCGCTAGCATCTATTGTACCATCATTATTAAGATCTCTATATTTAAAATATCCAGGATTAATCGCTGTTCCGTCTGCTATAATTGCTTGCACATTAGGGTCCGCTGTAACTTCTGCTGAATTTTGATAAACACCTTCTATTTCGTAACCATAAAAAGAGTTAATAGCTTCACCAACAATTAAACGTTGTCTTGCTTCTGCTGTACCTGTATTAAGATATGGCTGACCAGCTAAACCTGTAATTTCGTTATCTATAGTACTAAAGTTACCCGAAACTGTATATCCAAAATCTTTAGATATTTGTCCATTCCAAGTTGCTGCCAATTCAATACCTTGGTTTCTAACAGAACCGGCATTTTGGCTGCTCACTTCTGTACCTACCAAAGGCTCAATATTTATTACTAAATTTTTTGTGTCTTTAACAAAATAGTCTGCCTCTAAAGACAATCTATTATTAAATAAATTTGCTGATAAACCAACATTTAGTTCTTCCGTATATTCCCAATCTACATCATCTGCAACCGTAGAAAACTGAAAACCGTTATAAAACGTATCGTTAAAAACTGTAGAAACTGTGCTTGCCGTAATAGGTATACTTGCTCCCACAGAATTATTAGCTAATTTTCCCCAACCTGCTCTTAATTTCAAGTAATCTAAAAACCCTATGTCTTGCATAAAAGATTCTTTAGAAATTTCCCAACCTAAACCAAATGCAGGTAAATTAACAAAAGTGTTTTCATATTTATTACTTCCTTCAGAACGAAACGTAGCGTATGCCAGATACTTATCTTTAAACTTATATTGTACTCTACCAAAATAAGACATTCCGTAATAACGACTACCACCATCGCTAGCTGTTCTACTATCTTCTGCTGTATTTTGAAGATACCAAGTTTGCTCATTATTTCTTAAAAAAGCTCCACCTGGATCAAAATTTCCACTTGCCCAAAATGTTCTGTAATAATCGTCTCTAAATGAGGTACCAGCCATAACAGTTAAGTCGTGTTCACCAAATGTATTTGTGTAAGTTAAAACATTATCAAAAATGTAGTTTTCAACGACAGCATTAGTTCTAGTGATTGAAGAATTATCGATACTTCTTTGGTAATCATCAGTTATATAATATGGTAATAACATAATACGCTCATTGGTACCCAAATAATTATAAGATAAAGTTGTTTTAAAACTTAAATGATCCGGTATGATTTTAAAATCAGCATAAAAATTTGCTGTAGTTCTTCTTCTTTCTCCTCTTTTATCTGAATTATCTAATAGTGGAAATGGATTTTGAGAACCTCTATACCCAACTTCTCTAGCATCTGAATAAGGTGATGGATCTGCGTTTACAAAATTAGTATCGAAAACAGGTAAAATAGGAACCGCGAAATATGTTAATTGCCAAGCTGAAGCTTCATCATCATATTTAACAGCATTACTGAATAACATGTTACCACCAACATTTAACCAATCCGTTACTTTAGCATTTACCTTAGCTCTTAGGTTAAAACGCTCGTAACTGTTTTTCATGTCTAAAATACCATCTTGCAAGAAAAAATTTCCACCAAGAGAATATGAAACACTCTCAGATCCACCGTTGACTTGTAAATCGTAATTTTCAATTGAAGCTACTCGTAATACCTCATCATACCAATCTGTATTTACATCTGGTATATTAGGATTAATTCTACTTCTACCGAATCGTTGTATAGCTTGATCTACACTAGAAATTTCTGAAGCAGAACCAGACTCTTGAGCAAAAGTGACAAATTGTTCGGCATTAGCCATTTTTAAAACATTCTGCGCATTTTGCATTCCATAATAAGTAGAAAAAGTAACCTCAGGCTTTTTATTAAACTTACCTCCTTTAGTCGTAATTAGTATTACTCCGTTTGCTGCTCTAACACCATATATGGCTGAAGCAGATGCATCTTTTAATATAGAAACGTTTTCAATTTCATTAGAATTTAAAAAATCTATACTGTCGTAAAACATACCATCTACCACATACAATGGCGAAGAATTACCAGCTAAAGAATTTGCACCACGTATTCTTACTTGAGGTGTTTCTCCTGGAGAACCAATACTACTAATTTGTACACCTGCTACTTTTCCTTGAAATCCTTGAACTAACTGTGCCGTAGGAGTAGATTGTAAATCTTCAGGGTTAATTGTTGCAATTGCACTAGTTAAATCTGCTTTTTTCTGGGTTCCATAACCAATAACAATAACTTCGTTTAGAGAGGCGACGTCATCTTTTAGAATAATGTTAAGTTCTGTTTGGTTATCGATTAAGATTGTTTGAGTCTCTAAGCCAACATAGCTGAACTCAATTTCTTCACCACGTGAGGCCTTGATAGTAAATTTACCATCAAAATCTGTCGTAGTTCCTCTACTTGTTCCTTTGATTAGAACGTTTGCTCCTGGCAAGGGCATCCCATCACTTTCGGTTGTTACAATTCCGTTAATATCAATTTGCTGTGCAAAAGCGCAAATTGAAAAAAACAGCATTAACAATAGACTGAATTTTGTTTTCATAGAAATTAATAAATATTAGAGTTGATTATTTAGTTTTTGTGTTTGTCTAAATTATAACCTAATGTTAAATACTGTTAACATCTATTTACATTTTAAATACGTCATGCATTAAATTTAGTAACCCAATTAAAGAAAATGCCTAACATGACGTACTCTAAAGCTAGTAAAAAATCGTTTTCGCTGCGTGGATTTTAACAGAATGACGTAGTAATGACGTAGTAAAAAAATAGTTATATGATAATTTAGCACTTAGATTATTTAATATTTAATAAATAATCCACTATAGAAGTATCATTATCTAAATTTATCTTCTTTTTTAATCTATATCTATGCGTTTCTACACCTCTAACAGAAATATTTAATAGTGGAGCAATCTCTTTAGATGACAAATTCATTTTGATGTAGGCGCAAATCTTTAAATCTTTAGGTGTAAGCTTTGGATGTTGCTCTTTTAATTTTATAAAAAACTCATCGTGAACTTGATTGAAGTTATATTCAAAAACTTCCCATTCATCTTTTAGCACAATAGAATTATCAACTTTTTTCAACAATTTTTTATAAGCGTAATAATTTTGAAAGCCTTCTTTGTTAATCATTAATTCCTTTTTAATCTCTTGTAAGGATTCATTTTTCTTAACCAAAGCCATAGCATTATTTGCTAATTGTTTACTCTTAGATTTTATATCACTTTGCAGCGCTTCATTTTTTAGTTGAACAATTCGTTTTTCATTTTCTAATGTTTTCTCTCTAAGTAGTTTTTGTTGTTCCTTTTGATACTTAATTTTTATAAGTCTTTGTTCCCTTAATATTTTTCTCTTCTGAATATAGAAAAATGTAAAAGTAGCTAACGCAAAAACTAAGAGGTATAATAAAATCCCCAAAGTACCTCTATACCATGGCGGATTTATTTCAAACTCTAATGTTTCAATTGGTGATATATTACCAAAATCATTTTGCGCTCTAAACTGAATTTTATAATCTCCCTCTATTAAATTAGTTAACTCTATGGTGTTCTTTTCTAATTGGTTCCAGTGGTCTTCATTCTCAGATAATCTATACTCAAAAAAGTGATTATTAGATTTTGGTGATATGATTTCAATTTCTAAATTTTCACCATACTTTAAAGACAGTGGCTCTTTATCTAAATTAAGAGCAATAGCCTTTTTGTTAATTAAAATTGATTCAATAATTGGTGCAAATAGTTCGAGGTTCTTTTTAAAACCATTATCAATCATCATAAAGCCATTTACTAAATTTAGGCCATATATAGAATCTTCAATTTTTGAGATGTTTTCGTAACCTACGACATAGCGGTTTTTAATTTTACTATTACCAAAAGTGATACTATCAGCGATGTTATTGAAGGCTTTTAAACTTATTACACCATCTTTATTTATTAAGGCTAAACGATTAGTATCTTCTTCAGAGACAATATAACTATCCTTACCAAATTTTTCGTTGAGTAAATTGTATGGCACTATTGAATCTATTATAGGTTCGTATTTCTGCCAACCATCATTAGTTTTGAAGCTAATATTGTTTTTAATATTATAAACACGAAGATTAAAATCTGAACCTATTCCTTTATCACCATAAGATTTAACGCTAGAAATTGTATCGTAGTTATTATCAAATCTTATACGATATAGTCCTTTGTAAGCATGCGCAACCCAAGCTGTACTAGGATTTTCAAACACTAAGAAACGTGAAGGAATTGTAGTTTTACCTAAATGCTTAACCTCCCAATTATTATCCTTTTTTTCAAATTTTACTAAACCGGCATAGGTTCCTTGTATATAGGTATGATTGCGTTCTGGAACTTTTTTTATTGTCCAACCACCCGTAAAACTTGAAATCCAAGTTAATTTATCATTATCTACAATAAATGTACCTTCATTATGACCACAAAAGAGTTGGTCTTCAATAATTTTTAAATCCCAAACCTGACCTTGAGAGCCTTCTATAAAATGAAGTTTATCGTTTTCATTAAGTTTAAAAAGTCCTGTATTACTTCCTATATAAATCTGACCATTATATTTAACCACATCATAGACTGCACCAAGTTTACCAGATTGGTCATTAAAAAAATAGTGGTGACTATCTAAGTCTATCTTAGAAATACCATTATCTAAACCTAACCACAAATTATTAGATGCGTCAATGTATTGTCCTAAAACTGTATTATTAAGTAAGCCGTTTTCCTTACTGACATGAAATTTTAGATTCCCTCTAGAATCTGTTAAAAACACACCATCTTTTATAGTCCCAAAAACCATTTCTCCATTTGGTAATTGTGAAAATTTATTAAGTTGGTGTTGTTTAATCTCTTCATCTATATTAAAACCTGTTGGCTTTAATTGATTATTGCGCAAGTAATAACTTCCTTTTAATGAGGTTAACAGAAGTAAACCGTCATTGTAGCTGGTTAATGACACTATTTTAGTATCTATTAATTTAGGATCAACAAAGAAGGTTTTTAGCCTCTCATCTTCTAAAGAGAAGATACCTTTATTCAGGGTACATATGTAAAGCTTATCTCCTACTACATTACTAGAAATGATTGCCGATTTTGGACTTAATTGAATTACATTTTTAAAATCATAGATATAGATATTTAAAAACGACCGAAAAACAATTTTATCTTGAAACTTTACGATTTGCCAAATCTCTTCGTTTGGAGAAATTTGATCTATAACTTTATCGCTAAGAGAATAGTAATTTAAAATTCCGAATTCATCCTTTTCCCAATAACCAAATTCTTCATAAGAACCGGTAAAAACTATGCCATTATCTGTAAATACAGAACGTACTGTCGTTTTATTTGGTAACTGATAGAATTTCCAATTTAGAGCATCATAAGCCAACAAACCGTTGTTATTGGCAACATAAACTTTTCCGTCTTTGGATCGTGTTATATCCCAATTTTGATTTCCTGCTTTATACTCTGCTAAACTATAATTTTGAATATGCGGTGAAAATTGTGCATTTCCATTAATGGAAAATAAACATGAAATAAGTAAAACGAAAAATGTAAAACGAATGGACATATATTTGAGTTAGCCTATTTATGCTTAATTCGAATTAAAAGTAACAATTTCAAACTAAGCGATACATTCTATGGCTTCAAAAAGATAAACTTAATAATAAATTCGATTATTTCAACAAGAAAACTCGATAGAATCCCTATTTACAAAGTCTATACTAGTCGCAAATTAAAATACGAGAATGAGAATTCCTTTGAAAAGTTTTAAACTAAATTCAACACTGCTAAGATTAGTTTAGACAACGTTTATGGCACGTGTTCTTGCTATTCACTAATTAAGGATTCGTTTTAATGAATCTAAAAACTTAAAACATTATCATTTTAAATTAAACATCACAGATTTTAATTCCTGTTTTTAAGGCTTCAATCTTATTTTTACCTTTTGGCATAAATTCTTGACCAACATAACCCTTAAATCCTGTTTTCACAATAGCTTTCATTATTGCAGGATAATTTAATTCTTGCGTATCATCTAACTGACCTCGTCCAGGATTACCTGCAGTGTGGTAATGTCCAAAATACTCGTGATTAACTCTAATGGTTTTAATGATATTACCTTCCATCACTTGCATATGGTAGATATCATATAATAGTTTAAAATTATCTGAATCTAATTGTTTACATAATTCTACACCAAACTCTGTATTATCACACATATAATCTTGATGTGGCGCAGTTTTACTATTCAACAACTCCATGTGTAATACTACACCATGTTCTTTTGCTAGTGGCAATATTTTATTTAATCCTATGATGCAATTATGCATTCCTTCTTCATCACTCATTTGTTCTCTGCTTCCACTAAAACAAATAAGATTAGTATAACCAGCATCAGCTATTAACGGTATCATTTCTGAATAATTCTTAATTAACTCATCATGATATTTTGGATTATTCCATCCTTCTGAAAAACTAATTTCAGCACTATGACACATAGAACAATGAATATTATATTTTTTCAATAATGGATAATCCTCTGGATTTACCAACTCTATTGCTGTAACACCTATTTCGTTTAAAGACTTTAAAAAATCTTCCATTGACATTCCGCCATATGGCCAGCGTACCACACTGTGTTTAATATTATTATTTAGATTCAATAATCAATTTTTATGCATTAATGTAATGAGCAATTAAACCTATATCTATTTGAAATTTACAGCCGTTTTATTAAATGTAATACTCAATTAAACCTTAGGGATTGCCATAATTTTTTCTTTAAATCTATAAAAAACTGTAGTATCGTCCTTGACATTTTTATCAACAACCATACCTGCTTGTACCACATTGTTGTTACCAACTTTAATTCCAGGAATTACTAGTGATCTTAGTCCAAAATAATTATTATTTCCAACATTAACATTTCCTGCTACACCAGCAAAAGAAAAGAAATTGTTATCTCCAACAATACAATCATGACTAATAAAGCTGTAAGATGTTAATAAATTATAACTACCAATTATTGCATGCTTTTCAAGTATACAATATGGAGCAACTATATTTCCTTCACCAATTTCTAATTTTTGAGGCATTACTACAGTATGATGAATAAAACTACCTATTTTAGCTTGCTTATCTTTCAAAGCTTTTATCATTTCCTCTCGAAATTTAATATTCATAACCGCAATTAAGACCTCTTCATCTGCTTTCGGTTCGTATGAATCTATATCACACAAAACTGGTGCTTCAAAATTATATTTGTCATAGTTATCCTTTAGGTGATCAGCATAATCGATATAACCTAATATATTAATTTTCTCATCCTCATGCATTTTCAAGTTATAATCTTCAATAAAAAATGTTACTTCAGCTGCACATCCTCCAGTTCCTAAAATTATTACGTTCCTCATTTTATTATATTTTAAAGAGTTCAATGGTATGAACTTATATTATTATTTTATAGCAAGAGCAAAATTAAATTAAGAATATTCTATTACATTTTACTTTCTACAAGTTCTTTTATTCCTAGAATAGTTTCAGAATTTTCAATTTCTTCAGCAGATAATTGCACATTATACTCAGAATCAAAAAAAGCAATCATTGACAAAATTGTCAAAGAATCCCATGCCTCAAATGAATCTAATGCGTCAGTAAGCTCAACTGTTTCTTCTTCTAAAAGCTCTGCGATTGAAGGTATAAAATCTTCCATATTTAATTATTATAATTTATTATTTCACAAAAATCTAAATTTCCTACTTCTAGTAGTAATGAGGACCAGCTTAAACCTGCTCCAAAACCTGCTAAACATAGAAAATAAGAATTATCTAAAAGCTTTTCTCCCAAATTAAAACTAATGTTTACTGGAATTGTTGCACTATTAGAATTACCAAAATTCTCAACAATATTGTTAGGCATTTTTTCGTAAGGTACTTCCATTTTATCAGCCAATTTTTTTAGCATAAACTTATTAGGCTGATGAAACATAAAATAATCTACGTCATCCTTACTAACATTAGCTCTTTCTAAAATTTTATCCACCATAGGAGGTACTTCTCTTTGAACAAAATTAAAAACATCATCTCCTTTCATTACTAGATGCTCTAGTGACCTTGTATTACCTTTGCTATCTTGCACTAACTCTGCCGTTTCAGCAGTAGACGGTGTTCTAAATCCGCCTGCTGGAATTATAAGTGCTTCTGCCCCTGTACCGTCCGTATTAATTGCACCATATATAGTATTATCAGTAGTACTTTTCTCGACGATAGTTATAGATACAGCATCACCAGTAATAGGTCTGCTTCCTCTGTCTTGAATAGAAACTTTTTGACTATAAGTATCACCATTTACAACAACAACTTTATTAATATCCTCTTGGTCTAGTAACATAAAAGCCTGAGAAAGACCGATTGAATAACCAGAGCAAGCCTGACTAATATCTAAACAAACCATGTCCGTTTTTAATCCTAGTTTCCCTTGTATAACATGACTCGTTGAAGGAATAAAATAATCTGGTGATTGAGATACTAATATCAAAGCATCAATATCATTTTTATCTAATTGATTATTATCAAAAAGATGTTGTAAGCCATGGATACACAGATCAGAAACAGTAGTACCTTCTTTCACAACTCTTCTCTTATTGTATCCCATTATGAGTTTAAGCTTCATCGATTGACTTTTAGAAAATGCGTAATTCTCTATTTCGTCTTCAAACTTTATTTCATTTTCAGGTAACACAGAAAGTATTCCTGTTATTTTTTTATTCTTAAATTTCAAATTCATCTCGTGTCTTTTTTTGAAAATAAATACTTACAAAACATCAACTTTAATCACCTGCAATATAAACGTTTAACTAATAATATTTCAAAAAAACCTTGTTCAATTTAACGTTACCAATGTAGTACTTATTTTTGATTAAATCAATGGACCACCAAAGGTACTCCATCTCACCATTCTTTCCATTAAAAATATGCCATCCCAAGGAGATTCAAAATTTAACATTCTTCCCATCTCTGGACATCTCATTACGCCTTTATCAACTGCTTTTTCTGCAAAATTCAATGCTTTTTCTCCTATCGATGCCAAACCTATAGTTTGTATATTATCATCAATATGCTCTAAAGTTTCATCTATATGATCAACTGGATGAACCATAATTACTCTTGAATACACAGGAGCTCTTAAATTCTTATCTTCGGAATAAACAACTGTCCACGTCGTATCATCACTTGCCCAAACTTCTCCTTTAAAATCATATAAACCTCTTACAGAGTGTATAGCAGATATTTGCTCTACAGATGTCTCTCCTTTAGGTATTTGCACTGAAGTTTTCTCCATTCCTTGAGCTAATAAATTACAAAATTCTCTTGGAGATATTACGCCTCCACGTTCTATATAAAGATTATGTGGAGAAGCACAACCTGTTTGATCAAACACACTAGAATCTACAGCTACTTTTCTTGCTATTTTTTTTGCTTTTCTCTCTGTACTAAGTACTTCTTGAGAAATAACTGAAAAAGAAATCTTAGGTCCAAAAATAATATCTTCAGTATCATACATTGATGGGTAATTAGCGACAGTCTCTACAGCTTCTCTTCCTCCCCAAGCTATACGTACATTGGCAGATTTAGACATTAACTCACCTATTTCCCTATCTCTATGTGAAAAATAGACGACAGCAATAGTTTCTAATAAGTCATCTCCTTTAATAGTATAACCACCTTTTGTTGTAAAGCTTATGCCTTCAAAGGTTTTTAACAATCCGGCAAATACGCCACCATCTTTTGATGATATTTTAAGTAAGTTTACATTCTTTGTCATAATTGCTTGCAATAAAGCAAACATTCCTAAAACTTGAACATTACCAGCTAACCAATGACAAACTAAACCTTTTTGATTTGCTTTTAAAAATTGCTTGCGAGAACCATTTAATGGAATAAAACCATCTATATGTTGTCTGTTATTTCTAAGGCCAATTGTAGCAATTCTATTTAGATGAATCGGTTTAGCCCAATTAGCTAAAAACGACAATCCTTTTTCTTTCATTGCACTTAAATCACCTTCTGCAGTCATCCAAACTTTTGAAGCTTCGCCAATTAAGCCAATTAAGGCATCAATTGGTTGGCTTCTTAGCCATTCTTTTTTAGAATTTAAGTTTCTTATAATTTCTTTAAGCTGTAATTCTGTAGATTGAGACGTATCAATTTTATCTCCTTTCCAATAATGAAGTTCTAAATCTGATTTTACGGATGCTTCTTGTTCTTCAGAATCACCAGAAAATTTCAACTTACTTCCTAAAATATCACCACACCCTCGTACCTCGGCCTTTTTTAATCTACCTAAAATTTTAAATCGTGTTCCGTTTCTTCCAATTGGGCATGGTTCTGGGTTTACAACTCCCATATCATCAGTTAATACTACATTACCAGGATAAGAGTGAGGAATTGGAGATAAAAATTCCAAAACACCTTCTTCACCATCAGTCATAACTTCTCTAGTCACTGGGTTTCTTACAATTACCTCTGAATAAACTGGTGTATGCTTCCATCCACATTCGCAATCAGGATAATTTAATCCCATCTGTTCAGTAAATCCGTAAATATCTATAACATGTTCTTCTTTTACTGAAAACAGTTGAGACATTGCTTTATTAAACTGCGCTTTGCCAATCTTCTCACTTTCTAATTTTTTCCAACCTCCAATATGAATTATTTTAGACCCTTTGGGTAAATCAAACGTAATGCCTTTATCTAATAATGGCTTTACAACTTGAGCGTACAACATATAAGTAAAACCAAATACAACCATTGGTGTTTCCTTATCTAAAGATGCAATAAACGCTTTAGTTTTATCTACATTAAAAGAAACACTTTCATCAGAATCAGTATCCAATGCATAATTCACATCACTTGCAAAATTTAAATAGCCACCAATTGCAGCATATCTAGCTCCTAAAAATTTAATATTTTCTGGCTTAGGACTAACATCTACAACAATAAAAGGTTTTCTTTCTGCTCCAATAAAGTCTTTTATAACTTTAATCATTACTTTACCTTGTCGCTTAGCTGTAATTTTGTCTAAAACAACTGTACTAGGGACACCTGAAGTTGCAGATGATTGTAATGACAATTTAACTTCACTATCTGGAACAGACTTCAAATCCTTACCTAAATCCTTAAATACACTTACAGCAATCGGAGGTATTTGATCTAAACCTCCCTCAAAACTATGTGGATTAAAGTCTTTATTATCGCAAAAGCGCTGGTATTGTTCATTATTATCGTAATGGAACTTAATTTCATCCAACAATGCTTCCGTAAAAGGTACTTTCTTCTGTCCCTTATCTAATTCATAAGGATTAGTATTAATAAGATTATCTGTAATCGTTATATTTTTCATAGAGAAGCTTCGTTAAAAATATCCATTAAAAATTCTTTGTCCATAGGAATTGGGTTTCCTTGTCCACCTTTATCATTTAATGCTTGTTGGAAGAAAACATCATCAGCAAGAATCTGTTCTTTATTACTCCTCACTACATTTAATTCCTTCGTAAGATCAAAACCTGTTATAAATTCCTCTACAAAACCTAGTAAATCTTCCCCTTTTGCAAACCCAGAGTGTTTTGCTAACTGCTCAAATCTAGAATTTACAATTGGATTTTTAATATTCTTTTTAATTACTGAAGGTAAAAATATGGCTATTGCACTTGAATGAGATAATCCATAAGCAGACATTTGATGCGCTAATGCATGTGTTGCACCTACGATACAATGGTTTTGAACTAAACCAGCAAACAGCGATGCTAATTGCAATTTATTAATATTTTGCTCGTCTACACCTTTACTAATAACCTCATGGTACTGAGATATAATTTGAATAGCTTTTTCTGCATAACTATCTACCAACAAATTATCTATTGTAGACATATACCCTTCAATAGCATGCGATAAAGCATCTACCATTGAAGATAACAATATCTTTTTAGGTGCATCTATAATTAAACTGGCCTCTAAAACAATTATTTCTGGAATAAACTGATGACTAACAACAAACTCTTTAGTTTTTTCTGCGTCATTATACATTACAGAAGCAGATGAAATTTCAGCACCACTACCAATAGTAGTTGGCACTGCTACAAGTGTTGTTTTCCAGTTTAACATTGAAAAACTTGTTTCGTTGACATCAAAAAATGGAAACTCATAATAAGTTCTAACCATTTTTGCCCCATCAATCACACTTCCTCCTCCAATAGCTATTATTAAGTCTGGTCTAAATTCTTCAACCTTTTTAATTGTTGGGTTTAAGGTTTCTAAAGTCGGTTCTCCTTCCCATGTTTTTTTAACAAAGTTAACTTCAAATGAAGACATAGCACTTGAAACTTTTTGTTTATAATCTTCACTCAAACTAGAACCATGAATAACCACAACCTTAGAACTAGCGTAGGTCTTAAGTCCCATAATAGCATTTTCTCCAAAGAGAATAGTAGGTTGTTTTAGTAAAAATTTGGAATAAATTCCTTGAGGCTCCCACATAATTTATAATAGTTTTTGTCGTTGTATTTTTCCTGATTTGGTTTTAGGGATTTGATCAACCCATTGGTAAAAAGCCGGTATCTTATACGATTCTAATTTTGACTTTAAGAACTCATCGAGAGCATCAAAATTCTCTATTGTGCTACTCTTAACGATAAATGCTTTTACAACTTCACCCAAAATACCATTAGGATCTATAATACCAACACAAGCAGATTCTAATGAACTATCGAATTCTTGTATTTTAGACTCAACTTCAATAGGTGATAATTTCTTACCTCCAACATTTATAATCTCTTTATAACGACCTTTTAAATGAATATATCCATTATCATCAATACTACCGATATCTCCTGTTCTAAAATAATCACCATAGAAAAATTCGGTATTTGAATTCGTAAAATAACCCAAAGTCACATGGTTTCCTTTTATACAAATCTCACCTTCTTCTCCTGATGGTAGCGTATTTCCAGAATCATCTTTTATACTAATCTCAACATTTGGACTCGCCTTACCAATAGTATTTAAATATGAAACGTCTTCATGAAACTCCATAAAAGTAGACCTTGAAGCTTCAGTAAGTCCATAATGCATACAAATTCTTGTATTAGGAAATAGGTTTATTAATTCTTGCTTTTCTTCAGCAGACATATATGCACTTCCAAATTCAATATAATTAAGGTTTCCAGCAAAATCTTTTAATCTGTCTCCACTCATTTTCTGAATATAATGCCAACTTGCCGGCACCATTCCAAATCCTGAAATCTTTTGCTCTTCAAAAGTTCTAAACATGCGTTTCATATTGACAATACTGCCTAACAAAACTATAGTTCCTCCTACTGACAACACACATTTAATTCTGCCTAACCCAAAAGAATGACTAATTGGTAGAGCTAATAGTTCTATATCGTCACTATCATTTTGAATAAATGTATTGATATTATTTGCACTTGCAGCAAGATTACCATGCGTTAAAACCACTCCTTTTGGGTCACCAGTTGTACCTGTAGTGAACAAAATATCCGCTTCTCCAACATTGATAGGAAATTCAATTTGATTTGGGACTTCAATAGGTTCTATATCCTTTAATAAATCAAAATCAAAGCTCGTAATATGATCTTCACTCTGTAGTCCAATAATTAACTTAGGCTCAGTTTTATCTACTATATACGATAGTCTCTCTTTTTGAATTTGCTCATCTAAAGGAATAACTTTAGCTCCGATTAAATGAATTGCAAAATATGCATATATAAAATTTAGATTTTTATTTGCAGCAACAATAACTGCATCTCCTTTTTGAAGCGTATATTCTTTTTCTAAAAATAACTTAGTTGCCCATATATTTTGATAAAGTTCCTTGTAAGAAATAGTTCTTTTCTTATCAATTAACGCCGTTTTATTCGGCGTTTGTAAAGAATAGTTAAATATTTTTTCTTCAAGAGATACAAAATCCATATGCAATATTATTCAGAAACATGTTCCTCAACAGCTTCAATCATATCACCCACATCTTCTAAATCCATGATTACTTCTGGATCAAACTTAAAATCAAACTCTTTCTCTAAAGCTGAAATTATAATTATTTGCCCCATAGAATCCCATTTAGGAAAATCTCCTATGGCAGTATCCTCTTCAATTTTTGAAACTTCTATCTCTATAGAATCTGCTATAATTTCTTTAACTTTATTAGCTATATTCATTTTTCTTTTTTAATTTTTTTATTCTTAATTAATAGATTGGCAAGTTAAAGAAATTTCAATTTTCTATTCATGCTTTTTCATTTTTTTAGTCCAATAATATAATAACATCGATAACAAACAATAAGCGAATAAAAAAACAGCTACTTATCTAATAATTATGCATTTACATGACACAATAAGAAATAACTAAAATACCTTTTACTTAAGTATTTAAATTAAAAATAGAATTACAACAATACTGAATAAAATATAATCCTAAGAAGGCGTTAGAACACAATTTATATATTAGAGATTATCTCAAGTTCAATTATAAATCACCTAAAACAAAAGAAGCCATTACAGGCTCATGGTCAGATAATTGTGCTTCAAAGTTATTATGAGAAGTGATTTTTAAATCAGATAGAATAATATCAATTCTAAAAGGTAGAAATCTAAAATTAAAAGTATTTCCAAAACCAATACCCTCTTCTAAAAAACTATCTTTCATATCCCCTTTTATTATGTCATAAACATTTGAAAATTGTGTGCTATTAAAATCTCCACAAATAATTTTTTTGTGTTTTGTTAACAAACTATGCTCTTTTATCAATTCAGCCTGCTCCATCTGTTTTTGAAAAGCCAAATTCATTCTATTAAAAATATTCATTGGAACCTCCCTTTTTAACGAACCAGGACGAACCTTAAAAGACTCTAAATGAACATTATAAACTCTAATTGTGTCTTTTTTTATTTTTATATCTGCGTAAATAGCATTGTTGATTGTGTTTTCGAAATTAAATGAACCACTATCAATTATTGGATACTTAGACAAAATAGCTTGTAATGTAGATTTGCTAGAATCAGGAGTCAAATATTTATAGGGATAATCCACAAACCTATCATATACTATTCTGCTAAACTCTTGAAAACATACTATATCTGGATTTTGTTCTGCTATAAAATCGGCGATATCTTCACTTACATTTGGGTTATCATATTTATAAAAACCATCAAAGCTATGAGCATTAAAAGAAATTAAGTCAATTTCACCTCCTACCTCAATATCAGAATTACCAAATTTATAAAAAGTATCATTTACAAAGTAGCCAAAAACAAGAACAATTAAAGAAATCAATAACTTACGTTTTCTTCTCAGAAACCAGTATATTAAGAATAGCAGATTAAAAAGCACTAAATAAGGTACAAAAAAACCTAAAAATGAAAATATAAAAAACTTACTAACACCAATATATTGTCTTAAACATACAATTAATAAAAGCGTTGCAATTATTATGTTTAATACAAAAAATAGCTTCCTCTTTTTTACGAATCTTTTCACTTACTACTTTCCTTTAGTTTAAATTTTGCACAAAGATAGATATCTACATTTACAAACAAAAAGTATAAACCCCTTAGCTTTAAATATATAGAATTTAAAATCACTTTTAGTCCATTTATGAAATCAAAAAAGCCTTTCAATTTCTTGAAAGGCTTCTCTTATTTAGTAGCGGGAACTGGACTCGAACCAGTGACCTTCGGGTTATGAGCCCGACGAGCTACCTACTGCTCTATCCCGCGATTTTAAATCAAAACAGTTAACTTAGCTTTTAACTATCGCTTCATAATGGCGACCTAATTGTTTCGGAGTGCAAATATAATACTTTTTTATAAATACGAAAGACTATATAAAAAAATAACGCACTTTTTTTTGAACGTTATTTTACTTCTATTTATAGTCGTGTAATTTAATCTTCATCTTCGACATCTAAAGTTGCTAACGACCCTTTTAAATTTACTTCATCTAAGTCAAAATCAACGATATTAGGCAATGCTTCTTTTAATACAGCATAGTTTCCTTTAAACTGATTATTACTTAATAATAAAGTTTTTAATCCTTTTAACTCTGCTAACACTCCTGGTAAATTTCCGTAAAATGCATTATTAGACAAAACTAATTCTTCAAGTTCTGTTAACTGAGCTATTGAAGACGGAATTGTTCCGAACAAATTATTATCAAAAACACTTAATACTTTTAAAGATTTTAAATTTGAAATACTTGCTGGCAGAGTTCCCATTAATAAATTACTGCTTAGCATTAAACTTTCTAACTTCTTAAGATTACCTATTGAAGAAGGTATTGCCCCAAATAAATCATTATTATATAACTCTAAAGTTTTGAGATTCACCAAATTTCCGATATCAGTAGGAATTCCTCCACTAAAACTATTTGAAAATAATTTTAATTCTTCTAGACTCACCATATCTACTAAAGTATTTGGTAACTCACCTTCTAACCTATTAAAAGCTAAATCTAAAACTACTAAATTATTTAAATCCGAAATTGATTCTGGAAGTGTACCAACTAAGCCATTAAAAGTCATCTTTATAGCAACAACACTATCGTTTTCTATGGTTAATCCATACCACGAAGAAACTGGCTGTTCTAAATCCCAAGAATTAATCCAAGAATCACCATTAGTAGCGTTATATAAATCTACGAGTGCAGCTTTTTGGTTTTGAGAAACCTGTGCAAACGAAAATACTGAAACCAAACAGAATAGTAGCGTTATTTTTAGTGTCTTCATGGTAGTAGATTTTTGTGGAGGGACACAATAACAATACAAATATAGCAAATAAGACCTTTAACTGCAACATTTTTCGACGAACTACACACTGAAAAGTATAAAACCTTGATGTTTAATTAATTAACTATTACTATTGTTCAATGTTTTCAGCATAAAAACTAACAACATCTTGATTCTCAGCTACTATTGATACTTGAATTGGGTTACAACATATTTCACAATCTTCAATATATTTTTGATGTTTTTGAGACGCATCAACTAACATTGAAATCTGCTCCCAACAATATGGACATTGAAAGAAATACTCGTGCATTTAGTTATAAATTAAAATTGAACATTCAATAATTCTCCACTTATTTGAAGTACTTCTAACTCAGATAATTTCGCTGAAAACTTAGTCTGATTCCGACTTAACTCTGCATTTAACAAATTAACCTGTGCTTGTCTAAATTCTATAGAATTAACTTGCCCTATTTTAAATTTTTCTTGGGTGCGTTCAAAATTATTTTGAGCAGTAATAATATTTTTTTCTTGAATATTATATATCTCTAATTTGTTCTTATAATTATCCCAAGCATTATTAAAATCACGCTCTATATTGAGTAAAATACTTTCTTTTTGAAGCTGTTGTGTTTCAAGACTAATTTTAGCATTTCTTACTGTAGTTATCGTTGAGCCACCATCAAACAAATTCCAGCTTAAACTTAAACCCGCAGACAATCCTGTATTGGTAGAAACAGCTAATAATGCCACTGCATTGTTATTGTTTTTGTTCCAACCATACGAACCAGATAAACCAATTGTAGGCAAATAAGCTGATTTACCAGAATTAATATCTAGCTTACTAATTGAGATATTTTTTTCGACTTGTAATAACGCTATGTTACGAGATTTTGCTTTTTCAAATAAAATATCTTTTTGAAATTGAAGCGTAAAATCAACATCTGTCTCAACACCAAAATCAATAGTGAAAGATTCTCCTAACACTAATTTTAAATCACGTTTTGCTATTTTTAAATCTTGTTTTGTGTTTATTATATTGATACTATCCGTGTTAATATCAACTTCAGCGTTCAAAACAGCCAACTTAGTACTCTGACCATATTCAAATTGATATTGAGCTCTTATCAATCGATCTTTGGTATTATCTAAAGTCTGTTCTAGGGCATTTAAATTATCTGAAAGTTGAGCTACGTTATAATAAACTGAGAATAATTGTAGAATTGTTGATTCGATAGTTGCTCTAGCCTCTAATTCTGATAACTTATACTGCTCTTTTAATCGTTTGTAATTATAACGTCTTCCTAAACCATCAAAAAGTGTATAATTTAAACTTACACTAGCATTATAGTTAGAACTCTCTGCTCCATTTAAAACGGCATCTGGTCTTCCGTCCGAAAATTCGGCTTCCGTATTATCTAAATTATAATTTGCACCCGCATTTGCTGTTATTGTTGGTAAAAATTCAGAATTAAGGATACTAGTTTTGTTCTCTGCAATGGTCACTGCATTATTAGCAATTTTAATACCATAGTTGTTTTCTAAAGCTAAAGCTACTGCTTGTTCTTTAGTTAAAACTTCTTGTGCCTGCAGGCTAAAACCACAAAAAAGCACCACAGTTAATAGTTTTATTTTAGTGATCATCGGCTTCATTTTGCTCTTTAATTGCACGTTCAACTTCCTCTTTTGTAACATCATTTCCTGTTATTAACCATTTACTGTTTTTCTTTATTGTGTTACTAAATGATAAGAATAACGGCAAAACTAGCAATGTTAAGACGGTAGCATAAGCAATACCAAATGAGATTGAAATTGCCATTGGTTTTAAAAATTGAGCTTGTCTACTTTTCTCTAATAATAAAGGCGCTAAACCTGCTATTGTTGTTAATGATGTTAAGAAAATAGCTCTAAAACGAGACTTTCCGGCTTCAGACAATGCCAAATCAAAAGTCATCCCATCCTTTAAATTACTATTAAATTTCCCTATTAAAACCAATCCATCATTCACCATAATTCCTATTAAGGCAATGATTCCTAAAAGAGATAAAATATTCACTTGAAAATCTAGTAACCAATGTCCCCAAGCTACAGCTGTTAAACTGAATGGAATTAATAAAATTAGTAAGAAGGGTTGTGAGTAACTTCTAAATGTAAATGCAATAGTAATATAAATCAAAATCAAAATAATTGGACCTGCGACACCTAAAGAACCAACTAATTTATCTTTTTCTCGATTTTGCCCTTCATAAGAAGCATTTATTGTTGGGTGCTTAGATTGCAACTGTGGTATAAAAACAGTTTTAATATCATCCATTATATCTGTTGCACTTGTACTTGGGTCTTTTAAATCCGCATAAACCTGTATTTCTCGTTTACCTTCAAGGTGATTTATAGCAACATCACCTCGAGCAATACTATAACTTGCAATATCCTTTAATGTTACGCGCTCACCTGTTGGTGTAATAATACGCATAGCATCCAAATCATTAATAGAACTTCTATTATTTTTATCGTAACGCACCCAAACTTTAATTTCATCTTGTCCACGTTGAAAACGTTGTGCTTGAGCTCCAAAAAATCCTGAACGAACTTGCGTCATAACAGTTCTTAAATCTAGACCTAGTAAATAAGCACTTTCTTTAAGTTCTATACTTATTTCTTTAATACCTGCTGGATCATTATCTCCAATATCTTTTAATAAAGGATTAGATTCTAAATATTTTTTAAGCTCTAATTTTGAAGCTTTTAACTCTTCAATATTATTACTTAATAAAGATACTGAAACAGGACTTCCTCCAAAGTTACCACCAGAACCATAGATTAATCGCTCGGTACCAATTACAGGTCCTACTAATTCTTCTAAGCGGTTTGTAATTAAATCTGATTTTATTTCATCTGGGCGCTCTTCACCTGGTAACAAATTAATTCTTAATCTTGCGCTAGAACTACTACTAATTTCTACTATCGTATTCTCAAACAATTGCTTACCAGTACCTTTCAGATACTTTTCAGTAAGTTCTTTATTTACAATAAAAGATTTTTCTTCAATCAATGAAATAATAGAATCCGTAATTTTTACATTGGTACCTGCTGGCATTACTAATTCTATGTTTGCAGCATCGCTAGCTACTCTCGGAAACATAGTAACCCCAATCACTCCACCTCCAAGTGAACCAAATGTTAATACTAACAAGGCAACAAATACACCTAAAGAGAAGATTTTATATTTCAATACACGATTTAAAATAGGTGTATAAACACGATCTCTTAAAAAAGCCATTAAGCGATCTCCTCCTGTATTAATGACTCTCATAAATGAGAAAAACTTCTTTATTTTAGATGGATTCTCATCTACAACTTGAGATCTTAACGCCTTAGAATGTGCTAAATGGGCTGGTAAAATAATTAGAGCTTCTACCAAAGATACCACTAATGTAAGTATTACAATAACCGCTACTTCACTAAAGAATTCACCTATTCTACTATCTAAAAAGAAGAACAATGAAAAGGCTAAAAGCGTTGTAATAATTGCTGAAACCACAGGAGGAATTACTTCCATAGTTCCATCTATTGCAGCTTGAATAGGCTTTTTACCTTTTTCGTAATGTTGGTAAATATTTTCTGCAATTACAATTCCGTCATCGACTAATATCCCAATAACAATAATCATCCCAAACAAGGATAAGACATTTATAGTTACATCAAACTGAGCTGCAAAAATGAACATCCCTAAAAATGAAATTGGCAAACCAAAAGCAACCCACAACGCTAAACGCGTATTTAAAAATACAGATAGAAATAGCAACACCAAAATCATCCCTACAATGGCATTTTCTGTCAATAATTGCGTACGCTGCTTAAGTGTAATTGACCTATCATTCACTACATCTAATCTCACATTTTCATACTTCTGATTGTATTCTTCAATGTAATCATTTACCTTATCTGCAGATGAAACTAAATCTTCATTATTGGTACTTGTAATAGATATGTTTACAGCTAAATCTTGATTAAAATAAGTTGCATTAGGCGTTTCAGAAAAGCGATCTCTAACAATTGCAACATCTTTAAGTCTTATTACCTTTCCGTCTGGTGTTGCTCTTACAATTATATTTAATAGCTCTTTACCGTAATATTGCTTGTTATTGGCTCTAATTAAATATTCTTCTGCAACAGTCTTTACATTTCCTCCTGTAACTAATATATTAGCACTACTTACTGCTGTCGCAACATCACTAAAAGTTAAATTATAGGCTAATAAATCTAATTCATTGACTGCAATTTCAATTTCTTCCTCAGGAAAACCTGAAATTTCAATTTGAGATATTCCATCAATAGCACGCAAGTCAGTCTCTACTTGTCGTGCTATCTGTTTCAAGGTCACTAGTGGAATACCTTTTCCGCTTAATGCAAAAGAAATCGTTTCTCTAACAGCTTCTTGTTTAGAAACCACTAAAGGCTCCATTCCTGTTGGAAAAGACGGCACTCGATCTACAGCATTCTTAACTTCGAGAAGCATAAAATCTAAACTCTCACCTTTCTCAATTTCTACTGTAATTGACCCACTATTTTCTCGAGATGTGGATGTTACTCTATCTACACCTTTAAGTCCTTTTAAATTATCTTCAATCTGAAGCACAATTCCTTCTTCTATCTCTTGAGGTGATGCTCCAGGGTATGCTATGGAAACATTAATGATTTTTGATTCTGTGAGCGGAAAGAATGACGACTTTAAGGATAAAGCTCCAATAATACCAAACACAAAAAATGCAAGAATAAAAACATTTACTGCTACGTGATACCTGATAAAATATTCAATTATTTTTCTCATTATTGAATAGAATCTGTTGTTGAATTGTTACGATTTACACTTTTAACATGCATACCAGCATAGGCACCAGGAACTGGTTTTCTTAATATAATTGTTCCATTTGGCACTTCTTTCAAAATCACTTTTTCATTTGAAAAATGAGCCGGTTTAACAGAAATTACATCTAACAAACTATCATTAATTACATATATCTCTTGACTATCTAACAATAAGTTTCTGTCAATTTCAATTGCATTTTCAATTTTTTCAGCATTTAAATTAGCTTCAAGGTACATGCCTTCTTTTAAATCTCGATGTTTTACTTCTATGTAAACCGTAATTGTTTGTGTTGTTGGGTCAATACTTCCATTAATACGAGAAACCACGCCTTCATAAACCTTAGTTTTATCTAAACTTATGAGACTTACACTTTCCCCTTCTCTTAAAATATCAGCAAAAGATTTACTAATTGCTACTTCCATCTCATAAACAGATGGGTTAATGAACTCTCCTAGTTTTTGACCGTTTCTAACTAAAGTTCCTTCTGTTACTAGTGCTTCTGTTAAGATACCCGAAAATGGTGCTGTAATTCTATATTTAGTTAATCGCTGTTCTAAGTTTTTTACGTTGTAATATGCACTAACGATGCCACGACCAGTAATAAAATAGTTCTCTTTCTCTCCTGAAATCTCTGGAAGTTTAGGTGTGCTTTTATTAATATCAAACCCATTTAAATACGCTTGCCATTTAGGGTATACTTCAGAAAAATCTAATCGTAAATCTGGCATAATAGCGGCAATACTATTGTACAAGCTACTTTTTGCAGATTGCACACTTGCATAATATTCTGAAGCATCTAAACGTATTAGTGTTTCACCTTTATTAAATTTTTGGCCTGGTTTAAATAATTTAGAACCCGTTTTGAAGATTCCTTGTACCTCAGAGTACAATTCTACACGTTGCTTAGAAGTTAAATTTCCATTTGCAGAAATAACAACTGGTATTATTCCGTTTTTAACTGTATCAACGAGAACAGTTTTTACCACTTTAGGTACAACGGGTTTCGGTTTGTGCTTATTATCAATTAAATAATTAGCAAAAATAAAAGCGCCTACAATAAATGCGACGCCTAAAATAGATAATATGATTTTTCTTAACATAATGATATGGTCGGTAAATTGCAAATTTACCCATATACTAAAGCTAAGACGTTAAAAAAAACTTAATTATTAGCTTGAAATCTCATCTAAATCAAATTGTACAGACTCCCAATCTGTCATTAATTTTTCTAAAGATTTTTTCTTTGCTTGATAAGCATCAAAAAACTTAGGGTCAGATGCTGTTTTATCATAGTCTGTTGCCAGCTTAACATCATCTGCTTTTATATCTTTTTCTAATTGATTAATTTTAGATTCAATATTGCTAAGTTTATTATTTAAAGACTTTAATTTCTTTTGATCTTCGTAACTCTGTTTATTGTTTTCTTTAGGTTTGTTAGCAATAACAGTTCTTTTTTCAGCTTCTCTTAAATTTTCAAGATTACGTTGATCCAAATAAAAATCAATATCCCCTAAATACTCCTTAATGTTTTGATCCTTAAATTCGTACACCGTATCTGTTAATCCTTGAAGAAAATCTCTATCGTGAGAAACTAAAATTAAAGTCCCCTCAAATTTCTTTAATGCTTCTTTTAGAACATTCTTAGACTTTATATCTAAGTGATTAGTTGGCTCATCCATTATCAAAACATTTAGCGGTTGCAATAACAACTTTGCTAAAGCCAAACGGTTTCGTTCACCACCAGAAAGTACTCTAACATACTTCTCAGCTTCCTCACCTCTAAATAAAAATGACCCTAAAATATCTCTAACCTTACTTCTATTAGTTTCATTAGCCGCATCAATCATTGTATCTAAAACGGTTTTGTTACCATCTAAATACTCTGCTTGGTTTTGAGCGAAATAACCAATTTGAACATTATGTCCTAAATTTAGTTTTCCCTCATGCTCTAGTTCTCCAACTATAATTTTGGCTAAAGTTGATTTCCCTTGACCATTCTGCCCAACAAAAGCCGTTTTAATCTCTCTTGGCACAGATAAATTTACATTATGCAACACTTGTAAATCTCCGTAGCTTTTTGAAACGTCCTCAATTTCTACCACAACTTTCCCTGGCGTTACAGATACCGGAAAATTTAAAGACATTACACTATTATCATCTTCATCTACTTCAATTCTATCAATCTTATCTAATTTTTTAATTAGCGATTGAGCCATTGTAGCTTTAGAAGCTTTAGCTCTAAATTTTTCAATTAATTTTTCAGTTTGTTGAATTTGCTTCTCCTGATTTTTTTGAGCAGCTAATTGCTGAATCTTCATTTCCTTTCGCAAAGCTAAAAATTGCGTATATGGCTTACTGTAATCATAGATTCTACCTAATGATATTTCAATAGTTCTATTGGTTACATTATCTAAAAACATCTTATCGTGAGACACAATAACAACTGCTCCATTATAACCTTTTAAGAAATTCTCTAACCAAATAATAGATTCAATATCTAAGTGGTTTGTTGGCTCATCTAAAAGTAATAAATCGTTATTTTGAAGTAAAAGCTTTGCTAATTCAATTCGCATTCGCCAACCACCAGAAAACGTATCGGTAAGCTTATCAAAATCTTCACGCTTAAAACCTAAACCCTGAAGAATCTTCTCCGTTTCACCTTGATAATTATAACCTCCTAATATTTCGTATTGATGCTGAATATCATTCAAATCTACCATTAACTGATGATAGGCTTCACTTTCGTAATCTGTACGCTCTGCTAATTGGATATTTATTTCTTCAAGTTGTGCTTCACATTTTTTAATTTCCTTAAATGCCTGATACGACTCTTCTAAAACCGTTTTTCCTAAATCGAAATCAATATCTTGTTTTAAAAACCCAATTTTCATATCCTTATCAGCAGCAATTTGACCTGTATCAGCTTCTTGCTCTTTAGATAAGATCCGAAGCATAGTAGATTTACCTGCTCCGTTTTTACCAATTAAACCTATACGATCACCAGGACCAAGTTTAAAAGTAATTTCTTCAAAAAGATATTCTCCTTGAAATGATATAGAAAGATTATGGATATTTAACATAAGTGATTTGAATAATACAATTGATTTTTTGAGTCACAATTGTTACAATGCGTTAACTATAAAATTTTATCTTTGCATTGTCTTAAAAAACGCAAAAGTAAAGGTTTTTAGTTATGATTAGAAAAGGAATGAAACTTTATAGTATTCTTTTTGGCGTATGCCCAAAATGTCACCAAGAATCTATGTACGTTAATAAAAACCCTTATGTACTTTCTGAGACTGTAAAAATGCACGAAAAGTGTTCTCATTGTAATACAAAATACCAGATAGAACCTTCATTTTTCTACGGATCTATGTATGTAAGTTATGCGGTTGGTATTGCTTTTGCTGTAGCTGCTTTTATTATTAGCTATAATATTTTAGAATCTACTTTAACGACTGCATTTATAGCCATTGTAGCAACCTTAATTTGTTTTTTCCCAGTAATTATGAGGCTCTCTCGTAATATTTGGATTAATATTTTTATGAGTTATGATAAGACGCTAGTAAAAAAGTAAGCACTTATCATAATTAACAATTATAGAATTAACAACTAGGCTTTATTAAAACCTTTGTACATCAATTTCATTATCTAAGAATTCATTGTTTTCAATTAACCTAAAGAGTTTTTTAGCCGCATAAGGGGCAATCATTACACCTCTTGAGCCCAAACCATTAAGGATATGTATATTCTTAAATTCTGAATGTGTGCCAACAACTGGTCGCCTGTCTACAACTGTAGGTCTAACAGCTGCAACATGATCTACAACTTCTACATCACAATTAATAAAGGTCTTTAATTTTGAAAGTAATTCGTTTTTACCTTCTTCTGTAGTAACTTTAGTCTTGTCCTTCCAATTGTAAGTTGAACCTACAATATATAAGTCATCACCAAGTGGAATAACAAACACGGAAGATTTTATAGCAAAGTCAATCTTTAAGTTTGGTGCTTTTACGGTTAGTACTTCACCTTTTGTTCCATTTATTGGGACTTCTTTAAAGAATGGATTTTGTTTCACCCCAAAACCTTCTGCAAACACAATGTGCTTAGCACGTAAGTTTTCGTATGTAATTCCCTTCTCGTTATTCTCTAATTGGTCATAAATAAAGTCAACTTCAAACAAGCTATTATTCCCTTTCAAAAACTTTTTATAGTTAGATATTAGTGTTTCTGTATCAATTCTGCCAGCTCCTAAAACTTCACCAAAACCAAAAGAAGCTTCTATACAATCATTAGAATTTTTAATCAATTTATCAGAAAGAAAGGATTCTATATTTGGTTTATCCATGGCATTAAACCACAAATTTTGCTCTTCTATTGAAGCAAAACGCCTCTGAATTTTAAGTTTATAATCAACTTTGATGTTAAGTTCTTTTTCAATTTTAGCATAATGTGGTAATGCTATATCCAATTGCTCTTTAGCTTTCCATACTGCAGAGAAACGTTTTAAAATAACAGGATTATATAAACCTGCCGCTACTAATGATGACTTCTGTGAGTTATTATCAAACACCACAAAACTCTTGTTATTAGCTCGTAATTCCTCGCAAAAAGCAATACTTGCTAATCCACAACCTACTATGATATAATCAACTTCTTTCATAATAACAAAAGTAAAAAAGTATAATTGATAAACCGTTTCTTTAGTTATACATTATGAAGTTAAAATCACCTTCACTACTCGCTATTTTTTAGTTTTAGGAATAAAAAAAACGCTCACTTAAAAGTGAGCGTTTTTATAAATTATGTTGTAGCCAATTAGTAGCTCCACATATCTTGTTCAAAATTTCTAATTTTGTCTTTGATACGCTCAGATTCTAAAAGTTGCATTAATGCATTTTCAGCAACATATTCTTTTACTTCTCTATCACCATAAACATTTTCTTCTTTATAGATAACAGAACTAAAACGTCTACTATTCAATAAATGATCGAATGAAAGTGGTACTGCACTATTCTTATTATTGAATGCTTTAGCTTCATGAAGAATATCTCTTACTTCTGGAAAAAATACCCAAAATAATCCGATAGGTTCTTTATTAGCTTCATCATCAGAATCAATAAAGTTAACATCTGGTGCAGCAGGTGCGATTGCTAAAATACGATACTTTAATTCACCTTGACGTTTGTCAAAATACCATAATCCTTTTACTAAATAAGAATTAATATCAGCTGCTCCTATCTCACGACGAATTACATATTCTTCTGGCACTTGAGATGTATCTGAAACTCCTTCAGCATTCATCCACTCAATACCTTCATCAGTAATAAACTCAGTTTTTAAAGAAGGCGCTAAGTCTTCCATGGTACGCTCCTCTGTAAAATATGCATCAGCATACACCTTTGGAATCGTTCCATCTTGAATATTAGACATCAAAACTTTAAATAATGATTTTCTATCATCCCCTAAGTTATCTTCAATAGGAAAATATAAAGGGAAATTAGCACGTTCGTCTAAGACAATCTTTTCCCAAGTCATTTTAGAAAATAAGATATCTCTATCACCAACATATCCATATTCTAAAGGCTTATCGTTATCTAGAAGTAACTGCGCTTCAGTTTTCATACCAATCTCTTCTGGTATTTTCGCATTTAGGATATTAGCCTGAGCGAACATTGTGTTTGCAGCTAAAACTCCTATTCCTATACATAAAAAGCTTTTTAAATTCATCTTATTTTTTATTATAATTTGGGATTTTCTTTAAATGATAACGTTTGCTATCATAATTAATTATCGATTAGTTTGTTACTTCAACAGCTATTGGAGAAACACCTTTTAATCTATAACTACTATTTCCTTGTATTTTAGCAGTGATACCAAAAATTGTAACCACATCACCTTTTTTAGCTCTCTTAATTGCTGATTTTGCTTGACTATTCATCTTTGTACCAGAAACTAAAACTGTAGGTTGACCAGGAACTTTAATTTTAAATGATGTTACGTTAATTGGTAAATCGAATACAAAATCATCCAACTTAGCACCAACAGTACCAATTTCTAAATTACGTTTTGGTAATTTAACAATACCGTCCTTACCAGAAATTGTACCTGTAGGCTTAGGAATATCTTTAATTCTAAACGTCTTTTTATCATTTGCTGAAGAACCATCGTCTAAAGTAGCAGAAACATTAATAGTAACTTCTCTACCAGAACCAGGATTCATAACATACTTTCCTTTACCTGCTGGCTTAAGACCAGCACCAGTAGCTCTCACTTTATTATCAGGTACACCTGCAAAAGAAATTGTCATTGGGTTAGCAACACCACGATAAACTACGTTCATCTTATCTGCAGAAATTGTAGCAGAATTAGGTCTTGGCACAACAACATAGTTACCAATAATAGGAATATCTAAAGGCTTACCGTCTTCAATAAATGTAAATTTACCTTCAACTTGGTGCTCACCAACATTACCTACATTAAAGTCTAACTTTGCAGCTCCAGTAGAATCAATAGCGTTTGTTAGATCAATTTCTTGACCTTGAACGTTTAGCTTAGTAGGTGTAACATTAGCATATTTACCTAATACTACTCTACCTTGAAACTTCTCTCCTGCAAAGAATGCAGATTTATCAGCTAAGATAATTGCTTTATAGTTTTTTAATGATACTGCTTCAGTAACTAAGTTTCCTAAGAAACCATTGTACATATTAGTTTCTGTTGCTTTAACATCATTTTGCATTGCAGTTAACTTTGTGTAAGATGCAATAGCCGGGAAACCTTGGAAATGGTAATCTAACCAGTTCTTTTTTGCTCCTTCACTATCTGTAATTGGATCTAAGCTAAAACGCTTTTCAAAACTCTCAATTACTTTAGACCATTTTACGTCGTCACCAACAATTTTCTTGATATCAGCTTTATACTTTTCGATTGCTGCTACAATTGCATCTCCTCTTTTAGTATATCGATCACCTGTAAACCAAAGTTCATCAAGCTTATCGCCTTTATCCATTTCTTCATAAGGTAACTCACCATTTTCTTCTCTAACGTATCCTCCTTTTTTTACAATATCTTCCTCTTTAACAGTTTCAATAAACTTATAAAATTCATCAGATATTTTACTGATTTGTTGTGCTTTACTTGCTACTACAGCAAATTCTTGCGGCTTCTCTTCAGCTTTTTTCTCTAATTGAGAAAGTATTCCTTCGTTTGAAGTTGCAGCTAATTCGTTAGCGCTATCAAACTTAGTGTTCATTAAACCAAATGCAGATAATACTTCTTTTGACATGGTCATTGCAATCATTGCAATGAATACCAAATACATTAGGTTAATCATTTTTTGCCTTGCGGACTGTTTTCCTCCTGCCATTTCTAACTAGTTTTAATTTTGAATTAATTAATTAAATCGATTATAAAACCAATTAGTTTTTATTCATTGCAGTTAACATACCACCATATACACCATTTAAAGATGAAAGATTAGATGCTAAAGATTGCATTTGCTCTTTTAATTTAGTAGCATTTTCTACTGCTTCTTCGTTAATTGCCGCTTGTCTGTTTGCACTATCAACCTGTACTTTATAAAGACTATTTAAAGACTCCATTTGTGCGGCTGCCAATGACATTTCTTCACTGTATTTCTTTTGAGCTGCCATAGAATCTACTGTCGGAGAGATTCCTTTTGCTGCACCTTCAAAGTTTTTAATACTATCACCTAAGCTTGCCATAAGCGCACCATCAATTTTAGCATCTTTTAATAAGTTGTCTAATTTTTTAGATAATAAACCTTCAGCATCTTTAGGCTCTTCTAATTGTTTCTTCTTACCTCCTAAAGACTGACCTCCTGCTAATTCAGGATATACTAATGACCAATCTAAGTCATCTCCTTGCTTTTCAAAAGCTGAGATTGTAAATACTATTGCTTCAACAATCATTCCTAATGTAAGGATAAGAGATCCATAAGGCCAGTGTTGGATTTTAAATAATGCTCCAATAATTACAATTGCAGCTCCAAGTCCGTAGACCATATTCATTGTTGATAATTTCTTTTGTGCCATGATTTTAAATTTTAGTTTTTTAATTGAGTTTGGTTGTTTGACTCAATTAGGGATTAATATAAAGTTTAAGTTAAGTTTAATTAATTTGTAGCTGTATTGTTAGTTACTTCAGTTCCCATATAATCTTGAACTGTTCTAAATCCAATATAACTTCTTGCAGAATCTGCATATTCGTAATCTCTAGAACTTACTTGTAAGAAGTAAGCAACATCTTTCCAAGAACCTCCTCTTACAACTTTACGTGCATTGTTAGGATCATTTACATTTGGATTGATTGATGATGCATATTCATAAGATGCAGGATCATAAGAACCATTTACCCATTCTGATACGTTACCAGCCATGTTATATAAGTTGAAATCATTAGGATCATAAGCATCAGCCTCTACAGTATATAAAGCTTGATCAGCAGCATAATCTCCACGTAATGGCTTAAAGTTAGCCATAAAACAACCTCTATCGTTTTTAGTGTAAGGTCCACCCCAAGGATATGAAGCACCTTGTAATCCACCACGAGCAGCATATTCCCACTCAGCTTCAGATGGTAATCTATAAGAGTTCACAGCGTGTACGCCTCTTTTCTTTCTATCTGCGTTATGGTATAATGTTCTCCATTGACAAAATGCTTGTGCTTGTTTCCAAGACACACCTACTACTGGATATGCTCCATAAGCATCATGCCAGAAATAATCATTATGCATTGGTTCATTATAAGAGTATGCGAAATCTCTAATCCAAGCTGTTGTATCTGGATACACTTCTACTTCTTGTTGTACAATAACTTCAGATCTTTTTAAACCTCTGTTTTTTGCCGCTTTTTGGATATCCATGTATGTATATTGAAACTTAAATTGTTTCACATCCCAAGTACGTTGTCCATTATAAGACTCTTCTATAGGTAAATACATACCGTCCATTACCTCAGCATACAATTCATCTGGATAATCATCTGTGTTTAGAACTAATTCTGCATCATGATTAATCTTTCTTTGCTCATTACCATAGGTATTTTGCATGTAGCTTTCGTAAGCGTTAAGATCTTCTGGGTTTGCATCTTTATAAGCAAACTCTCCAATATCTCCACTACCAGGTGTTTTTCCTTCTAAGTCAGCCATCTCAGCTAATTTTAATCTTAAAATAGAATCTCTTACCCATTCTACAAATTGACGGTACTCGCTATTTGTAATTTCTGTTTCATCCATATAAAATGCACGAACAGTGGCTGTTCTTGTTGGTGCATCTTGCACACCAGCTAAATCATCATCTGATTTTCCCATAATAAAAGCTCCACCAGGAACAAGTGTCATTCCGTAGGGCTTTTCTGGGTGCCAGGCTTTGCCTTTAACTCCTACCAATTGGCCACGGTCTCCAGAATTACAACTGGCTACCAAAACTAGTACTGTGGTTAGTAAAATAAACTTCTTAATATTCATAGTAACTCGAGGTTAAATTAGTCATTATTATTTTTGAGGTCGTAAACATATTTATATATTTTCGAATAAACAACTTTTTTTGCATTTTTTTTGCATTTCATCCCTAAAATAAGCATTTCGTCGACTAAAAAAACGTAAAAATCCGACAAAGTGCACAATTTAGAAGCTATTCTTCCTATAGGCCTTAAACCAGCGCTCTGGTATTTCACCCTGTGTTGCAAGCACATAATCGGAGTGCATGCATGGTAATAACGTATGCTTTTTTAATTTATTATTAACATTTGGCAAAAAAGGAATTTCAATCCACCAACGACCTGTTTTTAAACTTTTATAAAAGATTAACTCATCGTCTTCTACCAATACATTATATTTCTGGTAATACTTTTCGTTATTAAACTCATCATCGTTAACACGACAATTAACACCTTCAATAAAATACCAAATCATCTGGGCTACTAACATTGAAGTTGCACTATCATTCTTTGAACCTTGATATTCATAGATTCCAAATGATGACACCTTATTACTTATACCAGCATATCTGCTTATAGCACAAATCTCTTTTCCTGAAAAACCGTTAGGAGAATACTTTTGGTTATCACTTACTTCCGAAGCTCTAACAGCCTTTAAATCTACAGATACAATATGTGCATCTCGCAGCAAAGGCTCTACCTTATTAATGTTTCCTGAAATCTCACCCAAACGATAGGCCTCAAAGTACAACTTTTCTATGAGATCTATTTCCTCTTGAGAGTTAAAATAAGTTTGATATCCAATTGTTGCGTAGTTAAACAGATTGTAAGGTTCTTCTACAATCACTTTACCAACATAGCTATTATTCTTAATTGGCAAACTTGCATCGCCTAAATCGAAATTAGTATCCACACTAGCAATATTCACCATAGGCAACAAATCATCGTAAGCACGGTAATTTGCATAAGTCAAGTCCTGACTTCCTCCTAATACGATAGGAATGATTTTCTTTTCATACAAAACAGCAATGGCTGTTCTAATTGCAAAATAAGTATCTTCAACAGATTCTCCAGGCTCAATATCACCCAAATCGGCAAGCGTAGTATGCCAGTTACCTGGAAACAACGTGTAGAGTGTTTTACGTATAGTATCAAAATTAATTTGAGACCCTATATAGTTAACATCGTTTCGGTTTTCCTTAACGCCAATAATGGCCATTTTCACACCTTCTAAATCTGGAATCCCATTTTGGCGCGAATGAATCTTAATTTTTTTTCCTAGTGATTGTTGCGCTGTTAGTTCATTGTGAGCCAAAACCGCATCTGATACAGGCGTGAGAAAATTAAAATTCATAGTATATTACTTCTTTTTAGTCGTTGCTTTCTTTTTGGCTGTCGTTTTCTTTGTGGCTTTCTTTTTAGTAGCCTTCTTTTTAGGTGCATTTTTCTCGAGAATACCTAAAGCCTTTTCTAATGTCATTTTAGTAACATCTACTGTTTTAGCTAACTCTACTTTTTGCTTACCTTTTATAATATTGTGTCTTCCCCATCTTGCTTTCTCAACTCTTACACCTTCATCTTCCCAATTATGGATGACCTTATCTATTTCTTTTTGAATCTTCTCTTCAATCAATGTTACAATGTCTTCTTCAGATAGATTATCCCAGTCATACTTTTTATTAACATTGATAAACATGTTATTCCATTTTATAAATGGCCCAAATCTTCCTTTACCTTTAGTAACTTCTAAATCTTTATACATATATATAGGAGCATCTGCTAATTCTTTCTCCTTAATATACATAAGAGCTTCATCCATCTCAACACTTAAAGGATCTACACCTTTTGGTAATGAAACAAATTTCTTACCGAACTTCACATAAGGTCCAAATCGTCCATTATTAACTTCAACCTCTTCATCTTTATAATGACCTAAAGCTTTTGGAAGCTTAAACAAGTCCATAGCTTCTTCAAAAGTTATAGAACCTAATTGTTGGTCTGGAGATAAACTTGCAAATTGAGATTCTTCCTCATCGTCTGGTGTACCTAATTGTACTAGAGGTCCAAATTTACCTAAACGAACTAAGACCGTTCGTCCTGTTTTTGGATCTATACCTAAAATACGTTCTCCAGATTCACGTTCTGCATTTTCTTGTACATCTTCAACTTGTGGGTGAAAACCTTTGTAGAAATCCTTCATCATTTCTCGCCAATCTTCTTTTCCTTCAGCGATGTCATCAAACCTATCCTCTACTTTCGCAGTAAAATTGTAATCTAAGATACTTTCAAAATGCTTAACTAAAAACTCAGTCACTATCATACCTATATCTGTAGGTACTAGTTTACCTTTATTTGAACCTGTTTGTTCGGAAAGCGTATTATCTTTTATTTTTTGACCTTCGAAAACTAATTGCTTATATTTTCTTTCGTCACCTTCATTTGTTCCTTTTTCAACATAATTTCTATTCTGAATTGTAGAAATTGTTGGAGCATAAGTAGACGGACGACCAATACCTAACTCTTCTAATTGTTTTACCAACGACGCTTCTGTAAATCTTGAAGGTGGTCTAGTAAAACGTTCGGTAGCTGTGATATATTTATTTTGAAGTGCTTCACCAACTTTTAAATCTGGTAAAATACCTTCTTGCTCTGCATCTTCATCATCTGTTCCTTCTAAGTAAACTTTTAAAAAACCTTCAAAAGTGATGATTTCTCCATTTGCTGTAAATTGTTCGCTAATCTTATTTTTAGCATTAATCTGAATCTTTAGATTAGTACGTTCTAATTTAGCATCACTCATTTGAGACGCAATAGCACGTTTCCAGATTAAATCGTATAATCTTGCTTGATCACGTTCTGCGTTTACAGTATGGTTTGAAAAATCTGTAGGTCTTATCGCTTCGTGAGCTTCTTGTGCACCTTTTGATTTTCCTTTATAATTTTTTGGATTACTAAATTCTGAGCCATAAGCCGAAATGATTTCACTTTCTGCTCCTTTTTTAGCTTCATCAGATAAGTTTACACTATCTGTTCTCATATAAGTAATAAGACCTGCCTCATACAAACGTTGTGCATTAGTCATGGTTCTACTCACAGAAAATCCTAATTTACGGGATGCTTCTTGTTGAAGCGTTGATGTCGTAAATGGTGCTGCTGGAGATTTCTTAGCTGGTTTCTTTTGTAAATCTGAAACTTCGTAAGTTGCTCCTATATTATCGTTAAGAAATTTTAAGGCTTCTTTTTCTGAGTTAAAGTTCTTTGGTAATTTTGCTTTAAATGAATTTCCGTTTTCATTAGTAAATTCCGCATCTACTCTATAAGATGCTTTAGCTTCAAAAGCCTGCACATCGCGCTCACGTTCTACTATTAAACGCACAGAAACAGATTGTACACGTCCTGCAGATAATCCTCCTTTTACTTTTCTCCATAAAACAGGAGATAACTCATAACCTACAATACGGTCTAAAACACGTCTTGCTTGTTGTGCATCTACTAAATTATAATCGATACTTCTAGGATTCTCAATTGCTTTCTTTATCGCAGTTTTTGTAATCTCATGAAAAACAATACGCTTCGTTTTTTCTTTATCTAACTTTAAAGTCTCAGCTAAATGCCAAGCAATTGCCTCTCCTTCTCGATCCTCATCACTCGCTAGCCAAACAACGTCTGCTTTCTTTGCTAATTCTTTCAGCTTTTTAACAACATCTTTCTTGTCTTTTGATACTTGATACTTTGGCATAAAATCACCTTCAACATCAACACCTAACTCCTTAGATGGTAAATCTGCAATGTGTCCAAAACTGGACGCCACTTTATAGTCTTTTCCTAAAAACTTTTCAATGGTTTTAGCCTTTGCAGGTGACTCAACAATAACTAGATTCTTCGACATTCTTAAAATTTTGCGTTTACAAATGTATGTGAAAATTAAGATACAATCCTAATTTGGTCGTAAATAGCATGCATTTTAACGTAGTTTTTCCACTACTAAAAACAGAAAAAGCCTTACGTTTTGTAAGGCTTTCACAGTTTATAAAAATTTATAATTAATAAGAATAGAGCAATGGTTCTGCTAATCCTTCAATGTTTAATAGTACTTCATTTAGACCTTCTACTCTTAAAGGTGTCAAATCAAAATATTCTTGTTTACTTAAAAAGGCTAAACAAACTTCGTTATTAAAAAGTGATAATTTTAAATAACGTTGAGGCGGCAATGATTCTGCAACAGCTTCAGAATCGATTAACGTCATCACCCAATTAGCACTGTCGCATCCACTCGATAATATAGTTATAATAACACAATCACCATCGATAATAGCTTCATCAATTGTTTGAGACTCCGCATCTTCATAAGCAGTAGTATCAATTTCTATCTCTAAGCCACATGACATTTCGGTAAAAGTATTTTCATCTTCGCATTGCGTATTTAAAAACAACAAGCAAATCAATGAAAACATAAAGAGTTTACTTAATTTCATAAGACTATTTATTAATTAGATGCAAAACACATTAAATGGTTGCGTTAAAATCTAGAATTCTCTGAAATCCGAGGCGTTCCGTCTTCATCTTCAAAACCAATAACGTCTTTATAAATAAAATAAGGAGGTAAATAGCTAAACGAAGATGTAACATATACACCTACAAAACACATCATAAAACCAACAATACCTGCTAAAAGTCCAGAAACAAAAAGCAACCCAAAAGAAATTAACCACTTCTTATTCCCTAAATCAAATGCCATTTTTACAATATCTGAGTTAGACATATCTGGATTAAATGCATAAATAGTAATAACAAATGATAACGGAACAAATGCGTATATAATAGGTAAACCACAAAGCAAAAAAGCTCCTAAAATTATACCACTATATGCCAAGCCTAATTTTATAGTTTTACCTAAATAAGGTTTCTTAAAGAAATAAAAGTAATCTTCACTCCCCATTTGCTCTAAATCTTTAAGCTTACAAATTCTGTAAAATGCAGCTTTAAGACCAAGACCTATTGTACTCATAGCTATAATCATAATTATATATACAACTCCCATCATGACTCCAAACATTGGTCCAATTTGTGGTTGTCCTGAACTATAAGGATCATAAGTACTTGTATAAACATCCATAAAACCAGATAAAAATAATGGTATATAAATAATCATAACAAATGGCATAGCCAAAACCATATTTAGCAGTAAAACAACTAAGCCTTGTACCCAAACTTTTTTGAATAATTCTATAGATTGATTAAATATAGTACCAAAATCTAATGCTTTTGCATCTTCAATACGACGTTTCATTTCAATGGTTTTCATCTTTTAATTAATTTGGTTAGTACTTCAAAAGAAATCTATTTTTTGCAATAATTCAAGAAAAAAACTATTCTAAATAGAATTCAATTAATCAATTCTTTAGTATCAATTCCATTTACCATCAAAAACATTAACGATTTTATAACTGCCACTTTGTCAGAATCGATAAAATAATATTATCTTTGCATGCTTATTGCAATTTGCAGTATTCACTACAACTGATGGAAAAAATTATAGACGAAAAAAAACAAGGAGAAACCTTAATTTTAAATAATAAGGAAGGAAACAAACGTAAATTATTCATTGAAAGTTATGGCTGCGCTATGAATTTTAGTGATAGTGAAATTGTAGCTTCAATTCTTTCCGAACAAGGTTTTAACACCACTCAAAAACTAGAAGAAGCAGACCTTGTTTTAGTAAATACATGCTCAATTAGAGATAAAGCGGAACAAACAGTTAGAAAACGTTTACAACAATATAATGCTGTAAAACGTATCAACCCAAAAATGAAAGTTGGTGTTTTAGGTTGCATGGCAGAACGCTTAAAAACTAAATTTTTAGAAGAAGAAAAAATTGTAGATTTAGTTGTTGGTCCGGATGCATATAAAGATTTACCTAATCTACTTGCTGAAGTTGATGAAGGTAGAGATGCTATAAACGTTATATTATCTAAAGAAGAAACTTATGGTGATATTTCGCCAGTAAGATTAAATACAAATGGTGTTACAGCTTTTGTGTCTATTACTCGAGGCTGTGATAATATGTGTACCTTCTGTGTTGTTCCTTTTACAAGAGGACGAGAACGCAGTAGAGATCCACAAAGTATTATTGAAGAAGTAAATGATTTATGGTCTAATGGCTTCAAAGAAATTACGCTATTGGGTCAAAATGTAGATAGCTACCTGTGGTATGGAGGCGGTTTAAAGAAAGATTTTGAAAACGCTTCTGATTTACAAAAAGCAACCGCTGTAAATTTCGCTAATCTTTTAGAGCTATGTGCTAAAGCACAACCTAAAATGCGTATTCGTTTTTCTACATCTAATCCGCAAGATTTCACTTTAGATGTTATTGAAACCATGGCGAAATATGATAATATTTGTAACCATATTCATTTACCTGTACAAAGTGGAAGCGACCGTATTTTAAAAGAAATGAATCGTTTGCATACACGCGAAGAATACTTTGAGCTTATTGATAACATAAAACGTATTATACCAGAATGTTCAATTAGTGTGGATTTAATTGCTGGTTTCCCTACGGAAACAGAAGAAGATCACCAAGACACATTGAGCTTAATGAACTATGTTCAATACAATTTTGGATATATGTTTACCTATTCTGAAAGACCTGGAACATTAGCTGGTCGTAAAATGGAAGATGACGTACCAGAGGCTGTAAAAAAGCGTCGTTTAAGCGAAATCATTCTTTTAGAGCGTAAGTATAGCGAAATTAAAACACGTCAACATCTTAATAAAACAGTAGAAGTTTTAATTGAAAAGGCTTCTAAAAAATCAGACGAGCAATGGTCTGGCAGAACCTCTGACAATACAGTTGCTGTTTTCCCAAAGGAAAATTACAAAATTGGTGATTTAGTAAATGTACTTATCACAGATTGCACAAGCGCAACACTTATTGGTGAAGCAGTTAGTTATTCTAAACATAATTAATATGAAATATCTTCCACATTTATTATTGGCTTTATTTATTTTTTCTTGTAACCCTAATGATAATCAAGAAACAGAACAAACAAACACCCTAATTATAAAGGAAATAATAGATATTGGAGAAAACTATGAACGTCATTTTTATTTCGATTCAAACGGTAAATTAGATTCTATCACAGATACCAACGCCATACCTGAATATAATAATATTCTTTCAAAATTTGAATATTCAAATGACAATACACTAATTAGTGCTTATCATACGGCTGGCACAGAAGAAGTATTTTCTAATCTTAGCTATGTTAATTCTAATATTTCAAATTACGACTATATAACTTTAGGATCTAGTACAGATACACCAGTAAACATTAGTGAAGCATTTGTTAATTACACTATTGATGGTAGTTTTGCAACTGAAAGCGAAGACATTAACGTTGAATTAACCTTTATCTCAAATAATTTAGAGTACTTATCACAAAGAAAAAGAACATTAGACAATACTTCTAATTCCACTTGGTATTTAGTGGATTATGAATACGATAACAACTTTAATATAATTTCAAGTCATACTACAGTAAATTATGGCTCTCAAGCTGATTATTATAGTACACGTGTTTACGATGAAAAAACAAATCCAATAGCAGAATCCATGACTAATTATCGATTAGCTCTCTATTTTTTGGATGACAATAATCTTGTTGATATGTCAACAAATAATGTGATAAGTAAAACTAATAGCCAAAATGTTACCAGTATTTATAATTACACATACAATAATGATAATTATCCTATGTCTGCAACCATAACAAACACAACAACTAACGAAGTAACAAATACTTTAAGTTATATCTATTACTAATGGAATCTATTCAAGCCATAAAACAACGCTTCGGCATTATAGGAAATGACCCTAAACTAAACCGTGCTATAGAAAAAGCGATACAAGTTGCACCTACTGATATTTCTGTATTAGTAACAGGAGAAAGTGGTGTTGGTAAAGAGAGTATTCCTAAAATAATACATCAACTATCACACAGAAAACACGGTAAATATATCGCAGTTAACTGTGGTGCAATACCAGAAGGCACCATTGATAGTGAGTTATTCGGACACGAAAAAGGCGCTTTTACAGGTGCAACATCTACACGATCTGGTTATTTTGAGGTTGCTGATGGTGGAACAATTTTTTTAGATGAAGTTGGTGAGTTACCACTTACAACACAAGTGAGATTATTGCGTGTTTTAGAAAATGGCGAATTTATAAAAGTAGGTTCTAGTAAGGTTCAACAAACAAATGTTAGGATAGTAGCAGCTACAAACGTCAATATGTTTGAAGCTATTAAAAAAGAGAAATTCAGAGAAGATTTATATTATAGATTAAGTACAGTAGAAATTAACCTACCTCCTCTTAGAGAACGTAAAGAAGATATTCATTTATTGTTTAGAAAATTTGCCAGTGATTTTGCATTAAAGTACAAAATGCCTACTGTTAAATTAACAGATGATGCCGTTAATCTACTTACAAAATACCGTTGGAATGGTAATATTAGGCAGCTTCGTAATGTTGCTGAACAAGTTTCGGTTTTAGAACAAAATAGAACTATAAATGGTTTAACAATTCAAAATTACCTACCAAGTACAGGTAGTAATTTACCAGCCGTAGTAAATAGAACAAAATCCGAAAGTGATTTTAGCAGTGAACGCGAGATTTTATACAAAGTTTTATTTGATATGAAGAGTGATCTTAATGATTTAAAGAAACTAACTATGGAACTGATGAAAACCGGAAGCGCTTCTGATGTTAAAAAAGATAATGAGCATTTAATTCAAAAAATTTACGGTGAAGAAAAAGATGAGGAATTTGAACCTTCAATAGAAGATTTAGGCGTTTTATCAATTCCTGCTCATGCAGAAGAAACCGAAGACATCATCACAGATACTGACGACAAATATCATTTTGCAGAAGAAATTGAAGAAGAGGAAACACTATCTTTACATGATAAGGAATTAGAATTGATTAAAAAATCTTTAGAACGTCATAGCGGAAAGCGTAAATTAGCTGCGGCAGAATTGGGCATTAGTGAACGAACGTTATACCGAAAAATTAAACAGTTTGATCTTTAAGATAAGTTTATGAAATCAACTATAAGAAAATATACATTTTATAGTTTGTAGTATTAGTTGATTCCATGAGACCTTTAAAAATAAATAGAAATTAACGAATGAAAGCTGTAGAAATATTTATGATTCGTAAGTCGTTTACTAGAAATAGCTCCGAAGCGATTAGACAAGAAGCTGAAGACATGATAAATGAAAAGCATTACAAAGGTTACAGACTTATCAATGTAGATTTTGATGTTGCTGATAATGCTGGCTATATTTATGCCTTTATAACCATGAAAAAACCTAATTCGTATTAAATGAATAACTTTAAGTACATTGTTGTTTTAGTAATTTGCCTTGCAAGCTATGGCTGTAAAGTCAATTATTCATTTACAGGTATTACAGAAACACCTGAAACGTTTCAGGTAAATTTCTTTCAGAATACTGCAGATATAATTGAGCCTGGTTTAGATCAGCTTTTTACAATTACGCTTCAAGATTTAATAACAAACCAAACAAGCGCTAATTTAGTTAACACAGGTGGCGAAGTTATATATGAAGGTGAAATAACGGAGTATAGAATTGCACCAATGACAGCCACGGCAGAAAATACTGCGGCACAAAACAGATTAACCATAAGTGTAAATGTGCGTTATATTAATACTAAAGACGAAGAAAAAGATTTTGAAAAACGTTTTTCATTCTTTTACGATTATGGTGCAAGCGAACAACTGTCAGGTAGTATTAAAGACACTGCCTTTGATGAAATACTAGAGCGATTAACACAAGATATCCTTAACGCATCATTAGCAGATTGGTAAACTATGCAGCTTCACGATTTAACACTTTTATTACAAAAACCCGAAGCTATCACAGCATCTCAAATCGATATGCTTTCTTCTGCAATTAAGGAATACCCATACTTTCAACCTTTAAGGGCCTTATATCTCAAAGGATTAAAACAAACAGATAGTTACAAATACAATAATGCTTTAAAAATAACCGCTGCACATACCACAGACCGTAGCGTATTATTTGAATACATTACCTCTAAAGCATTTAATCAGAATGAAATATCTGAGCAAATTAAGCAAAATACAGAATCCATTAAAGCGATAGAAATCAATGAACTAGATGACATTTCTATCAATAAAAGCGTTACAATAGACGATGCGTTAAAGGAACATATTAAAGCTACTGAAGGGGTTTTAGACCCAGATTTGTTTGAAGCAAAACCAATACCTCAACTAAAGGAAAATACAAAAACGCCGCAAATTGAAGATTCTATAATTGCTGTAGATGTAAAAAACATTACTATTGAAGAGCAACTAAATATAGGAAAACCGTTAGAATTTGATAAATCTGAAAATCATTCGTTCACAGAATGGTTAAAAATTACAAGTTTTAAACCTATTAATCGCGATGAAGTTGATGATATAAGTGTAAAAGAAATTGAAGAAGACACTAAAACTGAAAACAAAGCTTTAGAAGCCGAAAACACAACGCCTTTAGAGAGTAAACTAGCAATCATTGATAAGTTTATAAGCGAGAACCCAAAGATAAAACCAGTTAAAGACAACGCTCCTAAACCAAAATTAGTTAATAATGATGACGCTAATTCAGACAGTTTAATGACTGAAACTTTAGCACGAATATATTTAGAGCAGAAAAACTATGATAAAGCAATTCAATCTTACAAAATTTTAAGTTTGAAATATCCAGAAAAAAGTAGTTTCTTTGCACACCAAATAAAATTGGTAAAAGAATTAAAAGATAATAATACAATATAAAATGAGTGCATTTTCAATATTTTTAGGATTAATCGTAATCGTTGCCTTTTTACTAATCGTAGTAATTATGGTGCAAAACCCTAAAGGAGGAGGATTATCTTCTTCATTTGGAGGTGGTGGTACACAACAAATGGGTGGTGTTAAAAAAACTGGAGACTTTTTAGACAAGAGTACATGGTTTTTAGCGACAGCTTTAATTATTTTAATTTTAGCATCTAACCTAACTATTAGTTCTGGTGGCACAACTGAATCTAAAGCCTTAGATACAGATGAAACAACTGATATGCCAGCGTTACCAGCACCATCAACAGATGGAGCAACAACTGACGGTTCTGATACTGAATAACACAAACGTTATTTTATAAAAAATATTAAGCCAACTTTTTAAGTTGGCTTTTTTTATGTCCTAATATAAAGCTATAAAGTCTGAAACTTTGTCAGTCATTCTTATATGGCATAATTTTCGAACTACGCTAAAGCGTAAATTAATAATTAAATAATTTAAAAAACATATAACAAATGGGCTTAAACATTAAACCATTAGCAGACCGTGTTCTTGTAGAACCAAAGCAAGCTGAAACTAAAACAGCTTCAGGAATTATTATTCCAGATAATGCAAAAGAAAAACCACAAGAAGGTACTGTTGTAGCTATCGGTAATGGAACTAAAGACGAACCTTTAACTGTAAAAGTTGGAGATACTGTACTTTACGGAAAATATGGCGGAACTGAACTTAAACTTGAAGGTAAAGATTATTTAATGATGCGTGAAAGCGACATCTTAGCAATTATCTAACATTGCTTTTAGCTATTAGCCTTTTGCTATTAGCACTAAAAAAAAATTAACACTCAGCCAAAAGCTAAAAGCTAACGGCTAAAAATTAAAGAAAATGGCAAAACATATAAAATTCGATATTGAAGCTCGCGACGGACTTAAACGTGGTGTTGATGCTTTAGCAAATGCAGTAAAGGTAACATTAGGTCCAAAAGGTCGTAATGTAATTATTGGTAAATCATTTGGTGCACCTCAAGTAACTAAAGATGGTGTTTCTGTAGCAAAAGAAATTGAGCTAGAGGATGAACTTGAAAACATGGGAGCACAAATGGTAAAGGAAGTTGCTTCTAAAACTAATGATTTAGCTGGTGATGGTACAACAACTGCTACTGTTTTAGCTCAAGCAATTGTAAAAGAAGGTCTTAAAAATGTTGCTGCAGGCGCAAATCCAATGGATTTAAAACGTGGTATTGACAAAGCTGTTGAAGCTATTGTTAAAGATTTAGACAAGCAATCTCAAAAAGTAGGAAGCTCTTCTGATAAGATTAAGCAAGTAGCTGCTATTTCTGCTAACAACGACGATACTATTGGTGAGTTAATCGCTAAGGCATTCGGAAAAGTTGGTAAAGAAGGTGTTATTACTGTTGAAGAAGCTAAAGGAATGGAAACTTACGTTGACGTTGTTGAAGGTATGCAGTTTGACAGAGGTTACTTATCTCCTTACTTCGTTACTGATTCTGATAAAATGATTGCTGATTTAGAAAATCCTTATATTTTATTATTCGATAAGAAAATTTCTAACTTACAAGAAATTCTTCCAATATTAGAACCAGTAGCACAATCTGGTCGTCCATTATTAATCATTGCAGAAGACGTTGAAGGACAAGCTTTAGCTACATTAGTAGTGAACAAATTACGAGGAGGACTTAAAATTGCTGCTGTAAAAGCACCAGGTTTTGGAGACAGACGTAAAGCTATGTTAGAAGATATAGCCATCCTTACAGGTGGTGTTGTTATCTCTGAAGAAAGAGGTTTCTCTTTAGAGAATGCAGATCTTTCTATGCTTGGTACTGCTGAAACAGTTACAATCGACAAAGACAATACAACAATCGTTAATGGAGAAGGTAAAGCTGATGATATAAAAGCAAGAGTAAATCAAATAAAAGCTCAAATAGAAACAACGACTTCTGATTACGATAAAGAAAAACTTCAAGAGCGTTTAGCTAAGTTAGCTGGAGGTGTTGCTGTACTATACGTTGGTGCTGCTTCTGAAGTAGAAATGAAAGAAAAGAAAGATAGAGTTGATGATGCTTTACATGCAACACGAGCTGCTGTTGAAGAAGGTATCGTTGCTGGTGGAGGAGTTGCTTTAGTAAGAGCTAAAAAGACTTTAGAAAAAATTACAACTGATAATTTAGACGAAACAACTGGTGTACAAATTGTAAACAAAGCTATTGAAGCGCCTTTACGTACTATTGTAGAAAATGCTGGTGGTGAAGGTTCTGTTGTTATAAATAAAGTATTAGAAGGTAAGAAAGATTTTGGTTACGATGCTAAAACAGAAACTTACGTAGATATGCTTAAAGCAGGTATCATTGACCCTAAGAAAGTAACTCGTATTGCTTTAGAAAATGCCGCTTCTGTAGCTGGTATGATATTAACTACAGAATGTGCTTTAGTTGATATTAAAGAAGATGCACCTGCTATGCCAATGGGTGGAGGCGGAATGCCAGGCATGATGTAATGGCGAATCGCCATAGATAAATTATTGACTTTGGTCGATTACAAACTTAAAAGCCTTTGATGAGAATCAAAGGCTTTTGTTTTTTTTCAGATAAAATTTCTTAGATTTAGAAATCTAATCAAACAACTCAATGGCTAAAGCAACAAAAACAACTTGGAAGTATACGTTAAGAGAAATTATTATTGTTATTATTGGTATAACTATTGCTTTTAGCATGAACAAATGTGCAGAAAACGTAAAAGACAGTAAACTTAAAACGCAATACCTCACCAATCTGAAAAGAGACGTTGAAGCTGATAAAATTCAACTCAAAAAGAATATAGAGGCCATTGATAAAAAACTTGTGATTTGTTCAGAGATTATTCCTGTTTTGAATTCTGAAAAAAATCAAGACATGCGACTGATGAATAATATTTTTGCTATCGTAAAATATGAAAATTTCAGTCCAAAAAACATTACGTATAACACCTTAATAAACTCTGGAGATTTAAAATTAATTGAAGATTTTGAACTAAAAACAGCTATTCAACAACACTATGCTAATTATGATGAAGTCTCCGATGATTACGTTAGACACACAAGTTTAATCAAGGATTATTTAGGGAACTATTTAGTAAACCATGCTGATTACGACCAGATACCTCAAGGTAAAGGACCCTTTTTAGATGAAATTAAATTAAAAAATATTGTAAGAGCACTATTAACAACCTTTGATGACAAAAAAAAGGCTACAGCATTTGGAATTGAAAGTTGTGATGTCTTAATTGCTAAGATTGATGCTGCATTAGATTAATGATCACTAAACTTTAATTAGAATCAATGCTTTTCATCTGGATAACAAAATCACATAAAAAAAGCCTGAATACACATTCAGGCTTTTTAATTATATTAATCTTCTTCTTTTTTTTCATGATCCTTCTTAACCTCGTCATCTCGATATAGACAACAGGCATGAACAGAATGATACTGCTCGTCAGTAGCTTTCACTTCTTTAGTATCATGACCAACGGCTGCTATGCTCTTTGAAATTATTTTCACATCTGTTTTACGTTCGTCAAAAATAAGTTTCAACTCATGCGTATCTACATTCCAAACTGCAGATTTAACACCTTTAGTTCTAATAGCTGCTTTTTCTATACGCTCTTTGCACATACCACAAACACCATCAACTTCGATATTCGCTTTTGCATTTTTGTTTTGTGAGAACGCCATCATTCCCATAAATAATACTGTAAGTGTTATTAATTTTTTCATAATTTTAAATCATTATTATTCTGTCTGGTCGAGCGCAGTCGAGACCTATTTAAAACCTCTCAACTGCACTCGAGGAGACAATTGTTTCTTTTTTACTTTATCTTAAACCGTAAGCCTGCATAATACATACTTCCATAAATTGGACCGTACACAAAATTACTATCAAAATTTGAGCCAAATGGATTATCTGCGCTTACAACCGGATTATCTTGCCTCACATTTGTAACATTTTCGCCTCCTAAATATACTTCAAATTTTGGAGAAAACACTTTAGTAACTTGTAAATTCAAGGTTCCTACCGTTGGCGTTTCATCTGCTAATTGATATTCCGATGGGCTTATTGCAGTACTCGGAAAACGTTGTTCACTCAACCAATTATAAGTTGCATCAAATTTCCATTGCGAGCCATTATCCTTTATAGGTGTTTCATAAGAAGTATTAGCAAACAATCTATGTTTAGGAATTAATGGTTTATCTAGTTTACCAGATTTGTAATCTGTTTTTATGTCGTAATACTTGTAAGCCATTCTTAAATCAAAATGCTCAAAAATATTATAGTTAAATTCAAATTGAAAACTATTAGCATAGCTATCACCTTCTAAATTATAAAAATTAACTTCATATGGATTTTCCCAATCTACTACGACTTGATTCTGAAAGTCCGTTCTATAGAAATCAAAAGTAACATCTGCTTTTCTATCAAATAAATTAAAACCTTGTAAATAGCTAACACCATAATTCCAAGCGATTTCTGGGTTTAAACCATAAATTTTTCCACCTGAATTTAATATATTGATTTGTCTTGAACTTGAAAACATATTCTGGTTTTCGGCAAAAATATTAGCACTTCTTTTTCCTCTTCCTATTGAAAATCTTAATGCAGATTTTTCCCAAGGCGTATAACGCAAATGAAAACGAGGTGTCACAAAAAAGCCCAATCTATTATGCTGATCTACTCGCACACCTGCTGTCATGGTTAGCTTATCTAAGTCATCATAAGCATATTCAAAAAAGCCACCAACCGAGTTTTCTGTACGCTCGTAATTTTCTGTATTCACCAATTCATCATAATGATCATAAGTAAAACTTAATCCCGTTTTTACTTTATGACGAGAATCTGAAATAATAGTATTATAAACTAAGTTAGAATAAAAGCTATTATGTTCTATATCATATAGATTCAACCCAAAATAAGAATCTTGTTTATGATGACTAAAAGCGGTTTGCAATCCAATACTTTGATATGGAACTTCAGGATTTACATAACCAAACTTTGTTGAAACTTCAAAACGTTCAGTGTTAATTTCACTTCCCCAAAAATTGGTAGTTCCTTTATCTATATCTGGATTAAAATCCACTTGTCCGCCTTGTTTTTCGTCGTTTAAGTATCTAAAATTTATGAAACTCACTAAACCTTTTTCGAGATTAGCGTATTGCCAACGATTCATTACATTAATTTGATTGTAAAGTGGCATATCTAAAAAGCCATCGTCATTGATATCGTGCTTTTCTTGGTGTGTATTACCATGCAAGTATAAACCCGTACTCCACTTGTCAGATACTTTTGTATTAAAATGTGTATTTAACTCTAAGCGCTCATTAGATGCTCCATAGAGGTTCACAAACAATTTATTGTCTGTTGCTGGCTTTACTAACTCAGCATTAATTTGGCCTGCAATACTCTCAAAACCATTAACGACGCTTCCTGTACCTTTTGTAATTTGAATACTTTCTACCCAAGTACCAGGAATAAAACTAAGTCCATAAGCTTGTGAAGCTCCTCTAATCGTTGGGATATTTTCTGTTGCAATTAAAATATATGGTGAGTTTAAACCCAGCATTTTAATTTGCTTGGTGCCTGAAACGGCATCTGCAAAATTAACATCAATCGATGGATTGGTTTCAAAACTTTCTGCTAAATTACAACAGGCAGCTTTTAATAATTCTGCACTGGTTACAGTAAATGTATTTGCCGCTTGTAAATAAGATTTTCTTGTCGCTTGATTACGTGATTTTATCTCTACAGCATCTAACTCATCACTAGCCTGCATTACATGCTTAATGTATTTATTTTCTTTGATGTTTATGGTATCTGTTTTAAATCCCACATAACTAATAACCAATTTGTTATATGAGAATTTATAAGGCAACTCGAATGTACCATCTTCAGCCGAAATAGCTCCAATTGATGAGCCTAGCCAATAGACATTTGCTCCAGATAATGGTATTTCTTTTCCTGTACTAGTTTCTGAAACTATGCCTTTTAATTGATCTTGTGCTGATAATATAAGCGACAAGAACATAAAATTTAATATTATATATTTCTTCATTTGTTTAAATTATAGGTATAACTAATTGCACAAAATGTGTGCATCCTTTTTCTACTAAGGGTTATAAACTATAATCAAATTAGGTAAGTCTCATCTAAAACATGTATGTCTTTGATGAGTTTGGGAGGTAGATAATCTTTATGCGGAATAACCAAGTTTGGTAAATCCTCAAAAAGATGAATATATGTATAACTATATGCAATTAAGACGTGTTGTTGTATAGTATCTAAGTCTTCGAACGAATTAACTGTAATTTCAGACAACCCATCGATGACATCAATTTCGTCTTTACAACAATTCTTTTTTATTGTGCTCGTTGCTGTAACCTCAGAAGAATCATCCGAACACTTTTCTGCTTCAGTAAAAATAGCAACATCTACTAAAGTTTCTCCACAAAAATGCTTCTCTATCGTTAATGATAATGAAGAAATCATTACTAAAAAAGATAATGATAAAGCAAAGACTTTATGTGTTACCGAAAATTTCACGATGCAAAGTTACGAAATTCTTAAAAACTGATTTGTTAATTACAAAACTATTAACGATTAAGCTTATAGTAATAAAATGCCGGCAAAAGTAAAATTAACCCAATCGGCTGAATTAAGAATCGTCTAATATTAAAGAATAAGTAATAGTCTTCTTGCCTGGGATTAATAACAAAATATAAAAACGGTATCAACAATAATATAAAGGCTGTAGTAAAAATTATTACCGAGAACTTTACGATACTATCATCCTTAAAAATTAAATAAAGAACACCCAACGAAATAATTGTATTTAACACAAATCTTAGGGTTGTAAATAATACCAGTTTGGCTATTTCTCTTCTTGGACTATCCATATATAAATAGTCGCTCTCAAAAAATGTTAAATATGGATCGTAGAATAATACGTTTTCAAAAGCTCTAATTAAAACTAAGCATAGTAGCAAAATCCCAATGATTATATAAGTTAAAACCTTATTCATCTAACATTTTGTTTTGAGAAAATCGATTCACCCAAACCATCCAAAGTAAAAATACCGTTCCGTAAATTAACATAGGGAAAATAACGTTATGTAAAATTTCTTTTCGCCATGGATAATGATATAAACCTATTGACAGAATGACAATTCTAAAAAGGTTGAATGCATAAATAATAATACTACCAGCTAACCCATATAAAATTGTGGTTTTCAATTTACCTGCAAAAGCGACGATAAACGACAAGAACATAATAATAATACTAATTGCATTGCAACCCTCAATAACACGAGCAACGTATTTTCCATTAATAATAATTTTCATGGAAGGCTCGTTAGGGTGAGGCAAAACATTAGCGTCATAAACTACTCCATTTAGTAAGGCATTTGTTTGTTGTGCGACTAAGTTTGTTAAATAATCTGGATAGAACTTAGAACCATCTGACATATTTAAATACACATTATAACCAATAGTTAAAACTCCGTAAACTGTCAAAAACGTGACTATAAAGCGAATAACGGATTTATATTTTACTAAAAGTGATTTCAATTAATATGTTATTAGTTTGATGTTAAATTTATAAAAACAGTAATTTAAAATAGCGCATTTTAGATACTTTTACCAAAATTTTTTTATACCAATGAATTTACAAAACCTAAAACCTGAAATAAAAAAGATTGCAACACGAGAGAACCTTAGTGTTGACGAACGACTATTAAAAATTTGTGAAGTCCTAGAAGCAAATGTAAGTTATTACAATTGGGTTGGATTTTACTTTAAAAATGGCAACAAAAACGAATTAAAACTGGGGCCTTATGTTGGTGAACCTACAGATCATGTTATTATTCCGTTTGGCAAAGGTATCTGCGGCCAAGTTGCCGTAAGTAATGAGAATTTTGTTGTGCCTGATGTTGCTGCCCAAGATAATTATATTGCTTGCAGTATAACGGTTAAAGCCGAAATTGTAATTCCTATTTTTGTGAATGGCGAAAATATTGGACAAATAGATATTGACTCTAGCACACCTGACCCATTTACAGAAGCTGATGAGCGATTTTTAGAATTTATTTGTAAGGAAGTTGCTTCTATCTACAATTAATAATTCACAAGAATAGGTATAGAAATAAAGACAAATTACATTCCTGTTCTAATAGCTTCTACAGGGTCTAACCTAGAAGCTGTTAAAGCAGGAATAACACCAGATATCAAACCTATAATAGAAGAAATAAAGAAACCTAAAAGCATATTTTGAGGCGAGAGTACAAATTCAAAATCTTCTGTAAGACTACTTCCTATTATGGTTCCTATCCAGACTAAAAACAAACCAACAAGACCACCAACTACGGCGAGAATTACAGCTTCAAATAAAAATTGAAATAAAATAAATTTATTCTTAGCACCAAGTGATTTCTGTATACCAATAAGATTAGTACGTTCCTTAACACTCACAAACATAATATTTGCAATTCCGAAGCCTCCTACTAATAAAGAAAAGCCACTAATAACCCAACCTATTAGGTTTAACATTCCTAACATTTCATCAATAGCACCTTGTAAACCCGCAATTATATTGACAAAAAATGTATCTATTTCATCTGCCTTTAAGCCACGTTTGTTTCTTAAAATTTGTGTCACTTCGGCTTTTAATCCGTCGATATCAGCATCTTTTTTAGGCTTTATTATGACAATATGCATGTTGTTTGGATTGTTGTCTCCAAATCTATTTCTAACATAATTGGCTGGCAGAAAAATAGAAACATCGTTACTATCTCCTAACAAACCAGATCCTTCTTTTTTCACAACACCAATAACCGTAAATTTTTGTCCGTAAAGACGTACCTTTTTACCAATAGGCTCAAAATCACCAAATAAAGATTTTGCAATTTCCGAACCAATAACCACTACTGCTTTACCTGAATTCGATTCAGATTCGTTATAAAACCGACCTTTTTCAAATTCTAAAACTTGGATATCTGTAAATTCACTAGAAACCACGACGGTATTAACACCACTTACTAATTCAGATTCGTATCTTATATTCTCGCGTTTCACACCTAATTGAAAAGCAACATGCTTAGCTTCAGACAAAGACGATTTTAAGCTTTTATACTCGTTATAAGAAATTGGATCAAATGTTTCACGTTGCCAACGTGGCACATCAGTTGGACCAAAAGACCTATTTACCACATACATGGTATTACTATCTAAAGAACTCAATTGAGAGGTTATTGTTTTATCAAGAGAATCTACTGCTGCTAAAACTGCAATAATTGAAAAGATACCAACCGTTACACCTAAAAGTGACAAGAATGTTCTAAGTTTATTATTTCGAAGTGCATTAATTGCAAACGAAAAACTCTCTTTTAATAAGCGTAAGTAGACCAGCATTTAAGTGTTGTTTTTATTACGTTTTAATCTTGAATTTTCACTTTTTAAACCCTGTAAAAAGCAAACAAAATTTCAACAATTTAAAGATAGGACGTTTTCAACAATTTATTGTTACAAAAAACTTAAAGAAACTACATTTCTCACTAAGCTTTTCTTTGTGAATATACGTATTTTTGCCGCATCTAAAACACAACACAACATTATGAGTAACAAAACCATTTCATCTGCACTAATTTCGGTATTTAGTAAAGATGGATTAGCACCAATCGTTAAAAAATTAAACGACTTAAACGTCACAATTTATTCTACAGGAGGAACCGAAAAGTTCATTAAAGATTTAGGAATTGACGTTGTACCAGTAGAAGACGTAACGTCTTACCCTTCAATACTTGGTGGTCGCGTTAAAACCCTTCACCCTAAAGTATTTGGCGGCATTTTAAATCGCCAAAATCACGATGGTGATGTTGCCGAATTAAAAGAATTTGACATTCCTCAAATAGATGTAGTCATTGTAGATTTATACCCTTTTGAAAAGACTGTTGCATCTGGAGCAAGTAACCAAGATATTATTGAAAAAATTGATATTGGAGGCATTTCTTTAATTAGAGCTGCGGCTAAGAATTATGCAGATGTTACTTGTGTATCATCAGTTGATGATTATACGGAATTTTTAGAATTACTAGAAAGTAAAAACGGAGAAACATCTGAAGACGATAGAAGACAATTTGCTGCAAAAGCATTTAATGTATCTTCTCATTATGATTCTGCGATTTTTAATTACTTCAACAAAAACAATGAAATTCCGTCATTAAAAATTTCTGAAAATAACGGTAAAGTATTGCGTTATGGCGAAAACCCACACCAAAAAGGATTCTTCTTTGGTGACTTTGATAAGATTTTCACAAAACTTCATGGTAAAGAATTAAGCTATAACAACCTGTTAGACGTTGATGCAGCTGTAAACTTAATGTTAGAATTTAAAAACGACGCACCAACTTTTGCGGTTTTAAAACACAACAACGCTTGTGGCTTAGCTCAACGCGACACTTTACACCAAGCTTATGTAGATGCATTGGCTGGTGATCCTGTTTCGGCTTTTGGAGGTGTATTAATCGGTAATACAGAAATTGATTTGACTACAGCAGAAGAGATTCATAAATTATTCTGTGAAGTCGTTATTGCTCCATCATTTTCTCCTGAAGCTTTAGAAATTTTAAAAGGAAAGAAAAATAGAATTCTTTTAATTTTAAAAGATATTGAAATGCCACAAACCAATGTTAGAAGTTGTTTAAATGGTGTTTTAGTTCAAGATAGAAATAACGTCACTGATACACTTGAAGGTTTAAAAGCAGTTACAAAGACAATAGCAACTACTGAAGAATTAGATGATTTAATATTTGCTTCAAAAATTTGTAAACACACAAAATCAAATACAATTGTTCTTGTAAAAAACAGACAATTGTGTGCAAGTGGCACTGGACAAACAAGTAGAGTTGATGCCTTAAACCAGGCGATACACAAAGCGCAATCATTTAAATTTGATTTAAAAGGTTCTGTTATGGCAAGTGATGCTTTTTTCCCTTTTCCAGATTGTGTAGAAATTGCTGATAACGCAGGTATTACTGCTGTAATTCAACCAGGAGGTTCTATAAAAGACCAATTAAGTATTGATTATTGTAATGAAAACAATATAGCTATGGTAATGACAGGCACACGTCATTTTAAGCATTAAAAACTTCATTTTAGAACCCAAAATTGAGATAAAAATCATCTTAATTTTGGGTTCTTTTTTTTTACCACAGCCCTTAACTCATTTCTAGTTTTAAAAAAGTGTAAGAAAAAACAAAAAAAATTGAGCAATAAACATCTATAATCATTTAAATAGCGTATATTTTACTACTTTTACAGATAGTCTTATAAAAGAAGACAAGAATAACCCAAATAATTAAGAATAGCACATGGGATTTTTTGATTTCCTAACGGAAGAAATAGCCATAGATTTAGGAACCGCAAATACACTGATAATCCACAATGACAAAGTTGTTGTTGACAATCCATCTATAGTAGCAAGAGACCGCATTAGCGGAAAAATCATAGCAGTTGGTAAAGAAGCCAACATGATGCAAGGAAAAACGCACGAAAACATTAAAACAATTCGTCCATTAAAAGATGGTGTAATTGCAGATTTTGATGCATCCGAGCAAATGATAAGCATGTTTATTAAAAACATTCCTGCTTTAAAGAAGAAATTCTTTAATCCTGCTTTGCGTATGGTTGTTTGTATTCCTTCTGGAATTACGGAAGTAGAAATGCGAGCTGTAAAAGAATCTTGTGAACGTGTTAACGGAAAAGAAGTTTATTTAATACACGAGCCAATGGCAGCTGCGATTGGTATTGGTGTAGATATTATGCAACCAAAAGGAAATATGATTGTTGATATAGGTGGTGGAACTACCGAAATCGCAGTAATTGCTCTTGGTGGCATTGTTTGTGATAAATCTGTAAAAGTTGCAGGTGATGTTTTTACAAACGATATTATCTATTACATGAGAACACAGCATAACTTATATGTTGGTGATAGAACAGCTGAAAAAATTAAAATACAAATTGGCGCAGCCACTGAAGATTTAGAATTACCTCCAGAAGACATGAGTGTTCAAGGTCGTGATTTATTAACAGGAAAGCCAAAACAAGTTCAGATTTCATTCCGTGAAATTGCTAAAGCATTAGATAAATCTATTTTACGAATTGAAGATTCTGTAATGGAAACTTTATCTCAAACACCTCCAGAATTAGCTGCAGATATTTATAACACTGGTATTTATTTAGCAGGTGGTGGATCTATGCTTAGAGGCTTAGACAAACGTCTTTCTCAAAAAACAGATTTACCTGTTTATATTGCAGAAGACCCTTTAAGAGCTGTTGTAAGAGGTACAGGTATTGTGCTTAAAAACTTACCAAAATACAAAAGCGTATTGATTAAATAAGCCCTAAATAATGCAACAAATTTTCAATTTTGTTATAAGAAACAAAACCTTTCTGTTGTTTTTATTGCTTTTTAGTATTGCCTTAGCTTTAACGATTCAATCGCATTCTTATCATAGGAGTAAATTCATAAATTCAGCCAATTTTTTAACTGGTGGTGTTTATGGTACTATGAATTCTGTGGATCAATATTTTAATTTAAAGGTAGAAAATGAAATTCTCGCAAAGGAGAACAAACTACTAAGAGAACAAATTTTTAATAAACTATCACAAACTGACTCTTCTTACATTGATAGTACATATTCAAAAGGACAATATAGAGTAACCATTGCTGACGTTTATAAAAATAGTTATTCAGCATCAAATAATATTCTTACTTTAAACAAAGGACAAAAGCACAATATAAAAGAAGACTTTGGTGTAATGACATCAAATGGAATTGTTGGTATCATCGATAATACATCTAATAATTACTCTACAGTAATATCTATTTTAAACACAAAAAATAGTATTAATGCTAAATTAAAATCATCCAATCACATTGGCTCTCTAACTTGGAATGCGCAATCACCAAATATTGTGCAATTAGAAGATGTTTCACAGTATGCACCTGTAAAAATTGGTGACACCATTGAAACTGGTGGTGAATCTTCAATTTTCCCAAAAGGAATTGGTATTGGTACAATTTCTGATTTTGAAAGTGATATTAGTGGTGACACATACACCATTCAGGTTAAATTGTTTAATGACATGACCAACCTTGGTACGGTTTATATTATAGAAAATTTAAACCGAACTGAAGTACTTAACCTAGAAAACAGTAGTAATGAATAACGTTATAGGCTTAAATACAATTCGGTTTATCATATTGCTTTTATTACAAGTGATGATTTGTAATCATATAGACCTTTTTGGTTATATCAATCCTTACATATATATCATATTCATTTTTCTTTTCCCTATAAAGGACGAGCGACTAGTTTTACTATTAACAAGTTTCCTATTAGGTATGCTAGTTGATTTATTCTCAGATTCTGGAGGCGTACATGCAGCTGCAGCTGTATCATTAGCTTATGCAAGACCTGTACTATTAAAAAGTTCTTTTGGAATGTTATACGAACATCACAGTATAAAATTTAGCACAACAGATTTAGGAAGTCTCATTGGCTATATAACCATCGGTACTTTCATTCATCACTTCATATTATTTTCACTCGAAATATTTAACATTTCCAACATACTTTTAATCCTCAAGAAGACGTTATTTTCTAGTATTTTTACAATAATACTTAGTGTATTAATTATAATTCTATTTAGCCGAAATAAAAAATGAGAAAACTATTACTTCTAACAACTGTTATTCTTGTTGGTCTTGTTTTTATTGCGCGTCTATTTTATCTTCAAGTTTACAACAGTGATGCCTACGATATTTTTGAAGATACTGCAATAAGAAAAGAGTATAACTATCCTAAAAGAGGTTACGTTTATGACAGAAACGGAAAACTTTTAGTTGCTAATCAGCCTTCTTATGATGTCATGGTTATTCCCAGAGAAGTTTCACCTTTAGACTCCATAGAGCTTGAAGAGTTTTGTAGTTTATTAAAAATAACTAAAGAAGATTACGAAAATAAATTAAGTAAAGCCAAAAATTACTCTTACAGATTACCATCACCTTTTGTGCCGCAACTTTCAAAAAAAGATTATGCTGTACTTCAAGAAAAAATGCGAAAATTTGAAGGCTTTTATATTCAGAAACGTTCACTTAGATCTTACCAAACTAATATTGGCGCAAATGTACTTGGTGACCTTGGAGAGGTGAACCGAAGAATAATTAAACGTCAACCCTATTACAAATTGGGTGATTTAATTGGTAAACAAGGTATAGAATTATCTTATGAAGATGTTTTACGCGGTGTAAAAGGTATTAAGTTTATACAGAAAGACAGACATAATAAAAATATTGGACCATATAAAGATGGAATTTTTGACACTTTACCTAAACCAGGAAAAGACATTACAATTACTATCGACTCCGAATTACAAGCTTATGGTGAATTATTAATGAAACATAAGCGTGGCGGAATTGTTGCCATTGACCCTCAAACTGGAGAAATATTAGCGATGGTAACTGGACCTAGTTATAATCCTAATTTGTTAGTTGGTAGAGAACGTAACAAAAATTTCAGCAGACTATTTAGAGACACTATTAACATGCCTACTTTTGACCGAGGTTTACAAGCTCAATATCCTCCTGGTTCACCTTTTAAAGTTATAAATGCATTGATTGGTTTACAAGAAGAAGTTGTTGATGTCGATGATAAATTCACATGTCGAATGGGCTATTATTATGGCAGCAGAAGACTTACAGGTTGTCACCATCATAGAAGTCCTGTTGATATGAATGCAGGAATCGCCCAATCATGTAATGCTTATTTTGTAAATGTATATCGTCGTATCGTAGATAAATATGATGATGCAGGAAAAGGCATGAACATATGGGCAGATCATGCTAAAAGTTTTGGATTAGGTAATTACCTCAATAATGATTTATCAGTAGGTAGAAAAGGACGAATTCCTGATGGAAATTATTATGATGGACAATATGGAGATAATCGTTGGGGATCTACTTACATTGTATCTAATGCTATTGGACAAGGTGAAGTTGAGGCGACACCTATACAGTTAGCAAATATGGCTGCAGCTATTGGTAATCGTGGTTATTATTACACACCTCACATTATAAAAAATATAGAAGGTGATTCAATTCCAAAAAAATTCAAAACACCTAATTATACCACAATAGACAAACGTCATTTTGAACCTGTAGTACAAGGTATGTTTGATGTATTTAACAAAGGAACTGCGCAATCTTTAAGAGTGCCTGGTATAGAAATTTGTGGAAAAACGGGAACCGCAGAAAACTTCGTAAAAATAGATAGCATAAAAACACAACTTACAGATCATTCTATATTCGTAGCTTTTGCTCCAAAAGATAACCCAAAAATTGCCATCGCTGTTTTTGTAGAAAATGGATATTGGGGAAGTCGTTTTGCAGGAAGAATGGCAAGTTTAATGATTGAAAAATATATTAAAGGTCATATTACAAGAACAGATTTAGAAGATTGGATTTTAACGCATAGTCTCGAAAACGAATACAAAAAACCTTATTCTGGAGAACCTTTTAAAATTAATGGGGAAACAACACTTCAGGTCATTGATAAAAATGCAGTTGAAGTTATTAATGGAAATCAAAATTTTAAAGATTAATGCTGAGAGAAAATCATAGAGGTTTTAAATTCGATTGGATAACTATAGTATTATTTCTACTTCTTGTTGTTTTTGGGTACCTTAATATTTTGTCAGCTTCGCATGTTGGTGAGATTACAAGTTATTTTGATGCTTCTCAATTATATGGTAAACATTTAATTTTTGTTGGATTAACCTTTGTACTTATCGTTCTCATTCTTTCTGTTGAAGCTAAGTTCTATGAACGGTTTGCAAGTGTCATTTACATTATTGCAATGATAGCATTAGTTGGTCTGTTTATTTTTGGTAAAGATGTAAATGGCGCACGCTCTTGGTATGGTATTGGTAGCATGACTTTACAACCAAGTGAATTTGCAAAATTCGCAACAGCTTTAGCAGTAGCTAAATTTATTAGTGATCTTGAAACTAATATGAAAACAGTAAAAGATCAACTGAAGGTAACAGCTATTATTGTAATACCTGCTTTGCTTATTTTACTACAGAATGATGCTGGTAGCACCATTGTTTATCTCGCCTTTTTCTTTGTGTTTTATCGTGAAGGTTTACAACAAGTTTATCTAATAATAGCCTTATCATTAATAGTGCTAGCAGTACTTGGTCTAAAATTTGGAGTATTAATTACGGCTATAATTGCAACACTAGTACTTATAAGTGTTTATTTTTTTAAGAGGAAAAATAAAGGTTCAATATTTCAATATATAATTGCACTAATTATTTGTATAGGCTTTTCGTATGGTGTGAAATTATTCTATGAACATGGACTAAAACCTCACCAACAAAACAGAATTAGCCTTTGGTTACGATTAGAAAAAGATCCGGTGAAATTAGAACGCATGAAAAAAGCAGAAGCCTACAATCTTATTCAGTCTGAACAAGCTATTAGCTCGGGAGGTGTCTCAGGAAAAGGCTTTTTACAAGGCACAAGAACCACTGGTAAATTTGTACCAGAACAACACACAGATTATATTTTTAGTACAGTTGGGGAAGAATGGGGATTTTTAGGAACAAGCCTCGTTGTTTTAACCTTTGTACTTTTAATAATTAGAATTCTTTATTTAGCTGAAGCTCAAAAATCGCAATTTAGCCGTGTGTATGGTTATGGTGTGGCTTCTATTCTATTTGTTCACTTTACCATTAATATTGGTATGGTTATGGGATTAATACCAACCGTTGGTATTCCACTACCCTTTTTTAGTTATGGTGGCTCCGGACTTTGGGGTTTTACCATTCTACTCTTTATTTTTGTTAAGTTAGATAGTAATAAGATTAATGAGTGGTAAATAAAAAAGACCGCTTTATCAGCAGTCTTTTTTATTTTAAATTCTAAAATGAAATCTATTACTTCAAACTAGCTAAACTCGCTTTTATCGTTTCAATCTTAGCCAAAGCATCCGCTTCTTTCTTTTTCTCAGAAGCGACTACTTGTTCTGGTGCACCTGCAACAAAACGCTCGTTCGATAATTTCTTTTGAACAGATTTTAAAAAGCCTTCCGTATATTTTAATTCTTCCGTTAGCTTTTCAATTTCAGCTTCAATATCAATACTTCCTTCCATAGGAATAAAGTATTCGTTAGATTTTACTCTGTAAGTTAAAGCACCTTCGACAGCTTCTGTTACGTATTCAAAACTCTCCAAATTTCCTAATTTAGAAATAACAGCATCAAACGTCGTATTTACGCTTTCGTTATTTACTACTGAAAATCCAATGGCATCTTTAAAGGCTATATTCTTTTGTTTTCTTATGTTTCTTACTCCTGAAATTACTTCTGAAGCAAATTCAAATTCTGAAATCAAAGTTTCATTAATTGGTTTTGCTTCTGGCCATTTAGAAACAATTAAAGCCTCTTCTGGTGTTCTATCACTTATAGTTTGCCAGATTTCTTCTGTGATAAATGGCATAAATGGATGAGCAACTTTTAAAATATCTTCAAAAATTGCCATAACAGCATTGTACGTTTTTGAATCTATAGGCTGTTGGTAAGCTGGTTTTACAACCTCTAACAACCAAGATGCAAAATCATCATTTATTAACTTATAGATTGCCATTATTGCATCAGACAATCTGTATTTACTAAAGTGATCTTCTATTTCTAAAAGTACTTTCTGAAATTTAGACTCAAACCATTCTAAAGCTATTTTACTAGATTGTGGTTGTTCAATATCTACAACTTCCCATAAATTAGTTAAATAGAACGCAGACCAAATTTTATTACCTAAGCTTTTTCCTTGTTGACAAAGGGCTTCATCAAACATTAAATCGTTTCCGGCAGCCGAGCTTAATAACAAACCAACACGTACACCATCTGCACTATAATCTTCAATTAATTTTAAAGCATCTGGAGAGTTCCCTAAAGACTTAGACATTTTTCGTCTTTGCTTATCTCTAACTAAACCTGTTAAGTAAACATTTTCAAAAGGTTTTTCGTCTCTATACTCGTAACCTGCAACAATCATTCGTGCAACCCAGAAGAATAAAATATCTGGACCTGTCACCAAATCATTAGTTGGGTAGTAATATTTGATTTCTTCGTTTTCAGGGTTTCTAATACCATCAAAAACACTCATTGGCCACAACCATGAACTAAACCAAGTATCTAGTGCATCTGTATCTTGTTTTAAGTCTTCTAATTTTAAAGCTGAATTGTTAGTCTTCTCTTGAGCTAATTTTAAAGCGGCTTCAATAGTTTCTGCAACTACAAAATCTTCTTTTCCGTCGCCATAGAAATAGGCCGGAATTTGTTGTCCCCAAAGTAACTGACGTGAGATATTCCAATCGCGAATATTCTCCATCCAGTGACGATAAGTGTTTTCAAATTTCTTCGGAAACAGTTTTACATCACCTGTTTTTAAAACGGCATCAATAGCAGGTTTTGCTAAATCTTCCATTTTTAAGAACCATTGGTCACTTAATCTTGGTTCAATAACAGCTTTAGTTCGTTCTGAAGTTCCTACTTTATTAATATGATTTTCAGTTTTAACTAAAATTCCTGCTTCTTCTAATTCTTTAGTAATTGCTTTTCTTACGACAAAACGATCTTGACCTTCGTAATGCATCCCAAAGCTATTTAAACTAGCATCTTCATTAAAAATATCTATAACTTCTAATTGATGCTTATCTCCTAAAACCTTGTCATTCTCATCGTGTGCTGGTGTAACTTTCAAACATCCTGTACCAAACTCTACATCTACATATTCATCTTCTATAATAGGAATAACACGTCCACAAATAGGAACAATCGCTTTCTTACCTTTTAAATGTGTAAATCGTTCGTCATTAGGATTAATGCAAATAGCGGTATCACCAAAAATGGTTTCTGGTCTTGTAGTTGCAATGGTTAATTTCTCATCGCTACCTTCAACTTTATATTCTAAATAATAAAGTAAACCTTGCTTTTCAACATGGATTACTTCTTCATCAGATAACGTTGTTTTAGCTTCCGGATCCCAATTCACCATACGGTATCCTCTGTAAATTAAACCTTTGCTGTATAAATCAACAAATACTTTAATTACAGATTCAGACATATCATCGTCCATGGTGAACTTCGTTCTGTCCCAATCACAAGAACAACCCAATTTTTTCAGCTGCTCTAAGATTACGCCTCCATACTCTTCTGTCCATTCCCAAGCGTGCTCTAAAAACTCTTCGCGTGTTAAGTCATTTTTATCAATCCCTTGTGCTTTCAATTTAGCAACAACCTTAGCTTCTGTAGCAATAGAAGCATGATCCGTACCGGGTACCCAACAAGCATTTTTACCCAATAAACGTGCTCTTCTTATTAACACATCTTGAATAGTATTGTTTAACATATGACCCATATGCAAAATTCCTGTAACATTTGGTGGCGGAATTACAATGGTATAAGGTTCTCTATCATCTGGTGTAGAATGAAAGTATTTATGTTCCATCCAGTAGTCGTACCACTTATTCTCTACTGATAATGCATTATATTTTAATGGGATGTCCATGTTTGGTATTGTTTTTGTAATATAACTGACAAAAGTACTTATAATTCCTATTTCGAAAAATTATTAGAGTAACAATATATATACAGAAACCATAAATTCTGTTAAATACAAGGTATTACGTCTAATAAATTTTGTTTGGAATGAAAAAGTAACTAGTTTTGAATAATCAATTTTAAAATAAAAATGATGAAAAATTTATTTGCAGTATTATTTGTAGGTCTAATGACTATAGGAGCTTTTGCACAAGAAACAAAAGCAAAAATAGAATTTAAGACTGATGTGATCGATTACGGTACTATTGAAAAAGGTGCTGATGGAAAAAGAACATTTGAGTTTACTAACACTGGTGATGCTCCTTTAGTTATTACTAATGCAAAGTCAACTTGCGGTTGTACAGTTCCTAGCTGGCCAAAAGAAGCAATCTTACCAGGAGAATCTGGTACGATCGTTGTAAAATATAACACAAGCAGATTAAACAAAATCGCAAAAACGATAACAGTTTATTCTAATGCAGAAACGCCAACTGTAGCTCTTAGAATTAAGGGTATGGTTGTAGACCCTAATAAGACAAGTGTTTTAGAAAAGAAAAGTAAAAGTTTGATTGAAGAATAATCAATACATACTTAAAAAAAATCAAAGAGTCCTCAAATTTGAGGACTCTTTTTTTTGTGATTTTATTTCATATTTACATTAGAATTTTCAGACCTTAGCATTTTAAAACCGATACCAAATGCCAAAAATATCAAACAAAGGCATCAGCATGCCAGAATCACCAATTAGAAAATTGGTGCCATATGCCGAAGCAGCTCATAAAGAAGGTAAAAATGTTTACTATCTTAATATTGGTCAGCCAGATATAAAAACACCAAAAATAGCTTTAGATGCAGTTAAAGTTAGTAATATAGATATCCTCGCTTATTCAAGATCTGAAGGTTCTGAAACTTACAGAATTAAGATTGCTGAATATTATAAACGTAACAATATCAATGTTACTCACAATGATATAATTGTAACAACAGGAGGAAGTGAAGCGTTATTATTTGCTTTTGGTAGTATAATGGATGAGGATGATGAAATTATAATTCCGGAGCCATTTTACGCTAACTATAATGGATTTTCAACAGCTTCTGGTGTTAATGTTGTACCTGTAATTTCAAAAATTGAAGATAATTTTGCATTGCCTCCAATTGAAGAATTTGAAAAATTAATCACACCAAAAACCAAAGCTATTCTAATCTGTAATCCAGGAAACCCTACAGGTTATTTATATTCTAAGGAAGAAATAAAACAATTAGCTGCCATAGTTAAAAAACACGATTTGTTTTTAATTGCTGATGAAGTATATAGAGAATTTGTATACGATGGCATTGAACATTATTCCATTTTACAAGAACCTGGCTTAGAAGAACACGCGATAGTTATTGATTCTGTTTCTAAACGCTACAGTATGTGTGGCGCTCGTATTGGTTATTTAGTTTCTAAGAACAAAGACCTTATAAAAACATCTTTAAAATTTGCTCAGGCAAGGCTGAGTCCTCCTACTTTAGCTCAAATAGCAAGTGAAGCAGCATTAGACACGCCTCAAAGCTATTTTGATGATGTAAAGGAAGAATACGTAAAACGTAGAAATATTTTAATTGAAGAATTAGAAAAAATTGAGGGTGTAAAAGTAGCCAAACCAAATGGTGCATTTTATTGTATTGCGGAGTTGCCAGTAAAAAACTCTGACGACTTTGCTAAGTGGTTATTAGAATCTTTCGATTATAACAATGACACAGTAATGGTTGCTCCTGCAGCAGGCTTCTACTCTACTCCTGGAGTTGGTTTAAATCAAATAAGAATCGCATACGTTTTAAACGAAGAAAGTTTAAGAACTTCAGTTAAAATTTTAAAAGAGGCTCTAAAAGTATACAAGGACTAATGAACATAATTAAAAATGCTTCTTTAAAACAGTTTAACACTTTTGGCATAGATGCCAAGGCACAATCGTATTGTGATGTTAGCTCTATTAAGGAACTCCATAATGTTTTAAAAGAATATCATTCAAATCCTTTATTCATTTTAGGTGGCGGAAGTAATATGTTGCTTACTAAAGATATTGAAGCTTTGGTCCTACATATTAATTTAAAAGGCATCGAAGTCGTTAGCTCTACAGAAAACACAGTGGTAATAAAAGCTATGGCTGGAGAAAACTGGCACAATTTTGTACTTTGGTGTTTAGAATATAATTATGGAGGCATAGAAAATTTATCCCTTATCCCTGGTAATATTGGTACAGCTCCTATTCAGAATATTGGTGCGTATGGTGTAGAATTAAAAGATGTGTTTTTAAGTTGCGAAGCCATAAATATTGACGATCAAACGAAGAGAACTTTCACAAAGTCAGACTGTAATTTTGGTTATAGAGAATCGATTTTTAAACAAGAATTAAAAGGGCAATATATAATTACTAGTGTAAATATTGAATTAACTAAAAACAATCATCAATTACACACAGGTTATGGTGTAATTACCAATGAATTAGAAGTAAACGGAATTAAAACGCCAACAATTCAAAATATATCTGATGCAGTTATTGCCATAAGGCAAAGCAAATTACCAGACCCAAAAGAAATTGGTAACAGTGGTAGTTTTTTTAAAAACCCAATTATTACAGCGGAAGCATTTGCTGATTTAGAACTTAATTTTCCGGAAGTACCTTCTTATAAAATATCTGAAAGTGCTGTAAAAATTCCTGCTGGCTGGCTCATTGAAAAAGCAGGTTTTAAAGGCAAACGCATAAATAATTATGGTGTGCATAATAAACAAGCCTTAGTTTTAGTTAATTATGGTAATGCAACAGGAAAAGAAATTTTTGAACTAGCACAACTGATTCAACTCACTGTTAAAAGGATTTTTAATATTGAGATTGAAATGGAAGTTAATACTATATAAAACAAAAGTCCCAATTTGAGATTGGGACTTTTGATTTTAGAATAATTTTGTTTGAAAATGCTATTAATCAACCTCCTGTGAAGTAAAAACCATTCTAAAACTATATTGAGGGCACCTATATATGGTGTATTTAATTATATTTACGTTCATAAACCCTTTTTGGACTTCTAAAACAGAAAAAAAATAAAATTTAACACTTTGAGTATAACACCAATAGAGAAAAAAATAATCAACTTACTCCAGAAAGGAGATAAGCGTGCATTAAATCTACTTTACGAAAATTACTCTAATAGCCTTTATGGTGTTATTTTAAAAATCACTATTAATGAAGAAATTGCGCAAGACGCCTTGCAAGAAACATTCATTAAGGTATGGAAAAATGCTTCAAAATACGATGCTTCAAAAGCAAAACTATTTACTTGGTTATTTCGTATTGCCAGAAACACAGCTATTGATAAACTAAGAAGTTTTAATAATCGTTACCATAAAGAAGTCCAAATTGATAATTCTGACGTATATATCTTACCAACATCTAATTTAAACCAAGATGTTATGGACATCAAAGAACATGTTGGGAGACTAGAAGAAAAATACCAAATAGTGTTAGACGCTCTATTTTTTCAAGGAATGACACAGCAAGAAGCTAGTGACGAATTAGAGATTCCGCTTGGTACAATTAAATCTAGATTAAAAATAGGACTACGCGAACTTAAAAAGGTTTACGATCCTGAAAATAGTTAATCATGGAAAAAAAATTACATACTTTTTTAAACTCTAACCTACTTAAAAAGTATTTGGTTGGAGATACTTCTTTAGAAGAAACTAAGGAGGTGGAACATTTTATTTCAAATTATCCTGAAGCAGAAGAAGCTTTTGAAAAACTTCAAGATAACTTAGAAATTATAGCGAAAGCAGGTGCGGTTGATATACCTAACTATATTTTAGATGACATTTTAGAATCTTTAGATGAAACTAATGATACCAAAGTAATTCAATTGGTACAAAGCAGAAAAACATCTTGGTTGAGTATTGCTGCTAGTGCAGCTGCCATTTTATTTGCTACAACATCATTTATGCTTTATCAGAAAAACATGCAATTAAACAACGAAAACAATGTTGTTGTTGAAGAAATTTATGATCTACGTAGTGATATCGAAACTAACAACTCTAAATTAGATGAATTATCTAGAGAGTTATTAAAACTTAATAATCCTGACGCAAAAAAATACGTCATCAACGGTAACGAGCGTGCTAAAAACTTAAAAACAGTAGCATACATAAATCCCATTGAAAAAACGTCAATGATTGATGTAATTACGTTACCTCAATTGCCAGAAGAACAACATTATGAAATCTGGGCTGAAATGCAAGACAAAATGGTTAATTTAGGAATACTAGATGAATCTGACCGTAAGCTTAAGCAAATACCATACATGGAAGATGCATTAGCATTGAGCATCAAAATAAAATCTAAAGATAGCACAACAGAAAATGATACTGCAGTTGCTGAAATTTCGTTAAAAGATGAAAATTAGAATTTTGTTTTAAAACATATAATTATAAAAAAAAGAGGCGCAATATTAATATTGCGCCTCTTTTTTATTTAGATATAAAACCTATTCTTTTTCGAATAAAGTTTTGTGAACTATACCACCAATAATAGCACCTAATATTGGAGCAACCCAAAACAACCAAACTTGGGATAAATAAGCACCATCAGCAAAAATCGCTTGACTTAAAGACCTAGCAGGATTTACGGATGTATTTGTAATTGGAATACTAATTAAGTGAATTAAAGTTAATGCTAAACCTATAGCAATTGGAGCGAAACCTTTAGGAGCTCTAAAGTTTGTGCTTCCAAGAATTACCATTAAAAAGAAAGCAGTTAAAACAACCTCAGCGACTAGAGCAGAAACCATACTATAACCACCTGGAGATAAAGAATCATATCCATTAGCTGCAAAACCACCAACGGTTTCAAAATCAGATTTCCCTGAAACGATTAAATACAACACTCCTGCTGCTGCAATAGCGCCAACAACTTGAGCTATAATATAGCCAGGTAAATCTTTAGCATCAAATTTTCCACCAGCCCAAAGACCAATAGACACAGCAGGATTAAAATGACCTCCCGAAATATGCCCAACAGCAAAAGCCATAGTTAATACTGTAAGACCAAATGCCAAAGCAACGCCTGCAAAGCCGATTCCTAATTCTGGGAACCCAGCAGCGAAAATCGCACTACCACAACCGCCAAATACAAGCCAAAATGTTCCGAAGAATTCTGCAAATAATTTTTTCATAATTGATATATTAATTAGTTAATAATAGTAATAAGACACGTAACCAAAGACTTAAGTCACAACAAAAAATCAAGTGGATAATAAATGGAAAAGCATTATCTTTGCATTGTACTTAAGAATTAAAATGAAACATTATTAACATAATAATCATTTATAGTAGAAATGATTGTTGCAGATGTTCCATTTGAAAACAAAAAAAGACATCAGTAAATGAAATTATTATTACTTACAATAGGTTTATTAGCTTTAGCAGTAGGAGGTATTGCAATAAAAATATGGGCTAAAAAAGATGGAAAATTTGCTGGTACTTGCGCAAGCCAAAACCCAATGCTTAACAAAACTGGTGAATCTTGTGGTTTTTGTGGAAAAACACCAGAGCAATATAAAGACTGTAGTGAACCTCAACATTCTTAAGCCTTAATGACACTTATCACAATACTGTTCTATGCATTTATTGCAGTAGTGGCAATACAACTTATTTTTTATATTAGTTTTTTATTTTCTTTTTCTATAAAACGAGCAGAGACACGATTAAGAAAACAAATTCCCGTTTCTATAATTATATGTGCTAAAAATGAAGCAAAAAATTTAGCTAAAAATTTACCTTCAATATTAAACCAAGACTACTCTAATTTCGAAATCGTACTTGTTAACGATAGTTCTAGTGATAATACATTAGAAATAATGCAGACTTTTGCTTCAGAAAACAAAAACATAAAACTTGTTGATGTAAAAAGTAATGAAGCATTTTGGGGAAATAAAAAATACGCATTAGCATTAGGTATAAAAGCCTCTAGCAACGATTTTTTAGTCTTTACAGACGCAGATTGCATACCTGCTTCTAACCATTGGCTAATACAAATGAGTGGTCATTTTTCTAATAAAGAATCCATTGTTTTAGGTTATGGTGGTTACGCAAAGAAGAAATATTCATTCTTAAATAAGCTCATACGATTTGAAACCGTAATGACTGCACTTCAGTATTTTTCTTATGCAGAACTAGGATTGCCATATATGGGAGTTGGCCGTAATATGGCTTACAGAAAAGAATTATTCTTTAATAATTGTGGTTTTAATAACCATATGTCAATTAAATCTGGTGACGATGATTTATTTATAAACGAAGTCGCAAACTCTTCAAACACTGCATTATGTTTTTCTAAAGAAAGCTTTACAATTTCTGAACCGAAAACGTCATATAGAGCTTGGATACTTCAAAAAAGAAGACATATTAGTACTGCCAGACTATACAAATTTAAACATCAATTTCTGTTAGGACTTTTCTATGTGAGTCAATTATTATTTTGGACGTTAAGTATTATATTACTATCAATTGGCTTTTCTTGGCAATGGATGGTTGGTCTAATTGGTATACGATTTGTTATTCAATCGCTTTGTTTTGGATTTACAGCCAAAAAATTTGAAGAAACAGACCTTGTTTTCCTTGCTCCTATTTTAGAATTATTTTTAATTACTACACAATTAAGTATCTTTATTGCTAATAAGATATCTAAGCCAAAACATTGGAAGTAAAAGAAGCCATTAACAAAGCCAAAAACAAAGAACAAATTGCATTTAAATTTCTCCTAGATAAGTTTTGGAATGATGTTTATGCCTTTCAATTGCAACGAACTCTGAACGAAAACGATGCTGAAGACATAACAATTCAAACTTTTTCAAAAGCTTTTGATAAGATTGATACTTATAACGAAGAGTATAAGTTTAAAACATGGCTTATTACCATTTCTAAAAATATTCATATTGATTTAGTAAGAAAGCAAAAAAGAACTATCAACAATACATCCAAGGATGATGATGATAATTACTTTCAAATTGTTGATGATTCTCCTACACCAGAGGATAAAATTATCACAGAACAAAATTTAGCCAAACTACTTAGAGATATTAAAAAGCTAAAACCACATTATCAAGAAGTGATTAATTTGAGATATTTTCAAGAATTAAGTTATAAGGAAATTTCAGAAGAGCTTAAAGAACCAATTAATAATGTGAAGGTTAAACTACTAAGAGCTAAAAAGCTATTGGCTGCAATTATCACAAAAGCCTAATCATGGCGCTATTAAAACATAGCATCTAACTTATTTTCAAAAGAGAAACTACTTCAATTTCTTATTTGTCTTCCATCAATTCAATCTATTATTTTTATTATTTACTTCGTATCTTTGCCTTGAGAAATTGAAAACCGCATGGAAACCAAAGTCGCATCAAATATTTTACCAGAACGCAAGCCAAAATGGTTAAGAGTAAAATTACCGACAGGCAAAAAATATACAGAACTTAGATCTCTTGTAGACAAATACAAGTTAAACACAATTTGTACGTCTGGAAGTTGCCCAAATATGGGTGAATGTTGGGGAGAAGGTACTGCAACATTTATGATTTTAGGAAATGTTTGTACACGTTCTTGTGGGTTCTGTGGTGTAAAAACGGGCAGACCAGAGAGTGTTGATTGGGACGAACCAGAAAAAGTATCACGTTCTATAAAATTGATGCAAATTAAACATGCCGTATTAACGAGTGTTGATCGCGATGACCTTAAAGATATGGGAAGCATTATGTGGGCAGAAACTGTTAAGGCTGTTCGTCGTATGAATCCTGAAACAACTTTAGAAACACTTATTCCAGATTTTCAAGGCGTTGAAAAACACATAGACAGAATCATAGATGTAGCACCAGAAGTGGTTTCGCATAACATTGAAACGGTTAGGCGTTTAACACGAGATGTAAGAATACAAGCGCAATATGATCGTAGTTTAGGTGTTTTAAAATATTTAAAATCACAAGGACAACGCAGAACTAAATCTGGTATTATGTTAGGTCTTGGTGAAAAACGCGAAGAAGTTATTCAAACCCTTCACGATTTAAAGGCGAATGATGTGGATGTTGTTACCATTGGTCAATACTTACAACCAAGTAAAAAGCATTTACCTGTGCAACAATTTATAAACCCTGATCAATTTAGAGAATATGAAGAAATTGGTTTAGAATTAGGCTTTAGACATGTTGAAAGTAGTGCATTAGTAAGATCATCTTACAAAGCTCAAAAACACATTAATTAATGATTACGGTTGCCATTAATGGATTCGGAAGAATTGGTCGTCGTGTTTTAAGACTTACTTTGCAAAACCCAAACATCCAAGTCGTTGCTATAAATGATTTAGCAGATTCTAGAACATTAAGTCATTTATTAAAATACGATAGCATACATGGTGTATTAAATGAAACGGTTTCTCATGATGACAATAATATCGTAATTAATAATGTTTCTATTCCTCTATATAGAGGGTCTCACCCAAAAAATATAGATTGGTCTCAAGTAAAACCAGATTTTGTTATAGAATCTACTGGTAAATTCAAAACGAAACAAGAACTCCAACAACATATTAATAATGGTGCAAAACGTGTTATCTTATCAGTTCCTGCTTTAGAAGATGATATAAAAACTATTGTTTTAGGAGTTAATGACAAAGCATTAGATGGCACAGAAACTATTATCTCTAATGCTTCTTGTACTACAAATAATGCAGCACCAATGATTGCTTTAATTAAAGAGCACCTTGGTATTAAGCAAGCTTATATTACCACTATTCATTCTTACACTACTGATCAAAGTTTACATGATCAACCTCATAAAGACCTTAGACGTGCTAGAGCAGCAGGACAATCTATTGTGCCTACAACAACAGGTGCAGCAAAAGCATTGACAAAAATCTTCCCAGATTTATCTAATGTTATAGGTGGTTGTGGTATTAGAGTTCCTGTGGCAAATGGTTCTTTAACTGATATTACTATTAATGTTGAAAAACCAACTACAATCGAAAAAGTAAACACTATTTTTAAAGAAGCTGCAGAGAATCAATTAAAAGGAATTTTAGAGTATACTGAGGATCCAATTGTATCTATAGATATTGTAGGTAATCCGCATTCTTGCATCTTTGATTCTCAAATGACTTCGGTTATTGGTAACATGGTAAAAATAGTAGGTTGGTATGATAATGAAACTGGTTATAGTTCCAGAATTTTAGACCTATTGTGCAATTTATCGGTGAAATAATAGCTTTTATCGAATAAATAATTATATTTGCTTGAATTTAATTGAGCTGAATGTCCCTTTTCAAATATTACATATTTGTATTTTTAGCATGTTTTTGCAGTCTTATTTTTGCGCAACAAGATAGCGTAGAGGATACAGACGTTTTGGCGTTAAGGCTTCAAAATCATTTAGTTCAAGCTAAAATAGATAGTGATCGTGGTCAATACTATAATGCTCAAGATAATCTAGATAAATCCTTAATTATTGCAGAAAAAATTGATGACAAAATAAATCAAGGTAAAATACATACCAAGATTGCAAAGGTTCAATTCTTAGTAAATAAACCTGATCAAGCAAACCTATCCCTTCATAAAGCTATACAAATTCAACGCGGTAATGACGACTATGCTAATTTAGCCATCACTTATAATATTAAAGGTGTTATTCATAGTACAATGGAAGAATACGAGTACGCCCTAGAATATTTTAATTCTTCTAAAACCTTATTTGAACAAGAAGATTTAGAACCTTACATTTCTGATGTAACACTAAATGAAGCAAAAGTTTACATCGCTCAAAAACGGTATGAAGAAGCTAAATCAGAGTTAGAGAAGACGATAGTTATAGCAAAAAAATATAGCCAAGAAGATCGTTTAAGTAGTGCATTAATACAAAGTGCAAAAGTTTCTAGTGCTTTAAACCAAGATAAAATAGCGTTATTAGAAGCAGAAGAAGGTCTAACCATTGCTCAAAAAAACAAAAACTTAGAGAATGTAAACGAAGCCTATATTACGCTTAGTGAAATACATCAAAAGAATGGAGACTATAAAAGCTCGTATGAATCTATAAAGAAGCATATTCAATTATCCGATTCTATCTTAAACGTTAAGCGTCAAAACTTACCTCCAGGAATGTCTGGACAATACATTAGTAAATATAAAGATGCTGAAAACGCACAATTAAAAGCGCAAATTGAAGAAGTAAATGCAGAAAGTGCGTTTACAAGAATCACAACTATTTTAAGTATTGCTTTAATCACCATATTATCCTTATTAACCTTATCGCTATATAAAAACAATAATATTAGGTTAAACACCAATACTATGCTTCATAAAAAGAATGATGAACTTATTGTTGCAAAGGAAAAAGCAGAATTAGCCTCAAAAACGAAAGCCAACTTTTTATCTACAGTTACCCATGAGTTGCGTACACCATTATATGCTGTAACTGGTTTAACTAATATGCTTTTAGATGAAGATCCAAAAGAGCATCAAATACCACATTTAAAATCACTTAAATTTTCTGGAGATTACCTACTAACCTTCATTAATGATATACTTCAAATCAATAAAATTGAAGCCAATAAAGTTGAAATAGACCCAGAAAATTTCAACCTAAAAAGTAAATTAGAAAATGTAATCTCTGCTCTAAGTAATTCTGCTAATGATCAGAATACCAAAATACATTTTGAATATGAACAAGGATTGCCAGAAACCTTTATTGGCGATCAACTAAAGATTTCCCAAATCTTAATTAACCTACTTGGAAATGCTATTAAATTCACAAAAGATGGCGACATCTGGGTGAGAGCGCACAAATTAGACCAACAAAATGGCAAGTACAAACTGCGCTTTGAAATTGAAGATAATGGTATTGGTATTACAAAAGAAAAACAAGATCACATGTTTGAGAGTTTCTCTCAAGGTTCTGTTCAAATTAACAGAAAATATGGTGGCACAGGTCTTGGTTTATCAATTGTAAAAGGACTTATTCAAATTTTAAAAGGAAAAATCTATCTAAAGAGTGAACTTGGTAAAGGCACAACATTCTTTTTTGAAATTCCTTTAGAATATGACAAAGAAGCCGATAAACCTAAAAAACAAGAAGTTAAAAAAGTTAATAAGATGGAGAGTTTGGATTTAAGTAACGTTAAAATTCTTATTGTAGAAGACAACAAAATCAATCAAATGATTACAAAAAAGATTCTAAATAAAATGAATCTATATTGTGATGTAGTAGATAATGGTGAAGCTGCAGTAGAGAAAGTAAAAGAAGAAGTATACGATGTTGTTTTAATGGACATACACATGCCAGGAATTAGTGGATTAGAGGCTACTAAAATCATTAGAACATTCGATAAAGAACTGACCATTTTTGCACTTACAGCAGTAACATTAGAAGACAAAATGCACGAGTTTGGCGAAGCTGGTTTTAATGATATTATTTCTAAACCATTTAAACAAGATGATTTTGAAACTAAATTACATGCAGCACTTTCTGGTGAAAAAATAGTCTCGAGTTACTTTAATTAATAAACTCAAGTACAGTTTTATTAAACGCTGATGATTTATATATTTTTATTTGAATAGGTAAATAGTATAATTTACTTTTTAACTCCTCATTATCCGATAAGCGCACAAAATCCTTTTCCGTTGTAATTATTAAATCGTTTGAAGCTATAGTTTCAATATCCGAAACCTTAAAATTATAATGATCACTATACTCTAAGTGATTAAAAATCAATCCCTTTTCATTTAAAAAATCTACTAATGGCTTAGCATTGGCAATTCCTGTAACCAACGTAAACTCTGGTAAGTCTTTCAATTCTAATTCAGCTGATTCTGATATTACTTTTGTAGCATAATCAACGTAACTAAAAAATAATTGCTGGTTCCCTGTCAATTTTATTTTAGAAGAAATCTTTTGCCTTTCAGCTTCCGAAATATCTTTATCACATTTTGTAACTACAATCACATCTGATCGTTTTGCGCCAGATCTTGGTTCACGTAAGTTTCCGGTTGGTAAAACCCAATCCTTATAATAAAGATTATTATATGCGGCTAACATAATATTAAAACCTGCTTTAACTCTTCTATGCTGAAAAGCATCATCTAATAAAACAACTTCAGGTTGTACGTTTAAACTTCTTAGTTCTGAAATTCCATTTTGCCTATCCGAATCTACAGCAACCGTAATATTTTTAAATTTTCTATGAAACTGAAATGGTTCGTCTCCAATAGTATCTGAATTAGCATTTTCGTCCGCTAAAACAAATCCGTTTGTTTTTCGTTTATAGCCTCTACTTAATGTGGCTATGGATTTTTCGTCTTTTAACAAACGAATTAAATACTCAATCATTGGTGTTTTGCCAGTTCCACCAGTACTTAGGTTTCCAACACATATTACAGGGAAATCATAAGACTTAGACGTTTTTATTCCTGTATCATACAACCAATTTCTTAACCATGTAATGAGGTAGTAAATTGGCACAACAGGAAACAATATGATACGGATGAAGTTCACGATGACTAAATTATATTATTTTTGAAACAAATATACACTTATGATTATACAAGATGTAATTAATCACTTGCACAACTTAGCACCTTTAGCATATGCTGAAGATTTTGATAACGTTGGGCTTCTTGTTGGTGACAAAAATGAGAAAGTTTCAGGAATTCTTGTCACACTAGATACGCTTGAAGCAGTTGTGGATGAAGCCATTGAGAATAACTGTAACCTTATAGTGAGCTTCCATCCTATAATATTTTCTGGTTTAAAAAAAATAACAGGAAAAACGTATGTAGAGCGTGTTGTCATTAAAGCAATTAAAAACAACATTGCTATATTCTCTATTCATACAGCTTTAGACAATGCGTTTCAAGGCGTAAATTCTATTATTTGCAATCAATTAGAATTAACTAATAAAAAAATCTTAATTCCGCAATCTGGTACCATAAAAAAATTACAAACCTATGTTCCTAAATCTAATGCTGAAGCTTTAAGATTCGCTTTATTTAAAGTTGGTGCAGGTAGTATAGGTAACTACGAATCTTGCAGTTTTAATGTAGATGGAGAAGGCACTTACCTAGGTAACGAAGACTCTAATCCTGTTATTGGAGAAAGAGGACAACTACATAAGGAAAAGGAAACCGCTATTTCAGTAACTTTTCAGAAGCATTTAGAATCAAAAGTTTTAAAATCTTTGTTTGAAGCGCATCCTTATGAGGAAGTTGCCTATGAAATTTCAACTTTAGAAAACGCCAATCAGCATATTGGTATGGGAATGATTGGTGAGCTTAAAAACAGCATGGAAACAGAAGATTGCTTAAAATATATTAAATCTAAGATGCAAACGGACTGTGTAAGGCATTCTAAATCTTTAAATAAACCGATTAAACGAATAGCTGTATTAGGTGGTTCTGGTAGTTTTGCTATTTCTGCTGCAAAGGCTGCTAATGCTGACCTTTTAATAACAGCAGACTTAAAATACCATGACTTTTTTAGTGCGGAAAACAGTATCGTATTAGCAGATATTGGTCATTATGAAAGCGAACAGTTCACAAAATCGTTTTTAGTAGACTATCTCTCAAAAAAAATCACTAATTTTGCAATCATTTTATCAAAGACAAATACAAATCCGATAAAGTATTTATAATTATGGCAAAAAAAGCTGAAGTTTCTGTTGAAGAGCGATTGAGAGCACTATATGATTTACAATTAATTGACTCTAGAGTAGATGAAATAAGAAATGTCAGAGGTGAGCTTCCTTTAGAAGTTAGAGATTTAGAAGACGAAGTTGAAGGACTTAACTTAAGAATGGAGAAGCTAAATGATAGCTTAACTATTATTGATGACGAAATTAAAGGAAAGAAAAACTTAATTGAAGAAGCAAAAACTTTAATTAAAAAATACAGTGAGCAACAAAAGAATGTTAGAAATAACAGAGAATATAACTCATTGACGAAAGAAGTTGAATTCCAAGAATTAGAAATTCAATTAGCTGAAAAGCACATTAAAGAATTTAAGGCGCAAATAGAGCAGAAAAAAGTAGTGATTTCTGAAACTAAAGACCGTCTAAAAGACCGTAATGCACATTTAAAGCACAAAAAAGGAGAGCTTAACGAAATTTTGAAGGAAACTGAAAAAGAAGAAGAGGCACTTAACAGTAAGTCTTTAGATTTTCAGAAGAAAATTGATGACCGTTTAGTTAAAGCATACCTTAGAATTAGAAACAACGTTAAAAATGGTTTAGCTGTTGTTGCTATTGAGCGTGGTGCTTCTGGAGGATCTTTCTTTACTATTCCACCACAAGTACAAGTAGAAATTGCTTCTCGTAAGAAAGTAATTACTGATGAGCATAGTGGACGTATCTTAGTTGATGCTGCATTAGCTGAAGAAGAAAAAGTAAAAATGAATAAATTATTCGCTAAACTTAGCAAGTAATACTTCAATACATATTAGATTTAAGCCTTTGCAATGCAAAGGCTTTTTTTATTTAAGAAAATTTTAGAAGAGTTGGTATTAAGGATTTGTAACTTAAGACGACAAAAAAGAAAAATTTTAAATATGAAAAAGTTACTATCAATTTTAACTATTACCTTACTATTTAGTTGCCATAATCAAGCACAAGTGAATCCAGAACAAAAGGCTGTTATTGATGCCGAACCAGTTGCTGTTCCTTTAAAAGACGGAAAAGCAAGAGCCTATTTTGCTAGTGGCTGTTTTTGGTGTGTTGAAGCTATTTTTGAAAGTGTTAAAGGTGTTGACAAATCTATTTCTGGTTATGCTGGCGGATTTACAGAAAACCCAACTTACGAAGCAAGTAATACTGGTAAAACAGGACATGCAGAGGCTGTTGAGATTATCTACGATCCAGAAATTATCAGTTTCTCAGAACTCGTTGATGTTTATTTCGGTTCGCAAAATCCAACACAAGTTAATGGACAAGGACCAGACCATGGCTCACAATACCGTTCTATTATTTTTTACCAAAACGACGAACAGAAGAAAATTATTGAAGATAAAAAAGCTGCTTTAGCTAAAGAATTAGATGCAACAATTGCAGCAGAAGTTTATCCTTTTCAAAAATTTTGGGTTGGTGAAGATTATCACCAAAATTATGAAAGACTTCATCCAAATCAAGGCTATATAAGAAATGTTTCTATACCTAGATTAAATAAATTTAAAGCAAAATTTCCTGAATTATTAAAGGAAGACGAGAAGCATTAATAAAAAGCCTGAACAGATGTTCAGGCTTTTTTATTTATTTTTTTGTTGCCTTCAACTCAAAAATCATTGGGAATTTTTGGTCTTTTATTTTATACATTTCTGAATCTGTTTTTACTAAATCTGGAAAAACATCATAAGGACTTTCATCGTATTCATTAAGACAATCTATTGTTAAGCCTGCTTCAATAAGAGAATTTACAACTTCGCTTAAACCATGGTTCCAGCCATATTCCTTACTTATCATTTTTGAATCTTGATTAGCATAAGTACCTTCGTACTCGTCATAAATCACATCATCTTGGCTGTAATGATATTTCATTTCAGACTTACCATCCGTATAATCAAACATCCAGGCAATAGGATGAAATTCTACAATATAGAAGATTCCTCCAACCTTTAAGCGCTCAGCAATCATTTTGGCCCATGGCTTTAAATCTGGCAACCATCCTATGGTTCCATAACTTGTAAACACAATATCAAAGGTTTCAATAACGTGCTCCGATGTATCTAAAACATTACAACATACAAACTCAGCGTTAAGCCCCAATTCTGTATTTAACTGCTTTGCTAATTTCACACCTTCGTCGCTCAAATCTACACCAACACACTTCGCTCCCATTCTACTCCAACTCAACGTATCTTGCCCAAAATGGCATTGTAAATGCAATAGAAATTTATCTTTCACATTTCCTAATGCTTTCAATTCATAAGGCATCAGTGACGATTTTCCTTTCTTAAAAGCATCTAAATCATACATTTCGCTTTGTGAATGTATCGCAACTTTTTTATTCCAAGTAGCTCTATTAACTTCAAAATAATTCGTGTTATCTTTCATGGTTGGTTAATTTAGCATGTAATTTAAAACATCTTTTAATATGAAGCCATTATATCTAAGTTTAATCTGTTTAATCCTTGTATTTAATTGTAAACCTGACAAAGAAAATACTATGACTAAGCAAGAGCAAAAAGAATTATCTACTGCTAAAAAAATAGCCAATGCTCATGGTTTTGAAAACTGGCAAAATGTAAAACAAATAAATTTTACGTTTAATGTAGATACAGAAAATAGCCACTCTCAAAGAATCTGGTCATGGAATCCAAAAGACCATAAAGTTATTTTTTCTACAGGTGGAGATTCTATAGTTGCTATTGATAGACTTAAAGTAGACTCAACAACTATTGATTTAGACAAAGGTTTTATTAACGATAAATACTGGTTACTAGTACCTTTTCAATTGATTTGGGATACTACTGCAACCATTTCAGAACAAACAAAAACTGAAGCACCAATTAGTAAAACCGAATTAAATTTAATAACTATTACTTATCCTAACGAAGGTGGTTATACACCTGGAGATGCTTACGATATTTATTTTAATGACAGTTATTTAATACAAGAATGGATTTTTAGAAAAGGTAATTCTAAAGAACCATCGCTAACCACAACTTTTGAAAATTACCAAGATTACAAAGGAATTAAAATTGCTACAGACCATAAAATGGCAGATGGTATATGGAATCTAAATTTTACTGATATTAGTATTATTTTGGATGAATAAAAATATAACCTATTTTTGCATTCTATAATGTAAGATTCGCGTATTAAGTATGCATAGCTTACATTTTCCGCCTTTTGGCGCCTACATATATTAAAGCACTTTTATTTTTTAATGGAAGTGCTTTATTCTTTTATAAAATTAATTTTTAATCTACTTTTTTTTGTAGTTATTTTCTAAATCTGAAACAATACTAAACATAAAGGTAGAACCTTCGCCTTCATTACTTTCTAGCGTTAAATTTCCGCCTAATAATTTAACATAAGCTTTAGCTATAGATAAGCCAATACCAGAACCATGTAACGCATTTTTATTCGTAATATCTACTTGATAAAAAGGATTGAAAATGGTATCTATTTTATCTTCTGGCACACCAATTCCTGTATCCTCTATTGAAAAATGACACCGTAAATCATCAAATGCTGCGTTTAATATAATCTTATCGCCTTTTGACGTAAACTTAATAGCATTTTCAATTAACTTCTTTAATATAATAGCAATTTTAGCTTGATCAGATTGAATTATCTTGTGCGCGTCCGATATTTTATTTACAATACTAAATTGTACTTCTTTAAGTTCTGCTTCAGGTAAAAACTGTTCATAAACTGTAGTAATAGTATCATTAATATTAAACTTACTTACATTAATTCTCATTACTCCTGTTTCAATTTCAGAAATGTTTAATATCCCAGAAATAACATCAAGTAGCTTTGATCCATTTTGTTCTATAATGCTTACAAACTCTTTAAAATCCTTATCGTTATCAGCTTCATAATCCTTTAAAAGCTCTGCTGACCCTAAAATACCATACATAGGTGTTCTTACCTCATGGCTAATATTTGCTAAAAAGGCAGATTTTAACTGATCGGATTGCTCTGCTCTTTCCTTTGCTATTAATACATTTTTATGTTTTTCTATAAGCACCTCTTGTAATTGATTTTCTTTTAATAGCGCATTATGCAAACGATCAACTAAAAATGAAACTGAAAGTACAGTCATCAAAATAAATAGAATATTATTAATAAACACAATTCCAATGACTTCAAATACTTCGTCTTTAAAAACCGTCAAGTCAACTATTTTAAAATAGAAACTTATAGCAATTAATAAATATGCAAATCCTGAATAAACAACCGTTTTAATACCTGCTTTTTTTCCGCTGTATAGTGTTACTAAAACACAAAGCATAAATAAAAGCAGACCATTGCTACTTTCCAAACCTACATATAGCAGAAGAGCAAATGACAACAAAAATAAATTAGCTGAAAAAATCATCTTCTTTAAGCTTAAACTCATTTTATTATTAAAAAACAAAAAGCAAATAAGAAAAAAAGCAATCGTATCTACATAAAAAACAAACCATTTCCCTAGTATGATGCCAATAATAGCACTCGGAATGTAAGAAATTAAGCCAATTGGAAGAATTAATATTAAAATAGAGATAAATAGTTTATCCCTAAAATAAGACAAGTCATCTTGTTTGATTCCTTTAGAGAACCCACTATATTCAATATACCATTGGTGATATGAAGACCATAGTTTCTTTAGCATATATAAAATAATTATTGACTATAAATTTAGCCTGAAAGATATGCACAAAACTATTTAATTCTATTTAATTCTCTACTACTTTCTACATTAATCGATTAACGGAAATATCATATAATTATGCTATTTTTGTTACAAACCGAAAAACCTTTCAAATTGTCCAACTATCAACCCGGTCTTGATTACGCAAAAAAACAAGACGCTATAGACGAATTATCTCAGTATAGAAAACAATTTCATATCCCAAAAGACAAAAACGGAAATGAACTAATTTACCTCTGCGGAAATTCACTTGGTTTGCAACCAAAATCAACAAAAGCTTATATCAATCAAGAATTAGAAGATTGGGCAAACCTTGGTGTAGAAGGACATACAGATGCCAAAAACCCTTGGTTACCTTATCATGAATTTTTAGCTGAAGCAACAGCAAAACTGGTTGGAGCAAAACCTATTGAAGTTGTTACGATGAATTCCTTAACAGCGAATATTCATTTTATGATGGCTTCGTTTTACAAACCAACTAAAGAACGTTATAAAATTCTCATTGAAAGTGATGCCTTCCCTTCTGATAAATATGCTGTAGAATCGCAATTACGCCATCATGGTTATGATGACAAGGAAGGTTTAATTCTTTGGAAACCAAGAGAAGGTGAAGAATTATTAAATTATGAAGATTTAGAAGGCATTCTTAAAACTCACGGTAAAGAAATTGCATTAATAATGATTGGAGGTGTAAATTATTACACTGGTCAGTTTTTCGATTTTAAACGTATAACAGACTTAGGACACAGCTATGGTTGTAAAGTCGGTTTTGATTGTGCACATGGTGCCGGAAACGTCAATTTAGACTTACATAATTCTGGAGCCGATTTTGCCGTATGGTGTACGTACAAATACATGAATTCCGGACCAGGAAGTTTGTCTGGTTGTTTTGTCCACGAGCGACATGCTTACGACAAAGACCTCAACCGATTTACAGGTTGGTGGAGCCACAATAAAGACACGCGTTTTAATATGCGACACGAATTTGATGTTTTACCAGGAGCCGAAGGTTGGCAATTAAGTAATCCACCAATTTTATCTATGGCTGCCATAAAAGCCTCATTGGATATGTTTCATGAAGTTGGCATTGATAAAGTGATTAAAAAATCGAAAAAACTAACTGGATATTTCGAGTTTTTACTGAAAGACTTAGGAGAAGATACCATAAGAATTATCACACCAGAAAATCCTGATGAACGCGGTTGTCAGTTATCTATTCAAGTTTTAAACGCTGATAAATCATTACACGATAAATTAACCGAAGCCGGAGTCATTAGCGATTGGAGAGAACCAGATGTCATTAGATGCGCACCAGTACCATTGTATAATTCATTTGAAGATGTTTATTTGATGGTTGAAAAGATGAAAGTTATTTTGAATAAAAACTAAATGTCACCTCGAGCGCAGTCGAGAGGTCAAATTAGGTCTCGACTGCGCTCGACCAGACAGAATACTATGAAGAAACAACAAAACATACTAATCATCGGAGCAGGACTTTGCGGAAGCCTATTAGCATTAAGACTAGGACAAAGAGGCTACAACGTCAATGTTTACGAAATGCGTCCAGATTTAAGAACTACAGATATTTCTGCAGGTCGTTCAATCAATTTAGCATTTTCAGACCGCGGAAATAAAGCCATGAAACTCGTTGGTATTGAAGATAAAGTGAAAGAATTATGTATTCCTATGAACGGAAGAATGATTCACGACAAAGAAGGCAACACGTTTTTATCTAATTACAGCGGAAGGGATTACGAATATATCAATTCCATTTCTAGAGGTGAATTAAATGGTTTATTGCTAGACGAAGCCGAAAAGCATGACAATGTCTCTATTCATTTCAATAAAAAATGCAACTCTGTAGATTTTGAAAACACCACAGCTACATTTCAAGATTACAATTCTAAAGAAGAATTTATTGAAGATGCAGATTGCATAATTGCCACAGATGGAGCAGGCTCAGCATTACGAAAAAGCTATTATTTAGGGAAGAAATTCCTTTTTAGTTTTTCTCAAGACTATTTAAGTCATGGTTATAAGGAATTAACCTTTTTACCAAAAGAAGATGGCAGTTACAAAACCTATAAAAACGCATTACATATTTGGCCAAGAAGTAGTTTTATGCTTATCGCTTTGCCCAATTTAGACGGTAGTTTTACAGTCACTTTATTTCTAAGTTACAGCGAAGGCGAATACAATTTTAATAATTTAACAACACCAGAATTGGTAACGGAATTCTTTCAAAAAGAATTTCCAGATGCCTTAGAAATTATGCCGAATTTGGTGGATGATTTTTTCGCAAATCCAACAGCAGCCTTAGGAACCGTAAAATGTTCCCCTTGGCATTATAAAGGCAATACTTTGTTAATGGGAGATTCTGCACATGCTATTGTTCCATTTTATGGTCAAGGGATGAACGCTTCGTTTGAAGATGTGGTTGAATTTGATAAAGTTCTCGATCAAAATCTAGATAATTGGGAAGCTACGTTTGAAGCTTACGAGAAAAACAGAAAGAAAGATACAGATGCCATTGCCGATTTAGCCATTGACAATTTCCATGAAATGAAAGGTCATGTTGCGAACCCAATATTTCAAGAAAAACGAAAAATTGAAATGGCTTTAGAAAAAGAATTCCCTAATGCCTATTCTTCAAAATATAGTTTGGTTACCTTTAATGAAAACATTGGTTACAGACAAGCGATGTTAAGAGGACGAGCACAAGACAAGGCTATTTTAAATATGTTAACAGATAAAATTATTTCAGCAGAAGATAATTTAAAAGACATTTTAGAAAAAGTAAAAGTAGAAACTGAAGCGATTTTAGAAGACGATCGGATTGCGGGATTGCAATAGCAGTTAGCAGTTAGCAGTTAGCAGTTAGCAGCTAGCAGTTAGCAGTTAGCAGTTAGCAGTTAGCAGTTAGCAACAAATTAAAATATAACTCGGGAAGAATACAAAAATCAACAAAAGTTAATATCCCATATTCCGATATTATCGGAAGCAACGATTTTCAGAAATAAAGAGCGAAGAAGCGAAACTGCGAAGCGAAGCTTCAAGTATGTAGCTTCGAAAGCGAGTGGTGCTTTAGCAATTTCATAATAAATCGTTTTGAATTTTTGGTTCGTTTTGTTTCAAGACAAAATGAACAAGTAAAAAAGAAAACATGAGTAAAACAAATGATAAGATTCCTGCTTCTGCAGGAACAGGAGTAACACCAAGAGGAGCCTATCCACACGTTAAACAAGTCGGAGATTTTATTTTCGTTTCAGGTACAAGTTCTCGTCGATCAGACAACACCATTGCAGGAGTTGATATCATTGACGAGATGGGAACAAAACGCCTAAATGCCTATACACAAACCCAAGAAGTCTTAAAAAACATCGATAAGAATCTTCAAAAACTTGGAGCGAGCTTAAAAGATGTGGTGGATGTTACCTCATTTTTGGTCAACATGAATGACTTTGCCGATTACAACAAAGCTTACGCAGAGTTCTTTGAAAAAGAAACAGGACCAACTAGAACAACAGTTGCGGTGCATCAATTACCACATCCAGATTTGGTGGTTGAGATAAAGGTTATGGCTTATAAGAAAAAAGATTAAAGAACCTAGAACCAAGAATTGTAGACTTATAAATCTTGACTCTATTATCTTGGTCCTTTTATCTGAAACCACATGAACATCAAAAACTACATAAACGGTAACTTTCACAATCCAATCAACAATAACTGGATAGACAACTACAATCCATCTAATGGGGAAGTTTACGGACAAATACCTAACTCATCAAAAGAAGATGTTGAAAATGCCTATATCGCAGCAAAATCTGCTTTTCCAACTTGGAGTAAAACGACGCTAGAAGAACGAAGTAGAATCTTAATTAAAATTTCAGAATTACTGGAAGCCAACTTACAGCATTTTGCAGAAGCAGAAAGTAAAGACAACGGGAAACCTGTCAGTTTAGCTAAAGGAGTTGATATCCCAAGAGCTGCAAGTAACTTTAGATTCTTTGGAAATGCGATTACACAATTTGCAAGTGAAAGTCATGAATCCGTAGGACAACAAGCCATAAATTACACCTTACGCCAACCCATTGGTGTTGTAGGCTGTATTTCACCTTGGAACCTTCCACTCTACTTATTTACATGGAAAATTGCACCAGCAATTGCTGCAGGAAACTGCGTCGTTGCCAAACCAAGTGAAGTGACACCAATGACCGCTTATTTATTAGGTGAAATTTGTAATGAAGCAGGTCTACCCAAAGGCGTTTTAAATATTGTTCATGGACTTGGAGGCTCAACAGGACAAGCAATTGTGGAGCATCCGGATATTAAAGCGATAAGTTTTACTGGTGGCACAACAACAGGAGCACATATTGCGAGAGTAGCTGCTCCACTATTTAAAAAACTATCCTTAGAATTAGGAGGAAAAAACCCAAACATCATTTTTGCAGATTGTGATTATGAAGACATGCTGAATACAACGGTTCGTTCATCGTTTGCTAATCAAGGGCAAATCTGTTTATGTGGCAGTCGCGTTTTTGTAGAAGCCTCTATTTATGAAAAATTCAAAACAGATTTTGTCGCTAAAGTAAAAGCGTTAAAAATTGGGCATCCATCAAACGAAGACACTAATATTGGTGCTTTAGTATCTAAGCCTCATTTAGAGAAAGTCAAAGACTATATTGAAATCGCTAAAAATGAAAATGGAACTGTGTTATTCGGTGGTAATGAAGTTACCGTTAAAGGTTATGAAAACGGTTATTATTTAGAGCCAACGGTTATTGAAGTTCCTAATGACGACTGCAGAGTGAACCAAGAAGAAATTTTTGGACCTGTCGTCACCATTATGCCATTCAATACTGAAGACGAAGTTTTAGAAATGGCCAACAAAGTTAAATACGGACTTTCAGCGACATTATGGACCAATGATTTAAAACGCACCATGAAACTAAGTCACCAATTACAAGCAGGAATTGTTTGGGTAAATACTTGGATGATGCGCGATTTAAGAACGCCTTTTGGAGGTGTAAAAGCTTCAGGTGTTGGTAGAGAAGGTGGTTTTGAAGCCTTGCGATTTTTTACGGAAGCTAAAAATGTTTGTATAAAGTATTAACGGAAGACTAACTAAACTTGAACAGAAGAGAGTTTTTATTGCTTGTTTGGACAAAATTTTTAAGACCTGTCTTATTTATTTTCGTCATGGTATTTTCCATCAAATTTTTAATTGACCTTTTTAACGAAAGTAATTTTGATAATTTTATAAATATTGGAAAATTAATTATTCTAATCCTGTTAATTTACATCTCGGTATATTTTTTAAACATATTTATTGAATTAATTAGAGAAAAAATAATTTCAATTTTACCAAGTTCGATTAAACGGATATTACTAATCTTAAGCGAAATTATTAATTACAAACTTCCATTTATAATAGGTGCAATAATTTATCATTACTGGTTTGAAGATAAACCTTTGGCGATAGCATTAACCCTTATAGTTTTAAGTAGTAAAATAACTTATTTAACAAAATCAAAAAAAGAAAATGAATCTCAACCTCAATAACAAATATGCACTCGTCTGCGGAAGCACAGCAGGAATAGGAAAAGCAACAGCACTAGCTTTAGCAGCAGAAGGTGTTCAAGTAACCCTAATTGCTAGAAACGAAGACAAGTTAAAAGCTACATTAGCCGAATTACCGCAACAAAGACCACACGATTATATTGTCGCTGATTTTTCAAATCCTACGGAATTGAAAGCCAAAGTATCAGACTATGTTTCTAAACGTCATGGGTTTCATGTTTTAGTTAATAATACAGGAGGTCCAAAAGGAGGTCCTGTTTTTTCAGCAGAGTTAGACGAATTTGAATCTGCTTTTACGCAGCATTTAAAATGTAATCATGTATTAGTTCAAACGGTTGTTCCATTCATGAAGGCTGAAGGTTATGGTCGTCTCATCAATGTGATTTCAACCTCTGTAAAACAACCTTTAGATGGTTTAGGTGTTAGTAACACCATTCGTGGTGCAGTGGCCAACTGGAGTAAAACCTTAGCCAATGAATTAGGCCAATTTGGCATTACAGTGAATAACGTTTTACCAGGAGCAACTGGTACCGAGCGATTAACTCAAATTATTAAAAATAAATCTGCGAAATCTGGAAGCACAGAAGAAGAAGCGGCTAATGCAATGAAAAATGCGGTTCCTGCAAAACGTTTCGCTAAACCAGAAGAATTAGCTGATGCTATTACCTTTTTAGCAAGTGAACGTGCTGCTTATATTAACGGAATTAATCTTCCTGTTGATGGTGGACGAACAAAATCTTTGTAACTTTATATCGATTTGTAATTCTTTATTTATTGTGGAATCTACAATGGAAACAATAACGCAATAGATTCCTGTTTGCACAGGAATGTCAAAAAATCAAAATCATGAGTAAAATATATCCTCCAATTAATTTCAAAGCATGGATAGACGAAAATCGTCATTTATTAAAACCACCAGTTGGTAACAAAGTGGTTTGGAAAGATGGTGATTATATTGTGATGGTTGTTGGTGGACCTAACAGCAGAAAAGATTATCATTATAATGAAACACCAGAATTCTTTCACCAAATTGAAGGAGACATGGTGCTTAAAATTATTGATAAAGGCACTCCTAAAGACATTCATATTAGAGAAGGTGAAATATTTCTTTTACCTCCAAAAGTTCCGCATTCACCACAACGAGGCGCAAACACTGTTGGCTTAGTAATAGAATACCCAAGAGAAAAAGGTGTGCAAGATGCTTTACTTTGGTTCTGTGAAAATTGTACCACAAAATTATATGAAGAAGATTTTACGGTAAAAAACATAGAAACAGATATGCCTAAAATTTTTGACAACTATTACAATGACGAAAATAAGCGCAGTTGCCCAAATTGTGGACAAGTGATGCAGCCACCCAAGAAAGTACAAATTGATTAACATTTTGTTATTTAGAACAAAGCTAGTAATCAAAAAAATATTCTAATTAAATAGATTGCCACGGCAAAAGCCTCGCAATGACAATACCATGGAAAAACGCAAATTAAGAATAAACGGACACTCTCACCTTCTTCCCTATCCTGAAGAAATACCTCAATTTATGAAAGATAAAGGTATTTTCTGGGTAGATAAGGATAGAAAATTCATGCTTCAAAAAGACTGGAATCGTCCTATTACAGATTCTAGTTTTTTCTTAGATGAAAAACTGGAATGGATGGAACGTAATAAACTTGACCATGCAGTAGTTTTAAATTTATCTCAGCTCTACGGAAACGGTTTAAGAGTGGAAGAAATGAAACAGGCTTTGCGTTTTCAGAATGATTTTAATGCTAAAGTGCAACATAATCATCCTAATAAATTTACATGTGGTTTTGTTGTTCATCCTGGTTTTGTAAGAAGTGCATGTTGGGAAATTGAACGCTGTGTAGAAGTTCTAGGCATGCAGCTATTGTGTTTACCAACGCATTATATGGACTCTATTGGGACTTGGCGTTGTATCTTTGATGAAGAAAACGAACCCATTTTTGAAATGGCCAATAAATATAATTTGGCAGTTGAAATCCACCCTTACGATGGTGAAAAATTCATAAAACTAGAAAACATATCTTGGCGCTTTCATCTCATATGGATGTTAGCACAATGTGGAGATGCGTATCACTTTTTAACTCTAAATGGTTACCAAGATAAATATCCTAATATGCGAACTTGTTTTGCTCATGGTGGACAATTAGCACAAATTAATTTAGGTAGACGTATACAAGGTTTTGATGGGAGACCAGATTTGTTTGAAGGCAAAAGTCACCCAAGAAAAGCCGTTGGACATAAAAACATTTTCTTTGACACTTTAGTACATGATACTGGTGGCTTAGAATTACTAATTAGAAATCAAGGTTCTAAGCAGGTTATTATGGGATTAGATGACCCTTACCCACTAGGTGAAATGGAAAGCGAAAAACAATCCTCTTATCCAGGTAAAATAATTGACTTAGCTATAGAAAGAAAAATTATAACAGAAACCGAAGGTGATGCTATTTGGGAAGATAACGTTATACAGTGGCTATGTGGCGATGATGAAGCTGCAAAGCAAAAATTAATCACAAGAATTACGTCTTAAATATTATCGATTAATTTTTTATTTCTATATTTAAAATCTAATCAACTAAATAAATTATGAAAAAAATTGGAGGCTACTTGGCAGTCGTTGGTATTGCATTAATCGTATTACCATACTTAGGATTGACTATTAGATTTTTAGGATGGATTGATGAGTTAGGTACATTACCTGCTTGGGCAATAAAAATTGGACTTGTTGTAGTTGGAGCTGTTTTATTCTTTATGGGTAAACCAGAAGTTGAAGAAACTGAACTAGAATTACCTAAGGAAGATACAGCTGAATAGTATCATTATTCAGTTCATATAAATATTTACAGATATGTTTTTCTTGCCTGAAGAATTAGACAACTACGTTGTAGCTCACTCTGAACAAGAGCCAGACTTATTACAACAATTAACACGAGAAACGTATCAAAAGGTTTTACAACCTATTATGCTCAGTGGACCATATCAAGGTCGTGTACTGAGTATGATTTCTAAGTTAATACGTCCTAAATCTATTTTAGAATTAGGAACATTTACAGGTTACTCAACATTGTGCTTAGCTGAAGGTTTGGATAAGAGTGGTGAACTTCACACTATTGATATCAATGAAGAATTGGTTGACTTTCAAAGGAAGTATTTTGACCAATCTGGATTTGGTGAACAAATCATTCAACATACAGGTAGTGCATTAGATATTATTCCAAAATTGAATCAAACTTTCGATTTAATATTCATAGATGCAGACAAACCTAACTATTCTAATTATTTTCATTTAATAATAGATAAATTAAATTCTGGCGGAATCATTCTATCAGATAATGTACTGTGGCATGGAAAAGTTGTTGAGCCATTAGACGAAAAAGATAAATCTACTAAAGCTGTTTTAGATTACAATACCCTTCTAAAAGATGATGAACGGATTGAAACTGTTCTATTACCTATAAGAGATGGATTGACGATAAGTAGAAAATTATAATCTGTACAATGAGTAAAATTGACATAAGAACTGTAGATGTCGTTAAATACATTACACCTTTAAGAGAAGGTGGTTCTCTACCTGCCATTGTTGAAGCTGATGATGGTTTTCTTTATGTTTTAAAGTTTAGAGGTGCTGGCCAAGGTAAAAAAGCATTAATTGCAGAATATATTGGTGGAGAATTAGCGCGCGCTATTGGTTTAAAAGTTCCTGAGATTGTATTTATGAACTTAGACGATTCTTTTAGTAAAACCGAACCAGATGAAGAAATTCAAGATTTACTAAAATTTAGTGTTGGTCTCAATTTAGGCTTACATTATCTAAGTAGCTCTATAACTTTTGACCCAATTGTTTCTGTTGCTGATGCTATGACGTCTTCTAAAATTGTACTCCTTGATAGTATTATTAGCAACATTGACAGAACAGCTAAAAACACTAATTTACTTAATTGGAATAAAGAATTATGGGTAATAGATAATGGAGCAAGCTTCTATTTTCATCATAATTGGGCAACTTGGAAAAATCATCTTACCAGAACATTTCCACTTATTAAAGATCATGTTCTTTTAGAACGTGCGACACTTTTAAAAGATGCATCTACCGAAATCCTCAGTTTATTAGACAAGAACATTGTTAAAGATATTATACATAAAATACCTGAAGACTGGTTGATAAATAAATCTGACACGTTAACACCAGATGAAATGAGAACAGCCTATATCGATTATTTAAACTCTAGACTTTCACAGATTGATTCATTAGTTAAAGAAGCTGAAGATGCAAGATAAAGTTACTTTTGAATATGCCATAATTAGACTTGTTCCTAAAGTAGAACGTGAAGAGTTTTTTAATATTGGTGTTATTTTATTCTCTAAACGAAAAAAATTTCTCGATGTTAAATTTCATGTCAATCCTAAAAAGCTGAATGCATTTTCTTGCGAATTAGATTTAGATGCTATTAACGCGTATTTAAAATCATGGGAATTAATTAGTAAAGGAGAAGCTTCTGCAGGAGTTATTGGTCAATTTGAATTATCTGATCGCTTTAGGTGGCTAGCAGCTTCAAGAAGTACAATCATACAAAGCTCTAAAACTCATTCTGGTTTAACTGAAAACCCTGAAAAGGAAATCAACTTAATTTTTGAGAAACATGTTTTAGACGCTTCATAAAACAATAATAAAATAGTATAAGTAAGCCTTACTAAATATAGTTTAGTAAGGCTTACTTATAGTTTAGAATGATTTACAATATTTATTGCACAGCTTGCAAAGCATCAATATTTCCGTAACCGAAACTGCTACTCTTATAAGGATAAAGGTCTGCAGATTGTTTTAATCTATTAAGTACTTGCGTTCTGCTCCAACCTGGATATCTCGACCAAACTAAAGCTGCAATACCAGCTGTAGTTGCTGTCGCTGCAGAAGAACCACCAGTATAACGACGTTGACCGTTGTAGAAATTTAATACAGGAGGTGCTTTACTCGTATTGTTATCACCTTCCATTATAATTGTAAAATCTATTTTGCTTCCACTATGACAGACTTCACAACGCTCGTAATTACTACCGTCATTAACACCTGTTACAGCTACAGTTTCACTCATTGTTGCAGGAAAAATTACACCAAAACCATTTGTGAAGCTCGTAGAAGTTCCGCCAGCAGCAAAAATTAATTTCCCTTTCCCATATGCATATTTAACGGCATCTTTAATATTACCTATAGACCACACATAACCTATTGACATAGATATAATTTTTACATCACTCCTATTTCCTAATTGGGTTAATGCTTTAGAAACACCTTTTCTTTCGTGATAATCATTTAGTAACACGTCTTCCGTTGCTCTATAAGCCACTAAGTTTGCATTATACGCAACACCAACTGGCATACCATCATTATTTCTCGGAGATGCCATTGTAGAACCCATTGCGGTTCCATGACCACATTTATCATCTGGACCATCATAATTACTAGACCACCACCAATTAGAATCTATAAATGTTCCGTATTTCTGAACAAAACGACCCGAAGAATAGCCATCATTTATACCAGCCGAAGTTAAGAGTGATTGATACTTTGAAACACCTGTATCAATTAATCCAATAGTAACACCTGATCCTGTTGACAAATTCCAAGCATCATCAATGTTATGCTCGTTAAAATGCCATGATACTTGTACATTATTTGGTGTTGTTGTTGTATAATGAGCAGGATTTATATAATCAGCACTTTTATCACAACCTGAACTAGATTTTTGAACAGCACCTGCAGTGTACAAGTTGTAACCGTTAGGTTCTAAATATCGTACAAACTCACTTTTTCTGAGGGCTATTATAGTTTCAAGTTTTGTAACCTCAGCATCAAATACAGTTAAAATCTCATCTTCTTTTAATTTAAAATCATCTTTACTTACAGCTTCTTCAGCCATAATAAGATTTATTAAACTATTCTTTTTTCGAACTAATTCAACATCAAAAACTTCACTATAACTCTGACCTTCGTTTCCGTAGCCAATAGTTAAAACATTTTGTCCATGAGACAACGCACTCCATAGAAAATGTGCATTTTCTTCATTCCAATCAAAATCACCTGTAGATTCAATACTTTCGGTAATACGTTGATTAATTTCTTCTACTGTTAACGGATTTTCGGGAAACTGAAGAGACTCAGATTCAGATTCTACAATGTTATCTTTAGAACAAGATACTACGGTAATGGCCAAGACTAGCACTACCAATCTGTACATTTTTTTCATTTAATATGATTTAGTTGGTTAATTATTTCCTAAATATATTAAATAAAACGCAATAATTTATCAGTTAATTTATGATTTCAATAAAAATAAGAACCTATTCCCGAGAATAATAGTATTACTTATTTCTTTTTAATGACCCTGTGAAGTCTTCTAAATCATCTTTTACTTTATTAAGTTCCTCCTTAACATTTTGAGTTACCTCTGTATCTATTATATTATTTTCTTTGGCACTATTAGAAATTTCGTGCTTAATGTCATTTGTTGCGTCTTTTATTTGACGCATACCTTTACCTAAACCACGTGCTATTTCTGGTAACTTATCTGCACCAAATACAAGAACAACAACCAATAGCACAAATACTATTTCTGTCCCTCCAATAAATAAAAATGTTAGTTGATGTATCACATTGCAAATATAAACTGAGTTTGTGGATTATACCACTTCAAATTGAAAATAAAAAAAGCCGATTATAAAATAATCGGCTTAAATTTAATTTATAACAAGTTTTAGTCTTTTGTTTTATTCTTAAACTTATCAAATTCACTTGTCTTAGCTTCTTTTGGCCAAGCATTATTACTAGTATCTACATCTGCTGTCTCTAAATCTGGATCTAAAGCAATAGATATAATTTCTTTTTCAGAAGCAATTGCTTTACTGACTTCTTTATCATTGTATCTCCAAATTTGAGCTGGATATGTTTGTTTCTCTGTTGTACCATCTGCATAAGTAAACTCAACAATAATTGGCATTACTAATCCTCCTGGCTTATCAAAAGTTACTTCATAGAAAAACTTAGGTGTCGCCTTCATCTCTTTTTGTTCTGCAGGTGTAAAATTATCCATAATGTATTCTTTTACAGTTAGCACCTCATCAATAGCTTCTGCTTTTTTAACAGCATCATCATAACCTTCTCCACCTTCTTCTATAAAATAAACTAAGCTATTTGGATCTCTGTTATAACGTTCAGCTAATTGCTTACCATTTTCATTAGGTGTTGCAGATACAGCAAACTTCTTAACTTCTTTAATTCCGATATCAGTATAATCTGTAGTGTAGAACCAACCTCTCCAAAACCAATCTAAATCTACTGCAGATGCATCTTCCATAGTACGGAAGAAATCCTCTGGTGTTGGGTGTTTAAACATCCAACGATTAGCATATTCTCTAAATGAATAATCAAATAGATCACGACCCATTATTGTTTCTCTTAGCATATTTAATCCAGTAGCTGGCTTACTGTAGGCGTTATTACCAAATTGGTACGTATTTAAACCTTTTGTCATAATTGGCGCAATATAATCTTGATTTCCACCCATATATCTTACAATATTTTTAGCTGGTCCACGTCGAGATGGATAGGCTTTATCACTTGGAGACAATGCTTTTGGATACCATTCTCCAAAATCTTGTTCTGCCACATATTGAACAAAAGTATTTAGGCCTTCATCCATCCATGTCCATTGGCGCTCATCACTATTTACAATCATTGGAAAAAAGTTGTGACCAACTTCGTGAATAATAACACTAATCATTCCATATTTTGTTCTATCTGAATATTTACCTTCTTTATCTGGACGACCAAAATTGTAACAAATCATAGGATACTCCATTCCCATTGGTGCATGTACAGAAATTGCTTTGTGGTAAGGATAATCAAACGTCATACGCGAATACGACTTTAATGTACTTGCAACTGCTTTAGTTGACCATTGTTCCCATAACGGATTTCCTTCTTTAGAATATAAAGAAACTGCCATTACATCTTTGTCTCCAATTTTTACAGCCATCATATCCCATAAAAATTTACGAGATGTTGCAAATCCGAAATCACGAACCATCTGAGCAGAAAGCTTCCAAGTCTTTTTATCTTTACTCTTAGACTTTTCTGTAATTTCAGCTTCATCTTGCGTTACAATCATAACAGGTGTATCGTATGATTTTTTCGCTTTCTTAAAACGCTTCATCATATCTTTTGTAAATACATCTTCACGATTTACTAAATAACCTGTACCATCTAAGATGTGATCGGCAGGCACTGTAATGTTTACATCAAAATCACCAAATGGCAATGCAAACTCATCGCGTCCCCAAAATTGAGAATTCTGCCATCCTTCAACATCATTATAAACAGCCATACGAGGATAAAACTGAGCCATTACATAGATACGATTATCATTTTCTTCAAAATACTCGTAACCAGAACGTCCACCATCCTTAACATGATCGTTAATATTGTACCACCATTTTATCTTAAAAGAAAACTGACTTCCAGATTTTAAAACGCTTGGCAATTCAACACGCATCATGGTGCTATTTATAGTATGTTCTAAATTTTTACCATTTATATCTTTAACGTGCTCTATATGAAAACCACCATCAAAAGATTCTTTTAAATATGATTTTACTGCACCTGAAGATGATGTCGCTGGTCCAATACCAGAAGAACGAATAAGTGGCGTTTTAGAATCTCTAGAACGCATATTTTGATCTAACTGTACCCAAAGGTATTTTAAATCGTCAGGTGAATTATTTGTGTAAGTAATTGTTTCGTCACCATAAAGTTTTGCATTTACATCATCGATTTCAATATCCATTTTGTAATCTGCTTGTTGCTGATAATATGCTGGTCCTGGAGCTCCAGAGCCTGTTCTAAACATATTTGGCGTTGCAAACTCATCGTAAAGTTGCTTAAACTTGTTTTGGTTAGTGTGACCAGGTTGGCGCTCTTCCTTTATCTCATCTTGAGCATACATGCTGAATGAAGAGCATAGGAAAGCGCATAAGAAATACTTAATAATTTTCATAAATAGATTAGTTGTGTTTTAAAGTGAAGCCTAAATTAAGAATTTCTAACGGCTAAAAAAGAATTTACTTAAAACTTTAACGAACAAGACGCATTACCAGGCACCAAAAGAAAACTTCTGTTTTTACCCAATAACTTCATTCTTAGAATATTTTGTTGTTCTGAGAACACATCAAACAATAACTGATTAGTTACCTCTAATGTTTTAATATTTGTAACATTTTCAATCTCTAGATAACAATAAGCAATGTCATCCTTATATTCCTTTCCAATAAACTTAAAATCAAGAGCGTTTCCATTGACGCTAACTTTTAATTTATCTTTAAGATAACGTTTCATGTAAACCTCTATTTTTTCGGACTCATTTTCAGAATCTAATGTTATGGTTTCGTTGTAACGCCTTCTTATTAAAGTTTCAAAATCATTAATAAAAATTTGACTAATAATTTGAAGTGATTGTTGCTCTTCTACATATTCAATCTGTGTAACACTTACATAATATTCGTGATTATCAGTATTAGAAACAAGCAACGGAAGGATTAAAAAGGCAATTAATATTTGTAATGATTTCATGTATATGCTACTATTTTTTTTTATGATATTCAAAAGGTATTCCAAAAACTAATCTTCTGAAACAATTTTTCTGTTTTCTTGGTAGACTAATAATTTGGCTTGCAAAAATTCGAGCATTTTTATTTCATTTTTTGCATTGCACAAGTTTAAGAATTCTTCGTCTTCTTGGCAATATAAAAAGTACTCAGTTCTTAAACTTATGGTTAATGTGTCTTTTTCAAAAAGAATAGATTCATAATCATCACGTAATCTTTTACTACACTTATCTCTATCGTCTAACTCTACAATAGCTTTTAACTTTTTTGTTCGTCCACTCACTTTATTTAGCAACTTATGTAAGTTTACACCTCCTCCTAAACCGATATAACCCATTGGTCCAGCATCTGCATCATGTAATTTACGCTCATTCTGTGTTAATGGTTTTCCCTTATAACCAGGAATTCCTAAATCATAGAAATTAATTTCTGTTTCTGCATCAGAATTTGAAATATCAGACTCTAAACTACCCGTTAAAATCTTACCGACAACAACTTCATTTAACTCACTAACATTCTCAATTAAATGGACATTAAATTGCCCTAATTCTATAATAGAAGCGGTTATTACTACTTCTTTTATTTGATACTTTACACCTGAAATTATTAGTGTATCTGAAACTTTAGCAGGAATTACAAAACTCCCATCCTCATTAGAAATGGTATATTTTGCAGCTGTTTTATTTTGAATATGAAGTCCATCTACCTCGTCATTGGCAACAAGCTGACCATTTAGTTCTTTAGTTTGTGCTTGAATACTTAAACTTAAAATAAATGTAAAAAAAAATATAGGCTTAATCTTGATCACTAATCGTTTTTAAGAATGACTTACTTAATTGAGAAATACGTTCTAGTAATTGTAATTCCTTGTTTTCTTCAAACAAAGTTTCATCAACGCCTTGCTTCTCAACGTAATCAGTAAACGCTTCAATTTGGTTCAATGGAATATCGAAATTAGTATGAATATAGTTAACACTGTATGTGTCTAACGCTTGTTTAAAAGGTGTCTTTTCAATAAGTTGCTTTTCTTTTTCAGATTTAAATTTAATGTTATCGAGACTTACACCATCAATGTTTATGATTTGTTTCATTAAAAATCCGGCTACATTAACCAAATTAAGCATATTCTCCATGTGTGGATTATACTCATTAAAAGCTAAGTTATCTACCTTAGTTTTATAATCTGATGTAAACTCAAAATCTTCAATATGATCTAACCCAAAATAAACAGCATCTAAGCTTACATTATAGGTTCTCACATTTTCTAAATCGGCATCCAAATTACCTGTAAGACCAAATGGTAACAAAACTACCTCATCTAACTTGTTAACTTCTTCTACTAAAAGAACCGTTAATTGCTTAGATTCTAAAACCTCATTTGTAATGGTTACACTAAAATCTTTAAACTGTAATGCTCCAAATTCAATGACATCATTGAGAGCTACTGCAATTTCAAAAGTTCCGTTTTCATCTGTTATAGCACCTTTGTTAGAAGACGTGTTAAAAACAGTTACACCTTCCTTATCGTTAGAGGCTACAACAATTCTACCATCTATAGTAGTCCTTTCAATATCTTGACTATAAATAGATAAGGTACATACACAACATAGTAAAAGTAAAAATGATTTCATAATATCTCAGTTAGTTCTTTAAAGTTCGGTTTTATATTTCTAATAACATAAAAAAGTCCGTCAAACTTTTGTTAAATGATTTATCTGAATTAATTATTAGTTTAATTTTTGGTTTCTATTTAGAATTCATACTTTGACAAAAAAGAATAAATTTTGAAATCAATTATCATCGCAAGTACATCAACCATCCATGGAAGTGGTTATCTAGAATATTTATTAGACGAGCTAAAAATTCACTTTAAATCTGTAAATGAAATTTTGTTCATTCCGTATGCAAGACCAGGAGGAATCTCGCATGATGACTATACAGCAATAGCATCAAAAGCCTTTAAATCTATTGGTAAAACAGTTAAAGGAGTACACCAATTTGAAAACGCAGAAGACGCTATAAAAAATGCAGAAGGTATTTTTGTTGGAGGAGGAAATACGTTTGTTTTAGTTTCTCAACTTTATAAAAAGAAAGCTTTGGCTGCTATTAAAACAGCTGTAAATAATGGAACTCCTTATTTAGGGACAAGTGCAGGAAGTAATATTTGCGGTTTAACCATGAATACAACTAACGATATGCCAATTATGTATCCTCCAAGTTTTAAAACTTTAGGCTTAGTTCCGTTTAACATAAATCCGCATTATTTAGATCCAATAGTTGGAAGTAAACATATGGGAGAAACTAGAGAAACACGTATTAAAGAATTCCATGCATTTAACACCCAACCCGTTATTGGTTTACGCGAAGGTAGTTGGGTTGCAGTAGAAGGAAAAAAACTAACTTTAAAAGGAACTTTAGATGCTCGAATTTTTGAATACGGCAGAGTACCTTATGAAATCGGAACAAACACAGATTTAGAGTTTTTAAAATAAGACTATAGCTTTTTTAGAAAATGATAACCTAAAATTTCAAATCCTTCGTTATAATAAAATTTATGTGAAGGATAATTTTGAACATAAGTATTCAGTTCTATAGAATTGCATCCTTTTTCTTTTACATAGTTATTTACCCAAGCCATAAATTGTTTCCCTAAACCATTACCTCTATGTTCTGGTTTAATAAACACATGGTCTAATTCTACAGATTTACCCATATAATGTCTGGTACAAAACCATAAACCACTAACTCCAACCAAGTCATTACCTATTGAAATCACAGCACATTCATAATTTTGATGTTTCATTTCATTAAATCTAGATTTCAATACAGCTTCACTAACCTTTGCATCATTTAACTCATAAACCATTGGGATTATTTGATTTAAATCTTCATTAGAAATTATTTTGAATTGGTAACTCATATCTTAAATTATTAGAATAAAAGTATAGTTTTTATATGATAATCAAGTCGGTTTAAGTTTGAAAACATTTCAATTATTTATACATAATCAATGACTTTAGTCTAAATTATGTGTCAAACTTTTGTAAATTGAACGCATTAATACACAAATAATGAGAAGAGGTAATTTTAAAGTCCGTATTTTAATTTTTATAGCCATAGCTGGTTTTGCATTCTTAAGAAAGTGCAGCCAAGAGGAAGTTAATCCTTTTACAGGGAAGAAACAAGCCATATCCTTATCACCACAAGAAGAAATAGCCATTGGTTTACAAAGTGCACCAGGTATGGCACAACAACATGGTGGATTACATCCAAATAACCAATATCAGGCAATGGTGGATAATGTTGGAAACAAATTAGTAAACAATAGCTTAGCAAAAAATACGCCTTATAAATACGAATTTCATTTATTAGCTGATGAAAATACCATCAATGCCTTTGCATTACCTGGTGGACAGATATTTATAACCTATGCTTTGTTTTCACAGCTTCAAAACGAAGATCAATTAGCAGGTGTTCTTGGTCATGAAATTGGTCATGTATTAGGAAAGCACTCAAACGAACGTATTACAAATGCTAACTTTTGGAAAACTCTAGCTATGGGAAGTTCTGCAATAGATATGGGTGGAGTTGCTCAACAAATTGGTAATGGGTCACTTCTTAAAAATGGAAGAGGTGATGAATTAGAAAGTGATGAACTTGGAGTTATGTTCATGTTAGACGCTGGTTACAATCCAGAAGAAATGATTGGAGTTATGGAAATTCTAAAAGCTGCGGCTGGTCCTAATCGCACACCCGAAATGCAAAGCACACATCCTGACCCAGAAAATAGAATAGAAAAAATTAGGGAAGCAATTGCTAAATATAAAAAAGCGTCCTAATGGACGCTTTTTATAACTAACTAACTCAAATAATTGCCTACTCCTAGGCAGTCTTTCTTTTAAAACGTTTTAAGAACAATGCTGCATCATCTGCTTTTGCATTTTCTGCAAGTCTCAATGCTGTATAACCCAAATCGCAAGCCTCATGTATCTTAGAACCTGCCGTAATTAACACCTTTATTAATTCTACTCGGTTATATTTTGCAGCATAATGAATAGGCATCATACCATTAGATTTGGCGTTAACATCTGCTCCATTTTTTATTAATCTTTTTACTTCTTCCGTATTACCTGTGGCAACTGCCTTACATAAGGGACTGACCTCTTCGGTTTGAACAATTACATTATCTACTTCAAAAGAGAAAATAACATTTGATGCATTTAAATTACTGATTGAAAAGCCTAATGCTAAGGCTAAAACTACTACTGATTTTTTCATGATGAAAGATTTTAAATTTAATTGATTTGTTTTTTGATTATACTAAATAGACGACATCTCTTTTCTTTTGTTACACTAAATATTTTTTATAACATTTATTTAACACTTTGAAAATAAATACGTTAGTCAAATTATAAAATATATCACATAGCATATCAACTGTTTAGCAAGGCTAAAAGTTTAGTAAATACATTAAATTTTTTCAGTATACAGAATTGTTATAGTTATGTATGTATTATCTTTGATATATAAAATATTTACAGATGAATAAGAAGGTTATTTTAATGATTTTAGATGGTTGGGGGAAATCTCCTGACCCTAAAGTTTCGGCAATAGACAATGCACAAATTCCATTTATAAATTCACTTTACACTAAGTATCCAAGCGCAAGTTTAAGAACTGATGGTTTGCATGTAGGCCTCCCAGAAGGACAAATGGGTAATAGTGAAGTTGGACATATGAATCTAGGTGCAGGTAGAATTGTATACCAAGATTTAGTAAAAATAAACCTTGCTGTTGAGAATAAAACCCTTAGAGAAGAAAAGGTATTAAAAGATGCCTTTGCTTATGCTAAAACAAATAACAAGAATATTCATTTATTAGGTTTAGTAAGTAATGGAGGTGTACATTCTCATATTAACCATCTTTTCGGTTTGCTTAATGCAACTCACGATTATGGTTTAGAAAATGTTTTTGTACATGCTTTTACAGATGGAAGAGATGTAGATCCAAAATCTGGCTATGGTTTTATTTCTGATTTAGAAGATTACATGAAGAAAACCACAGGAAAATTAGCAACCGTAACTGGTCGTTATTACGCAATGGATAGAGATAAACGTTGGGAGCGCGTAAAATTAGCTTATGACGGTATGGTACATGGCGAAGGTGAAAAAACGCAAAACGTTTTAGAATCTATTAAAGCAAATTACGATAATGGCGTTACCGACGAATTTATAAAACCTTTAATTGCTACTGATAGCAACAACCAACCTGTTACAACTATTAAAGATGATGACGTTGTTATATTCTTTAACTTTAGAACAGATCGTGGTCGTCAATTAACAGAAGTGCTTTCCCAAAGTGATTTTCATGAGCAGAACATGCATAAATTAAGCCTCTATTATGTTACATTAACTAATTATGATGATAACTATAAAGGTATAAACGTAGTTTTTAATAAAGATAACTTATCAGACACTTTAGGTGAAGTATTAGAAAAACATCATAAAAAGCAAATAAGAATTGCTGAAACTGAGAAGTATCCTCACGTTACATTTTTCTTTTCTGGTGGACAAGAAAAACCATTTGAAGGTGAAACCAGAATATTAAGAAACTCACCAAAAGTAGCCACCTACGATTTAAAACCAGAAATGAGCGCTTTTGAACTTACAGATGCATTAGTACCTGAACTTAAAAAAGGAGACGTTGATTTTGTATGTTTAAATTTTGCTAATGGAGATATGGTTGGCCATACTGGTGTGATGGCAGCTGCTATTAAAGCTTGTGAAGCTGTTGATGCATGTGTAAAAAGTGTAGTTACTACTGCATTAGAAAATGATTATACAACTATTTTAATTGCGGATCATGGTAATTGTGAAACAATGATAAATCCTGATGGATCTCCAAATACAGCACATACAACAAACCCTGTTCCTATTATTTTAATTGACAAAGACTTAAAAACAGTTAAAGACGGAATTTTAGGAGATATAGCTCCAACGATTTTAAAATTAATAGGAATACCTCAACCAGAGGCAATGACACAAAAACCCCTAGTTTAAATATCATTATGGATATATAATGTTGTAAAATTGAAATCTTTTTAAACGTTATTTCTAATTGAAAATTTTAACGTACAAAGTCTGTATGAAGCATTTTTAATACTAGATAATATAAAAGAATTCATTATAATTAAGACAACATTATATATTCAAATTGGTGTAAAACTCATATTGTTGTAACTTTGTCCCAACCTACAATTGATGAATAGCATGAATTTTCAAAATAGATTAATTATAGCCGTAGATTTTGATGGCACCATAGTAGATGATGCTTACCCCAAAATTGGAAAAACACGCATTTTTGCTTTTGAAACTTTAAAACGATTACAAGAAGATGGTCATCGCCTCATACTTTGGACCTACAGATGTGGCTCTAAACTGCAAGAAGCGGTGGATTTCTGTAAAGAAAACGGAATAGAATTTTATGCCGTAAATGCAAGCTTCCCTGAAGAAAAATATGACTACAGTAGAAGTCGAAAAATTCACGCTGATCTTTTTATAGACGACCGTAATATTGGTGGTATTTTAGGTTGGGGTGAAGTTTATCAAATCATTACCAACGAAAAACCAGACATTAAAGCACCTAAAAAGAAGTGGTGGAAATTATAGTTAGTTATTAATTTAACCTACAACATTTCAAAATACGCTTTATCTATACTTAATCTGTGATCAGGATGAGCAACTCGGGTTAAGGCCTCTACGCGTTGTTTTATTGTTTTACCATATAAATTTGCAACACCATATTCAGTAACTACATATTGCACGTGAGCTCTTGTGGTTACAACGCCTGCTCCTGGCTTTAAAATTGGTACAATTCTACTCACTCCATTTTTTGTAACAGACGGAAGTGCTATTATCGCCTTACCTCCTTCACTTAACGATGCTCCTCTTATAAAATCCATTTGTCCACCAACACCAGAATAAATGTTGCTACCTATAGAATCAGCACATACTTGTCCTGTTAAATCAACTTCAATCGCAGAATTTATAGCAACCATTTTTGGGTTTTGTTTAATATAAGCTGCATTATTTGTATAATTTGAAGCTCGCATTTCTACAAACGGATTGTCGTCTACATAATCATATAAACGCTTAGAGCCCATTACAAACGTAGAAAGTGCACGACCACGATTAATCTTTTTATAATTACCATTAATAACATTATTCAATATTAAATCTATTACACCATCAGAAAACATTTCTGTATGTAAACCCAAATCTTTATGACTTGTAAGACTTTTTAATACAGCATTTGGTATGGAGCCAATTCCCATTTGCAATGTACTTCTGTCTTCAATTAAATCAGCCACATAATTTCCAATTTTAGTCTCAACAGCATTTGGCTCAGCCATATGATGCGTTGGGATTTCTTCATCAGATTCTACAAAATAATCTATTTCAGTAATATGAATAACACCAGCACCATGAGTCCTTGGCATTTGAGGATTTACTTGAGCAATTACAGTCTTAGCATTATCTATAGCAGCTAAAATTGCTTCTACAGCGACTCCTAACGAACAATAACCATGGCGATCTGGTACAGAAACATGAATTAAAACCACATCGAGATTAATGATTCTTCGTTGAAAAAGTCTAGGTAATTCACTTAAAAAAACTGGAGTATACGTTCCGTTACCCGCTTTTAAAGTATGTCTTACATTTTTTCCAATAAAAAATGAATTCACATGAAAACTCTCTCTAAGCTCAGGATTTGCATATGGTGCTTCACCTTCGGTATGTAAATGACAAACTTCTACATTTCTCAATTCTTCATGTCTTGCGGTTAACGCTTTAATAAGACTTTGAGGTGCTGCTGCAGCTGCTTGAATGTAAACACGGTCATTAGATTTCACGACTTTTAAGGCCTCTTCTGCTGTAACGGTTTTATACATGGTTCTTCAAATTTTAGATTACAAATCTAGAATAGAAATCTCAATTAGAAACTGTGATTTATCATGTTTTCGGGAATAATTAAAATATTATAATGCCTATCTTTGCCGCTCAATACAATGAAACATGATTATAGTAAAAACAGCCGAAGAAATTGAATTAATGCGTCAAAGTGCACTCATCGTATCTAAAACATTAGGTATGTTGGCAAAAGAAACGAAAGAAGGTGTCACCACAAATCATTTAGATAAAATCGCAGAAGAATTTATTAGAGACCATGGTGCTTTACCTGGATTTAAAGGACTCTACGATTGCCCTTCCACTTTATTATGTAGTGTAAATGAAGCGGTTGTACATGGATTACCTACTGATATTCCGTTAAAGGATGGTGATATTGTTTCTATAGATTGTGGTTCTTTTATGAATGGTTTTTATGGCGATCATGCTTATACTTTTGAAATCGGAAACGTAGATGAGGAAACTAAAAAGCTAATTAAAACAACCAAAGAATCTTTGTATGTTGGTATTGAACAATTAAAAATCGGCAATCGTGTTGGTGATGTTGGTTTTGCAATTCAACAATTCTGTGAAGCTCAAGGTTATGGTGTGGTTAGAGAATTAGTTGGCCATGGTTTAGGTAAAAAAATGCATGAAGACCCAGAAATGCCTAACTACGGAAAAAGAGGTCGAGGTAAGAAATTTATTGAAGGCATGGTGGTTGCTATTGAGCCAATGATAAATATGGGAACTCACAAAGTAAAACAACTTAGTGATGGTTGGACCATTGTAACACAAGATGGCAAACCAAGTGTACATTTTGAACATGACATCGCTATTGTAGATGGTAAACCTGAAATATTATCAACTTTTGCATATGTGCACGAAGCATTAGGAATAACCTCTAATGAAGAAGATGCTTTTAGACAAAAAGCTTTAGTACTTTAATTACTATTTATGACCATAGATTATTTAGAGAAAGAACTGGCTTTATTAAGAGAAGAACTAAACAATCATAAATTATATAGCACCTTATCTTCTATTGAAGATATTAGGATTTTTATGGAACAGCATGTTTTTGCGGTTTGGGATTTTATGTCATTGTTAAAAGCCCTTCAAAATCATTTAACCACTACCACACTGCCTTGGACACCTGTTTCAAATCCATCCACATCTCGTTTTATAAATGAAATAGTACTTGGGGAGGAAAGTGACATTAATGAACTTGGGGAGCCTAAAAGTCATTTTGGAATGTATTTAGATGCCATGAAACAAATCGATGCTAGTACGTTTCAAATTGAAAAATTTATTACACAAATACAAAACGGCATACTTATAAAGGATGCTAGTAATGCCGTTAGTTTAATCTCAGAAACTTCTAAATTTATCAACTTTACTTTTGATATTATTAATACTAATGAACCTCATAAAATAGCCTCTGCTTTTACATTTGGTCGTGAAGATTTAATACCAGATATGTTTTTTCAAATTATAAATCAATCAAAAACAAGCAACAATACATATAGTAAGTTAACGTATTATCTTAAAAGACATATAGAACTAGATGGTGATGAACATGGACCATTATCACTAAAAATGATTGAGGAACTTTGTGGTGACGACTCCGCAAAATGGAATGATGTTTTAGAGGTTGCCAAAAACGCTTTGCAACAACGTATTTTACTTTGGAATGGTATAGAAGAATTAATAAATTCTAAAAAACTAATTGAAATTTAAGCTTTTGAAAAAACTATTCAAAATAATATTAAACACAATTCCAAGACCTCTATTAATTAGACTCAGCTATGTTATTAGACCAATATTGGTGCTCTATTTAAAAGGCAATAAATACACAGACCCAATTGATGGTAAAAGTTTTAAATCTTTTTTACCATATGGTTATGGCAAACAAAGACCCAATGTGCTCTCACCTTCTACGCTTTCTTTAGAAAGGCATAGATTATTGTGGTTGTATCTCAATAATGAAACTGATTTTTTTAAGGACGAAAAAAAAGTGCTTCATTTTGCTCCGGAGCAATGTTTTTTAAAACGTTTTAGAACACTTAAAAATATTTCCTACACAACTACTGATTTACTCTCTCCAATCGCAGATGTAAAAGCAGATATTTGTGACCTTCCGTTTGAAGATAACAGTTATGATGTAATTCTTTGTAACCATGTGTTAGAACATATCCCAGATGACACCAAAGCAATGCAAGAGTTATACAGAGTTATGAAACCTGGTGGTTACGGTGTTTTTCAGATTCCACAAGATTTAAATCGTGCTGAAACTTTTGAAGATAATACTATTACTGACAAAGCAGAACGTGCTAAAATTTTTGGACAATATGATCATGTACGCGTTTATGGTAGAGATTACTTTGACAAACTTCGCTCTGTAGGTTTTAAAGTTGAAGACATTGATTACACTGCTCAACTTTCAGAAGAAGATATTACAAAATACTGTTTAGCTAAAGGTGAAATTATTCCTGTGGTTTATAAATAAAAAAACAAAAATGACACAACAAATTATTATTGCAACAGGTGCCTTTTTTGGAATGTTATCTGTGATTTTTGGTGCTTTTGGCGCACATGCGTTAAAGAAAATTTTGTCTACGGATCAATTACATAGTTTTGAGGTTGGTGTTAAATACCAAATGTATCATGCCATAGTATTACTCGCATTAGGTCTTAATGCTAACGATATAACCTCAGCAACGTATTGGTGTTTCACAATCGGCATTACATTATTCTCTTTTAGTATTTATGGATTGATTCTATCTGATGCTAAAGGAAAGAAACTTCGTTTTTTAGGGCCTATTACACCAATTGGAGGATTATTATTGGTTGTAGGTTGGTTATTGGTATTGACCAATGCATTTTAAGAATAAATAAAGCACTTTCTATTCCTTGACTAACTCGAAGTTTACATTTAAACTATACTTGGAATAACAAAGTGTATTGTGAGCGCACTGGAATTCTAATAAACTATTCCGGAAAACCATTTAAACTTAAGGTCTGTAAGATTTTATCTTCATCTTCATAAATAAAATATGCTTTTAACTCAGGATGAGAGTTTAAAAACCAAGTAACCTTATCAATTCCCATAGCCTGAAAGGCAGTTGCGTACGCATCAGCCATCATACAATCTGGCGCAATAACAGAAACACTTAGAATATTTGTTTTTGTTGGATAACCCGTTTTTGTATTAATAATATGTGCATAGCGATTGCCGTTGTCATCAGTTCTAAACTTTCTGTAGGTTCCTGAAGTAGCCATACTTTCTTCTTTTAGAACAATAACTTTAGAGTATGATTGCTTACCATCAAAATTAGGGTCATCAATACCAACTGCCCAGCCCTTTTTGCTTTCTAAATTTAATCCTGATGTTCTTAAATCACCTCCTATGTCCACTAAATAATTATCAATTCCTTTAGATTCTAAAAAATTAGCAATAACATCAATTCCATAGCCTTTTGCTATAGCATTGAACTCGAGATAACTTTCTTGCTGCTTTTTAATATGTTTATCGACTATACCAACTTTGTTAAAACCGACAAATTTCATTAATCGATCTATGGTTGAGCTATCTGTTAAAAATTTATCCTTTTCTGCCCCAAAATTCCATGCGTTTACAACATTACCTATAGTTGGATCAAAAACACCTTCGGTTTTTCTGTAAATGATTTTTGAAGCTTTAAAAACATTTTCAAAATGATTATCAACTTTAGTGATTTCATTTCTATTAAGTTTAGATATATCAGAATCTGGAATGTAGGTAGAAAGCGATTTATTTACAACCGCAAACAAACTATCAAACTGTTTCTGATAATTAATATGGTCTTCAGAAAAATATTGAATATTATAACTGGTGCCGAAAACTTGACCAGAAAGTTTAGTGTTTTTAGGTTCTTGCTGACAAGAAAAAGTCAGAGCAATTAGAAATAGGTAAACGATTTTTTTCATAAGTTTAAATCTGATATCAACTGTATTAAGTCTTTCGCTTCTGATTAGAAATTAATTCAAATTCATATCTATAACTTGTACGCCATTATACTCAATTAGATATTCTTGATTTAAATACAATGGTAAATCTTCACCATCAGGATTTCCCAAACCAACACCAGCATATAATACTTTTGCTTCTTTTTCGTAAGCATGCTTTCTAAAGGTTTCCATCCAAACAATATCATAATTATTTGGGTTTTCAGGTAATATCACAGCTCTTACAACCACAAAAAAGTATTGACTATTCTTATCTAAACATACAAATTGTGGGTGACGTTTAAGCTTACTATTAATAGCTACAAATTCGAAACCACGAGACTCTAGGTCTTTACCAACGTGGTTCATTGCTAAGTTATGTAGTTCTTGAGGTGTAAGTGGTTTACTCATAATGCAAAGATACAAAGTTGCTATTTAAATCTCACAAACTTGGCACTTCCAAAAGTATAATTTGAAACAGAAATTTGGGCATCATCTTTTAATTGATACCACGGAGAAATAGTAGAGTCTTCTATGTTCTTTACCAAATGAACACTCTGTGCTGGTGTGTTACCTTGAAAAAGCAAGAATATTTTTTCACCATTTTCATTTACAGCTTCATCGCATATCATAACAATATGTCCTGGACTTCCACCTTTTATAAGCATATCTCCAATTTTTAAATCTTTAGATTCAATTGGTTTTAATTCATTGTGAAGAGATAAAGTACCAGAATACATGTAGATTAAATTTAAGTATTTATAAAAATTATCTTTAGACGAATTGGCATTTGTTGTTTTATGAAACGTTACTTTGTTTCCTTTTATTATTGGTCTATACCCTTCCGCATATTTTAACCAAGAGCAATAATGACCTGACGTAAAATTAAATCCTATTTCGTCTTTTCTATTATTGTCCCACAAATATTCACTTCGAACTCTTATTAATGCATCTGCACACTGTTGCAAACCATTTTTTGGTACAGGAATTTCTAAAACACCAACATGACCACCTTGCCAGAAATAGTTAGTATCATCATAATTTATAATTTTACTCCCAAATGCTTTCAACTTATAATTACGAAGGTATTCCTCAAAACTTCCTGATTTATATACTACCCTTTTAAAACCAATAGGAAGGTTAACTCTAGACCTAATAGTTAAACTATCCTTATCTATTAAATTTGGTATTTCAATAACAGCAGAAACAGTCTCTATAGCTTTCTTTACTGGCTTAAGTTGATAAGCCAACACTATAATAGTAAACAGTAGTAATAATAAGAGAAGTCCTTTTTTCATTTAGTAAGATAATGTTGCAACCATTAGTAATTTAAGTTCTAAACGTTACAAAATAATGATTTGTTATATAGTTCTTAAATTTACCAAAAATTCAATAGCTCAATGACTAGTAAACAACTAATCTTCAATCTTTGTTTGTGCCTGTTTATTCTATCCGTAAATTGCGAAAATAAAAGCCAATTACCAGACCCTTTACAAGCTGGATGGGACGGTAATGCTGTTTGTGAGGTTGTAGAAGAAAACCAAGAATTAAGAGTGCTTAAATGTACTTTTGAACCTAATATTGGGCATGAGGAACATTACCATAACCCACATTTTGGATATACACTCTCTGGTGGAAAGTTTAGAATAAAAGATAATTCTGGTACTAGAGAAGTTAATGTACCGACAGGTTATAGTTTTAGAAACGATGAAATCACCACACACGAGGTTTTAAATATTGGTAAAACGACTGCTGTGTTTTTGATTATGGAGTATAAATAATTTTTTCTTATCTTTTCTTGAAATAAGATTCTAAATATTATGACAACTTCGACTAGGTTTGAACGTGCCATTACAAAACTGTACAGCGCTTTTCATAATAAAACTTTAAATCCTGATGATTGCAAGGAATGCGCCGTTGGCAACATTTTAGATAACAAAGACCATTGGCAACACTTAACTGATAAACATGGTTCAATTACATTAAATTATGTTGGAAAGGTTCACCAGAATCTAGGAAGAAAATTAAATGGCTATACTCCAATAGAACTTCTTCAAATTGAAAGTGCTTTTTTAAAAGGTTGCGGGTATCACATGACTACTGATAACCGATTACATAAGCCAAAAACAATTAACAACTCTGTGCTTTTTGATGGGTTGTGTAAAGTAGTTGAAACACTGTGTATACTAGACAATATAAACAACATTATGGACTGCTCGCTCCTATTCAATTTTAAACCACAACAATTACAACTTCAAGACTCATAAATTCTTAAAATTATGTACATAAAAAAAGCCAACTCAATTGAGTTGGCTTTTTTATATATAATTGTAGATTATCCTCCAAAGTCATCAAATCTAATATGTTCATCCGGAATTCCGAAATCTTCACCCATTTTCTGAACCGCTTGGTTCATTAATGGCGGTCCACAGAAGTATAATTCAATATCTTCTGGTGAATCATGTTTAGATAAATACTGATCAATAACTACTTGGTGAATAAAACCGGTAAATCCATCTCCAGATTCATCGTTTACATCTTCTTTAAGTTTCCAGTTATCAGCTTCAGTTGGATCTGATAATGCAATAAAGAACTTAAAGTTCGGGAAATCTTTTTCTAAGGCTCTAAAATAGTGGATATAGAATAATTCTGCTTTAGAACGTCCTCCATACCAATATGTTACTTTACGACCTGTTTTTAATGTTCTAAATAATTCATACAAATGTGAACGCATTGGAGCCATACCAGCACCACCACCAACGTACAACATTTCAGAATCAGAATCATTTATAAAGAATTCGCCATAAGGTCCTGATATAGTAACTTTATCACCTATTTTCTGATTGAAAATATAAGAAGAAGCGACACCTGGATTTACATCCATCCAGCCACCTTTCTCTCTATCAAAAGGAGGAGTAGCAACACGAACGTTAAGCATAATTTTTCTTCCTTCAGCAGGATAAGAAGCCATAGAATACGCTCTTTCAACAAGCTCTTCATTCTTCATAACTAAAGGACGTAAACCAAATTTATCCCAATCTGCCTCAAATTTGTTTGGCTCTCCTGGATGATCTTCTGGATGTGCAGAAATATCCATGTCTGAATATTTAATTTCACAATTAGGAATTTCAATTTGAATATATCCACCAGCTTTATAATTCATATCTTCAGGAATTTCAACAACAAATTCCTTAATAAATGTAGCAACATTATAGTTTGAAACTACAGTTGCTTCCCATTTCTTAATTCCGAAAACTTCTTCTGGAATTGTAATTTCCATATCCTGCTTTACTTTTACCTGACAAGATAAACGTGCTCCATGAGCTAATTCTTTTCTAGTAAAGTGAGGAATCTCAGTAGGAAGTGCTTCTCCACCTCCAGATAAAACGTGACATTCACATTGAATACAAGTTCCACCACCACCACATGCAGATGGTAAGAAGATTTTTTGACTACCTAAAGTACTTAATAATGTACCTCCTGAACCAACTTCTATTTCACGCTCACCATTAATCAAAATCTTTACAGGTCCTGAAGGTGATAATTTCTGTTTTACAAATAATAATAGTGCTACTAACAATAATGTTACCAATAAAAAGGCTACAACTGTTGCGACTATAGTTCCGATTGTACTTGCGGCTAATATTATCATATCAATCAATTACTTGTTTGTATTTTCAGCTATTTCTAAGTCAGACTTAACTTTAGCATCTTCTTTTTTAATATCCTCTTTTATAACTTCTATTGCAGCAGAAGTTTCTTCTGGCTTAGCTTCTTCATCACCTCCAGTTAACATACCACCAAAGCTCATAAACCCAATTGCCATTAAACCAGTTATAATAAATGTAATACCTAAACCTCTTAAAGCTGGTGGTACATTACTATATCTAATTTTTTCTCTAATAGCTGCTATTGCTAAAATCGCTAAGAACCATCCAATACCAGAACCAATACCATAATTTAAGGCTAATCCTAATGTTGCTATTTCTCTAGACTGCATAAATAACGAACCACCTAAAATGGCACAGTTTACAGCAATTAAAGGTAAAAATATACCCAATGAGTTATATAATGATGGTGAAAATTTCTCAACTATAATTTCAACTAATTGTACCATAGTAGCAATCGTTGCAATAAACATAATAAAAGACAAGAAGCTTAAATCGTAGCTAGCATATTCTTCACCTAACCAAGATAATGCTCCGGGTTGTAATAAATACTGATCTAACAACCAGTTTAAAGGTACCGTAATTGCTAATACAAATATTACAGCAGCACCAAGACCAACAGCTGTTGATACTTTTTTAGATACAGCTAAGTAAGAACACATTCCTAAGAATGTTGCAAATACCATGTTATCTATAAATATCGATTTGAAAAATAATTCTATATGTTCCATATTTTTAAGTCTTAAGTTTGCAGTATAAAATCTTCAGATAGACATTTACTACAGACTATTGTTAGTCTTCTATTAATGCTTTGTTTCTACTACGTTGTATCCAAATAATAATACCTACAACTATTAATGCCATTGGAGATAATAACATAAAACCGTTATTTTCATAACCGATTGCATACAATCCTGTTTTTTCAATTGGGTCTCCTAAAACTTTAAATCCTAATAATGTACCAGAACCTAAAAGCTCTCTAAAGAATCCTACAATAATAAGTATTAAACCATAACCAGCAGCATTACCAATACCATCTAAAAATGACCTCCAAGGACCATTTCCTAATGCAAAGGCTTCAAAACGTCCCATGATAATACAGTTAGTAATAATCAATCCAACAAAAACCGAAAGTGTTTTACTTAGTTCATAAGCATAAGCTTTTAAAACTTGATCCACTATAATTACTAAAGCAGCAACAACTACAAGTTGCACAATAATTCTAATTTTTGAAGGAATAATATTTCTCATTAAAGAGATGACTACATTTCCTATTCCTAAAACAAATAATACAGAAACTGCCATTACAATAGAAGCTTTAAGCTCTGCTGTAATTGCTAATGCAGAACAGATACCAAGTACTTGAATAGTAATTGGGTTATTATCTGCTAATGGATCTAATATTAAATTGGCGTCTTTTTTTGATAAAAGTCCCATAAATTATTTTTTTAAAGTTTTAAAATAAGGCCAGTATAGCTTCAAATCTTTTTTGATCATTGCTGTAACACCATCACCAGTAATTGTAGCACCTGCAATCGCATCAACCTCGTTATCTGTTTTATCTAAATTTTTAGGATCAGCATTACCTTTTGCAACTGTAATTCCCTTAAAATTACCTGAAGCATCTAATAAATGTTCGCCTATAAAGTCGTCCATAAAAAAACGTTGCTTAATATTTGCTCCCAAACCAGGTGTTTCTCCTTTGTGGTCAAAATAAGCACCTTGTACAACCATGTTTTCATCCATTGCAACATAAGCCCAAATGGCATCCCAAAGACCTTTACCTCTTATTGGTGCGATATAAAATGTTTTACCATCCTTTTCTCCAACAAATAAAGGCAATCTTCTTGTTTCTCCAGATTTTGCTTTTGTTTGCTCCTTTTTTACATCAATTAAATAAGCTTGATTATTTTCTGAAGCACTTCCATTTTCAATTACTAATTGCTTTTGAATGTATTTTGAAAACTCACCAGCAACTTTATCCGTTGAAATAAAATTAGCACTTCCTTCTTCATTATCATTAACTCCCATTGCATACAGAATATTCTGCTGCTTTTCCATACGTTCGTTTTCCGTAATTGTAGGTTTTAAAGAAGCTGCTGTAAACGCTAATAAAGAACCTACGATTAATACCATTGCTATGGCAAAAATTATAGTATATGAATTTTTATCTGTTCTATTTTCCATCGTTATGCAACTTTAGCTTTTAAACGTTTCATTCTTTTCTTTACATTTCCTTGAACCACATAATGGTCAATTGTTGGTGCAAACACATTCATTAATAGAATAGCTAACATTACACCTTCTGGATATGCTGGGTTGAATACACGAATCATAATAGAAATAAATCCTACTAAGAAACCATATATCCACTTTCCTTTTGTTGTTTGAGATGCCGTTACAGGATCCGTTGCCATAAATACAGTACCAAAAGCAAAACCACCAATAAGTAAATGATGCCAAAATTCTGTACTCATTAACCCGTAGAATTTACTAGACTCTGTAATCCAACCTGAGCTCACAACTCCGTTGAAGATTAAACCCATTACTAAAGCACCTACTACAGATGAAAGCATAATTCTCCAACTTCCGATTTTAGTAAAGATTAAGAATAATGCACCTAATAATATTAATAGTGTAGAGGTTTCACCAACTGAACCAGGTATTAATCCGTAAAACATATCCATTACGTCATAGCCTACAGATTTCCCTTGAGCTAAACTACCTAATATTGTTTCTCCAGAAATAGCGTCTACATTTTGTCCTGCTGCAATTAACTGATCTTGTTCTACTGCTCCTTGTACCCAAACTTTATCACCAGACATCCATGTTGGATATGCAAAGAATAAGAAAGCACGGATTGTTAAAGCAGGATTAAGAATATTCATTCCTGTTCCTCCAAAAACTTCTTTACCAATAACAACACCAAAGGCAACTGCTACAGCTAACATCCATAAAGGTGTATCAATTGGTACAATTAATGGCACTAACATACCAGTAACTAAATACCCTTCTTCAACTTCGTGATTATTTTTCATAGCAAATAAAATCTCTATTGCTAATCCTACCACGTAAGATACGATTACTAATGGAATCACTTTCCAGAAACCAACTAAGAAGTTATCTAAAGTCCAGAACTCTGAACTTAAAAAACCACCTGTTGCTTGTTGAATTTCTCCAAAAGCTAAATAATGCTGATAACCAGCATTAAACATACCAAAGATTAAACAAGGAACCATTGCCATGATAACAGTGTTCATTGTACGCTTTAAATCATCGGCTGCTTTAATATGAGTTCCGTTATGAGTGGTCTCATTAGGCAAGAATAAAAAAGTATGAATTGCAGAAAACGCTGGCAACCACTTTTTATCTTTATTCTTCTCTTTAAAATTATGTAAATTTTGTTTTAAACCCATTATCCTATCTCTTTTAGCATTAAGTCTAATCCTTCTCTTATAATTTTTTGATGTGGTTGTTTAGACACACAAACAAATTCTGTTAATGCAAAATCTTCAGGTGCAACTTCGTACATACCTAAAGCTTCCATTTCATCTAAATCTTGATACATACAAGCTTTTAATATCTGCATTGGATATATATCTAATGGAAACACTTCTTCGTACGTTCCTGTTACAACAAATGCTCTATGCTCACCGTTTGTATTGGTAGTTAAATCGTATTTCTTTTTAGGATTTAACCATGAAAAAGTTAACGCTCTAGATGTAGAAATTTTATTAAATACTGGCTTATTCCATCCAAATAATTCGTAATCATTTCCTTCAGGTATCACAGTAATAACATTACTATAATAATCTAAATTACCATCTGGTCTTACTTGCTTCCCAGTTAATACATTTCCCGAAATTATACGGTCGTTACCATCTCTTTCAACACCATTATCATAAACCATAGTTGCAATTTCGGAACCTATCTTAGTTCTAAAATATCTAGGTTTTTTAACTGAAGAACCAGCTAAAGCTACAATACGTTCTGCATTAAACTTACCAGTTAATAATAGTTCTCCTATTATCACTAAGTCTTGTGCATTTACTGTCCAAACTGTTTCTCCTTTATTAACAGGACTCACCTTATTAATTAAAGTACCTACGTTACCAGAAGGATGTGGCCCTGAAATTTTATGAGTTGTTGCGTTATCTAAATTCGCTAAAGGTGAATTGGAGTTTTTACCAACTGAAACATGTACACTACCTTCTGTTAATTTAGATAATGCCGTAACTGCAGCTTGTAATTCTGCTTCTTTACCAGCCAATGTAAAATCTAAATCAGCAGCTAAGGGCGCACTTGCATAACCAGAAACAAAAATAGCTTTTGGATTGCTGTTTGCATTTGCAACAACATCGTAAGGACGTTGTTTTATAAATGACCAACAACCTGAAGCCAATAAATGTGCTTTGGTTTTTTCAGCGTCAGATGCTAAATCAAACTTACCGAAATCAACGTAGGTTTGCTCTTTATCTGCTACAATTTTAATAGCGTCTATGCGACGTCTTGGTCCACGTTGTACCTCTGTAATCTCACCAGAAACGGGTGAAACAAACTTCATAGCCTCATTATCTTTATTGTAAAATAAAGTTTCACCTGCTTTTACACGAGTGCCTTCTTTGGCTACTAATTTCGGAATAATACTGTGGAAGTCTTCAGGTCTTATAGAATAGGAATTACTTATTATAGCATTTTCCGTTGCTTTCTCGGCTTCGCCGATTAGCTTTATATCTAAACCCTTTTTAATTCTGATGTCTTTTGACATATACTAAAGATTAGTTATCTAAAAATCCGTGCAAATTTACGAATTAATGCTGAAAAATGGCTCAAAATATCGCTTCTTTTTTATTTGTAATCATTATAAATAAGCATCGTGTTTTATGGGCATGAATTTTGATTATCTTTACATCTCGCACAATATCTATGATGAAAAAAAATATTTTTAACCTTATTTTACTCATAATTATACCAACAGCAATGCTTTCTCAAGTTGCTAAAGAAGTGAATCCACCAGATTTTATAAAGACAATTACATTTAATAGTAACACAACTCAAGGGCAACTTCCTATATTAAAACTAGGAGAAACATTAGGCTTAGAGTTTGACGCTTTAACTGCAGACGAAGAAGATTTTTATTATGTGATTGAACATTTTGAATTTGACTGGACACCTTCAAGCCTAGTAAAGGCTGAATATCTTAAAGGTCTAGATAACCAAAGAATATTAACATACGAGAATTCGTTTAATACGTATCAAATATACTCTCATTACAACCTAACCATACCAAATACCCATACCCTTGCTTTACTAAAAAGTGGCAACTACATGATTTCTATTTATGATGATTATGATGAATTAATGTTCAGCAGAAAATTTATGATCTATGAAGATATTGCTAATGTTGGCGTAAGTATAAAACGTTCTAGAGACGTTAAATTAATATCAGAAAAGCAATCAGTAGATATGGTTATTTCTACAGACGGGATGAATTTAAATAACCCTTTAGAAACAATAAAAACATTAATTATCCAGAATAACAACCTCAATACCACAATTTCAAATCTAAAGCCGCAATACACTTTAGGCAACGAACTTATATATCGTTATGACACAGAATCTGCTTTTTGGGGAGGTAATGAATATTGGAATTATGAAAACAAAGACGTAAGAGCTGCAAATGTTGGCGTTCAATTTATTGAACTCAAAGACCTTTACAATAATTATCTTTATACTAATATATCTCGAAAAGACAAACCATACACTTATAATCCTGATATTAATGGAAACTTCTTAGTAACCGCAATAGATAGTGAGAACGTAGATGTTGAAGCCGACTACACTATGGTTCATTTTTCATTATTGCAAGACGAAATTAAAAATAAAGACATTCATATTTATGGTAATTTTAATGCTTTCGCTATTGACCCCTTAACTAAAATGGAATACAATTCTGAAAGACAACATTACGAGAAAGTACTACTTTTAAAACAAGGTTTTTATAATTATAAGTATGTTGTTGTAGACAGAGCATCTGGTGCAATTGACGAAGGAGCCATAAGTGGCAACTTTTGGCAAACCGAAAACAACTACAAAGTACTAGTTTACTACAAAGACCTTGGATCTCGTTATGATCGACTAATTGGTTATGGTGAAGCATCTTCAACAAATATTTCTAATTAATTCTGAAAGCTTTTTTAAATAAGCTAGACTATATCACTTCTATAGTCAATATTCTTTAAACGTTTTTTAAAATGCAAAATGACATTACCCTATTCTCTGAATTATGCGACACGCTTTTTGAAGCAGAAACTAATCAGCCAGTTGCTAATCCAATTCCGACTTCAGAGTTGTATCAACAATTAGATTTATCACTAAATAGTAATGGTGTCATTGATGAAGACTTAAAGACTATTTTAAAAGACATCATAAAAAGCACACCTAAGACAGCTTCAAAATCATTTTTTAATCAACTTTTTGGAGGTAGAATCGGTAAGGCAGCATTAGGCGATTTATTGGCCGTAATGTTTAACAATAGCATGTATACCTATAAAGTAGCAGGACCTCATGTTGGTATAGAAAAGCAAGTGATTCATAATATTTGCGAATTAGCAGGTTATTCAATAGACAGTGATGGAACGTTTGCGCCTGGTGGCTCTATGAGTAACATGATGGCATTAATTATGGCCAGAGACTTTAAAAACGCATCAATTAGAGCTGAAGGACTTTCACAATCAATGACATTGTACACGTCTAGAGAATCACATTATTCCATTTCTAAAAATGCAGCATTAACTGGTATTGGTAGAAATCAAGTTAGATTAGTAAATACTAATAACAAAGGTGAAATGCTTGCCGAACATTTAGACAAACTGATTCAGAAAGATTTAATTGACGGACACATACCTTTCTTTGTGAATTCTACTGCTGGCACAACCGTACTTGGAGCATTTGATAATAACGAAGCAATTAGTAAAATCTGTAAAAAACACAATCTTTGGTTACATGTTGATGGTGCTTATTGTGGTGGTGTTATTTTTAGTAAAAAACACAAACACTTAATTAAAGGATTAGAACATTCAGACTCATTTAGTGTTAACGCACATAAAATGTTAGGTACACCTTTAAGTTGTTCCATTATAGTGACACAACATAAAGAACAGCTACATCATTCGTTTTCTAATGAGGCAGATTACTTATACCAAACTGATGGCGATGATTTCAATTTAGGTAAAACCTCACTACAATGTGGACGTAGAAATGATGCTCTTAAAATATGGACACTTTGGAAATCTGTAGGAACTAGCGGTTTAGAAAAAATAGTAAACAAGCAATTTAAAATGGCGCAAATCGCTAGAGACTATATTAACAATCATAAAGACTATACGCTTTACAGTTTTGAAGATTCTATTTCAGTGTGTTTTAATTACAAAAGCATTTCTGCAAATAAGCTTTGCACCACCTTATATAAGAACTCAGAACTGATGGTAGGCTTTGGAAATTTTAACAATCAAGAGTTTATAAGAATGGTAACCATTAATACTTTGATAGAAAAACAAGATGTTTTTCACTTTTTTGATATTTTAGAAGCGTCCGCCGAAGCGATTTGTTAAAAATTGCGACCACTTAACCGAATTATAATGTTTCATTCATAAATTATGTTACTTTAGCATAGATCAATATATTAAAGCTATGGTACAACAAGTTACAAGCGGAATTAAAATATCTGTAGAAACCAATTTTGAAGGTACGTTTTATAAAAACTATAAAGTGCACTTTGCATTTGGCTACAAAGTAACTATTGAAAATCAAAGTAAAGACTCGGTACAATTAAACACCAGGCATTGGAGAGTTCTAGATGCTTTAAACAATGAAGAAATTATTGAAGGTGAAGGTGTTATTGGTAAGAAACCTGTTTTAAAACCAGGAGAATCTCACACTTACAATTCGGGTTGTCTTTTAACATCTCCTTTTGGTGCTATGCAAGGTCATTATAATATGGTTAACTTATCTAAAACTAATAAGTTTAAAGTTTATATTCCTTCTTTTAAATTAAGTGCGCCTTTTGCGCTTAACTAAAATTAATAGTCTTTTACAAAATTGAATCTAAATTGCTTGGAACCTTGCTCTACACAAAAGAACAAGCAATTAGACGGATGCAAAAATTGATACTCGTCGGTTATATCAAAACCTTCTGAATCTATCTGATAAATCCTATCACAATCTATATTGCCATATGGTGAAACGCGTCTAAATCTAAATTCGATTTCATTAGCTAAATCATGCAATTCAAACCAAGCTCCTGCTCCAATACCATCTAACCATTGAGCATGCTTTGCAATTCCACTTACAACTTTAGGTTTTAAATTGCCTATTAAGTTAGGTTCATACCCTTTTAGGCCATCTAAAAAACAACGTCTGTTTTCAGACTTAGAAGTTGATGTAAATTCCATTATATCTCCTAATTCAGATACTTCATAAACCATAGATTCTGTAGCTGCAATTTCTACATTACCAACTGTACTTGGCGTAAAACGTTTAGATTTAATTAATTTCTTCCTTTTCTTTTTATCGTTTATTGAACTGATTAAGGTATCTGTTACAAAACGAGAGCAGTTACTCCCATTCTTTAAGAATGCACCATAACGGACAAACGTTTTCTGCTGTAATTGCATTATAAATGCTTTTGCTAAGTCATAATTTATTACCGAACAAACTGAGGCAACAAGTTTACCATCTCCATGAGTTAACTCTGGATTTGTAGCAAGAAAGCTTAAAATGGCATCTAAATTAGTTATGCTCCCATCACTAATCTTTGCGGTTAATGGAAAATCTAATTCATTATCAGTTCTTTTACCTCTAACGCGACCATAACCTTTTGGAGACGTGTATCTGCCAAAATCAAAATACTCTAAATTACCAGTCTGTTTATCTATGAGCACTAATGCTGCATGACCTGCACGTACATAATTTTCACAACCAATGTTTATATATTTTAAATATGGCACCAACTTTTCATCCGAAATCCTAACAATCGTATCCGGATAAGCAAGTGAAATAATAAAAGCATCGTTTTTAGACATAGACAAAAAGTCGAATTTAAAAGGCGCAACTTACAAAATTTATTATTTCAACCTTCACACAACAATAACCTTTCAAATAAAAAATCTCTTAAAATATCGTACCTTTGCACTTTCAAAATTCAAACTTAAAAAAACAAATATATTATGGGAAAAGGATTCTTTAATGTACCTGTAGCAGTCAATGAGCCTGTAAAGTCTTATGCTCCTGGTTCACCAGAACGCGAAGCTGTTCAAGAAACATATAAAACCATGTTTAACAGCAAAGTTGAAGTCCCTATGTACATCAACGGAAAAGACGTAAAAACTGGAAATACCAGAACAATGTCTCCTCCACATGACCACAAACATATTGTAGGAGAATATCATATAGCGGAACAAAAACATGTTGAAGAAGCTATTTCTACAGCTTTAGAAGCGCGTAAATCTTGGTCGCAAATGCCATGGGAACAGCGTGCTGGAATTTTCTTAAAAGCTGCGGAATTAATTGCTGGTCCTTACAGAGCAAAAATTAATGCTGCAACTATGATTGCACAATCTAAAACAGTTCACCAAGCAGAAATTGATGCCGCTTGTGAGTTTATTGATTTCTTACGTTTTAATGTTCAGTTTATGACTGACATTTACATGGAGCAACCAGAAAGCACAAGTGATGCCTGGAACCGTGTAGAATATAGACCTCTTGAAGGTTTTACATATGCAGTGACACCTTTTAACTTTACAGCTATTGCAGGAAACTTACCAGCTTGTATGGCATTAATGGGTAATGTTGTAGTTTGGAAGCCTAGTGATAGCCAAATATACTCTGCAAAAGTAATCATGGACATTTTTAAAGAAGCTGGTGTTCCAGATGGTGTTATTAATGTTGTTTTTGGTGATCCTGTAATGATTACAAAAACAGTATTATCTAGTCCTGATTTTTCTGGTTTACATTTCACTGGTTCCACTTTCATCTTTAAAGAACTTTGGAAACAAATAGGAAACAATATCCATAACTATAAAACCTACCCAAAAATTGTTGGAGAAACTGGAGGGAAAGATTTTATCGTTGCTCATAAATCTGCAGTACCAAAACAAGTAGCCACTGCAATTTCTCGTGGAGCTTTTGAATTTCAAGGTCAAAAATGTAGTGCTGCTTCTAGAGCTTATATTCCTAGTAATATTTGGGAAGAAGTAAAAAACTATGTAATTGAAGATGTCAACTCTTTTAAACAAGGATCACCAGAAGACATGAGCAACTTTGTTACTGCTGTTATCCATGAAGGTTCTTTTGATAAACTAGCTAAATATATTGATGCAGCCAAAGCTGCTGATGATGCAGAAATCATTGTTGGTGGAGGTTACGATAAATCTAAAGGTTACTTTATAGAACCTACGGTAATCGTTACTACAAATCCAAAATATGATACTATGTCTACAGAATTATTTGGACCTGTTATGACTATTTACGTTTATAATGAAAACGAATTTTCAGAAACTTTAAAATTAGTGGACGAAACAAGCGAATATGCTTTAACAGGTGCTATTTTATCGACTTGTCGTTACGCTGTTGAAGAGGCGACTAAAGCTTTACAAAATTGTGCAGGTAACTTCTACATTAACGATAAACCAACAGGAGCCGTTGTAGGTCAACAACCGTTTGGTGGTGCAAGAGCATCTGGAACTAATGATAAAGCAGGTAGTGCTCAAAACTTATTACGTTGGGTATCTCCAAGATTAATAAAAGAAACTTTTGTAACTCCTGTAGATTACAGATATCCTTTCTTGGGATAATATTTTCTTATATTTTAAATATTAAATCCTTAGAAGTGAAAATTTCTAAGGATTTTTTTATGTTTAAAAATTGGTGAAAATTTTCAAATTGAAACATAGAAAAGCCTGAACAATATTTATTGACCAGGCTTTTCTATTATTTTATTTACAAATGATTATTCGTATGCCTTATCTTCATCAACATGAGCAAACTGCGAATTTTTAGCAGAATTATTAGAATCTACTACAATAGCAGCAATACTTAAATTATCAACAACATAATTAGAAGGCACTGTGATTGTAAACGATGTAATATATTCGGTTAAAGCACCTGTAACAGGAATTTCATCACCTAATACACTAGACAGCGAATTTCTTAAAACTTCATTATGTTCAAAACTAGAAATTACATCTCCCAAATTATAAAAAGGACTTGTACTGTCTTCATTATAATAATTAACCTGACCGTTAATGATTCCATCTTCTAACAAATACACAACAAGTTTATCGCCTAAAATAGAACCTTCTTCGTATACCACATTAACTTGTACTGTTAATTCGCTTCCATCTAATTCAGAATTAATTGCTAAAGCTAAATTAGTCTCTAAACCAGCCATACTCGTAATATCACTATTAGGATGCGGATTTTGCCAATCTGTATTTCTATCTATTCTAGCCGCAGGAAAACCTTCAACATTAAAAGCATCTTTTAAAATTTGAACCTGATCAAAATGCATTGGGTCATCAAAACTGTTTGCTGTTTCATGTATAGCAATAACTGTAATATCATCTGTTTCTTGATGTAAAGAAGTCAATGCCGCAGAAACTCTTGGACAAAAACCACACCATGTACCAGTATAATCTTCTACAACAATTTTACGCTTAGGTATAATAACACTAAAACTTTCAGTATTTGTAGTTACCTCAACACCATCTTCCATGTAAACGCCATAAACTTCAAAATCTCCAATAGCACTAGATGAAAAAGAAGAACCAACTACAGCCTCTCCATCTACATAAAATGTAGCTAAATCAGTTACATCCACTCCTGCCTCATTTAATATTCTAAATGGAATATCTTGATTAATTAACGAAGCCTTTCTTACCAATTTGTCTACACTTATTTGTGCTGTTGGTGTTGTCAAAGGCACATTCTCTTCTGTTTTACTGCAAGAAGCGATAACGATAAAAATTAATAGTAAAAATAACTTTGGCATTTTTTTTGAAATCATAGCAACTGTATTGTTTTCTGCTAAATTAATTAATTTTTAGAACAACTATACATTTGACAAAAATTTAACTAATATTGTGTAACAAAATCTAAAAATTTAATAATGAAAAAACTAATTTTAATTTTTTGCTTAGGTTTATTTAGCTTTAATGCAACAGCTCAGAATGATCTTCCGAATGTAGATTTAACTTCTATGGAAGGTAAAACTTTAAACCTAAAAGACGCAATCAACAAAGATGGTATTACCATTGTTTCGCTTTGGGCAACTTGGTGCGTTCCTTGTTTAAAAGAATTAGATGCGATTAATGATGTTTATGAAGAATGGCAAGACGAAACTGATGTAGAACTTTTAGCCGTATCTGTTGACGATAGTAGAACTGTAAAACGAGTAAAATCTTTAGTAAATGGTAAAGATTGGGATTACACTGTTTTATTAGATACTAATAGTGAATTAAAACGTGCTTTAAATGCATCTAGCATACCATTAACTATTTTAGTGAAAGATGGCAAAATAGTATACGAGCATTCTGGCTACAGTCCTGGTGCCGAATCAGAATTATTTGAAAAAATAAAAGAGCTTTCTAAAGACTAACTACTTATCCCTTACCGCTAATAACCAATTTATGATGAAAAAATTAATCATTCTAGCTACGCTATTTGCAAATCTGTATATAATAAATGCGCAAGAAACAGGCAATTTTTATGGTGGATTAGAATCTAATTCGCAATGGCTACAAACAGACACAGGCATTAACTTCTTAGCACCAGATGATCAATTTAGGGCAAATAATTATGTGTTATTAAATTATAACCTTGGCAACTTTACGGCAGGTGTTCAATTTGAATCTTATTTACCTTCAGCATTATTAGGTTATGACCCTATTTTTGATAATCAAAACGAAGTTGCTACTTACTATTTTAACTATAAAGACGAAAGCCTTGATGTAACAGGTGGATATTTTTATGATCAGTTTGGAAGCGGATTAATTTTAAGATCTTGGGAAGACAGACAACTAGGCCTAAACAATGCCTTAAAAGGATTAAATATAAAATTCAACGCTACTAAAGATTTAAGCCTAAAAGCTGTTTTTGGAAAACAACGTCATGGTTTTGAAGAGTCTGCAGGAACTATACAAGGTATAGATGCAGATTTAAACTTAAGCGGAGCCTTAAATATTGAAGGTATTGACATACAACTTGGAGGAAGCTACGTTGCAAGAAACCAAGACACTAATGGTAACGAAGCTTTACCATCTACAGTAGGTGCTTACGGTGGACGATTAGATTTTATTTTAGATAATTTCTACGCAGGTGTTGAAGCGATTATAAAAGACCCAGACGCTATTGCAAATGAAGGTGTATTATCATCTAATAAACTTTATGACGGAACGGCGCTACAAGTAAATGCTGGCTATGCTAAAAAAGGATTAGGTATTAATGCTACTTTTAGAAGATTAGAAAATTTTAGTTTTTATTCTGATCGTTTTGCAGAAGGTAACGTCTACAATCAACAAGTACTTAATTATGTACCTGGTCTTACCAAGCAGCAAGATTATTTACTAACTAACATTTATGTTTATAATGCACAGCCAAGATTAATCATTGAATCTTTTGATCAACGCTCTGGTGAAGTTGGTACACAATTCGATTTATACTATTCCTTTAAAAAAGGAACAAAATTGGGCGGAAAATATGGTACAAAACTAGCCGCTAATTTCTCATACTGGGGCGGATTAGATGCTGAATATAATATTGAAAACAAGTGGTATAAAGCGAAGTTTATTGGTAAAGGTCATCAACTTTTTAGAGATTTTAATCTAGAAATAAAAAAGAAATGGTCTAAAAAATGGAGTTCTGTACTTACCTATCAAAATGTATTAGTAGATAAAGGCGTTGTAGAAGGCGGTCCATTAGGAAATAAATCTATCCTTGCTAATATTGGAGTGCTTGAATCTACCAGACGATTTGATAACGGAAAAGCATTACGTTTAGTTGCACAACATTTATGGAGTGAAGATGACCGCAAAAATTGGGCAGCTGGTGTTATAGAATATAATTTCTCTACACGATTAGCCGCTTATGCTGCAGACAATTGGAACTATGGAGGTACCAATGAAACACACTATTATAGTATTGGAGGAAGCTATAGCAAAGGCAACACGAGATTAGGTTTAAACTATGGAAGACAACGTGGTGGCTTAATTTGTATTGGAGGTGTTTGTAGATTTGTACCCGAAAATACAGGTCTTAGCGCAAACCTTACCGTGGCTTTTTAGATATAACCCAAAAAAATGTACTTAAACGATATTTAAAAATAAATATCGTTTTTTTTATGCCATAACTTTGTCTTATTTAAGCATTTGGTTATCTTGAAGGATCAATTTTAACAAACCACTAATTAATTCAACGAACTATGATTAAAAAAATTACCCTCACTTTTTTGCTTTGTTTTACTGCTTCTCAGTTAACAATGGCACAAACTTATTTTTCTGATGATTTCTCTTCAGGTGATTTAACTTCATGGACTTTAACAGATTCTGATGGAGACACATTTAATTGGAACATTGCAAACTTAGAAGCTGTACAAGCTGAACATGCTACTTCAGCCTCTTGGGATGGTACTGCAGGACCTTTAAATCCTGACAACTGGATGGTTTCACCAGCAATTGATTTATCTAGTGCTGTAGGGAACGTCTTTCTTCAATGGAAAGCATATGCGCAAGATCAAGATTGGGCTGCAGAGAACTACACAGTTTATGTAGCTACTGCTTCTGACATTGCAACTTTAGGTGCTTCAACAACTTCATTTAATGAAGTCGTAGGAACATCAGCAGCATATGTAGATAGAAACATAAATGTTACATCATACGTTGGTCAAACAATTTATGTTGCTTTCAGACACCATAATGTTTCTGATCAATTTCGTTTAAATATTGACGATGTAACAGTAAGAAGTGTAAACGATGATGATGCTGAATTAGCAAGTATTAATATTCCTCGTTATGGCTTAGTGAGCACTAGTTATCCTTTCGAAATTACAGTAAATAATACAGGAGGAAATAGCATTACATCTTTAGACATTACATGGACAGATGGTACTGAAACTAATTCTGCTACAATTACAACTAATATTGCTGGAGGAGCAACTACAACTATTACGCATCCAGATGCAATTAATTATAGTACAACAGTAGAAAAAAACATTACAGCTACTATTACTATGGTTAACGGAGTTGCAGATTCAAACCCAACTAATAACATGCAAACTGTAATGTTTAATACAATGACCCAATCTGGAACAAAAGCAGTTCTTATTGAAGAATCTACAGGAACATGGTGTGGTTGGTGCCCTAGAGGAACCGTAGGTCTAGACTATATGACTACAACATATCCAGACAACGTCGTTGGTATAGCTGTTCACAATGGTGACCCAATGACTGTTTCGGAATATGATACTGCTTTAGTAAATGTTATTGGAACAGGATGGCCAAATGCTGGAGCTGACAGAAAACTACTAGGCATAGACCCTGGACAATCGTCTTTACAAGCTGGATATGACACTCAAATAACAGAAGTTGTACCCGTAGATTTAACAGTTGGCGCTACACAAACAGGAGACAACTTATCTATTACTGCTAATGCTAATTTTTACACTGCATTTAGTGCTGCCAGCTTTAGATTAGGCGCTATCATTACTGAAGACAACGTTACTGGTACAACTAGTGGCTACAACCAAACCAATTACTATTCTGGTGGAGGTAGTGGAGCAATGGGTGGATATGAAAACTTACCAGAATCTGTGCCAGCAGCACAAATGGTCTACAACCATGTTGGTAGAGCTTTATTAGGAGGATTTGATGGCCAACCAAACTCTGTGCCTGCCGTAATTAATGGTGGAGATACTGCTTCTTATACTTTTAGCTACACAATTCCTGCCACAAGTAATGCTGCTGATTTACATATTGTAGTGGTTTTAATAGACACTACTGATGGTAGTATTGTTAGTGCTAAACAAAGTACGGTTGCTCAAGCTCTAAGTGTTGAGGAAGTTTCAGGAATCGATTCAATTAAACTATACCCTAATCCTGCAACAGATAAAATCAATATTGCATTCCAAGAAGGAAATGGAGATTATAAAGTAACTGTTACAGATATGCTAGGTAGAACTGTTATAATGAACAATTATGAAGGTTTATTTGGTTCTCAAAATATAGAATTACCAATATCTCAGCTAAAATCTGGACACTATATCATGCAAATAATAAATGGCAGTAAGTCTTACAGCTCTAAATTTGTAGTAAATAAGTAAACTAAATAATTTAATAAAAAAGGGAAGTTCTTATTAAAAGACTTCCTTTTTTATACTAAGTTTTAAAACTCGTATCTTTGAAACTGACCATATATTCAAATTAATAAAAAAACTATGAAGAAAAAACTACTTTTTATGAGCCTATTTTTAATCTCTTTTGTTTCATTCGCTCAATTTGAAGTTAGAGACAAAAGTGATGACAGCTTATTAACGGATGGACAAATTGTTTCATTTTCTGAAGCTGGTTGCGAATATGCTGACCCTTGCAATTTTAAGTTTAAAGTAATTAACACCTCTAGTGAAGATTTCTATATGAAAATTTTTGTCGATAATCTTACAGGTACAGATGGATCAGATTTTCAGTTATGTTTTGCTACTGTTTGCTTAAATAGTGTTGAACTTAATAGTGGATACCCAAGTACGGCTGCATTAATTTCTGCAGGATCAACTAATAGTATAGGTAATAATTTTTGGAATCAAAATGATAGCGCTACAACAACACCTATGAGTTGGACTTTTAGATTTCAACAATTAGATGCAAGTGGAAACAATACAGGAACACCATTAAGTGTTACTTATAATTTTAACCCTTCATTAAGCATTGATAACTCTGAGTTATCATCTTTAGAGGTTTATCCGACAAGCGTTAAGAATGAATTAAATGTTTCTTCTAACGAAGATTTATCCGTTGAAATTTATGACTTATTAGGAAGAAGTGTAAAGCAAACAAATATTATTTCTGGAGGTGACACCATTGACATTTCAGATTTATCTGCTCAACCTTACATCATAAGATTTACTAATGAGTTTGGTGATACTATTACTAAAAAGATTGTAAAAAAATAACTAGATTATTTTTTATAAAAAAACCGTTTGATTAATTTCAAACGGTTTTTTTATGTCCAATTTTTAATATAGAGATTGAGGCGTTAGGTTATTTATATACAGGCCTAATTTTTCTATATACTTACTACTATAATTGCCACCATCCAAATTTTCTTCAGCAAAGAGTATTGTTTCGTCCTTATGTCCTTTTATAGTAACTGATAATTTATCTATTTCTTTATTTAAGATAATGTAAGATACTCGCTGATCATAAGTACTTTTCCCAGAAATAAAAACAACACCAGATTCTAATTTATTATTTTTAAATATTGCTTTATGCTGTTCTTTGCCACTCTCATCATATCTAATAACTTTTCCATTAATATAATAATTATCAACCGTATACTTTAATCGTTTTTTGTCTGAATCTTTATGATATGCAATAGTTTCTATCTTTTTGCCATTTTCAAACGTAGAAACACGTTTTCCTGTTTCATCAAAAGAAACTCTTTGCGTTAAAAGACCATTACTATAAGTTTCTTCAGTTGGCTTACTATTATAACCAGCAGCTATTATTTTTACGCCTTCGAAGGGTAAATCATTTTTGTAAATTAAAGTTGAAGTTTCATTTCCTTCCTTATCAAAATACACAGCTTTTCCGTTCAATACATCGTTTTGATATGTTTGAGAATATTTTAGTTGACCTAAATAATTGTAAGTTTTAAAAACACCCTCTCTTTTATCATTAACGTATTGACCTTCTTCAAAAACTTTATCTTGGTTATAATCAAACTTTTGATAAATTCCATTACGTTTTCCTTCTTTAATAGTATACTTTAGATGTGAATTATAATCATAAACGGTTCCATCCCAAGGATGACCATCTTTATAGATTGCCTTAGCAAAAACTTCTCCATTTCTTAAATAAGATGTTGCACAACAATTAACATCGGTCTCTTCAATTAGAACAGGATTAATTTCGTCATAAGATCTATTTAATCCATAATCATATTTTTTAGACTTAATTAAAGTTCCATTATTTACCTCTTTAACTAACTGCACAATATTAGACTCATAAAAAAACTCATACATTATACCAGTCTTCTTAACATAATCATAGGTACCAATAAGTTCGCTTTTTTCATTAAAGAATTTTCCGAGCTTTTTATCATAGCCATTATATTGAATATCGCTCTGTTTAGAACCATTACTATAGTAAATAATCTCTCTATATTTATTATAACTACCACTTTTAAAATACTCAGTATGTTTAAACTTTATTTTTTCATTTTCCTTTTTCTTTTTAATTCTAAAAACAGTTCTTTCTATAACATAACCATCTTCATAGGTTTCAATACTAGAAATATCTGTATCATAGCCTGAATAAAAACGCATACCATTCATAGGTTTACCATATTGGTTGACAAACTCTAATTCTAAACTCCCTAAGATGTTTCCTTCTTTATCAAAATAGGTTTCTTCTTCTTTTGTCTTTTCACTAAAAACGAGTTTTGTTTTAGGATAATAATTAACCTCTTTTATTAGTTCACCTTCTTTATAAGTTGCCTTTCTATCTCCAACAATTTCAGTTCCAGTTAATGGGTAATAATCATTATAAGTCATACGAGCAATTTCCTTACCAGATTCGTTATAACTTATTTGAATTTCTTTTTTATTATCAATATATGTATTTATCGATTTTACTTTACCATTTTCATAGTAAAGCTCTTCCTTTTGCAATTTTCCGTCTTTGTAGGTTCTTATTGAAGTAATAGTAACCGGAGATCCACTATAATCATAAGAAAAATTATATTCTGAACCATTCTCTGCCTTTAAATAGTTGTTTTGCATAGTATAGGTAACACTTCCTAATTCATCACCTTCAATTGTGTAATATGTATTTTTAATCTCTGGCTCTAACTCAAACTTTGTTCTAATTTGACCATTATCATAGAAAAAAGTTTCTCCAAGCATATAGTCATAAGGATAATATCTAATTTGTTTTACGCGCATTGGGTTATAGTAATAATACACCTCTACACCTTTATTATAACCATTTCCAACTCGTTCTAGCTTGCCTAATAGCTCTCCTTTATCGTTATAGTATTTAGAGAGAAAACGACTGCCATTTATAACACTATAATTTTCGTAACGCACACCATTAATATCGCCATCATATACAATATCTTTTAGTGTATCGTTTTTAATTTCGGTATAATATTTATTTCTACCTTGACCTCTATTCATTGCACCTTCTTTAAAATAGCCGTCTTTATAAATCGCAACTAATTTTTTGTCATTAAGAAAGGAAATAAACTCACCTTCTATTCTATTATTTTTATAATTTCCACTTTGATACAATTTACCATCTTCGTTATACCAACTCACAACACCATGCCAAATCGCCTTATCTGAACTTTTAGACAATCCACTCATTTGTAATTGACCAGAAGCATAATAATCCTCAATGCGAAATAAATCACCTTCTTTTTTAATTGGTGTACGATAAAAAGCAGCACTATCCTTCACTGTTTCCTTCCAATCTATATTATAGTATATTGTGTCTTGTTGTGCACTTAGAGTTAATGACTGTAGAGCAACAACGAAAAGTAACATGAAGGATTGCAAAGTTTTTTTAGAAAATAGAATCATAATAAAATTATTATTTAAATAAAACAAACACTTCAAAAAAACAGTATTAACTAGTATTATATCTTACTATAATGTACTGTTTTTCAAAGTATAAATCTCGTAATAAGTTGCACTATAAACTACCCTGTTTTCAGGGTTTTTGAATATGCCGTAAACGACCTAAACTGAATACATAAATTATTAGGCCTTATGTTTTAGAGGAAGGTGAATCACTTTTTTAGTTTCAAAAAATGGTTCTTCAAAATAATCAGATAACAAAAATGCCTTTACGGTTTTGTATTGCTTTAACTCTTCAGTTAAATCACCTCCTTTTAAGTAAAGTATCCCGTTTTTTAATTCATTTTTCTGAGTTTTGGCCACTTTTCCTTTTACCCAAGTCGTAAACTCTGGCATTGTTGTAACAGCTCTACTTACAATAAAATCGAATGTTTCATCAATAGCTTCGACTCTACTATGTGTCGTTTTTACATTAGTAAGTTCAATGGCCTCAGCAACAGCATTAATTACTTTTAGTTTTTTATTTATACTATCTACCAAATGAAATTTACATTCTGGAAAAAGAATAGCCAATGGCACTCCAGGAAATCCACCACCTGTACCAACGTCTAGAATAGACGAACCGTCTGCGAAATTCATAACTTTAGCTATCCCTAAAGAATGCAAAACATGCCTTAGATAAAGCTCATCTATATCTTTTCTAGAAATCACATTTATTTTGCTATTCCAGTCTTTATACAACGCTTCTAATGCTGTAAATTGTTGAATTTGAGTTTCGGTTAGATTTGGGAAATATTTTAGGATGAACTCCATAACTTTATTTTTTTTCAAAAATACTCAAATTTAAACAGTATTATTTATTGTATTCTCTCATGTTGCGTTTTAATTATTAACTATCTTTGTTACGTTATAATGATTTCAAATCCCTTACGTTATAACTATAATAAACAATAAACTAATGGCACAACAAACAGTAAAATTCTCTAGAACAGATTCAGCAAAGTTCTTTAGAACCCTTAACAAACGCGTTAACAATTACTTCAAAGAAAATAATATAAAAAAAACAGGAAACTGGAAACTTTACTTAAAGGCTGTAATAATGTTTACCTTATTACTTGGCCCTTTGATTGTATTGTTAACCGTAGACAATATACCTGGATGGTTACAAATTATATCTATGATGGTCATAGGTATCGGAATGGCAGGTGTTGGAATGAATGTAATGCATGATGCTAACCATGGCTCATTTTCTAGTAAAAAATGGGTAAACAAACTTATGGGTAGCAGCATACATATTTTGGCTGGTAACGATTACAACTGGAAAGTACAACACAACGTATTACACCATACTTATACTAATATCCAAGGTCATGATGAAGATATTGATGCAGGTAGAATTATTCGTTTTTCTAAACATGCTAAATGGTTAAAAATCCACAAATACCAAAAGTATTATGCCTTTTTGTTATACGGATTACTAACTGTAAACTGGGCTATTACAACAGATTTTAAACAAACGTACCAATACCTTAAGAGAAAATTATCTTATGGTGACTTTCCTAATCCTGCGACGCAATGGACAAAATTAATTATTGGTAAAATAATATACTATTCTATCTGGGTGGTTTTACCTTTAGTTTTAGGTTACACTTGGTGGCAAGTATTAATTGGTTTTCTAATTATGCATTATACAGCCGGAATGATTTTAAGTGTTGTATTTCAATTAGCGCATGTAATGCCAAATACAGAAATGCCGTTACCAGATGAAGATGGAAACATGAAAAACACTTGGGCAATTCACCAACTGTTTACAACCTCAAATTTCTCACCTAAAAGCTGGATTGTAGAGTTTTACACAGGTGGTTTAAACAGACAAGTTGAGCACCATCTATTCTCAAACATAAGCCACGTTCATTATAAAAACATAGCAAAAATAGTAAGAGAAACTGCTCATGAATTTAGTTTACCTTACAACGAATACAACTCTATGTGGACGGCTATTACAGAGCATTACCATCAACTAAAACAATTAGGTAAAAAGCCAAATATGGCTTAATACAATTCGCAGAATAAAACCAACACAATAACATGAACCAACTTTCGGATAGAATTAACAACCTAGCCACATCAGCAACGCTTGCCATGGCAGCAAAAGCTAGAGAATTACGCGCAGAAGGAAAAGATATCATTGGATTAAGTCTAGGTGAGCCAGACTTTAATACCCCTGATTTTATTAAGACTGCAGCAATAGAAGCCATAAACCAAAACTATAACAGTTATACACCTGTTGATGGTTATGTAGATTTAAAACAAGCTATTATTACAAAATTTAAACGTGATAATAACCTCAACTATACCTTACCACAAATCGTAGTTTCTACAGGTGCAAAACAGGCTTTAGCCAATATTGCGTCAGTAATGTTAAATGCTGGAGACGAAGTTATTTTACCTTGTCCTTATTGGGTAAGTTATAGTGATATTATAAAATTATGTGATGGTGTTCCAGTAGAAGTGCAAACTTCTATTGAAAACGATTTTAAAATGACAGCCGAACAATTGGAAGCTGCCATTACACCAAAAACAAAAATGATTTGGTATAGCTCTCCTTGTAACCCAAGTGGTTCTGTTTATAGTAAAGAAGAGTTAAGAGCGTTAGCAGATGTATTACAAAAGTATCCTAATATCTATGTGGTTTCAGATGAAATCTACGAACATATTAATTTTGTAGGAGGTCATTTTAGTATCGCTGAGTTTGATGACATGTACGATAGAACAATTACTGTAAATGGCGTTTCTAAAGCTTTCGCTATGACAGGTTGGAGAATCGGTTATATTGGTGCACCAGACTGGATTGCTAGGGCTTGTAACAAAATGCAAGGACAAATTACTAGTGGAGCAAATTGTATAGCACAGCGTGCTGTAATAACAGCTTTGGAAGCTGATCCATCTAGCATCAAATATATGGTGGATGAATTTAAGGAAAGACGTAAACTTATCTTGAATTTATTAAGCGATATTGAAGGGTTTAAAACTAATGAGCCAGAAGGCGCTTTTTATGTTTTCCCTAATATTTCTGCTTATTTCGGAAAGACAATTAAAGGTAAAACAATTAAAAATGCTTCAGACTTTTCTCTATTTTTATTAGAAGAAGCTTTAGTTGCAACCGTTACAGGTGAAGCTTTTGGAAATCCAGAGTGTATTAGAATCTCTTATGCAGCATCTCAAGAACAAATTACAGAAGCTATTAAACGTATCAAAACTGCTTTGAGTTAAAATCGCGTTTTTAAAAGACCTTTCTATTTAAAGAAAGGTCTTTTTTATTTTATGGTTATCCAAACCAAAAACGATAGAATAAGTAAAGTTAAAACTATGACCTTTAGCCATAATATTTGGTTATTCTTTTTCATCTTTTTTCTTATCTCATTTAATATCTCTGGTGTTGCTTCAGGGAAGTCATATTCTGGTTTTTCTATAGAGATATTTCTACCATATCTCTTCTTAAACTTTTGCCTTTTAGAACGCAAATTGTCATTGTTCCTTAAAGTAGTTATCATAGTCTGTACTACACCAAAACTCATAAGTTTAAATTTTTAACGATTATATAGTAATCAGTTCAATAATTCCATCCGTAGCATAAAAAAAGCCACACAGAATTAATATAAATAAAATAACAGAAAGCAATATCACTTTGAGCATTCTGATTTTACGTTCTTCTTTTAAACGATTTCTTAAATCCTTTAATTGCTTAGTTGTAGCTTTAGGTAAGTTATATTCTGTTTTTCTCTCAGGATTATATCCACCAAGTCTATTCTTTAACTTATCGCGTTTAGAAAGCAAATTCAGATTATTTCTAACGCTAATGTTCATTGCACCTGCTGACATAATTTCTAAGATTTAAAAAGTTAAGAAAATAAACGAAGTATTTACAACAACATATTTTAAACATGCTGCTACAGAAATAAAAGGCACATATAAATGTGCCAGTTGAAAGTTCGAAATAATCTGTTATTTGTTTTTAGAAAATAGCAATTAATACCATGGCAAATACAGATAATTTTAAGATAGCTGCTGTATGGTCTACCATTTTAAATTGAGAAGACTTTAAACGTTGTCTAATCCCAAAGATTGATTTTTTAGTTGACTTTCTAAAATTTTGCTTTACAATAGATTTGTAATTAGAATTTAATAAGCCATGCGATGTAAATGAAGTTACCTCAATGGGTTCTGGCACTGATTCTAATGTTGTGTTTAATACTAATTCCATGATTGATGATTTTAATTGGTTATACAAGTAAGACGTACAATTAACTAAAATGTTACACCATGCATCTCAACTATAGTAAAGAACACAAGCTTATCACACATTAAAACACCACTATTAATATAGGCTAGCTGTAATTTAAAAAAGAATAAAAAAAAATTGAAATTTTATCTATTTCTCCAAAAGAAAGGTGTCAATAATATTAAAACTGTAAACAATTCTAATCGACCAATAAGCATTAAAAAGGAAGCCCACCATTTTCCTAAAGCTGGTAATGCAGAATAATTATTTACAGGTCCAAAATCTCCCAAAGCCGGTCCAACGTTCCCTAAACTTGAAGCTGAAAGTCCTATTGCAGATTCAAAATCCATTTGAAACATAGAAAACACCAATGCACCAACAATAAAAGATAACATATAAAGAATAAAGAAACCTAAAACATTAAATACAATATCTTTAGAAACAGATTTCCCGTTATATCTTACAGGTATAATAGCATTTGGATGAAGAGCTCTTTTAAATTCTAGAAAACTATTCTTAATTAAAATTAACTGACGCATTACTTTAACACCACCAGATGTGCTACCTGCAGAACCTCCTAAAAACATTAAACCAAAAAAGAAAACTGTTAAAAATGGTGTCCACAAGGTATAATCAGCAGAAACAAAACCAGTGGTTGTAATAACAGTTAAAACTTGAAACAATGCATGTCTTATAGCACTTTCTGCTTCACCTAAAACCATTGGATGATCAATTGAAGACAAGGACACATCTGCTCTAAAATATATTAACACAGCTGCAATAGCAGTAAATACAATAATAAAGGTAGAGTATAATTTAAACTCTTCATCCTTCAGTATTTTACCAACTTTACCTTTAAATAAGTAATAACTCAATACAAAGTTAGTACCAGCCAAAAACATAAAGAATATAATAATGTATTGTATTGCCGGATTATCGTTCCAATAGGCAACACTCGCGTTTTTAGTAGAGAATCCTCCTGTAGATAACGTACTCAAAGCATGGTTAATAGCATCAAAGAAAGACATACCTGCTATTTGCAATAAAATGGTTTCTGCCGCTGTATAACCAAAGTATATTAACCATAAACGTTTTGCTGTATCTGTAATCCTTGGATGTAATTTATCAGCACTAGGACCAGGCGCTTCAGCCGCAAACAATTGCATACCTCCAACACCTAACAAAGGCAAAATAGCAATAGCCAAAACTATAATTCCCATCCCACCAATCCAATGAGTTATACTTCTCCAAAATAAAACACCTTTTGGTACAATTTCAATATCATTTAAAATACTTGCACCTGTTGTGGTATAACCAGACATGGTTTCGAAAAAAGCATCTGTAAATGAAGGAATCGCCTCTGTAACTATATAAGGTAATGTACCTGACAAGGACATAACAATCCAACCAAAAGCAACTACTATATAACCCTCGCGCTTATTCATTTCCTTACGATGGTCTCTTGTTCTATACATCGTAACAGCACCAATACCTAATGTTGTAAGACCTGCTGTTAAGAGCTGAAGGGTTACACCATCTTCATAAATAAGACTGATTAATGTTGAAATTAACATAAAACCACCATTAAATAATAATAGTAATCCTAAAAAGTGAAAGATGATTTTATAATTGAGTTTTATACGAGACATAGTGTTATCAATTAAGCGAAAAATGTTTCTACTTTAGAAATAGAACGCGGTAAACAACAAACTACAACACGATCACCTACATCTATTTTGAAATTACCTAATGGAATTACCCCTTTACCGTCTCTAATAACGCCTCCAAAAATGGCGGATTTAGGAAAATTTAAATCCTTAATCAGTTTATTAGTAATTTTAGAATGCGGTTTTACTACAAACTCTAATAATTCAGCATTCATGTTAGTAAGCTTAGTCATCGCAACAACCTCACCTTTTCTAATATATCTAAAAATGTTATTTGCAGCCAGTAACTTTTTATTAATCAATGTATCAATACCTATAGATTGCGATAGTTGATAATAATCCATATTTTCTACCAAAGCAATCGTCTTTTTCACACCTTTAGACTTAGCTAAAAGGCAAGACATAATGTTGGTTTCAGAATTACCTGTTACGGCAATAAAAGCATCCATATCAGAAATATTTTCCTCTTCTAATATTTCAACATTTCTTCCATCTCCACAAATCACTAATGCGTTTGGTAATTCTTCTGCTAAATCTTCCGCAACACTTCTTTTGCTTTCTACAATCTTAACATTAAACTTACTTGCGCAAAGGTCCTTGGCCGTTTTATAACCAATTTGACTTCCGCCAAGAATCATAATATTTTTAATTTCCACCTTTACCTTTCCAGATAGTTCAAATAATTCTTCATCACCACCTTCTGAAGTCATGAAAACAACTTTATCACCTTCTTTAAAAATGGTATCTCCTCTAGGAATAATAGTGTATTGTGTTCCTAAACGTTGAATAGCAATAGGTATAAAGTGTAATTCGGAATATAATTCTGCCGCTTGTTTTACGGTCTTATCTACAAACGTTGCTGTTCTAGAAATACGCAAACCTAACATTGTTAGTGCACCTCCTTCAAATTCATAAGTATCATTAAAACCATATTGATTTAGAAGTAATTCAATTTCTGAGGCTGCTAAAGATTCTGGTGAAATTAACTCATCAATTCCTATTTTAGAAAACCCAACAGTCTCCTTATGTTCTATAAATTCTGTATTAGAGATACGAGCAATAGTACGCCTTGCACCCAATTGTTTGGCTAATACACAAGCTGTAATATTTGTAGTTTCTGAGGATGTTACTGCAATAAACAAACCTGCAGTTTCAATACGAGCATCTCGTAAAACTTCAATGGAAGTTGCATCACCTTTTATAGTTCTAATATCCAGGTGATTCCCTGCATATCCTAAACTATCCTTTTTTGTATCGATTAAAGTGATTTCTTGTGATTCGTAAGAAAGGAGTTTCGCCAAATGAAATCCTACTTCACCTGCACCTGCGATAATTATTTTCATTGTATCTCGTTGAAATAAGCATGCAAATATACTTATAAGTTACAAGTTAATAACTGCCAAGACTATTTAAAGTTATGAGGTCTAACTAAAAGTTCTAAAATATTAAAGGATTTAAATAAATCTCTAATAAGGCTAGAGTTAAATTTGACGAGAACGCTATTCTATTCAATTTTTAATTTAGAAATCGTAATATTTTATTCTAAACTTTAAATACCTACTACTTTAGCTACTTGTAACTAATCCGTATATTTGCCAAAAATTTTTATGGCCGAAAAAATAAATCCATATAAGGACAGTGACCAATCTAAAAAGGTTCAGGTTACTAAAATGTTCGATACTATATCTAAAGAATACGATGGTTTAAATCGTGTAATTTCCTTTGGAATAGATGTAAAATGGAGAAAAAAGGTTGTTGACCTTGTTGCTAAAAATAACCCTAAAAACATCTTAGACATTGCTACCGGAACAGGAGATTTAGCTATTAATCTTGCCTTTACAAATGCTAAAGAAATTGTAGGTTTAGATATTAGCGATGGCATGCTAGAAGTTGGAAGACAAAAAATTAAAGATAAAAACCTAGATAACATTATCTCAATGGTTATTGGTGACTCTGAAGATTTACCTTTTGAAGACAATACCTTTGATGCTATAACAGTTTCTTTTGGTGTACGTAATTTTGAAAATTTAGAAAAAGGTTTAGCTGAAATTTTAAGAGTCCTTAAACCAAATGGCATTTTTGTTATTCTTGAAACTTCTGTACCTACAAACCCTATTTACAAATTTGGCTATAAAGCATATTCCAAACTTATTTTACCAACTATAGGAAAGCTCTTTTCTAAAGACCGTGTTGCTTATAAATATCTTAGCGAATCTGCTTCTGTTTTTCCTTACGGAAAAGCTTTAAACAATATTTTATCTAAAATTGGGTTTATAAATGTGGAGCACAAACCACAAACAATGGGAGTTGCCACAATTTACTCAGCATCTAAAGCATAATATGAAGCGTATTGTATTTTTAATAGCCATTTTATTCGCCTTTCAAAATTTGTCTGCACAAATGTTTTCGAAAGAACGCGTAGCAAATACCGTAGATAATATTGATCAAAAATTTTTAACTTGGGGTTATTTTATTGGTTATAATCAGTACGACTTTAATTTTGATTATAACGAAAACCTAAAAGATATTCAAGTTGAAACAACAGGTGGTTTTCATTTGGGTCTTATAGGTGACATGCGTATTAATGATTATCTAAATTTAAGGTTAGAACCGGGTGTTTTCTTTACCACTAGAAATTTACAATATGACGAAAGTTATTTTGAAGGTATTGATCATAACGATTCTGATTTAATAAGAGAAGTAAAATCTACGTACGTACATATTCCTTTATTATTAAAGGTTTCCACAAAACGAATTAATAATTTTAAACCTTTTATTGTTGGTGGGTTTTCTACTGCTTTAAACTTATCGAGTAATCAAGACAATCCTAACGACAACAGTTCTGGAGAATTTAGAATGACCAAAAACTCCTATTTTTATGAAATTGGTTTTGGTATAGATATGTATTTACTCTATTTTAAATTCACGCCTTCTATACGCGGTATTTTTGCAATTAATGATGAAAACATTAGAGATGCAGACCCAAATAGTCCTTGGACAAGTAATATTGCAAAAATGCAGTCTAGAGGCGTTTTTATAAACTTCACTTTTCAATAGTCCGTCGTTTAAACTCGCTTAGCACTATTGCAGCTGCATTTGCTACGTTTAAACTTTCGGTTGCTTTTAAAACTCCAAATTGAGGAATAGTTAATTTCCTATTTACTTTAGTTTTTATATTTTCAGAAATACCATTGGCTTCATTTCCTAAAACTATAATACCCTTTTGAGGTAAATCTGCTGTGTAGATATTTTCACCTTCTAATAAAGTACCAAATATGGAGACCTTTGTTGATTCTAAATAGGCGTTTAAATCTAAATATTGAATGTTAACTCTAGTTAATGACCCCATTGTAGCTTGCACCACTTTAGCGTTGTAACAATCAACGGTATTAAAACTGCAAACCAAATCTTTAATGCCATACCAATCGCAAAGTCTTATTATAGTGCCTAAGTTCCCAGGATCCCTAACATCATCTAATACCACTGTTAATCCATTTTCTTGAGATGCAATTTGCTCCGGAATTTCAAAAATTGCTAAAGCTGTATTTGGATTTTTAAGTGATGTTATCTTTTTTAATTCTGCTTCTGTGATTTCGTAAATAAGGTCTTCATCAGCTTCAAAAATAGGTTTTGTAGTGAAAAGGTTTTTCAAAACAAAATCAGACTTTAAAAATTCTGAAATTCCTTTAATACCTTCAACTATAAACAAACCATTTTGCTGCCTGTTCTTTTTTAAACTTAAACTTTTAATTAACTTTATTTGATTCTTTGATAACATTAAAATGTCTTTACATTTGTTAGACGAAACATCTAGCTTACAAAGTAAACCTTTTTTTTGAGTTTATGTCGTTTCAAAATTAAAGTGACTATACTGTTTCTAAAAGCGAAATGGTATTATTTTTGTTATTAAATCATCATTACTAAAAAAAGCACACAAAGTTAGAAGTTGTACCAAAGTCATTCCATATTAAATCCTAAATATAAATTACTAGCGCAACTTGTGTTGGTAACGGTATTCTTGCTATTTCTTAGTTCTTGTAATGTTGTAAAACGCGTAAAAGATGGTGACCATCTTATTACAGATAATACGATTGTTGAGGATGGTAATACCGTAATGACAGAGCGTATTAACAATATTGTTATTCAGAAAACTAATTCTGGAATGCGAAAATTCTTTGGTCTACCTCTAAAATTGCATATTTACAATCTGGCCAGACCTAACATCGATTCTATTTTAGAAGCCAATGTTTTAAGTGACTCGCTTAAAGTAAAACGAAGAATTGCGTTATTTTCTGAGAAACAATTTAATAAGCAATTAGAATCGCGACGAAATTTTAATGCATGGCTAAAACGCACTGGTGAAGCACCTGTAATTTACAACGAAGATAAAACAGAAAAAACAGCAAACAACCTCAGAAAATATTATTATAGTAAAGGTTGGTTTAATAACGAAGTTAATTACCAAGTAGAAAAGGATAGTAATAAATTAGCGCAAGTAACTTATAACGTTATAAAACATACACCTTATGTTTTAGATTCTATAAATCCATATATAAGTAGCCCTAAAATAGACTCGCTTTATCCCAAATTTATTTCAAACTCTTTACTTAAGAAAGGAGAACAATACGATGATGACAATTTTATTAATGAGCGCGAACGCATCAATACATTTTTAAGAAATGCTGGTTTTTATCATTTTGGACAAGATTATATTAGGTTTGAGATTGATACAATAAGCACCAACCACAAAGTTCATACTGATTTAAAAATAGCAAATCGAGTTATTAGAGGTGAAGATTCTGTAACTATCGTTCCATTTAAAATCTATAAAATAAAGGAAGTTAATATTTTTACGGACAGTAATTTTGAAAATAGATTTTTACCAATTACTGATACTACAACACATAGAAACTATAATCTTTACAGTAAGAATAAATTAAAGTACAGACCCAAAGCTTTAACGGATGCTATTTTTATTAATAAAGGTGATACTTATAGCGACATCGCTAGATCGAGAACACAGCGTTATCTCAACGATTTACAAATGTTTAGATATCCAGACATAGAGTTTGTTGAAAACGAAGAAGACACCACACTTACCGCAAACATAAGATTAGAACCTAAAAAGAAATATAGCTTAAGTTTTGAACCAGAAATTAATACCAGTAACATTCAAAAAATTGGCTTTTCATTTAGTACAGGTTTAAAAATTAGAAATGTTTTTAGAGGTGCAGAAACTTTAGAAATATCTGGTGTAGCTGCAATTGGAGCTTCTCAGGATCCAGCTGCAGGAGAAAGTAGATTTTTTGATATTAATGAATTTGGTGGTAATATAAGACTTACAATTCCGAGATTATTTAGTCCTTTTAAAACCACTAAGATTATTCCTAAATTTATGTCGCCAAGCACATCGATGTCTCTTTCTGCAACGAGTCAACAAAATATTGGTTTAGATAAACAATCCTTATCTGGTTTATTTAGTTATAATTGGTATCCATCTAAAACGGTTACAAATACCTTAGACTTATTCAATGTCAATTTTATTAAAAACTTAAATACTAGTAATTATTTTGGGGTTTACACTAATTCTTTTAATAGCTTAAATTCTATTGCAGAAGACATAGGTTATATCGCAGAAGATGAAGAATTATATGACGACACGTTGTCAACCCCTTATTCACCTGCCGACGTTTTTATATCAGATGTTTTAACAAACAATACCAGTTTAACATCAGATGATGACGATTATTCAACGGTACAGAATATAGAGGAACGAAAAGAACGACTTACTGAAGATAACCTTATTTTTTCAACCAGTTTTGATTATAAAAAAGATAAGCGAAAAAATATTTTTGACAATGATTTTTCAGTTTTTAAATGGCGAATAGAATCGGCTGGTAATTTATTATCTGCTATTTCTAATCTTACAGGCGCAGCAAAAAATGATGCTGGCAACTATGAGGTTTTTGATGTTGCATTTTCTCAATACATTAAAACCGAAATTGATTATATAAAGTATATTGATTTAGGAAGGCAAAACGTTTTAGCCTTTAGGAGTTATGCAGGTATTGCTATACCTTACGGAAACTCTAATAGTATACCGTTTGCAGAAAGTTTCTTTGCTGGTGGACCAAATGATAACAGAGCTTGGTCTGCTTATAATTTAGGGCCAGGAAGCTCAAATTCTACAAATGAGTTTAATGAAGCTAACTTTAAGCTTCATTTGAGTGCAGAGCAGCGTTTTAATATTTTTGGACAATGGCATGGAGCATTATTTGTTGATGCTGGTAACATTTGGAATGTACTCGATAACGTTACAGATGAAGCCTCTACATTTACAAGTTTCAGCTCTTTAAAAGATATTGCCATTGGTTCTGGTTTTGGTCTACGTTACGACTTTGACTTCTTTGTTGTTCGTCTAGATACAGGCTTTAAAACCTACGACCCTTCTCAAACTACAAGTAACCGTTGGTTTAGAAATTACAACTTTACAAATGCGGTGTATAACATAGGTATTAATTATCCTTTCTAAGATGCCTTCTTTAACAGATTTCTTTTTGTTTCCATATCTATAAAACGATTAAAACTTAAAAATTGTTCAGTATAAACTATAAGATTATAACAGACTAAGTACTACATCGTTTTCGGTATTTTATAACCTCTCAAAGTAGATAAATACTCAAATTTTATGTATTTTTGATTACTAAATTTTCAATACATTAATTATGAGTCATAATATTAAACCTGGCGTTGCTACAGGTAAAGAAGTTCAGAATATTTTCAATTATGCTAAAGAGAAAGGCTTTGCCTTACCAGCAGTAAACGTTATCGGTTCTAACACAATTAACGGTGTTTTAGAAACTGCAAGAGATTTAAATGCTCCAGTAATTATTCAATTTTCAAATGGTGGTGCTCAATTTAATGCAGGTAAAGGATTAAGTAACGAAGGTCAAAAAGCAGCTATCGCAGGATCTATTGCAGGTGCAAAACATGTTCACCAAATGGCTGAAGCTTATGGTGTGCCAGTAATTTTACATACAGACCACTGTGCTAAAAAATTATTACCGTGGATTGATGGTTTATTAGATGCTAGTGAATTACACTTTAAAGAAACAGGGAAACCGCTTTATAGTTCTCACATGATTGATTTATCTGAAGAGCCAATTGAAGAAAATATAGAAATCTGTAAAAAATATCTAGAGCGTATGAGCAAAATGGGTATGACTTTAGAGATTGAATTAGGTATTACTGGTGGTGAAGAAGATGGTGTAGACAACTCAGATGTTGACGATTCTAAATTATACACACAACCAGAAGAAGTTGCTTATGCTTACGAAGAATTAAGTAAAGTAAGTGACCAGTTTACAATTGCTGCAGCTTTTGGTAACGTACACGGTGTTTATAAGCCAGGTAACGTAAAGTTAACTCCAAAAATTTTAAAAAATTCTCAAGATTATATTTCTAAAAAATATAATGTAGAACATAACCATATCGATTTTGTATTCCATGGTGGATCTGGTTCTACCGTAGAAGAAATCAGAGAAGGAATTAGCTATGGTGTAATTAAAATGAACATTGATACAGATATGCAATATGCATTTTTAAGTGGTGTTAGAGATTACGTACTAGATAAAAAAGACTATTTACAAGCACAAATCGGAAATCCAGACGGAGCAGATTTACCTAACAAAAAGTACTATGACCCACGTGTTTGGTTACGTAAAGGTGAAAACTCTTTTGTAGAAAGACTTAAAAAAGCATTCGAAGACCTAAATAACGTTAATACGTTATAAGATTTATTAAGTATTATTTCAAAACCCATTAGAGCTGTATATCAGAGTTTTAGTGGGTTTTTATTTGCTTATAATAATTCATTTTTCGAGATACTTTTCGCAATTTTTGAGTTATATTTAATAAAATAGTAAGTTTGTACCCTTTACAAATGCAAACTATAACTAACTAAACAAACAAGATTATGAATTTTATAGGTCATAATCATAAACCTGTCCTGAGCATAGTCGAAGGATTAAAATCGTAACCTAAATATGGCTTGGTTTAAAAGAAAAGATAAAGGTATACATACCTCAACTGAAGAAAAAAAAGACACTCCTAAAGGTCTTTGGTATAAATCTCCAACAGGAAAAATAATTGATACCAAAGAATTAGAACAAAATTTTTATGTGAGCCCAGAAGATGGTTATCACGTAAGAATTGGAAGTAATGAGTATTTTCAAATTCTATTTGATGATAATAAATACACAGAATTAGATGCTAATTTAACATCTAAGGATCCTCTTAAGTTTGAAGACACTAAAAAATATCCGGATCGTTTAAAAGCAGCCCAAGCAAAAACGAATCTTAAGGATGCTGTGCGTACAGCTGTAGGTAAATCTAATGGTGAAGATTTGGTTATTGCCTGTATGGATTTTAGCTTTATTGGCGGATCTATGGGAAGTGTTGTTGGTGAAAAAATTGCAAGAGCAGCAGATTATGCCTTAAAAAAGAAAACACCATTAATGATTATTAGTAAATCTGGTGGTGCACGTATGATGGAAGCCGCATTATCTTTAATGCAATTAGCTAAAACTTCTGTAAAACTAGCACAATTGGCAGATGCAGGAATTCCATATATTTCACTTTGTACAGATCCGACAACAGGAGGAACAACTGCTTCTTTTGCTATGTTAGGTGATATTAATATTGCAGAACCTGGAGCACTAATTGGTTTTGCTGGTCCAAGAATTGTAAGAGATACCACTGGTAAAGAATTACCTGAAGGCTTTCAAACTTCAGAATTCTTATTAGAACATGGTTTTTTAGATTTTATAACACATAGAAAAGATTTAAAAACAAATGTGAATTTATATATAGACTTAATTAAAAATCAACCTATACGAGCGTAGATTTATAGTTAAAAATATAATAAGAACAAAAAAAAATAGACCTAATAGTCTCTTTTTTAGTGTTTTAATTCCAAAATTAATATATTGCGCTCTAACCATGTTCTCTTTATAAGTATTTAACCGCACTTTTAAGAAACAAAAAAACTAAAAAATGAAAATTACTACAAAAGTTGGTGTATTATTATTACTAATGGTAACTGCATTTTCTTGCGATGACCTAGATGAATTAACCGAATTTGATGTTACCGAAGATTTCTCAACAACGTTTAATGTTTCTATTACTGAAGATTCTGAAGGTGAACCACAGAGTTTTACTCAAACGTCAACATTAGATATTACTGTTAACCAAGTGATTCAAGATAATTTAGATTTAATTCAAGATATTTCTTTAAATGAATTAACTTATGAAATCACTAATTTTTCTGGTGCCGAAGACGCTACTTTAAGCGATGGCGTTATAACCTTTGGTACTTCTACCGTTTCAATTGCTAATATTAATCTTCAGCAATCTGATATAGATAATACAATTTACACCATTAATGACACTAGTGTATTTAATGCTATCGCAGATGAATTAGAGAATAATTCGATGATTAGTGTTACTGTATCAGGTACAGTAAGTGAAACACCTGTAGTATTCGATGTGTTAGTAAATGCAGACATTACAGCTACAATTGATGTTTTATAGAGTACAACTTTATTGATAAAACAAAGGAGCCTTTCAAACCTATTTTGAAAGGCTCTTTTAATAACTTATTAGCTGGCTTTTTTTAGGTAAACAGAAAACTCAGTCCCAACCCCCACTTCACTCACTATTTCTACTCTTCCACCTAAAGATTCAATATGGTTTTTTGTAATAAAAAGCCCTATACCAATAGCATCTTCGTTGTGATGGAAGGTTTTATACATTTGAAAAACAGTATCTCCAAATTTTTTCAAATCAATTCCGAGACCATTATCTTTTATTTTAAGTACAACAAAGTCTGCTTCTACATACGAGCTCAACTCAATAATAGGATTTCTACCCTCTGCTCTGTACTTAATTGCATTGGTAAGAAAGTTCAATATTATACTATCTAAATATGCAGCCTTTCCTTTAACGCAAAGATCTTCCTCAATTTCATTATAAATTACTGCTTCTGCGTTTTGAGCTAAAGCAATAATATTATAGGTTGCCTTTTCTGCAAAGTCATATAAATTGAGATGTTCCATTTTAGAATCTTCAATCTCTCTAATTTTAGCAACTTGTGTTAAGTGATCCACAGTTTCTTGTAAATTAGAAATAGCGTTATTCAATAATTGAAAATTCTCATTAGATTTTAAGCTCGAAACATCTTCTTCTAAAAATTCGGTAAGTAAAGATAAATTACCAGAATGTGACCTAAGGTTATGCGTAACAATATTCGCAAATGATTTTAAGCGTTCATTTTGCTCCTCTGCAACACTCAACATCAACTTTAACTTGTCTTGGTTTCTTTGTCTATTTGTAATATCAGTAAACTGCCATATCATATGCGCTCGTCCTTCTTTAAAATAGACTAGGGACACATATATTAAAATCCAAAGAATAGAACCATCTTTATGGAAATAGCGCTGTTTTACACGGTATTTATCAATAGTTCCATCAATGAGTTGTTCGTATTTCTTTTCATGGACACCAAGATCTTGAGCATAAACTATATTATGAGTATCCATGTTGAAGAGTTCCCATCTGGTATAACCAAATATATCACAGACACTTTCGTTAACTTTTAACCAATTTCCGTCTAAGTTTACGATGGCAATACCATTGTAGGTATTATTAAATGTGCGATCTAATACGTCGTAGGCATTAGAAAAATTTCGCAGGTGATTTGAGACTTTCATATGTTAAGTTTAAAATGGATTAATCTTATTGAAAGTTATTAGTTAGCAAGGGTTAACTAGGTGTAATCATTATTTATAGCGTATTTAACATCAAAAAGTTACGAAAAAAAACCCAAATCACAAAAAAATAGTATATTTGCCGCTCGAAAGAAAGGCTTTCGTGTACATAAAAATCATTTACAATAATATTAGCATGTATTTATCAAAAGAAGCAAAACAAGAAATGTTTGCAAAGCACGGTAAAGATAAGAACGATACCGGTTCTGCAGAAGGACAAATTGCGTTATTCACGCAAAGAATTAATCACTTAACAGAACACTTAAAACAAAATCGTAAAGATTTTAACACAGAACGTTCATTAGTAAAGTTAGTAGGTAAAAGAAGAAGCTTACTAGATTACTTAACTAAGAAAGATGTCTTAAGATATCGTGCAATAGTGAAAGAATTAGGATTAAGAAAATAATCTCAATATAAAGACCACGCCTAACAGCGTGGTTTTTTGATATAAGACAACTCGGTTTTAGACGAGTATAAAACCTAAAATTGAAGAAGCTTTTTATAGTTTTTCATTGGTCCAAACAACAACGACAACTACAACAACACAACGACCATTGTTTAACAATTATTCTAGCGAGCGATAATGCGTTAGAATGTAGAATTAAAAAAATTATGATTCCAAAGGTATTTAGAGAGGTCATTGACCTTGGTGACGGTAGAGAAATTTCTATCGAAACCGGAAAATTAGCAAAACAAGCTCATGGTAGCGTTGTGGTGCAATCAGGAAAATGTATGTTGTTATGTACAGTTGTTTCCAATTACGAACAAAAAGATGTTAACTTTTTACCATTAACAGTAGACTACAGAGAAAAGTTTGCTGCTGCAGGTCGTTATCCTGGAGGTTTCTTTAAAAGAGAAGCAAGACCAAGTGATGGTGAAGTATTAACAATGCGTTTAGTAGACAGAGTTTTACGTCCATTATTCCCAAAGGATTACCATTCTGAAACTCAGGTGATGATTCAATTAATGTCTCATGACCCAGAAGTTATGCCAGATGCAATGGCAGGATTAGCCGCTTCTGCAGCTATTCAATTATCAGATTTCCCTTTTGAATGTGCTATCTCTGAAGCTAGAGTTGGACGTATCAATGGCGAATTCATTATCAACCCAACATTTGCTCAATTAGAAGAGTCTGACATCGATATGATGATTGGTGCTTCTGCTGATTCTGTAATGATGGTTGAAGGTGAAATGGATGAGATTTCTGAAGAAGAAATGGCAGATGCAATTAAATTTGCGCACGAAGCTATTAAAGTACAATGTGCTGCTCAAGTAAAATTAGCAGAAGCATTTGGAAAGAAAGCTACGCGTGAATACGAACCAGAAAGAGAAGATAAAGATTTAGAGAAGAAAGTGCATGACATGGCATACGATAAAGTATATGCTATAGCAAAAGCTGGATCATCTAAACATGAAAGAAGTGCTGCTTTTCAACAAATAAAAGAAGATATTAAAGCTACTTTTTCTGAAGAAGAATTAGCTGATTATGGTGGTTTAGTTTCTGACTATTACCGTAAAGCTGAAAAAGCTGCAATTAGAGACTTAACCTTAGATGAAGGTTTACGTTTAGATGGTAGAAAAACAGATGAGATTAGACCAATTTGGTGTGAAGTAGATTACTTACCATCTACACATGGTTCTGCAATTTTTACACGTGGAGAAACTCAAGCATTAGCTACAGTAACTTTAGGTACTTCTAGAGATGCAAACCAAATAGATATGCCATCTCAAGAAGGTGAAGAGCGTTTCTATTTACACTATAACTTCCCTCCTTTTTGTACAGGTGAAGCAAGACCTATCCGTGGAACATCTCGTAGAGAAGTTGGACATGGTAACTTGGCACAACGTGCATTAAAAGGAATGGTACCAGATGAAAGCCCTTATACAGTAAGAGTTGTATCTGAAGTTTTAGAATCTAACGGTTCTTCTTCTATGGCAACTGTTTGTGCAGGTACAATGGCACTTATGGATGCTGGAGTACAAATGACAAAACCAGTTTCGGGTATTGCAATGGGATTAATTTCTGATGCAGATTCTGGAAAATATGCTGTATTATCTGATATCTTAGGTGATGAAGATCATTTAGGAGATATGGATTTTAAAGTTACTGGTACTGCAGATGGTATCACAGCTTGTCAAATGGATATTAAAGTAAAAGGTCTGTCTTACGAAATTCTTGTAAATGCTTTACAACAAGCTCGTGCTGGTCGTTTACATATCTTAGGAAAACTAACAGATACTATCGCTACACCAAATAAAGAAGTTAAAGAACACGCGCCTACAATGGTAACAAGACGTGTACCTAACGAATTTATTGGAGCCTTAATTGGACCTGGTGGAAAAGTGATACAAGAAATGCAAAAAGAAACTGAGACGACTATCGTTATAAACGAAGATCCAGTGACTGAAGAAGGTATTGTTGAAATCTTAGGTGTAGGGAAAAAGGGTATTGATGCTGTTATGGCAAAAATAGATTCTATTTTATTTAAGCCAACTGTTGGTAGTGTATACGAAGTAAAAGTTATCAAAATGTTAGATTTTGGAGCTGTAGTTGAGTATATGGATGCACCAGGAAACGAAGTTTTATTGCACGTATCTGAGTTAGCTTGGGAACGTACAGAAAACGTAACCGATGTTGTAAACATGGGAGACGTTTTTGATGTAAAATATTTTGGACAAGACCCAAGAACGCGTAAAGAGAAAGTATCTCGTAAAGCATTGTTACCTAAACCAGAAGGTTATGTAGCAAGACCACCAAGAGATGATAAACGTTCTGGTGGACGTGATAACAGAGGAAGAGATAATCGCGGACGTGATAACAGACGTGATGATCGTAAGCCTAGAGAAGATAAGAAGGAAGATTAATTTCTTTTTAAATCTTAATAAATTTGAAAGCCCAACAGTGATGTTGGGCTTTTTGTTTTATTTATTAAAAAGATTTCTTTTATATTTTTTTCCGAATACAAATCCAAGATGTAGCCCATAAACTCGCAATTCTTTATTAAAATTCATAAATGGCGAAACACTTAAAACAGTATTAGTATTCATTGAATAAAGTAAACTTGCTTTTACATTTAATCCTATAATTATTAGTTTTGATTCGGATGCTTTTCCCCAAAAACTATAAGGTACACTTCCACTAAAAGAAGCAAAACCTGGGTCATATTTATACTTATATTTACTTATATTAAAAACATTAATTGATGGCCCAATCTGAAAATCAGTAATTAACTGTCTACTCAAACTAAACCCTTTAGAAACATGAAACGTAAATACGCTTAAATGGTCTTTAGTGCTACCATCAATGTATGAACGTACAAAAGGTGGATCTGTCTGCGGATCGTAGTTTTCAATTTCATCTAATGACGGATTTCGATTTAGATTTGGAGCATTATATGTGACTGAATTTAAAAACACACCAAATCCGAGAAGCGCATTATTTTTAAATTCTAGCCCTAAGCTTATTCCAAAATCATCTTTAGGTTTAAACATTGTGCCTGCAGATAAGTTAGTCCCAAATATTAATTTTTTTTCTATATTTATAGTTGCTAGAGTATCCTGTGCTTGCGATAACATTCCATAAAATAACGTGAGTAATATTATTATTTTTTTCATAATTGAATGAATTTAGTTTTTACTTAATAAATATTAAAATAGTCTTGTTCATAGATTCAAATCTACTTGTAAAAATCAAGTGTTATTCATTAAAAAAATCGAATTCCACTAAAATAAATTGCAATATTCACAAATAATAGATAAATTACAATTAAATAAAGTGATAAATGCAAAAACAATTCATTCAATATTTAAAAGAGAAAAGTTCAAAAACTACATCGTTTGTCGATGAGATAGCCACTGTTTTAAATATTGGATATGATGCCGCTTACAGAAGAATTAATCTTAAAACTAATTTAACCTTAGAAGAAAGCATTAAGCTTGCTAAGCACTATAAAATTTCACTAAATAAACTCTTTGAAGTAGGAAGTCAAAATACCATTATTGCTGAGATATCTCCAGTTATTACTAATGAAATACATTTAGAGGATTATTTTTCAAAATCTATTGAAAATTTAATGCCTTTAACTAAACTAAAGAGTGCTTCCATTCTGTATTCTGCTAAGGACATTCCACTATTTTACACATTAAAAGATTCATACCTTACGAGATACAAAATATATGTATGGTTAAAACTCACTAATAAGGAAATGACCAAAAACAAAATTTCTTTTGATGAGTTTATAAAAACTATACCTAATTCCTTATTAGAAAAAGCATTTGAATTAGGACAAACCTATAACTACATAAACATTACAGAGTTTTGGAATGATAATACCATAAACGGAACACTTCAACAAATTATATATTTCTTTGAGTCTCAATTATTGTCTAAAGAAATGGCTTTAAAAATTTGCGATGATTTAGAAGACATTGTTAATCATGTCGAGAAGCAAACTATTCAACAGAGTATTATTAATTCAAAAAACAACGCATCTTACAATCTATACAAAAGTGATTTGCTTACTATGAGTAATATCATTATGGTTAAGACAACTCATAAAAAAGCCTTTTTTGTACCTTATACTGTTTTAGAATATTTAAAAATTGAACATCAAGAGACCTGTAATATTATGGACGATTTTTTCTCTCGACAGATGTCTAACTCAAAATTATTAGTCCATTCTGGTGAAAAGGACAGAGTTTTATTCTTTAATAAAATGATGCATAAAATTAATAGGTTAAAAGAGTTAATTAATGTTGGTAACTCTTATGAATTTGAATAAGTTCTTTAATGTTAAATATATCTCAAAAACAATCTAAAGTTTAATAGTAAACGTATATCTATTTTAATTAATCAATCTAATAATTAAGATTTATGTCCGTAAAAAAATACACCTCAAAGACAATATTTAAATCAACAAAAAGTAAAACAAAAAAACTATCAAACGATTTCAGTTTATTCTTAAATAGTAAATCTAAAATAGAAAGCCCTTATAATAAGATTGTTTTATTTAGTTCCTTTTTACTTCTCATAATAGGCATTTATTTCTTGTCTGTTTTTCATAATGATTTCGAACAATTTAGTGCTAACAGAGCAAGTTCAACTTTAGGCTACACATTTATTGTGATAGCAATAGGTTTATTTATATTTAAAGCTGCCTTTTTGGTATTTAAAGCTTATAATTATATTAAATACAAGCCTATTGAAACAGTTTCGAATAAAGAATTACCTACAGTTACTGTAATTGTACCTGCTTACAATGAAGGTAAGCAAGTTTGGGATACACTGATGAGTTTAGACAATAGCAATTATCCACAACATAAGATTCAAATCATATCTATTGATGATGGTAGTAAGGATGATACTTGGGCTTGGATGTTAGATGCTAAAGACAAACTAGGGGATCGATTAGAAATTTATCAACAACCAGAAAACCAAGGAAAACGTCACGCACTTTATCGTGGTTTTAATTTAGGTACAGGCGATATCTACGTTACTGTAGATAGTGACTCTATTGTAACTGAAGATACGCTCAGAAATTTAGTAAGTCCTTTTATAAAAGACGAAAAGTGTGGCGCTGTAGCTGGTAATATTAGAGTTTTAAATAATAAAAAAGAAATGTTACCAAAAATGCTAGATGTAAGTTTTGTAATGAGCTTTGAGTTTGTTCGTTCTGCAGAAAGCAACTTAAATTCTGTATTATGTACACCTGGTGCTTTAGCAGCTTATAGAAGTACTGCTGTACACCAATGTCTACCACAATGGATTAATCAAACTTTTATGGGTAAGGCCTCAGATATTGGTGAAGATAGAGCAATGACTAACATGATTTTAAAGCAAGGGAAGCATGTTTTATTTCAAAAAAATGCAGTAGCCTACACTAATGTTCCTGAGGAATATTTAGGGTTATATAAAATGTTTATTCGTTGGGGAAGAAGTAATGTACGTGAGAATCTTGAAATGGCTAAATACGTTTTTACTAATTTTAGAAGTCAAGGTAAATCTGGAACACGTATTTTATTTATAAGTCAGTTTTTAAAAATAGTAATGAGTTACCCATTACTAATTTCAATGTTGTTTTTTGTAATGGTTCATCCTTTGTTATTTTTAGGTTCTACTTTAGTTAGTATCTTAATTGTTTCGACATTTTCGGTACTATTTTTTACTAGTCAATATAAAACCACACAAGGTATATGGGCTTATTCTTATAGTATTATGTACACTTTTGCATTGTTCTGGATTACACCTTATGCTATTGCAACAGCAAGCAGAAGAGGGTGGCTTACGCGAGAATTGACTGTGACAAAATAAGATTTTGATAAGAGAGCACAAAAAAAATTAATTTAAACAAAAATCTAAAGAAATTCACAAACAGAATTGTTCACTAAATTAAATTTAAAGCGCTAAACCACTAAAAAAACATTTTTTTTCAACGGTTTTGTAACATTTTTATGCATTTTTACGTATAATTAAGAGTAACATTGTGTTGCGAATCATTGCACAAATCTTAAATTAAATGAGACAGCTTAAAATTACCAAGCAGGTAACCAATAGGGAAACTGCATCGTTAGATAAATATTTGCAAGAAATTGGTAAGGTAGATCTTATAACAGCAGACGAAGAGGTAGAATTAGCTCAACGTATTAAAGCTGGTGATCATCTTGCTTTAGAGAAGTTAACAAAAGCCAACTTACGTTTTGTTGTGTCTGTAGCTAAACAATATCAAAACCAAGGATTAACTTTACCAGATTTAATTAATGAAGGAAATTTAGGTTTAATAAAAGCGGCTCAACGATTTGATGAAACGCGTGGTTTTAAATTTATTTCTTATGCTGTTTGGTGGATTAGACAATCAATTTTACAAGCATTAGCAGAGCAATCTCGTATAGTTCGCTTACCTTTGAATAAAATTGGTTCTATTAATAAAATAAATAAGACATTTGCTTTTTTAGAGCAAAGTCATGAGCGACCACCTTCTCCGGAAGAAATCGCAAAGGAGTTAGACATGACTATTAACGATGTTAAGGAGTCATTGAAAAATTCTGGTCGTCACGTAAGTATGGATGCGCCTTTAGTAGAAGGAGAAGATTCTAATTTATATGATGTATTAAGAAGTGGAGAATCACCAAATCCAGATAGAGATTTATTACACGAATCTTTAAGAACTGAGATTGAACGTGCTTTAGAAACCTTAACACCTCGTGAAGCAGATGTTGTGCGTTTATACTTTGGTTTAGGTAATGAACACCCAATGACACTTGAAGAAATTGGAGAGACATTTGATTTAACGCGGGAACGTGTAAGACAAATTAAAGAAAAAGCTATTAGACGATTAAAACATACGTCTAGAAGTAAAATATTAAAGACATATTTAGGTTAGTTTTTTATATAATTATCGACTAACTTAAGGAAGACAACAACAGTTACAAACATAACTGTTCGTTTTTTGATTGATGAAAGAACCCACGGCTGATTACCGTGGGTTCACTTTTTATAATCTATTCTAATGTTAAAACTAATCCATATTAGATTACATATCCAAGCAAAGACTTTAACTACTAACCACTTCTTTTTCTACTCAATTTATTTACCTTTGTCTAAATCTAAATAGATTATCATAAAATGGCTACAAAATTAATTGCTCCTTCTATGCTAGCTGCCGATTTCGGCAACCTTCAACGTGATACAGAAATGGTTAACAATAGTGATGCTGATTGGTTTCATATTGACGTAATGGATGGACACTTTGTACCAAATATATCCTATGGTATGCCAGTAATTGCTGCAATTAAAAAACACGCTACAAAACCATTAGATGTACATTTAATGATTGAAAAGCCTGAACGCTATATAGAAGAATTCGCAAAAGTTGGTGCAGATATTATAACGGTTCATTATGAATCTACTGTTCACTTACATCGTACACTTAGACAAATTAAAGATGCTGGTTGTAAAGCAGGCATTGTTCTTAATATAACTACACCTCTAAACGTTTTAGAAGATATACTACCTGAGTGTTATATGATTTTATTAATGTCTATAAATCCTGGCTTTGGTGGTCAAAAATTTGAAGACATCACATACAAACGCATTAAGAATCTTCGCAAAATGATTAATGAGCAAGGTCTTGATACTCGAATAGAAGTTGATGGTGGTGTTACAGACAAAAACATAAAGCAATTAATAGAAGCTGGCGCAGACACTTTTGTTGCAGGTAGTCATGTTTTTAAAAGTGACAATCCAACAGCAACTATTAAAAACTTAAAAGATTTAGCTAATTCATAGCATCATTTTTACGTTAATATTTTTAGAGTTGCTTTATCAAGTAGTTAATTAAATCCGTTGTGGTCACAATACCGACTAATAAGCCATTATCTACAACTGGTAGTGCGTGAAATTCTTTTTTTGATAAAATCTCCGCAACTTCCTTAATGGTATTATCAGAAGAAACAGTAACTACGTTCTTAGCCATTACCTGATCTATAGTAAACATATTATAAACTAATGTATCTACTTCGGTTTCTGTTTCATCTACAGCATCTGCAAAGCTAATCCTTAACAAATCGGTGTAACTCAACATTCCTATTACAACCTCTTCCTTAACAACAGGAATATGTCTAATATTATTTCGTTTAAATAATAATTCTGCACTTTCTAAATCATCCTCTCTAGTAAGAGCAATGATATCTCTAGACATTATTGTAGAAATTGGTTCGCTATTTTTCATAATCTTAGGTTTTATAATTCATTATTAAAAATAGATTATAAAAGCTTAAAAAATTATGATAATTATCACCTAATTATAAGTGAATTACTCTTTATTTCCATAGCCATAATTATAACCATAATTATAACCATAACCATAAGACTTATTGGTATCTACACTATTTAGAACGTAAGCAATATTCTTTAGTTTACCAGACTCATATAAATCTTTAGAATAATTTAATAAGTTTTTCTCTGTATAGTTAGCTCGTACAAGATAAATAGTAGCATCTGCTAATTTAGAGATTAGCATGGTATCTGTTACTAAAATTGTTGGTGCGGTATCAACTACTATGTAATCGTACTCTTCCCTTGCTTCTTCTAATAATTTCTCAAAACGTCCATTGGTCAATAAATGAGCCGGATTTGGAGGAATACTACCTGATAAAATAATATCATGGTTAGGATGCTTTTCAAAACCTTTAATTAAGGCGTCTCTCCAATCGTAGTTTGCATCATGCAAATAATTAGATAATCCTGGCTTATGTTTTTCTTCTGAAATGTGCGTGTGAATTTGTGGGTTTCGTAAATCTGCACCAATTAATAGAACCTTTCTATTTATACTTGATAGGGACAATGATAAATTGATACTTACATAAGTTTTACCTTCACCTTTGATTGTCGATGTACAAAAAATGACACGACCTTTATTATCTGATTTTACAGGTAATATATAGTCTACATTAGAACTTAATATTCTAAATGCTTCGGCTTGTACTGAATTATCTTCCGGATTAGTAAAAATTAACTGATCACTTTTTACTTTAGGTAATTCACCTACAATAGGTATTTTAGGATTTCTTTCAAGTACATCTTCTCTTCCTTTTACCTTAGTATTTAGTAACTGAATTACATATAGAATTCCAAATGGAATTAATAAACCAGATAAAAGAGCCATTAGATATATACTTCGAGGATTAGGAGAAATTGGAGAACCTCCAGAAATTGCATATTCAACAACCTTAATTGATGGCTCAGTAATAGCCAAATTAATAGCTGCTTCTTCTCTCTTTTGCAGAAGAAATAAATACAAACTTTGTTTAATTTCTCGTTGTCTATTAATATCCGTCATTGCCTTTTCTTTCGCAGGTAAACTATAAACTTGCGATGAAAACTTTCTATTCTTACGCATAATCTGCGCTTTTGATGCTTTCAATTGCTTCGAATAAGAATCAATTGAAACGAATATATTAGATTCTACTCCTTTTAATTTAGAATCTAAAGCGATTACACTCGGATTACTTTCACCTCCACTTACCATTAAATTTTCACGTTCAAAAACAAGTGCATTATAATTATCTACTAAACCAGCGATACTTGAGTTACTAATTCCAATATTTGCAGGCAATAATCCTGATTTAACATCCGGTTTCTCTACTGTTTCTTTCAGTAGGTCTGTAATCATCAGTTGTCTTTCAACCTCAAATAATTCACGTTCTGACAAAGTACGCTGTGAAATTCCCAATTCTGCGTCAGACTCTAGTGTTATGAGGTTATTCTTTTGTTTATAATCTTTAATATCTATCTCTATAGAATCTAATTCATTAGCCAATAAGGCATAGCGTTCATCTATAAAATTAATTGTACGCCGCGATATCTCCTGACGGTCATTAATACCATCCTCATTAAAAACATCTATAAGTGTATTTAATACACGTTCATTTTTAGATTTACTCTGACTCGTATAATGTAATTCAAGTAAATCACTATTTGCTCCAAGAACTCCAACTTCGACCCTATTCTTTAAACTTGCAGTTACAGCAGGTACTGAAGACAATCCAACAATATAAGTTTTACCAACAAAATTATTAATATCTTTTAGAGTATCTAAACTTAATTCAAAAGGTAGGTTATGATTTGATTTAGTCGTTTCGAAATTTTGAAACAACAAAGTTTGCCCAGTACTTGATGGCGTCACCTCAAATGCTTTCGGTTTTACTACTATTTTATAAGAAGAGCTTGTAAATATACTATCATTCCCAACCGTTTTTAAAATATTAAAAGGCAATTGGCTTATCTCAGTAGTTAACACATTCCCTTCTTCATAATAACGCATTGTTAAATTAAGCCGATCCACTACATTCTCTATTATTCTATAGGATTTTAGTATTTCAATTTCGTTTTCAAGATTAATATTAGACCTATTAAATACAAACGCAGAAGATGGTAACTCTAAACCTTTTGTTTTATTTAGTATTTTAATTTTTGCACTAGATTTATATACTTTAGGGGTATATCTCAAGTATATTACTGCGGCCACAAATGCTAATACGATTCCTAAAACGAACCAGTACCAATAATGTAAGTATTTTCGGATTTCTCGTTTAATAGTCTCACCTTGATCATGACCATTCTGATAATTACTTTCTTGAAGTTGACTCATTTTATTTTGTAATTAAAACAATTGTAGTGAAAAGAATTGATACTACAGAAATTAAAGTGCCTACATTACCAACAAAACCAGCGCTTTTAACTTTAGGATTATTAGGATCAACAATAATAGTGTCATTAGGCTTAACAAAATTAAATGGTCCGTTTAACCAATCAGCAGACGTTAAGTCGATATGAGCTATTTGTTGTATTCCATTTTCATACCTTATTATTTTAACATCTTCGCGTTTACCATTAATCGTTAAATCACCAGCATAACCTAAAGCTTGTAATAAAGTAACATTCTGCTCTGTAAAACTAAAAGTACCAGGTTGGTTAACTTGTCCTAGCACTGTAACTTTAGCATTAACTAATCTTACATCTACCGTTGGATTTTTTAAGTGACCACCATCTACTAATAATGCCTTTAAATAAATAGCAAATTGCTGTGTGGTCTTATCTGCAACCGATAACACACCTAATATTGGGAAATTAATCGTTAAATCCTCTGACACCAAATACCCATCTAACTGCATTAATTCAACACTGTTTCCTACACCACCTGTTTTTTTATTATATGGAATAGCAGAATCTGGTATTAATGCACTAACGTTAATCCTTAAAACATCATTAGGTTGCATTAGAGAATTAGTATAGGCAATTTCTTGGTTAGAATATTGATCCGCATCTTGTAAATAAAGAATTTCTTTCTTACTTGTACATGAAAAAACAAGCATAAAGCAAAATAAAAAACAAAAGTACTTTAACATTAGTAAGTATTTAATATAGCGGCAAATATAAGCGCAATAATACTTTTGACAAAGTATTAGTTAATCTAGCTTATAAAATAGATTAGATTCAATAAAGCCCTATTTATTTTTTATCCAATTGAAAATAAAGTATAAAGAATAAAGTATAGTACCCGAAACTAGTAATAATACCAGTTGCCAATTTATATCAAAATTTCTTGAGAAATAGGTCACAAATATTAACACAATATTTGTTAACACAATTGTTGTAGTCGTTTGTTTATGTGTAAACCCACAACTTAAAAAGCGATGATGCAAATGATTATTATCAGCAGTAAAAGGACTCTTTTTATGAACTACAATTCTTATAAAAAAGATTCTTAACGTATCAAGTAAGGGAAAAAATAATATTGACAACGTTAACACAGGTGAAGAAGAACTAAATAAACTCGTATTTGAACTTTCTGAAGTATCTATAAATCGTACGGCAAAAACAGCAATAATAAATCCTAAAATCATGGATCCAGAATCTCCCATGAACATTTTTCTTCGTTTCGAAAAATTAAAATACAAAAAAGAAATAAGCGCTCCTATAGCAGAAGCGGCCAGTACAACCATGCTAATATCGTCGTATAAATAAAATAGAATTCCAAAAGCAATACAAGCCATCAATGCTAAGGATCCAGCTAATCCATCTACACCATCAATTAGATTAAAAGCATTAATAACCAAAAGATAAACAAAAAGTGTAAACCCAACAGAAATCCAGTACGGCATAATAGTAATACCTAATATTCCTGAAAAACCATAAATCCTTGTATCTGTAAAAATAATTAAAAGAAATGCTGCCAATAATTGACCAATAAATTTCTTTCTAGGTGATAATATTAAGATATCATCTTTTAATCCCAAAAAGAACAGTACTGTAATGCCTCCTAATATTAAAAACAAACTCTTGGTCTCTAAAGGTGCACCTGTAATAGTAAGAGCAACTACAATACTTAAGTAGATACCAATGCCTCCTAAGTTTGGCACTGTACCAGAATGACTACTTCTATGACCTGATTTATCTAACAAATTCTTTTTTAAGGCCACTAAAATAATTGCAGGATAACTAGCAAAAGACACCGCTAAGGCTATAAAAATAGCAATAAGAACTAACCAACCAACGTAATCTATTGGGTTAAAATTTTCAAGTAATTCTTTTACCATGATTTAAACAATAATTTTTAAAGATTTAGGGACACAAAGTTGCGATAAATATATGATTTCAATCTAGATAATAAAAACTTAAAATATAAAATAAAACCTATGATACAAACTGCTTTAGTTTAGACACGTTTTTTATGAAAATTGTCACCCAACCTCCTACATCATTTACTTTAATAGCCCTATAATCTTCCTTTGTTTTCTGCATAATATTTTTCAAACTTCTATTACTCGCTCCTCCTACTCGCATTTTCACAACTGTTTTAGGAAGAAAATAAAACTTTAAATCATCTTGCTTAAATATACGCAAAATAAAGTCATAATCTGCAGCTATTTTATAAGACAAATCAAAACCACCATGTTTATCGTAAAGTTCTTTCTTTAAATATAGTGTTGGATGGGCTGGCATCCAACCTTGCTTTAAAAGTTTAGATCGAAATGGTTCACTTACCCAATTTCGTATAACCTTATCTGTGTTTTCTAATGCTATATAATGTAGGTTACCATAAACACCATCAACATTTTCACTTTTAAAAGCATTTACAATATCCTCAATAATAAAAGTTTCTGCTAAAAAATCATCAGAATGTACAAAACCAACAACGTCACCTGTAGCTTTCATTATTCCTTTATTCAAAGCATCATAAATACCCTTATCTGGCTCAGAATTAAAAACAATTTCTGGGTGTTCTGCCGCTTTTTCTTCTATATAACTTAACGTTTCATCTTTAGAACCACCATCTACAATAATATACTCAATATCACGATAGGTTTGATTCAGAACAGAGTCCATACAAGTCTTAATTGTACTTGCACTATTATAAGTTGCAGTAATTATAGAAACTTTCATTTACTAATTATCAATTTTTCTGGTTTTTACTTTAACCGCAGGATTACCACTATAAATCCCATAGGCTTCTAAATTACAAGTTGCCACTGAACCTAAACTAAGAACCGCATGACTTTCAAAAATAACACCTGGAGCTACACTACCTTTAGCACCTACCCAACTCCCTTCTTTTAAGTGAATTGGAGCGACAAACAAATCGAAACTTGAGATTTTGTAATTATGGTTTCCACAAAGTAAAAGTGCGCCTTGAGAAATACAAACATTGTCTCCTAACGTAACTTGATCTAGGTTATCTATCCAAACGGATTCTCCGACCCAACAGTTATTACCAATACTAAGTTTCCATGGGTATTTAATAGTAACTTTTGGTTTAATTACAACACCATCACCTATTTTAGCTCCAAATTGTTTTAACAAAAACAATTTTAAACCTGAAGAGATATTCCAACCGCCTTCAAAAAAAAACCAACTTACAAAATACCATAGAAGTCGTTTTATTTTTGAACCTGGATTATACCAACTATTATCATATTTAGACAAGTCTGTTTTCAAAATACTGGGACCGCTTTAAGCTTTATTAGATTTAATTAACCCATCAAAATAATTAATCGTTTTCCCTAAACCTTCTCTAAGATGAATCTTTGGTTCCCAGTCATTTAACTCTTTTTTAGCCAAATCTATTACTGGTTGACGTTGCATAGGATCATCTTGAGGCAATGGTAAATGAATGATTTTTGATTTTGAATTAGTCAATTCTATAACCATTTCTGCCAATTCTAACATTGTAAATTCTACTGGATTACCTATATTAACAGGTCCGACAAAACCATCTCTACTATTCATCATACGTATTGTTCCTTCTACAAGGTCGTCAACATATTGAAAGCTACGTGTTTGTGTACCTTCTCCAAATATGGTTATATCATCTCCTTTTAAAGCTTGCATTATAAAATTAGAAACAACGCGTCCATCTTGAGGATGCATTCTCGGACCATAGGTATTAAATATTCTAATAATTTTAATCGCTACTTCGTTTTGTGTGTGATAATCCATAAATAGGGTTTCTGCACAACGCTTACCTTCATCATAACAAGATCGCAAACCTATAGGATTCACATTTCCCCAATAACTCTCTGGTTGTGGGTGCACAGATGGATCTCCATAAACTTCACTAGTAGAAGCTTGCAAAATTTTTGCACCTACACGTTTAGCCAGACCTAACATATTTATAGCTCCCATTACAGAAGTCTTTATCGTTTTAATAGGATTATATTGATAATGAACTGGTGATGCAGGACAAGCCATATTATAAATTTCATCAACCTCAATCATATAAGGGTTAATAATATCATGACGTACCAATTCAAAATAATGGTGATCCATTAAATGCTCTATATTATTCTTAGAACCTGTAAAATAGTTATCTAAACAAATCACTTCGTTTCCTTCATTAAGTAAACGTTCGCATAAATGTGAGCCTACAAAACCCGCACCTCCAGTAACTAAAATTCTTTTCATTTATAATAATTATTTAATGTGTTCAAAAATAAGGCTTTATTTTGTTCTATGAGCTCTGGGTTTTCAGTAAATTTCTTCGAAAAGTTAACAGATGCATTAGACCATGTATGATATTCATCTTTGTTCATAGCGCAAAATAATTCTATTGCTGCTATAAACTCATTCTTCTTCGTTAACGGAATATTAAACCCTAGTTTATCTTTTTCTAGGCCTTGCCATGGTGTTTGGTCTGAAATAACCACTGGACAACCATTTTGCCATGATTCCATAATAACATGACCAAAATTCTCATGTTGTGTTGGCAATAATAATATGTGCTGATTAATTAATTTTTTTGAAATGTCTTGATGCGGAATAGCTCCTAAATATTTTACCGAAATATTTTTGGGGAGTTGTTTTATTTTAATCTCACAATCTTGCCAATATTCCATTTCATCTTTTGGTCCAATAATACTAAAGCTAACGTTATATAAGTTCTTTATTTCAGCCAAATAATTAATAGCTTCTCCCAAATTCTTCTTAACCGCAATACGAGATAAAAAAAACACATTAAGCTCGTTTACTCTCTTCTCTTTTGGCTCAATTTTTTGTTTCGCTTTAGCTGATAAATTTGGAGCTAACAATACATTACATCCTTTCCCAAAATGTGTATATACCTCAAAGGCTTCACTTTCTGCAGTAACATGCCAAACTACTTTTTTTTGCAACCCTAAAACCTTAAAAAGGGTTAGGAATATTTTTTTCTTTAATGGCTTAATTTCTAAAGCTCCCTTACCCAACATTCCTCTAGGTGCCAAAACCTTACGAATGTTTAAATTCTTAAAAAGCATTAACGGTAATAAAGTAAACTTTTGAGAAAATAGTGAATTAAAATACACCACATCAAAAGCTTCTTTAATAAATAATTGTTTATAATACTTTAAGGTTTGATGAGCTGGATCTAAGTAAACAACTTTAAACCCGTCTTTCTCACTCCATACATTTAATGCCTCTTCAGGTAAACTTAATGGACTGTCCAAATCTGAGTTAGAGGTCGCAATATAATAATCAAATTCAGTCTTGGTGTGATTTACTAGATTAGCTATGGATTGAATAGGGCCACCAGCTTTATAAGCAGGTAAAAACCAATCGATGCATATTAATACTTTCTGTTTCTCCATTATTGCGTAAACTTCTATTTTGTTTATAAATAAAATTAATTACTATTTTTTACAGAGTTTATTTGAGCAGTCCATCGCTTTAAATTTATAGTTGAAGCCAAAAACTTACTATTTTTAGACATCTTAAAATAATCAGTTTCATCTTGTTCAACTAGCTTTTTTATAATTTGAATCAAAGCCTTTTTATCTGTTGCATCATATGAATATCCATTAAATCCATCAATCAGCAATTCTGTTGCAGCACCACATTGATATGTAGACACAATTGGCAAACCTGCTAAAGCGGCTTCATGCACAACAACTCCCCAAGCCTCATATAGACTTGGCAAAATAAAAGTTCCTGCATTAGTTAACAAACTAGGTATCTCCTCAGGATTCACAAAAGGTGTGTGAATAACATTTGAATGTTTGGGTATTAAATGCTCTAATGGCCCACTTCCTATAACGTGTAATTTTAAATTACAATCTTTAGATTTCAATAATTCTTCAACAGCCTCAAATAAAATTTCTACACCTTTATGATCTACTATTCTACCAACAAAAATTAATTGCTTTTGATGCTTCGTTTGGTTAACACTTTCAAAAATAGATTCATCAGCACAGTATAAGCCCGTTAAAATATGTTGAGATTTAAAACCTAATTTACGTGCATAATAATATTGTGGCTTTCCGGCAACCCATATATGAGTTACATATTTACGAATAAGAAAATTACTAAATAAGGATGCCACATATTGTTTTATGGTGCCTAACCATTGATTATCCATGCCTGTTATTACAGGTACACCTTTCGTTTTATAAGTTTTTGCAATTTTTAAATATTGCTTATTCGTCCAACCTGCAATATATATTAAACTGGGTTTAAACTCATTAACTTCAGCTTGCATAGCACTAAATGCGCCCTCAGAATAATCGCAAATAGTAATCCCTGGCTCACTTTCTATCTTAAAAGGCGCATCTTTACTTGGTTTCGTTCTGTAGACCAAATATTTATTATTGTTTAAGGCAACATCCTTTCGCATACAAGCCATCCAATAGCCCGTTAAACGCGTGTAGAGCACTAAAATATTCATAAAACTTTTGAGTTATATTTAGGTTGATAGATTTGTAAGCCCCAACATGTAAACACCAATGGCATAAAAGCATTCATAGATGCTGCCATCCAAGATTCTGAGATTGCTGAAAATAAACACATCATTAAAAAAGCAAATCTAACAATTTTCATTTTACTTAAAGTATACATTTTATACCAAAAAAAAGAAAACGCCATTAAACCAATAATACCTACATTAAGTAGTAAACTTAAATACGAATTCCAAATACCATACCAATGTCTGGCTCTAAATTCCCCCAAAAAACGATCTCCATATAGTTTTATAAAATAATTATCATAGAGCATGCCTTTACCTAACCAAGGTTGGTTATATATTTCTGCAATGGCTACTACCCAAACCTCCGTTCTGCCACTTGCGTCATCAAGCGTATCGGTTCTTAAAAAATCTGACAAACCCAACGATGATATAACAGCACTAGGACTCAGGGTTGCACTAATTCCATATACATAGACCACAAATAACAAGGCAATAATTAATAATATTTTATGCTTTAATAGTCGTATACTCATTTCGTAAGCCATAATTGCAAATATAGATGTACGAGAACCCGATAATAATACTAACACAATTAGAACAATTTTAAATACCTTAAAAAACCGTTTATCAAAGGTACTTTGTTTTTTTCTCCAAATGATATCTACAACAGCATATGAAAACATAGCCGCCATACCTAAACCATTTGGGTTTGCCATTACACCAGCATAACGTCCTTTAATATACTTTACATCAATAAATGGTATAAAATTTAAAATTAAATTCAAAAAAAAGTAGAACGCCAATACGGTTATAACTAAATTATAAAAACGTTTCGCATCATATTCGACTAACAATTGCACACATTTAAAGATTACTAATGCTACTAAAAAATAACTTAGACCTCTTGCTGTAGCCTCTATACCTAAAGGCGACAAACTATATGTTATTAATGTTGCCACAATACTGAAGGGCAAAATATTAAAGGCGACATTACGATTAGTAAGTTGAAAACCTATTAAAATAAGTAAGCCAATACCCAGTATAACAAATCTTAAATTTTGTGCAAAGCTAAAAACTCCAGAAAAATTATCACCCAAAAAGTATATAACAATGAAAAACACAAATAAGGTTTCGACTTTTTGATTAGCTTTTGATATAGTAAATAAAGACAAGCAAACCGCACTAGCTAGAACAACACCACCAATCATACCTCCTAATATTAGTGCTAAAAGCCATAATAAGGTCATTTTATGATTACGAATGATATTAATATATTTTGACACTATTTTGGATTTAAGATATTATTTAATTTCTTTTAAAAAAATTATAGAAAAAAATATTTTATTGAATTACACCTATTTATTCTTTATAGACTATTCTAAAAATCTTAAAAAATAAAGAATTCAACCACAATAGTGGCCAAAGTACTAGACTTAAGTCTTTTCTTATGTAATACATTCTTTCCCAAACAGCCCTTTTTTCTTTATTATATGAACCCAATCCATATTTATAAAAACAAAAACTAAGTCTCTTAAAATAAAGAAACTTAAGACTGCTTGACACGAGTTTTTTATCTTCTAGCTTTTTATAAATACTAAAAAGTGCGTCTTCAATACTTTTTAATTTATCCGTCGACAAATTAAGACCTATTCTATCATAATCGTGACTTCTGTATAATGAATTTACTTCATTAAGAAATACAATTTTATCTGTTTGAATAACATGTTGCATTGAAAACTCCCAATCCTGATGCATCTTCAAATCTTCATTCCAAACTATATTATTAGAAATTAAATAATTTCGTCTATATAAAGCACACATAGTTTGCCAAGGGAACTCAAAATAATCTATATATTCCCCAGTTAATTCTCTTCCCCAAAACTTTTCAACGAGACAGTCTCTATTATTTAAAAAAACTTGAGTCTTAGAATAAACGATATCTATATTTTTATTAAATATAGAAATTTGATGCTCTAACTTATTTGGCAATAATAAATCATCAGAATCAAAAAACTGAACATATTCTCCATGAGCTTCAAATAATCCTTTATTTCTTGCTTTAGGCGCGCCTGAATTTTTTTGTTGAAATAATCTTATATCAAATATATCTTTAACAGAATTCTCCTTAATATATTTTTTAATCAATGATATACTATTATCCGTAGAACCATCATCCACAAGAATAACTTCAATTGGCCTATAAGTTTGTTTTAGAATAGATTCCAAACATTCATATATAAAATTTTCTCTATTAAATACTGGTATTATAACTGAAACCAAACTATTCATCCTATATCTATTTTAAGCTATCAATAACTTGAGCATAATTAGGAAATGAATTTAAATACGCATTAATTTCTTTAGTTGCCAGTTCTCCTTTTTCTAATAAAGAATCCTTTTCTAACCATAAATGTTCCATCGCTTTATCTATGGCAGAAAAATTTACACCATATGAAAAGAAACCCAATTTTTCTGGTAATATTTCAATTGCTCCACCAACGTCGGTAGACATAGCGGTTCTACCACATAGCATTGCCTCTACCAGAGCTAATGGTAAACCTTCAAAATAGGATGGCATTACTAAAACTTGGTTTTTTTCCCAAATATCTTTACGTATATCATCAACATGACCATTAAAATGAACCTTACTCTCTAAATTCCAATTTTTGCATAAATATTTTAGTAAAACTTCATCTGGGCCTTTTCCATAAATATTTAAATTCCAATTACGCTGTTTCCATTTATCTTGAGCAAGTACTTGTAACAATAAAGACTGTCCTTTAACTTTTGTATTAAGACGACCAACACAAGCCATGTTTAAAACTGTTTTATCTCCTTTATATACGACCTTAGAAAAAGACGTCATATTTACTGGGTTGTTTATAATTTTACCATTCGGAAAATCATAACCAATTTGTCGTTTAGAGATTTCTAATAAACGCTTTGATACAAAAAATATATTTGAAGCTTTTTCACAAATCACTTTAATACTTTTAGCCACCTCAAAACCAAAATAACGATCTTCTGGATTTACATGTATTATTAAGCTAAATGGTATATTTAGATTATTAAAAAACTTTTGGTATAGTTTTATTTCTAACTCCGAAAAACTCCCCATACTTATCAAAATATGATTCGGTTTTGAGGTTTTTAATAGATGTGACAGTTCTAAAGGTGAAAAAAGGTACTTATTCAAAAGACCAATCGGTTTCTTATATAGTGTTGAATAATTTATCCGTCGTCGCTTAAAAGATTTAATCCCTAAATCCTCTAATGCTTTTATTTCTATAGGCTTACTCTGCCATCTGTAATAACTAATAAAAACGTCATGCTGTCCTTTTAGTGCTGTCTTTGCTAGTTCGCACCATAGATGCTCACTTCCACCCCAAGGATTTCCCCCCATCGTTGTCATTAAAAGTAATCTCATTTAGAAATATTTAATTTTTAAAGCTTCTAATTTATTCTTCAACTGAGCAACTTTAGACTCAATTATTTTATCATTTGACAAATAAAATTGATCTGCTTTTATTATTTGTTGAATTTTTCTCTTATAACTATGCACTCTAAATTTAGAAACTATTGGTGCTAAAAATTTCGCTATAAATGCTATTTTTATTTTATCCTTTATTATTTTCTCAAAAAAACTAATATCATGAAGTTTAGGAAGCTGATTAAATTTAAAGTTAGTTATTTCCATGGAACTTGTAAAATCACCCCACTTAAAATCATTAATAAAAGGATAACCTTTTGTAGGAATCCAGGGAACCCTAAAGGCATCTGCAACTATCGCACCATGCATAGCGTCAGTGATAACTTTCTCAGATTGGGCTAATTCTTTTAATACTTTTTTATAGGGATCTGCAGGACTAATAAATTTTATACCTAAGTCTGCAAAAACCTTTTTTAACTCTCTATACATGTCTTCACTTTTATGATGTGGCATGTAAGCATATTTGTATTTCTTCTTAACTGAGAAATCATAAAAATCATTAAGCAGGTAGGCACCATCACATACAGCATAAGAATTATTTATCCCTAAAAGTTCTGCAGTTTTTGGTCCTCTTACACAAAAAACATCATACGATTCATCTATTAATGGAGCTTTACCATAGGTGCCGTCATTACCTTTTGTAGCGCCAGAAGAAAATACAATTTTTAAAGCCTCTATTTTTTTAAGTCCAAGAATAGTACCTATTCCAATTAATTTCACATCTCCCGTTTCCGAGAAATTATCACCCAAATAATTTTCAAATATAAATGGATTTAAGGCATCCCCAAAGTTTTGTCCTTTATGATAAACGAGTTCAACTGTTTTTTTCATGGTTATTTTTTATATTCTGGAGTGCTTTCTCTCCCTTATTTTTTATACTATCCTTATTTTTTATGATATCGAGCACAATCTGATTTAATTCTTTTTTTACTGTTGAAGCAAATACAGTACGCTCATTTTCGGTAGCTAATGCACCATTTCTATCCTCATCCTTTGGCACTGTAATAACCCACCCCATTTCATTAGAGTTAATTTCTGGTATAGCTCTTATATCCGTTGTAATCACCGGACAACCGCAAGCCTGAGCCTCTAGAATAGAATACCCAAATGAATCCGCCCAAGTAGGTAATAAACCTACATGTGATGCTTTAAACAACTCCAAAACATCATCATTTTTTAAACGCTTAAAATGCTTAATATTATCTGGAAATTTTTCAATAATATTTTGAGCTCTTTTTAAATGACGTGTCTCTGTTCGTGTTGCATAATCCCCAAAATTCATGGTGCTTACAATATTAAGAAACAACTCCTTGTTTGATGGTATTAAGTTTTCGAAAACTTGCAAAACCTCTAAACCTCCTTTTCTAAAAAAATCTGAACCTACAATGGTAAAAATGATTTTATTGGTACTCAATATTTTCTCATTATAAGTTTTAATAAGACTTTTTTGAGGTGGTAACTGAACAATCATTTTACTTTTAATTACCTCTAAATATTGAGGGTAATTTTTTTCTAAATACTTTATTTGCAATTTATACGTACAAGTTGAAAGTGCTATTATTTGTTCACAATTTTTTGACGCCAATTTTTTAATAGCCACATCATAAACAAATTTAGGTGCATCACCTAATCTTGGCAATGTTGTTTCAAAATGAACTTTCCAAGGATTACGTCCTAAATTTATGGTATTAAAAAAGTGACAGCTTGTTTTGGAATCTAAAGGATTAAAAAAAAGCCCTTTCCAAAACGGGTGATAGCCCTTACCTGTAAATTTATGCATTAGTTTTAGACCTAAACTAAAAATATCCTTTTTGTGAATATAATTATGTTCAGTCGTAATTATATTTCTAACTTCAGCATAACCGTCAGGGTAATTATTAATAATATTTTTCATATTTATGGTACTATAACTTTTCCAAATAAAATGGTAGACATCATAAAATAGTAATTTTTTAACGATAAGTGCCAAGGCTTACAATACTTAAAAAAGTATTTAAACCCTTTTAATACATGTCTCTTTTTAAAATTTCTTAGTACAACAAATTTAAATATAAAATGAGTTCTTCCTTTAGTTGAGAGATAGTTTCTATACTGTTTAAACCAGTTTAAAGAATAAATCCATGTACCACCTTTATAATCTATATTATTTTCTTCCCAATGCACAATTACTGTAGGCTCTTTAGACCAAGCAAATTCGGCTTTAGCATGCTCTAGTTGTAAAAGAAAATCATAATCTTGGTGCCGTATTAAATCTTCATTAAATAAACATAATTTAGCCATTTCAGTTTTAACCATTAAACCAGAAGTTTGCATAAATCCCTCATCTGCAAAAAGGTATTCTCCGATATTTTTACTCGTTTTTAGAGCTTTTTTGGGAGTAGTGTAAGAAAACCTGTTCGCACTTAATACAGTACATGTTGTATAAACCGCCTCTGGTGATTCTGTTTTCAGTACTTCTATTAAATTATTTAAATGATTAGGCAACCATTCGTCGTCTGCATCTAAAAAAGCAATATACATTCCTTTACTTGCTTTTATTCCTGTATTCCTCGCGGCTGCACCATTTTTGTTTTTTTGATGAGTTAAGGTTTTTATTCTAGCATCTTTAAAACTTTCTATAATTGGTAAAGCTACATCCCAATCTGGAGAAGCATCATTGATAATTAATATTTCAAAATCTTGAAAAACCTGAGATATAACACTATTTAAAGTGTTTTCAATATTTTTCGCATTTTTAAAATAAGGTATTACTACTGAAATTTTCATTTATTTCCAATTCTTTTCATTTCTTAACACGCATCAGAGTGCTATAAAAATCGAGGCTATAATTAATATTTACTAGTTTGATTAAAATGCGGAAAATTTGCTTGTATGGGTGTTTTACCTAAAAACAATGCTAATTTCTCAAAACCTGTTTTATCCTTGACATCTAAAACTATAAATTGGTCCTTAGGGTGCGCCTTAAAATAATCAAGTACAAATGCCTCATGCTTTTTATAAGCCTCCCAACCTTCCTCTACATCTGGATATGCTCCCTTTGTTTTATATGTCCATTTGTAAAATGATTTTTTCCACGCGTGTTCTTCCCTCGTTAAATATATAAATTTACTCCCAGGAAAAGCCTTGTCTAACACAGGAATCATATCCTCTTTTAGCCAAGGTAAATCATCAAAGGATTCAAACTTTGATGTATAGTCTATTATTTTATTATACTTTGATTTTAAATAATACTTTCGATATATTTTTCTATCAAAAGAACTATGCTTATAACCCAACATTTTTAATGATTTACCTAAAGTAGTTGTTCCCGTTTTGTTGTAACCGATACAAAATATTTTAGGGCCGTATCTAGATTTACTAAAAAGTAATACCAGTAACTTTTTCCAATATCTTACTTTATTTATTGTTCGTCTAACTATTAGTTTTCTTTTCAAAATTCAAATTTTTCTATTATAATTATATTTTTTGGATAACCAATACAATTGTGACCGTAAGGATTAATTAAAAAACATAATTTCACTATTAAAAAGCTAAAAAAGTTACACTAAAAATAATTTTACAGCTATTAAAGAGAATCATATATTAATCTCAAACATTATTCTCAAACGTTTTAAGTTCGATATTTTGCATTATAGTCATAGAATTCTTAACTTTAATTTTACTCAGTAAGGTTCCATATGCAATTATACATTTATCGCCTATTTGAGTATCTTTTAAAATAACTACACTTTTTCCAATCCAATTGTCATCACCAATTAAAACTTGTTTTGTGTTCGGTTTTTCGTACTCATATCCAGAATGATATGATATAGTTAATTCTCTTCTCTTTTTTGCAGAATAAATATTATGCGTGTTTGTATCCCAAATCATGGTATCATAAGATATTTGATTAAAGTTACCAATAATTATTTCTTCATCACAACGAATTTGGCTACCTTTATTAATAACATTATAATTACCAATAATTAAATTAGAATGAAATCTTAATAGCATTGAACTTTCAACCTTATTATTATGGCCTATCCTTACAGAACCACTTATTAAATAGTTTATTTTTTGAAAATTATTTTTAACACCAATACTATTGTTTTCTCCAACAAAACATCTACCATTAACAACTAAATTCACATTAATTAACATACTATTGTCTCCAATTATTAATTCCGAATTAGGTCCAACAAATATATTTGAATTCCTGATTTTTACATTATTTCCAATTTCACACCTACTGTTAACAGCAATTCTTATCGTGTTTTTTTTAAATAAAAACTTGCGGTTAATTTTATAAAACCAAAAAAATCTATTTGATATTTTAGACGATAAACTCACTTCTTTTGTTTTAATAATAATGATTTTATTTTCGAAACCCCTAACTTTCTTTCATTTTTAGAAAAGGAAAATAAAAATGAACTTATCACAAAAATAATTGCTCCCGAGATAACAGTATAAAAAAATCGATACTCAAAATCTATTTTCATTTTAAATAATACCATCCATACTACAGTAATTATTGTTGGTATAGCAACTGGAATTATGACTGTTTTCACAAAATTAACCTTCTCAAATTTTATTAGTCCCTTAAAAATTTTATATCTTATTAATCCAACAATTATATCCACGAGTAAATATGAAAACATAATATATATAATAGTCAATTCAAAATATAATATAACGTACGCAATTGGAATTAACAAAAATTTTAAAAGCCCTCCAACAAGCATATACTTTCTTATATCTCCTATAGCATGTATTGCCGCATCCAGTCCTATCGTTATTTGATTAGTTAGCAAAGATAATATTAAACCAGTACAAATTATTACCGTAAATCTCGGTACTTCACCTAGCCAAAAAAGCAATACTTGATACATTTCAAATAATACTGGTATTGCAGCAAATGCCAATAACAAGTAACTAAATTTGCACAACACCAAAGACATAGAAATCATTTCAGTTCTCTTTCCTGCTCCTTCGTTTTTTACAATTTGTGGTCGAAACGTATTGAATATTGTCTGTGAAAAAAAATTAACTTGGTTTGACAATTGCCGAGATATTCCATATGCTGTATTTGCAACCGTTCCTAAAAATAAATTTAAAACAACACCAACCCCTTGACTTCTTGCCAAAAAACTAATCGTACCTAACAAATTCCATCTCGCAAAAGCAAACATTTCTTTAAACATAAAATGTTCTTTGAATTTATTAAAACTCAACTTCGATTCATTGTAATTTAATTTACAAAATACACTCCTAATAATTCGAGACAGAATAATCAAGAGCATATTTAAAAATCCAAAAGTTAACAATTTATCTTGAGAAGAATAAGTAATAAAAATTGCAATTCCTAATGTTACAAGTGTTTCAAAAACTCCTACAATAGCTAAAAATTTCATATCCTCATGTGCTTTGATTAGCGCATCATAAGGTGCCGCATTTATAGAGAAAAAAGTACTTACAATCACAAATTGAAAAATAACTTTAGCCGATTCTATTCTATCAATTGGAATATTTAAAAATCCATCAAATAAAAATAATCCAATAATCTCCAGTATAATAACTAAACAAATTGCTATTATTAAATGAAACAATACAGTCGTATGAAAAATAGAATTCAACTTATTATATTGACCTTTTCCTAAGAATATAGAAATGTACCGTTGAGTTGCTGAAGACATTGCCAAATTCAAGAAAATGAGCATAGAAATCACACCACCAATCAAGCTATAAATTCCATAATCCTCTACTCCCATCGCCTTAAGAATAAGACGTGTGGAGTACATAGTAATAAATACTGTTAAAATAGATTTACCATACAAAAAAATTGTATTCGTAAAAATTTTCTTATAACTCATATAGTATTAAATCTAATTTCTCATGTTAAGTAATCATAAACACTTTATTAATAATACGTTGTTAATCAACAGTTTACTTAAAAAAAATAGGATTAAAGACTTTCGATAATTTCTTAGCGCCTTCCTGTGTTAAGTGCTGATTATCATAATATAATGCAGTCTCTTCAAAATTAATCCTATAATGCATCTCTTCATTATCAAATAACAAATCGGAAGCATTTAAGACTTTTGCTCCTGCGAGTTCCAATTTATTCTGCACTAAATCAAAAAACCTATTTTGCTCGTTTAGCCCCTCTTTATTACATATATATTGAGAGATATTATCTCCAAATAATTCTTTTTTTATTAAAGCTTTTGGTACAGAAATATGATGACTAGGAACCTCTTTGAAAATCCAAACTTGTGCACCAGCATCATTTAGAGATTTTATGGTGTTCAAAAGATTCATATTAAAATTTCTAACTCCAATCGTATCTCCATTAAACTCCATCATTAATGAATTATAACAACTACTCCACCTAGCTGCAAGAACTACATTGGGAATCTTCTTATTTTTAACTTGTTCTAAAATAGCCTTTGACCATGAAGGACTTTGTTCCAAGAGTGAAAATTTTTGATATATTTTAGATGGTATATTATTAATAATTGGAGCTGTGCTGGTATACCAAGCAGCCGCTACTTTATTGTTTTTACCAGCAGCTTTTATAACTCCTGGCAGAATAGATCTTGCGTGAGAATCCCCCCACACCAAGACATCAATTACTTCTGAATCAGAATTACCGAAAACAGGAAAATTTCCAGATTTTGCTTCCTCCAAACTCAGAGGTAAACTAATTCTATTTTCAACTAAACCTTCTGATTTTGCATTATCATAAGCAATGACTTTTTCACTGTATCGATTTACAAAACCTTTATTTAGGTACAATGCAAATCCACATATTAAAAATATCATTGAAACTATTATTGAATAAGCGTATAATGATTTACTATTTTTGGCCAGTGTTTTTTTTCGGAAAGGTGTTTCTACAAAGCGCCAAGATGCGACTCCTAAAATAAAACTCAGTATAACTATACTCCATTTATACATTGTAGAAAACTCTTCAAGAGCCCAATAATTAGAAAATGCAATTAGCGGCCAATGCCATAAGTATAATGAATATGAAATAAGACCTATAAAAATAATTGGGCGCCACGTAAATATTTTAGCAGCTAATGGTAATCGATTATTATAATTAGGAGAAGCTCCTAATATAAACAATGCCGTACCTAAACATGGTGGTATCGCTAATAAACCAGGAAACAAAGTCTCCTTAGTATATAAGAAACATGGTAAAAGTATTCCTAATAATCCTATACTTACAATTAACTCTCTTACAACTTGTCGTTTTAACAAACTAATTATAGGAAGAAGTGCTACTAATGAACCAATTAATAGTTCCCATGCTCGAGTAGGAAGCATGTAGAACGTAAAGGCCTGCATTTTTGGCAATAAAAAAACACTTAGAGCCAAACTCATAAAAAAAGCTGTAGCCAATACTGTCATTAATTTTATTCTAGAACTTATTTTTGCCCATTTAATCAATGCCCATAATAACAAAGGAACTACCATATAGAATTGTTCCTCAACAGATAAAGACCATGTATGAAGTAAAGGTTGTAATTCTGCTGACTCTGCAAAATAATTGGTATTTCTCCAAAAATAAATATTAGAACTAAAAAAAGTCTGGCTTATCACCGACTTCCCTAATGCTATAAAATCAGATGGCAAAAGTAAAAACCATCCCATAACCATTGTTATAAGTACCATAGCAGCCGATGCAGGGAAAATTCGGCGAATTCGTCTACCGTAAAAATTAAGAAATGAAAATCTATTTTCTTGAAGTTCTTTTACAATTAATGAGGTTATGAGGTAACCGGATATCACAAAGAATATATCGACACCTATAAATCCACCAGGAAAACCAAGACCAACGTGATAAAATACAACTACCAAAACAGCAAGAGCTCTTAGTCCGTCAATTTCAGGTCTGTACTTAAAACCAGTTATTAGATTCATTTATTGATAATTAAGTAAAAATAGGGTTGATAAGTTAAGATGTTAAGCAGAGGACAAAATTATTTAAATAATTTTCACTTCCTTAATATTATCGATATGTTTCAAAAACCAGTCATAAGTCTTTTCGATTCCCATTCCTAACATTACTTTAGCCTTCCAACCTTCATTTTGAAGCTTAGAACTATCCATCAATTTACGTGGTGTACCATCTGGTTTGGTAATATCCCAAACTATTTCTCCTTTATGACCCACAATGTTCTGAATAGTCACCGCCAATTCTTTTATAGTAACATCAGTCCCAGTGCCCACATTGTATAAATGTTCTAGTAATATATTCTCAACAGCAAAAAGTACGGCTTGGGCTAAATCATCTACATGTAGAAACTCTCGCATTGGTGTACCACTTCCCCATAATTTTACAGGAGCGTTGGTTGCTTTAGCTTCATGAAACTTTCGCATCATAGCTGGCAACACGTGTGAGCTTTTTAAATCGAAATTATCATTTGGACCATACAAATTGGTTGGCATTAAGCTTACAAAGTCTTTGCCGTATTGTTTTCTAATAGCTTCACAAGCTTTAACACCTGCAATTTTTGCAATAGCGTACCATTCATTCGTTGGCTCTAAACTATCTGTCAGTAAATACTCTTCTTTTAAGGGTTGTGGTGCAAATTTTGGATAAATACAAGAACTTCCTAAAAATATAAATTTTTGAATATCTGCTTTATGAGCTGCATCGATTAAGTTATTTTGAATCTGCAAATTCTCCATTAAAAATGGATACGGATTTTCATTATTTGCTAAAATCCCACCAACTCTGGCTGCAGCATCTATAATGATATCTGGTTTCTCATTGTTTATAAAATCGATAACAGCTTGCTGATGTCGTAAATCGAGTTCGGCACTGGTCTTACCTATTATGGTTTTATAACCTTTAGCCTCTAGGGCTCGCCAAACAGAAGAACCTACCATTCCACGATGACCAGCAATGTATATTTTTGAATCTTTAGATATATTACTCAAAATAATTCATAGTTTTAAAACCTCCTTCATCAAGGTATTGTTGTTCTTTCATCACCTTAATATCACCTTGCATCATGTCTTTAACTAAAGCGGCTAAATCATATTTACATTCCCAACCTAATTTATTTTTTGCTTTAGAGGCATCACCTATCAGTAACTCTACTTCTGTTGGTCTAAAATAACGAGGGTCAACAGCTAAAACTTCTTTACCAATTTCAACTTGATACTTAGGGTTGTTACATTTTGTAACGTAAGCTTTTTCATCTTCGCCTTCACCTTTAAACTCTAACTCTATACCAACTTCTGCAAAACTCATATGAACGAAATCTCTAATTCTAGTCGTCTTACCTGTTGCAATCACCCAGTCTTCTGCCTCATCAGCTTGAAGAATCATCCACATCATACGAACATAATCTTTGGCGTGTCCCCAATCTCTTTGAGCATCTAAATTTCCTAAATGAAACTTATCTTGCAATCCTAATGCAATTCTAGATACTGCTCTTGTAATTTTACGTGTTACAAAAGTTTCGCCTCTAATTGGAGATTCGTGATTAAATAAAATACCATTACAAGCATACATACCATAAGCTTCTCGATAATTTACGGTTATCCAATAGGCATACATTTTTGCAACTGCATATGGTGACCTTGGATAAAATGGTGTTGTTTCTGACTGCGGCACTTCTTGTACTTTACCATATAACTCTGAAGTAGAAGCTTGGTATATTCTGGTTTTCTTCTCTAGGCCTAATAAACGTACGGCATCTAAAATACGTAACGTCCCTAAACCATCTGCATTCCCGGTATATTCTGGAATTTCAAATGACACAGCAACATGACTCATTGCTGCTAAGTTATAAATCTCATCTGGTTGAATTTCTTTTATCAATCGTATTAGATTGGTACTATCCGTCATATCACCATAGTGTAAATAGAAATTTTGATGATCTACATGTGGATCTTGATATAAGTGATCTATTCGGTCTGTATTAAATAAAGAAGAACGACGTTTTAATCCGTGAACTTCATATCCTTTTTTCAATAAAAACTCACTTAAATAGGCACCATCTTGCCCTGTAACTCCTGTGATAAATGCAACTTTACTCATTAAAATAATTCTCGATTTTCGTGCTTAAAACTGCACTTGATAATTTTGACACAAATTTAACTAAAATAGTAGGACTTTATAATTCTATTTGACTTTTTCAAAAATATAGCCCTATATATTACAATTTTACCTTCTCATTTATTTTACTAAAAACCAAGCATTTAATAACTCTTCTCGGTTATAAAGCATTCGTTTTTTAGTCTCCCAATCAATTACTTCGAAACCAGCGTGTTCACAAATTGCCTGACCTGCAGCTGTATCCCACTCCATCGTTGGTGCAAATCTAGGGTAGCAATCTGCCTGTCCTTCTGCAACCATACACAACTTTAACGAACTTCCTTTTGAGATTAAATTTACCTCGCCATGTTTTTGTCTCATGTCTGCAACATAAGTTTCTGTTTCTGGTGACATGTGAGACCGACTTGCTACAACAGTAAATGTTTTATCATTGCGCTCTAAAGGCAATTTCTGACCCAATTTTAATAAATCATCAATATTATAATCATCAATATCCACCTTAACTTTAAAAGCGCCTATTTCATTTGTTGAGAAATAAAGATCATTTAAAACTGGCACATAAATAACACCAATAACCGTTTTTTGATTTTCAATTAAAGCGATGTTAACCGTAAACTCACCATTTCTTTTTATAAACTCTTTGGTGCCATCAATTGGATCAACAATCCATAACTGATTCCAATCTTTTCTATCTAGGTATGGAATTGACCTGCCTTCTTCTGAAAGCACAGGAATATTAGTCGCACTTAAATGCGCCATTATAACATTATGAGATGCTAAATCTGCCTTAGTCAAAGGAGAATTATCACCTTTAAGCTCTACGCCAAAATCATCAGAATGATATATTTCTAAAATTTCTTTACCTGCTTCTAATGCTGCAGTAACAGCTATTTTTAAATTTTGAATCATCTAAAAAAATTATATAATCATTCCTGCTCCAATAGTTTCATTGGTTTGTTCGTCTATTATAATGATACTTCCGGTTTGTCTATTTCTTTTATAAGAATCATAAAACATTGGTTTAGCTGTTCTAATTGATAAACGTGCGATATCATTCATCTCGATCTTTTCAACATTCTCAATACGATGCAATGTATTAATATCAATCTTATATTTTAACTCTTTAACCATACCAACAGATTCATTCGTTGTATGTTTTACAACGACTTTGGTCCTAGCGTGAATTGGCTTTGTACTCATCCAAGTCACTAATACATCTAAATCTTGTCCGATTTCAGGAACATTATTTTCACGCACAATCATATCTCCACGACTGTTATCTATTTCATCTTCCAATGTCATTGTTACAGACATAGGTGCAAAAGCCTCAGCTATCTGTTCTCCATTAAGTTCTATAGTCTTAATTGTTGAAACAAATCCAGATGGTAAAGATTTCACTTTATCACCAGGCTTAAAAACACCACCATCAATACGACCTGCAAAACCTCTATAATCTTGATTTTCTAATGTGTGAGGACGAATAACTGATTGAATCGGAAAACGACAATCTACCAAGTTATAATCGCTAGAGATATGAACCGTCTCTAAATGATACATTAAAGTACTTCCTTGATACCAATCCATGTTCTCAGAACGATTCACCACATTATCACCATTTAATGCTGAAATAGGAATAAATTGAATATCGCTAATACCTAACTTAGAAGAAAAGGCATTAAAATCTGAAACTATTCCATTATATACATCTTCACTATAATCTACCAAGTCCATTTTATTTACACATACAATAGCATGAGGAATTCGTAAAAGTGAAGCAATAAATGCATGACGATGCGTTTGCTCCAACATTCCTTTTCTAGCATCAATTAGTATAATGGCTAAATTTGCAGTTGAAGCGCCTGTTACCATATTACGTGTGTATTGAATATGACCAGGTGTATCTGCAATAATAAATTTACGCTTAGGTGTTGCGAAATAACGATAAGCTACATCTATAGTAATACCTTGCTCGCGCTCTGACTTTAAACCATCCGTAAGTAACGATAAATCTACATAGTCAAAACCTTTAGATTTACTAGATTCTTCTACAGCATCTAATTGATCTTGAAAAATTGATTTACTATCATATAATAAACGTCCTATTAATGTACTCTTTCCATCATCTACACTACCTGCAGTTGTAAAACGCAATAATTCTATATCTTGATAATCCATTTTTTTTTAATAGTTGTTAGTAGTTAGTTATTGAACTTTAGTTTTTAGCAAACTTCTCTAAAGTCTAATTCTAATTTCTATGTTTTTTTTTCTAAAAGTAACCTTGTTTTTTACGATCTTCCATTGCTGTTTCTGCACGTTTATCATCGGCTCTTCCACCACGTTCAGTAGTACGAGTTGTGGCAATTTCTTCAATGATTTTTTCTAAATCATCTGCTTCGGATTCTACAGCTCCTGTTATTGGCATATCACCGCAAGTACGGTAACGAATTGTCATATTCACAACTTCTTCGCCTTCTTTTAATTTTATAAATTCTGAATTTGCCAAAATAACACCATCTCTTACTACACAATCGCGTTGATGAGAAAAGTAAAGTGATGGCAAATCAATATTTTCTAATTTAATATATTCCCAAACATCCATTTCTGTCCAGTTAGAAATAGGAAACACTCTAAAATGCTCGCCATAATTTTTGCGTCCATTAAATAGATTCCATAATTCTGGTCTTTGGTTTTTTGGATCCCATTGCCCAAACTCGTCTCTGTGAGAAAAGAAACGCTCTTTAGCACGGGCTTTTTCTTCATCTCTTCTTGCGCCACCCATTGCAGCATCAACTTTAAATTCCTCTAATGTATCTAAAAGCGAAACGATTTGAAGTGAATTACGAGAAGCATCTGCTCCAGTTTCTTCCTTAGCCCTACCTTTATCTATAGCTTCTTGCACAGAACCAACAATAAGTTTAACACCAAGTTTCTCAACTAATTCATCTCTAAAAGCAATTGTTTCAGGAAAATTATGACCAGTATCAATATGGATTAAAGGAAATGGTATTTTTGCTGGATAGAATGCTTTTTTTGCTAAATGAGTTAGCAAAATAGAATCCTTACCTCCTGAAAATAATAAAACTGGATTTTCAAATTGTGCTGCAATTTCTCTAATCACAAAAATCGCTTCCGATTCTAATTCTTTTAAATGATTAATTACGTAATTACTCATGTTATTTATTTTAATTTTTGAATAATAAAATCTTTAATAATTTCAACCGAAGACTCTATCGATTGATTATCTGTAATAATTTCTAAATCTGGATTAATAGGCGCTTCATAAGGTGCAGAAATTCCTGTCATGTTTTTAATTTCTCCGGTCCTTGCTTTTTTATACAAACCTTTTACATCTCTGCGTTCACATTCTTCTAAAGACGTATTAACGTATACCTCAATAAAATTTTCAACACCAACAATAGATTTTATATTTTCTCTATCCTTAATATATGGTGAAACAAACGCTGCCAATGTAACGACACCTGCATCTACCATGAGATGAGCGATTTCCGCAATTCTTCTAATATTTTCAGTTCGGTCCTCAGGCGCAAAACTAAGGTCTTTATTTATACCTTGTCTAATATTATCACCATCCAAACTAAAAGTAGATATTCCTTTTTTATGAAGTTCTAACTCAACTGCATTTGCTAAAGTAGATTTCCCAGAACCAGATAAACCCGTAAACCATAACAAAAAAGACCTATGTCCATTTCTTGTTTCACGATCAGCCTTCGTTATATTATAATCATGCCTTACTGTATTAATACTCATAATTCTCTTTGGGTCTTTAGCTTTTCCAATTTCTTTTTTCTAAATCTTTGGTCTAAGCCAAAATTAATTTTATACCATAACTTCTCATGACCAAAATACAATAACATTTTTGTAATTACCTCCGCACCACCAATCTTTACTCCTGTCATAGGATTCCCACTAATAATCCAACCTAATATTATAGTATCTAAAGTGCCAACACCTCTCCACGAAAATGTTTTTAACACATGACGTTTATTTGAGGATTTTATTGATGACTTAAACCAAATTCTTTCATGAATATAGTACAAAACCATCTTAGTAACCATCTCAAAAGCACCCATTTGCAATCCAATAGACAAATCACCAGAAATAAACCATGATAACAATAACGTATCTAAAGTACCTATAATGCGCCAAGTAATTGTTTTTGCTAGATGTCGTTTACTGAATTTCAAGACTTCATAATTTATTAAAAACCGATAAACTCATCATTTATATTGAGACACTTTTAAACAAGTGAGATTTTAAAATTTATTTACAAGTGTTAGACTTAACAACATTTCATGCTTTTCAGAAATAAATCCTTGTTTAATATCTAGAAATCTAAATTGCTTATATCTTTGTTTATTTGGAGCAAATATAAATAATAAGAAATTGACAGTACTAAATAGTCTCATATTTTAGAGATAAATATTTAATTTTAAATTTCCGGATTATCTCATTATTGAATTAACAATAAAACTCAAAAAAATTCATTTATAATTAATTTCAAACAAGGCGTTTGTATTAATAATATAATTCAGTAAGAAAAAAGCTACCTAAAAGACACCCTTTATCTATGAAATAATACCTTTTGTTTTTTTATTCACTTTTTTTGTTACCTTTGGCGAATCCAAAATTATCGAAAACACCTACTTATCAAGAAGATATATGTGTTTTACAAGATTTAATTTAAATTAATTATGAAAAAAAATTACATTTTATTGTTAATGGCCCTATCCATGCTATCCTTTGGATTTGGTCAGACTATTGCGACTATTGATCGCGACAATATTGTAGGACCTACAGCTACGTCTACCGTAGCTAACATGTCTTCTATTGGTCTAACCAGAGGGTCTGGTGTAGATCTAAGTACAACCAACACTAATTTCACATCGAGAAACTGGACTATCGGTGGAGATCAAGCAGCAGCAGAAGCAGCTAACGACTACATTCAATGGTCTATATCTGCAAACTCTGCCTTTGAAATAACTCTAACTGATTTAGACATAAGATTAAGAAGAAATGCAAATGGTCCATCTTCATGGCAGATATTTTACAGTTTAGATAATTTTGCAACAGCAGGTGTCGCATTGGATACACCTCAAACATTAGCATCATTAACAACAACAATTGGTGGCACCTCTGGATTAACAATTACATCTGGGGTTTCTGGAACTATCTCCTTTCGTTTATATGCTTGGGGAGCAACAACAAATGCTGGTTGGTTAAGAGTTCTTGGACAAACCGCATGGGCTTCTCCGTTAGCAATTACAAATCCTGGCGTACGCCTTTCTGGTAGTGTTTCTACATCATCTACAAATAGTATTGATTCGGATATTATTGCTTCAACATTCGCTTTATTCCCGGTGCAACAAAATATCGATTACAATTCTACGTACATCACTCCATCTGGACTTAATTTTAGTAATTCAGTTCCCTTAGGAGCATTTACTATTAGAGATGGTGGAATAGGAAGTGATACTGACACAGATGGTACTACTTTAACATCTATTGATTTTGAAGTTACAAATTCTGAAAATTTAGCTGCACTAGCTATTATAGATTTAGGTACATTTGCATCTGTTGCAGAAACAACATCAGTAACCCCTACTACAACTTTAGATGGATTTAGCATCACTGCTGCAGATGGAGGCACAAGACAATTTGTTGTTTTAGCATCTTTTAAATCTGTTGTAACCGATAACGAACAAATTCAACTAACAATTTCTAGCGCTACTGCACCTGCTGCAGGCAGCTCTCTTTTTACTAGTTACAATGCTGGAGGTGCACAAACATCAATAGTAGGTGACGACAACCGTATAGAAGTTATTGCTAGTAAATTCGAATTTACACAACAACCTACTGACGGGAATCAAAATGAAGTAATAGTTCCTTTTCCAATTATTAACGCTGTAGATGTTAATTCTAATATAGATTTAGATGCTAATATTACAGGGATTAGTGTCACCGCATCTCCTACTACTGGTATTATTGCAGAAACTTATGACATGACCAATGGTGAAGCAACATTAGATAACGTTGTATTTACAGAAACTATAACAGGCGTAAGTATTGTTGCTAGTTCAACTGATATCTCTGGCACAAGTGATACATTTGATATTAATGGCCCACTTCTTAGCATCGCTGGTCAAAACTTTGATTCAGCTACGGACTGGTCATATACAAGTAATACAGCATATTTTGGTACTGTTTCAGATTGGGGAGACACTGTAGGTTATTTTGGAGAAATCGCATTAGCAGATGCAGCGCCTCTAGATAATCCTCTTTTCGATAATGTAATTTTTGGAGAAAATGATTTAAATGACACCAGCAATCCTTTCGCTATATTAACTTTTGATAATACTGACGTAAGTACTTACACAGATTTACGTATAGAATTTGATTGGCAAGTAAATGGCTATGTAAATAATGCTAACGATATTCAATACCGCCTTTTCCTTAATGGAAGTGCTAGCGGTACTTGGGTAACCGTGTTTGACGGAAATGGCGATGTAAACGATGCTACAGGAAGAGTTAAAATATCTATACCAGACGGAAATTCTACGGTTGGTTTGCAAGTTAGATTAAGAAACAATCTAGATAATGGTTATTCTGGTTTTGACAACTTTAGATTAGTTAGCCAATTTAGCGGTTTAATTTATACAGCTAGTAATGGTTGGAAAGATAACATTGAGCCAGATGCTACAACAGGCGCTTTAGATGCTATTGTAATAGACGGAACATACGATGTATCAGGAAATGTACAATTAGATAACCTAATCATAAATGACGGTGCATCAACTGTTCTTGATTTTGGTGAATCTATAACAACAAACTCAAACATTGTTAATAATGGAGATTTAGAACTTAACTCAATAAGTAGTAGTTATTCTAGTTTAATCGTAAATGGTACAATTGCAAATGAGGTAACATACAATCGTCATGTAAATCAATTTGCTGATTCTGGTGCTACTACAGGTAAAAATGATTTAATATCTGCTCCTGTTACAAATAGCGCTCAAACTTTCAGTGCACTAAGAACTGCTAATACTCAAATACCATCAGGAACAATTGGTGGTGTGCCATCTTATTTATTTGGACCTTATGATATTAATACTGGTACTGGCGCATATGTTAATTACACTACAGCTGACGATGCTTCACTCGTAGAATCAGGTATTGGTTACAGAACAGCTTCAACGGATGCTGGAGGGTCTTCATTTAAATTTGTTGGAGATGTAGAAACAGGTGTTAAAAGTGTTGACATTAATGTAGGAACAGGAAGTATTCAAAACCTTATTGGTAACCCATACCCATCTTACATTCAATTATCTACTTTTTTATCTGAAAACAGTGCTGCTTTTAACCCTACAAACTACGGTGTTTATGGTTATAAAGGTGATGTAACAACAGGATTTGTAGTATGGAACCAAGCGTATTCTGATGCAAACCCAACAGCTAAATTGGCTCCTGGACAAGGTTTCTTTGTTGCTTCAAAAAGTGGAGGTGCTACAATTAACTTTACACCTGCAATGAGAACAACTGGTGCTTCTGATGATTTTATTGTTGGACGATCAGAAAACCAAAACTTAGCAAACTTAAGATTACAAGTTGCAAAAGAAGGAAACATATACACAACTGATTTATATTTCAACGATAATGCTTCTTTAAGCATGGATGCTGGATATGATTCTGAAATGTTTGAAACTAATGCTCCTGCATTCTCAATCTATTCTCACTTAGTACAAGATAATCTAAGTAAAAATATGGCTGCACAATCTGTTAGCTATTCTGACCTAGAAAATGTAACTATTCCATTAGGAATTAACATTGAACAAGGTGTACAAGGAACAGTAAGCATTAGCGAAAGTTTTATACCAGAAGGTATTGAAGTAACGTTAGAAGATAATGTAAATAATACATTTACTAACTTATTAGAAAGTGATTATGTATTCACACCAAGTACATCATTAACTGATACTGGTCGTTTTTACCTACACTTTACAACAGAAGCTGCACTGAGTGACTCTGATAATATATTAAATGGTTTAGAAATCTACGCTATCTCTAAAACAATTACAATAAAAGGATTATTAGAAAGCGATACAATGTTTAATTTATATGATGTACAAGGAAGACTTGTTAACACTACTGAATTAAATTCTAGAAACACACAAAATAGTGTTGATGTATCTAATCTTTCTGCTGGCATCTATGTTGTACAATTACAAAACAACGCAGGTACTAGAACCCAAAAAGTTATTATCAAATAATTGTAAAAGTTATATTTAAAAAAAGCGCATCTTTCTGAGATGCGCTTTTTTTATTTTTAATATTCTTATATTAAATTAAGTGCTTATAATTTCACATAGTACTTCTTAAAACACAATATCTCGCGTTTTCTTCTATTCTATAAAGTTTTACAACAAACTTTAAACGCTTTTCTAAGACCTAATTACCACATACACACTCAACAATTATTACACATTTTATTTGGCGTAAAAAACCATTGTAACTGATAACTGACCAGTGACAAAAAAAAACATCTAATATAATGATGTTAACGGTTTGTTAATATCTAAATATAGCATAAACTATCAGTTTTATTATATTTGCGACCCCTTATCATTACAGACTTAACCGTGTTTTTTACCAATTAACGATTAATAAACATTTTGCAACGATTTTACGCAAAAAACTGTAGGGTATTTCTTTTTAGTCTATTCTCATTTTTTCTTAAAACTTGCGTTTTAACTCTAATTAATTAATACAATGAGAAAATTTTACGCGTTTTTATTACTCCTTTTAATAGGGAATTTTGGATTTGGACAGACTACTATTTTTAGTGAATCTGGAGGCGGCTCTGAACCTACTGATTGGATTTTTCAAAATAACGTTACTTCCAACACTATAGATAAAGGAAGTTATTGGTTAGTCGATGCTGGAAGCCCTAGTGATTTTATAACAACAGCAACTTATGATTTATCGTCCTATACTGATGCAGAATTCACACTTGATGTTGCATCATTCAATTCAGGATCATATAATCCTGCTAAAATTGAAATATCTTTTGATGGTGGTTCAAATTATACGCAAACAGAAACTTCAAGTACAACAATTGGTTCATCATATATAGATGGAGGTACATTTATTTTAAATAGTGTTTCAAGCCAAGTAGTAATCCGAATATCAAACAATGGAACCTCTGGTAGAGGTGTAAGATTAAGAAACTTAAAATTAATAGCATCTGGCGTTGCATCTACTTGTACAGAACCAATAACAGCGGCAACAGGATACAACTCAACACTAATAGAATCAAATAGCGCAACTATAAACTGGACAAGAGGAGATGGTGACAATGTACTTGTTTTAATGAAAGAAGGTTCTGCTGTTGATGCTAGTCCTGTAAATGGAACGGCATACGCAGCAAATACGGCTTTTTCATTAGGTGATGAAATTGGGACAGGGAATTTTGTCGTTTATAATGGTACTGCAATTACTGAATCGATTACGGCACTAACTGAAAACACAAACTATCATGTAGCTATTTATGAGTACAATAATACAGATACTTGTTATATTTCTTCAGTAGAAATCGGCAATTTTACAACACTTGCAAATACGAGAGTGCAATTTACAGCAGCATCGGCTTCAGTTTCTGAAGGTATTGGAACTTATAATTTAGAATTTTCAATTTCAGATGAAGATGCTACTATAGATACAACTTTCGATATCGCCTTAGTTACAGGTGACCCAACGGATATAGACAACTATACAACGCAATCAGTGATCTTTTTATCTGGAACCAACACAAATCAAACAGTAGCAATAACAGTAACAGATGATGCTATTTTTGAAACCAATGAAACATTAGTATTTACTATTCAGAATGTTGCTGGTGGAAATAACGCAACGGTTGGTGGTATCAATACATTCGATTTAACCATTACTAACAACGATACAGCACCTCCAATTACACTTCCATACAATGAAGACTTCTCAAATTGTAGTGCAGCGGAATGGACACCCTTCGATGAAGCTGGTGATGATTCTTGGCTTTGCTCAGGAGGTGAATATGCTATCAATGGTTTTACTGGCTCAGATGATTTGGATTGGTTAATTTCTGATTTTACTATAGATTTTGATGCATACAACTCAGTATTAATTGATGTTACAACAAGAGAGCAGTATGGAAATACTTTAAATGAAGCTGGGGAATTTGAATTGAGGTACTCAACAAATTATTCTGGGTCTGGTGACCCTACACTAGCAACTTGGACAGCTTTAACTTTTGATCCAGAAAATAATTCTAGCGGAAATGGATTATCAACACCTTCAACATATACTATTAATGCATCAGGTATCACAGGAATAGCGTATTTAGCATTTTTCTATGACATGACCGCTGGGTCTGGTGCCGAAGATTGGAGAATAACTGAGGTCTCCATTGAAGAAACTACTGATGTAGATTCTGAAGCAGATGATTCTGGTTCTCAGCCTGCAACTACAACCATCAGTTCTTTAGCTGATACGCAAGCAGAAGCTATTGAAGTTTTTAATATGGACTTGTATGATTTTGGTACTAGTGATGGGCTTAATACCAACGTGACTAAAATTAGATTATACCCTCATTCTACTAATACAGCAGACTGGACAGATAACATACAAGGTGTAACCGTAAGTGACGGAAGTCCTATTACAGTGACTAGCGTAACTATAGACGATGCATTTATCGATATTAACTTTACATCAGGAGATTTAACCATTTTAGATAGTGATATTAGCTCTTTATCTATATCGGTCTATTTAAACACATCAAACATCACAGATGGTGGTATTTTATCTTTTATGGTGGATGTCGACAATCATGGTTTTGAAGCAGATCCTTCTGGTAGTACTTTTACATCTACTTTTTCTGGAAGTGATTTTAATTCTAATGATTTCACATTAAGTGTAGATGTTACTGAATTAGTATTTACTCAACAACCTCCATTAACAGTTGATATTAATACTACAATGCCAAGTGTTATTGTGCAGGCTCAAGATGAAAACGGAAATGTTGATATCGATTACAACCTAGATGTAGACATTACTTCTTCAGGTACATTAAGTGCTAGCCCAATAACTGAAACGTCAGTTTCTGGCGTGGCTACTTTTACAACTATAACACATACTGAATTGGGTACTGATTTAATTTTAACTGCTGATGATGGATTATTAACAGTAATCAACAGTACTAATTTTGATGTAATTGCTTTACCTGAATTTGGTTGGCAAATTACTGCAGAAAACACAGAGTTTGTTATTGATTTTGATAATACAGTTTTAAACGTTAACGAAGGACAATTTAATGGTTCTGGTATTGTACCAAGTCCATCTGCTGGTCAGTTAAATTCCAATGCTTGGGCAACAACAGGAATGTCTGATGGCAATACTGATTTTGGCGATTCTGATACCTCTGGAGATTATGCCCGAGGATCGGACTCTGGAGGTGTTAATAGCGGTGGTTTTTACGCTTTTGAAGTCAATTCAGGCAATTATGGTTTTGGAGCGCAACCAACAGGAAGTGATTGGACCCCTGGAGATATTGTATTGAAGTCCCAAAACAAAACCACTCAAGTCGTTACCAGTGTTCTAGTTGAATACACAGTTTATGTCTATAACAATGCAGGAAGGAGTACAGCTATTGATTTTTATTATGGTGAAGACGAAAATTTAGCAACTTATAATTATGTTGCAGGTTTAGATGTTATTACATCAGAAGTTGCAGATGCTAGCCCAATATGGGTAGCGGAGCAAAGAAGTACTACAATAACAGGTTTGAGTATTACAGAAAACAATTTCTTTTATTTAAACTGGTATGGTTATGATAACGGAGGTTCTGGAAGTAGAGATGAGTTTGCAATTGATGATATTAAAATAACCTTCAACCCACCAACAACCTATACCTATAATGGAATATGGTCACCAAGCGATCCAAATGGTGCTTCGTTATCTACAGAAGCTATAATTATAGAGTCTGGTAATACTTCAATTTCCACAAATACAGATATTAACACCATTACTATAAGTCCTGGCGCTGGCTTAACCATTGATTCAGGTGCTACGTTAACTGCTATTAATGGCATAACATTAGAGTCTAACGCTACAAGCTATTCTAGTTTAATTTTAGATGGAACTATAGCAGGTAATGTTGTTTACAAAAGACATGTAAATACATTTAATAACACAACAGGCAGTACAAATGGCCAAAATGACCTTATCTCTCCACCTGTTACTAATGCAAGTCAAGATTTTGGCACATTTAGAGGAATAAACACAAATATTCCTTCTGGTACTGTTGGTGGTGGTACAACAACATTTTACTTATTTGGACCATATGACAATAATGCAAATTCTTATACTTTATTTTCCGATGCTGACGACGCCACAGTCTTAACAGCTGGTGCGGGATACAGAGCAGCATCTACTGACACCTCTACATTTACATTTATGGGAGCTGTTTTATCCGAAACAGTACCTGTAACTATCACAACAGGTTCTGAAAACGCATGGAATTTAATTGGTAATCCATATCCATCCTATATTAACAGTACTGAATTCCTAACCTCAAATGTATCAAACTTAGATCAAGATGCTGTAGCTATTTATGGTTATGATGGAGATGCTCTAAATGGCTGGACTGTAATTAATTTAAATAACCCAGAAAATATAACACCAGGACAAGGCTTTATGGTTTTAGCTGATGCACCTAGCGCCGACTTAAACTTTACACCAACAATGCGAAGAGTATCAGGAGGTGACGATTTTATTTCAGGAAGAACTGAAAACACTAATGCTCATTTTAGTTTAAAAATAGAAAACAATAATACTAAATATAGTACAGATTTTTATTTTAACAACAACTCTACAAGAGGTTTAGATGAAGGATATGATGCTACAATCTTTACCAGTCAATTACCAGATCTTTACATGTATTCTCATTTAGTTGAAAATAATACTGGAAGAAAAATGACAATGCAGTCGTTAGGAGAAACTGACCTTACTGATGTTACTATTCCGTTAGGTGTTAACTCTAATCAATTAGAACAAATCACCTTTAGCATTGACGAATCTACATTACCAAATACCGTAGACGTTTATTTAGAAGATAATGTAGAAAATACATTTACCTTATTAACTTCTGGTGATTATACATTAACACCAAATGAAAACTTAAGCGGAACTGGTCGTTTTTACTTAAGGTTTACAACTACAGCATTGTCCATAGCAGAAACGACTTTAGATAATCTAAACATCTATAGTAATCCAAGTGATAAGACAATTGTGGTTACAGGCCAATTATTAGAGACTACTACAGCTAACTTATACGACTTACAAGGTCGATTAGTTAACTCTTCATTATTACTGAATACTGATAGATCACATTCTATTGATGTGAGTAATTTAAGTATTGGCGTTTATGTAGTAGAATTAATTAATGGAACTCAAAACAAAACTCAAAAAGTTATTTTGAGATAATAAAAAAACTAACGCTATTAAAAAAACGCACTAATTTATTTTAGTGCGTTTTTTTTATGAAAATTTTTAGTCATTCGATAATTTTTTATTTCAAATAAAAAAGCGTAAACTGTTTTAAGGGTAAATTAATTTTAATAAGTGACCATTTAAAAACTATGGTGTCCTATACATGGGAGCAATCGTATTTACTCTAATTACAGAAATAAAAATATAGATTGCCTATAATATTCTAGCACTAATAACTACAACCTGAATACAAAATGATGAAAAACTACTTTAAAAAATATCCAACCTTACTTTTTTTAAATCTTGCAATATTCTTTTTGTCAAACGAAAAAATATACGCTCAGTTTACAATAGCAACAGACAGCGCAAACGACCCTACATATAGTACCGATTTTAGCACTGGACAAAACGGCGGAAACGGATATACGGCATGGGCTATAACCAATGGTGCAGATACTGGTGCTTTTACTGGAGACCCAATAAATGATGGAATGTCTAATACAGACATAGGTACTAACGCATTTTCATTTTATGCTACAGGTGGAGATTACCTAAATGCAATTAGAGGTTTTGATGCCTTAGAATTAAATGATGAGTTAACTTTTTATTGGTCCATGAATTTTGACGCGAACTCTGGTAGTAAGGGTTTTGACTTGAGAAATAACGGCACAAACATTTTTAATGTAAATAATGCCTCGACTACAGAAATTACAACTACTAACGGAATTGCAACATCTGATTACGGAACCAATGCAATGCTTGTTACAATTAAGCGAATTACAGGTGATAACTATGAATTCTCTATGACATCTAAATCTGGTGGAACAACTTACACAACAACGTTTAACTCTAGTGTGACTATAGATGAAATTAACATCTATATAGGTAACCAAAATGATGCTACAGGAGAAAGAAACGTATACTTTAATAATTTTGAAATTAACAACGATGCGAATTTTAATATTACAACAGGAACTGAAACTTATACAAAAGATTTCATCGGTTCTGGATTACTAAACAAAATGGGCTCAGGGACTTTAGTACTTTCTGGAAATCATTCTTATACCGGGACCACAACAGTAGATGAAGGTACTTTAATATTAAATGGAAATTTAACCAATAGCGATGTTACTGTTAGATCTGGTGCAACACTAGAAATCAATGCTACTTCAACTGTAAAATCTATTAATGTGGAAGCAGGAGGATATTTACAAATAAACTCTGGGGTAACATTATCACTAACCAATGATCTAACCTTAAATACAACATCTACATCCTATTCTACTTTAATATCAAATGGAACAATTATAGGCACTATAAACTATAAAAGGTATGTGAATGGTGCTGCAGGTACAGGAACCACTACTGGAGCTAATGATTTAATTAGCCCTCCATTATCTGGGAGCACTTTTGGAATTCTAAGAAATAATGCAGATACAAATATTCTTTCTGGGAATATTAATGGTGAAGGACCATTTTACTTATTTGGCCCTTTTGATACCGCTTCAAATGGATACAATTTATTTAGTTCTGCAAACGATTCTGAAGTATTTACCGCTGGTAATGCCTACCGCTCAGGCTCCAATGGTGGAGGAACATATACTTTTACAGGTGCAGTGGAAAACGGAATAGTTACAAAAGATATTGTTGCACCTGCGGCTAGCATATGGAATCTTATCGGGAATCCTTATCCTTCATACATAAAAGTAAAAGAATTTCTTTTAGATAATCTTACTCAGTTTAATACAAGTAGCGCAGCCGTTTATGGATATGATGGAACCGCTTCAGATGGTTGGGTAACTTGGAATCTCGCCTATGCTTTTGACCCTATAAATTCTGAAGTTCTATTAACACCAGGACAAGGATTTTTTGTTGCATCAAAATCTCAAGGCGGTTTGGTCTCATTTGACCCTAGTTATAGAACAATAGGTGATTCTGACGACTTTATTGCAGGACGGAATTCCAACACCGTTACTAACCTTGAATTAACATTAACGAATACGACTACTGTATTTGAAACAGATATTTATTTTACTGAATTTTCTACGCAAGGTCTAGACCCAGGATTTGATAGTAGTTTATATGGTGCATCAGCTCCAGAGTTCTCATTATATTCTCATTTAGTAATGGATAATACAGGAATTCCGATGGCTATTCAGTCTTTAGGAGTAACAGATTATGGAAATGTTAGCATCCCTTTGGGTGTTAATTCTAACCAAGGCGAACAGATAACTTTTAGCATTACGGCGAATACGTTACCAGTAACCGCAGAGGTTTATTTAGATGATAATGTAGCTAATACTAGTACGTTATTGACTGCTAGTGATTATGTTATTACACCAAGTACAGATTTAAACGGAACAGGACGTTTCTATTTACGTATATCAGATAGCACTTTATCAATTGCTCAAAATGATTCTAATAATTTAAGCGTTTACAGTAACAAGCATGATAGTACTCTAGTTGTGTCTGGGACTTTATTAGAAAACACTACAGCTACGATATTTGACATACAAGGACGTATCGTTAACACATCTATTTTACAATCGCAAAATAGATTACAAAATATAGACGTTAGTCACCTTACACAAGGTGTATATATTGTACAACTTAATAACAGCAAACAAACTAAAAATCAAAAGGTAATTTTAGATTAAATAAATACTATTCTCCCACTCTATATTATAAAATCATGTAGTCTGGGAGTTACGTTTTTTTAGTTAAAAATATCTTAATTGAGAAAACCAAACATCTAAATACTACGTAAATAGGTTAGAATGATTTTTTTTCATTTTATTAAAATGTTAGGTACAAGGCGTATTTTAACGGTTTAAAAGAAAATCATCTAGTGAATTAATAAATTTTCTGTAAACCTTTTCGTATTTTACTTTAATAAATAAAATAATTTACTATTTTTGAACTCAAATTTAGGGCAAAAGCCATGAAGCAAGAAAACAATAAAGACAAAATCACACGTAAAGAAGCCATTTCTAAAATGGGAAAATATGCTGCATTAACAGCAGTAGGAACATTTGTGATATTAAATCCTCTTAAGGCCCAAGTATCATCTTTACCAGCAGATCCAGGGGGAAATCCTTTCGATTAATTTTCAATATTTATTTTGAATAATATCTTAGCGCCAACTTATGAAAAAAGTATTGGTGGGCTTTGGATATTGTGGTATTCGATATCTAACAGCTATAGCGTTATTGATGCCAATTTTAAATTCCTTATAGATTCTTATTTAGACGTAACCTCCAAAGCTGAATTTAGAGCATTAATTCTTGACGAAGATAAAAATGCTAATTATTCAGAAATTGAGAACACCATTTCGAGCTATTTATCAAACTGCAATATACCCACAACTCATGCTGAAGTTGATTTAACTTCTTTCGATTCTTCTCATAGAAATTTATCGAGATACTATAGTATCAATGGAAAAGTAATTCAAGTCAATTATGACTCTGAGCTTGTTTTAAAAACAGTTCACCCTTCTATTGCACATTGCTCTATATCAACTTACAAATCTGTTGATACAACTTTCGATATTTATTTAAAAAATGACAACTTATTTTTATTTAAAGATGAAAGCCTAATTACTAGTGCTCCTAAACTAGAGTATCATAAAATTCAAGGGAAGTTTATAATGCATATCTTATGCACTATTCACGATAAACCTGAAAGCGATTGGATTGGTACCTTCCATGGTTCTACCATAACAGATGGCAACTCCTCTATACTAATAGTTGGTGCATCTGGAAAAGGAAAAAGTACACTCTGTGCACTTTTAACTGCTAACGGTTTCAATTTACTGGCAGATGATGTTTCTCCAATGCTTTCAAAAAATAAAAATATATACTTTAATCCTGGTGCTATTTCCATAAAAAAAGGTGCATTTAAAATCCTTGAACCCATTATTAATAGTTTTAAAGACTTACCTCCTATAAATTTCAATAAATCAAAAGGCACTTTAAAATATTTGCCTTGTGCTATTCCTGAAAAATTGCATTATGCATGTCATGCAGTAATTTTAGTAAACTATAGAGACAAGTCTGATACAATAATAGAACAAGTCTCTGTAAAAAAAATGTTAGAAACACTAATCCCTGACTCTTGGTTGTCGCCAAATCCATATCACGCAAAACAATTTATAGATTGGTTAGGGCGTATTAAAATCTACGAATTAACTTATAGCGATATTAAGGAAGTTGCTAATGAAATTTCAATATTATTTAAATCACTGAATAATTAGCTTTTATATTCTATATTAGAAGTACATTAATAACCTATGGGTAATTACGCTAAAACATATCAACATATTGCTGATATTTTAAGTTTTGAAACTTCAAATAATACTTTAGAATCAACTTTAAAGAACCCAACATTTAATTGGGATAATATAGTTATTGAAGGAAGTAAATATTTAGTTCTTCCGGCTATATATTCCAGATTAAAATCTAGAGAACTTTTACACACGTTACCAGAAGAGTTAAATAATTATCTAGAAGAAATAGCTTCTGTAAATAGGAATAGAAATAAATCAATATTAAAACAAGTTCATTCTATTTCGAAAATTCTTAACGAGAATAATATAAATCATGTATTTTTAAAAGGAACAGCTCTTTTAGCATCTGGAAAATATAATGATATTGCGGAGCGTATGGTTGGTGATATTGACATTCTTGTTGAGAAAAGTCAAATTCATGAAGCATTTAACATTTTGAAATCTAATGGTTACAATAAAACTTTCGGGTTTGCTTATGAAACGAAAGATTTTAGACATTTAGATAGACTTATTTCAGAAAGCGAACTTGCAGCTATTGAAATACACTCAGATTTGCTAATAAAAAAACACAGATCCTTAATTGACATTTCTTCAGTTCTCAAATCTAAAATTGTAATTAATGATATAACAATACCAAATTCATATTATTTAAGTTTGCATCAAATATGGAGTTGGCAACTTAATGACAGAGGACATTATTATAATTTCCCAAGTTTAAAAGTACTTTATGATACTATTGTCGTTAAATCGTACACAGATGACAATCTAATCTCAAGCTTGTTAATATTAAAATATGGAAAATCATTTTTAGAATTAGCTAAGCATTATTTTCAGGAGTTTTCATTTATAGATTCAACTCTATATATGAAATATATTAAGTACTCTCATAAAATAACAATGTCAAACAAACTAGCTAGAGTAACATCAAACATTATAAAGGTAACTTATTTCAATATTAGCAAACGTCTACACCTTATATTCACCAACAGAAGTTATTTAAGGCATATCCTAAACATTTTATTTTCAAGGAAATAAACACAATATTTTGATTCAGTTAGAATAAATTTTATTAAATTTCGCACGAATTATATAGGACCTTTTATTTGAATTCTCTTACAATTCCTGATGAAGTAGTATAAAATAAAGATAACATTTAAGTTTTTAAATAAAAATTAACCTTATTTTATAAGTATTTCGAACAATTTTTAAATTATTAATGAAAATTCAGTAAAACTTTACTTCATTATTTGTTTTATAATGCATAAAGTTTACCTTTGGACAAATTATTTTAGCATGAAAAAATTATTTTTAATTGTATTATTAGTATCATTTAGTTTATCTTCTTTTGCCCAAAGACACGATGATGAGTGGCACTTAAGCATTGGTTTAAATGCTTTAAATAGTTTAGGGTCACAAAACCCTTTTCATAAACCAGGAGATTGGACATTTGAATTCCCTATTTCTGCAGCAGTTGAATTTAATTGGTCAGAAAAATTTGCAATTGAACAAGCTATTACATTTAATGGATTTGCAGAAGGTGCAGGCTTAGACGAGGCACCATTTCAAGAGGTAGAAAAAGATTATAATTATGTATCCTTAGACACGCATTTAAAATATTATTTTGGACGTCATATTGCACCCAACGATGATTGGTTTGACCTATATGCTAATGCTGGTGTCGGATTTTTTCACATAGATGAAACTAATATTTCATTTAACTTAGGTGGTGGAGTTTTATTTTGGCTAAATAGAAATAGATCTTTTGGATTAAGAGCTCAAACCATTGCTAAATTTGCTTTTAATCATAAAGATAGTGGATATGATAATAACCACTACCAATATCATTTACAAGCTATATTTAAATTATAATACTTAATTAATAAAGTATAAGATAAAAAAAAGAGAATCAATAATATTATTGGTTCTCTTTTTTATGCACCGTTTTTTATCTAGCCTTTATTAGCTAATTGCCCGCAAGCAGCATCAATATCTTTTCCTCTACTCCGTCTAACGGTAACGGTAATATTATTGGCTTCAAGAATGTTCACATACATATCTATCGCTTTAGAGCTTGCTTGCTGAAACTCTCCATCATCAATAGGATTATATTCTATAAGATTAACTTTACTTGGCGCAAATTTACAAAATTCAACTAATGCCTCAACGTCCTTACGCTTATCATTTATACCATCCCAAACCACATATTCATAAGTAATTCTGTTTTTTGTAGCGGTATACCAATATTCTAAAGCCTCTCTTAAATCACTTAAAGGAAACGTCTCATTAAAAGGCATTATAGACGTGCGTATTTCATCTATAGCAGAATGTAATGATACAGCTAACTTAAATTTAACGTTATCATCAGCCATCTTCTTAATCATTTTTGGGACTCCAGACGTTGACACTACAATTCGCTTTGGAGACATTCCTAATCCTTCTGGCGACGTAATTTTTTCAATAGCTTTAAGAACATTATTGTAATTCATTAATGGCTCTCCCATACCCATAAAAACAATATTACTCAAAGGCCTATTATGATACAATCTACTTTCGTTATCTATAGCAACTACTTGATCGTAAATCTCATCTGGATTCAGATTTCGCATACGTTTTAATCTTGACGTTGCACAAAATCTACAATCTAAGCTACAACCAACCTGCGAGGAAACACACGCAGTAGTTCTAGATGCTGTAGGGATTAAAACAGATTCTACAATTAAATCATCGTGTAAACGAACAGCATTTTTTATAGTCCCATCAGAGCTACGTTGCATTTGATCCACTTTGATATGATTAATAACAAAGTTATCTTCTAGCATTTGCCTCGTATCTAAGGACACATTTGTCATATCTTCAAAACTATAGGCAGATTTTTGCCATAGCCATTCATAGACCTGATTTCCTCTAAACGCTTTGTCTCCTTGTTTTACAAAGAATTCCCTAAGTTGCTCTTTGGTTAATGCTCGTATGTCTTTCTTTTTTACTTCCATTTGATGCAAAAGTACTTAAATGAATTTGGTTTTCTTCTATAATAAAAAAGCCTCAATTAAGAGGCTTTAAATTATAAGGATATATTCTCAACTTAGATGATTAACATTGCATCACCATAAGAATAGAATTTATATTTTTCTTTTACTGCTTCTTCGTAAGCTTTTTTCATAAAATCATGACCTGCAAATGCAGAAGTCATCATTAACAATGTTGATTTTGGTGTATGGAAATTAGTAATCATACAATTTGCAATACTAAAATCATAAGGAGGAAAAATAAATTTGTTAGTCCAACCTTCAAATTCATTTAATCTTCCGTTTGAAGACACTGAACTCTCTACTGTACGCATCGATGTTGTACCTACAGCACAAACACGTTTTTTATTTTCTATTCCTGTATTAACGATATCCGCAGCTTGCTTAGTGATAATTATTTCTTCACTATCCATTTTGTGCTTAGACAAATCTTCTACCTCAACCGGATTAAAAGTTCCTAAACCAACGTGTAAGGTTACTTCTGCTGTTTTAACACCTTTAATTTCTAATCTTTTTAATAAATGTTTAGAAAAATGCAAACCTGCTGTTGGCGCTGCTACTGCACCTTCATTTTTTGCATAAATGGTTTGGTAACGCTCTTCGTCTTCTGGCTCAACCTCTCTGTTAATATACTTAGGTAATGGCGTTTCTCCTAATTCCGTTAATTTTGTTCTAAAATCATGGTAAGAACCATCATAAAGAAAACGCAACGTTCTACCTCTAGAGGTTGTATTATCAATAACTTCTGCAACTAACGTTTCGTCATCACCAAAATATAATTTATTACCTATTCTTATTTTTCGTGCAGGATCTACTAACACATCCCAAAGGCGTTGCTCTTGGTTTAATTCACGTAATAAAAACACTTCGATACGTGCTCCAGTTTTCTCCTTATTACCATATAATCTAGCAGGAAAAACTTTAGTATCGTTCATTATCATCACATCACCTTCATCAAAATAATCTATAATATCTTTAAAAAGCTTGTGCTCTATAGTCTGCTTTGCTCTGTTAAGTACCATCAATCGCGACTCATCTCTGTGTTCTGCAGGATGCTCAGCAAGTAATTCGTCTGGAAGGTCAAAACTAAAGTGTGATAATTTCATGTATTTCTATTTTTTTTCGAATTGCAAATATACAATCTCAACATAGGCCTTGTCAAGTAAATGAACGTTTATTTTGAATTATAAAGCTTAAAAAGCCTTCTATTTTAATAAGCACACTAATGAAATGAATATTAAGCTAAACTTTTCTATTTTAAATGAAACCCAATGGCTTTAAAATCTTCCCAGAATTGTGGATAAGATTTACTGACAACATCAGCATTTTCAATTTTAATTGGCGTTTTTAAACCCAAAGGCGCAAAAGCCATTGCCATTCTATGATCGTTATAAGTTGCAATTGTTATATCAGTATTTATATTTTTTGATGATTCAAGGTGCAATGTTGCCTCTGTAATAATTACGTTCGCTCCCAACTTTTCTAATTCGGTTTTTAAGGCTACCAACCGATCCGTTTCTTTAATTTTTAGGGTATGCAAACCAATCATATAACATTCTAAACCTAAACCAAATGCTGTCACTGCAATAGTTTGGGCAATATCCGGTGCATTCTTTAAATCTAATTCAACCAAAGATTTTGAGTATATAAAATCTGTCTTCTTAAGTGTTATTTTTTGATTTGAAAAGCTAGTATTTACACCAAAACTTTTATAAATGGTTGCTAAAACCGAATCACCTTGTAAACTTTCTTCTTTATAAGACGAAATAGAAATTTCAGTACCAACCTCACTTAAAGCAATTAAGCTATAGAAATAAGATGCTGAGGACCAATCTGACTCCACAACAAGTGTTTGTTTTTCTATATTTTTTGTTATCGGTTTTACAGTGATAACATTACCAACAAAACTTGTCTCTATACCTATAGAGTCTAATAAACTTAAGGTCATCTTTATATAAGGTATAGATGTTATAGTCCCTTCTAAGGTTAACTCTAAGCCATTTTCTAATTTTGAAGCAATAAGTATTAATGCTGAGATATATTGACTACTTACATTGGCTTGTAGATTCACTTTACTAACCGTTAGCTTTTTACCTGATATTTTTAATGGTGGAAAACCATCATTTTCTAAATATGATATGTCTGCTCCTAAGGTTCTTAAGGCATCAACCAAAATTTTAATTGGTCGTTCTTTCATGCGTGAAGAACCCGTAATTGTTATTTCCCTTTCGTTTTGAATTGAAAAATAAGCCGTAAGAAATCGCATTGCCGTACCAGCATGATGAATATCAATTAGCGAATCTTTAGATGCTAAGGCTTTTTGCATCAAAACAGAATCATCTGAATTAGACACATTTTCTATTTCAATTTGCGGATACAAAGCTTGCAGTAATAGCAAACGATTAGATTCACTTTTTGAACCTGTAATTTGAACGCTTTGATGATTTTTTAACTTTGATAATTGGATACTAATGTCCATAAAAAGGTGTTTACGTATAAAAGTGTTGCCGAGAAATTCACTTGAATTTTCTAATAAAACGCCAAGATAGTAAAAGTGTAAAGAAATATAGTTAGGAATTTAAGAAGGCATAAATTAAAAAGGTTGAGAATCAAGATTATATTCTAATTACCAACTCTGCTTCTTTCCACCACTACTTCCCGGATATAGCAACGTACGATTGTAATGCAGATTTTTATTAAATGTAGCTTCTTTTAATTTTTTCAATTCTGGAAAATCTAAAATTTTCGAATTTACAACGCTAATTATTTCCTCTAATTGGTTAGCAAGAAGAAATTTATTATAAATTAATTGAGTTCCGTAAATATCAATTCCTTTTATATCATTTAAAGATTTTGCTTTTAAGAATTGTCGCCAATGTTTTTCCAAGTTCTCTTTATCCTTAAACCTGTCTTTAAAAAGAAAAAAATAACCAGTTAAAGCAATAAAAACAATACTACCTAATACATAGAATAACACCATAGTGTTTGAAAATTATTACTTTAGCTTCTCATTATTATGATGACGGTTATGATCTCGTTTTGTCTTTTTATTCATCTTTTTATCAAAAGCATCTTGTAAGTCTATTCCTGTTTGGTTTGCTAAGCACAACACTACAAACATAACATCAGAGAGTTCTTCTCCTAAGTCTTTATCTTTATCGCTCTCTTTTTCGCTTTGTTCTCCATAACGTCTTGCAATTATACGAGCAACCTCACCTACTTCTTCCGTTAATTGAGCCATATTGGTAAGTTCGTTAAAATAACGAACACCATGTTCATTTATCCAGTTGTCAACTTCTTTTTGTGCGTTTTTAATATACATAATTAGACTTTGTTTAATACAATTTGTTCGGCTTGTTTCTCTACAATTTTACTGTAAAAAGCTTTAAAATCCTTATAATCTTTTGGTAAAATTAACGGATTAACAATATCTAATTGTGCTTTTAATTGTAAAAAATCACCATTTTGTTGAATTAGATAAGTAAACTTTACATTTGCATCTTTAAACTCTAACCCTTCAGAATTCGGTAATGATTCTACAGTATAACCTTCTGGTAATTTTATATTTACCATATACTTTTCAGAATAAGGAATTACAAAATCTATAGGATATTGACGCTCTTCTAGTTTAAATGGATTTTCTTTAGTTGCAAAAAATAACATTGGAGAAAAATAAATTTTATCTCCTACTTCTTCAATACCATCCGATAATTCATATTCGTAACTCACCTTAATTGGATGCGTAGCATTTTTCACATTATCTATACTTAACTCATTTATTTCTATAGCACCTTTATCTTTTTCTAACGATTTTATGTGATCTTCATTTGTCATTGAAGCATACTTGTTTCTATAAGAATAAGCGATGTAGTTTGTGAGATGTTTTACTACTTTCCCCGAAACCGTAAAATCATCATCAATGGTAACGTTAAGCATAGTGGATTCTACAGAATTTTTACTTGGCTTCATGTTAATCCATCGAGATACTTTTTCATTTTCTATTAATCTTCCTTGCCAATTTAACACACGTTTTGGTAAAACATTATTAGTACTATACTGTTCTGTTGCATCAATTAACAACATTTCACCATCGTTTTCCACACTACAAATTACATAGTTAAATCCTTCTCGTGTTGGAAATAGAGGAGTTCCATTATTTCTAGTACTTAATATCACCGGATTTGCATTAACACCCTGAGAACGTAACATTGATACTACCATTAAGTTAATATCAGCAACATTTCCGTCATGTTCTTTATATGCCAATCTAATTCCTTTTTGAGCATATTTACCATAGGAACCATTCCACTTGACTCTAGATTTCACAAAATTTTCAACTAAAAAGGCTTTTTCAAAATCATCAGTCACACCAGCTAATATAGCTTCTAAATCATCTTTATAAATACTAAAATCACCTAACTGACCTCCAAAATCAGGGCTCTCATAAATAGTTTTTGCTACTTTTTCCCAGCTTGTCGCATAAGACTTTTCTAAATAACCTTCTATTGATAATTTAGCTTCCAATTCTAAACTTAATTTGGCTTTATAATTATTAATACTTCCTGCAAATGACTCAGCTCTTAATGATGGTATATTTTCTTCTGACAAAACTATTTTGTTATCAAAATATGTAATTTTATTTTTTGATATTGTTGAGCCATTCCCTAACTGGTTAACACCAGATTTTGGAGAATTATTTGAAACTCTTTGAGTCATAGAAATAGTCTTATATATCTTTTTCTCAATATAACTAGGCGTATAAAAAGCCTTAGGATTTAAAAGCTTTTTATAATTGTAAAATTGTGGTGTAAAAATATTTACATCAAGTTTTTTAACAGGAATACTAAATTGAAGTTCTACATCATCTATTTGAATAAATGGCGACCTAATAACATACCTATATTCTACAATAGAACCTGCTTTAACATTAGGAAGAGTAAAAGAACTGATAGAATATAAATTCGTTGCTTTCTCTGTGAAGATTCCTTCATTCTTCAATTTGTCTTTTTTAATTTTTCCCTCTTCTAAATTATAAGTATAGCCTTTAATACCCTTTATACTTATATTATTTCCTGACCTGCCTTGGTATAAAATTATTTTTTCGTTTGCCCAATCAAGCCCTTCTTTATTATAAATTTTTATTTTCATAATGATTTCCTTTAACTGAGTAAAACCATTATTTTGACTAAACTCAAAACTAATATTCTCATTTCTATATAAGATTGCCGCATTAGCTGCTGAGTCCATTGGGTAATATTTTTCTTGCAACTCTAGTTTTGAAATCTCCCCAAACTTATAATCTTGACAATTTATTGAGTTTAAAGTGATAATTGATAAAATAATAATTAAAAAATGTTTCATTAATGAGTTTTTATTTATTGATAATTTGATTGATTTATATCGTAGAAATTATAAATTTTTGACTAAAATAATTTTAGATTTATCGTGTTTTACTATTTGTTTTCTAAAAGTTCTAAACGCTTTGTAATCTTCTTTAGGATAATTTCCTTTTAACAAAATGTAAGTCCTTGTGTATTTTAATTTATTGTCCTCTAAAGCTTCAAGTTTAAATTTATAACTACCAAATTTGGTTTTTACTTCTTTTGAATCTGTCATAGCTTCAACTTTTAAGCCTTCAGGAAGTTGAATAATAAACTCGTCTGTATCTTTAAAAGCGCGATCAATTTTAAACTCTAATTTACGACTTGTGTATCTTGGCGGAATGTTAGTAACTTTATTAAATATATTTGGTTGAAAAATCAATCGTGTTCCACTTTTTGAAGCATAATTAACTGAAGACAATTTAACGTTCTCACTATAAAGAACCTCATCCTTATTATTTTCAATTTTAATATTATCAATTGTTAAATTATTGATATTATCCCAATAATCTTTGTAATATAATTGCTGATCTCTTTCTGTTTTAATTTCAATGCCTTCATGAATACTGTATTGAAATCCTGTAGTTTCAATACTCACATCTGCTGTAAAACTTCCGGTAGCGTCCATTTGTATATTGGCTGTAGTTTTTTGGACACTATCATCCGCACCATAAATCTTTGTGTGCACAATTTCACCGCCTTCAGGCTTTACCAACAAAACCTTTCTGTCATCTGTGAAACCAGCAGTAAATCCAAAAGGATTGGTTTGGCTTGTGCACTCTAAAAAAATATTTCCTCCTTCATTTGGCACACATAAAATAGCATGATTTCCTTGTGTCGAAGAAAACTCACTATCAATATCTCTAAGGCTTCGTCCGCCATAAACCAAAGTGTAATACGAAGGTACATCTACAGCTTCTAACAATGCTTTTGTGTAGTTAGTTAAACCTTTACAATCTGCATACCCTAATTTATCGACATCGTTAGCAAGCATAGGTTTCCAGCCACCAATACCAACCTGTATACTTATATAACGCGTTTTATCTTGCATATACTTGTAAACGATTTTAGCACGTTCTATTTTATCATCTACTCCTGCTGTAAGCTGCTTTACATGGCTTTTTGTTTCTTCGGGAATGAAATCTGTACCTGTCAATAATTCATCATACATCCACTTACCAAAATCATTCCAATCATTATTGATACCTTCTACACCAACCATTTCAAATTTTTTGAGTGCGACTTTATAATGCGGAATCATATTCTGAAAATCTGGTGTATAAGCTTCATATTTTATACCTTCTATATTATCCGCTACAAAATGGTATTCAGATATTTCTTTAATATTGTAATTGCCAAAATTTTCTTTTTTGGTTTTTAGTTCAATTCCAGCTGTATTAATAATCTCGTAATCAGAATGCTGAATACCCACATAATACCCATCAATAGGGTACCAATTTGGAAAAAAGGCAGTGCTGTTATATACAATTTCGGAAGTATACTCTACAGTATATGGATACTTTAAAGGAATATGATCTAGATATTTAACGCGATCATCTTCGTAAATTGAAAAATCACTAACGGCACTTACATCTACAAAATCTCTCTTCTTTACTTTTTTAATTTCCTCTCCAAACTCATCATAAATAAGAGCCTGCATTTCCTGAATATCTCTAGTCCCATCATAATAGGCAACAGCATTAACATGTCGTTTTCCACTTTTATTGTATACCGTCGTAATTCGTTTATTAGTAACTTTAATCTTATCTAGACTTAAAATTTCAACTGTTTGCTTCTGAAATCTAACAACAGCATTGGCCTTTTCTTTTAACTCTATAGGAACCAAAAATGCTGAATAAACATCATCTGATTGCGAAAAACTAAAAACTGAAACAAATAAAAAAAAGGAAACAAGCGTAAGCTTTAATTGAGGCATAATGTAGAATGTAATTGGTTAGGTGCTACAATATAAAAAGTAAATTTATTTCTGCAAATGATTTTTATCATAAAATTCCTACGAGTAACATCTTTTCTATAATCTACAGCACTGATTATGAGATATAATCTTTATGAACTTCCTTTTTTCCAAACGGAAAGTACAACCAATACAATTAAACATGGTATGCCAATATATTGAAGTTCGCTAAGGATAACATTAATTCCCCACTCTGAAAAAAATTCTTTAATACCAATTGGAGATACTTTTACAGGTCTAAATGGAAAGAAATATCTTGAGTTATCTATAGGAATAAAAAAACCAACACCTTTCCCTCCAGTAGTCATAGCATCTAAAAGTCCATGAGAAATAGTGGCTAAAAATAAGACTATTGTAAATATCAGTTTTCTCGATTTACCAAAAGCAAAGGCTAATAACAAACTCCAAAGTATAGCGAATATAATAGAATGGGTAAATCCTCTATGACCAAATGGATGCTCGTAAGTTATTCCTAACTTAAAAGCTAACACATCTAAGTCTGGCAACATAGCAGAACCAATAGCTAAAAATAAAAGTAATTTATTAGACTTTGAATCTATAACTTTTGCAACTGTATATGCCACAAAACCATGACCAAAAATTGAAGCCATTAGTCTTTATTTTTAGAATCGATAATGATGGTTACAGGACCATCGTTGAGTAAACTCACTTTCATATCTGCTCCAAAATCACCAGTTTGAATTGGCTTTTGTAATACATTTTGAAGTGTATCTATAAATTTTTCATATAAAGGAATTGCAACATCTGGTTTTGCTGCTTTTATATAACTTGGACGATTTCCTTTTTTTGTACTTGCATGAAGCGTAAATTGACTTACCAAAATTACATCACCACCAGAAGCTTTTAATGAGGTATTCATAACACCATTTTTATCAGGAAAAATACGAAGATTGACTATTTTATTGCATAACCAATCAATATCTTCTTGTGAGTCTTCATTAATAATACCTAGCAGTATAAGAAGACCATTTTTTATAGAAGCAACTTCAGAGTTATTAATCACAACAGAAGCTTCAGACACTCTTTGTATTACAATTTTCATTCGTTATCGTAATTATCAGTCCTATAGTGTTCATCTTCGCCTTCTAAAATCTGAACATAACTCTTATATCTAGAGTAAGAAACCTCATCAGCTTCTAAAGCATCTTTAACTGCACATTTTGGTTCGTTTAAATGAATACAATTATTAAACTTACAGTCTTGTTTTAGTGCGAAAAATTCAGGGAAATAATCACCAACTTCTTCCTTTTCCATATCTACAACACCAAAACCTTTAATACCAGGTGTATCTATAATTTTAGCATCAAAACTTAAATCGAACATCTCAGCAAAGGTTGTAGTATGTTGCCCTTGACTATGTTGTGTGGAAATGGCTTTTGTTTTTAAGTCTAATGAAGGCTCAATGGCATTGACTAAAGTAGATTTTCCAACACCAGAATGACCAGCAAACATACTCACCTTACCAATCATTAAAGCTTTTACTTTATCAATATTTTTACCTGTTGTTGCAGATATACCAACACATTCATAACCAATATCACGATAAATACTTGCGAGATATTTCACCTCAAACATAGTTTCTTCATCGTAAGAATCGACCTTATTAAATAACAAAACAGCTTTAATCCCATAAGCTTCTGAAGTCACCAAAAATCGATCTATAAATGTGGTGAATGTGGGAGGATTATCAATAGTGACCAACAAAAATACCTGATCAATATTTGAAGCGATAATATGTGTTTGCTTCGAGAGATTAACCGATTTACGAACGATATAATTTTTACGCTCTTCAATGCGATGTATTACACCTGTTTCAGTATTATTCTTTGTTTCTAGCTCAAACTCTACTATATCACCAACAGCAATTGGGTTAGTACTCTTAATACCTTGCAACCTAAAACGTCCTTTAATTCTACATTCATAGAATTTACCGTTCAAGGTTTTTACCGTGTACCAACTGCCTGTAGATTTATATACTGTTCCTGTCATTACTACAAAGATGGTCATTATTAGTGTGTAATACAACAAAAAAAGGCTACCAATTGGTAGCCTTTTTTTTGTTGTATAAAAATTATTCGATATTTAATTTTTCTAAATGAATATCTAAAGTTTTTTCTTTTCTATTATATTCTAATAACATTACATGACCCAATTTTGCAGGTAAAACTCTATAACTAATTTTACCTTTTGATCTTTGCAGATAAATTTTATCCTCAGATAATGTGCCTTCATTATACATTATTGATTTAAACGCTAGTTTATTTTTTTCACCTTTCAATCTCTCATAATCAATAAAAGTAGCATAGAAACGATCTCTATCCGTATCAATTTGAGTGAATTCATAATCAAAAGCACCATAAGATTTTAATGCATGCGCATTAAGTTGAGGGCTACCAAAATCTGTTAAACTCGGTGCTCTAGATTTTCCTTTTTTATAATTTGTAATATCTTTTAGTTTAAAGCTACTATCAAATTCAAAAATTACGGCATCTGTAATTGTTAGTTGTGTAACAGAACCTCCTCCTCCAAGTGCAGCAGCTGCTATTCCCATACCACTTGCTGTTTTTCTAAAACGCTCACCTACACAATAATAAGACCCTGTTTGAGTACGGATAATATCATGAAAATAAACATAACCTCTCTTTTTCTTTCCGTCAGAATCCGCAGGCATCATTTTATCAATCTCATTTTCCCAGCTTACTTTACTATCAGAAATTGTTTTTCCATCTAAGGTAGTTACTTCCGCAAAAATCCCTTCGCTTTTAGCTTTAATAACATTATCTCCTTTTTCAAAATATTCACCTAACAAAACCAATTCCTTATCATCAGTTAAAAAAGCATTTGTAATTAATCTTGGATTATTCTCTCTATCGTACTCCTTTTCAAATAACAATTTCCCTGTTTTAATATCAATAACTAAAACTTTAAATTTAAGTGTTTGGCTCATTAAAGACTTCTTAGAGGTCTCAATAGCAACAACTACTTCTTCATTAACCTCAATTGGGTTAATTGACATAATTTCCTTTATCTCATCTGGAGAATTAAAATCCCACGCTGTACCTCCATCTGTTGGAATATACTTTAAACCATAACCGATTTTTTTGTTGTCGCGCACATAGTTGAATAAAAAACCCTTATTATCTACAGGTAATAACAAGTTAAAACTTCCTGACTTTACCATATAAGACAACCATTTTAACTCTTTCTTATTTACAGGTATCACAATATCTTTACCTTGATTTCCTTGTCGATCAAAAGAAACTAATTTGTACTGTCTCTCTTTAACATTAACCATTGCAAACATTAACTGTTGATTGTTAAATTTACTATTTGCAAGTACTGTATTTTTATCATCGATATAAGATTTTGTTGCAATATCATTTAAGTTATTGTCTAACATCTTAATTGCATACTCTCTTTTTCCTTTTTTAAGTTTATCTACTTGGTAATAAAAATAATAACCATCCACGTCGTTATTTTTATCCATTAAAGGTCCTGAGTTTTTAATTTTAAAAGATGTAATCTCATTTAGCGCTTTCTGCTGAGCAGATATAGCAATACTAAAGAGACATAAAAATGCTAGTCCTAAGATGTTTTTCATATTGTAATTGTTAAAGATTAATAATTATTGATTAATTGATTTAAAAAATTCATGGGTAGTTCGCATTGTTTCATAGTTTTCCATATCATCCTTATGGAATTCACAAAACGCAAGCCCTATCTTTTTTGTTTCGTTAAGTTCTAAATTATGGAGAAACAACCTAATTGTATTTAATTGCTTTTCATCAGAAAAATTATTTTTAGGGGGAACATATTTACCCAATTGATGACGTTTCTTAGCCTCATAGATTGACTTTAAAACTTTTGCCATTGTGCTACAATAATAATCTGATGATATTTTGTGGCTTTGATACTTTTCAATTAACTGATAAATTGCCAAGTCTAATAACTTTAAATCAATAGCACTTTTTATACTTTGAGGGTTCGCAACCTTTTTAATTTCATTGATTTCAGTCCTCGAACCGGTAACCATTTCGTCTTTGATGCTAAAATCTTCTCTTAGTTTATTTATTCTAAACTCAATTTCTGGATGCGTTTTTAATGTGTCTGATGAAAGTTTAAATTCATTAATTTTTTCGTCCGAATCAAAAAGTGAAACTGTTTCCTTTAACCAATATTTTTTAAAAGGGTAAGATTCAAAATTAAAAACACTATCAATATTCACATTGTGATGTAATACCATATCATCAACAGCCTTTAACTTACTTAAAGAGCTCATTGCTTTAGACTTATAATATTTAGTTTTAGAAAAAAACACAAATCCTAAAGAATCAGCTTCGGCTTCAACCTCTTTAGAATGGTCTAAAATATCGATGCTTAAATCATCTATAACAGATAATGCAGCTCTTGTTTGTCCGTATTTCTGTCTTTTTATTTTTCTTACTTTCTTTTTTGTCTCTTTAGAGTTGATTGTTGCAATTACATTTGAAACATTTTTTAAAGAATGGTCTAAATATTTATGCGCTATCTCATGACAAATTACAAATGCTAACTCATCATCTGATTCTAGTGTTGTAAATAATCCCAAATTTATTTGAAACATACCATCTCCATAACAAGCAGCATTAGGCAGCATGGAATTATTAATTAAAAAGCTAAAATCTGAAGTATCTATTTCTGGATTAGCAGTGTAAATATTAGAAAGGATAAGATCTAAATGCGCCTTGATTTCTGGAATAAACACATAACTACTATCCTTTATAGATTTTAAGACTTTTTCATCTCTATCTTTAAATACTTTCTTCACTTTTGAAGAAAAAGGACCACTTATTCGGTTAGTGTAATTTGAATTAATTCTCTTAAGATAACGTTCTATTTCGTCAAGATCCTCAGGTACATACTCATTAACAACTGTTTGAGCCTTTGTAAATTGAAAAACCACTAAAAACAATAATAGCAGAAAATATTTAGATTTCATTAACAAGTAATTTCGTGTTAATTCAAAAATAGCTTATTTATGTTACCAACAAAGAATATTTGAGAACTAATACTGCTTCTAAAATTATCTGCATTAATTTAACTACTTTCTGATTAAACACTAAACAATCAAGGTTTATCAATTTCATTTAACTTCTTACAGCTTTAATAGCTTCCAACGGTTTACTATCTGCAATAATATTCACAATGTAAATCCCTGCAGAATATTCTGATAAATCTATATCTATTTTACTTCCAAATTTTTGAAATTTTGAATTTTGAATAATTCGCCCAGACATATTTGCTATCGCGATTTTTACCTCGTCATAATCTTCAACTAATTTTAATTGAAAAATGCCGTTTAAAGATGGATTTGGGAAGAGTTTGTTATTCTCTAAATTAGTTTCCCAATATCTTTCATAAGTTATACAAATTCCACAACCTGTTGTCCAACAGCGATGACCACTATAAGCTACAACCACAACTTCATTTAAAGTATCTTCTTTAAGCTTAATCTCAATTTTTTCCGTTTTATTTATAACAAACTCTTGAGGTTATAACCTAAATATGAAACCGATAACGTATCACCTTTTTTGGCTTCAAGTTTAAACTCACCTTTGTTGTTGGTTGCTACTCCTTTTAAAGAATTTTTAATAATAACACTTGCAGATTCTAACGGAATGGAATCATTTATTACAACACCAGATACAGAAATTTGAGCCGTTGTAATTAAAGTAAAACAAACGGCAATACTAAATAGAGTCATTTTTTTCATGAGTGATTGGTTTTGGTTAATACACCAAACTTATCATGAAAATTCATTTCTAAAAATCAATAATGAGTAAAGACGGCATTTCGCTTAGTAAACGCTCCAAGTAAAAAAGGCTCGCAAATTGCGAGCCTTTAAATAAAATACTAATTCTACTTAACCATTAATAATCTGTTCTTGACGATTAATAGATTCTTGATGAACAGCTTTAAACATACGTAAAATAAACTCTTCACTTAAACCTCTTTCTTCACCTTCTAATACCATTTTACCTAAAATCTCATTCCAACGTTTGCTTTGTAAAACAGCAACATTCTTTTGCTTCTTAAGTCCTCCTATTCCATCAGCAACTTTCATTCGTTTGCCTAATAAATCTAGAATTTGATTATCTACAACATCAATCTGAGCTCTTAAATTATTCAATTCAGAATTATATGCTGCCTCAGAGTCTGTTTCTTTTCTAATTTTTAAATCGGTCATGATCTGCACTAGAGCACTTGGTGTAACTTGCTGTGCAGCATCACTCCATGCATTCTCTGGGTCAAAATGTGTTTCAATCATTAGACCATCAAAATTAAGATCTAATGCCGTTTGAGATACATCAAAAATCATATCTCTATTACCTGTAATATGCGAAGGGTCGTTAATTAAAGGTAAATCAGGAAACTTATTCTGAAACTCAATAGCTATTTGCCATTCTGGTATATTTCTATATTTAGATTTCTCATATGTAGAGAATCCTCTGTGAATTGCACCTAAATTTTTAATACCTGCAGAATATAATCTTTCAATACCACCTAACCATAAAGATAAATCTGGGTTTACAGGATTTTTAACCAATACAATTTTATCAGTTCCTTGTAAAGCATCTGCAATTTCTTGCATTATAAATGGACTAACAGTAGAACGTGCACCAATCCATAATAAATCTACATCATTTTCTAAAGCTAACTTTACATGCGCAGCATTTGCAACTTCAGTACAAGTTTTCATACCTGTTTCTGCCTTTACTTTCTGCAACCACTTTAAACCTAATGCACCAACACCTTCAAAATTCCCTGGTCTTGTTCTTGGCTTCCAAATACCTGCTCTAAAATAATTAACATCAGTATCCTTTAGCTCGTGTGCTATTTTTAATACTTGCTCTTCCGTTTCCGCGCTGCATGGTCCTGCTATTACTAATGGATGATCTAGATTCATATCATCCAACCATGTTCTCATTTCTTTTTTGTTTTCCATTTTCTATTAATCTATTTACTATTGTATTCCGTTTAATATGTCTTTTATATAATTTGTTGATTCCATTTCCTCATAAACTGCTTCAAAATTATCTTCTTCCATAAGTTTTTTGAAGTGATTTAAATTTGAAATAAACTCATCTAACGTTTCAATTACGTTGGTTTTATTCTGTTGAAAAATTGGTGTCCACATGGCTGGCGAACTTTTTGCCAAACGTACTGTACTTTCAAATCCACTGCCTGCCATATCAAAAATATCGCGTTCGTTTTTCTCCTTATCTATTACCGTTTTACCAAGCATAAATGCACTGATATGCGATAAATGAGACACGTAAGCAATATGTTTATCGTGTGCTTTTGGGTTCATATATCTTATTCTCATACCTAAATCTGAAAATAATTTCAATGCTTTTTCTTGAAGCTTAAAAGCCGTTTCTTCTACTTCGCAAATAATATTTGTTTTGTTCTTATACAAACCATTAAGTGCTGCTTTTGGACCAGAATGTTCCGTACCTGCAATAGGATGCACAGCTAAATAATTTCTACGATTTGCATGGTTTTTTACTTTATCACAAATATCTTCTTTGGTAGACCCAACATCAAACACAATTGCGTTATCAGAAACATGGTCTAAGACCTTTGGTAAAACATTAATGGCAGCATCTACAGGAATTGATAATATTACCAAATCTGCTTTTTCTAAATCTTCAAATTCTGCCGCTTTATCTATGACATTAAGAGCAATTGCTTCTGTTAAATGCGCTTCATTTTTGTCAATACCATAAATGGTGCTTTCCGGATGTAATTTCTTGATATCCAAAGCAAAGCTTCCGCCAATTAACCCAACTCCTATGATAAAAATATTTTTCATTCTAACTAAACTCTTGCGATTGCTTCTTTAATAATTTCTTCTGATGCACATAATGAAAAACGCACATAACCTTCTCCATTACTACCAAAAACGGTTCCTGGTGTTATAAATATGGAATGTTCTTTTAATACCATATCTGTAAATTCTTCGGACTTAATATGTGGTGGCAACTTTGCCCAAACAAATAATCCTGATGCATCTTTATCATACGTACAATTAAGACGTTCTGCTAATTCCCAAATTAAATCTCGCCTCGTTTGGTAAACACTATTTAAACTTTGAAACCACATATCTGAGCATTTTAAAGCTTCAATAGCTCCTTTTTGAATACCATAAAACATACCGGAATCCATATTGCTTTTTACACGTAAAACAGCACTTACAAAATCGTAATTACCAGCTAACATACCAACGCGCCAACCTGCCATATTAAATGTTTTACTCAATGAATTTAACTCTAAACACACATCTTTCGCATCTTTATATCTAAGAATACTTATAGGTTTATCGTTGAGTATAAAACTGTACGGATTGTCATTTACTATTAAGATATCATGTCTTTTACCAAAGGCAATTATCTTATCGTAAAATTTATTATCTGCGTTACTACCTGTTGGCATGTGCGGATAATTAATCCACATAATTTTTACACGCTTTAAATCTAAACGCTCTAAAGCTTTAAAATCGGGTTGCCAATTATTTTTTTCCTTTAAGTCGTAATAAATTGGTTTTGCTTCCAATAATTTAGTCACCGACGAATACGTTGGATAACCAGGATTGGGTACTAACACTTTATCTCCTTTATTTAAAAAAGCCATAGAGATATGCATAATACCTTCCTTACTTCCCATTAATGGTAAAACTTCAGTTTGAGAACTAAGATTTACTTTGTACTGTCTCTTATAGAAGTTTACAATTTCTTCTCGTAATTCTGGTAAACCTTGGTAGCTTTGGTACTGGTGCGCTTTTTCATCCGCTAAGCTATCTTGAAGCGCCATGGATGCTTTAAAAGGTGGTTCTAAATCTGGACTTCCAATTCCTAAATTAATGATAGGTTTTCCTTGTGCTTTTAAAAGCGCAACTTCCCTCAACTTTTTAGAAAAGTAGTATTCTTCTACATTTTGTAAACGTTTTGCTACCTCTATCATTGTCTTGCATTTTTATATTCGCCCAAAATCTTGAAATTCTCAGCCATTAAATTCAAAATAGCTATTGCTTTTTCGTAATCTTTATAAGCTTCAAAAGTGACATCTACGAAAAAGGCATATTTCCAAGGTGTTTCAATTTTTGGTAATGATTGTATTTTAGTAAGGTTTAATTTGCAATCACTTATTACATTTAAAATGGTTGCTAAACTTCCTCGTTTATGATCTAACTCAAACTTTAAAGACGCTTTGTTAATTGCACTAACATCTTTTTGGTCATTTTCTCGTTTTACAATTACAAAACGTGTTTCGTTATGCTTTATAGTCTGAATACTTTCGGCTAAAAGATTTATACCATATAATTCTGCCGCATTTTTACTTGCTATAGCTGCAATACCTTTAATATTTTGCTCAGAAATTTGCTTAGCAACATCTGCAGTATCTTTAGCTTCCACTAATTTTATGTGAGGATATGCTTTAAAAAACACCTTACATTGTAACAACGCCATTGGGTGAGAATGCACCTCTTTAATATCTTCAATAGTTTGGCCAGTTGAAGCCATTAAACAATGCTCAATACCTAAATAATATTCACCAACGATACTTAAATTATGACTATCGATTAAAGCATAATTAGGAATTATTGAACCTGCAATTGAGTTTTCTAAAGCCATTACAACCTCATCTGTCTCTTTTTCTAAAAGTGAATCTACAACACCATCAAACGACATACATTCTACAACTTCAGAATCTATATTAAAATAATTCTGAACCACTAGATGGTGAAATGACCCTTTAATTCCTTGTATTGCAATTGGTTTCTTCAATTTTTACTGTCTTATAAATTTAAATCTCGAATCAATTTCAAGATTATAATATGCTTCATATTTGCACAAAAAAAAGTCTCGATTAAATCGAGACTTTATAATTTATATTTAAATAATACATATTCAGTCTCGTTCCTTTAGCTAAAAAAGAAATAAAACCAGTTATAATATGCTTTAGATATGTTCATTATTGTAATTATAATGCTAATGTAATTATTATTTTCACAAATCAAAATTGTTGCATTGATTTTTTAGGGAATTCTTCAAAGTTTTAAAGATTTAATAAAATAAGTGGTTCAATATTCTGATTTACCTATTTTTGACTAAAATTATTTTTTATGGCTATTGAAGTTCAAAACATCACCAAGCAATATAAAGACCAAAAGGCACTTAACAATGTCTCTTTTAAAGTTAAAGATGCTGAGATAGTTGGTTTCTTAGGACCAAATGGTGCAGGAAAGTCTACTATGATGAAAATCTTAACCACTTATATTGAAGCCTCTGAAGGTTCTGCAACCGTGAATGGTTTTGATGTAACTTCTGATAAAAAGAATGTACAAAGTAGTGTTGGTTATTTACCAGAACACAACCCACTTTACACAGACTTATATGTTAAAGAGTATTTAAATTTTAATGCTAACGTTTATGGCACACCAAAATCTCGTATTGAGGAAGTCATTGAATTAACCGGTTTAAAACCAGAAGCTCATAAAAAAATAAGTCAACTTTCTAAAGGTTATAGACAACGTGTAGGTTTAGCAAATGCAATGTTGCATAATCCTGATGTTTTAATTTTAGATGAACCAACAACAGGTTTAGACCCAAATCAGTTAGTTGATATTAGAAATCTTATAAAAACCATTGGTAAAGAAAAAACAGTATTTCTTTCTACACATATTATGCAGGAGGTCGAAGCCATGTGCGATCGTGTGATAATTATAAACAAAGGTGAAGTTGTCGCAGACAAATACTTGAAAGATTTAAGAGACGGCCAAGAACAAATTGTTATTGTTGAGTTTGACTTTAGAGTTGAAGATGCTTTTCTTTTAAAACTACCAAAAGTAACTTCTGTAAAAAACACACATAGTTTTGTTTATGAAATTACCTTTTCTACAAAAGAAGATATGCGATCTCATGTGTTTGATTTTGCGCACGATAATGAATTGAAAATTCTACAATTAAATCAGAAAAACGCAAGTTTAGAGAGTTTGTTTAGAGAAATGACGAGTTAAAATTGTGGGAGAAGCTATACTTGAAGCTATATTTTCTGGAATCATTGAATCGCTTCCTAAATTTTTAGGAACAACAATTAGATGGTTTTTTTATTTAGGTAAAAAGAGTTTTAGTACTGTGGCAAAAGAAGACTGGAATAAACGAGTTGGTCTTTTAGCAATTGCATTTATTATTTTAATTATAGTTACTATCTACTATTAATTCTTTATTCAAAAATTAAAGCACCTATATAAAAACGTTCCACATCTACAACTGTTGGTTGGTTTACCGATATTAAATTTCCTGTTCCTCTAAGTTCTCCTGTTAAGGATTGTTGCGGATTTACAACCACATCATTACTACTACGATGAAACACATTAACATTTTGTGCTATGAGGTTTTCACCTTCAAAACGCCCAACACCAGAATAAAAACCCACTGATAAAGCTTCAACTATACCATCTATATAGAAGAAAGATAAATTATTAGAAACTACATTAAGCGTATTTGAATCAACGGTTAATCTAAAATCGCCAATTGTGAATTCACTTCCACCATTAAAATCTTCTGACAATAAGGTTAAAGCATCATAATCTAAAACTCCGATTGAAGAAATTTCATATTGCGAGGATGTTCTAATCTCTGTAAGGTTTGGTGCTTCAATATAAACCTTTGTGATGCCATAATTTCTTACGTAATTACAAGAATTATTATCCGTTAAGATTAATTGATTATCGATAATCACAGCACTTACATCGCTTATTAAATTCTCACCTGTTTCTACTACAACTTTATAATCTGGAGCTGATTTTACAATTAATTCAATATCTCTGTTGACTAGGATGCGACTAAAACTTGAAACTGCAATTTCTTGTTCTATAATTTCTCCTGAAGTTTGAAAGCAATCATTAACCTCTTCACTGTTACAAGCAAAGAGAAGCAATACTAGAACATAAACTATTTTCTTCATTTAATTATTTATAAAATGGACACTTCCACTACGTTCAGTGTGACATTTAGTAACACTTTTATAATCTAACTCCAATTCCAAATGCCACGGATTCAGCTTTTGCACCATGCGATTTTAAGGTTACAGCTCCAAATAATTTGTTACCAAAATAACGTTTAAGCCCCACTCTTATATAAGTTCGCCCTTCAAAATCATAAGGATAATACACGTAGTAACCCAATTGAGAAACTACAGACAATTTATTAATAAACAATTCATGACCAACAAAAAGTCCGACACGCTTATAGTCCTCATCTCCACTTACATCTTCTTCTGGAAAAGCAACCGATTTATAATAAATTAGTTCTTTTAAAAAGTTTGAAAAAAATACGTCTGCTCCAAATTGTAATGCACTTAAATTACTTAAGCGTTTATCTGCATAACCCGAAAATATATAAAATGGAAATTGACCGCTACCTATAATATCACTTTGGTTAATTCCGGAACGAAAAGCAAAATTAAATTTTATGTTTTCTGTGAATTTATCATCACCTAGATTATCTATATATTCTTGCTTTTCATCATCCAAATTATAAGTTAACCCAACATTTAGAGCTATAGTGTTAACACTGGTATTTGGTGCTTTTACATTGGCATTAGAATAATGTGTTAACGTTAAGCCACCTTGTAAACCAAACCGATTAAAAAGTCGTTCTTTTTTATAGTTAAACATGAGATAGGTTGCGCTCAAAATATCAGAACCAAAAGCAATATTCTTAGGATTCTCTATTTTATCATAAGGGTTAGTACTGTAGGCCAAACCTTGTGCTAGACGCAACATAAGGTTGCGTTTAAAAAAATAGAAATTATAGTGTGCATACAATGCGTAATTGTTACCTAAAATTTCATTTTTAAAATCTTGATATGCGAAAGAAACACCATAATCTGGATAACCGTAGCGCTGTTCCCAAGCTTCGTTTCCAAAGGTTTTTTTATTATAACTTAGAATAAAACCTTCTGGATGACCTTTTATTAAATGAAGAATATCATTATTATGAAGTGCAATATTACCTCCAAAATAATTAAAATCTAAATACGAGTTATTTGTTTCTTTTTGAGCACTAAGTACTATTGAAGAAACTAATAAAATTGAAACAAATAAATTTCGCATTGGTAATTATTGAGCCGTAAAAATAGTCAATAATTACAATTAATTGCTCTCGGAGAAAAATAGTCTATTTTACAAAAAATGCAATAACTAAAGATATTGCTGTTAGCATTAAAATCTGCACAGCAAACCGAAACTCTGACTTATTCTTTTTAAGTAATTTCATCTTTTTTGGGGTTTTAAATTATGGTGCTAATTACCAATTTTGAAATGACTTCGCTGTTAACTTAAATCAAACAAATTGTTATTATACCTCATCAAAAAGAGTTGAAGACAAGTAACGATCTCCTCTATCACAAATAATAGCCACAACGACACCTTGGTCTATTGTTTCTATGAGCTTTAATGCTGTTGCTACTGAACCACCACTGCTCATACCTGCAAAAACACCTTCTTCTTTTGCTAATCTTTGAGTTGTTGCTCTTGCCACTTGCTCACTTACTTCTATAACCTTATCTACTTTTGATCTATCAAAAATACTAGGCACATACTCTGGTGACCATTTTCTAATACCAGGAATACGTGATCCATCTTCTGGTTGCGCTCCAATAATTTGAATTTTATTGTTTTGTTCTTTAAGAAAAGTAGACGTTCCCATTATGGTTCCTGTGGTTCCCATTGCTGAAACAAAATGTGTTATTTCTCCATTGGTATCTTTCCAGATTTCTGGCCCTGTAGTTTTATAATGTGCTAACCAATTATCATTATTCTCAAACTGATTGAGCAGCGTATAACCTTCATTATCTCGCATATTAAAAGCAACATCTCTAGAACCTTCAATGCCTTTTTCTGCAGATGTTAAAATAACCTCAGCACCATAAGCTCTCATAGTTTTAACACGTTCTTCAGTTGAATTCTCTGGCATTACTAAGGACATTTTTAATCCAAAAGATTGTGCCACATAAGCTAGAGCAATGCCCGTGTTTCCACTTGTTGCTTCAACTAAACAATCTCCTTTTTTTATATCACCTCGTTTTATGGCTTCAGAAATCATGTTAAAAGCTGGTCTGTCTTTTACACTTCCACCAGGATTATTTCCTTCTAACTTTAAAAGTAATTTTACATTAGGTTTAGTAACTAAACTTGTAGTTTCTAACAATGGTGTATTTCCTATTAGATTTAATATGCTCATTCTTCTTTTTTATTGGTAATTCTTATATCTGATTTATAAGTTACTGTAGAATCTTCTGGTATAGATTGCGTTATCCAAACATTGGCACCAATAACGCTATTTGCACCTATTACAACATCACCTCCTAGAATTGTAGCATTAGCATAAATGGTTACATTATCCATTATGGTTGGATGTCGTTTTATGCCTTTCAAAGCTTTTTCTACTTTAATTCCTCCTAAGGTAACACCTTGATAAATTGTAACATTATTATGAATTACTGCCGTCTCACCTATAACAACACCAGTTGCGTGATCTATAAAAAATGACTTACCTATTTCTGCTCCAGGATGAATATCTGTACCTGTTACACTATGTGCATATTCACTAATCATTCTTGGCAAAACAGGAATGTCTAAGTCCCATAAAATATGACTTATACGATACATTGTGATAGCATAAAAACCAGGATATGCCAAATAAACTTCTCTCAAACTTTTTGCCGCAGGATCATTATTATAAGCTGCCTGTGCATCTAAACGTAATATTGGTTTTAATGTTTTTAACTCCGTTTTAAATTGCGACCATTTAGTTTCACAAACACCACACTCTAATCCTTCTGAAATTTTGAAAAAAGAATCTTTTAATAATTCTAATTGCAAATCTTGATTTACGTCTGATTCTACTACCAAATAGAACAAATCTTTAGCCAAATCTTCTACGTCTTCCTTAAATCTTTTGGGTATATGCAATGACGAATTCATATTTTAATATCTGGTATTTAATTTTCGATTTTAACTCTGTCGATAATTATAGTCATAAATTACTAATATCAAATTGGGGCAAATTTATCGACACGCAAAAATAATATATAAAACAATAGAACAGAGAACCAAAAAGCCAGTAACTCAATTAAATGATTACTGGCTTAATATGATATTTTTTTTTAAAATTTAAACGTCTGGCGCTAATTCAATTTCCAAGCCATTTAATGCTTCTGTAATTGGAATTTGACAACTTAATCTGCTATTATCTTTAACATTAAACGCTTCAGACAACATAGCATCTTCTTCGTCTTCCATTGCATTTAACTTATGGTCGGAATTCACGTAACATTGACAAGATGCGCACATTGCCATGCCACCACAAACTCCAATGGTGCCCTCTGGCGCTATCTCATAAGAGCGTAGAACTTCCATTAAATTCATAGCCATGTCAGTTGGCGCTAAAACTTTATGTGTTTCTCCTTCACGGTCTGTAATATGTATAACAACATCTTGCATTAAACTATAGCTTTTACAACAGCTTTTGGAGACTCTTTTCTGGTACCATCAAAACCATTAATACCACTTACAGTTGTATATTTTAATACAAATTTCTTTCCTGGATTTAGTCTTTTATAAGCGGATTGACACATTAATGTTGCTTCATGAAAACCACAAAGTATCAACTTTAATTTCCCTTCATAAATATTTACATCACCAATGGCATAAATACCAGGAATGTTAGTTTGATAATCTAAAGTATCTACTTTAATAGCATTCTTTTCAATCTCAAGTCCCCAATCTCCTATTGGACCTAATTTTGGAGATAACCCAAAAAGTGGAATAAATTCATCCGCTTCTAAAATCTCAGTATTACCCTCCTTAGTTATAGAAACACCTTCTATATGATTATCACCATGTAAAGCTGTAATTTCAGCTGGTGTTATTAAATTAATTTTATTGAGTAACTTTAATTCCTGTACTTTTTCTACTGAATCTAAAGCACCTCTAAATTCATTTCTTCTATGAACTAAAGTCACTTCTGAAGCTACATCTGCCAAGAAAATACTCCAATCTAAAGCAGAATCTCCACCACCTGCAATCACTACTTTTTTATCGCGATACACTTCTGGGTCTTTAATAAAATAAGCGACCCCTTTATCTTCATATTTTTCAATATCTTCTAACTTAGGCTTTCTTGGTTCAAAACTTCCTAAACCGCCAGCTATTGCAATAATTGGTGCATGATGTTGTGTTCCTTTATTAGTAGTAACAATAAAACTACCATCGTCTTGTTTCTCTATAGTTTCTGCACGTTCACCTAAGGTAAAACCAGGTTGAAACTGTTTACCTTGCTCTAATAAATTAGAGGTTAAATCACCTGCTAATATTTCTGGAAATCCAGGAATATCATATATAGGTTTTTTAGGATATAACTCAGAACATTGACCACCAGGTTGTGGTAATGCATCAATTAAATGGCACTTTAATTTTAACAAGCCAGCTTCAAATACTGTAAATAAACCTGTTGGTCCTGCTCCAATGATTAGTATATCTGTTTTAATCATAATTTTTAATTTTTATTTAGAATAGCTTTATGAAAAGTACGTTTCAATAGTACTTAACTATGCGCTTCGCTTTCTTGTATTTTGTTGCGCTAAATCTGCTCTTTCGTATATATTAGAAAGGTCTACACGCTGATTAACGACCTCTCCAATAATAATTATAGCAGGATTAGATAATTGTTTTTCTTCTACAATTGATTCTATATTTGAAATGGTTCCAACACCTACTTTTTCATTAGCTCTAGTTCCATTTTGAATGATTGCTATCGCAGTTTCAGATTTTCCTTCATTTGAAAAAATTTGAACAATTTCTGAAAGCTTACTCATTCCCATTAAAATAACAACTGTTGCTGTAGATTGAGCTGCCAAAGCAATATCGCCTGATATTTTATGAGATTTTGTAGTACCTGTAATCACCCAAAAACTTTCAGATGCATTACGCTTTGTCAAGGGAATACCTATAGAAGCTGGCACAGCAGCTGAAGAAGATACACCAGGTACAAAAGCAACTTCAATTGCATATTCTTTGGCATATTCTAACTCTTCCGCACCACGACCAAATACAAATGGATCACCACCTTTTAAACGAACCACATGTCCGCATTTTAAAGCCCGTTCTACGATTAACTCATTAATTTGGTTTTGATGATAGGCATAACATCCTTTTCGTTTTCCAACAAAGATTAATTCTGCTTTTGGTGATGCATATTCCAACAATTCTACATTTACAAGTGCATCATATAAAATGACATTTGCAGATTTTATTGCTTTAATTGCCTTAACAGTAATTAATTCTACATCTCCTGGTCCTGCGCCTACAATAGTTAATCTTGGTGTCATAATTTTTAATTTTTAATAGCGACCTCTTTTTCTCTAAAAGCTCTTACACTTTTTAAGAATTGTTGCGCTGTATTTATATAATTACTCGCGAAATCTTCCGTTGGTGGACATATTTTTATTTGATAAATAATATCTGAGAATGAAGCACCTAAATCTATTCGTTTAGTGTCTACAAAAAGTTCATCAAATTGTTTAATGATACCTGCTTGCGTGTTAGTCTTTATATCTTCTGAAAGTAAAATAGCTTTTGCCGAATTCACCATAGAGCGATAAGCCTCATAAATAGCTCCAGAATACACCTTATTATTAAAAGCTTCTTGAGCTTCTTCTATTTTTTCATCGCTTTCTAAGAAAAGCGTTGCAATTAAATCTATAACAACACCTGCACATTCTCCAATTCCGATAGCTTTTACATATTGTTCTTCTGTTCCCCAATCAATAAAATCTTCTTGACTAAGGTTTTCAATATTTGATAAATCGGTTAGTAATTGGTAGAAATATTTTTCTCCCTTTTCTTTATAATAGTCAACAAAAAGTTTTCCATTTGCATTGTCTTCAAAATCATTTAAAATTCTTCGTAACGCTTCTGGTCCTCTTCTACTTGGAATTTTAACAACCTTATCTGCAAAATAAGCGTTTCCATCACCTAAGTTTCCACCACCTAATAATACTTGTAAAGCTGGTGCTACCAATTTATCTTTAGTACGGATTGACATGCCTTGAAAACCAATATTTGCCATATTGTGTTGTCCACAAGCATTCATACAACCACTAATTTTAATCACTAAATCCGTGTTTTGTAAATACTGAGGATATTCAGCTTTAATAACGCGTTCTAATTCTTCAGCGATTCCTGTACTGCTTGAAATTCCCAGGTTACAAGTATCTGTACCAGGACAAGCTGTAATATCTACTGCTTTATTATAACCAGCTTCTACAAAACCTAATTTTGCTAATTCTATATAGAAAAACGGAAGTAAATCTTCTTTTACAAAAGGAATTAATATATTCTGACGTAAGCTCAATCTTATTTCACCAGCCGCATTTTCTTCAACTAAATCAGCTAATAAACGTGCTTTATCTGTATAGAAATCACCTAGTAAAACTTTTATTCCGATGGCAACATATCCTTCCTGTTTCTGAGGAATAACATTAGTTGATTTCCATAAGTTATAAGCTTCAACATCTTTAATTTCCACTTTTGGTGCTGATACAGTAACTGGCGTTGAAGCAGTATAATTGGCTTCATCTATAGTAACCGTTTTAAACTCTATAGCATTTTGCTCTTCTTCAACCAATTGTTTAAAAGCCTCTAAACCTATATCTTTTAATAAGAATTTAAGACGTGCTTTGGCTCTACTTTTACGTTCACCATAACGATCAAAAACTCTTAAAACGCCTTCCATTAATGGAATAATTTTATCTGAAGGCAGGAACTCATAAAACAAATCTGCGTGTCTTGGTTGAGAACCTAAGCCACCTGCAAGCATCACTTTAAAGCCTTTTACACCGTCTTTTATTTTTGCAATAAAACCTAAATCGTGCATGTAAGACAAACCAGTATCTTCATCTGTACCCGAAAAAGACACTTTGAATTTCCTACCCATTTCTTGACAAATAGGATTTCTTAAAAAGAACTTAAATAAAGCATCTGCGTATGGAGATACATCAAATGGCTCGTTAATATCTATACCTGCTGTTTCACTTGCAGTGACATTCCTTACTGTATTGCCACAAGCTTCTCTAAGGGTAACATTATCGCGTTCTAATTCTGCCCAAAGTTCTGGAGTTCTATTTAAATCCACATAATGAATTTGAATATCTTGACGTGTAGTAATATGTAAACGACTTCTTGAGTATTCATCTGAAACTTCAGAAATACGTCGCAACTGATGACTCAAAACCTTTCCGTAAGGCAATTTGATTCTGATCATTTGCACGCCTTCTTGACGCTGACCATAAACACCTCTTGCTAATCGAAGACTTCTAAATTTTTCTTCGTCTATTTTACCATTGTGAAAAAGCTCAATCTTATTTGCTAAGTCAAGGATATCCTTTTCTACTACCGGATTTTCTAATTCTGTTCTAAAACTTTGCATTTGTTCTATTTATTGAAAGTGAATACCACACTCTCTATTCAGTAGTGCTTTTATTGGGTCGAAGTAATCAACGTTCTTTTCTAATTGGTTCTCTACTATATAATCATCTAAGTCTTCATCACTCCAAAAGTAAAATGGACTCACTTTTAGAATACCATCTTTACTAAAACTTAAAATATCTTTTTTGTCTCTGTACTCCGTTTGTCTTACTCTAATGTTAGTAAACCAGATATCTGGATTCTGCTCTTTTAAAGCACGCCTAAAAGGTTCTAGCTTTACAGTTTCAGAAAAAATATCATGGTTATCATCCTCTAAACTTGGCAATCCAATAGTTGCATCAATTTCTTCTTTACTAAGTAAGGATTGATATTTTAGAATATTAAGCTTATACTTTTCTATCAAATTATTAGCATGCTCATAAGTACTAGGTTCGTTGTAAAGCGTATCACACCAAACCACTCTAATATCATTTTCTAATTTTGATATTGTACTTAATAATACTGAAGAATATTTTCCAAAACTGGTAGTTACAATCTTATTATTGGACAACTTTAAAGCCCATTTTGCAATTTCAATTGGATTCTTCTCTCTTAACTTCTTATTCCAAACGTCTATATCTATGTCTATCATTTTCCCCATTTTATATTAGTCCAAGCACGTTCATGAAAAAAGTAAAGTACCATTTTAGAGACTAGTTCTATTCCTCCAATAGAAAACGCTAATGCTAAAGTACCAGTGATCACATAGGATATAGTTACAGTAGCTAGTGTACCAACAACACGCCAACTAATTGTTTTTACAATACTTCTTTTTATGTTTTCTTGAGGTACAGAAGACACTTGTGCCTCATTATCTATATTTAAATCTGTCTGTATTACACTTCCCATAATATGCTATTAAATTATAAATACTTTTACCCTATAGATTTAGTAGGGTATTGCAAACATATAAATTTATATTCCTTTAAGAGGTATATATTTCGAAAAAATTAACGTATAAAAATAAGAATCTGCTAATTAGATAAATCAGCTAAGGTGGTATTTCTAAAAATCTCTAAGGTATTATCTCGCACCTTAAGCATTAATTTATTCACTGCACAGACCTTCTCATCTGGGCAGTCTTCACATTTTTCATAAAAATTAAGGCTTACACAAGGCACCATTGCAATAGGTCCTTCTAACAATCGCATTACCGTTGTCATAGGAATATCTTTTGGGTCTTTTAACAAATAGTAACCACCTCCTTTTCCTTTTTTAGAACCTAAAACACCATTTTTTCTTAAGGTTAAAAGGATACTTTCTAAAAATTTTTGAGAAATGTTTTCTGCTTTAGAAATTGTAGAAATTTGAACAGGAGTCCGTTCTTCTTGTCTTGCCAAATGCACCAAGGCTTTTATTCCGTATTTTGTTTTCTTTGAAAGCATAATGTAAATCTAGTTATTTTTTTCAATACTAAGCTCAATCTTGTGACTAGCATTTTTAAATAGCTAACGGTATTAATTTACTCTTTTTTATTGTAATTCTTTTCTTCAAATAATTCAAAAGTGAATTAAATCATAAAAAAAGTGAAATAAATATGGGTTCCATTTAATTTCTCTATTTTTGCACTATCAAAATTTAGAGGAAAAATTTGATCTGATTGCAACCTCTGACGCTGAATACTCAGCTGAAACAAAAAATGCTAAAGCAGTAAGTTTAGTACTTCTCTAGCGACCAAGCAATCTGAAATTTTCCGTAGATTAATTATAACCTAAAACTTAGGAATTATGCCATATTTATTTACTTCAGAAAGTGTTTCTGAAGGACATCCAGACAAAGTAGCAGACCAAATTAGCGATGCTTTAATTGATAATTTTTTAGCTTTTGACCCAGAATCAAAAGTGGCTTGCGAAACATTAGTAACTACAGGACAAGTTGTTTTAGCTGGTGAAGTAAAGTCTAACACCTATCTCGACGTACAGAAAATAGCAAGAGACACCATTAATAAAATTGGCTACACAAAAAGCGAATATATGTTTGATGGCAATTCTTGTGGTGTTTTTTCTGCAATACACGAACAATCTGAAGAGATTAACCGTGGTGTAGATAGAGCTACAAAAGAAGAACAAGGTGCTGGTGACCAAGGAATGATGTTTGGTTACGCAACTAATGAAACTGATAACTACATGCCTTTGGCTTTAGATTTATCACACAGAATTTTAGTTGAACTAGCTGAATTACGTCGCGAGAATAAAGAAATAAAGTATTTAAGACCCGATTCTAAAAGTCAGGTTACTATAGAATATAGTGATGACAATACACCTCAACGTATAGATTCTATTGTTGTTTCTACGCAACATGACGAGTTTGATGCTGATGAAATTATGCTCGCTAAAATCAGAAAAGATATTGTTGAGATATTAATTCCGAGAGTTGTAGCAAAACTTCCAGAGCATATTCAAGCTTTATTTAATGATGACATTAAGTATCATATAAATCCAACTGGGAAATTTGTAATTGGAGGACCGCATGGAGACACTGGTTTAACTGGTCGTAAAATTATTGTAGATACTTACGGTGGAAAAGGTGCACATGGTGGTGGCGCATTTTCTGGTAAAGACCCAAGTAAAGTAGACCGTAGTGCTGCCTATGCAACAAGACATATTGCAAAAAACTTAGTTGCGGCAGGTATCTGTGACGAAATTTTAGTACAAGTATCTTATGCTATTGGTGTTGTAGAACCTATGGCTATTTTTGTTGATACTTATGGAACTTGTCCTTTTAACTTAACAGATGGTGAAATAGCTAAAAAGGTTGAAAAACTATTTGATATGAGACCTGCTTTCATTGAAAAACGTTTAAAACTGCGCCAACCAATGTATAGCGAAACAGCTGCTTATGGTCATATGGGTAGACAACACGAAGTTGTAACTAAAACATTTCAACAACCAAATGGAGAATCTACAACTTTAGATGTAGAATTATTTACTTGGGAAAAATTAGATTATGTTGATAAAGTAAAAGCTGCCTTTGATATTTAAGAGATCTTTTAAAAGTTAAAATTATATAATCGAAAACACCCTAACTATTTAAATAGTTAGGGTGTTTTGTTTTTTACTACTTTTATATAATTACTCTTCTAAACTTATACTTTTAATATTGTCTTTATAAACACGATCTATTAATATATGTCTAGGGTCTATTGCTGCTTTTGCTGGCAAAGAATCTAGCTGCATTGTAATTGACGTACTTTCTTTATTGAACTTTATGCGCTTTTGAGAAAACAACCTTTCTTCATCATCATCCATAAAGAAACCAACATCAATCCAGTCGTTAATATTGGCCTTGGTTTCATTACCAAGACTATCTGATTTAATTTTTGAACTTTCAATTTCTAGAGTAACTTCATATTTACCATTATCCATTTTTTTATAATTAGCCTCTTTTAATCGGTTATCATATAAGGTAATTTCTTTAAACCAATCCGTTATCAAGTATTTAAGTGAGTCTGGCACTTGTGGTTCTAAATGTCTTATAAAATCCAATGAAGTAGGATAAGGTGGCTTTTTATAACGATACTCTTCTAAGAAATTTTTCATGGCTAAATTCACTTTAGCTTCACCAATATAATCTTGTAAAGCGTATAAAATTACACTACCCTTTCCGTAATGAATATACTGCTGATTCTCTACTTTGTATAGTGGCAATTCTTTTTCTCTTTCTCCACTTCGACCTCTTAAATAGCGATCATGATCGTACTTTATAAATTCTCTCATTTTCATCGGATTCCCCGTCATATTCTTCATGGTCATTAATGATGAATATTCAGAAAAACTTTCGCTCATAAGCGTACTTCCTTGCATGTTTGCACCAATAACCTGATGTGCCCACCACTGATGTGCCATTTCATGAGCAATAACAGCATCTACAACATTGTTTTCTGTTTCATCTTCAAGATTAATTATAAATCCTATAGCTTCAGAATAAGGCATTGTACCCGGAAAAGCCTGAGCAAAAGATGCATATCTTGGAAACTCAATAATTCTGCATTGTTTATGAAAATATGGTCCAAAATTTTTGGTATAATATGCTAATGACCTTTCTACTGCATCTAGCATCATATCAACATTTTCAGGATGTTTTTCATCATAATAAACTTCAATATCAATTCCATTCCATTTACGTTTTTTTAATTCGTAATCCGCAGACATAAAAGAGTAGAAATTTAAAGATGGTGTATCTGTTTTGTAATGGTAATAATCTCTTCCATTTTCTTCCCATTTCTTAATTAAAGAGCCAGGAGCAATTGCCGTTTGTTCTTTTACAGTAGATATTATAGTTTCAACATTAATAAAATCAGATTCACCGTTATTTATATAATTACGATTATGCAATTCACTAAGTTCACTAGACAATTCTGGTGTACGTTCTTTATGCTCTAAATCATATTTTTTACGTGTGTTATTATCTGAAATCTCATAATTTTCGTTATAACCCATTGTTGGTAATATATCTCCATTATTAAAGAATGTTCCATTCTTAACAATCATGGTATTCCCTCTACTGTTTTTAAATCCTTTGGTAATAAATTTATTATCTAATTTCATTACTATCGACTGTCCTGGCTGTAGCGGTTTACTCAATTTGTAAATGGTATATAGATAAGTACTGTCTTTGTAAACTGGTTTTGCATTAGGAATATTAAGTTTTGTATCCCAACCTTCTTTATTAAAAAAGTGAAGCGAATCAATTGCTTGGTTAGACTCATTAGTTAACTCAATATCTGCCTTAACATGTATATCCCTTTTATTAGGAAAAATGTCTATATAATATTTAGCATCTGTTACTTTAGGGTGTACGGCTTCTTTATATTTTGAATATTTCTTTTCAAATTCTGCCATAAGTTGCTCTTCTGTATCATTAGATCGATACGGATTTAAAACTTGTGTATTGTAATACACAAAGCCAGCAACACCAAGCCAAATTATAGTAAGGACTGCAATGAAACCTCTATAACTTTTAGGAACTTCCTTTTTGGCTGTTTTTATACGACTTAACAGTGAACTTTTAGAGCCACGATTCCATAATGCTCCTGCAATTAATAAGCCTATAACGGATAACAAAATCCAATAAAGATTAAACCACAAGGTGCTTTTTAAACCTGGTCCAAAACCATTCATATCTGAATAGAATACTGAAGAACCACCTCCAATATCTAACATATTAGAATTAATATCTAAAATACTCAGAATAATCTCCCAAACTAATAATATTAAAACAGAGATAAAGTAGCCGATATATTTATTACTAGATAAAACTTGAATCATTATCATAATACCTCCAAACACAATATACAAGGCAAAGTTCTCATAAAAGAAATCGAGTAAATACACGTCTAATTCAATACGTGTAAATCCATTTAGCAATTGATAGATTACACCTATTAGAATAAAAAATAAATTCAATATTGAAGTCAAACAAACTAAAGACAATGCCTTAGCTGCCATAGAAATAAACGACGTATGTGCTGTTGCATCTATAACTTCATTAATTTTTGAATCTCTATCTCGCCAAATTAATTCACCACTAAAAAAGATAAGAATTATAATAGTAAATATATTGGTGCTACCTTTTATAGAATCAATCAACTTATAAGTTAACGGATAAGATTGCAAGCCCATAAACTCAAATCCTTGACTTAAATCAACTACTAAAATTATAATACAGAAGAGGAATAATATTTTGAAAGTTACACTCTTAACAATGCTTAAAAAGTTAGTATAAAAAAAGCTTTTAAACTGAATCCAATTTGTGGAAGCCTTAAATGTTGGATTCAAGTTTGGTAGCGCAAACACAGTTTCTTTATCGCTATTTTTAACCTTTTGTTTTTTTACTTTTTTATTTTTCGTTTTAAATGAAAAACTAAAATAAGATATCATTAAAATAATTGCTCCAACTGCCGTCCATAGAAGTCTATTCTTAAAAAGCAAACCAGAAAACCCAGGACTAATAGTATTTTTCTCTATTGGTGTAAAATATTTAGTTTCTAAAAAGTAAGTGTTAATTCCAAATATATCTGAAAGTGCAGCTATGGTTTCGTTATCTACGTCAGACATTAGGGAACCAGACACTATATAGGCTACAATAATAACTAAGCCACCAACAAATGAAATAATAGTACTTTTCCACTTATTTGCCATCGCAAAAATCACTGATCCTGCTAAAAACATGTTGGGCAGAATAAATAATAAATAGTTATTAATAAAAGTTTCGAGATAAAAATCACCAAAGCGTTCGGTATCCATCCATCCAAAAATAGAATTCATGTAAGTCCCTAAAAGCACCCCTATAAAAACACCTAACAAGGGTAATGTTGAAACCACTAATGCTCCCAAAAAGCGTCCGAAAAAATAACCTGGTTTGCTTAAAGGTGTTGTAAATAATATTTCATTAAATTCATTATTATGATCTCGTAAAGCTGCATTATTAAAAAAAGCGACAGCCATTAATAGACTAAAAACACAAAATACAGTGACATGAATTGTGATTGTATATGGCGAATTGCGATAAACGTTACCAATTGCGCCACCAACTTGAACATTATCACTAACGGTAGCAAAGAATTCCATCAATGCCAATATGAAGATAAAAATATACACCATCGGTTGCTTAAGCGTATATTTTAATTCTGATAAAAAGAATGTTTTAAACATAATTAAAATGGTTAGATTAGATTAAACAAGAACGTTTGATGTGTTTATTTTTGAAAAGAACACATCTTCTAAATTTGGAGCAACTTGCTCAAAACCATTTTGCGGATGCACTTCGCTAAATACATGTATCAATGGCTGTCCTCCTACCATTTTATTTGAAATCACCTTATAATCATTGGCATAATTTTGTAAATCTTCTCTACTTACAATTTTCCGGAATACTTTATTCTCTAGATCATCAATAGCAGATTGTGGTGAACCATGATAAACAATTTCCCCTAAATTCATTATTGCCATTTTGGTACACAACTCTCTAACATCATCTACAATATGTGTAGAAAGTATGACTATTACCTCTTTACCTACATCTGCTAATAAATTATAAAAACGATTACGCTCTCCTGGATCTAAACCAGCAGTTGGCTCATCTACAATTATAAGTTTTGGGTTTCCTATTAAGGCTTGTGCAATACCTACACGCTGTTTCATTCCTCCAGAAAATCCTTTTACAGATTTGTTACGCTTTTCGTAGAGATTAACTTTATCTAATAAATAATTTACTAATTCTTTGCGCTCCTTAGCATTTGTAATACCCTTTAAAATTGCTAAATGAGTTAATAATTGTTCTGCTGTAATTCGTGGATATACACCAAACTCTTGAGGTAAATAACCTAATACTTTTCGTAATTCGGCCGGATTGTTTAAAATATCAATATCATCTAATGTGGCAGTACCTGAATCAGCCTCTTGCAACGTAGCTAGGGTTCTCATTAAAGATGATTTCCCAGCTCCATTAGGGCCTAAAAGACCAAACATTCCATTTTTTAATTCAAGATTAACGTTATCTAAAGCTTTTACACCATTAGGATATGTTTTAGATAAATTAGTGATTTTTAACGTACTCATAAATGAAGATTTTTTGATTGATTAATTATAAATTAGACGACTTATTCTGAAAAGCGTTACAGAAAATTCCCGTATTCTCCTTTAACAAGGTAGCTATTTATAAATAAAGACGTTAAAAATGGGCAAATAGTTGCCTACCCAATTGAAAAATTGAGATTAGTATTTATAAAAAAGAATTATTTGTTATTTCTTCAAATACGTAATAAAAGAAAATGAATAAGCATGTTTTTCATCAGCATCATGAGTTCTTCTACTAACTTCTTGCCATTTACTATCATCAATTTCCGGAAAAAATGTATCTGCATTTTCAAAGTCTGCGTGAACTCGAGTTATTTCGAGTTTATCAACCAAAGGCATTGCTTGTTTGTAGATTTCTCCGCCTCCAATTACAAAAGGTTGTTTATCAAATCTTGATGCATCAAGAGCATCTTCAAGAGAATTTACAACTATTACGCCTTCTGGTACTTTATAATCTTTTTGTCTGGTAATGACAACGTGTGTTCTGTTTGGTAATGGTTTTGGGAAACTTTCAAATGTTTTACGTCCCATAATAATATGATGACCATTAGTTAAAGCCTTAAAATGTTTCAGATCATCACTTAAATGCCAAATTAACTTATTATCCTTACCTATAGCATTGTTTTCGCCTGCAGCTACAATAATGGTTAACTCAGAAGTCTTTTTTTTTTCTAGTACTTTAGGGTTTTCTTTAACCTCAGTATAAGCTTGCGTTTGTGCTATTTTTGTCTCTTCTTTTAGAAAATTCTCTTTTAACTTATCTATTCTAACTTGTTGTTGGCTCACTAACTTATCTAACTGTTGCTTTTCCCAATTTTTACCCATAAACTTATTAGTAATAAATACACTTATAAAATGGTAAATAAACAAAAACAACCATGCAAGTATGGCATACACAAACCAATCTACACCGGCAATTTTAAAGTTTTCACCAATACCCAAAACCGTGTTAGATAGTATTAAGAAAACTGCACCAATTAAGAAAATAACGAAATGAATATACAATCCCTTCTTTTGCTTAATACGTTTCTGAGCATTTTCTATCAGCTCTAATTGGTCTTTATCTATGGTTGAAACCGTCTTTTTTTTCCCGAACATAATGGTAATTTAATAAGATAAATATACCTAAATTTTAAATAAATCAAGGTGGTAAATTTATGAGTTTCTATTATTAGCACTTTCGCAAACGATTTAGCTGAAAATCAGACACAAAGAAAAAAAATATTATGTTATTGATACACTAAAATATGACTTTAAAAATTACATTCTGTCATAAAAATCATTTACCATATTAAGAAAATGATAATTCTTTCGCCTTTAGACCTTTAATCGATTTTAATTACTCGATTCTTTTATACTTTTGTAGTGTAATTAAATCAATTATTATGGCAATTAAAAAGCAGTATTTAAAAAGTAAACCAGTTTGTAAGGTCACATTTTCTGTACCTGCAGAAGAGGCAAAAAGTGTAGTTGTTGTTGGAAACTTTAACGATTGGAACGCAAAAAAAGCGACTAAATTAAAGAAACTAAAAAACGGTACTTTTAAAGCAACTGTTGATTTAGAAAAAGACAACTCTTACGAATTTAGATACCTTGTTGATGGTAAATCTTACCTTAACGATGACCAAGCAGACTCTTATGCTTGGAATGACTATGCTGGCGCAGAAAACAGTGTAATCAATTTATAAGAAAGCCTCTTAAATAAGACATTAACAAAAGCGTCTCAATTAATTTTGAGATGCTTTTTTGTTTTTTAATCAAAATACACTGTCATTAAGGCACTAAATGGCGTCTTAACTGGTTGTCCATTATTTGTGCCTACAGTTTTGAATTTTGGCATCCGTTTTATAAGTTGAATTACATCTATTGCAACTGCTTTATGATGTGCTTTTACATTAATCTCTTCTGTCCTTCCTTTTTCGTTAATTACAAAATCTACATGAAACTGAGTCTTTTTTGCCGTAGGAAATGCTTTATCTGCTAACTCGTAATTAAAGCTAACCTTTATATAATTTATTATTTTTTCTGTAGTACATTTTTTAGTATCTTCAAAACTTAAATCTTTATCGCAACCTCTGTAAACAGGATATGTTTTATTAAATAACTTAATCTTTTCATTGCTCCTATTTACTACCAATTCCTCTGTGGTTGTTTTAAAATTTAATACTTGTTTTGCAAACATCTTTCCTTGAACACAAAGAAGCAAGCCAGATAGGAAAACTAAACTTATAAAAAATAATTTCATAGAGAAAATTTAAATAGCGACTTTCCCTTTAATATGTGGGTGCGGATTGTAATCTACAAGTGTGAAGTCTTCAAATTTAAAATCGAAAATATCTTTAATTTCAGGATTTAAAATCATTTTTGGCAATGGTCTTATCTCTCGAGATAATTGTAACTCTAATTGGTCTTTGTGATTATTGTAAATATGTGCGTCACCAAAAGTGTGAATAAAATCACCAGCTTCGTAACCACAAACCTGAGCCATCATCATGGTGAATAAGGCATAAGATCCAATATTAAATGGTACGCCTAAAAAGATATCTGCACTACGTTGGTAGAGTTGACAAGATAATTTCCCGTCTGCTACATAAAATTGAAAAAAGGCATGACAAGGCGGCAATGCTGCTTTTCCGTTGGCTACATTCTCAGAGAATGATTTTGATGTATCTGGTAAAACTGAAGGATTCCATGCAGAAACCAACATTCTACGACTGTTTGGATTGTTCTTTAAAGTAGAAATAACCTCCTTAATTTGATCTATCTCTTCGCTAGCCCAATTACGCCATTGATGTCCGTAAACTGGACCTAAATCACCATTTTCATCAGCCCATTCGTTCCAGATTCTTACGCCATTTTCAGTTAGATACTTTGTATTTGTATCCCCTTTTAAAAACCAAAGCAATTCATATATTATAGATTTTAGATGTAACTTTTTAGTCGTTACCATTGGGAAACCTTCGCTTAAATCAAATCGCATTTGGTAACCAAAAACGCTTGTTGTCCCAGTTCCTGTTCTATCTCCTTTTTCGTTCCCTTCTGCTAAAACGTGTTTTACTAAGTCGTGATATTGTTTCATATTACCTCCTGCAAAAGCAGGAGTCCCTTTTAAGTTATACAAAAATTTTGATAAGTTGAAATACTGTAACTAGTTCAGCACCACTCAAAGCGAAATTAAAAAAAAGCACTAACTCGCCTGAATAAATACTTTGTTTAATATTAAAAGTTATTAACGGAATGAGTTGTGATTGGAATTAAAGATGAAAGTATATTTTTAATTACTTTGAGATTCCTTTCTTCAAAGGAATTTGTTACCCAATAATCATTCCTGCAATGGTCGCTGAAACTAATGAAGCTAATGTACCTCCTATTAAAGCTTTCATTCCAAATTTAGATAACTGTTTACGTTGTCCTGGTGCTAATGAACCAATACCTCCAATTTGTATTCCTATTGAAGCAAAATTAGCAAAACCACATAACATGTATGTTGCCATGATTATAGATTTTTCGTAAGTAAGATGTGTAGCACTTGCTGCATTTTTTAAATCAGCTAATTGTATATAGCCTATAAACTCACTAGCTGCTAATTTAATTCCTAATAGCTGCCCCATTAATGCCATATCTTCTGAAGCCACGCCAATTAACCACATTAAAGGTGCAAAAACGTAACCTAAAATAAACTCTAAAGAAAGACCATCTTTATATGGTGTATTTGCAGCAATAACTTCATTTAGTGAAGTAAAATGCCAATTAATATTCCATTCTTCAATAATAATTCCATCAAAACCTGCAACACCTCCCAAAATACCATTTATCATGGCTATAAAAGCAACAAAAACTAAAAGCATGGCGCCTACATTAACCGCTAGTTTTAAACCTTCAGTAGTTCCGTTTGCAATGGCTTCTAAAATGTTAGACCCTATTTTATCTTGAGACACTGCAACATCTGTATTAACCTCTTCTGTCTGCGGAAATAATATTTTAGAAATCACAATAGCTCCTGGTGCAGCCATAACAGACGCAGCTAATAAATGTTTAGCATAAAACAATTGTAATGCTTCATCTTCTCCTCCTAAAAACCCAATATATGCAGCTAAAACAGCACCTGCAACGGTTGCCATTCCTCCTATCATTACCAGAAGAATTTCGGACTTATTCATTTTTTCTAAATAAGCCTTAATCAATAAAGGAGCTTCTGTCTGTCCTAAGAAAATATTACCAGCAACACTTAAACTTTCTGGTCCTGAAATCCCTAATACCTTAGATAATAACCAGCCCATTCCTTTTACTACCTTTTGAATCAATCCTAGGTAAAACAAGACTGATGTTAAAGCGGAGAAAAATATAATTGTAGGTAGTACTTGAAATGCAAAGATGAAACCGAAGGAGTTAATATCTAACATGCCTCCAAATAAGAACTCACTACCTGCTTGTGTAAAGCCTAGAATAGCAATAAATCCTTGACCTACATACTCAAAAACCGATTTTACAAAATCAATTTTCAATACACCTATAGCGATAATAAGTTGAAAGAGTAATCCAATTCCAACGGTTTTCCAATTAATAGCTTTACGATTACTACTGAATAAAAATGCAATAAAAATTAAGCTTACCATACCTAAAGCGCCTCTCCAAAAACTTGTAAATGAAAACCCTTGATTAGGAATTATTTTATCTACATTAGTTTCAGATAGAGCAACTTTATCTTCTTTTTTTGGCACTAAATTGAAACGCATCTCTTTTCCCGAGAAAACTAGAGTTGAATCTGTAAGCTCAGTTATTTTATACTTTTCAATGGAGTTGAGTGAATCGTTATGATAAAGTACCAATAAATTATTTTGATACATATAATCGCCTTGAAGACTATGATTTGAGTCTGAAGAAAAATTAAACTCTCCTTTCTTAAATTCTAAAGTTTTATAAGCGCTTTCAGGAACTGTAGATTCCCATGTTTTTTCAAGTTCTTGTGCCGTAATTGATGAGAGCCCAATAAATATAACAAGAAGTGTCTTGAAAAAATAATTCATAAAGTGTAGAGTTAGTTAGCGTTTAGAAATTTCGTCTCTTATTTTGGCAGCAGTTTCATAATCTTCATTATTAACGGCTTCATCTAAGAGCTTATTAAGTTCTTCGAGAGATGTATTTTTATAACCTTCTTGCTCAACTGAAGCAGCTTCAATTTCTTCCACAATAAGGTCGTCTACAAGAATGCTATCTTGTTCTTCGTCATCCTTTTTAGGATTGACTTTAAGATAGATTCCTGCTTTATCTAAAATATTTTTATAAGTGAATATTGGTGCCTGAAAACGTAAAGCCAAAGCAATCGCATCACTTGTTCTGGCATCAATTATTTCTTCAATTTTATCGCGTTCGCAAATTAAACTTGAATAAAACACACCATCTACCAACTTATGGATGATGACTTGCTTTACAACAATATCGAAACGGTCAGCGAAATTTTTAAATAAATCGTGAGTAAGCGGACGAGGTGGACGAATCTCCTTTTCTAAAGCTATTGCAATGGATTGCGCCTCAAAAGCACCAATGACTATTGGTAGTTTTCTGTCACCATCTACTTCATTAAGTATTAAAGCGTAGGCACCATTTTGGGTTTGACTGTATGAAATGCCTTTGATATTTAAACGAACTAAACTCATAATTTATAAAACACAAAGAACTGTTTAAATTTGGACTTTACCAACTGCATTTACAGATTTAGCTAATTTCTCCTATACTTTCCTTAAAATGTAAGTATTAGATAGAAATCAAAATTTAAACAGTCCTTAATTAATACCTCATCGTCTCTTCACCGAATTGGTATTCAATTTACAAGGTAATAAAATTATGCGTTTGCGGCTTTAAAAGCTTTTAATTTTTCAATTAACTTAGGCACAACTTCAAATGCATCACCTACAACTCCATAATCTGCTGCCTTAAAGAAAGGAGCTTCTGGATCTGTATTAATTACCACTTTTACTTTAGAGGAGTTAATACCTGCTAAATGCTGTATTGCACCAGAAATACCAATGGCTATATATAAGTTTGAAGCTACTGGCTTACCTGTTTGTCCAACATGCTCACTATGTGGTCTCCACCCTAAATCTGACACTGGTTTAGAACAAGCTGTTGCAGCTCCTAAAACATCTGCAAGCTCTTCAATCATTCCCCAATTCTCTGGTCCTTTTAATCCTCTTCCTCCAGAAACTACAATCTCTGCATCAGCGATACTTACTTTGTCTGTAGCTTTGTCAATAGACTCTACATTTACTCCAGAATCTGGCAATGAAGGTGAGAAATCTTCAACTGAAGCACTTCCTCCAGATTCTACCAATCCGAATGAATTATTAGATAAACCAACAATTTTTACATCAGTAGTAATTTCTGTATTTGCAAAAGCTTTGTTTGTAAATGTTGTACGTTTTACTGTAAATGGAGACACACTAGATGGCGCTTCAAAAACATTAGACACATAACCTGCATCTAAACTTACGGCTAATAATGGTGCTAAATATTTACTATCTGCACTAGAACTAACGACCACTACTTTTGCACCTTCGTTATTTGCTGCATTATCAACTATCGCTGCATATTTTTTGGCGTTAAATGCTTTTAAACTATCATCTTTTACCAAAAGCACTTTTGATGCTCCGTAGTTCCCTAAAATTTCTGCATTATCTGCATTAACAGCAACAGCAGTTACTGATGTTCCCATTTGATCGGCAACAGCTTTAGCGTAAGACACAACTTCTAAAGCCGCTTTTTTTAATTTTCCGTTTTCGGATTCTGTATATACTAGAATTGACATAATCTTTTTTAATTTTTAAACTTCAAGTTCTAAACTCCTTTAATCTATACTTTAGAATTTAGATTTTTGAATGTTAGAATTTGGTTTTAAATCACTTTAGCTTCGTTATGAAGTAAGCTCACTAATTCATCTATATTATCTGCATCTACCAATTTAACGGCACCTCTAGGAGCTGGTTTTTCAAAACTCACTACTTTAGTTTCTGCACTTGCATCTGTAGGCTCAACAACCGTTAATGGCTTTTTACGAGCCATCATAATACCTCTCATATTAGGAATACGTAAGTCACTTTCTTCTACCAATCCTTTTTGGCCTCCAATAACTAAAGGTAAACTTGTACTTACAGTTTCTTTACCACCATCGATTTCTCTAATTGCTTTTGCGCTTGTTCCATCAACTTCTAAGCCTATACAATTGGTTACAAAGTTTGCACCAATCATACCTGCTAACATACCAGGAACCATTGCACCATTGTAATCAATAGATTCTCTACCAGCAATTACTAAATCGTATCCACCATCATTAACTACTTTTGCTAATTGTTTTGCAACTGCAAAACCATCTGTAGCTTCAGTATTTACTCTAATTGCAGAGTCTGCACCAATCGCTAACGCTTTTCTTAAAGTAGGTTCTGTTTCTGCACCTCCAACATTAACAACGTCTACGCTTGCGCCTTGCTTTTCTTTAAACCACATGGCACGTGTAAGGCCAAATTCGTCATTAGGGTTGATTACAAATTGTACACCATTAGTGTCAAACTTAGTATCGCCTTCTGTAAAATTAATTTTTGAGGTTGTATCAGGCACATGGCTAATACATACTAATATTTTCATATAAAAATGATTTATTTTAAACGTCTATTTTATTCACGACGAAGATAAATATAAATATTTGAAATTTTACTATGCATGCATAATAAATTTTATGTAATGACAGTTTTATTCGATTAAACTATCAATTTTTCAAAAAATCACACTCTTTTTTATCAATAAACTGACCTTATCTAAAAAAAACAACATACTATTTTGTTATGATTAAATGCGAAATAAACTAAATAGACTATCTTAATCTAAGAATATAAAAAAAAACATTTTTGACTCTACATTTAATGTCATTATATAAGCAATAATTATTATTTTTGCTTTTCGAACAAAAATAAGAACATGAAGACAATTCAATTTAGAGAAGCTATTTGTGAAGCCATGAGCGAAGAAATGCGCAGAGATGAGAGCATTTATCTTATGGGTGAAGAAGTAGCAGAATATAATGGTGCTTATAAAGCATCTAAAGGTATGTTAGATGAGTTTGGAGCAAAACGTGTTATTGATACACCAATTGCTGAACTAGGTTTTGCTGGTATTGCTATTGGTTCTACAATGACAGGCAATCGTCCTATAGTAGAATATATGACATTCAACTTCTCTTTAGTTGGTATTGATCAAATTATAAATAATGCTGCAAAAATCAGACAAATGTCTGGTGGACAATTTAAATGTCCTATTGTATTTAGAGGGCCAACTGGTTCAGCTGGTCAATTAGGTGCAACGCATTCGCAAGCATTTGAAAACTGGTTTGCTAACACACCTGGTTTAAAAGTAATTGTTCCTTCAAATCCTTACGATGCAAAAGGTTTATTAAAAGCTGCCATTAGAGATGACGATCCAGTTATTTTTATGGAAAGTGAGCAGATGTATGGCGACAAAGGTGAAGTACCAGAAGGAGAATATACAGTTCCTATTGGAGTAGCTGATATTAAACGTGAAGGAACAGATGTTACTATTGTTTCTTTCGGTAAGATTATAAAAGAAGCTTACAAAGCTGCTGATGAATTAGCAAAAGAAGGTATTTCTTGTGAAATTATAGATTTACGTACGGTACGTCCATTAGATAGAGAGGCCATATTAAAATCTGTTAAGAAAACAAATAGATTAGTAATTTTAGAAGAAGCATGGCCATTTGGAAATGTATCAACTGAAATTACTTATTTGGTACAATCAGAAGCTTTTGATTATTTAGATGCTCCTGTTGTAAAAATAAATACGGCAGATACACCTGCACCTTATTCTCCTGTGTTATTAGCAGAATGGTTACCTAATAGTGACTCTGTTATTAAAGCAGTTAAAAAAGTGATGTACAAATAAATCGCAGATTTCTGCGTTAAGTAAACTTCATTATCAACCTAAAAGTTAAGTTTAGCATGGTTGTTGATGAAGTTTGTTTTTTATTATGAAACTGAAACTACTCTTATTTTTTATATCACTAGGACTTTTATCTGCCACTGCGCAAACTAAAGTCAGCGGACACGTGTTTGATGAAGGCAACACGCCAATACCTTTTGCCAATGTAATGTTTAAAGGCTCCACCATTGGAACCATTACAAACGAAGACGGTAAATTTTATTTAGAATCCGATGAAAACTGGGAAACCTTAGTGGTTTCTTTTGTTGGTTTTAAAACACTCGAAATTCCTTTACCGAAACGAATAAATTATGAATTAAAATTTATTCTTCAAGAAGAGGAGTCTTCCCTTGATGAAGTTCTTATTGTAACTGGTAAACAATCTAAAAAGGCTTCAGAAAATCCAGCTATAAGAATTCTTAAAAAGATTTGGGAACGTAAACGAAAAAATGGACTCAATCAATTTAAACAATACGAATACGACCAATACGAAAAAGTAGAATTTGACCTCAACACCATAGATAGCGCTTTAATTAAAAGTAAGCTTTTTAAAGGTATGGAATTTGTGTTTGAAGAAGTTGATACGTCTAATGTTACCGGAAAAACGTATTTACCAATCTTTTTAAATGAATCTGTAAAGAAAATCTCTGGTGATAATTCAATTAATAAAGAACGTGAGGATTTAATAGGTAATAAAAACTCTGGCTTTAGTAATAACCAAATTATAATTGATTTTATAGACGATTTATATTCTGAATATAGTATCTATGATAATTACATGAAATTTTTCGATAAAAGCTTTGTGAGCCCATTAAGTAGAACTGGTGTTCAAACCTATAACTATGTTTTATCTGACAGTGCTTTTATAGATAACAAATGGTGTTACAACATCATTTATTACCCAAGACGAAAAAACGAATTAACTTTTAAAGGTGATTTTTGGGTTAACGATTCTACTTTCGCTATAAAGGAAATTAATCTTCAAGCATCAAAAAGCGCGAATATAAATTGGGTTAAAGAAATATATATAGAACAAGAATTCGAAGTTTTAAATGATTCCTTATTCTTAATTAAACGCGATTATTTTCTTTCAGATTTTTCCATGAATAAAAAGGAAAAATCTAGAGGGATTTACGGAAAACGAACTACGATCTACGATAATTATCAATTCAACCAACCAAAAGACGCTAAGTTTTATGATAAGGTTGTTTATAATTACGAAGCAGACGTCTATAACCGTCAAGACGATTTTTGGCAAACTAACCGACTTGAAGAATTAAGCAAAGACGAAAAAGGTGTTTATAAAATGTTAGACACGCTTAAGACGGTTAAGAAATTCAAACGTATGTATAATCTAGGAAGCATACTTGCCTCTGGTTATATAGAGTTCCCGAGCCTTAACATGGACTATGGTCCAATTTTTTCAACCTTCGGTTATAACGAGGTTGAAGGTGTGAGGTTAAGAACTGGTGGACGAACGTATTTTGGTCCTAATGATTTATGGCGAATTGAAGGTTTCTTAGCATATGGTTTTAAGGACGATAAATTTAAATACGGTATTTCAGGAAAATGGTTATTAAATAAGCGAAGCCGACTCACAATATTTGGAGGCAATCGTAGAGATGTGGAACAAATTGGAGCGAGTTTAACAAGCTCAACAGATGTTTTAGGACGTAGTTTAGCATCTTCATCAATTATTAGTACAGGCTCAAATGATAAATTAACCAATATTAGTTTAACTAATTTAGGATTCTCTATTGAACCTACACGAAACTTTGAAGTGAGAATAGACGGAAGTTTTCGCAATCTCAGATCTGCATCACCTACGTTTAGTTTAGACTATAATGATATTGAATCACCTACTGGTATTTCTTCAGAAATTAAACAATTTGAATCTAGACTATCTCTATCTTATTTTCCAAAACGAGAAATGACTGGTTTTGGTGTAGAACGAAGAGAGAAAAACGATAATTTCGCTAGGCTTTTTGCACAAGTGAGTCGTGGAGACCAAGATTGGTTTAGTAGCGATTTCGATTATACTAAAGTGCAATTCTCATACATCCAACCATGGCAACTAGGTGGTTTTGGCCGTTTAACAACCTCAATAGAAGCTGGTAAAACTTTTGGTGAAGTGCCATTGGCATTACTAAATGTTGTACCTGGTAACCAAACTTATTTCTCAATATATAACACGTTTCCACAACTAGATTTTTACGAATTTGTAACTGACACCTATAGTTCTGTGCATTTAGAACATAATTTTAATGGTCGTATATTTTCTCGTATACCATTTCTAAAGAAGTATAACTTAAGAGCAATCTTAGGCTTAAGAGGTGTTTGGGGAGAATTATCAGAAGAAAACAGAGCATTAAGCAATACAGGAAATAATCCTGCTGAATTCATATTAGTTGCACCAGATTCTCGAATGTATTATGAATATAGTGTCGGTGTAGCCAACATTTTTAAGGTATTGCGATTAGACTTTAACTTCAGAGGTAATTATCTAGATCTTCCAGATGCTAGAAAATTTGGAATAACAGGTAGCTTTGGGTTTTACTTCTAACCCGATTTTAAGATTCTTTTCATTTGCCTAAAACTCGGTAAAACACTATATTTACAGACTGAAATAACACAAAAATCGCACAAATATTTTCTTGTGTGATTTTTCAAATTAATAAAATAGACATGTCAGAACAAGAAGATTTAACTTTCGATGTATTAATAGAAATACCTAAAGGAAGTCGTAATAAATATGAATACGATTTTACTTTACATAAAATTCGTTTCGACCGTATGCTTTTTTCATCTATGATGTATCCAGGAGATTACGGTTTTATACCAGAAACTTTAGCTTTAGATAGCGACCCTTTAGATGTTTTAGTATTAGGGCATCAACCTACCTTCCCGATGGTAGTAATGGAAGTTAGACCAATTGGTGTTTTCCATATGACAGATGAAAAAGGACCAGATGAAAAAATTATTTGTGTACCAGTTTCTGACCCAATTTGGAGTAATAATAAAGATATTAGCGATTTAAATCCACATAGATTAAAAGAAATCGAACACTTCTTTAGGGTCTATAAGGACTTAGAGAAAAAGAAAGTTGATGTTGGTGATTGGGGAAATGCAGAAGAAGCTGTGGCAATCTATCACGAATGTGTTAAACGTTACGATGAAAGTGAGCACAAAAAGAAACGCACTTTTACAATTTAACGAAATCGACCCAACTACATCGTTTTCGAAATCGTAAGTTTTTTAACTTATAAATATTAAAAAAGCAATATCATGTAATTGATATTGCTTTTTTCGTAAAAATATGTTTGATTTTACTACTTTAGCCGAGCTAAAAACTAATCAATTTAAATATTACAATATGGAATCAATGATGATTTACATGCCAATAGCGTTGGCAATTTTAGGATTAATTTACATGCTCATTAAGCAATCTTGGGTAATGAAACAAGATGCAGGAGATGGTAAGATGAAAGAAATTTCAGACCATATATATGAAGGAGCATTGGCGTTTTTAAATGCCGAATACAAATTACTAGCTGTTTTTGTAGTCGTAGTAGCTGCATTATTAGCTATTGTTTCATTTATTGTACCTACAACACACTGGTTAATTGTAATCGCTTTTGTTTTTGGTGCAGTATTTTCTGCATTCGCTGGAAATATCGGAATGAAAATAGCAACAAAAACAAACGTTAGAACAACACAAGCTGCTCGTACAAGTTTACCAAATGCACTAAAAGTCTCTTTTGGAGGTGGAACTGTAATGGGTCTTGGAGTTGCTGGTTTAGCTGTTTTAGGCTTAACAGTATTCTTTATAATCTTTTTTAATGTCTTTATGGGTGGTGTTTGGACAAATACCATGGATATGACTATCGTCTTAGAAACCTTAGCTGGTTTTTCACTTGGAGCAGAATCAATTGCTTTATTCGCCAGAGTTGGTGGAGGAATTTATACGAAGGCAGCCGATGTTGGTGCTGATTTAGTTGGTAAGGTAGAAGCTGGAATCCCTGAAGATGACCCTCGTAATCCTGCAACTATAGCAGATAATGTAGGTGATAATGTAGGTGATGTTGCCGGAATGGGAGCTGATTTATTTGGTTCTTATGTAGCAACGGTATTAGCTGCAATGGTTTTAGGTAACTATGTCATTAAAGATATGGGTGGCTCAATCTCTGATGCTTTTGGAGGTATTGGTCCTATTTTATTACCAATGGCAATTGCTGGTGTAGGTATCATTATTTCTATCATCGGAACGATGTTGGTTAAAATAAAAAGTAACGATGCTAAAGAAGCTGAAGTTATGGGCGCTTTAAATATTGGAAACTGGACTTCAATTATATTAGTTGCTGCTGCATGTTTTGGATTAGTAACATGGATGTTACCAGAAACAATGCAAATGAACTTCTTTGGAGAAGGCTTACAAGAGATTTCTTCAATGAGAGTATTCTACGCAACCTTAGTAGGTTTAGTTGTAGGTGCTGTTATTTCGTCGGTAACGGAATATTACACTGGTTTAGGTAAAAAACCAATTTTAAATATTGTACAACAATCAAGTACCGGAGCAGGTACAAACATTATCGCTGGTTTAGCTACTGGTATGATTTCTACATTCCCTTCTGTATTATTATTTGCTGGAGCAATATGGGCATCTTATGCTTTTGCCGGATTTTACGGAGTTGCATTGGCTGCATCTGCAATGATGGCTACAACTGCAATGCAGTTAGCAATTGATGCTTTCGGACCAATATCGGATAATGCTGGTGGAATTGCTGAAATGAGCGAACAAGAACCAATCGTTAGAGAGCGTACAGATATATTAGATTCAGTTGGTAACACAACGGCTGCAACCGGAAAAGGTTTTGCAATTGCTTCTGCAGCATTAACATCTTTAGCTTTATTTGCTGCCTATGTAACGTTTACAGGAATTGATGGTATTAACATTTTTAAAGCACCTGTTTTAGCCATGTTATTTGTTGGTGGTATGGTACCAGTAGTATTTTCTGCTTTAGCAATGAATGCTGTTGGTAAAGCTGCCATGGAAATGGTAGAAGAAGTGCGTCGTCAGTTTAGAGAAATTCCAGGCATTATGGAAGGAACAGGACAACCAGAATACGATAAGTGTGTTGCTATTTCTACTGAAGCTTCTTTAAAAGAAATGATGTTACCTGGTTTATTAACTATTGGTTTCCCTTTAGCAATCGCCTTTATTCCTATGATTTTCGGAATGGATCCTTTAGCTATCGCAGAAATGCTTGGTGGTTATATGGCTGGTGTTACAGTTTCTGGTGTACTTTGGGCAATATTCCAAAACAATGCAGGTGGTGCTTGGGATAACGCTAAGAAATCATTTGAAGCAGGTGTAGAAATTAATGGAGAAATGACATTTAAAGGTTCTGAAGCTCATAAAGCGGCTGTAACTGGCGATACTGTTGGTGACCCATTTAAAGATACATCTGGACCTTCAATGAACATCTTAATTAAACTAACGTGTTTAATTGGTTTAGTTATTGCTCCTATTTTAGGTGGTCATTCTAATGATACTGCTTTAGCAAACATTGAAGAAGAAGTGTCTATTGAAATGACGGTTAATTCTAATGCTATTGCAAAAGCAACAGTTGACTTTTCTACAATAAAAGAAGGCGTAAAAGTATTAGAAACAATTGTTTTTGAAGGTACTCAATCTGAAGTAGAGAAAGAATTAAAAGCTTTTGAAGCCTCTATTACAAATGATGCTGGCGACATTATAAAAGTCATTGAAAAAGTAGATATAACTAAAGGATAACCTTTAGAATCATAAATAAAAAACCCTCATAAAAATCATTTATGAGGGTTTTTCATTTCACGTAATTTAGCTATTACAAGGTAGGAATTTCTTGATTATAACTGTTATATCTGTAAATCAAGCAATTCTAATCAAAAGATTCATTATGGCATCAATTAAAAAAATCCTCAGTCTTATTTTAATTTTTCTATTTGCATTAACCTCCCTAACATCTTGTGAAACGGATGATGGCAATAATAGTAATGGACAACAAGAAACAATACCAGATTCGTTTTCTGAATATTTTGGAAACGACATTTCAAGAGATTTTATAGGCAATGTAATAGACAGTAACAAAAATCCAATTGAAGGTGTTACTATCACTATTGGTAACGAAACAGTATTAACCGATAGTAATGGTATTTTTATTATAAATAGCACTAATGTAAATGAACGTTTTGGATATGTTAAAGCTGAAAAATCAGGATATATTCATGGCTCACGTAGTGTTGTGCCTTCAGGTGGTACTAACAAAGTAACCATAATGCTACTTGAAGCTACGGTTGTAGGAACCGTAAACAGTGGTTCTTCTGAAACAATTAGCGTAGCAAATGGAAGTTCTGTAAGTTTTGATGGTAATTTTATTAAAGAAGATGGCTCAGCGTATTCTGGTTCTGTTGATGTAATAATGCATCATTTAGATCCGGCTGATAAGGACATGGCCATGCAAATGCCTGGTATGTTATATGCCCAAAACAATGAAGGTGCTGAACGCATGCTTCAAACCTTAGGAATGTTAGCAATAGAATTGAGAGGTACAGGTGGAGAAGATTTAAACTTAGGAGAAGGTTCTATCTCGGAAATTAAAATGCCAGTTGATGCGAGTTTAATGAGTATTGCACCTGCAACTATTCCATTATGGTATTTTGATGAAGTTAACGGCTATTGGAAAGAGGAAGGACAAGCCACTCTACAAGGCAATATGTATGTTGGTAATGTTTCTCATTTTTCATTCTGGAATTGTGATATACCAGCAGAAGCCATCACACTTTGCATAACAGCTACTAATGAAAGTAATAACTCACTGAGTAATCTTTGGGTAAGTATAACTAGTACAACTTTTGGCACTACATATGGTTACACAAATGAAAATGGTGAAGTATGTGGTTATGTTCCAAGCAACGAAACCTTAGAACTTAATATTTATAGTTATGATTTTTGTGGAGACACACCTCTTTATTATGAAATGATTGGGCCATTTTCAACCGATTCTAATATTTCTATTATTGTGCAAGAAAGTTCAGATATTATAGAGGAAACCATTATTGGAAATTTTAATTCTTGTAATGGTGACGCTGTAAATGATGGCTATGTGCAATTAACTTATGGATACCAAACTTACATAGATTTAGTAACTAATGGTGAGTTTGAAATTAATTTGCTACGTTGTGAAGAAGATAATACCTTTAAATTAAAAGGTAGTGATTATGTAAACTTACAGACAACGGATAGTATTAGTTATACGTTTACAACACCCTTAACTAATATAGGATCGATATCAGCTTGTAATACAGTAACCGAATTTATACAATACTCAATTGATGATGGAGAAACTGTATTAATAATTGATGGATTTCAAACAGGATTTTCTGAAGCTTCAGATGCTGTTGATGGACCTTCATTAACCATTAGCGGTTCAAGTAATACTGGAAATTGTTTCTATATGTTCGGAAACCTGGACGATACTGTATATGAAGGCTCATATGATTATTTCGACTGGAACGACGCCAATGATACGGGTTTCAATATACAAGAATGTATAGATATGACTTCTACAAATAACAACATCATATTTAACCTAACAACATTAGGAGCAGCAGGTGAGTATATAGATATTAATTTTAGTGGAGCTTATGAAGATTATAATGGTAACCCACATACTATTACTGGAGTTGTGCATGTATTTAGAGATTATTAATTTAAAACTCTCTATCTAAAAAAAAGCCTTTCAATACTAATTAGTATTGAAGCAAAAATTAATAGGATTTTTCACGCAACCATTTTAAGATTTTTTCATCTATAAAATATAATCTTAAATCAACCGCTATGAAATCAATCAAAATTTCACTTTCAACCTTCCTTTTATTATGTTTATCACTTACCTCTTGTGATATTGACGATGGTTCGTCTAGCAATAATAACCAACAACAAGAAATCCCAAATTCTTTTTCTGAATATTTTGGTAACGATATTTCTAGAGATTTTTTAGGAACGGTCGTTGATAAAAACCACCTTCCAATCTCAGGTGTTACAATTACCATTGGTAGTGAAACGGCTTTAACAGACAACAATGGTGTTTTTATTATTAGAGATGCTGATGTAAATAAACGCTTTGGCTATGTAAAAGCTGAAAAAGCAGGTTACATTCATGCTTCTCGAAGTGTTGTTCCATCTGAAGGCACAAACAAAGTAACTATAATGATGCTAGATGCTAATATTACCGGAACTGTTAATAGCGGCTCAGCAGGAACGGTTTCTCTTAACAATGGAAGCTCAGTAAGTTTTGATGGAAACTTTATTAAAGAAGATGGCTCTGCTTACTCTGGTTCTGTAGATGTTATTATGCATCATTTAGATCCTACTGATGATGATATGTCTCAACAAATGCCAGGTATGTTGTATGCTCAAAATGAAGAAGGTGCTGAACGTATGTTACAAACTCTTGGTATGCTCGCTGTAGAATTAAGAGGTTCTGGTGGAGAAGATTTAAATTTAGCCGAAGGTTCTACTTCAGAAATTAAAATACCTGTGGATGCTAGTTTAATGTCTATTGCACCTGCAACTATTCCGCTTTGGTATTTTGATGAAGTTAATGGCTTTTGGAAAGAAGAAGGACAAGCCACTTTACAAGGTAATATGTATGTTGGTAGTGTATCTCATTTTAGTTTTTGGAATTGTGATATACCAGCCGAAGCTATTACACTTTGTGTAACGGTTACAGACGAAAATGGCAATGAATTAAGCAATATAGAAGTAAATATAACAAGTGCTACTTTTGGAAGCACTAATGGCAGCACAAATGAAAACGGAGAGGTTTGTGGTTTTGTGCCAAGTAATGAAAGCTTAGACCTTAGTATTTTTAATTATGGTATTTGTGGAAATACACCTTTACACTTAGAAACTATAGGTTCTTTTTCTTCAGACTCTAACATCACCATAATTATTACCGATAATCCATATATTATTGAAGAAACTGTTACTGGCAAATTAAATAATTGTGATGGAGCTTCTGTTACTGACGGATATGTTCAAATCACCTATGGAGAAACAACTTTTACAGACTCGATAAACGATGATGGTTCTTTTGAGATTATTGTGCTTAGATGTCTTGAAGATAACACCTTTAGTATAATGGGAACTAATTTTAACAACCCGCAAACAACTGGAGAAATATACTATACATTCACATCTCCTTTTACAAATTTAGGAGATTTAAATGCCTGTAATACAATTGACGAATTTTTTACATATAGTATAGATGATAGTGCGGTTGAAAGATTGTATATAGAAAATGACGACTTGGGTACTGGAACATTTTCTGATTACATTCAGTTACATGGAGGACCATTTAATACTACATTCAATAGCATAATTATAAATGTCCCTAACCAACTAGGTAGTTATACTATAGGTGTTGATGATTTTGTTAAATTAGTATTAGGTTTCGAAGAGAATGGCACCAATCAATTATACGTTTTAAGTAATACTGAAGATTGTAATATAACTATAAATGTTAGTAAAGCTGCTGAATTTATAGGAGACCATATCGATATAAATTTTAGTGGTGAACTTATACATGTTTATGAAGGTGTAACATATGGCCCAACGAGAACAATTGTAGGTTCTGCACATATAAAAAAGAGGTAACTCATAAAAAAGCCTTCAACTCATAAGAGCAGAAGGCTTTTTCAAATTTAAAAATAAAATATTTTACAAAGTATAAGTCAATCTAAAAGTGATAAACCTTGGTAAAATAAAAGTCTCAGAACTATAAACTGAAATATTACTAGAGCCATTATTCACATTAGAATCTATATTTAATAAATTAGAGGCTTTAAGTTGGTATTCCCATTTAGCATCTTGATCCTTTCTGTAAGCTAAACTAGCATTCCAAGTTTGATAAGATTCTGAAGGCGTAATATTACTACTCTGATTAGTGTATGCATAATCTGTCCTTAACGTTAAAGAATCCCATATATAAGCATCAAATTCTACAGAAGGTGCACTTGTAGTATATTTTATATCGTCACCTCCTTGATTAGTATTACTTATACTATGACGGTATTTTAAAGTTACGTTTGGCCATTCTCTAAAATTAGTACTCAATTCTGGTGTGTATGTCTGAGAAAAACTTTCATTTACCGATCTATCACCTTGTACAAACTGATTTATTTTACTGTAATTAAAGTTAGCTCTTAAGCTTGCTCTTAACTTCCCAAATGTGCGTTGAATACGTCCGAAAGTAGAAATACTTTCATCTGCAAAATTAGAGTTAAAATAAGAACTCGTTCTTATTACATTATCAAAATCGGTTAATGACCTCACCTGATCAATGTTTTTATTATAATTAAAAAAAGCAAAAACATTGGTATAATTAAAAAGGTTGAAACTAAAATAACGTAGACTTATATTATGCGAAAGTGCATTCTGTAATTCTGGCTCACCATACTGAATGCTATTGTAATTATTTAAAACTAAACCTTCAGCTAAACTCGTAACGTCTGTAAACGAATTTTTCATATTATAGCTTAAAGTTAAACTTTCACTCTTTTTAAATTGAATCCTAGTTTCAAAATCAGGTAATAATCTAACAAAGTTATCTTCATATGTTGTACCAAATTGTGTGTTTTTATTTCCATAAGCATGTACAGAAAATCCTGGTGTAATGGTAAACTTACCTGTTTTTAGAGTATAATGCATTCCTAAATAAACATCACTAAAATTATATTCAGTATCATTTTCATTTACTAGCAAATCACCATCACTTGTTGTTAAAGTTGCAGTTGGATCAAAAAATGAACCATCATCTAAAAACTGAAAAATATTAGAATTAAATTTTTGATTACTTAAAATAGTCCCTAACGTAAAGTTGATATTACTTTTTGAATTCAGAATGTTATAATAATCTAATTTAGCATCTAACTGGTTAGATTTAATACGTCTTTCTTGATTTAAGTTATAACTAGTTTGATCCGTATCTAGGCCTAAAACACCTGCTGTTGTCTCAAAAGCATCCTCATCCTTTAATCCTGTTACATTGTAAAATGGGTCTTCATCCTTAATTAAGTGTTGTGCTTCAAAAGCAAAAATATTAGTCTCATTTAATGTGTAATAATAGTTAACATTTTGATTAATACTAAAAGGCTTTGCTTCATCAAGTTGATTCGTATTTCCAACTACAGATGAAAACTCATCGTTTGCTTCAGAATCATCAGAAATACGACCAAGTATATCATAATTCAATTGATTATTTACATTTGGTTTATAGCTTGCACTTAACTTCGCTAAACCCTGATTAGTTGCTTCTCTACCTGTTTGTATAGTTTCTTCATCTGGAATGTCTAATTCAGAATCCGTATAACGCACAAAACTCTCTTGTCTTGTTTTTAATCTATTTGCGTTATAAATAATAAAACCACTAAGATCTAAAGCTTTATTTGGAGCATAACTAAAGTTAACTGCTGCCAACTTAGATTCTATTTTTTCTGCATCTCCAAGATCAGTTAAACCTCGTAGTCCATTATCACCAAGATTTATACTTGTACCACTATTATTACTTGGAGCTCTAAATCCACCTCCAAAATTTCTAATATCCCTTCCTGTTAAGGCTACTTCTCCAATATTATTTAAGTCACCAATAACATTAATACTATATTTTGGACTGTAATAAAACAATTTAGGTTGTACTAAGTATAATTCATCATTTGGTGAAGGTGCAACACCTCCTCCTGCAGTAACATCACCAAACCAAAAGTTCTCTTTTCCTTCTTTTAGTTTAATATTAATAGCCACATTATCTTGATTATTCTGTACACCGCTTAACTGACCTACTTCGGAATAATTACGTAAAACTTGTACTTTATCTACTGCGTTAGAAGGTATGTTTTTGGTTGCTAATTTAGAGTCACCATCAAAGAAATCTTTTCCGTTCACCATTAATTTATTAACCACCTTACCTTCTACCTCAACTTGTCCATCTTCATTTATTTCTACACCAGGTAATTTTTTTAGAACATCTTCTAACTTCCGCTCAGAACCATTTTTAAATGAATCTGCATTATATATTAATGTATCTCCTTTTATAGTCACAGGCATTTCGTAAGTAATCTCAACTGCATCAAGCTGATTATCTGAAACCATACTATAGTTTTTTGTGATATCTGCTTCTTTGGTTGTTAGAGTTTCATTTACCGATTTTAATCCTATGTAACTGATCTGAATATTATACAAGGTATTCTTACTTAAAGACAGTACAAACTTTCCATTAGAATCTGTTATACCATAAGACTCTAAAGAGTTAGAGTCTTTATTAATAGCAATAACATTTGCAAGTTCTAATGGTGTACCAATACTATCCTTTACAACACCCTGAAGCTTAATTTGGGCAAAGGAACTACTAGCTATTACTATACATAATAGCGCTAAAACATTCTTCATATAATTTGGTTGTGATTGTTATTTTAAATTTTCGTTTAAATCAAATGCAATAAAACATTTGTTTGTAATATGGTTGTTCTAAACAAAAAATGCTTTTAAATTAGTTACGACCTCGTCCGCCTCCTCGACCACCTCGTCCACCTCTACCACCATACATCTCGCGCATTTCTTGCATTTTTTTTGTCACAATCTCATTGTATTCGGCTTGGGTAACCTCGTCTCCTTTTGTAGGTTTCTTAATTTCTTCTTTTTCAGCTGGGTTTAAAACAATCTTAGTACATAATATAGTAGTACGATCAGCATTAACTTCTAATATTAATCCTGGTAAACCCCAATAATCATCTGGCCCTTGGTTTACAGGAATCTGAGGCGAATACCATGCTACAACTTCTATCGTTTTTGGCACTTCTATTTCTGATAAAGGATCATCCGATTTTGCGTTAGCCTCATCTTTAGTTTTAGTACTATCTTTTGAAACTTTCCCTTCTTCTTTTTCATCCTTTTTGTCTCCACCACGCCCACGTCTAAAGCTTCTAAAATCAAACTTATCTACAGTTGTAGTCGCTGTAGCTTTGAAACACGTATATTGACCAATTTGTTTCGTCTCAGTCCCCATTTTCCATTCCAGATTTTTTATTTCATCTACAATTAAAAACTGCTTTCCAAAAAACTCTTGGTCCTGAATAACCTCTTTTGTTTTTACGTTTTTGTATTTTGGACCACCAGATAGGCTAGAACCGAAACCACCAAAACCTCTTCCTCCTCCTGGAGCTGCTAACTTCTCTTCTTCTTTGTAAATAGACTCTGCTTGATTAAATGTTAAAACGTATTCTTTTTCTAAGAAGCTTTTCATACGTTCCATTATTTGCTTTTTCCTATCCGGACTCATATCACGACCACCAAATTCATCCATATCCATAGTGGTTTTAGATTGGTAATAGGCCTTGCCTTGAAAATCTTGTGCAAACGCACTAAAATTGGTAAAAAACACTGTTAATAGTAACGCGATTTTTAATGGTAATTTCTTCATGTTTTTATTGATGTTGTTTAAACTCCTGAACGAATTTAGTTAATCTTACATTACATAAGACTGCAGATAATAAGAAAAGTAAAACGTCACCTTGTTAAACTTATGTTAAGAAAACTAACCACCAATTGTAATACTAATGCTTTCCCCTTTAGAACCTTTACGAGGTGCATAACGTTCCATCATTTCTTTCGCTTTTTTATCCATTATTTCATCGTAATCTTTCTGATTTACCTCTTTTCCTTTAGTGGGTTCTACAATCTCCACTTTTTCCTCTGGATTAATTACAATTTGACTACAAATGATTGTTAGTTTTCCATCATGAATTTCTAAAATTAAACCAGGTAAACCTTGATATTTCGAAGGTCCATTACTCACAGGTATTTGAGGTGTATACCAAGCCGTAATTGTACGCTCTTCCATTTCAGGTTCTTCTTCATTCTTCTCTTCGTCAGATTCTTTTTCCTTATTCGTGTTACTGCTAAAACTGAAACTTTTTCTCTTTGGAACTTGCTTAGTATAGGTGGCTTTAAAACACATATATTCACCAATATGCTTTGTTTCGGATCCTAATTTCCAATCTATGGAAGCTATAGAATCTTTAATCAAAAACTTTTTACCCATAGTCTCCTTTTGATCAACATAATTTTTGTCTTTTATATTTTTATAAAAAACATCATCACCACTATTTCCAAAAGACATCATAATTTCACCTCCAACTTGCGGTTTATCTAGTTCGGCTTCTTGTTTATATAAAGATGACGTTTTATCAAAAGTTAATTTATAAGTTTTCTGAAACCCTTTTTTCATCATCTCCATCATCTTGGTTTGCATAGCATCATTGATTTTAGTGCTATCCATCTTAATTTCAATTTTACGTTGCGTTTTGTAAGTTGCTACACCTTGAAAATCTTGAGCTAAAACTGAAGAAGCCATAAGAATAAGAACAAATGAGAGTAAGATCGAGAGATTTTTCATGTTTTTTTGTTTTGATTAATATACTACAATATTCTGAAAATTAATTAAGTACTTGTGTTAACCAACGTTAACGAGTGTTAACCAATAGCGAGTTCTAAATTTTTACTTTATACATTTGAAGTATGAATGATAAAAGATATAAATGGATATTATACACCATTGTTGTTGTCATCCTTGTTACAATTAGCATACAAGTGTATTGGAATTATAAAAATTACCAAACTAGCAAGCAACAACTTATAAATGATGTACAAATTAGTTTAGATAAAGCAGTAGATGATTATTATACAGCCTTAGCAGAACGGTCTACTATTGGTATTTTTTTAAAAGGCAATCAACAAAAGGATGCTTTTAAAGAAGGAAGTAAACTTCAAGATTTATTAAAAAATATAGATGAATCTAATAGCGGCTTTAATAATATAGACTCGTTAGATATCAATGCCATAGACGGCATAACAATACTTAGAGGACGTAAGGCCGATTCAATGGCTAAAAAAGAAGATGAAAAACTCAACCCTTTAACAATTGAAAATTTTCATTTAAAAAAAGACAGTTTAAAAAATAAGGGTATTGATTTTAAAACTGCCGAATTTTTAACATCAAAAGTCATGATTTCTATAAATAATGACACTCTTGATATTAAGAGCGTAGATAGTTTAGTTAAGCAAGAATTAAAACGAAAAAGTATTAATATCTCATTTTATTTAGACTATAAAAAACCAGAACACGATATTAACCATTGGATTAAGACTAAAGAAATGCCGAAGCTTGACCCTAACCATATGTCAGACGATTACTTACAAACCGACTCAAAATCTACGTTTCTTCCAAAAGGCACTTTTCTAACTATATTATTTACAAATACAACGGAAGCCATTTTATATCGTATTCTAGGTGGAATTTTAATCTCTACACTTCTCATTCTTGCCGTGATAAGTTCATTATTTTATCTCTTAAAAATTATACGAGACCAAAAACAACTAGCCGAAGTAAAAAACGACCTTATTAGTAATATTACACACGAGTTTAAAACTCCAATAGCTACCATAAGTGCAGCAATAGAAGGTATAAATAGTTTTAATGCTATTGAGGACAAGGAAAAGACCAAGAAATATCTAAATATGTCATCAGAACAATTAGGAAAACTAAATGTTATGGTTGAAAAAATGCTAGAAACAGCAACCTTGGATAGTAATAATTTAAAGCTGAAAAAAGAAAATTTTAACCTTTCCGAATTGCTACTAACGCTAACCAATCGTTATAAAATACAATTTCCAGAAAAAACCATAAACAGTAATTTTCAACTTGAAAACTTAATCATAAATGCAGATATATTTCATATTGAAAATGCTTTAAATAATATTTTAGATAATGCCGTAAAATATGGAGGAGATATTATTTCAGTTGAATTAATGTCAACTAAAAATGATTCTGTTATTATAATTTCAGATAACGGGAACAGTTTAAGCAAAGCAAATAAAGACCAAATTTTCGATAAATTTTATCGTATACCTAAAGGCAACATGCACGATGTAAAAGGTTTTGGGATTGGTTTGTATTACACCAAAACGATAATAGAAAAACACAAAGGATTAGTCGTCTCAGAATTAAATAAAAATTTAACTACTTTTAAAATCACACTTCCAAATGGCTAATAACATAAAACTTTTACTTGCTGAAGACGAAGCTGCTTTAGGTCAAATAATTAAAGAAAGTCTTGAAACTCGAAATTTCGACGTTATCCTCTGTGATAATGGAGAAAAAGCATTTGAAAAATATAAAACGGAATCACCAGAAATTTTGGTGCTCGATGTAATGATGCCCAAAAAAGATGGTTTCACTTTAGCTAAAGAGATTAGAGCTATTGATAACGCAATTCCTATTATATTTTTAACAGCTAAATCGCAAACAGCAGATGTTGTTGAAGGATTTTCTATTGGTGGAAACGATTATCTAAAAAAGCCATTTAGTATGGAAGAACTCATTGTAAGAGTACATAACTTGGTTGATAGAACAAAAACTCAAAAAACTGTAGAAATTGTAACTCTTGGTCATTTTTCTTTCGATTTCCCTAAGCAACTCTTACAGTTTAAAAATGAAAAATCAATACAACTCACACATAGAGAATCACATTTATTGTTTCATTTAATAAAAAATAAAAATCAAGTTTTAGATCGCTCTTTAATTCTGAACAAACTTTGGGGAACTGATGATTTTTTCACCACTAGAAGCATGGATGTTTTTATTACAAAACTTCGTAAAAAGCTAAGAAAAGATGAAAGTATTCAAATTATTAATGTCCGAGGGTTTGGATATAAATTAACAGATTAAACAGGTTAAAACCTATTATAGCTCCACTAGTATTTAAAAACCTGATAGGTCTTCAATTTAAACTGATACTATTTTTGTATTTTTCAAGTCTATTCCATTAATATCATGCAAAAATTAGTGTATTTGTTTATATTATTCTGTATGTTCTGCTTTTCTCAAGAAAAAGAACAACAACAAATTACTGCCACCATAAAAGATTCTACAGTAATTGATGCTAAAACTATTTTTGGGATTGACTCTTTTGAAACCTTATATTATTCAACGGAGAATAATTCATTCCATAAAAAAACAAAGGATACTATTATCACTTATGCCAATTTTCAACTTGGCGAAATCACTTCAGTAAACACTTTTAATCCTTTAAAAATAAATCTTTTTTATAAAGATTTTAATACGGTTGTTATTTTAGATAATCGTTTGGCTGAAATTTCAAAAATTGACTTCAATACTATTCAACCATATAAAAATGTATCTTTTGTTACTTCTGGTTTTAATAAAACGATATGGGTGTTTAATGCAGATTTTCAGTATTTAGAACTCTACGATTACAACTCTAAGAAGGTAAAATTAAAAACAATGCCTGTTCAATCTAGGGTCTTAGATTTAACAAGTGATTACAATTATTGCTACTTACTTACCGAAAACTTTCTCTACATCTACAATTATTTTGGTAGTTTAATTAGAAAAATAAAAAATACAGGATATGAAAAATTAGCATTTAATGAGGCGCATATACTTTTAAAAAAAGAAAATTCGCTTTTTATCCTTGAAAAAAACAAATCTGAAATTCATCCTGTAAAACATCCGAAAATGTTAATAAAACAGTTTTTGGTAACCAACCAAACGGTGTATATTTACGACGAAAATTTACTACGTCATTACCAATTAAAAACAGATTAGATTATGCATGTTGCTGTTGCAGGAAATATAGGAGCCGGAAAAACAACGCTCACAAAACTACTAGCTAAACATTTTAAATGGGAAGCACAATTAGAAGACGTAGTTGATAATCCATACTTAGATGATTTTTACAATCAGATGGAACGTTGGAGTTTTAACTTACAGGTTTATTTCTTAAACAGCAGATTTCGCCAAGTCAATCAAATCCACGATAGCGGAAAAGATATTATTCAAGATAGAACTATCTATGAAGATGCACACATCTTTGCTCCAAACCTTCACGCAATGGGCTTAATGACCAATCGTGATTTTGAGAATTATTCGTCTTTATTTCAATTGATGGAATCCTTTGTAAAAGGACCAGATTTATTAATTTACTTACGTAGTTCTATTCCTAATTTAGTGGCTCAAATTCACAAAAGAGGACGTGATTATGAGAACACTATTAGTATTGATTATTTAAGCCGTTTAAATGAACGCTATGAAGCTTGGATTTCTAAATACGATAAAGGGAACTTACTTATTATAGATGTAGACAATTTAGATTTTGTAGCTAACCCTGAAGATTTGGGTGATATTATCAATAGAATTGACGCTGAAATTAATGGTTTATTTTAAGCAATAAATCCATGCTTTTTTGCGTGTTGCATAGCTTGCGCACTACTTTCTACCATTAAAACCATTGTAGTCTTATAGTTTTCTACCAAGCCTTTAACGCGAAGCATTTTCTTTTCATGTTGCACACTTCTGAGATAGATTGCTAAAATACGATCTGGATATTCTTCTGCAATTTCCATATAAATATCCGGATCATGTTCACCACTATCTCCAATTAAGATAAAAGGTAATTCAGGATATGTTTTTAAGAGATTTAGGATTTCTTTTTGCTTTTGAGGCTTTTCGTCTTGAGGTTTCTTTTTCAAAAAATTACTTAAACTCCTTAACAAAATTGGACCTTTAGGGAATTTATTTTGTCTTAAAAAAAGTTCTAAATAACGATACAAATTCCAGGGACTATGACTCACATAAAAAATAGGATTGGCATTTTCTCCAGAAGCTCCTCTATGTAGTTTATGATAAAAATCGGCAGCTCCTTCTAAAGGAATTCTATTTTTAGCATGCTTAAATATAGAATTATAAATCACCTTCCATTTTAACGTAGACACAACACCTGTATGTAAAATGGTATCATCTATATCACTAGCAACACCAAATTGTGCTTTGGTTGAAGGGATTAACAACTCTCCAGGAAAACGGTTTTTATTCTGAATTGTTCGTTTTAAATTATTATTTACATAAGACAATTCAAAAGACAACCAACCTTCATCATTTGTTAATGTCTTTAAATTTTCTAAATTTTCCTCAAACTTGTAATACCCCTTATTATCTGTAACACCTTTTAAAATAGTATTATTTGGTAACGTTATATTTACACCAACATTTTTAATTTCATCGGTTTCAAAACGCTTCCAAGTATTTACAATAAGATGCCAAATATGTTGCTCCTCTAAGTCTATTGATTCATCTTCTAAAGCTCTGCCACGAGCGTAAAAATGAGTATTTGTACCGTAACCTTGAAAAGCAATAATCTGTAAAGGGTCTTTTTTTAACCAGCTCAAATGCAATTAATTTTAATAATTTTCAAGATAGTAAAATCTATAGTGCTAAAAAATCATCTTACCCATTTTATCTAAATTTAGTTTGTTAAACTTTAAGTCTTCAGAATTATAATTAATTTCGCAGTATGATAAGAGCCTTACAATTACGCGTTAATTTATTTGAAGAAAGACAACCAGACGGTTTGCTAAAAAAAGCTGCCCACAATCTGGATATAAAAACTTCAGAAATTTCAGGAATAAAAGTTCTAAGAAAATCTATTGATGCACGTAAGCGAAACATCATATTTAACTATAAGGTTGAAGTCTATATTAATGAACCGATGCCCGAAAATTCTGAGTACCACTTTGATTACAAGGATGTTTCAAAAGCAAAACCAATTCATATTATTGGCTTTGGACCTGCTGGTATGTATGCTGCTTTACGATGTATTGAGTTAGGTTTTAAACCTATTGTTTTAGAACGTGGTAAAAATGTAAAAGACAGAAGAAGAGATTTAAAAGCCATAAACCAAGATCATTTTGTTAATGAAGATTCTAATTATTGTTTTGGTGAAGGTGGAGCTGGTACCTACTCTGATGGAAAACTTTATACACGTAGTTTAAAACGAGGTGATGTAAGACGAATTTTTGAAAACTTAGTATATCATGGTGCCACAGATCAGATATTAGTTGATGCGCATCCTCATATTGGGACGAATAAATTACCTAAAGTTGTTCAGAATATTAGAGAGAATATTATAAAATTTGGTGGTGAAGTTCATTTTGAATCTAGAGTTTCAGATTTCACTATAAAAGATAATAAAATTGTTGCCTTACAACTTAAAGATGGAAGTGAACTAAATATTGAAAAAGTGATTTTAGCAACCGGACATTCTGCAAGAGATATTTTCTACTTATTAAATGATAAAAAATTAAAGCTTGAAGCAAAATCTTTTGCGATGGGAGTTAGAGTAGAGCATCCACAAGAGATTATTGACGGGATTCAATACCATTGCAAAGGCGAGCCACGAGACGAGTTGTTGCCTGCGGCTTCTTATAGTTTGGTACAACAAGTTAATAATAGAGGTGTTTATTCATTTTGTATGTGTCCTGGAGGATTTATTGTACCTGCTGCAACTGCAAACGGAGAAGTTGTTGTTAACGGAATGTCACCTTCTAAACGAAATAATAAATTTGCCAATTCTGGTATTGTTACCGAAATCAATGTTGACAAAGATTTATATAAATACGAGCATTTTGGAGCTTTAAAAGCATTAGAATATCAAAAAGACCTAGAACGTTTAGCCTTTACAGCTGGCGGAAGAACTCAAGCTGCTCCTGCACAACGACTAACTGATTTTGTTGAAGGTAAATTATCTTTAACTTTAAATGAAACATCGTATCAACCAGGTCTAAAATCGGCAACTTTACATTCATTATTACCTAAAATTATAGGTGGATCATTGAGAAAAGGTTTTAAAGCTTTTGGTGAAAAAATGAGAGGTTATTACACAGAAGAAGCTAATGTTATTGGTGTTGAATCTCGTACATCATCTCCTGTAAACATTCCTAGAACCGAAACTTTAGAGCATCCTGAAATCTCAAATTTATTCCCATGTGGCGAAGGTGGTGGTTATGCTGGTGGTATTATTTCTGCCGCTATGGATGGTGAGCGTTGTGCTGAGGCGGCTTGTAACTAATTTAATTGGTTTAATAAATAAGATAAGGGACAGCAAAATAAAACCGTAAATAATTAATTCTTACTTTTGCACAACTAAAATTACAACAAATGAATGCATATATATTTCCAGGTCAAGGTGCTCAATTCTCAGGAATGGGATTAGACCTTTACGAAAATTCACCTTTAGCACAAGAATTGTTTGAAAAAGCAAACGATATCTTAGGTTTTCATATCACAGACATTATGTTTGAAGGTTCTGCTGAAGACTTAAAGGAAACAAAGGTAACACAACCTGCTATCTTTTTACATTCAGTAATTTTAGCAAAAACAATTGGTGACATTATGAAACCAGATATGGTTGCTGGTCATTCACTTGGAGAATTCTCTGCTTTAGTTGCAGCAGGAGCTTTAACTTTTGAAGACGGATTGAAATTAGTTTCACAACGTGCACAAGCGATGCAAAAAGCTTGTGAATTACAACCAAGTACTATGGCTGCTGTTTTAGGCTTAGATGATGAAATTGTAGAAAAAGTATGTTCTCAAATTGAAGGTGTTGTAGTTGCAGCTAACTATAACTGTCCTGGCCAATTAGTGATCTCTGGTGATGTTGAAGCTATAAATAAAGCTTGTGTCGCTATGAAAGATGCTGGCGCAAGACGTGCTTTAGTTTTGCCTGTTGGTGGAGCTTTTCATTCACCTTTAATGGAGCCTGCTCGTGAAGAATTAGCTGCTGCAATTGAAAACACAACTTTTAGCAAACCAAATTGCCCAATATATCAGAATGTAACTGCAAAGGCTGTTACTGATGAAAATGAGATTAAAGCTAATTTAATTTCTCAACTAACAGCTCCTGTTCGTTGGACACAATCTGTACAACAAATGGTAAAAGATGGTGCATCTAATTTTACAGAAGTTGGTCCTGGTAAAGTTTTACAAGGTTTAGTAAAGAAAATAAATAGAGAAGCAGTAACAGCTTCAGCTACATTTGAAACTAATGCTTAAAACCTACTGCTTTGAACAGAAACCTATTCATTACTCTACTTATCATATTCAACATTGCTATTGACCAAATCTCTAAAGTTATTGTACGTAACACATTAACTTTTAGAGAACAAATCGATGTAATTGGAAGTTATTTTCAGTTAATTTGGGTTGAAAACAAAGGTGCTTTTTTAGGTATGGGGAGCGACATGAATCCTACTCTAAGATTAATATTTTTATTAATCTTGCCGACTATTGTTTTAGGTTATGTAGTTTATTACATTGTAAAAACAAAAGAACTCGATAAATTAAGTCTAATTGCATTCTGTTGTATTGTTGGTGGCGGAATTGCAAATGTTTTTGACCGTATTGTTTTTGGTCAAGTAACAGACTTCTTTTTTATTAATCTTGGAGGTGTCTTTAAAACGGGAATATTCAATGTTGCTGACCTTTCAGTATCATTAGGATTGGTAATGCTTTTATTAGGTGGTTTCTTAAATAGAAACAAAAGCAAAGTCATTACAGAATCTAATTAACTTAATTAAATATTACTACGTTAAAATTGAATTAACGTGCCAATTGGCAATCCTCGCAATCTTTAATTTCTCCGTAATACGTTTCGCGGTATTTGTGAAGTGTTTTATAAGGTATACTTAAAAATTGTTTTTTGATATAAGTGACATCAGTTAATAATACACCCATTTTTTTTGTGAAGCGACCTTCTGTTTTGGTCTCTCTTTTAATACTTATCAATTTCATGTTATTCAATTATCATTCACTGCAAAGCAACAAAGATTGATAACCAACACCAAGGAATAAACGTTAAAACCAAGTTAATTGCTTCTAGTATTATCATATTGAACATCAGCTCTTACAACTATTACCGTATTCGTAACCGATGTCTCCTACACTAAAAATACAATAATCAAAAAATAATAAATAAGTAATTATTTTTTATAAATAACACCTTCTTTCATTACAAAAGTTACGTTCTCCATGGTAGAAATTGTAGTTATAGGGTTTTCATCTACAGCAATAATATCAGCAATAAAATTAGGTTTAATTTGCCCTATTTCTTCTTCCATATTTAATAGCATAGCATTGGTAATTGTAGCACATTGAATTGTTTCCATTTCTGGCATTCCGGCTTCTACCATATAACCAAATTCTTTTCCGTTATCACCATGATAAAAAACCGCAGCATCTGTACCAAATGCAATTCCTACTCCTGCTTTATAAGCTCTTCCAAACATATCCTGTATTTTAGGTCCAATATCTAAGGCTTTAGGTACTATAATTTCTGGGTAATAACCATCAATCTTAGCTTTATCTGAAACAAATTTTCCTGCAGTAATAGTTGGCACGAGGTATACATCGTGTTTTTTCATTAATTCCATTGTTTCGGTACTCATTAAAGTTCCGTGCTCAATAGTTTTCACACCTCCTAATATTGCTCTTTGCATGCCTTCGTCACCATGTGCATGTGCCGCAACATGAAAGCCATAATCTTTTGCAGTTTCGCAAATTGCTTTTATTTCTTCGACTGTGAATTGTGGATTTTGGCCACTTTTAGCCACACTTAAAACACCACCTGTTGCTGTAATTTTAATTAAATCTGCTCCATTTTTATAACGTTGTCTTACTGCTTTTTTAGCATCTTCAATACCATTTACCACACCTTCTTTCGGTCCAGGGTTTCCAACAATGCTTTTCTTATATCCATTAGTTGGATCTGCATGACCTCCTGTTGTTGCCAAAGCTTTTTCTGCTGTAAAAATTCTTGGACCTTCTATTTTTCCTGCATTTATAGCATTTCTCAAAGACACATTTACTCCAGAACCTCCTAAATCTCTAACTGTTGTAAATCCACTCATTAAAGTAACTCTGGCATACTTAACAGAATTAAAAGCTACATCAGCATCATTTAAGGTATATTCCTCTAGATAAGATTTTGGATTTGTTTCGCCTTCCATATGCACATGCATATCTATTAAACCAGGCATTACTGTTTTAGATTTTAAATCAACTATAATATCCTCAGCATTCTTTGGATTAACATAGCCGTTTTCAACTGAAACAATTTTATTTCCAGAAACAACAATTGTTTTTTCCTTTAAAACTTTTCCAGATTTAGTGTCGATTAATTTTCCGCAATGGAGATACGTGTTTTGTGCCGTGAGTGATAAAACACACATCAATACTAAAATTCTGAGTAAAGTTTTCATCTATAAATGTTTATTTGTTTCTAATTTTCTGTTCCCATTTCCATGCAGAATCCATTGCGTCATCTAAAGTGAGCTTTGTTTTCCAACCTAAAATATTATTTGCTTTAGAAGTTTCAGCATAAGCGGCTGTTACATCACCTTCTCTTCTATCTACAATTTTATAATTTAAGACTTTACCTGAAACACGCTCAAAAGATTGAATAGCTTCTAAAACAGTACTTCCTGTACCTGTTCCGAGATTGAAAAACTCAAAATTAGATTCATTTTTCTCATCTAACAATCGTTGTAAAGCAATTACATGTGCTTTCGCTAAATCGACTACATGAATATAATCTCTTACACAAGTACCATCTGATGTTGAGTAATCACCTCCAAATACAGATAATTGCGCTCTTAAACCCATACCAGTTTGGGTAATATATGGCACTAAATTTTGCGGAACTCCAATAGGTAACTCTCCAATTTCTACAGAAGGATGTGCACCAATAGGATTAAAATATCGTAAAGCTATTGCATTAATATCTGCATTAACTCTACATGTATCTCTTATAATTTCTTCACCTACTTGTTTGGTGTTACCGTATGGTGATTCTGCTGGTTTAACTGGTGCATTTTCAGTAATCGGTAATTCATCTGCTTGTCCATAAACCGTACATGATGAACTAAAAATAAAATTCTTTTTACTTAACCCACTCAATTCTTGAAGCATGTAAACTAAGGTGGTAATATTGTTTTCATAATACATTAAGGGTTCTGCAACACTTTCTCCAACGGCTTTATTTGCTGCAAAATGAATAACACCATCAATATCATTATGACGTTTAAAAAAATCTTGAACGTCTACCTTTACTTTTAAATCCAATTTCTCAAAATGAGGCTTTTTGTTAGTGATAGCTGTTATACCATCTAAAACCTCAATAGAAGAATTTGATAAATTATCTATCACAACAACCTCAAAACCTTCATTTTGTAATTCAACAACGGTGTGGGACCCAATAAAACCTAAACCTCCTGTTACTAATATTTTCATTTTAAGAGTTGTTGTTAATAAAATTAAGAACTGTACTTGTTATAAATTCAATTTGATCATCTTCAAGCTCAGTGTGCATTGGTAAAGAGATAACAGACTTAATCAACTGATTTGTAACTGTAAAATCAAACTCATTGTAGCGCTCATCTAAATATGCTTTTTGTCTATGCAGTGGAATTGGATAATAAACACCACAGGGAATATTATTTTCTTGTAAATGTGCAACTAAAGCATCACGATTTACATCTTTTAAATTTAATGTGTATTGGTGAAATACGTGACAATCGCAAGTATCACAAATGCCTTCACAAACATCTCTACCTGTAGGTATTGTAATATTTGGATGATCCTCAAAAGCTTTGTTATATTTCCTAGCAGCATCACGCCTTTTACTATTATAAGCATCTAAATGTGGCAACTTAGCATCTAAAACTGCGGCTTGAATCGAATCTAATCTAGAGTTAACACCTACAACATCATGATGGTAACGCTCATACATCCCGTGATTTACAATTCCTCTTATAGTGTGCGCTAAGTCATCATCGTTTGTAAAAATAGCACCACCATCTCCATAACAACCTAAATTTTTAGAAGGAAAAAATGACGTAGATGCTACATCACCTATGGCTCCTGTCTTAGTTTTAGAACCATCTTTATGTGTATAATCTGCACCAATACCTTGTGCATTATCTTCAATTACATATAAATTATGTTCCTTAGCTAAATCCATAATAGCATCCATATCTGCTGGCAAACCAAATAAGTGGACTGGTACAATAGCTTTTGTTTTTGGTGTAATTGCTTTTTTAATAGCATCTACATCAATATTAAATGTAACAGGGTCTACATCTACTAGTACAGGTGTTAATTGCAATAAAGCAATCACTTCTACAGTTGCTGCGAAAGTAAAATCCGCAGTAATCACCTCATCTCCTGGCTTTAATCCCAAACCCATCATTGCGATTTGCAAAGCATCTGTGCCGTTAGCACAAGGAATTACATGTTTAACACCTAAGTAATCTTCAAGATTTTTCTGAAACTGATGTACTTTAGGTCCATTTATAAATGCTGCACTTTCCATAATTTCTGCAATTGCTGGATCTACAACGTCTTTTATTTTTGCGTATTGACTCTGAAGGTCAACCATTTGAATTTTTTTCATTCTCAAGTTTACATTAATAGAAAATAAATAAGAAAGCTTAATAGCTCTTAGCGAAAGTACGAAATTGTAATGGCTATGACAACGCAATTAATTGAAAGAAATGTATTTTAGCATAAATATTTATTTTTGAAAGGAATCTACTCCATAGGAATCTACATCGCAAATATTATCATAAAAGTTGCAGCTTTATTCAATACTAAATTGAAACAAGGTGATGATGGTAGAAAAGACACTTTTTCTAAACTTAAAAGCAGTCTCAATCAAGAAGATAATACTTTTTGGTTTCATTGTGCATCTTTGGGTGAATACGAACAAGGTTTACCTATTTTTGAAGCTTTAAAAGCTAAACATCCTAATTATAAAGTTGTATTATCATTCTTTTCTCCTTCTGGATATGAAATAAGAAAAAACACAAAAATTGCTGATGTTGTGGTTTATCTTCCATTAGATACAAAAGCAAATGCAAAACAATTTTTAGACCTAGTAAGACCAAATTATATTTTTTTCGTTAAATATGAAATTTGGCCTAACTTTTTACATGAAATAAAGAAGCGCAACTTAAATGCCATTCTAATTTCTGCTGCATTTAGAAAAGATCAATCATTTTTTAAATGGTATGGTAGTTATACAAAATCTGCTTTATTTGGGTTTAAACATATTTTTACGCAAAACGAAAATTCGAAATTGTTACTTGAAAGCATTAACTATAATTCCGTCTCAGTTTCTGGAGACACACGTTTTGACCGGGTTACAAATCAACTAAAAGTCGATAATACTGTTTCATTTATTGAAAAATTTAAAAACGAAAAACTATGCGTTGTTTTTGGAAGCACATGGCCAGACGATGATAAGTTATACCTCGACTTTATAAATAATAACACCAATACCGAAGTTAAATTTGTGATTGCGCCACATAACATAAAGGCGAGTTATGTTACTTCACTTAAAGCGCAGTTAAAAGTAAAAACTATTTGTTTTTCTGACTTAACCGATACTGACAATTTAGAGGATTATAAAGTCTTTATTTTAGATACAATTGGCTATTTAGGTAAAGTATATAGCTACGCAGATATCGCTTATGTTGGTGGTGGCGCTGGCACAACTGGCCTACACAATATATTGGAGCCAGCTGTTTTTGAAATTCCGATTCTTATCGGTGAAAATTATAAAAACTTCCCAGAAGCTATAAGGCTAATTGAATTGGGAGGTGTTACTAGTATATCAAACTCTGTTGTTTTTAACTCTAAATTAAATGATTTGATTACAGATGAAACCTCAAGAAATAACCAAGGTAAAATCACTAAGGATTATATCGATAAAAACAGAGGAGCTGTTATTAAGATTATGGAATATTTAGAATCCTAAATTCAGTCAAATTAGGATTTTATAGTTCTGAAAGTCAAATTTATTCTTGGTGTTTTTACTTTTTTTGTTGGTGGTAATCGATGTAACCAATGGGTTTGCGTTTCTCCTGTCATCACTAACAAACCACCTTTTTCTAATTGAAAAGAAACATTTTGTTTGGTTACTTTATGCTTGAAAGAAAATTTGCGTTCAGCTCCAAAACTTAAAGAGGCTATAGCTCCGTTCTTTTTTAAATCTTTTTCTCCATCACTATGCCAAGCCATGCCTTCATCTCCATTGTGATACAAGTTGAGTAAACACGAATTAAATGATTCTCCTGTTTTATTTTCCACCAATTCTTTTAGTTCTAGAAGTTCTTTATTCCAAGTTAAAGCTGATTTAGTAGTTTTAGAATAGGTGTAATTAAATGGCTGATCTCCATACCAAGCTACTTTTCGTTTTGTAACAATTAATTTTCCGAAAATTATAGCTTTATCATTTTCCCAATTAATATGTTGCAGTAATTTATTGTAATAATCTTGTGATTTATCAATAGGCATTATTGAACCGTAATAATAGACTTCTCCATCATATGGTAAACGATTAGTCATCATTTCTGTATTAAATAAATCCATTTTTTTATTTAAATTTAGAATTCACCAATCTATACATTAAAACTGCTGTTATTTTTGCTTGTGTTGCTACAGTATTTAAATTTCCAGATTCATTGATGGTATGATCACCTCCTCCACCTGTTAACCCTAAGCCATCAATAGCCATATCCACATATTCTGATGTAAATGAAATATCAGCTGCACCAGCATTTCTTGGATTTACTGCGGTTACAGAACCAAAGCCTAAATCCTCACTTACGGTATTAAAATATCCTAACAATTCTGTGTTTCCATCTGTTAATGATAATGGTGGATATCCACCAGAAGAAAACTCTAGTGTCGCATTTGTTTTTGGGTAGTTATCTGAAACTACCGTTTGCATTGTTTCTTTTGCTTTTTCTAATTGCTCCAAAGAGACAGCTCTTAAATCACCTCGAACTATAGTCTCTTGCGAAACTACATTGGTTTTCCCAAAAGCATGACCTCCTGTTCCATTATCATCTGGTTTTAAATTAGTGCCTCCTATAATAAAACCAGGATTAAAGGTTAAATCTTTTTCTTTTGCTAATTGAATATAAAACTCATTTAAAATTCTTGAAGTTTCATAAATTGCACCTGTACCTATTTCGTCTGTAAATATCTGTGACGAATGTGCCGGATTTCCCGTCACTGTTAGTTTCCAATCTGTAGAACCTCTCCTTGCTACAACTATTGTTTTTGGATTGTTATCTCCATTTTCAAACCCTAAAGCAATATCTGCACGTTTAGATGCATCAATTAAATCCTTTTTGGACAACTCTAGTGGCTTGCCACTTTTTTCTTCATCACCCGTCATTATTATTTCAATATTCATATCATCCAAGACACCTGCTTTCTTCAAGGCTTGCATGGTTAAAATAATTATTACGTCTCCTCCTTTCATGTCTGCAACTCCAGGACCTTTCATAATAGAATCGTTATGCATCGTATATTCTTGCAATGAACTATCTAATTCAAAAACCGTATCTAAATGTCCTATCATTAAAAAATTTGGACCTTTTTTCCCCTTTTTAGTAGCAATTAAATGACCTGCTCTACCGTAGGCTTCACCATTTGTTAATTCTGTTTTAAATCCTAACTTATCTAATTCTATTTTAAATAAAAGTCCAACTTCCTTTACACCTTCAAAATTCATAGTACCACTATTAATATTGACTGATTTCTTAATCAACTCAATAGCACTTTTAGAATGGTTATCTACAGCAGCCACAATGTTTTTTTCTTTTCTATTATTTTGAGAAAAACTTAAAATTGAAAAACCGAAAGTTGCTATTAGTAATAAGACCTTATAATTAAGAATGAGATTCTTCATATTTAAACTATTGTAAATGTTTTACTTGGTAAATATAATTTCAATATTAGTATGAAAGGCAAAAGAAAAATGAAAAAATAATATAGAAATATAGTCCAAATCCATTTTCATACACGTATATACAAAAGATGTACGAAGAATAATTAAAAAATTATGTTAAAATTACTTTGAAATTAGTATTTTCGTACATTAACAAAAATTAACACTAAAACTATTAAAATGAAAAAAGTTGTATTAAGTTTAGCACTAGTTGCCGTATTAGGTTTATCATTCACTTCTTGTAGAGAAACTGCTGAAAACGCTGCTGACGCTGTTGAAAACGCTGCTGATTCTGCTGGAGAAGCTGTAGGTGATGCTGCTGATGCTGTAGGTGACGCTGCTGAAGGAGCTGTTGATGCTGCAGGAGATGCTGTTGATGCTGCAGGAGAAGCTGTAGGTGATGCTGCTGATGGAGCTGTTGATGCTGCAGGTAATGCTGTAGACAGTGCAAAAGAAGCTGCTGGTGATGCAGTAGATAGCGTAAAAGATGCTGCTAACAGTGCAGTAGATAGCGCTAAAGAAACTGGTAAAGATGCTGTAGATTCTGCTAAAAAAGCAGGTACTGACGCTGTTGATGCCGCTGCAAATAAAGTTAAAGGTCTTTAATATTCCTTTATAACAAATAAAAAAAGGTCTGATTTAATCAGGCCTTTTTTTATGCTCAATATTTAAATTTATTATTTAACAGACTCGTTAAATTTTAATTCACTTGGCACTATTATGGTCTGTATATTTAAATCCTCATCGTTTATATGATCAATAAGTAGTTTTGTAGACATTTCTCCTATTTTATGTGCTTTCTGATGAATTATTGAAATTTTAGGACTCGATAATAATTGTGTGTGCTCATATCCAAAACCTACTACAGATAAGTCCTTAGGTATATCTCTTCCCAATTTTTTAGCCATATTAATAGCAACTATTCCGGTAACATGATCTATTGAAAGTATCGCATCAATGGATTGATGTTCTTTTAAATAATTATAAATTTTAGTCTCTACATCTGCATCTAATGCGTGATCTAGTTTTAAAATATCTAGTTTTAGATTATGATCTGCTGCAGCTTTAGCGCAACCTTCGATTCTAAGTTTACCAACACTTAATTCTTCTATATTGCTTACTAATAAAATGTTTTTTCTATTCTCTTTTACAATTAAATGTTCGGTAGCTTCATAAACAGATTGAAAATCATCGACTATAACTTTACTACATTCAATTTCATTTACCACACGATCAAACATTAATACAGGTAGTTTACTATTAATAATATCCTTAATATGATCCGTTTGCTTTTTTACTTGACTTTCTCTTGCCACAGCCATTATAAACCCATCAACACTTCCATTAGACAACAACTCCAAACTACGTTTTTCTTTATGCAAAGTTTCATTAGAAAGGCAAACAATAATATCATAATCACTGTCTGTTGCAGCCATCTCGATACCATGTAAAACCTCTGCAAAAAATGGATTCGTAACTGTTGGGAGAATCACACCAATTGTTTTAGACTTATTTGTTTTTAATTGCTGTGCAATTCTATTCGGTTTATAATTAAGCTTTGTTGCTAATTCTTTAACACGTATCCTAGTGTTTTCACTAATCTCATGACTATCATTTAAAGCCTTAGAAACTGTTGATACAGAAATATTTAAGAGCGCAGCTAATTCTTTGAGTGTTGTCATTATAGTTCTATTTTAAATAAAAAAGATACTACTAATTATACCTTTTTAAAAATATTTGTTTAATTAAAATGATTATTTTAATATTTGGCTTAAAGCTTTTTCAGTACTTGTTACTGGCATTTTACAAGTACCATTTACGCAAACGTAAACATAAGTTTCTCCTTCAATATATTTATTTTGTAATAAAGGTAACTCACTTTTAGCTTTAGCACCAGAGATTAAGACATTTGGTAAATATGATTGATCTAGTTCTTTCAATTTGTCTTGTGCATTATCTCCAGATATTCCAACTTCATAAAAAGGATTAGAATAATTTAGATACAAAACTAACCAATTTGAATACGAAGATGGTGATTCTTCTATATCTTCATTCATATTACTTAACATCTGCTTCGCTAAATCTGAATATTCTTTATTTGAATAATAATGCCCTAATTTGAATAAACTCTCTGCTAAAACAGAATTAGAGGAAGGAATTACATCATCATAAACTTCCGTTTTTCTGGCTATTAAATTCTCTTCTTTATCTGAAGTAAAATAAAACATACTACTCTCTTTATTTAAAAAGTGCTGTATTGAATAATCCGCCAATTGCTTTGCAGAATTTAACCATTCTTCATTAAAAGTAGCTTGATACAATTCTATAAAAGCTGCTATTGCATGTGCATAATCTTCAGAAAAGCCAGCAATTGTACTTTTTCCATTTTTAAAATTATGAAACATTGAACCATCTGCGTTAATTTGATTTTCTTTAATAAAACTTGCGTTTTTTATAGCCTTTTCTAGATAGGACGAATTTCCAAAAACACGATAAGCATCAATGTAAGCCTTTTGCATTAGTGCATTCCATGAGGTAAGTATTTTATCATCAGTTCTTGGTCGATTTCTACTACTTCTTACTTTATAGAGTGTATTTTTCCATGACAGAATTTTAGTTTCTAATTCTAGTAATTCTAAATTGTTAGATTTTGAAAACTCAACATCCGTTTTTGTTTTATACAGAATGTATTGGCCTTTTTCCCACTTTCCAGTGGCATTGATATTGTAATAAGACTTGAATAAACTGTAATCACTTTTTAGAATTTCTTTTAATTCTTCTGAAGTCCAAGTATAAAACATACCTTCTTCCAATTCTCCATCAGCATTATAACTATCTGCATCTAATGACGAATAAAATGCACCATCCCTTTGCGTGAGTTCTTTTTCAATAAAATCTATGGTTTCAATGACAACTTTTTTAAAATCTTCATTTTTTGTTAATTGATACGCTTTAGAATAGAGACTCACTAACTGTGCGTTATCGTAAAGCATTTTCTCAAAATGAGGCACATGCCATCTTTCATCTACTGAATATCTTGAAAAACCACCTCCAATTTGATCATACAATCCGCCATTGGCCATTTTACTTAATGTGTTAATCACATAATTTTGAATCTGTTCATTTTCATATTGAAAACTATAACGTAACAAAATATTTAAATTACTAGGCATTGGAAATTTAGGTGCCTTTTCTCGCCCACCATTCTTAAAATCTAAAGAAGTTCTCCATTGCTTCACCATTGTTTTCATTGCCAATGGATTGAATTGAATCTCTTCTTTATTAATAGTAATTAAGTCAGATTTTTTTACTCCTTCAGTCAGTTGTTCTGCAAAGGCAATAACTTTTTCTGGATCATCTTTGTATAGCTTAGACATATCCTTTAAAATTTTTGACCATTGTTTCTTTGTGAAATAAGTTCCTCCAAAAACAGGTCTTCCATCTGGTAAAGCTATACAGTTTAATGGCCAACCACCACTTCCTGTCATTAATTGAACGGCATTCATGTAAACTTGATCAACATCTGGTCGTTCCTCACGATCTACTTTTATATTAATAAAATTTTCATTCATGAGTTTTGCTATAGAATCGTTTTCAAAACTTTCTTCTTCCATTACATGGCACCAATGACAAGCCGAATAACCTACAGAAATAACAATTAATTTATTTTCCACTTTTGCTAGTTCTAAAGATTCATTATTCCAAGCCTTCCAATTTACCGGATTATAAGCGTGTTGAAGTAAATAAGGACTCGTTTCTTTAATTAAATCGTTGGCCTTTTTTTCAATATTAATATCTGCAGATTGGTTGCTTTGAGAGCAACTCATATTAAATATAACTACAAGTATGATGTAAACTATTCTTTTCAATCTATACAATTTAATTTTTCAATGATGATTTCACTACTAAGTTAAAACATCCAAGGTTAATTAATAAAAAAAGCGTGTTTAAATAATATAAACACACTTTTTTAAAAAGATAAATTTATTGCTATTAATCTTATTCTTTAATCAATTTTACGGTTTTTGAACCATTATCACCTTCTATTTTAGCAAAATACATTCCTGTTTTTAATGACGAAGCATCAATTACAGCTTCATTTGCGTTAGGCGCTAAAGAAATCACTTCCTTTCCTAAAACATCAAATACAGAAATAGTGTTTATACGCACACTACTAGAGATATTCCAATCATTATTTGTAGGATTAGGGTAAGCACTAAATTGAGCCGTATCAAACTGATTAACAGATAATGCGGTTTGCGTTAAAATAATATTATCAATAAATACAATTCCTGGATCTGTTACAACTTCCATAAATGCTTCAACCTTCCATTGAAAAAAGTTAGTACTGGAAAAGCCTAAACCTGTAAAATAAGACATTGGTATTGATACCTGAGTCCATTGACCAGTTACAACAGCTTCTTGTGTTCCTATTTCATAAGCATATTCTCCAACACCTCCATCATTACTAATCATTCTGAACTGAAAACCAGGTACACCTGGTGCAGCCCAATACATGAAATTCACAAAATTGTATGCTGAAACATCATCTGGACCACCTTCTCCTTGTCCAAACCCTGAAAAAGAAAAATCACATTTTAAAGCTTGATTAACTCCTGCTCCTGAATCCAAATCTGGTTCACCATCAATTGTTCCGAAAGAATAAATTACTGGAAATACTGTTGTATAACCATTTGTATCATTGTAAATGCTATAAGTGTCACCATCTACAGAAGTTGGTAAAGGTGCAGCTTCTGGATCCTCAACGGGAACAATATTTGTAGCTCCTGCAAAATCGTCAACTAAATAAACATCTTGACCAGTAGAACCAGCGTCAGTAAATAAAACCATTAAGGCATAATTACCTAAACCTGCAGGAAAATCTAAACTTACATCTTGCCACCCAGTCCCTGTTGTAGTAAATGCAACTTCGGTAGGTGCTGTTGTACCTTGTTCAAACTTTAATAAGTGATTATTACTACCTGTACCATTTAACGGGTTAATTCTAAAAGTAATAGTATTGTTAGTATCATCTGAAAGGTCAACATTTTGAGCAAAATTGATTGTTACATTATCCCAATCTCCTGCACCTCCATCTACTTGCATAACAGCATTTGTAGCATCTAGGGGATCTGTTGTTAAGCTAGGTGTAGAACCACCTGCCGCAAACAACTCAAAAGCATCACTAAAATCTATTGGCAATATAGCTTCTGGTGCTGGTGGTGGAGCAATGTTACCACAACTACAAGCCACATCATCTATTAAATAAGTACCTGTAGCGGTTCCTCCACCTGCGTCTGTAAAAATAATCATGCTAGAATAATTTCCGGCTCCAGCTGGCATATCTAAAGTGATATCTTGCCAATCTGTACCAGTACTTGTAAACGGCATCTCTGTTGCAGCATCTCCATCTACTCCACCTTCAAATTTTAAAATGTGGTTTCTAGTTCCTAGATCCGTTGTTGGTTTAATTCTTAACGTCATAGTATTATTACTATCGTCAGAAAGGTCAACATTCTCAGCGAAAGTAATAGCTACATGATCCCAATCTGTCATTCCACCCACAACTTCCATAACATCGTTACCTGCGTCATCAATTAAACTTGCCGAAGTTCCTTCTTGCCCTGTCATCAATTGAATTGGGTCACTAAAATCAAATGGCAAGGATTGTGAATACCCAAAGGACACTACCAAAAGCGTAAACATTAAAGTAATTTTTTTCATCATAATTTGTTGTTTTAATTAATTAGTAAAATCAATAATTTTGGTTTTTAATATGTGTTTTGCAAACCCAACTAATCCGCCTAATTATTGAATGCATTAAATTTAAGTTGAAATATTACTGATATCCAAAAAATATTCACTACAAAATACATACATCTCAATAAAACATTATTTTTTATATGAAATCAATAATAAGACCAGCAAACATAAGGATTGATGATATTTTTTTAATCTTACAATAATCAACACTGTACAAATAAATTAAGCTTTGTATGGGTAATGTAGTGTTTAATAACAAAGCCGTTGTGTTTCCTTAATCTAACATAGATAGTAATTTGACTTAAAAAACTCATATTATAATTAATTGCCTTATTAAACTTTAATATAAAAACGGAATACTTAATGTCGTTACAATATAAAATAACCGTTTATTTTTAAAACTTAAAAACAGAAACCGAATCATTATTGTTACTAATAACCAATAAATTACTATTGCTTTGTTTTATTATTTTAGCATCCCTACTATCTAAAGAAATGTAAAGTCCACTTTCTATTGCAGACATATTTATAAAGTTATTATTGCCATCACCCAAAAGAACATTTCCAAAACCTGCATCATAACGTGTTGTTTCAACTTCTACTCCGTAGTGGTTTCCAAATGTTATGATATCCTTATTACCATCTTTATTTAAATCCATCACAATAGAAGATTTAATAGGTGATAACTGTGCTTCAATAGGTAAGGATTTTCTAACTAATTGACCATCTTCATTTACTAAAATAATACTTTCAAAATTTGAAATTTCATAAACCACACCATCTTTAACTTTATCTTCGGGCAAAATATCTATTAATTTTGAAGAGGCAAAACTATGATAGTCTTTAAATTTCTCGGCGACATATGGCATTTGCTGACTCGTACATTCTCTTCCTCTCATTGGCACATAATCATCCTTATAGAATTTTGCAAGCACGACATCATTGGTTCCGTTGCCATCAAAATCATTAACATATACTTTAAAAGGATGCTCTACTGAAGCTTTAAATTTATTATTTAGTCCAAGGTTTCCTATTATGTAATCATCATCTCCATCGTTATCTATATCACTTGCGCTAATAGACCACCATAAACCTCTTGTATTTTTTAAACCAAATTTATCTGCACTATTTCCAAAAATTCCTTTATTATTTTCAAGAATATTGATTTCCATCCATTCGCCTACAATTAATAAATCTTCATCACCATCGTTATCTATATCTGAGAAAACAGCATCTGTAACCATTCCTAAGTTATTTAAATCTACAGCAACTTCATTTGAAGCCCTAGTGTAGATACCATTAGTGTTAATAAGTATATAACTACTCGCAGGAAAACCGTATTGTCCAGATTTAAGTCTTGTACCAACAAATAAATCTAAATCTCCATCTTTATCTATATCAGATGATTTAACGCATATAGTACTTTCAAAAATATTAGGTAATGCTTTATCGTTTTTAATGAATTGCCCTAAACCATCATTAATATATAATCTATCTTTTAATAATTTGCTACCTTGAGGATACTCACTTCCTCCACTAGTGATATATAAATCTAAATCGCTATCACCATCCACATCTAAAAATAGAGCACCTTGATCTTCTGAATCCTTGTCTTTTGCCCAAGGTTGAGATGAACTCTCAACAAAACTACCATCACTTTTTTGTAAATAAAGTATACCTTGTTGACCTAATGCACCACCAATAAATAAATCTTCTAATCCGTCGTTATTAATATCTGCTGTTGCTGTAAATGGTCCATTCTGGGAAATATTATGAGGCAATAAAACCTCTTCTTCATATTCATTAAAACTATTTTCTTTATGAACAAATGAAATACCAATATCTGAAGCCTTAGCTTCATTGAATATTGTCGTTTTACTAACCTGAATTTTTGATGTGATCTTAGCATCGTCATAACTAACAACCAGTTCTTTATTTGCACCAACATTCTTAATTATATTAGTTTTTCCGTTTGGCCAAATAACTTCAACTTTATTAACCTCTGTATCTTTTCCTAAGCCGAAGAATAATCCAGATTCTACAGACGATAGGTAACCGCGAGTTACTACATTCTCTGCCGTTTGCGTTTTACCATTATGATGAATTATAGCTTTTACACCATAACCAAACGTATTCTTTTCTGAACCCTTTAATTTAATATTAAGAAAATTACCATTGGTTTTATTTTCATAAATAAATGCAGAAACTTCCATGTTATTTACCACAACGTCTAAATCGCCATCGTTATCTAAATCTCCATAAGACATTCCGCTAGAAAAACTCGGTGTATCAAATCCCCATTTTTCTTCGACTTTTTCAAATTTATAATTACCTGTATTTTTAAATGCATGATTAGACAGAGGTACAGAAGGTGCCGATTTTGTCATTTCGTAAAAATCTTGAGAATCGGTCTTTAGCTTTTCATTTAAACCTGTTAAAAAATCATTATTTCTAACGTCTTTCTTAACACCATTTGAAATTATAATATCTTTTAAGCCATCATTATCTAAATCAACTAACAAACCTGCCCAACTCCAATCCGTTTTAGATATTCTGGCAATATTAGCAATATCAGAAAAACTACTTCCATTATTTACTTGAAGTGTATTAGCCATGTATTGATAATGATTTCCTTCATCAACCAGCTTATGAAATTTTTCAGCGCTCATAGATCCCATATTCGTTTTAGATCTATAGTGATCATCTGATGCCATATCTAATGTGATTAAATCCATTAATCCATCATTATTAATATCACCAGTATCTGTACCCATACTAAATTGAGAAATATGTTTTAGTTTTTCGTCGGTAACGTTTTTGAATGTCCCATCTCCATTGTTATAATATAAGATGTCTGGCTTGTCATAATCATTAGCGATGTATAAATCTGTCCAACCATCATTATTAAAATCAGAAGCACTAACACTTAAACCATAGGTCATGTCTCGCGAAATCCCAACCTCTTCTGAAACATCCTTGTATTTCCCATTGTCATTTCTGTAAAGTTTGTCTTTGTAATATACTTCACGTTTTTTAGGAATATTAGAATAACGTCTAAATAATCTAGCATCTGGAAGTTGATTGACTTGATACATATCTAAATCACCATCATTATCCATATCAAAAAATACAGCTTGAGAAGAAAACCCAGCATCTGCGAGTCCATAAAGGCTAGCTGACTCTGTAAAAGTCAAATCTTGATTATTTATTAAAAGTTGATTTTTTCGATCTTCGGGCTTCATAGATTCACCATTTCTACTGACATAAATATCTAGATATCCATCATTATTGACGTCTGCCATCGTTACTCCCCAAGACCAACCCGAATTTCTTGCTACACGAGATGATTTCGTAATATTTTCAAATTTTAAATCCCCTTTATTAAAGTATAATCTGTCACTAACTTGATTACCACAAAAGAAAATATCTGGCAAACCATCATTATTTATATCTCCTATGGCAACACCTGCTCCACTATATAATTGGTTGTAGTATAAATGATTTACTTTCTCTGATTCTGTAATAGCATTATTAAAATCTATTCCTGTTCTTTCGGCTGATAATAGTTCAAAACCACCTGTTAAAGTTTCAGGATATAAATCTCTTTTTGGCCTTTGATTGCAGTTAAGAAGGAATAGGCAAAGTGTACTTGCTACTATAAATTGAATCTTAATGTTCTTCATAATAAATATAGAATTATCTGAATATAGTAAATATATGGAATTATGAAATCTCTAGTATTTATTCATAATTAAAAACCGGTTGAATAGTCAATACTTAAGTTGTTCATTTTTATCCCAAATTCCCCAAGAAGCACCAACATCACCTTCCGGACCAACCTTCCAAGATTCATCAAAAGATGAAAAGTAGAACATATCTATATCTTCCTCTTTAGACCATTGTTGGGAATTGATAAAATACTTTATAGCATTTTCTTCTGAAGGAAAAGCACCATATAGATTAGAACCTTTATTTGGCCAACCTGTTTCTGTAATAATTACTTTTTTTCCTTGACCTGCTTTTAAGGCTCTATTATACATATCTTTCATATATAATAAAGCATAATCTTGGTCGCAGCCTTCCCAAAACGGATAACAATTTGCTAAAACAACATCACAGGCTTCTGTGATATTAGGACGGTCAGCAAACTCGTAGTATGCATCTACATACCCAACCGGAACATTCTTAATTGATTGTTTTACATTATAAATATGCTGAATCAGTTCTTCTTCTGTTAAATCACCACGATACATTACTTCGTTACCTACGGCCGCAATATCTACATAGCCTTGATTTGCTAATTCTATAAGTCCAGCAATTTCATTTTTATTAATTTCCTTATCATCACCTAACCATGCACCAACTAATGTTTTTAAGCCATACTCTTTAGCTATTTTTGGAATTAGCTCATTACCTTCAGTACAAGAGAATGAACGAATCCATTTTGTATAAGGTTTTATGATTTCGATTCGTCTTCTTATTTGAGCTTCCGAAAGTTCATCACCAGGTTCTTGCCCATCCATATAAGGACTAAAACAAAGTCCATGTGTGCCTTGAGATAAATATTCTTTATATAAAGTTTTTAACTCATTTATATCTTTATGAGCGCATTCTGTAGACCCTAACGCAAAAAATTTCTCTTCTCTAATAGACATAATTCAGTGTTTTCTTTTGATATCTTAACTATTCTACAGGTTTACGACTATCTAATTCTGCCCTAATTTCATTAGAGCGTTCTTCTGTTAAATCATAGTTACGCATTATATACATGGCAGCAAGAGTTCCTAATATTGGAAATCCGGTAAAGAATAATCTTAGTCCAGTAATAGCGCCTTCGGTTTGCACATCTATAGCAGAATCAAACCCAATAATTGACAAAATTGCTCCACTTAATCCGCCTGCAATTCCAAAACCAAATTTTACCATCCACCAGTATATCGCACCAAAAACACCTTCACGTCGTTTACCTGTTTTTAGTTCATCTAAATCTATTACATCTGCCGTCATAGACATCATAAGAGTAAACAAGCCACCTATTCCAAAAGAAAAGAAAGGCAATGCGAATAAAAACATATAAGGTTTTCCAGGAATAAATAAGAACCACAACATAATATAACCTATCACTGAAATACCTTGTGATACCATAAATGCTTTTTTCTTTCCTAGAACTTTCGACATTTTAGCGACTATAGGAATTACAAGAAACGTAGTCACTAGAGCACCAACACTCCCAAATAACGTTGGCCAAATACCTGCAGCTGCAGCATCGCCATTAAAAAGATAATAGACGATAATAAAAAATGTGAAACTCGCTACAGTATTAAAAGCATTGAAAACAAAAAATGTAGCAAAACAAAGTTTTTTAAATGGCACTGATTTGAATGCCTCCACAAAATTATTTCCAATTTCTTTTAAACTACCACCAATATTCTTCAAGGTTAATGGTGAATAATCTTCATTGACTGTGGATTTACTTTTTATAAATATGGCTGGTACCATAGCGCAAATTGCAAATATAATTCCGACCCAAATGGCCAATTCTCGTACTGCAACATCAGCAGTAGGATACCATTCTGGATCGTACATAATAACCCAAAACCAAGGTGCAATTACCCAAGCCCATTGGCCAATCCATTGTGCGACTGCCATGATGCTTGTACGCTCATGAAAATCATCACTCATTTCATAACCCATTGCTACGTAAGGCACGCTAAAAATCGTTAAGCCTAAATAAAACACAAACGACCATAATAAGAAATACCAAAAGTTATAGTCTAGTGAATTTTCTCTAAAGAGCTGCCACATAATTACAAAGGCAACACCCATTAATACGGCTCCGATAAAAACATATTGTCTACGTCTTCCCCAACGCGATTTAGTATTATCTGAGATATAACCCATAATTGGGTCTGTAATGGCATCAAAAAGTCTTGGAACGAGGGAAATAACGCCCCACATCCAACCTGGAAAACCTAAATCTTTAACCAATACCACAATAAAAATACCAATAACAGCGGGAAACATTTGATTAGCGAGCATACCCAATCCAAATGCAACTTTTTGACCTAACGGAACTTTATTGGTTAATGTGGACATATTATTTAGTTTTAGTTGGAATTAAAATCGTTTGAATAGCTTGTTGATTAATCTTTACTTTTACCGTTTCTTCACCAAGTATTAACGTAAAGCCTTTAGACATTTTACCTTCGTTGAATAATACAACAGCAATTGAACCATCTGGATTTTTAGCTGCAGTCACCATTAAATCGGCATCGGCATTTTCTACACCAATAACTTCTGCTCCTGGTCTTATGTATTTACTAAAATGAGACATAGTGTAATACAATGGTGTGAAGTACACCTCATCAGCTACTGGGTCTACAATGACTGGTGCAACACACCAATTTTCGAACCAATTTGGACCACCTTGTTTATCTAAAACCATGTTCCAATCTACCCATCCATCTACCCAATTGTTAAGGCAACCAATGATATCTCTGGCATAACGATTTACTGGTGCATATTTTGGGTGTAAGTGTTTGTCTTCTGGCGAAGCCCAATCCCAACCCCAATCTGTAGCTTCTTTTTTCCAATACCATGCATCATCTTCCCATTTCGGGATTTCAGAATCTACACAACCTTCAGTTTCAATAAGATATTTGTTTGGTGCTTTATTATGTGCATATTGCAATGCTTCTGGTAAGTAATCAAATGTACTTTCGTACCAATGAATTGCTGTACCTGCAAAATACTTTGAAGATGCTTCATCCTTAAACATTGCATCTACCCAGTCATTTAAGCCAGCTCTATTTTGGTCGTAACCTAGAATATTCACTTTGCCAAAACCGTCAGCTTCTAACTTAGGACCTAAATGGTTTTGCACAAAATCAGTTTCCTCTTCCGGTGAAAAGTGCATACTTTCCCAATTATTCCCATTTCCGTGTGGTTCATTAACAGGCGTCAGTCCCCAAATATCAATCCCTTCGGCTTTATAAGCTTCTAAATATTTTGAAAAATATAATGCGAATACATCGTAGTATTTAGGTAACAATTTTCCTCCAACATAGGCTTTGTTATCTTTCATCCATGGTGGTGAAGACCAAGGTGAAGAAATAATTTTAAATCCATCTTGAGAAATAGCCTGAGCATCTTTTATCATAGGAATTAAATCATCACGGTCCTCTTCAATATTGAAGCTTTTCAATTCCATATCATCTGCCTCTGGTGCGTAAGTATAATTATTTAATGAAAAATCACAAGACGCAATATGAGTCCTTGTTAATGAATAACGTGCACCATCTTCAGCAAAATAAGCTTGAAGAATAGTATCGCGATTCCTTTTACTCAACTTGTTTAATAAATAAGCTGAAGATTCCGTAAACGAACCACCAAAACCTGTTATAGTTTGAAATTTTTGCTCTGGTAATAATTTTATAACCGCTGAAGAATCTACTTTAGAAAACTCGGTAATTCTAGTGAGTTTATTCCCGCTTTCTGAAGTTTCATAAACCTCAACATTTAAGTTTTTACTTTCTTTTTTTTCAGAATTACAACTCATTACAGTAAAAATTAAGAGTGCTAATATGCTATATCTTATCGTTTTCATGTGTTTTTTAATTAGTTGTTTTATTTACATTAGTATAAATGTCTTTAACAACATCATATACTTTTTTCTTATTTCTATCAATATCTACAATACCCCAAAACTCTTCATTTGGGCTACCATCAAAAGGGACACCTGTACTATTTGGTGCAGCTCCACCTGTATCTTGGACGTTATTGTTTCCGGCTTTCCACCAACCATCTGTAAATTGAAATAACGTGACTCCAGAACAAATATCTTGACCTTTAAAAGTTGCCTTTAAAATAATATCTGTAGCATCCGCTTGCGCTAATTCATTTACACCTTGTGCATAGCCATCTTTAGCAATTTGCATGTAGCTGTCAGCTCCCGTTTCTGATAAATACATTGGTTTATCACTGACTTCTTTCCACTCTTTAAAAATAGTTTCTGGTCTAACTGAACGGTACACGTTCATTCCCCAAACATCAATATTCGGACTCATAGAACTCGCTAATTCTTTTGGCAAATCGCCATGTGCTGTAGTGACAGGGTGAGCAGGGTCGTTTTTATGAATTAATGCTGCAGCATCATTCATTGCAGTGTACCAGTTTTTTATATCACCATCAAACCATTCTGGATGATAGTTATATTCGTTACCTAATTCCCACATTAAAATAGCATTATGGTTTTTGTATTTATTGACATAATCAACAAATGAACCTGAAACAATATCATTTTTACCACCTTGATTGTAACCAAAGCCAATAATTACTTTTAAGCCTGCTTTATTTATCTCATCTAAAACTTGTTCTTCTTCAATTGGCGAATACACTCTAATGGTATTAATTCCGGCCTCGACCATGAGTTTTAAATCTTGTATCAAAGTCCCAAAATCTCTTTTAGTAGACGCTCCTTTTGGAACTGGATGATAGCAAATACCTTTAATTAAATAAGATTCATCATTTACCATTAATTGTCTCCCAGAAACAGATACAACATCACTTACTTGTACTTCAGGATTAACTGAAGCAGTAGCTTTTTCAGATTCATTTTTACACGATAAAAAAACAATAAAACTTATGGCTATGACTACTATTTTTCTCATTATTAATCTCTTGGATAATCTGTATTTGGCACTAATACATCTTTCATTAATTCTTCTAAATTCCCATTATAAGTTTTAGTAATTGGTTTTCCATCTCTGGTTAAACCATCAAATGTTCCGTCATCTACTAAATTCCATAATGGATATTTGGCTTCGCTTTTTAAGTTAATTAACCCAAAATGATTTTCGGAACCTAGTTCATGCTCTGCGTCTTTCCATTGTTCATCGAAAGCTTCAAAATAAAAAACTGAGATGTTTTCTTCATTCGTCCAATTACGCATATGCTTATAATACAATCCTTGTTTATATTCATCTGTAGCTCTAGAGCCATTTTTACCATAATGACCTCCAGAAATTGATGCCCAACCAGTCTCACCAATGTGAATAGGTTTATCAACTCCAATACTTTTCATGTAATTTGAAACTGAATCATATTGCGTTTTGGCAAAATCTAATGCACGCAACATAGCTGCATCAATTTTTTCTTTATCAGTTAAGCTTTCTTCACTTTCAGGAACTTTCCAGAATTCTGGATTATAATGCGAATTATGATAGGCATAGGTATGCATAGAAACATAATCTACAGCATTCGCTAACTTCACTAAATCTTCTGTATGATAAATAGCATCTCCTCCTCCCCAAGATGTGTAATCATCTGAACTGGTAATCCATAAATCTGCTGGTAACTCTCCTTTTTGTTTTAACTCTTGAAGATGATTTACCCATTTTAAAATAATCCACGGTTGCACAAAATAACTTGTTGCCCATTTTACCATAGCTTCATTACCAACGGCAAGAATTTTTACGATGTCTGGATATTGTTTTGCTAATGCAACTGCAGTTTTAACTTCAACCGGATTTCGTTCACTTTCTTGATTATGGTCTGGTTCTCCGTTTTCCCAATTGAATGCGCTTTTACAATCAATCCAAATACCGAGCATTACGTACATCTCAAATTCAGAATCTTCAATTTTTAATTCATCTATTGCTTTTAAAAGATTTGCCGCTTGGTCAAAGTGCACATTATAGGTTCTCAGCACTTTTACACCCATTGCGCTTAAGATTTTCATATCTTCCTTAAGCTCTGGAATTGTTGGTTGAATATTTCTATCCTTTTGTCTATAACCACCGTAAGAAATCGCTAAATAATCTGGATTTCCTAATATCTCTTTTGCATTCACAACTTGTTCTTCTTTAACCGGTTCTTCCTTACTCTCTTTTTTTGCATCATTACATGAAAACATAAAAAGTATTACAAAAACAAAAACCGATAATTTTAAACTCTTATTCATGCTTAGTGTTTTTAATTACTTTTTTACAGATACAATAATTTGATTCACTTCTCCAGTACGATTGAAAATTTTATCACTTGTAGTTTCATCAAGTTTTAAATCATCAAACTTAGAAGTTGAACCATCGTTATAAATCACTTCGACTCTATTATTGTCTTCCAATTTATACATAACCGGAACTTGGCAATATGTAAAACAAAGTGACCCTTTTTCTAGTGAAATTATTTTCAACTCCTTACCGATAGCTGTGTATTTGAATGTTTTTGCTTCGCTTAAAAATTCTTCAGTTCTTAATAATCTTGGGTTAAAAAATAGTTTGCCGTCCTCTACAAAAACACCTAATTCTCCAAAACGACATAACACATCTTCTTTTACCTGACCAGTCATACCTGGTTGCTGTGCGCCTTTTCCACCTGGTGTATGAGAGTATGGGTCTGTTGGAAAAGCACCATATAATTCTGGTGACTTATGGGCACCAATGCCTTCGTTAATTTCGTAATAATGTTCTAATAATCTGCCTATAGTTTCTTCGCTTTCATTATTTGCTACTGCCAATAGACAGTTTTCTTGAGTTGCTAATAATAACTTAGATACCATATGCCAATAAATAGACCCTAAACCTTCATAACCGTAGAATGTACCTGAACGACCTGTGAAAGATTTATGGTCAAACATCTCTTCAAAAATGTCTAATAATAACGTTTTATCAGATGCAATTAAGTCATCATATTTCCCTTCTGGCAATTGGTTAAGAGCCGTTTTTAAGCTCTCTGCATTATTAAAATTACCGTTAAAATGATATGCTCCTAAAACATCTTTCTCTATAATCTGAGTATTATTATCAGCAATCAATTGCTTCAATAACTTTGATTTTTCAACAGATGCAGATGGAATATTATTTTTATCTACAAAGCGTGATAATTGCTTATTTGGATATAAAATATAGCTGTATTGGTCGTCTCTAAAAAGTGCACTAGTTTTTAAAGCATCTAGTAAACCTAAAGCTTCTTTTGGCTCTAAGTATCCTGAACTTAAAACAGCAACCTGACCTTCTAACATTTCTGGTAAGTATGAAATTGACACTTCTGTATCATTTTCAACGGTCATTAAATTATAAGCGTGATAAAGATTATCTACCCGCTTGTTTGCTTTTATTGTATGGTCTAAATACTGCTTTAATACCGTGAAGAATTCTAATAACCCTTCTTTTGAAATAGATTCTTTATCACTAGAAAATCCTGTTTCATAAATTTTTAATCTATAATCGCTACCAGCAGTACCTAATCCATCTAAAATTGTTTTTCTTTCTTTATCAGATACTTTTCCTGATAAGACTTTTAAATTGCCATTTAATGTTGAAACAACACTTTCGAAAAACGTTTTTAATTCAACTGAAAGATTGTATTCTGAACTTGAAGAATCTTGTACAATGCCTTCAAAGAAATTAATGAATCGTCTTAGGTAATATAAGGTTACCATAGACACACCATTACCAACTAATGCGTTATTGGCATCATTCCATTCTGGTCGTTGTGTGTTTAACCAAATTCCGCCTTCTGGTATAAAATTAGATACTTTAGCTAAAACAGTTGCTAATAATTTTTCTATAAGGTTGACTTTATGAATGAAATAGTTTTCATCTCTCAATAAAGCACCATCTGCACCTAAACGGTCTTTTACTGTGTTAATTTTATCGTGTAATTCGTAATCGAAATCGATAGTATCCTTAGGATTTTTTAAAGTGTCTTGATAGCTCTTAATTTTATAAGGTACGTTAGCATATACAAACACATCTTGTGTAAAACTACTCTCTAATTTATTTGGATAATGCTTTTCAATAAACTCTAAAAACTTTAATAGATAGATAATTTGATGATCTCCCCAATAACCAATATAAGACCATGGATCATCTGGCTCAATGGCTTCCCAGTCAAATCCATCTTTTGTTACTCTGTAAGGATTGTAACCTTCAAAAGTAGTTGCATTAAAAAACTTATGAATCATCCCTTCCATAAAGGCAGGATAAGAATGCGCTAGTGTTTCCCAGTTTTGGAAAATATCTCTCCAGTTACCTTCGTAATCTAAAATTTTAGAACCATCTATTTCACTACGTGTGTTAATAGAAAACTTGTTCCAAGGTCTACTTGGATCTCCATGTCTTCTACTAAATTTTAATGGCAGGTATTCGTAACAGAGTCTTTTAAAATTACTATCATCATCTTGATCAGCAATATCTTTAATATAATCTACATTGAAGATTTTAGGTAAACTATTTAAAATTTCTTCTTTACTCTTTGATACCTTTTTATTGGCCTTAGATATGTACTTTACAAAATCTTCTTTTTCAATTTTATAATCGTCATCAAAGATGCCACCTCTCATAATATTGAAAAGTGTATTTGCAAAATGTCTTGTGTTTCTTAATTTATCATCACCAAGCTGAATTCCGTCTGAAGCACCAACTAATTCTAGAAGATTTTTAGTACCAGCATCTATATCTTTCTGTACAAGCTCTTCGAGGTTAGTGTTCCCTTTAATTTTTTCTGAAATATTATTAATTTCACTTATTGTTTGGTTGACTTCTGCCACAAACATCCAACTGCGCTCTCCATTTGGTTCTAAGCTTAAATCCTTAACAATAAAGTAAGCCCCTTTTTCTGCTCGGATATCTTTTTCTTCAGTAATCGTTTTACCATTTCTGAAAGCATCTAACTGTAAAGATGAAATTAAATGCGTAGGATTATCTAATCCTGAAGACCATACCGTATTGGCTTTTAAAGCTTCACTTGGCTCAGCTTTATCTACAATTATGGCACTCAAAGCAAATATTCCTATTCCAGAATCTGATTCTAATTCACACTTTTTATACGCATCAATTAAGTTACTTGTTGCATTTTGAAAATCTGAAGCCAAACCATATGGTAGAATATTTTGAATACCATCTAAAATAGTAACATCAACTTTTTCATTTGTATCATTAATAATATCAGCTTTTCTCACAAAACCAAATTGGTCACTAGAGTTCCATTGGTATCGATAAGTAAGACCTAAGTCTTCATTGATTTCTTCAAAAACAACTTTATTACCGTAACTGTTTTTGTAAAGATTTCGCTTAGTCGCATAAACTCCTTGATAGCGATTAGAAAACGGCTCCCATAAAAACGTCTTGCCGTCTTTATGAACCTGAATAATCGTTTTACTCCCAGTTGTTTCTAATGATTCAGTGATTTTATCATCTGTATAATAAGGAAACAATGCATTATTTGCATTTTTTCTACCTGCAGTTAACGCTCCATTACTAGATATAAATAACCAATGGTTAGAATTACTAACAAGACTCATAAAAAATGGTCTCATTTTATCACTATTTGAGATTTTATAATAGTCTTCATTATAAAGTGATACAAGTTCTCCTTTGACATCTAACTGGTCATTTGAAGCTTTTTTATTTCCTATATAAATGGGATTCTTTGTCATTGGTGTAGTACTATCTATTTTTAATTTAAAATGAATTCTGTAATTCTACAGAATCAAAATAACTGGTATTTAAACAAAATTTTTAAAAGGTCGAACTGAAAATAGCTCGACCTTAAAAAACTAATTCAAAAAAATTAATCAATATTTCTTATTGATATACTCTTATGTAATCTACTTCCATCGTGTCTTCAGTAAAGGCAGGATCAATAGTTCCTCCCAAAGTTCCACCCATTGCGATGTTCATAATAAAAAAGAAATCAGCATTGAAAGGAAAATCAGCACTATTAGATAATGTCATAAATGGCACATCATCTAATGAAATTTGTATACTTTCTTCACTCCAGATTATTGAATACAAATGAAATTCTGTTGAAGCATTTGCAACAGCAGTAGTTTCGCCATAACTAGCATTGGCTGCAGTTCCATTATCAAACCAGTGACAAGTCCCTAAAGTTGTGTTTTTATCACCTCCTGTTTGTTCCATTATATCAATTTCACCACAAGCTGGCCATCCTACAGTAGGAAAGTTAGCTCCTAGCATCCATAAGGCCGGCCAAGTTCCTTGAGCCGATGGTAATTTTGCACTTATTTCTACTTTGCCATAAGTAAATTCCTGTAAACCAATAGATTTTATACGAGCTGAAGTATAGCTACTTCCATCTGCTTTCGCTGTAATTTTTAAGAACCCACCTTCTACGATTACATTTTCTGCATTATCTGTGTAGGTTTGAGCTTCTCCATTTCCCCAGCCACCTGCGCCAAGGTCGTATGTCCAGTTTGCAGCATCTGGCGCACCGTCCGTGTCAAACTCATCTGACCAAACTAATTCATAGTCAACCACAACATCTGGTTCTTCCTCTTCTGAGGTAATTGTAAACCACCAATCAAATTCTCCATTACCATCTGTAGATCTTAATACCAATTCATTTGGAACAGATCTGTCAAAAATCTCATAATTATGACTTCCTCCGATGTAATAAGAAATAAACCCTAAACCACTTAAACTAATGGTTTCAGCACCACCTGGTGCAATTAAAACATAATCTTCTGTGTAATCAGAATATGGAAGATTTTCTACATCTGCGCCATTTAAAGTTCCTCCAGAACCTAAATCACTAACTAAACCATCTCTACCAAATACAGTACCTGAAGTATCTGTGCCAGCATCATCATTAGTGTTATTTGTTATGTAAGTAAATGTACCATCTGTATTAAAAATAAAACGATCATCATACATACCTACACCAACTTTTTCTTCAGGACCAGCTCCATACCATTCTGCAGGGACTGTGCCACCTACAGGACCTAAGCCAAAATGGCCAGCTGCTTCTGATTTCATTCTCCAAACTTTTGAACCATCTCCTATTAAGGCATCTAATAAATCTTGTGGTGGAGAATACGTTGCTAAAACGTCTACATCAATAGTTGTTGATGCAGAGTTACCAGCAGTACCAATTGCTATTACTGTTAACGTATATGTATTGACACCTAAATTAGAAAAGTTATAAGCTATTGTCCCTAAAGGTGCTAACTCTTGACTATTATCATAAGAATACTTATAAGTGATTGCATCATCAGCTATTGCAGTAAAATTTACAGTACCACTACCATCACCATAAGGGTTATCTGCATCTTGACCTACTATTTCTGCAGAAACCTGCAAGTTAGTTGGAGTGGTAATATCACCAAATTCATAGGTTTCTTCATCACAACTTACCATTAAAGCAAGTGAAAGGAAAAGAAACATAACATATTTTAAATTTTTCATCTTTTTCATTTTTAAATTTTAACAAGCTTATACATCCAAAAAACACCAGGACCAGCTTCGATTCTAATTGTAACCGTATTAGAATCAATAAAGTCGACATTATATGTAATTGATGCAGGTGCATCAGCAGGACTTGAAAGTTCGCCTGTATTAATTGGCTTTGGTATTCCTAAATATGAACCTGTTCCGTTTAAAGTCACTGTACCTGCTGACGCATCATAAGAGTACGTCGCAGCATTTGAACCATCATGTGGTGCTACTGGAGTAGAACAGCTATCTGCTCCAACACCTTGCCAAGCTTCTACCCATGTATCTGCTCCTTGTACATTACTAAATGTACCATCAGTACCAAACACAAAAGTATCATCATAAAAACATGCTCTCTGTGTTACACCAGCATCGTCAATTGACCACCATTCTGATGAGCCTTCAGTTGGACCAACAGCTAAAGAACCAGCTTCAGGTGCTACTGTCCAAGTACCTGCCATTGGCGAAGCTACCGCTCCATCTCTTATTAATTTATAAGTCCAAAACGTACCACTACCAGCTTCTATACCAACTATCATTGTATTGATATCAGCTAATGTAATCGTATATGTAATTGATGCAGGTGCATCAGCAGGATTTGAAAGTTCTCCTGTATTAATTGGTTTTGGTATTCCTAAATATGCTCCTGTACCATTAATGGTAATAGTACCTGCAGTTTCGTCATGGACATAAGTAGCGGCATTTGACCCATCATGTGGTGCAACAGGTGATCCACAAGAATCAGCACTACCTTGCCATCCTTCAATCCAAGTATCTACACCTAAAACATTATTAAATGACCCATCACTTCCAAAAACATAAGTATCATCATAAAAACATGCTCTTTGAGTTACTCCAGCATCATCTATTGCCCACCATTCTGATGAACCTGCAGATGGACCAACAGCTAGCGAACCAGCTTCTGGTGCTACTTTCCATGTACCAGCTACAGAAGTAGGAACTGAAGCTTCTTTATAAAAATAAATATTATCTATAAAAACTGTACCTGCTGCCCATTGGTTAGGTGCAACAAATTTTAATTGAATAAGATCAGCTAAAGTTAATCCTTGATCCGTGTAAGCAGACATCGGTATATCTATACTAGTCCATTGATCCGCTGTTAAAGGTAATGTTACTGCATTTTCTACTGGACCAGTTCTAATTGCAGAAACTTCTAAATCTTCAATGACATCAGCTGTCCATACATCTAAGTGTAAATACTCCATTTGACTTGCATCTATTTCTTCACCAAAATCAACACCTTGATAACTTAAATTAATGTATTGCAAGATTTCATCTCCAGATAAATCAAATAATGCCCATGCACTTCCTTGACCTCCTTGTCCCCAATCTGGGAAATAATCTGGGTTTGCGACATTAGTGTAAGCAGAGCTAAAAATTGAAATTACGTCTTGTGCATCTCTAGCAGGAGGTGTTGGAGCTGAGTCTAGTGGCTGAACGATTGCTGTTACTTCAAAGTCCGTAATTACAAACTCTGTAGTTTCAATAGCAGCACCCATAGCAACAACAGTAATTGTATATAATCCTGGGTTTGCATATATATAAGAAACTGTTTCCCCTATATTACTCATCATTAATTCACTACCATCTCCAAAATCTACACTATAACTAATAGCATTATCTGCAGATGCTGTAACATTAACTTGCTTAGAAACACCTAAATCATTCTCTGCAGTTACAACTAAATTTACTGGAGGATCAAAAGTCACTACTAATTGTTGAGTGATTTCAGTCTCTAATCCTGTTGGACCAACAGCAACGACTGTTACTGTATAAGTTCCCTCTTCATAAATATGAGTTGTATTTTCACCTTGAGATATATCTATTGGCTCTGCCGTACCATCTCCGTAAAAAATATTGAACCCAATTGCACCTTCCGCAGTTGGTGTTATTGTAACTGTACCTGTATTATCTTGTGTTACTTCAAATAATGCTAAAACATTAGTCGGAGCGACTGCTGTATTAACAAAATCTGTATTGCTCTCATCTTCAACACAACTATTAACTAGAAGTACTAAAAGACATAAACTAAATATATATTTTAATGTTTTCATATAATTATTTTTTTTTAGTATCCATCATTTTGAGACAAACCTGAAATTTCTATTTCCCTTTGAGGAATTGGGAAAAGGCCTGCTGTTGCAGCACTATAACCCAAACTACCCAATACACTATCAACTTGTCCGGTTCTAACCAAATCGAAAAAACGATCACCTTCCATTGCTAGCTCTAAACGTCTTTCATCCCAAACTGCTTGAACAGTTGCTGTCACTCTATGATCCTGGTCACCAAAGGCTCTATCTCTTACCATATCTAAATAGGTTTGAGCTAAAGACTGATTTACTGATGACGCTCGTAAATTTGCTTCAGCCGCCATTAATAAAACTTCTGAATAACGAATAGTGCGTTGATTATTTTCATAATTCAACTCTACTTGACCACTAGTTTGCCCTTTTCTAGGTAAATACTTTTTATTATATAAACCTGTATTTTTAAACGGTGCTACCTGGTAGCTTACATTTAAGCTAGGATTATTAGTTGCATATGCTTCAACATCAAAAGTTGTAGCTTCCTTTCTTTGGTCACCATCTTCATATACCGCTGCTAAATCTTGAGTAGGTAAATTTGTACTCCAACCTGAATTAAAAGGCATATCTGCTGTTCCGTTAAAACCTCTGACACCACATTGCTGAACTGCATAATTCCCTTGCCCTCTTGTTTGACCTCCCCAATTATAATAAGGTTGCCCATTAGAATATTGAACTTCGTAAACAGACTCTGTTCCATTTTCTCCTTCTAACAAAAAGATATCATCAAAATTAGTAACTAAACTAAATGGACCATCCACCACGCTTTGTAATACAGGAACCGCTTCGTCAAATTTTTCTTGATATAAATAAACTTTTCCTAATAAAGCTTGAGCAGCATACCTTGTAATTCTTCCTTTTTGCGATTGAGCTAAAGGTAAATCACTAATAGCCTGTAATAAATCTGTTTCTATTTGAGCATATACATCTGCCTTAGGTGATCTTTCAAAAGTACCAAAATCAGAAAGCCCTAATTTGTGATCTGTGAACAATACAACATCACCAAACATTTTAACTAAATTAAAATAATAAAAAGCTCTTAAAAAGTGAACTTCACCATAAAGGGCATCTTTACCATCAAAATCAACTGTTTCTCCCAAAAGATTAACATCTCTATAATCTGTTAAATAATTTGTTCTATTTACACCTTCATAAGCTGCAGTCCATAAATCTTGGAGCGTGCTATTATTTGTTAAAATATTGTAATCATCCATTTGTTGAAATGCTACAACGTCTGAAGCATTTTCTCCTCCAGCCACTGCATTATCAGAAGCAACATCTCCTATAACTATAACTTGATTTAACCATTGTGTTGGCGTGTAACAACTAACAACCATAGTTTGATAATCTGATTCTGTTTGTAAATAATCTAATTCTGTTACAGCGTATTCATCATGCGGATCAAATTCTACCACATCTGAGCAACCAAGAAAGATTGAAAGTATGATGATTAACCCTATACTATTTTTTATATTTTTCATACTAATTTATTTTAGATGTTAAAATTTAAGGTCTAAGCCCATTAAAAATGTTCTTGCTTGTGGATAAGCTCCTCTGTCAATTCCAGTATCTAAAATTCCTCCAGATATTTCAGGGTCATAACCTGTATATTCCGTAAGCGTTAATAGATTCTTGGCTTGAGCATATAAACGAACTTTACTAAAAACTGTACTTAGTTTTTCTGGTAATGTATAACCTAAGATTAAACTTTTAATTTTAATAAAGCTTCCATCTTCTACATATCTATCAGATGGTCTTATGTTACTATTTGTATCTGCAAACGTATAACGCGGACTATTTGCATCATTAGTTGTTCCTTCTCCTGTCCATCTATTTAAAATACTTCTATCTTTATTAGTGAATTGTGCATTACGCTCATAAGCTCTGTAGATATCATTACCCACTGAAGCGTAAGTAAACATACTCAAATCAAAGTTTTTATATTCGAAACCTAAATTCCAACCAATTGTAAATGTTGGAAAAGGGTCTCCAATTTTCGTTTTGTCATCATCATTAATAACACCGTCATTATTAGTATCTACATATCTAATATCTCCAGGTAAAGCGCCATCTTGAATTGCATGAGCTTCAATTTCAGATTGATTTTGGAATAAACCATTTGTTTCATATCCGTAAAAGTAACCTGGTGTAAATCCTTTTTGAAAACGAGTTGCATTTTGAGCTTGGCCGTTAAAATAACTACCTCCCGCAACAAATGCAGTACCATCACTATTAGTATCAGTAACTTCATTTTTTGAAGATGTGAATGTGAACGAAGTATTAAATTTAAAATCTTTTGACCCCTGATTTTGATAACCTAAAGTCAAATCTACACCCTTACTTTCTGTACTACCAATATTTGAAGTTACTGGTTCAGATGTTCCTGCATATAAAGGTGGTGCATCCGTAAACAATAGACCTTCTACAGATTTATTAAAATAATCTGCTGTTAACGTTACCGTGTTATTTAAAAATGTAGCATCGAAACCTATATTATATTGCGTTTGTTCTTCCCAACTTAACGTTGTATTACTAAAAGAATTTACAGTAGCTCCAGAAACAAATTCATTACCAAAAGTATAACCATTACTATTAGCTGTAGAATTATAACTTGGTCCTCCTACAGATATACTTACATATTGTGGATCTACATTTTCATTTCCTACTGTACCATAACTTCCTCTAACTTTAAGAAAATTAATAGCTTCAACATTGAAAAAATCTTCATTTGTAACAACCCAACCTAATGAACCTGCATAAAAGTTTGCAAACTTATTATCGTTACCAAAAGCTATTGAACCATCTCGTCTTGCAGAAAATGATGCTAAATATTTACCTTGATAGTCATAGTTAACTCTACTAAAGTACGAAACATTTCTACGTTCTAAATTTTGATAACTATATCCTGTATAAGCATCTGTATTCAGTTCAGTATTTATTCCAGTTGCTGCACTAATATCTGCCCATGCCCAAGAATTATCTCTCACATCTTGTCTTGTAGTTCCAAATCCGTAACCTGTAGATTTACTTCTAGAGATACCTAAAACGATATCAAAATTATGTTTATCATTTATATTAAATCCATAACTCGCAAAAGTTTCGAATGTGTAATTAAAATTAGAAACAGTTGTTTCTGTCACACTATTATGAAATGATGGAATTGTACTTGTTGTACCGTCACCATTATCAACTTCCTGCGTTTTAATTGTTCCATCAGAATTATAATCACTTGAAACATTATTAGGCCCATAATAAGCCAAAGGTGAAAAACTTTTACCTACTTGATTCCAATACGTATAACCAAAACGAGAGGTAACTTTAAGGTTCTTTAATATATCATACTGAACCTCAAACTTGCCATATAACTTATTACCATTGCTTTCATTAAAAGTATTCTCTAATCTCTGAACAGGATTAAAGATTTCTGATAACAATAAATCACTATAACCATAAGTCGCAAAATCATTTGGGTCATTGTTATAAGGCGTAACTGTTGGGTCAAAATTTATAGCATTACCAAGAATTGAATTAAATGAATTCTCCGCAATTGATTTACTTTTTATATTAGCATAACTAGTATTTAAAATAAATTTCAATTGAGAGGACAATTGAAAATCTACGTTTGCAGTAAAGTTCGCTCTATTAAAATTAGATTTATCATCACCACCAACAATACCACCTTGACTCAAATAACCAGTAGACAAGAAATAACCAACTTTTTCAGTTCCACCTCTTGCAGAAAACGTAAAAGCACTTACACTTGCATCTTCAAAAATTTCATCTTGCCAATCAGTTCCTTTTCCTATAGTAGAAAGATTAGAAAAAATTATCTCTCCACCTGAGACAGCACTACCTTCATTAATCATTGCAGCATATTCAGAAGCATTTAACAAGCCGATTTTTCTATCTACAGATTGTACACCCGTATAAGTATTAAAAGAAAATTCAGTTTTCTCATTATTTCTACCTCCTTTAGTAGTAACTACAATTACACCATTACCACCTTTTACACCATATATCGCTGTTGAGGCAGCATCTTTTAAAATATTAAGAGATTTAATATCCGCAGAGTTTATAGAGTTTAAATCATCTAAACTTTGAGGAACACCATCAATAATTACAACTGGATCCGTACCTGTAAATGATGGAATACCACGAATCAATACTGTTGGTTTACTTCCCGGAGAACCACTCTGTATTACGGATACACCAGAAGCACTACCTTGAAGCGCCTCTTCTACCCTTAAGGGTTTTAATTTTTCTATAGACTCTGACTTCACTGTAGAAATTGCACCAGAAACATTAGTAACTTTCTGAGTACCATACCCAATTACAACAACTTCACTTAAAGACTCAGCGTCTTCAACAAGTGAAATACTTAAAGAATCACTATTTATAATAGTAATTTCTTGTGTCACAAAACCCAGATATGAAATAACGATTACGGAGTTTAAAGGCACATTATTTAAAGTAAACTCACCATCAAAATTTGATGAGGCTCCTTTTGATGTGTTCTTAACAACTACGTTAACACCAGGTAAAGGCTGTCCTGAAGAAGCTTCTATAACTGTTCCAGAAACATTTACATTTTGCCCAAATACTGCCATTGTAAAAATGAATGTAATGAGCGTTAAAAGTTTTATTTTCATAGTTTATTATTTAGTTCTTGCAATTTATAACATATACCAAGGAATTTCTTAAAACATGACTATACAAAAAACATACACAATAAATTTTTGAGGTGAAAAATATCAATACCACAACAGAAAGGCCTTTAATTTATAGAATTCTTATTGTTATTACACTATTAACAATAATTAACAATTACTCAGCTGAAACACTAACAAAACACAAATGTATGGGTAATGTATAGGTTGTTTTTAAAGGTGTATAGGTATTACAGCTCTATAATATAATTTGATAAGCTTTGTTTATGATCTAAACCAAGTTTTTTACGCAAACGATAGCGCTTAACTTCAACACTCTTATGAGAGATATTAAGTAGTGGTGCTATTTCTTTAGAAGATAGGTTTAATCTTAAATACGCACAGAGACGTAAATCATTAGGTGTAATAGATGGATGGATTGCTTTTATTCGTTGCATAAACTCCTTATCAACGTTATTAAAAGCTTTTTCAAATAAATCCCAATCACTTGTATCATTAATACTAGAATTAATTGTCTTTATCACTTTACCAACCTCTGTTAACGACTTACTTTTAGATAAATCACTTTTGATACTACTTAGTAACTCATTACGCTTTACCAAATTCATGGTAGCCATGCCGAGCTCCCTGTTTTTATTATCTATATCTAACTGTAAGTTCTTATTTTTAAATTGAATTAATTGACGCTGACTTTCTAGTTGTTCCATTTCTAGTTGTCTTTGCTTCTTTTCAATGATTTTCTTCTGTATATTTTTATAGTGCTTTCTATTAAAATAATAAAGCACAAATATAATGAGCAAGGCCAATAAAAAATACGATACTATAGCCAATGGCTTTAGATACCAAGGCTTCTCAATATTAAACTTATAGGATATAACATTATTAGAGATAACACCATTTGTAATTGCTCTAGCTTCAAACATATAATCCCCATGAGGCAAATTCTTGAAGAACACTTCAGAATCACCAGACCACATACTCCAATTATCGTATATTCCTGTTAACTTGTATTGATACTTAGCGGTAGTAAACCTGTTGTAATTAGCAACACTATATTTAAATCTAATATTATTAGCCTTATTCTTAAAGGTATTGGTAGTGGATAAATCTAACGGAATTAAGTTATTGAGATCTTTACCATAATCTGCATTATTAAGATGAATATCAAGCGCATCTTGCCCTATCAATTCCAAATCCATAATTATATAACCTCCTGTAGTCCCAATTAAATAATTATCATCTCCTAAATCTAAAATATTTTCAAAAGAAGATTTCGTTTTCCTAGCTTCACTCGAAATAGCAATGGTATTTATTTTTGGAGCCTCAGATAATTTTCCTGGTTGAATATACACGATTCCATTTTTAGAAAAACCCCAAAGTTTATTCCCATTATTATCACTTATTAGTTTACCAGATATATAATTTTCACCACTTAACAAATCACTCAAAACAGAATCTCTTTTAAACTCTTCAATTTTTAAATCATAATAAAAAACTCCCTCAATTGTACTATATAAAATCCTATTGTTATAATTTACTATACTAGACTTTATACCTTCTTTTATTAGAATTTTTCTACTATCTACTATTTTAAGAAAATCATTATCAACCTTAATTTTATAAACGCCTTTATATTCATGACTAACTAATATCTCGTTTGAATCTAGAAACTCAAAATATCTAGACGAAATATCAAATCCTTCAATTTTATTTCTAAATCGCCATTCATTATTAACTTTCTCTAAAACATTCAGCCCTTTATAATTTCCTTGTATAAGAAGCTCAGGTTGATCTTTTACTTTTTTTATAGCCCAAGTTCCAAGTTGATCAGAAACCTTTTTTACACCATTTTCTTCTACAATAAAAGTTCCCTTATCATGACCACAAAATAAATCTCCATCAATTAAAGATAAATTCCAAACCTGACCTTTAGTTCCCTTTATAAATTTAAATTTATCTGAAGAATCAATTAACTTGTAGAACAAACCATGATTAGTCCCTAAATACAAAAAGCCATCAGCTTCAGCTGCAGTATAAACAGTACCTAAATTACCTTGTTTATCCTTATACACTTTAAATGGCGAATTAATATTTACAACATTAATTCCATTATCAAGTCCTAACCATATATTTCCATAATCGTCTTCTAAAATTGAAAGAACCGTATTATTACTAAGACCATGGTTTTGGTCTATTCTGGTTAACACATTACCAAAAGCATCCATATGGATTATCCCATTAGAAATGGTACCTAAGACGAAATTACCATTTCTTAGTTTTGCACTACTGTATACACTTACGTTAGACAATAAGGAATCTGATGCGATCACCCATTTATCAACTTTATTCTCATTAACCTTATAAAATCCATTCTCTTCAGTTTGCAACAGTAATCCAAATTCGGAACTAAAAATATTAACGAGTTTATAATTACCTATACTATCTGATTCAACTATCAATTGAGGCTTACCATTTATAATCTCGAATACACCTTCTCCAATGATTTGATAGTAAATTGTTTCTTCTACTTTGAAAATTTTATTAATTCTTTTTTCTGATTCAATAACAGAAAAACTTTTATTTTCTGAATGATAAACATAGACCCGATCAAACGACTGAAATAAAACAAACTGTCCTACATCAATAATTCCCCAAAAATCTTCATCCTCTTTTATACTAGATTCTAAATCATTCTTTAATGATGTATAGACTAATGAACCTTTATTGTTTTTGGTCCAATACCCAAAATCCATATAACCGCCAGAATAAATACGGTCACCAATAACTCTTACTGACCTTAAAATACCGTTATTGGGAGAATTATAAATATTCCATGAGGCTCCATTATATTCCAACAAGCCCTTATTATTTGCAACATAAATAAAGTTATCGTCTGATTGAGAAATTGCCCAATTTTGATCTTCAGCACCGTAGTCTTGTGGTGTAAATATCTGAATTGGAGAAAACACTTGAGCATGAGAAGCACATGTAAAAACCAACATTAAAGTGTAGAGAAAATATTTAATAAAACCCATTGTTGTTAAGCCATTATCCGCCTGAATTTAAGTCTGCATAAAACAGATACTCACAAACTTTAATACGTTGTGTTAAGGTACTAATATAGACAAATAAAAGAATATAGCGCTTTGTGTAGTGTTAAGTTAGATTTTAGTATAGTTTAATTTGGCGTGAAAACGAGTATTGTTTTCGCTAATAATTAGATAATTCTATAAGACGTAATAACGTTATATATTTTCTACAATACCACTACTATTATTAAATACTCAGTTGGTTTTTATTGACCAGCAAAATCAAAGCACTACCAATATTAAAAATAACTTTAAGTACTTTTTAAAACCAAAAAAGCCGAAAACTTTCGTTTTCGGCTTTTCATCTGTACTGAAGACGGGACTTGAACCCGTACGTCCTAATGGACATTGGATTTTAAGTCCACTCATACAGGCACCAAATAAACCAAAACCAACTCATTACCAAATAGTTAATGTGTTTTTAATTTTATTTAATATCGATTAACATCAAGTAAAACCAACAAATGTTGTACCTATGTTGTACCTGTAATTAGCAATAAAATCGGTATATTTACTATTGTAAAAATCAAAATGTTGTACCCGTTTTGCAATCTTCATCATTTTTTAATGAATTTATTGTACCATGACCTCAAATGCAAAAATAGTTTTAAGAAAAAAACAGAATAAACAAGGTTTGTATCCTTTGGCAATTCGAATTACAAAAAACAGACGGTCCACCTATCACTATCTAGGGCATTATATAGATCTAAAATATTGGAATGAAAAAGATATTCGTGTAAAAAAATCACACCCAAACGCAGCAAACCTGAATAATCTGTTGGTAAAAAAATTATCAGAGGCTAATAAGACACTAATGAATTTGCAAGCTGAAAAACAAGATATATCAGCAAATCGTATTAAGGATAAATTATACAAAGGCTCAAATGGCTCAACCTTTTTTGAAATTGCAAAAGCATTTTTAGATGAACTTGAAGCCAATAAAAAATTAGCTCGATTTTACTCAGATAAAGTAAGAGTAAATCATGTGTTGAATTTTTCAAAATCGAATCAGCTTTCCTTTCAAGAAATTGATGAAAAGTTTTTAAGGAATTTTAAAACTCATTTAAAAACCAAACATGGCTTATCTGAAAGGTCAATAGTGAATAACCTTGTTGTCATAAGAACCATATACAACAGAGCTATCAAATTAGGAATTGTCGATAGAAAATTATACCCATTCGGGTCGGGTGGAATTCAAATTAAATTTCCTGAAAGTCAAAAATCCGGATTAAACAAGAACGAACTTATTGCCTTAGAACGTGTTGAAGGTTTAACCGAAAACGAAATTCATGCACGAAACATTTGGCTTTTCAGTTTCTATCTTGCCGGAATAAGAGTAGCTGACGTACTCAAAATTAGGTGGTCTGATATTTCTGATAATAGACTTAACTATCGTATGAATAAAAACTCAAAATTATTATCACTAAAGATTCCTGAGAAAGCTCTTCCTATTTTAGAACATTACTCAATACATAAACAAGACGATAATGATTTTATTTTTCCAGAGATGAAAATGATTAACATTAAATCGTCAAAGGATGTCTTTAGAAAAATTAACGCGGCTACAACAATGTTAAATAAGTATTTAGCAAGAGTGGCAGAAAAAGCTAAAATAAATAAGAAAGTTACAATGCATATTGCTCGCCATAGCTTTGGCACTATATCTGAGGATAAAATCCCTATTAAGATGCTTCAAAAACTTTATAGACATTCATCTATAACAACTACGATAAATTACCAAGCGAATTTTATGCATAAAGATGCTGATGAAGCTTTAGAGAACGTTATAAATTTTTGACACATTATAACGGTATATCATAATCTTTAACATTGTTGTTCTTTAAATTATCTACATAGCCAGAAAATGGACTAGTATATTTTTCCTTTATGATGAAACCTTTTTCAACATAATCTTTAGCGCTCTCTTTCCAGTTTTGAATGTTTAGCCCTCTGCTCAATTTCCAATTTTTATTTTGATAATAGGCATAGAATTTTTTTCCTTCCATATATGGCCAATTGTTTTCTTTAAAAAACTCTAAAACAACTAGTTCATTTTTTGGCCTTGCCAGTTTATTATAATTTTCTTTTGTTTTATGTTTATAAGAAGATACCATATTTTGGCTTGGTTCTGGGACGCGGTTGTCCAAATTTTGGCCTGGTTGGCAACAAAAAATGGCCATCTCAATTTTAGATCCCCTAGCTGGATGGTATGATGGAAAATATCTTAAATAGCCCCATTCATTAAGGTCTTTCAGAAAATTGTGATAGGTTGTTTTTGATTTGAATTTTGCCTTTTCCATAATCAACCCCCTGTTTACGGTAATTGTTTTTTTAAAAAACTCACGATTCCATTTTTGAAAGAATGCCAGATACAATGTTATGTGACCCTGTTTAATTCTAGTGTCCTTATTGAAGTATTCAAAAATTGCGTTTAGCTGAATAATATAGTTTACCCTTTCCATTACTCATTATCAATGCTATTCAAATATCCCTTTCCTCGAAAGCGACCTTCATTCTTTTCCTCTTTAATCTCTTTTGCTAAAATCAATTTCTTTTTAGGTGGTTCTGCTACTTGAAAAAGAGCTTGCATCATCGCTACAGTCGGTTTGGTCTGCGACTTTTCTATATCTTTCATAATAGCGATCATTCCATTCATTCGTTTTTTGATTAGTATAGAGATTCTGTTTTCCAAGGCTTCCATTCGAGGCCCTAAACGCTCCGTTGGGGAAATTCCATTTTCGTTAAAAAATTCCATCATCAATAGCAATGTCATCGATTGAGATTTCGAGAGAATTTTACTAAATTTTCTAAACTCAATAGCCACAGACCTTTTAATCTTTAATGTCTCAAACTTCTCTTTTTCAAATCTCTTATCCATAATTTTAGTAAAATAATTGCCTGTTTACGGCGGTTTCCGAATGTTTTTAGTAAAAAGCAGCATTATATTTTAAATTTTAAAAAGCTATAAACTCTGCTAAGTCTTGTAAACACTATGTTTATTTAAAAATCGAATATATGTAACATCGCGCAGCGTGTTACCCTCTTGCTTTTCGATTCCTTCATTTTATTTCAGGATCTTCAAACTTTTCAACTAAGGCTGAAAAGCAATACTTCGACTTCTAACTCCATTATATTTTTTAGTAATAAAGTGAAGTTAATTATTTATAAACAACTGACAATCATTTAAGTAAACTAATTTTTAAAATCATTTTAGATGACTTTATTTGATGTAATTTGACAAACGTTTTCCTTCTAAAGACACCTACTTATTATATCTTGAGCGTTTTCCTTTTCTTTTGGTGTTGAATTCTATGTGCTTTGATGATTACCAAGTTTATTTATAGCAAAATGATACAGATTAGCGTCCAATTCAATTTCAGTCACTTACCTCCCATAGCGCCATCGCCGTTACCTTTTCAGTAACCGACTCTAAAATTGTGAACGAGTAAGAACTTATAAAAGTGAGTGAGCGAACGGTTATGCAGTTCGTCTCGAGCAGAATTTTAAACTTTGTGTAGTAAATGGTAGTGGTGATCTTTTTACTTGGCGAACGCTGTGGCTTTTTCTGCGATACGTTTAAAGGCTTTTCTAGATTAGCGAAGACCTTCACCCACTTGTTTTCGCATCACAAAAAATTGTCGCAAGAAATATCAACATATTGGTTATTACACCTATATATTATTTAGGAATAGACTAAAAGAGGAATCCTTAAAAAATATTGGATTGAACGCTATATCTCGCAAGTATTAGTTTTATTATACCTCCTCCAAATAATGATAACGATACATTTTTACATTAGTTCTTAATTACCTTTTTCACAGCGACATTTCCTTCAGTATCCACAATTCTTAGCATATAAATCCCTGTTAATAGAGAACTTACTCTTAACTCATTTACACTTTGATTTTTAATTTCCATTACTTTTTTTCCTGTCAGGTCAAACAATTCTATTATAGAAATTACTTTATTTGATGTGATATGGACAACATCTTTTGTTGGATTTGGATAAGTCATAAAGTTTGAGAAATCAGACTCTTCTAAACTTAAAGTTTCTGAAAAACTATAAGCAAAAGTATCTGAATTGAAAGTTACGTCATATGTGCCAGCAGTTGTTGGTATATTATTCTGACTATCAACAACAACTGTCCCTGAAGGAAAGTCAGTTCCACCCCAATTATAAGGTAAATCCCATGCATTATTACCTCTAAACTTTGTAGATCTTATAATCAATACTACATTTTCAATTGTCAAATTGATTCCATCTCCAAAAGTCATGTTCTAAACACTATTTAAAGAGGTTATTCCAGATCCATCGCCTTCTTTTATTCTAATTGCAAAACCTCTAATGGCTACAGAACTTCTTAATACTTTTTTATTCTTTAATCCTTTATAAGTTTAAAAGTTTCTATGATACTCCCATCACTAACTTTTGCTATATATACTCCTTTAGATATATGTGTAGCATCAATCATAATATTATTACTTTTTGGGCTTAATCTCATTATTTCTTTCCCCATAATATCCGTTACGTATACCGTATTGATTATGGTATTTGAAGCATTAATATGCCATATGTTTGTTGTTGGGTTAGGGTAAATGTTAATTTTTTTTTCAGTAAAATTCGGCACACTCAATTCAGCTATTGTCTGCGTAGTTAAACTCTGACGACTACAATTTGTAACTGTAAGAGTAACTGTATAAGGGCCTGAACCATCATAAGCATGTTGTGGGTTTTCCTCAACAGACATAGTTCCATCACCAAAATCCCATAAATAACTTATTCCGTTTGTAGAATTATTTGTAAATGAAACTGTATTCTCCGTTGTTTCATAATCAAATATTGCCTCAGGATCAAAAGCACCTACATTCCAGTCTTCAAAATCATCATAAACAATTGATTTGACAATTGCTTTTACTTGGTTAGCTATTGCCTCATCTAATGTACTGTTGAATGTAATTAATGTTGGATCCTTACGAAAAATTACTGTGTTAAACGTTACAGCAGACACATATGAACCTACCAACGTTGGATGACTTTCATCATCTACATAAAGATCAATTTCCGGATGTAATTCTCTTATTTCACGTCTTACTCTACCTACAGGTGAGAGCATGGCATCATTATCATTTGCCATTTGGGTATAACGCAACTGTAACCGTTCATCCATACCTAGATAAGTACACATTTCTGGTATGGTTGGACAATTCTGAGCATCACCATTCTCTCGACCCCAAGTTTGATAGAAAAACAAATCTGCACAAGGGCTATAATCACGAACCATATCTACAAGCAGTGTTGCAAATGCAAATGTATGTGTTGCCACAAAGTCATCTTCTAGAGCAGGACGCTGGCTTTGATCCTGAAGTACCACATAATCCCAATTTCCTTCCTGGATTTTACCTGTTGTCCCAGAATTTTCATAATGTGATTCAAGACTTGTTCCACCAATTGTATTACTCTGTACTACTAACTCATCACCCATTGAAGCAGCCACATCTTTTAACATAAAAGGCATAGCATTATAATAGGTATAACTATTTCCAACAAATAGAATACGTTTAGAGTTATCAAATATAGGTGTTCCACAAACGTTGATTTCATAGATAGCATACCCATTTTGCGTATTGGGTGTTACTCCATCCATTTTTAGCCAGCGAAATTCTGCATCGACATCAATAATATCAGTACGAGCACCATAATCCATATTACTTTTTTCAGTAATATCTGTCCAGGTAGAACCATCAAGAGATCCACGTAAAAAATAATGCTTTCCACTTGCTATACCCCAATCGATCGTTACGGCATTTATAGCATTTGGCGATCCTAAATCTAATGTTAAACTTTGTTCATCCTCTAATGGACTTTCCCATTTTGTACTGCTATCACCGTCTGTTGCAAGTACAGCATTTCCTGTAGATGCTGTAGTTGAAACGACTGGTATAAGTGTGCAGTTCGGAACAGATGCAGAACCAATTGGCTCACCAAAACTATAAGCTCCAGTCAATCGGTTTAATACAATGCTGTAATCGCCTGCAGCTACATTAATATCTTCACCACTTTGTGATCCTGTGCCTGAAGGAAATCCTCCGTCTCCGCCCCATTGCACTGCCCAACTATTATCTTGCCTAAACTTAACAGCATTTGTTGTTATAGGCAAACTATTAATAACATAATGTGTACCGTCTATAGTCGTCATTACATGATCATCTGTTTGAGGATCAGCTGGCCAACCTTGAGGTGTGCCAGACCCGACAACTGCAATGCTCAGATAATCAAAAGCGTACTCTAAAGTATTAAGATTAAAAGTGACTCTATAACTGCTGTTAGATACATTAAGTGCTCCAGAACCATTAGAAACTGCTGTTCCTGAGGGGAATGTTATTGGTTCCCAGTTACCTTCTGAATAATCGTGGTTTTGACGAAATTTCACTTCTCCATCAATAGCAATACTATTTCCTAAATAATGAATTCCATCAGTAGTTCCGAGATCAACATCTACATTGTTACCACCAACGCCTGAACCCGTAAGACTTATTATTGGATAAACACTTGAAACAGTAAAACTATATTCTAATGTATTGCTATTAAAAGTCACATTATAAACACCAACTGGTGTTGAAATATTAGACCCATCAGCAACTGCTATTCCATCGGGAAAAGCACCTCCCCAATTATTAGTCCACGAATTTTCTGCTCTGAACTTTACTGATCCGCTAGTTGTCTCTAAGTTATCAATACTCCAATTGATACCATCCGTAGAACTCATTTGATTAGTATCTACTTCGCCTGCAGCGCCTGTAGGCCATCCACCAACACCATCACCAACAATTGCCATAGAATTAAATTGTGCATTAGCAAAAAAGACGCTTAATAAGCAAATAATAAAAAAGATAGTTTTTCTCATAATTTATTGGTTTAATTATTATTAAATAGATACACCTCAAAGTGCATAGCTTTTATATTTTTTTTAAAGTTTTTAGTTCAGAAACATCACCTTCTTTAATGCTTATCGCAAATCCTCCACCTGGTGCTATATATTGCTTTAATTTACTTTTTGAATTTACTCTTACTTTTCTAATAGTATAAGCTTGTGGGTTTTTATCCCAACTAGCATCTTTTGCATCTGCATAGATAGTAGCTATGTATTTTTCACCTTTTGGTAAGTATGAAAAATCAATGCTTGCTGTTCTTGAGTTTTCATCAGTAATACCACCGACAAACCATTCATTCTTGCCTTTTGCTTTTCTTGCAATAGTGATATAATCGCCTGGTTCAGCTTCTTGAATATAAGTACTATCCCAATCTAATGCTACATCTTTTATAAACTGAAAAGCATCTAGAAAACGACTATAATTATCAGGAATATCAGCAGCCATTTGTATAGGACTATACATAGATACGTAGTAAGCTAATTGCTTAGTTAGGGTTGTATTTACACGCTGCTGACCTCCTGTTTTATAATAAGAAAGATCTGTTTGAAAAATCCCTGGCGTGTAATCCATAGGTCCTCCCATTAATCTTGTAAAAGGTAAAATTGTTGTATGTTCTGGATGAAGACCTCCCATGGCTTCAAATTCTGTTCCTCTAGCAGACTCTTGCGCTAACCAATTAGGATAAGTTCTATTTAGTCCCGTAGGTCTTACTGCTTCATGACTATTAATCATTATCTTATACTCTGCAGCTCTTTCTGCTACATGTATGTAATGATTTACCATCCATTGTCCGTCGTGATGTTCACCTCTAGGAATGATTTGACCTACATAACCTGTCTTTACTGAATTATAATTATTGTCTTCCATAAATTGAAAGGCTCTATCTAATCGTCTTTCGTAATTTGTTGCTGAAGCTGAAGTTTCATGATGCATCATTATCCTAACACCTTTAGACTTTGCATAATCTCTAACCGCATCTACATCAAAATCTGGGTATGGTGTTACAAAATCAAAAACATTTTCTTTCCAATTACCAATCCAATCTTCCCAACCAATATTCCATCCTTCTACTAAAACGGCATCAAACCCATGTTCTGAAGCAAAATCTATATACTGCTTAACGCGTTCGTTAGTTGCACCATGTTTTCCATTTGGTGTTAGCTTACTAAAATCTTGATCTAGTTTTACATTGTTTTCTTCACCGTAAGCCCAAGTACTTTTCCCTGCTACAAAATATTCCCACCAAACACCAATATATTTTACAGGCTTTATCCAAGAAACATCTTTGTATGCTGTAGGTTCGTTTAAATTTAAAATAAGTTTTGATGATAAAATTTCTGTTGCATCATCACTAACAACTATAGTTCTCCAAGGCGATTGCGTATTTGTTTGCAAATAGCCTTTATTGTCAACAGCATCTGGAGTTAAATGCGAACTCATTTTAAAATTTTCCGCATCAACATTTAAGGACATTGCTGGGTAATTTACCAAAACAGCTTCGTGTATATTTATATATAAACCTTCATCTGTTTTCATCATAGATGGTGTTTGCACAGCAAGATTTTTAATAGGTGTCTGCGCACTTATAAATGCGGTTGCTTTTTCCATCAATGCAGGAATCTCTGCAATTTTTGAAGTGGTATAAGCATACTCATTAGTATCATAATCTCCTGGAATCCAAAATATCTTATGATTGCCATTAAGCTGAAACTCTGTATGCTCCTCTTTGATAACAAAATAATTAAGATCTTTCTGTTTTGGAAATTCATACCTAAAACCTAATCCGTCATTAAAAAGTCTAAAACGAATATTGATATATCTATCATTGTTTTTTGGTTGTGTTAGAGTGACCAACAATTCAGTATAGTTATTACGAATGCTTTTTTCTTCGCCTAATATTGGTTCCCAAGATGAATCAGATGTGTTTTGTTCTGTATTACTTATTACAAACCCATCCATAAATGAAGGTTGGTCTTTAACTTCAATTCCTAGTTGACTAGGTTTAATCACTGGCTTCTCTTTATATTGAAGTTGATAAACAGGAATGCCATTACCCTTTAATTCAAACGTAAGAGACAAATTCTTATCTGGAGATGTTATGGTTTGCGCGTACAACCCATTATTAAAACTCACAAATAATAGTACTAATAAGGCATAATTTGCCATGGATTTAAATGAAAATCTTGAGTGGTAAAACATAATTTTTATAGAATTATTTCTTTAGTACGATGTACTGATAAGGGCTTAGGGTTACTTCAGTATTTAAGGTCATGGATTGCTCAGTAAAAGCATTAGTCCAAGAATCAACAGAAAGTGACGCAGGCACAATATAATTTACATTGCTATTGGTTAAATTAGAAAGTACCAACACGGTTTCATTATCAGTTTTCATAGTGAATGCTGCTACTGCATTACTACTATAACCATTATAAACACCTTTTTTTATGGCTTCACTATTTTTTCTGAAATCAATAATCTGTTGATATTGAGCAAACATATCAGCATCAGCAGTACTCCAATCTATTGGTGTGTGGTTAAAAAATGGAATACGCTGTGTATATCCTATTTCTTGTCCATTGTATATCATTGGCATTGACTTCATATAAGCAGCAACGACAAAAGTAGCCATAGAACCTGGTTTGCCACCGAATAATTCTATTGGTGTACCATCTGTAATATTAACATCATGATTAGATGTATAACGTACAATTCTATAATCATTATTGTAAATATTGTCATACTCTGATGCATTAACATCTTGGATTGATGTTGCAGGATTGCCTTCAGAGAAAACTCTTTTTAGAGCATCAAAATATCCGAAACCAAAAGTAAAATCAAAACCAACATCAAAGTGATTTTTACGTGTACCTTCTGCTAACATTAGCATATTTTGCGTTTTTATACTTCTTATACTTGTAATTGCTTCTGCCCAAAAACTTTGTTGTACACCATCTGCATAATCACATCTAAATCCGTCAATGTTTGCATTGTAGACCCAATAAGACATTGCATCAATCATAGCATCACGTAATTCTGAATTATCGAAATCTAATTGCGCAACATCATTCCAACCTGTACCTGGTGGTTCTGTTATGTTTCCAGATTCATCTTTTAAATACCATTCTGGATGATTATTGATCCAAGCATTATCCCAAGATGAATGATTAGCAACCCAATCTAAAATTACAGCCATATCCATAGCATGTGCTTCTTCAACAAGTGCTCTTAAATCTTCTAAAGTTCCATATTCTGAACTTACGCTTTTATAATCTTTTACCGAGTATGGTGAACCTAATTCACCCACAGAATTTAATTGTCCTACGGGATATATAGGCATTAAGTAAACAACATTAGCACCAAGTGATTTTATATGACTCAAGCGATCTCTTACTCCATTAATAGTACCTTCTTCACTAAAAGCACGAAGATTAACTTGATAGATAATAGCATCTTCACGATCTGGCATATTAGCAAATGTTTCGCCATATTGCTCATATGAGGATTCTTTTACCGTAGTATCATCATCAGAAGCACACGATGTCATTCCTGTGGCTGAGCATATTAAAAATAAGGTGTTTAAAAATAAATTTTTCATGAATTGTTTTTTTAATAATTATAACTGCGTAATAGAATAAATTGCTGTAGCTGAATTGTTTTGATCTACGCTAAATGTAACTTCATAAGTGCCTGCATCTGTAATATTGTGTGCTCCCGGATTATCTAAATACATAATACCATCAACAATATTTCCGCTATTTCCATCTTCAGTACCGTAATTAACTGCCCACTCATCATTGAGTCTAAACTTTAAAGCTCCTGGTACCAAGTCTCCTGTGTATGTCCATTTTGATTGACTAAAATCGTAAGTCATATCTGTATCTGCATCCCAACCTCCTGGTGTTGCATCTCCAATAATCCCCCAAGAATATGGGACTTCGCTAACAGAATATGTAGCTGTAGTAGGATCGATATCTACAGAAAAAGCGATATTATAAAAACCTTCTGCATTTATTGTATGTGCACCTGGATTATCTAAATAGGCAACAGCATCTATAATTTCTCCACTATTTCCATCTTCGGTGCCGTAATTTGTAGACCAATCATTATTAAGTCTAAATTTTAACGCTCCAGGTGCTAACACACCAATATATTCCCACTGTTCTGTAGTGTAATTATAACTCATATCTGTATCTGCATCCCAACCTCCTGGTGTTGATGGTCCTATAATTCCCCAAGAAAATGGAACAATCGTATAACTTAGATTATTTAGGTTTACTGTTATTTGGTATGACCCAAAATCTGGGAAAGTCAAATCTCCTTCTCCTCCTAAAGCAAAATCACCACTGCTGTCCAAGCCATAAAACTCGTCAAAGTCGGGTTCTGGTGTTACCTTAAATGCTAGGCCCTGAGGCGAATTTACAGTTAAGTAGCCTTGATAAATACCAACAGAAATTGCAGATAATTTTGCCGCTGCAGAAGCATCCCAACCATTGTAGGCTCCTGGTATATAAAGTTCACCAAACGCCACCTCCGCAACATAAGGCGTTACCTGAACAGCAACGGGTTCAGAATAAACATAACGATCCATATACGCTTCAACACGAAACATTAATTCACCTTCAACATCTGGCATTAAACCTAATTCTGCTGAATAAACATTTAAATCGCTTCCCATTATTGAAGTACTCAAAACATCTACTCCAACAGGAATTCTTACAGCATTAGACCAGCCATTTTCTCCAAAAGTATCTGCAGCTACATCTATTGCTAATGTATAAGTTACAGGTGCTTCTATCGGAAATTCTACATCTGACCAAGATACTGTTACTACAGATTCGAAATCATTATCTGTTGAAAGTATTATAATGTTTGGTGTTGCCTCGATTGGTGCAGAAAAGCTAACGAATTCTAAATACGTTAATTCTGCATCATCTTCACAAGAAGCGAACGTTAATAGCACTAGACTAATTGTAAATAGTTTATTTATAAATGTTCTCATAAAATTATGTTTTAGTAACCTGGATTTTGCTGTAAGCCTGGGTTAGCATCTAAGGCTGATGTTGGAATTGGAAATAATTTTCTAAACTCGCTTGAAGCTCCTCTAAATTCATTTGGCTGTAGAAATGTTCCAAAACGAATCATATCTTGTCTTCTATGACCCTCCCAGTTAAGTTCAAATGTTCTTTCATTATAAACATCTGTTATTGTTGGGTTTGCTTCCAAAGCACTAAGTCCTGCGCGCTCTCTTACTATGTCGATAAATGGTTTTGCTTCCGAAGCATTACCTAAACGCACATTACACTCTGCCTGCATTAATAATATATCTGCATATCTGTAAATTGGAAAATCGTTAGAAGCTCCCCCACCATCCATAGTTCCGGCAGGATAGAATTTTAATCCTCTAATTCCTGCTTGTGGCGCAGCACCAGGGTCATCTAAAGAAGTGACATCCGTAGAGTAATTAACACCACCTGGTTGTTCCCCAAAAATGAATTGTTTTCGTCTTATATCGTTTTCATCATATTGAAGAAAATATTGTTTTGGAACGATAGTTCCATTCCACCCACTATAACCAAAAACTTCCTGACCATGAGATCCAAAAAGTGTTCTCACACCATAAATATTTCTAGATACAATATTAACACTTGCATACATAGCCAAAATTGTCTCGTCTTCTGGCAAAACATCACCAAATAAATCATAATATTGAGAACTAAAAGGACTAGATTCACTTTCTGCTGCTGTGTGTAATGAAAAACCACCTTCGCTTATAGCTTCACATACATCTAAACAAGCTTGCCACTGCGCAACACCTGTATAAACCTCTGCGTTAAGATATACTTTTGCTAATAAAGCATAACCCGCCCATTTATTGAAACGTCCGTAATAATCACCACCTCTTTCTGCGGAAAGTAAATCTACACTTTCGGTTAATTCGGTTACAATAAAATCATACACTTCTATTCGTGATGCTTGAGGAATTTGATCTACAGTAATATTGTTTTCTGTATAAAAAGGCACACTTCCATAATCATCTATTAACAGATAATAAAAGAATGCTCTGAGTACCTTTGCTTCAGCAATCTTTGAAGCATCTGCATTAGCGCTTACCAATTGATCTACTGCTAAGTTTGCATTAAAAATAGATCTGTAAAGCCAGTTCCATGTATTATTGACCATTAAATCTGAAGGTAACCATTCATGCTTAAACGTGCGTGCAAAATCGAGTTGCCAATCGCCTGTGTTTCTGTGCGGAATCACTTGCTCATCAGAGCTCATAGCATTCAAATCGTACCAACCGTTATCTGCACCTGCATAACCGACTCCATCCCAATTACCTGCTACTTGAGCGTAAACAGCTGCTAAAGCCACATCAGAACCTTCTGGAGTACCGTAAAATTCATTTGCCTCGTACTTGTCGTAAACATTTTCATCTACATCAGTACATGCAACACTTAAAAGGATACATAAAAATCCTATTAATACTTCGTTTTTTCTTTTCATTTTAATTTAATTTAATTTCACATCTAAACTAATAACAAAGCTTCGTGTACGTGGATAGATACCATTATCACCACCAAAGCCATTACCACCAGAGAAGTTGAGTTCGGGATCAATTCCTGAATAATCGGTGATTAATAATAAGTTGTTTCCTGTAACAGATATACGTACAGAATCTAAATATTTTAAGTCTTCAAAATTGAATGTATACCCAGCAGTTAAGTTTTCTAGTCTTAAGAAAGAACCATCTTCTAACCAAAGATCAGATCCGTATTGAGATGTATAAATACCTAAATCAACAGCACTTTCTAACACATTTGATCTTCCTATATTTTCTAAATAACTTAAGCTAGATTTTAAACTATTGTAAATTTTGTTTCCTCCAGAACCTCTCCATAACATTGATACATCAAAATTCTTATATCTAAATGTTGGATTAAAAGCATAAGAATAAGTTGGTAAAGCAGAACCTTGAAGCATACGATCTGGACTTTGATTTCCTTGATCTATAGTATTATCATTATTAACATCTAGAACGGTTTCGGAATTAGAATCATCTTTACCTGTATGATGCAGTATATTAAAAGTACCTATTGGCTGACCTTCTATTAAATAAGAACTTGGTCCCCAAGGAACATAGTTGGTGTTTAGTGGAACTCCGTTAATGCTACCACTTAGTTTTTTTACTTCATTTTTTAAGAATGACACATTACCTGCTAACGTTAAGGTCATATCATCTTTATCAATTAAATCGTAAGCTAGAGAAACTTCCAAACCTTGATTTAAAATACTGCCAACATTTGCTTTAATTGTACTATAAGGATAAGGTGGCTGTGGTACTGTATAATCAAATAAAAGATTATCTGTAGTTGCTGTATAGGCATCAATTGTTCCTCGTAAACGACCTTCAATCGCTGCGAAGTCTACACCAATATTTGTTTGTTTTTTAGTTTCCCAACGTAAATCTGCATTAGCATTTTGTACAACATTGAAGTTTGTAATTTGCTGACCTCCAAAATAAGTTACGCCAGAACCACCAACTAACGATAATGAGTTTTGAGGATATAAACCTTGCTGATTACCTGTTACACCATATCCAACTCTAAATTTAAGCGCATCAAAAATAGTTTGATTCGCCATAAAAGACTCTTGGTCTATTTGCCATGCCACTGAAGCTGATGGAAAATTGCCCCATTTATTATTAACACCAAATACAGAAGATCCATCACGTCTTAAACTTGCTGTAAATAAGTAGCGATCTAAATAAGAATAATTAACACGACCTAAAAATGAAACTAAAGTTCGGTCATTTTTATACGAAGAAACATCACCAGGTCTTACAGCAGACAAATCTCCTAATTGCAATGCATTGTATGTAGCGATGTCGTTAATAAACCCTCTAGCTTGAGCAAAATTTCCTTGATAGGTTTGATTTTGCCACTCATATAAGGCTAAAGCATTAATACTATGATCCCCAAATATCTTTTTGTAAGAGAGACTAATGTTCATTAGTTTCTCATTTTGTTTACTATTACTTATGTTAGCAAAACCATTTTGATCAATAGCATTTGCACTTGTAGATTTCACAGGAAGATAAAAGCCATTTGTGTTATTAGTTTTACGCCAGCTACCAAACCAACCTAAAGTTAAACCTTTATATACATCCAAATCGGCTTTTAAACTACCAAACAAATTATCTTGTTGACCTTCGTTAACAACCGTTTGAGCTACTGCATAAGGATTGAGATATTGAAAAACGTTTGGATCATTAAAATAGTTACCATCTACATCATATATTGGATCTGTAGGACGCATTAAGTAAGCATTGGTAATTAAATTAGAAGTAAACGAAGCACGACCTATACTCTGAACCGTTCCTGTATTTTCAACAATACCACTGTTAAGACTATATGTTAGTGTTAAATTATTATCTAAAGCCTTTTGAGTTGCAGTAATACTACCAATATATTTTTTGTTATTTGAGTTTATCACCACACCATCTTGAAGAATTGCACTTACTGATGCACGATAATTAAATTTGTTTGTACCACCTCCAAATGATAGTGTATGACTTTGGGTAGAACCATTTTGAGTTAATAAGTTATACCAATCGGTATTTGAACCATGATTTGCAGAAGCTGGTACTCCAGAGAGTTGTGCTTGCGTCCACCATTGATTGGCATTTAACATATTTAACTTTTTTGGAATAAAGTCTACAGAGGCATTACCTGAATATTCTACACTAGTGCTACCTATCCTATTTTTCTTTGTAGTTACTATAATAACACCTGCTGCTCCTCTAGATCCATAAACTGCTGTTGCAGATGCATCCTTTAATATATCGATGCTTGCTATTTCACTAGGTGGAATTTGGTTTAACAAATCCATATTACCTTGTATGCCATTTACAACAACCAAAGGGTCATTACCACCAATTAAAGAAGAAATACCTCTAATACGTACGTTTGGTGCGGAACCAGGTTCACTACCTGTTTGATTAATAACCACACCAGCAGCCTTACCTGTAATTAACTGTAAAGGATTTGTTATAGCTCCCTTATTCATATCTTTCGCTGAGACTGAAGCCACAGCTCCCGTAACATCCTTACGCTTAGTAGACCCATATCCCACTACAACAACTTCACTTAGTGTACTATTGTCTAGTTCTAACTGAATAACTCCTAGGCTTTCAGATGCTAAAACTTCTTTGTCTTTATAACCTAAATAACTAATAATTAACACAGATGACTTATTGGCAACTGGAATACTAAAATTACCATCAAAATCAGCTGCAACTCCGTTGCTAGTGCCTTTTTCAATAATATTTGCACCTAATAAAGGAATTCCATTTTCATCAATAACCCGACCCTTAATGATAAGATCTTGATTTTGTAACGTATAATACCTGTAATTTTTTTCAGATAATAGAATTCCATTATTAGTATCTGAAAATGCGTAAGCATAACTACTGAACAATACCATCAATAAATAGAATGACATAATAGTTTGGTTTAAAAACCTTTTTTTATTAATTACAGGTTCTTTTTTCATAAGTCTAAGCATGAGTTAGTTTCAATTTAGTTTGATAGATTAACTGTTTGTTATTAAAATCGATACATCAGTACAAATTCCTTAACAGTATGTTAACATTTTCAAAATTAGCCCCAATAACGTCTTTATAAAAAGCTAATAATTAAAAATCAAGAAAAAATAATTATAAAAAAATCATAATATACTAATAATCAATTGTATAAAAATTAAAATTCTGCTTAAGAATCAATACTAATTTTTGAAAAATCAAGATTAATATTCAACGATATCATAATTAAAGTGGATAATTTTGATATATTCGTAAATATTTCTATTAAATTTTTAAGGATTAACAATTAACACTAAGCTGTTTTATGAGGTATATTCTAATTTTTTGTTTTCTAATTGTTATCAATAGTTCTGCCGCTCAGAATAATGCAATCCTTCAAGAACTAGAAAATACAATTGAGAAAAGAGACATCTTCATTAAAGAGAAATATAAAAGAATTGAATTAATTAAAAAAGATTTAGACAGGTATCAATATAGAGGAGATAATAAAAACACATACAACTCCTACTTATCTCTTTTTAAAGAATACAAATCTTTTCAGTATGATTCTGCTTATAATTTTTTAGAAAAAGCCAAATCTTTATCTACTAAGTTAAATGACCCTATAAAACTATCTCAAACAAAAATTAAAGAAGGATTTGTTCTTTTATCTTCAGGTCTTTTTAAGGAAGCTATAGACACATTAAATAGTGTTGATCCAAAACAACTCTCAGATAAATTCAAATACGAGTACTATGCAGTAAAATCTAGAACTTTTTATGATTTGGCTGATTATGTTGGTGATAGTCGTTTTAGTTCTAATTATATAGAAAAAGGGATCTTTTTTTTAAATAAAGCCTTAGAATATGTTGAGCCTAAATCGAGCAATTATTGGAATACTGAAAGCTTAAAGAGATTAAAAAGTAACAATTGGAAAAGCGCTGAAGAAGCCTTTAATTATTGGATTGACAACTATGAATTATCACCAGAAGAATATGCTATAGCTAGCTCTTCCCTCGCCTATGTATATGCAGTACAAAACAAAGAAGAAAAGCACATAAAATACTTAGCATTAGCAGCTATAGCAGATATAAAAGGAGGCATAAAGGAAACCGTTGCTCTTCGTAATTTAGCTAGTGAACTTTTTAAACAAGGAGACCTTAAAAAGGCAAATAGATTCATCAGCTTAGCCATGGAAGATGCTGCATTTTACAATGCACGTCACAGAAAGGTTGAGATATCTGCAATTTTACCAATTATTGAAAAAGCTCAAATCCAAAAAACAGAAAAGCAAAAGCGTACACTTCAACAAATCGTTATAGCATTATCTATACTAGCGCTTTTAGTTGTTATTTCATTAATTATAATATTTAAACAATTAAGATTGCGAAATGCATCTAAACGTATTTTAGCAGATTCAAACAAAAAATTGCAAGAGCTAAATAGTAATTTAAAAGAAGCTGATACCATTAAACAAGAATATATTACATATTTCTTGAAAGTTTCATCTGGGTTTATTAACCGAATTGATAATCTTCAAAAAAATATTCTACAAAAAATAATAGCAAATAAGCCTGAGGAGGTTATGCTGATCTTAAAAAAATATAGTGTGAAAAAAGCACGGCAGCAATTATTTGCACAATTCGACGAAGTCTTCTTAAAGCTATTTCCGACGTTCAAAGAAGATTATTACAAGTTATTTCCAGAAAGTGAAAAAGTCTTACCAAACAACGATAGTTCATTAAATAATGAGCTACGGATTTTTGCACTCTATCGTTTAGGTGTTCAAGACAGTAACCAAGTAGCAGACTTTTTGGAGTTATCGGTAGCTACAATTTATTCTTATAAAACAAGAATAAAAAATCGATCAAATTATAAAGACACCTTTGAAGAAAAAATAATGGATATTAAACAATTTGAAAGTAAAAAGAATACTCTTTTCAATTAAAACAAAAACATTATGAGGTTTTAAGATTACTAGTTTATGCAAAAGTTAAAGATTTATATTTGACTTTAACTATCTAAAGAAGAACAAAAAAATTGATTCATAAACAAATAATAGGTAGTGTAATTTAAACTATGTCCGGTTCATTTTTATCCATTCCAAAATCATTCGAAACTTGTTTTCGACTGATTTTGGAATGCGACCTAGCGTCAGCGACACGTTTTGGTTGGATTCTACCGATATCCAAATCAATCCTGTCCTCAAAGACAATATATAATTGCTGAATAGTCGAACTCCAATTTTACAGTGGGCTCGTCCGCTTTTTTTTGTATATGAATCGTTGCCTGATAGACCAGCTTTAGAAGTACCTTATCATTGGCGAAACCACCTTTGGTCTTGGTTACTTTTCTTACTTGTCTGTGATAGCCTTCAACGGCGTTTGTAGTACAAATGATTTTTCTAATTGGCGCGGTAAACTTCAAGTATTGAAATATATGTTCCCAATTGTTTTGCCAACTTTGGATTACCACGGGATATTTAGCACCCATTTTTCTTTTAACTTTATAAGCTCATTTTCTGCTACACCTTTGTTTGTCTATCTATAGAATAGTTTAAGGTCTCGCATAAACGCTTTTTGATCTTTTGAGGTCTGTATTTTTAATCAATTGCGAATTTGATGGACTATGCACAACTGAACTTCTGCTTTAGGGAGCACACTTAGTATAGCACTGGTAAATTCTTTCAAATTATCGGTACAAGCTATTAAGATATCTTAAAACTTTGTATTTTTCAAACCTATCAGCACCTGTAACCAAAATTTCCACACTCGTTCTCGGATAAGTAAACTCTAGTATTACCTTCTGTCTCTTTTTATTTATTCCAATATATTATAAATTGCTTTGTTTAAGATCTTACAATCTATCTCGATCCCAAATGCATCGCATCCAGCCAGACGATACATTAGAGCGACTCTAGAGGACGGTTCTGTCAAGCTTTTACTCAGGTAAGATCAGGCCTCCCTGGCTCGTACATCACTTTTGTATAGGAAGAGATGTCACGATAGCCCACCCCTAATCCATAAAGATCAATGATTTAGTCCGATAGGTTATCTACCAAAATATTTTGGAGATTCTTTACTAACCCTAGTTCAAAGATTCATTGGCGATCTTGCGGAGTCTCGATATCGAAACTGTCAAACCCGCTCTTAATGGTTTTCTTGCCATTGCCTTTGCGCTTGTTTCCCTTTATCCAGATAGCCTTACATCTCGGATTCTAGGGCTTTTTCTGTAAAATTCTTGATGGTCTTTTATTGTCATAATATCTGATTAAAATTGAACTAAAATTTTTAATCAGACTGAGTTCAATTTACACTCACAAATAATATCAAATAACACAATTTTGTGTAACATCCTGATACAGCTATACGTAATTAATAATAATAAAGTTATATTATTAAGCACTCTAGAACTACTTTCAATAATTCTTAATATCAATTCAACTATACTAATATCAGTATTGTCAGTTAAAAGAAAACAACAAGGCTTTGTGCCTATTCTGTAAACTTTGCGATGAAAAACCATTCAATTTCTTGAAAGGCTCGGTTTTAATAGAAGAAGAAACTGAAATCATACTAGCCTCCTATGAGTTATGAGATTTACCCTATTCATTTAACATCAAACAAGACCATCGACTATCATTTTAAATTAAATCAATGAAAATATTTAAAATGTTGTACCTATGTTGTACCTAAACAAAAAAAGCCTTTGCAGGAAATCCTGCAAAGGCTTGGTACTGAAGACGGGACTTGAACCCGTACGTCCTAATGGACATTGGATTTTAAGTCCAACGTGTCTACCAATTCCACCACTTCAGCATCTTGATTACAACAATGCAATCAAATTGGTATATTATATAAAAATAGAGCGAAAGATGGGATTTGAACCCACGACCTCCACCTTGGCAAGGTGATGCTCTACCCCTGAGCTACTTTCGCAGTTTTTAAAGAACTATTTCGCTTTCAAAGCGGATGCAAATTTAAAATATTTCTTAGAACATCAAAGCCTTTTTCTAAAATAAATTAAAAAAAATTTACGCGTCCTTTTTCTTGATCAGCATTCGCTTAATTTCATTGAGTTTCATTAAAGCTTCTACAGGCGTAAGTGTATCAATATCAGTGTGTAAAATCTCATCTTTTATTTCTATCAATAAAGGGTCATCCAAATTAAAGAAACTCAATTGTAAATCGTCTTTTATACTTTTTACCTTATCTGTTAGTTCTTCACTAGAATGTGACTTCTCTAATTTAGATAAAATTTTGTTTGCACGTCTAATGACTTGTTGTGGCATTCCTGCCATTTTTGCAACATGAATACCAAAACTATGCTCACTTCCGCCTTCAACTAGCTTTCTAACAAAAAGCACGTTATCTTTTAATTCCTTTACAGCAACATTAAAGTTTTTAATACGACCAAAAGTTTCAGTCATTTCATTTAACTCATGGTAATGCGTAGCAAATAATGTTTTTGGTTTAGATGGATGCTCGTGTAAATACTCACTAATTGCCCAAGCAATAGAAATACCATCATAAGTACTCGTTCCTCTTCCTATTTCATCTAACAACACCAAACTTCGGTCTGAAATATTATTAAGAATAGAAGCCGTCTCATTCATCTCTACCATAAAAGTAGATTCTCCCATCGAAATGTTATCACTTGCTCCTACTCTAGTAAAAATCTTATCCACTAAACCAATTCTAGCTTCACCTGCTGGCACAAAACTTCCAATCTGTGCTAGTAATACAATTAAAGCCGTTTGCCTTAAAATTGCCGACTTACCAGACATGTTTGGACCAGTGATCATAATTATTTGCTGAGACTCTCTGTCTAGAAACAAATCGTTAGCAATATAAGGTTCTCCTATTGGTAATTGTTTTTCAATGACTGGATGACGACCATCCTTTATTTCTAAATCAAAACTATCATCAATTTGTGGATAGGTATATTTATTCGCTTTTGCCAAACTTGCAAAACCACATAAACAATCTAATTGCCCAATGAGTTGTGCATTTTGTTGCACCGAAATAATAAACTGATGCATCCACTGCACCAATTCTGCAAATAATTGTTGCTCAATAACAGAAATTCGTTCTTCGGCTCCTAATATTTTAGATTCGTATTCTTTAAGTTCTTCAGTAATGTATCGCTCAGCATTTACAAGTGTTTGCTTTCTAATCCATTCTTCCGGAACCTTATCCTTATGAGAGTTTCTAACTTCAATATAATAGCCAAAAACGTTGTTTGAAGCTATTTTCAACGATGTGATACCAGTTCGTTCACTTTCGCGCTTCAACATATTATCTAAATATGTTTTTCCAGATTGCGACAAACCTCTTAATTCATCCAATTCTTCAGAAAAACCTGTTGCAATGGTGCTACCTTTTAAAATGTTTACGGGTGCATCTTCATTTAAAGTTTCCTTTATTTTATCACGTAGCAAATCACAGCGATGTAAATTATCACCCAAAACTTTTAACGCTTCGTTATCGCAAGTTTCAGCAACTGACTTAATAGGAACAATAGCTTCTAATGAGTTTTTAAGCTGAATCACTTCACGTGGACTCACTTTAGTCGTAGCAATTTTTGAAATGAGACGTTCTATGTCTCCAATATGTTTTATTTGTCCTTGAATATCTTGAAGCACAGTTTCATTCTCTAACAAATACTTCACCACTTCGTGACGTTGTTTTATTTTCTCAGCATGTTTTAGCGGCAGTGCCAACCAACGTTTTAACATACGTCCTCCCATTGCAGAAATCGTTTTATCAATCACGTTGATTAACGTTACTGCATTTGCGTTAGTTGAATTATACAACTCTAAATTTCGAATGGTGAATTTATCCATCCACACATAATCATCTGTTGCAATTCTTGAAATAGTTGCAATATGTTCTAGCTTATTATGACGCGTTTCTCCTAAATAATGAAGCACAACACCCGAAGCGATAATCCCTTCGTATAAATCTTCAATTCCAAAACCTTTTAATGTTTTAGTGTTGAAATGTTTGGTTAAGGTTTCATTGGCATAATCGGCTTGAAATACCCAATCTTCCAAATAAAACGTATGAAAATCATTTCCGAAAGCTTCAGAAAACACTTTTCGGCTTTGTTTTGAAATTAAAACTTCACTTGGATTAAAATTCTGAAGTAACTTATCAATATACTCAGCATTGCCTTGAGAGGTTAAAAATTCACCTGTTGAAATATCTAAAAACGCCACTCCAATACGTTGCTTGTCAAAATAAACAGCTGCTAAAAAGTTATTAGATTTTGAATGTAAAATATCATCATTAAAAGCCACTCCAGGTGTTACCAATTCTGTAACACCACGTTTTACAATAGTTTTGGTTTGCTTTGGGTCTTCTAACTGGTCGCAAATTGCAACACGCTCACCTGCTCTTACCAATTTTGGCAAATAAGTATTTAAAGAATGATGCGGAAAACCAGCTAATTCAATTTCGCTTTCACTACCAGCTCCACGTTTGGTTAAAATAATATCTAGAATTTTAGATGCCTTTACAGCATCGCTACCAAAGGTTTCGTAAAAATCACCAACTCGGAATAATAATAAGGCATCAGGATATTTAACCTTGATGGCATTATACTGCTTCATTAATGGTGTTACTTTTTTTGCGGATTTTGCCAATGGTAATCTCGTATTAAGTTATATTTTTGCTTAGACTATTTTCAGAATTGCAAGTTTGCTAAATTACTTATATTTTGAGTTTTTTTGAAGCCGAAAAACTAGAAGTTATTTACAAGTGTTGATAACGGCGCGCCAACTGACCTAGCTGGTTTTAAAAACCTAGCAGGTCTCATAAAATAAAAAAACACCCCTAAAGTCCCCTCAAGGGGACAATTGTTAAAAATATCTTTCTGATTTTTTTAACCGCAACAGTGAGACTGTCCCCTTGAGGGGACTTTAGGGGTGTTTCAAAATTTAATTAAAAAAATTAAGTACAGTTGAAAAGAAAACTAAAAAACGAAGAATTAGACCGATTAGAAGTTTCAGAATTTAAAGAAGCGAAAAAGACACCTATCATTATTATTCTAGATAATATTAGAAGTCTCAATAATATTGGCTCTGTGTTTAGAACAAGTGACGCTTTTTTAATAGAAAAGATTTATCTCTGCGGTATCACGGCACAGCCACCACATAACGATATTAGGAAAACCGCCTTAGGAAGTACAGAAACCGTCGATTGGGAATATGCAGAAAACACCTTAGACGTTGTTGAAAAGCTTAAAGCAGAAGACGTAAACATTTGCTCAATTGAACAAGCCGAAAACGCAACCATGCTCAATGATTTTAAACCTCAATCCAACAAAAAATATGCTTTTGTTTTTGGTAACGAAGTTAAAGGTGTAGACCAAAACGTAGTTGACGAAAGTGATGTAGTCATTGAAATTCCGCAATATGGAACTAAGCACTCCTTAAATATCTCCGTGAGTTGTGGTGTTGTTATTTGGGATATTTTTAGTAAAATCAAATGAAAAAATCAATCATATTATCTCTTCTTTTTATTTCAATACAATATTGTTTTTCTCAAAACAAACAATCAAAAAATGGAATCAAAAGAATCCTATTAACAGAAATGACTAGAGAATTATATTCTGACGGAAATTATTACACTTCACTAACAGAAACGAATGAAACTTTTTATGATAAAAAAGGTAAAAAACTTAAAACTGTTAGAATAACTTATGAAAAATCTAAGCCAAAAAGCAAAAACACCACAACATATCATTACAGCAGTAATAAAAAAGTAGACTATTCAATTTCATTTTTAGACGAAGATTCAGTCTCTTTTAAAACATATTATTCTTATCGTGACAACCTTTTAGTTAAAAGATATTTTAACTATATAAAGAATCAAAAAGAATCCAAATTTGAAGAAGTATATAATTATAATAAAAATCACAAATTAATCTCTAGCAATTACGTTTACTATGAAAAATATACAGACTCTAACTTAGATGATTATATCACTTTTTTTAAATTAAACGAAAAATATGATAAAAAAGAGAGAACGATTGAGATGGATTATTCGGAATCTGACAGTATTTATAAGCACAATAGGTTTATATACAAATGGAAAAGAAACGGTGTTTTATCATTTAATAAAGAATATGATGTAAATAATAAATTAATAAGTAAAACACACTTTAATTATCTATTTAATGATAGAAATCACTGGACAGTAAAAAAAGCTTTCAAAAATAAATCCTTGCATAAAACTAGTTACAGAGAGATTGAGTATTATCAATTGTAAATTTTTTTAACAACTATAGACAAATGCAAAAAAAGACCAAGAAACCTTGGCCTACAAAAGATGCGATGCAGCAAATCTATGACATGCATCTTTGGGGCGGAAAAGACTTTGACTTTTACTCAGGTGATGGTTCTCATAACATTAAAATTGTTGAACCTTACCTACATAGTGTTTCTACGTTTTTAAAAACACATAACAATTCTCTTACCGTTTGCGATTTAGGTTGTGGTGATTTCAATATTGGAAAACAACTCGCTAAACATACCAAAAACTATATTGGAATTGATATAGTTGAAAATCTCATTGAAAGAAACAAAACATTATTTAAAGATAAAAACTTAGAGTTTCATTGTTTAGATATTGTCGAAAATGAATTACCAAAAGCAGATTGTATTGTTCTAAGACAGGTTTTACAACACTTATCTAATACTGAAATCTTAAAAGTGGTTGAAAAACTATCCAATTATAAATACATCATTCTCACCGAACACTTACCCGTTGGTAATTTTGAACCAAATAAAGATATTATTTCTGGTCAAGGGATTAGAATCAAAAAAAATAGTGGTGTTAACTTATTGGAAGCGCCTTTTAATTTGAAAATTGAAGAACAGAAAATTTTGAATGAAACTATTCTGGAAGACCATAAAGGTATAATCGTCACAACTATTTATACTTTATAAACATCTATTTCAGAATACTCTTACTGCTTACTGCCAACTGAAGCATCATTTATCTCACTCAGCAACCACAAATAATCAGCACGATTCTTAACAAAATCTTTTTCTGAAACATCAATAATCTTAACATTCATTTCAGGCTGACTTTTTAAGAATTCAAGATAACCAGAATTGATTTTATCTAAATAATCGTCTTTTATATCCTTTTCGTAATTGCGTCCTCGTTTTTTAATATTAGCTTGTAAACGTTCAGTATTTTGATATAAGTAAACGTATAAATCTGGCTTTGCAATATCCTTATAAACTTGGTAGAATAGTTTGCGGTACAAACGAAATTCATCTTCTGGTAAGGTCACTTTAGAGAATATGAGCGACTTATTTACATCATAATCACTTACCATAAAATCTTTAAACAAATCTAATTGCGATAAATCGTCACTAATTTGTTGATAACGGTCTGCTAAAAAAGACATTTCTAATGTAAACGCATAGCGTTCTGGCTCTTTGTAGAATTTTGGTAAAAACGGATTATCTGCAAATCGCTCTAATATCAATTTAGCATTAAAATCGCTAGAAATCTTATTAGACAAACTTGTTTTCCCTGCACCAATGTTGCCTTCTATTGCAATGTAATTATAGTTATTAAACGTGTAAGATTTCTTAGGATTTTTCAACCAAATATTTACGTGCTCAATTACAGAACTATCATTACATTCCACCAATAAGGTTTCAATAGATTTATTTAAAACAGGATGTTTTAAGTCCTTTGCAACATCCAAAAGCGGTTGCAAAACAAATTTGCGATTTTGAAGCTGTGGATGCGGAAGAATCAAGGTTTTCTCTTCGATAATTTCGTCTTCAAAAAACAAAATATCTAAATCTATTTCGCGAGACTCATAACCTTTGCTTATTTTTGATTTCCTACCTAATTCAACCTCAATAGCCTGTAGTTCTCTGAGCACCTTTTTAGGTTTAAATTCCGTTACAACACTAATACAAGCGTTATAAAAATCATCGCCTTCAAATCCAAAAGCTGGTGTTTTATAAACTTTAGAAATCTTTTTTACAGCACCTATATGTACAAAAATAGCATCAATAGCAGATTGCAAATACTGCAACTTGTTGCCTTTGTTACTTCCTAATGCTATGTGAATTGTTTTAGTCGGTTTCATCGAAGGAACAAAATAACTAAAACAATTTTTATAACTTTACCTTTACTTAAACTATTTATTAACCATTTTCAATGTCACTAAAAGACAAGCTATTAGCACAACGTATTTACCTCTTACTTGGTGGCCTTTTTATAACCTCTCTCGTAGTTTCAAATTTAATCTTTCAAAAATTCTTTTATTGGCATCCTTTCGATGTAGAGATTTTTGGTTCAAAATTATTTGAAATCTCTGTTGGTATTTTACCGTATCCTATTACGTTTCTTATTACAGATTTAATTAGTGAGATTTATGGTAAAAAACGCGCTAACGATATTGTGGTTGTTGGTATTTTTGCATCGCTATTTTCACTTTTAATTGTATATACAGCTTCAAATGTACCAGCTACTGAATGGTCTTATGTAGACAACACAATGTTTAATACCGTTTTTGGTAATACGTCTTTAGCCGTTTTTGCTAGTATGCTAACGTATTTATTTGCTCAGTTTGTAGATATTCAAATCTATCATTTCTGGAAACGATTAACCAAAGGCAAACATTTGTGGCTGAGGAATAATTTTTCTACTTGGTTTTCTCAATTTGTTGACACTTTTACTATTGTCACGTTACTTTGTAGTTTCGGAATTATAGATTGGGCCAATTTTAAAGGCTTACTAATTAGTGGCTTTTTATTTAAAGTTATAGTCGCCTTGTTAGATACACCATTTTTATACTTAGGTGTGTATTTATTTAGAAAACGTTTCAAACTAAAAGTAAATGAGGAAATAAATTTACTATAACGATTAAACAAAACATTAAAATCTTCTTAAACTTGACAACAATAGCAACTTTTATGCGGAATTTTGCGTATATATAAAAGACGCTGTTTTAAAAAACACAAAAAGACCTTATGAAGAAATTTTTAAAAATTATTGGAATCGTTTTACTCATATTTATTGCGATTCTTATAGCTATACCTTTTGCTTTAGAATCTAAAATCGATACGATTGTTCAGAATTATGCAGATGAAAATTTAAATGCCGAATTATCCTTCGATGACATCAATTTAAGCCTTATCAGTAGCTTTCCGAAAGCAGAAGTTAGCGTTGAAAATTTAAAAATCACCAATCGTGCACCTTTTGAAGGTGAAACTTTAGCAACAGCAAAATCGTTATCTTTTGAAATGGGTGTAATGCAGTTATTAAAAGGAACTGAAGACCCATTAGAAATTAACGAAATTATCGCAGACGAGCTTCTTTTGGTTATTAAAACCAATAAAACAGGTGCTGTAAACTATGATATAGTAAAAGAAAGTGAAACAGATGCTGCACCTACAGAAACAGAAAGTTCTGGTGGTTTTAGTTTTGACATTGACAACTACGAGCTTAATAATAGTGCGTTTACTTATATTGATGACACTTCTAATTTAACCTTCTATTTAACAGAAATCAACCATAAAGGAACAGGAATTTTCTCTGGTGAAAAATCTGAATTAGACACCAACACAGAGGCAAATGTGACATTTGCTATGGATAGTACTGAATATTTAAGCAACAACAGTATTAAATTAGATGCGCTAATCGATTTAGACCTAGAGCAACAGAAATATACCTTCAAAGAAAACAAAGCCTACATCAATGCATTGCCTTTAGAGTTTGATGGATATGTTCAATTGGTTGAAGCTGGCCAGCAAATAGACATCACCTTTAAGAATCCAGAAGCTTCGTTTAAAGATTTCTTAGCCGTAATACCAAAGGCTTACGCAAAAGATATTGCAAATGTAAATACTACCGGAAATTTTACAGTCAACGGAATTATTAAAGGTTTGGTTTCAGAGGAAACGATTCCAACTTTAGACATCAATTTAAATTCAAGTAATGCATCTTTTAAATATCCTGACCTTCCAAAGAGCGTTAGAAATATTACAATTGATGCTTCTGTAAAAAACACAACAGGAAACGTTGACGATACTTTTGTAAATATTGATAAACTTAATTTTCAGATTGATGAAGATGTTTTTAAGTCTGAAATTCATGTTAAAAACCTAACTAAAAACCAGCAAATTGATGCTAAATTAGATGGTGTTTTAAATTTAGCGAACATCACAAAAGCGTATCCAGTAGAATTAGAAAATGAGTTGAGTGGTATTTTAAAAGGAAACATCAATACGTCTTTTGATATGAATGCGATTGAAACAAATGCTTATCAACGCATTAAAAATGTTGGTAGTGTTTCTATTTCAGATTTTATATTCTCTTCTGAAGATATTGTAAACCCTATTCAAATTAACAAAGCCGATTTAGCCTTTAAGCCAGGAACGGTAAGTTTGAACAGTTTTGATGCTTTAACAGGAAAAAGTGATTTTTCAGCCACAGGAACTATTAATAATTTATTAGGTTTTCTATTAAGCGACAAAAAACTTGAAGGTAATTTTAATGTAAATTCTAATACGTTTGCGATTTCAGATTTTATGTCTGAGGACGAAACAGCTACAGAATCATCTAATAAAACGACTTCAGAATCAGAATCACTTAAAATTCCAGATTTTTTAGATTGTACTATAACAGCCAACGCAAAAACTGTTATTTATGACAATCTCAACTTGAAGAATGTAAAAGGTCAATTATTAATAAAAGACCAAAATGCGAATCTAAAAAATATGACCACAGATATTTTTAATGGTCAATTAGGAATTTCTGGTAATGTCTCTACTAAAGCAGCCAAACCTGCTTTTGACATGAGTTTAGCGATGCAAAACTTCGATATTTCGCAATCATTTAAAGATTTAGATATGTTGAAGGCCTTAGCGCCAATTGCAAAAGTGCTTCAAGGAAAATTAAACTCTACAATAGATGTTAGCGGATTTTTAGACGAAAGCTTTTCACCTGATTTAAGTTCAATTTCTGGTAGTGCAATCGCTGATATTTTAACTAATAATATAGATGCTGCAAATAGCCCGTTGCTTTCAAGCTTAGATAGTAAATTAAGTTTTATAGATTTTAGTAAACTAGATTTAAAAGACCTTAAAACAAAATTAAGCTTTGAGAATGGACAAGTTTCTGTAAAACCATTTACTGTTAATTATAAAGACATACCAATTGTAGTGTCTGGATCTCATAGTTTTTCGAATTCAATGAATTATAGTGCTGTTTTTCAAGTACCAGCTAAATATTTAGGAAGTGATGTCAATCGTTTAATTGGAAAGATTAATGATAATGAAGTAAATAAACTTACTGTACCTGTTACGGCAAATATTGGTGGCACTTTTACAAGTCCTATTATACAAACAGATTTAACGTCTGGTGTTTCAAACTTAACGAAGCAATTAATTGAAATTGAAAAACAAAAATTAATTAACACAGGAAAAGATAAGGTTACCGATTTAATTGGTGGACTTTTAGGAGGAAACTCAAACACGACTAAAACAGATTCTACTACGACCACAATAGAAGACACAACTAAGCAAACAGCAGAAGATAAAGTTAAAGAAGGTGTAGGAAATATTTTGGGCGGACTCTTAGGCGGAAAGAAGAAATCAAAGGACACAAAAGCACAAGACTCAACTAAAAATTAACCGTTTATCGTCAAAAACAGCTTTTTTTCGTCAATATGTGTTAATAAACATACAATTATTTGGAAATCTAATTTATTAGGTTACATTGAAGGTTCACTAAATTTTAAATAGGATATATGAGGCAGTTAAAAATCACCAAGCAGGTTACCAACAGAGAAGACAAATCTTTAGATAAGTACTTACAGGACATCAGTAAGATTCCGTTGATAACAGCTGATGAAGAAGTGGAACTAGCACAGCTCATCAGAAAAGGTGATCAAGCAGCATTAGACAAATTAACAACAGCCAACTTAAGGTTTGTTGTATCTGTTGCAAAACAATACCAAAACCAAGGTTTAAAATTACCAGATTTAATTAATGAAGGTAACGCAGGTTTAGTAAAAGCAGCAAAACGTTTTGATGAAACTAGAGGTTTTAAGTTTATTTCTTATGCTGTATGGTGGATTAGACAAGCAATTTTACAAGCATTAGCAGAGCAATCTCGTATTGTACGTTTACCTTTAAATAAAATTGGTACTATTAATAAGATTAATAAAGCCTTTTCTCATTTAGAGCAAATAAACCAAAGACCTCCAAATGCGGACGAAATCGCACGTGAGTTAGATATTAGCGAACGTGAGGTAAAACAGTCTATGAAAAACTCTGGACGTCACTTATCAATGGATGCTCCATTAAAAGATGGCGAAACGTTTAGTTTATATGATGTTGTTAGTTCTGGTGAATCACCAAGACCTGATATGGCCTTAATGAAAGAGTCTTTAAACACTGAAGTTGAACGTGCTTTAGAAACACTTACTCAAAAGGAAAGTGACGTTATTCGTTTAAATTTTGGAATCGGAGATCAGCCACCAATGACACTAGAAGAAATTGGAAGCATATATGATTTAACGAGAGAACGTGTAAGACAAATTAGAGAAAAAGGTATTAGAAGATTAAGACATGCTAGTAAGAGTAAAATCTTAAAAACATACTTAGGCTAAAAATAAATATCTAAAAACTTGAATTAATTTTTTATTCTCAAATAGTTAGTATATATTTGCCGACCATTTGCAAGAATTAGTTAACAAAAATATTATCGATAATGATTAAAATCGAAATCAAAGAAGGAGAAAATATAGAACGTGCACTTAAGCGTTACAAGCGTAAACACAGAAATGTGCAAATTATGCAAAACCTTAGGGAATCACGTTATTTCACTAAACCTTCTGTAAAGAGAAGAAGACAAATTCAGAAAGCTGAATACATTCAAGGTTTAAGAGACGCTGAAAACGTATAGTTTTTCTCATTTATAAAATTAAGATTAAAGAGTAGCACTTGTGCTGCTCTTTTTTTATGCAAAAAATTATGCAATTCTAAATTTTCATTTTATCTTGATGAATGAAAATCTAGAACCTATCTAATTTAAAATAATAAGGAATCACCGAATAAGATTCCTATTCTCAAACCAATATAATTATGCCTGTAATAAAGTCCGTAAGAGGAAATACACCTCAAATACCAGAAGATTGCTATTTAGCAGAAAATGCAACAATTGTTGGCGAAGTTTCAATGGGAGAACAATGCAGTGTTTGGTTTAATGCTGTAATTAGAGGTGATGTCCATTTTATAAAAATAGGTAATAAGGTAAACATCCAAGATGGTGCTGTAATCCATGCTACCTATCAAAAATCACCAACAACTATTGGTAATAACGTTTCTATTGGACATAACGCTTTAGTACATGGTTGTACAATTAAAGATAATGTACTCATTGGTATGGGAAGTATTATAATGGATGATTGTGTTATTGAAAGTAATAGCATCATTGCTGCAGGTGCTGTAGTAACAAAAAATACTATTGTAAAATCTGGAAGTATCTATGCAGGTGTGCCAGCTAAAAAAGTAAAAGATATTAGTAAGGAACTTATATCTGGAGAAATTAATCGCATTGCTAACAATTATGTAGAATACTCTAGTTGGTTTAAGGACTAATTAAATCCTAGATTTCAACATTTCAATTAATGCTTCTACAGTAGCTATTTCATTTAAAACATCTGGATTTAAAACTGTACTAAGTTGGTTCTCTTCAAGCTTTAGTACTGTTGGATATGCCAATTTCACTTTAGGGAATTTAGCTTCAAATTCGTCTTTGTGATAAAACTCCATATCAAAATGACTTTTATCTCTAAAGTTTTTCCAAGTTGAATTTTCAGAAAAGACATCATGAGTTAGAGTACATAAGCTACACTTGTAAGTTGATGGACTTAAAAGCTTGTGACCAACGTCTAGTAAAGAATTTAATGTTCCTGAAGTCGCATTATAAACAAATAGTAATTTCATACAAACTTAGTGTGTTTAATAATTAAAACCTTACTAGAAATTTAAATAGGAAACATCAAATTTACTATTTAGTATAGTATCTAAAACGCTCACATCACCATTTGAGAATAGCTTTATTCTTGGTTTTGAAACGCTACTATTTAATAAATCATTAGAAGCTAAGACGGATTGTGTTTGTTTTGCTACTGCCAAACCAGAATCTATAATTTCAACCTCACTTGGAAGCATTTTAGATAGCATAGGAATGAGATATGGATAATGCGTGCAACCTAACACTAAGAAATCTATATTCTGCTCTAGCATTGGTTTTAAATACCTTTCTAAAAGTAACTGCATCTGGCCAGAATCTACTTTCCCAGATTCAATTAATGGCACAATACCTTCACCTACTTGTTCAATAACTTTTATTCCAGAAGCATATAAATCTGTCGTTTTATGAAAAAGCTGACTACTTAATGTTCCCTTGGTTGCCAGTATACCAATAGCTTTTGTTTTTGTATTTAAAGCCGCTGGTTTTATTGCTGGCTCAATGCCAATAAATGGGATATTATAGTTCTCTCTAAGAAAATCAATAGCATTTGTTGTAGCCGTATTGCAGGCTACAACAATAATTTTACTTCCCTTGTTAATTAGAAACTCTGTGTTTTTAACACTAAGTTCTACAATTTCCTCTTTAGATTTATTGCCATAAGGTGCATTAACACTATCAGCCAAATAGATGCAATTTTCATTTGGTAAAAGCGCATGAATCTCCTTGAAGATAGATGTACCTCCAATACCAGAATCGAATATGCCAATAGGGTTATTACTCATTGTTACAAAAATAAAAAGTCGCTTAATATTAAGCGACTTTCTAATTGTTTATTTTAAAATTAGGATTACATCCCTAATTGCTTTTTTACATCTGCCATAAGATCTTTACCATCTGCTACAATAAGCATAGCTTCATCTACAACGTATTCAAAACCTTGAGCTTTAGCTACTGCCTTAATTGCATTATCAGCTTTTTCAACGATTGGCTTTAAAAGATTAAATTCTTTTTCTTGCAATTGCTTCTGAGCTTGTTGTTGGTATTGACCTAAACTTTGTTTCATACCTTCAACCTCTTGCATACGCGTCATGTTTTCTTCTTCAGTCTTAGTTTCAGCTTCAGCATTATATTGCTTATACTTTGCATCTAATTCTTTGTAAGAACCTTGTATTTCTGCTTCGTAAGTTTTACCTAACTTTTCAATTTCTGCTTGTGCAAGAGCATATTCTGGCATTGCCTTAATCAATTCTTGCTTATTAATATGAGCAATTTTCCCTTGAGCTGAAGTAAAACTAGTGGCTCCAATAAAAAGTACTGCTGTAAATAAAAGTGTTTTTAAATTTTTCATTGTCTAAATTGTATTTGTGTGTTATAAATTAATAGTTGTTTTTGTTTTTAATCATTCTTCTTTGCTTTCGCAATAGAATCGTTCTTTTTTACTTGTTTCTCACGTTCTTCACGCGCTTTCTTTCTTTGTTCTATAATTTTATCTTTTCTATCTTGTAACGCTTTTTGACGCGCTTCTCTTTCTTTTAATTTCTGTAAGCGTTTAGCTTCTGCAATTTCAGCCGCTGTAACTGGCTTCTTAATACTAGTTGAATCTTTTACTACGCCTCCTTTAGCTTTTGTACTATCTATTTTAATAGATGGTCTTGCCTTACTGGTTGTATCTGTTTCTACAGTTTTTACACTTTCCGTAGATTCCGATTTTTTATTTCTAGCATCTATCGCTTTTTGGCGACGAGCCTCTGCTTCTAATCTTTTTGTTTCTCGCAATTCTTCTTGAGCTTGCTTTCTATCTGCAGCCGCTTTTTCTCTTTCTGCTCGTGCTGTTGCTAATTGCTCCTCTCGTTTTGCTTTACGGTCTTCTAATGCTTGTTGGCGATCATCTTTTGCTTCACTTACTTCGGGCACAACCTCTTCATCCTCTAACTCCTTTCGTTCTTTTTTGTTTTTTACTTGTGAGCGCTTAGATGTCCTAGTTATAGTTCTTAAAACCTGCTCGCTCATATCATAGCGTTCGGCAGAATAAAGCATAACAACATCGGCCGACTTATCAAAAACAAAATCATATTTTTTAGTTTCAGCGATTTCTTGAACTGCTGCAAAAATCTGATCTTGAATAGGCTCAATTAACTGACGCTTCTGAATCATTAAATCACCATTTGGACCAAATCGTTTTTGTTGGTAATCTAAAATTTCAGCTTCTTCAAAAGAAATATCTTCAAAACGTTCGTCATACAATTCTTTAGTTAAAAGCACACTTTCGTTATCGAGTTCTTTCTTCTTTTGCTCAATTGCATTTAATTTAGTTTCTATTTCAGATTTCCAATTTTGAACTTTTTTGTCAAGTTGCGAAGAAGCCTCTTGATATTCTGGTACATTTTGTAAAATGTATTCCGTATCAATATAACCTATTCTAACGCCACGCTGTGCATTTGCATTAAAGCTCAACAACCCTATTATTAATAAAAAAAGAACTTTGAATTTCATCATTTTTGTTTTCATGTTTTGAGACATTTTATTTGTAATACTAAACGTGTTACTCTTTTAGTGCTACTAATCCTCAAATTTAACGAAATATATTCTTAAAAATTTTAACACGCGATGAATTTCTTATTAAGCTATTAGAAAATATCGTGCCAAACTTAAAATTGTTGACCAATTATAAAGTGAGTTTCCCAGTTTTTAACTGTTGCTCCATAAGGAGATTCATCAAACGCATGGCCAAAATCTATACCAAGTAAACCAAAAGCTGGCATAAATATTCTTAAACCAAAACCTGCCGATCGCTGAAGGTTAAATGGGTCAAAATCTTTAAAATTATTAACAGAACTACCTGCTTCTAAGAAAGTTAAAGCATAAATTTTTGCTTGCGCACCTAAAGTAATAGGATAACGCAACTCTAATGAGAACTTATTATATATAGATCCACCATCTGTATCTGATAATGATTGATTAGGATAACCACGTAACTGCACAACCTCTCTACCATCTAAAGAGTAATTTGCTAAACCGTCACCACCAACAAAGAATCTTTCAAAAGGAATTACACCTCTATCATTGTTATATGCTCCTAGGAACCCAAATTCTACACTTGGTCTTAAAACGAATTTTTTAGTTAGTGACTGATACCATTCTGCCTTAAATTTTACTTTATAGAATTCTAACCACTTAAAACGCTCTTGATCAATTTCAGCAATTCTATCAAGATCATCTGCATCTGACGCATCTAAACCATCTCTTTCATCTATCAATGACTTATAATCAACACCATTTACTAATGAATATGGAAACGAAAATTTTGCAGAGACACTAAAACTAGAACCTCCCGTTGGGAAAATTGGATCCACTCTAAGGTCACTTCGACTTAAACCAACCGTATATGAAAGGTTATTAGATGTACCGTCTCCAAATGTAAATAAACTAGTTGTATAGTTATTTAGGTTATAATGTTGAAAGCTTAATGCTTGTGATAAAACAAAATAATCATCTGGCTTAGAAAGCCTAGTAGACAAACCTAAAGTTAAACCTGTAATATTAAAACTTCTCTCTTTATTTGCTCTACCTGTACTTGAATCGTATAAAAATTGCTTAGAGTGCGACAAAGAGGTTGACATTTGGTAAGGTTTTTTACCTCCAAGCCAAGGCTCACTAAATGAAAAACTATAAGTCTGGAAGTACTGACTTGCTTGAAGTCTTAATGCTAAACTTTGTCCATCTCCTCTTGGAACTGGCTTATATGCATCTTTCTTAAATATATCTTTTATTGAAAAGTTATTGAATGACAACCCTAATGTACCAATGAAGCCACCACCACCATAACCACCTTGCAGTTGTATTTGACTTGAACCTTGTTCTACAACAGAGTATTCAACATCTAAAGTTCCATCCACAGGATTTGGATTCTTAATATTAGGAACTATTTGCTGTGCATCAAAAAATCCAAGTTGTCCTAACTCTCTAATTGTTCTAATAATATCAGACTTTTTATATAATTGACCTGGACGTGTTCTAATCTCTCTATAAACAACATGGTCATTAGTAACATCATTACCTACTATAGTAACATTATTAAAATATGCTGGTTTACCTTCTGAAATACGAATTTCCATATCTATAACATTACCCTCAGCACTTACCTCAACTGGATTTATTGTTGAGAACATGTAACCGTTATTTTGGTATGCATTGGTAATATCTTGAGCATCTGGATTAGTATCATCTGCAATACGCTCTCTTAATTCCACGCCATTATAAGTATCACCTTCTTTTATACCTAATAGAAGTCCTAACTGTCTATCCGAATATACTGTATTACCAACAAAAGTAATTTTACCGAAGGTATATTTTTCCCCCTCTTCTACTTTAATATCTAGACTAATTGTTTTTTTATCTAAATAAGAAATAGAATCAGAAATAACTCTAGCATCTCTATATCCATTCTCTTTATAATAATCTACCAGACTTACTAAATCTGCTCTAAAATCGTCTTCGATATATTTAGAACGCTTTAACAAACGTAAAGGACTAAAACTTTTTTGCTTCGTGTTTTTCATTGCTTTACGAAGCTTTTTGTCAGTTATTTTCACATTACCTTCAAAATTAATAGACTTTATTTTTACTTTCTGTCCTTTATTAATATCAATAAGCATATTTACACGCTCTTTTTCAACTGAATCAAGAACCTGTGAAGTTGTTATTTTGACTTTAGTATTTAAAAATCCTTTCTTTCTATATTTATTAGTTAGGTAATTCTTTGTAGTTGCAATGAGGTTTTCGGTAACTTTCGTTCCGGCTTTTAGCTTATTTTCAGCAATAACCTCATCTTTTTTACCCTTCTTAATACCTTCTATAGTTAGATCTTTCAATTCTGGTAAATCACTTAAATTAATTTCTAAATTAGCAGTGCTACCGTCTATATCTGTAACATAAATATCTATGCTACTAAATAGATTAGACTTCCATAAAGTCTTTACTGCATTGGCTATTTTTTCACCACCAACCTGAATTTCTTCATCCTTTCTAAGTTTAGAATAGGCAATAATTGTTTGTGCACTAAAATTAGTGTTACCTGTTACTTTAATCTCTTTGATTAAATAGGTTTCTCCACCTTCAACTTGTGCATTACTGTTAAATGAAATTGTAAAGAGGAATACAGTACAAAAAAGTTTTATAATTGACTTCAATACTGAATTATTAGGTAAGTTGTTCGCTTGTTTTTCCAAATCTTCGTTCTCTGTTTTGATAGTTTATGATTGCCTCATATAAATTTTCTTTTTTAAAATCTGGCCATAAAATATCTGTAAAATATAATTCCGCGTAGGCTATCTGCCAAAGCAAAAAGTTACTGATACGTTGTTCTCCGCTTGTGCGAATAAGCAAGTCTACGTCTGGTAAATTTTGCGTGTAAAGATGCTTATTAATAATTGATTCGTCAATACTTTCAGAAGAAATTATATTATTTTTAACTTTAACTGACAATTCTTTAACAACATTAACAATTTCTTCACGAGAACCATAGCTCAACGCCAAGGTTAATGTCATATTTGTATTATTTTTTGTCTTTTCTATAACTTCTAACAGTTCTTTATGAGCTTTTTTTGGCAAATCATTTAAACAACCAATTGCATTAAGTTTAATACCGTTGTCTTGTAAAGTCTTAATCTCTTTCTTTAGTGATTTAACTAAAAGTTTCATTAAAGTTTGAACTTCTAGTTTTGGTCTATTCCAGTTTTCTGTAGAAAAGGCATATAGTGTTAGGTTTTTAATACCTAGTTCTGCACTGGCTTCGACGGTTTGCCTTACTGATTTGGTACCGTTTTCATGACCAATAGCCCTTATTAAACCTTGTTGCTTAGCCCAACGTCCATTGCCATCCATTATAATTGCAACATGTTGAGGAAGCTTATCTTTATTTATTTGTTCTTTTATGCTCATTTTAAAAATTACAATAGCAAGGTCGTCGACCAAAGGTGTAAGTTAATGTAAATCCGGTAAACATATACCAATCATTATTATTAGTATTCCCAAAACTGTACTGTTCCCTGAATTCTCCATCTGGCACGCTTCCATCTAATTCATCAGAAAATGTATAACGTGCTCCTATTTCACCTGCTAAAATTAAATGATTAGATATATTTGTTTTATAACCCAATGCCATAGGAATACCAAAAGCCCAACTATTTGTATTTTCTGATATAATTTGACCTGTTTCTGAAAAATAAAAATTATCGTGATTGGCCACAGAAATACCCGAATACAAATAAGGTGTACCTTTCATTCCGCTTGTATGCAAATCGAAATCTAAAAATGTAAATTCCATACCTGCAGATATCTCTATTATACTTGTATTAAACTCATAACCACGCTCTACTCTTCTAGCATCATCAGATTTTCCGTCAACACCTTTTAAGTCCGTAAAAATGACAGAAGCTCTAAATGAATGTCTTGGGCTTCTGTTCCATTTTACTAATGCACCAAAAGCAGGTTGATTTGGTGCAATATATTTACTAGAACCAACATCACCAATAAAGTTACTTCCACCAGCAAAGATACCAACCTCATAAATTTGAGCATCAGCAGTATTAATGATAAAAGTACCTAATAAAAAAAGAAAAAAATACCTCATAAATTTTTCAAAGTTTGCAAATATAACAATTCAGAATTTGTGGAACAATTTGAAACAAAATGTATTACAGATTAACTGCTTTTATGGGTATTTATTGTAATAAAATACTATTAGTTACGTCGATCTTCGCCCCAAAGTAATTTTTTTCGGAGTGTTTCTAAAAAGGATTCGTCTAACAACTCTACCATTTTTACAACAAAATCTGCTTTTTTTATGGTTACTATGGTAGAATTAGAAAGTGTAACAATCCTTGAGTCTAATGACATTAAAAATTGATCCTCTCTTCCATTTACTTTCAGTGTTACTGTTGTACTATCTGGAATAATTAACGGACGCGCACTTAAATTATGAGGTGCAATTGGCGTTAAAGCAAAACTCTTTGCGTCTGGCACAATTACAGGACCTCCACAACTTAAAGAATAACCTGTAGAACCGGTAGGCGAAGAAAGTATAAGGCCATCTGCCCAATACGATGTTAAATACTTAGCGTTTAGATGCGTATCTACAGTAATCATAGAAGTTGTATTCTTTCTACTTATCGCTATTTCATTTAAAGCAAAATTTGTTTTCAAAATATCTTCGTGTTCTAGATCTGTAGACACACTTAATAATGAACGTTCTGAAATTTTGTAATCACCTTTAAAAATTTCAGTGAGTGCTGTTTCTATATCATCAATCTGTATGGTTGCTAAAAACCCTAAGCGACCTGTATTTATTCCTACTATAGGAATACCCAAATCTCTAACATAGGTTACAGCTCTTAAAATAGTACCATCACCTCCTACACTTATTAATAAATCAAAAGTTTTATCTAACGAATCGAATGTTCTAATTGCAGAACTATTCCTAATGGCAGAATTTTGGGTTTTAAGAAATTCGTTTTCAAAAAAAACGTTCGCCTCTTTCCGTAATAATACATCAAGAAGCAGTTCCACCGCTTTCTGCGTGGTTTCCTTAACATAATTCTGACCGTAAATTGCTACTTTCATGCGTTTCTCTTTATTATTTTTCAATGGTCACATGCTGTTCGCTATTAATCATTCGTTTAGATGATAAAATCTTGAACATACTCGTTTCATCAATATTACATGTTTAAGTATTTATCAAGATATTGAGAACGTTCTTTTAAACTTTCAATATAAGAATCGTCTTCATGACCAGAAACAATATTATAACTGTAACGTCTAAAGGTTTGAATAACCTCATTAAGACTTCCGTTACCAATTTTCAGCGTGATTTTCACCAAATCACCATCCATTTTAGAGATAAAAGCACCCAAAAGTTTAGCATCGTTAGATTCTACAATCTGACTTATTTCGCTAAAAGAATAATCATTAATACCTTTTTCTACAATTAAAATCCCACCTGGCTCCGCAAAAAATGGTGTTTCATTAAATAAGTGAATGATATCATTTAGCTCATAATACCCAAGATACTTATTATTCTTATCTAAAATTGGCATTATGTTAGAATCGTTTTGCGCAAAAGCCTCTAGCACATCTAACCAGTTTGTTGTTGGTCTTACATAAAAACCCTCTATAGCATAATTACAATCACTAATTGTAACATTACCCTCAAAACAATGTGTATCTGTTTCAGAAATACAACCCATATAAACATCATCCTTTAAAATAGGAATATGAGAATATGTCAACTGATTAAATAACAATTTTAAATCGCTAACTTTATCAGTTACACTGAGCGGTTTTATATCATTTATTACAAAATTTTGAAGCTCCATTATTCAGTATTAATTAAGGTGCAAATTAATCAAAAATAACCACAAAAAGCGTGCTCTTGTTTGTATTTTTGTAATTCAAAATCTATAATAATGACTAAATTAAGTGTTAATATAAATAAAATCGCAACGCTAAGAAACAGTCGTGGTGGTGATACGCCTAATGTTGTTCAGTTTGCAAAAGATGTGCAGCGTTTTGGAGCGGAAGGGGTAACCATTCACCCAAGACCAGACGAAAGACATATTCGTTACCAAGACGCCTACGATTTAAAATCCGAAGTTTACACAGAATATAATATTGAAGGAAATCCAATTCCTAAATTTATAGACATGGTTTTAAAAATTAAACCAACACAAGTTACTTTGGTGCCAGATGCTGTAGATGCTATTACTTCTAATGCAGGTTGGGACACGCTAAAACATAAAGATTTTTTGATTGATGTAATAAAAGAGTTTAAAAACAACGGAATTAGAACTTCTATTTTTGTGGATCCAGACTTACACCAAATTGAAGGCGCTAAAGTTACAGGCACTGATAGAATTGAACTTTATACAGAAGCCTATGCACATCAATATAGTTTAGGTAACCAAGATGCAATAAACCCTTATATGGAGTGCGCTGGCTTAGCAAACACAATGCAATTAGGTATTAATGCTGGACATGATTTATCTTTAGAAAACATTAAATTCTTTAAAGAAAATATTACTGGTTTATTAGAAGTTTCCATTGGCCATGCCTTAATTGCTGAGAGTTTATACTTAGGCGCTGAAAATGTTATTGCGATGTATTTAGACAAACTAAAATAGCTTAGTTATTACGCCAAAGAGTCGCAATTACACTATAAACACACTATTATTTTGAAACTTTGAAACTAGACTAAAAACATGACACTATACTCAAACATTATAGGCAAAGGAAAACCATTTATTATTCTACATGGATTTTTAGGCATGGGAGACAACTGGAAAACTTTAGCCAAACAATTTTCTGAATCTAATTTTGAAATTCACCTCGTAGACCAAAGAAACCATGGTCGCAGTTTTCATTCTGATGCATTTGATTACGAGTTAATAGCTGAAGATTTAAAGATTTACTGTGAAACTAATAATCTAGAAGATATCATATTATTAGGTCATTCCATGGGCGGAAAAACCGCAATGCTTTTTGCTTCAAAATATCCAGAATTAGTTAATAAATTAATAGTTGCTGATATTTCACCACGCTACTACCCTGTGCATCATGATGCTATTTTAGAAGGCTTAAGTCAATTAGACTTTTCACAAATAAAAACAAGAGGTGAAGCTGACAAAGCTTTAAGCAATTATGTTACCGATATAGGAACTCGAATGTTTTTGCTTAAAAATCTATATTGGGTAGAAAAAGGTCAATTGGGCTTACGTATTAATTTAGAGGTATTAAAAGAGAACGTATCAGAAGTTGGGGAAGCATTGCCTATACATGCCATTTTTGAGAAAGACACTTTGTTTTTACGAGGTGACCGTTCAGAATATATTGCTGAAGCAGATGAAGCACTTATTCATCGTCATTTCCCTAATTCTCATATAATAACCATCTCTAATACTGGCCATTGGTTACATGCAGAAAACCCAAAAGAGTTTTATGATGCTGTAATTAATTTCGTATCTTAGAAATAATTGTAAAACACATATTATGAATCTAATAATTAGACTTTTATTAAATGCATTAGCCGTTTTTGTTTTAGCCAATGTCTTAACAGGTGTTACAGTAGATGGTTATGTAGGTGCAATTATTGTTGCTGTGGTTTTATCCATTCTCAATTTGCTAGTAAAGCCAATTTTAGTGATTCTAACACTACCAATTACCATTATTACTTTAGGGTTGTTTCTTTTAGTAATCAATGCGTGCATTATTCTATTAGCAGACAAACTTATAGACGGATTTAGCGTGGCTAATTTTTGGACAGCCATTTTATTTAGTATCCTACTATCCATCTTACAATGGTTACTTCAATCCTTTTTAAAAGATGATAAAAAGTAACTGATATACAAACGCTTAAAACTGTTGTTGGGTTGCAAAAAATATTGTATTTTTGCAGCCCAATTTTAGTTTCAATAAAAATGAACATTACAAGAGAAAACATCGATGCATTAAATGCAGTTGTAACAGTTGATATCGCAAAGGAAGATTATAGCGATAAAGTAGAGAAAATATTAGTAGATTACCGTAAGTCTGCAAACATTCCTGGTTTTAGAAAAGGTCATGTACCAATGGGAATGGTAAAAAAGCAATATGGTAAAGCTGTATTAGTAGATGAAGTAAACAAATTACTACAAGATGCACTTGGTAAGTATTTAGTTGAAGAAAAACTAGACGTTTTAGGTAATCCTTTACCAAAAGCACAAGATGATTTAGATTGGGATGCTGAGGCCTTTTCTTTTGAATTTGAATTAGGTTTAGCACCAGAATTCGATGTAGAGTTAAAAGGAAAAAAAGCTATAACACATTATAACATTGTTGCAGATGACAAAATGATTGATGATCAGATTGTAAACATCCAAAAACAATACGGAAAAATCGTTTCTCAAACTGAAGTAACAAAAGACTCTGAAATTATAGGTACTTTTACTAACGAGGAAAAAGAAATTGATAATTCTACAATGATTACTTTAGATAAATTAAAAGGAAAAACAAATCCTAAGAAATTTATTGGAGCAAAAATTGGTGATGTTGTAACATTAAAAACAAAAGGATTATTTAACGATGATCACGATTTAATGAATGCTTTAAAAGTACCTCACGATGATGCTCACGGATTAGAAATTGAAGTAAACTTTACAATTACTGAAATTAACGAACGCGAATTAGCAGATTTAGATCAAGAGTTATTTGATAAATTATTTGGTGAAGGAAAAGTTACTTCTGTAACTGAGCTAAAAGACAAAATTAAAGAAGATTCAGAAAAACAATTTTCTCAACAAGGTGATCAGAAATTATTAAACGATGTTACTGAGAGCTTAATTGAAAATACAAAATTCGATTTACCATCAACATTCTTACAGAAATGGATGCAAACAGCTGGTGAAGAAGAAATGACTGAAGAGCAAGCTAAAGAAGAATACGAAAAATCTGAAAAAAGCATGCGTTACCAACTTATAGAAGGTAAATTAATTCAAGACCATAAGCTACAAGTTCAGTTTGACGAATTGAAAGCATATTCTATGGATATGATTAAAGTACAAATGGCTCAGTTTGGACAAATGAATCCATCAGATAAAGAATTAGAAGATATCGCAGCGCGTATTTTATCTAATCAAGATGAAGTGAAACGTATGTCTGAGCAATTGGTAAGTCAAAAATTATTAAACTTATACAAGACTGAAGCAAACATTAAGACTAAAGATATCACTTACGATGATTTCGTAAAAGAATTTTATAGTTAAGCAGTCTTTAAAATAATTAGTATCTTTAAAGCGTAAAACTTAATGGTTTTGCGCTTTTTTTATGGAACGGCTTTCTCTTTAAAAGTTTGTACAATAAGTAGCGTATAATAAGTGTTTTACAAAAGAGAACTCATTAATTAAAAGATTTAAATTTATATGGATTACGGAAAAGAATTTGAAAAATTTGCGATAAAAGACCAAGGAATTAACAGCAACTATTACAGTAAGATAATAGAAAGCATGTATCCTTCTAATATGACGCCAAACATTATTGAAGAGCGCCAAATGAATATTGCCGTTTTCGATGTGTTTTCACGTCTTATGATGGATCGTATCATCTTTTTAGGAACAGGAGTTAACGATCAAGTTGCTAACATTATCCAAGCACAATTGTTATTCTTACAAAGTACAGATGCAAATAAAGATATTCAGATTTACATCAACTCACCTGGAGGATCAGTTTATGCTGGTTTGGGGATTTACGATACAATGCAATTTGTAAAGCCAGATGTTGCTACAATTTGTACAGGTATTGCTGCTTCTATGGCAGCCGTTTTATTATGTGCTGGTGCGGAAGGTAAACGTTCTGCATTAACACACTCCCGTGTAATGATTCACCAAGTAAGTAGCGGAACTCAAGGTCAGTTAAGTGATATGGAAATTGCTTTAAAAGAAACGATTAGAGTTAAAGAAGAATTATATGCAGTTATTGCAAAACACTCAGGAAAATCAATTGAACAAGTAGAAAAAGATTCTGACAGAGATTATTGGATGCGCTCACAAGAAGCTTTAGAATATGGAATGATTGATGAAGTATTAACGAGAAAGTAATTCTAATTACTTTCGACTAAATATTTCTATTTACTAAATTATTTATAATGTCATGCTGAGTAAAATAAAATGTCCATAATATTTAAGACACTTTACTTTACTCAGCAAGACATCAAATTAAAAATATGGCAAAGGAAGAATTAGAATGTTCATTTTGTGGTAGGAAAAAGCCAGAAACAAGCCTCTTAATTGCAGGATTAGATGCCCACATTTGTGATCGCTGTATAGAGCAAGCACATGGCATTGTTATAGAAGAATCTAAACAATCTGGTAATTCAGATTTAAGTGCAGAATTAATGCTTAAAAAGCCTAAAGAAATTAAAGGCTTTTTAGACGACTATATAATAGGACAAGAATACACTAAACGTGTAATGTCTGTTGCAGTTTACAATCACTATAAGCGTTTACTGCAACCACCAACAGATGATGATATTGAAATACAAAAAAGTAATATCATAATGGTTGGCCAAACAGGTACGGGTAAAACATTAATGGCAAAAACTATTGCTAAAATGTTAAATGTACCATTAGCAATCGTTGATGCTACTGTATTAACAGAAGCTGGTTATGTTGGTGAGGATGTAGAAAGTATTCTAACGCGTTTATTGCAGGCTGCAGACTACAATATAGAAAAAGCACAACGTGGTATTGTTTTTATAGATGAAATAGATAAGATAGCACGTAAAAGTGATAATCCTTCTATTACTAGAGATGTTTCAGGAGAAGGCGTACAACAAGCCTTATTAAAACTTTTAGAAGGAACTGTTGTTAACGTGCCGCCAAAAGGAGGTCGTAAGCACCCTGATCAAAAATTTATTGAAGTAGACACTGAAAATATATTATTTATTGCAGGTGGTGCTTTTGATGGTATTGAGCGCGTGATTTCTAAACGTCTTAATATGCAAGCTATTGGTTATAGTTCTATAAATGTAGAAAGTGTAGATAAGGATAATATTTTACAATACATTATACCAAAGGATTTAAAAGATTTTGGTTTAATACCAGAAATCATTGGTCGTTTACCTGTACTAACTCACATGGACCCTTTAGATGCTAAAACCCTTAGAGCTATTTTAACAGAACCTAAAAATGCGATTGTTAAACAATACAAAAAATTGTTTGAGATGGATGATGTTGCTCTATCTATGACAGATGGCGCATTAGAGTATATTGTTGAAAAAGCTATAGAATATAAACTTGGTGCACGTGGTTTACGATCACTTTGTGAAGAAATCTTAACTGAAGCGATGTTTGAATTACCAGGATCTGGTGAAACCAAATTAAGCATTACTAAATCTTATGCTGAAGATAGATTGAATAAGTCAACTTTAAAAAAGTTAAAAGCAGTGTCTTAAACTTTTTTTTTAGACTAAAAAACTAAAAGCCACAATTTCAATTTAGAAATTGTGGCTTTTTATGTTAGGGATCAAATTAATTAATATTGCTAGCAATATTTTTAAATAATTGTAAAAGTTAATAGCACATTAATTTTTATCAAATATAACAGCAATGATTGACGAAAGTACTTATTGAGAATAATATTGGTTAAAACGATTATATCCATCGCTCAACTCATATTAAAAACATAATTTTCGGTTTAAATGCTATTTTTTAACTTTAATATAACTTACTTTAACTTTCTTTGTTGCCATTTTTAGAACTGACTTCTCAGAATATGCATTAGGAGCGAGTTCTTCCTTATAATTCAAATAACCATCCTTCTCTACTACAATTTGATAATAATCATAAGGCTTTAACTTAAAATGATAAGATGCATCAGCACTTGTTATTTGACGCTCTAACTCTTTACCTTCGTCATCTAATAAAACTACAGTTGTATTTGGCAACTTTTTATCGTCTTCTGTAGTAATAATACCTTCTAAATTTTTATAAATCATTTCGGCTTGAACGTGGTACATATTATAAGCATATGTTCTTTTATCTTTATTAGATGAAAAAACACCTGTTTCTCCATTAATTATCATAAAAGCAATCTCATCTCTGTTAGAATTAATTGCTCTTCCTAAATTTCTAGGTTCACTATAGGCAATATTCCTTCTGTTAGAAATGAATATATCATAACCACCTAAACTTCCATGACCTGTAGAAGAGAAATATAATTCTTTATTGTCATCTGTTGTAAATGGGTATTTTTCATTTTTTTCTGAATTAACTTTATCTCCCAGATTGACATAAGCACCTATACTTCCATCTTTATTAATTCTTGCCATGTAAATATCAAATCCACCAAATCCATCTTTCATATTAGATGAGAAAAATAAAAATTTACCATCCGCAGATACATGTGGATTTTCTACTGAATAATCATCACTACTAATAGATAATTCTGTTTCGTTCATCCATTTACCCTGAGAATTCTTTTTTAAATCAGCCTTATATATTTTGTAATTACCTTCACTACCTCTTTCACTTCTTGTGTAATAAATAGTATGCTCGTCTGGAGAAAAAGAAACTTGGCCTTCATTACCTTTTGTATTTAAAATTCTACTAAATAAAAATGGTTGAGAGAAACTATTAGCTCCTTTGACATCTAAACAAAATAAATCAGTATAAGGTTCTTTTGTTTTCGGATCCTTACCAGAACCTAAACCACCAATCTTTTTAGATGATACAATTACTAGTTTATTTCTAAACATTGCACTAGCAATCTCAGAGTAATCTGAATTTATTTTTGAGACTTCAACTTCAAAAGCATAGCCACTTTTATTAAGAGCGTCAACTTTAGTTCGTTTTACAGGATCTGTAATTTCATACAAGCCGTATGCACAGAACATAATTACGCAAAGCGCATGAAAAGTAAATTTCATAATTGAGGGAATAATGGATTAATACATTCTAAAGATACAATTAACCTAAGAAACTGGTCGTACATCAGCACTTATATTGGATAAGCAACACTTTTTTATCGATAAGGTAACGTGAATTACAATTATTTATAGTAGAAATATGTGATTATTAATTATTCAAACGAAGTAATTCTTCTAAATAAACTCTAGAATTAGACAAACGAGGCACCTTATGCTGACCTCCAAGTTTATCGTTATCCTTTAGCCAATCGTAAAATAAGTTAGTGCGTGCACTATGAATTTTAGGCTTATTTAACGTCATGTTATTTAAACGTTTAGCTTCGTAATCTGAGTTCAATGCTTTTAATTCCTCGTCAAATAAAATTTCAAAATTAGACATATCTGCAGGAGGTGTTTTAAACTCAATAATCCACTCGTGAGCACCTTTTTCTTTACCTTCCATAAAAATTGGAGCTGCTGTATAATCTACTATTTCTGCAGCTGTTTGTTTACAGACACTTTTAAATGCCATTTCTGCATTTTCAATTATTAACTCTTCTCCAAAAGCATTTATATGGTGTTTTGTTCTACCTGTAACTTTAATTCTATGTGGACTTAAACTCACAAATTTTATAGTATCTCCAATTTTATAGCGCCATAAACCAGCATTAGTGGTAATTAATACCGCATAGTTAGTATTGAGTTCCACATCACTTAACGGAATAACTCTTTGTTGCAATGTTTTATAGGAATCCATGGGTATAAATTCATAGAAAATCCCATAGTCTAGCATCAATAATAAATCGCTAGAATTATTCTGATCCTGTATCGCAAAGAAGCCTTCAGAGGCATTATATATTTCGTAATATCTAAATTTATTAGAAGGTAAGATTGCTTTATACTGTTCTACGTATGGATCAAAACTTACACCTCCATGAAAATAAACTTCAAGGTTTGGCCAAATATCAAAAAGATTATCTTTTCCTGTTTTATCTAACACGTTATTGAGCAAAACCAACATCCAAGAAGGCACGCCTGCGAGACTTGTTACGTTTTCCTCTATAGTTTCTTCTACAATAGCTTGCATTTTGGTTTCCCAATCGCTCATTAAAGAGACTCTATTACTTGGTGTACTACTAAATTCTGCCCAAAATGGCATGTTATCAATAAGTATAGCGCTTAAATCCCCAAATACAGTACCTTTTTCTTTGTACAATTCTTTACTTCCTCCTAATCGTAGACTCTTACCTGTAAACAACTGTGCATCTTCATTATTATTTAGATACATACACAGTAAATCCTTGCTTGCTGCATAATGGCAATCCTCTAAAGACTCTGTACTTACCGGAATAAATTTACTTTTGGCATTAGTAGTTCCACTAGATTTAGCAAACCATTTTATAGAAGTGGGCCAGAAAATATTTTGTTCTCCATTTCGAGAACGTTCAATTAAAGGTTGAAATTCTTCATAATTAACAATAGGAATACGTTGATTGAATTCTCTATAGCTTTTTATAGAATCGAAGTTATACTTTCTACCAATCTCAGTATCTCTTGCTACTTTTAGCAAGCTAAAAAGCAACTCGTTTTGTACTTCATTTGGATATTTAATAAACAATTCAATTTGATGAAATCGTTTTTTCAAAAACCAAGAAGCAATAGAATTTACAATAGGAATTGGCATGGATAAACTATCTTTACTCGCTAAACGAGATTTAATATTTCAGTTATTGTTTGTAATTTTGAATCTAATATTCTAATATTCATATCAGTCTTCTAAGTTTTATCCTTTTGAAGCTTGAATGATAAAAATACTAAATTCTTTTATGGTTTTTACAGGAGTTCTCACAAAAATGCAAACTGAATTTTCAGACCCAATTCAATACTATTTGGTCTTTGAAAATGATTTCATACAAATGAACCAACTGTTAGACAAAACCATTAGGATTAAACTTGTTGGACACCAATGCTTAAGCTGTAGATTAGATAAGCCTATTTACAGACAAGGCTTTTGTAAAACTTGCTTTTTTGATAAACCATTAGCCGGTGATTGGATTATGAGACCAGAATTAAGTACAGCACATTTAGGTATTGAAGATAGAGACTTAGAATTTGAAAAACAAGTACAACTACAACCACACATTGTATATTTAGCGAACTCTAGCAACGTAAAAGTTGGTGTTACAAGAAAAGGCCAAGTACCAACACGTTGGATTGACCAAGGTGCACATGAAGCGATAGAAATTGTAGAAGTCCCTAACCGTTATTTAGCCGGAATTACTGAAGTTGCACTAAAAGACCATGTTGCGGACAAAACTAACTGGCGAACCATGTTAAAAAATGATATTAAGGATGAAGATTTACTAGAATGGCGACAAAAATTAAAACAATACATTCCTGATGAAGCACAACCTTATTTTATTGAAAACAATACGGAAACACATATACATTTTCCCGTAGAACAATATCCTATAAAACCTAAAAGTCTTAATCTAAGTAAAACTCCAAATTACTCAGGAAAATTAGTTGGCATTAAAGGCCAATATTTAATTTTTGAAGACAATACGGTTTTTAATGTACGTTCTAATGAAGGATTGGTTGTGGAATTGAGCATTTAGTAGTGTTTTAAATAAACTTTGTAACAAAACAAATAAACCAACTACTTATAAAGTGAACATAAGCATTATTAAAAATGAAATTATTAAAGTACACACTTTTAGTTATTGGAATTTTAGGCTTGATTGCATCCATTTATAACTCCTTTTATGAGGAATCTATAACTAACCAATTTAGAGGATTCTTATCTTCATTTCTATTAATTTTTGCTTCATTTAATTTGGATAAATTAATAGATGGAATCAAAAAGTTTAAATTCCCTAAATCTTAATTTCTACTTAAAATAAGACAACAAATCAGATTTCTTAGAAGCAGATACCAATATTTCTTTTCCGTTACTTAGTATTACACTTCCGCCTTTTCCTTTTACGTATTTTACAATTTCATTGACATTTACCAAATAGCTTTTATGTACTCTTGCAAAATTGGCTTCTGCTAGGCTTTCTTCAATATATTTTAATGTTTTACTGACAAGTTTCTTTTTGTTATTATTAAGATGAATTTCGGTGTAATTATCATCAGCCTTGCAATACATAATGTCTGCTGTTTCTATTACTTCAAAACCATCTTGCTGCGGAATAGTAATTTTTCCATTAACCGAGTTTGTCTTTGGAACTAAAACCTGATCCTGTAACGCATCTTCCTTTGTTCTAATTTCTGTAACATAATCAACAGCTTTTATTAACTCATCAATAGAAATCGGTTTCATTAAATAGTAAGAAGCATGTGCATTTAAAGCATCAATGGCATAATGGTTATATGCGGTTACAAATATGGTTTCAAAATTAATATCATCTACTTGATCTAATAAATCAAAGGCATTTCCATAAGGCATTTCTACATCTAAAAACACAACATCTAAATCATTGTTTTTGATTAGAACTAAAGCTTCTTCAACATTTGCAGCTTCTCCTAAAATTGAAATATTTGGGCAATATTTAGTCAGATAATTTCTAAGAATTAGTCTACTATTTTCTTCGTCTTCTACTATTATGGCTTTTAATTTCATAATTAATCTTTTTTTAATGTCACAACAACCTTAGTACCTGCATCTTCTAAATCTTGAAAATCTGCAATAGTAACATCTACTTTATCTTTATACATTTCATTCAAAATAGCAACACGCTTTTTAATGTTGTTCATACCTTTTGAATTTTGCTTTTTCTGATGATCCGTTTTTAAAGCTTTAGAACGCTCTCTTCCTATACCATCATCCGAAATAGTAATGGTTATCTCATCTTTAGTTTTTGGTTGAATATTAATATTTAAATGCCCTTTTTCGGTTTTATAACGCAAACCATGCCAAACCGCATTTTCTATATAAGGTTGTAATAACATTGGTGGAATCTGAAATTCTTCAACATCAATAGTTTCATCCACATCTATAGAATAATCAAATTTATCTTGAAATCTAAAATGTTCGAGCTTGGTATATAAATTTAGCAATTCAATTTCCTTTTTAAGCGGAATAAAATCTTCTTCGCTATTTTCTAGAACAGCTCTCATTAATTTAGAAAAATCCGTTAAATATTTATTTGCTGTGCGTTCGTCATTAGTAGCAATAAATGTATTTACAGAATTTAAAGCATTAAAGATAAAGTGCGGATTCATTTGACTTCTTAAAGATTTTAAAGCCAATAAATTATTTGCCAAACGTTGTTGTTTAATGTATTTAAACATTAGATACCCTGTAATTAAAAGCAATACCAAACCACCTATTAAACTGTAAATAATGAGTTGCTGACTTTTATTTCGTTCTTGCGTTAACTCATAAGTACTTTTAGATAACGCTCTATCGCTTTCTAAAGATGTAATTCTACTTTGTTGCTCTGCTATACTTCTACTAGCACGTGCTGCTCTTGAAATTTCTTGTATTTTTTTTGCATATAACTCGTCAACAACATTTTTATATTCGTCATTATACTCTATTGCTTTTTCTGTGTTTCCGGATTTTAAATGTGCTTCAGACAATTTACGTGTCGCATCTAATTTTACATCTAAATCTTCTTTTTCGTCGGCTTCTTCTCTACTCTTTTCGTAATAAGGAATAGCACTTTCTAAATCATTTTGAAGATAATAAGCATTACCAATTTTATAATTTTGTTTTTGTGTTGTTATGGGACTTTCATTAGCAATAACAGAATCTCTCTCAATATCCTTTATGCCTTCAATAGCTTGTTTTCTTAAAACAATTTCGTCGTCGTAATCTGCATTGATACTATTAAATTCTGCAACCTTTACTTGCTCTTCAACAGCACGTTTTTTGTTTTCATTCTTAGCTAAATTCAACGAATTACTAAAAAGTAATTTCGCTTTATTCGTTTGCCCTTGATCACTATAAACTTGTGCCATTTTAGAGTTTAAATCTGTGACTTTGGGAGCTATTAAGTGTTTATTAGCCACTTTTAATCCGTCTTCGTACGCTTTTATCGCTTTGGCATAATCCTTCAAATTTACGTAAGTATCTCCAAGACCTTCAAACCAAACCGTTTTTTGATAATTAGACAAGTCCTTTTCGTCAATCTGTTGGTAAGTTGAAAGACTTGTATTAAAATCACCATCATTTCTATAAGCTTCAGCCAATTTTAGCTTTGCAGAAGCCGTTGATGCATTTTGTAAACTTATTTTAAAGGCCGAAATAGCTAAGTCATATTGTTTCCAATACACATAAACGTCTCCCAACAACTCATGTGCCTGTGCACTTTGCTCCGCATTAATCTCTACATTTAAAGCATTTCCAATAAACTTTATACTCTTTTCTGCATCTTTCTTTAAATAGACATCTGCAGAATCTATCATCTCGTTAAACCGCTTAAAATCGCTCGACAGTCTTTTACTTCTACCATTTTGTTTGGCATCAATAACTTCTATGGTAATACGCTCATCTGATGTTACTGTATAATAGATGGTTTCAAAATCATTATGACTAATAATTAGTTCATCTCCAATTTTAACTTCCAAATTAAAGGTACCATCTGCAAAGGTTCGTGTATATCGTCCGCCATTTACTACAATCTCAACATTTTTATAAGGTGTGTACGATTCTTTTTCATACACAGAACCTCTAATAGTAAACACAGCAGTGTTATTAGAAGCTCTATTATCTAGTCTTTCTTGTTGTGCGAAGGATAAAAACCCAACGAACCAGAACAGTAATAGAAAACAATATGATTTAAAAAATTTCACGTAACATTTTATTTGTTGCACTAAACTTACATACTTTATTTGGTTTCAAAAAATGGGTATTGTAGAATCGAGTTCATTTTCACCATTAAAAAGCCACTTATACTAAAATACGAGTCAGGTTTACTCATCTAAAGGACTACTTCACTCATTCTGGTTTTATTTCAATGTTTTTTCGGCAGAGCTTTACCAACGAATCAAAAAACAACAATGAATTATGAAAACAATCAATTTAGGTATAGTACTAATACTCTTATTTAGTATAAATCTTTCAGCACAACACAGAGGAAACTATAATGAAATTACCCAAGATATTTCGAGGCAAAATATTTTATCTTCTGGAAACGCCCAAATTTACAACCCAACCGTTCAGCACCAAATTAACAAAACGCTTTATCCAAGTAATGTTTTGACTGTTGATGTAAAAGCACTTCAAAATGTTAGTGCAACAACTTACACAGCTATTTTTAACGTGTCTCAAATGGGTCCTTCTGCAGAAAAAACGAATCAATTAATGAAGGAACGTATTGATAGTATTAAACGCCGTTTAAACGCTAAAAGGATTACTCAAAAAGATATTGCTATTGATGTGATTTCTTTTATTCCTATTTATGAAGTTGAAGTCACTAAGAAACTATTCAGTAAAACGTATTCTGAAGTGCCTAAGGGATTTGAATTGCAACAGAACATTCATATACAATTCTCAAAAACAAATCAGTATGAAGCCATTTTAGAAGCTTGTGCACAAAATGAAGTTTATAATTTAGTTAAGGTCGATTATTATATTGAAAACATACAGGAGGTTTATAAAAATCTTCAAAATGAATTATTAAAACTTATAGAAGAGAAAAAAAGTTATTATAAAGCTCTAGGCTTTAACATGGCTAATTATGATGTTGCCATTGCAGATGATAAATACTGTTATTTCCCAAAAGATTTCTACCAGAGCTACCAAGCCTATAACAGTACTTCTGTTGAAGCTTTAAGCAAAAACAAAGGCGTAACAACAGTAAAAAAACAAACTTCTTATTATTATCAACCACTTACTTACGAAACTTATGATGTGGTTGTTAATCCGTCTATTTTAGAACCGGTTGTCCAAATAGGCATGAACATAAAACTCGTATTCACTCCAAAACCAAAAGAACAAAAACCAACACCTGTTGTTGAAACAAAAATAGACCACAAATATTATGTGATATCTCCAAACGGAGCTATTGACGTAAAAGAATTAAATACTAAAAATTAGAAATTATGATAAAACTAAAAATAATTTCAATCTACGTTATTCTCATATTTTCAATAAGCTTAAGCTTTGCCCAAAACAAACAAAATTTAGTAACTAAAAAAGTCAATTACGACGGGTTTGTAACACTAAGCGATAGTCTAAGAACTTATAGAGAAGCTAGATTGATAGACGAAGCTACTTTTAATATCTACAGACTAGAATCTAACACCATAATTTTGGATACAAGATCTAAAAAAGCTTTTGATGAAATACATATTAAAGGTGCAATACATTTAAATTTTTCAGATTTTACCGAAGCGAATTTAAAATCTATAATTCCAGATAACAAAACAAGAATCTTAATTTATTGTAACAATAATTTTGAGAGTCAGAAGCCTTCACTTTTTGATAAATCAGTTAGACTCGCTTTAAACATCCCAACATTTATAAATCTTTATGGCTATGATTATAAGAACATTTATGAGCTAGAAGACTATTTAAAAGAAGAAGAAACCATAATTCCATTGATTACAAACGACAAAAAATAAATTGATTATGAAAACACATTTTAAACCTTTAGTCTTAGCATTAAGCCTTACAACATTAATGGCTTGTAATGCAAATAACAAAAAACCAAATCCGTCAACTGAATTAATTGCAGAAACTGTGATTAATACAAACTCTAAAGAAAACCAACCCCAAATTAAAGTTGCGCTTCTACTAGATACTAGTAATAGTATGGACGGTTTAATAGACCAAGCCAAAGCACAACTTTGGAAGATTGTAAATGAATTATCTTATGCAAAATGCGAAGGTGACAGTCCTAATCTAAAAATTGCATTATACGAATATGGAAATGATAACCTTAATGCAGAAGAAGGCTACCTCAGGCAGGTTATTGCTTTTAGTGACGATTTGGACGAAATTTCAAAATCATTATTCTCTTTAACTACAAATGGTGGAAATGAATTCTGTGGAAAGGTTATTAAAACTGCACTGAACCAATTAGAATGGGGAACAAGTAAAGAAGATTTAAAGTTAATATTCATAGCAGGAAATGAGCCTTACTCACAAGGAAATGTGAGTTATAAGGATGCTTCTAAACTAGCACACCAAAATGGTGTCACTGTAAACACTATTTTTTGTGGCGATTATAATCAAGGTATCTCTGCATATTGGAAAGATGGTGCAGATTTAACCCACGGAAATTATATGGCAATAAATCACAATGAAGCAACCGTACACGTTGCCTCTCCATATGATGATAAAATTTTAGAACTCAATGAAAAATTGAATAAAACGTATGTTGCTTATGGTAATGCTGGTAGAAAAAAACTAGAAATGCAAGCAGAGCAAGATATCAATGCTATGAGTTATAATAAAGCTAATGCCGTAAGTAGAACAGTTAGCAAAAGTTCCCGTTTATATAAAAACAGTTCTTGGGATTTAGTAGATGCGGGAAAAGAAGAGGATTTTTCTTATGATGAATTAGATGAAAAAGAATTACCAGAAGAATTAAAAGGAAAGTCTAAAGATGAAATTAAAACTTATGTTGAAAAGAAAGCTAAGACTAGAGAAAAACTTCAAAATGAAATTGAAGCTTTAAATATAAAACGACGCAATTATGTAGCGAAGCAAAATACTGATAACACTAACAGTTTAGAAAATGCAATGCTTAAAGCGTTAAAATCACAAGCTGAAAAGAAAAACTACAAATGGGAATAATTTAAAACAAGAAAAAGGCTCAATTTTCATTGAGCCTTTTTTAATATTGTTATATCATTAGTTAATTGCAGGACAATTACACTCATACTTCTCTCTTCTACAGTTAAAGTTGAAACCTAAAGTAAACTGATGAAAACCACCTGTATTAAAATTCACTGTATTAGCTTGATAAGAATATGTATAAGCAAATACAAAGTTGTTATAATCTATTCCTATAAACGGAGTTACATATTGTAATTTTTGACTGCTTACACCAGCTCCATCTTGAAACTGAGCGCCATCTAAACTACGTCTATAAGATAATCCACCCCAAACTTTACCAAAATCCATTTCTTTATAAACCTTTCCGTTAATGTCAATAGAAGATTCTTCTGTTGCATCCCTATACATATACATTATAGAAGGTTCATAGCTCCACTCGCTACCAAACTTACTAAAAGTATATCCAGAAGAAAGCAAATAAGTTCTTAAGTTTTTAAATTCAAACTCTCCATTTTGATTATAATTTACGCCAGAATTATCTAAAATATTTTTAGCAGTAAAGTGAGCATAAAAATCTACAAAATGATAAGAGAAACCAAAGTCAATATTAAAATTAGTCGCGCTTTGTTCTATACCAGCAACAGCTGTATCAAACTCACCAGGCGCTAACCAACTTGTTTCATCTAACTTATATTGTAAAAATCCAGCACTTATACCAAATGATAGCATATTTAAATCGATCTCATTTCTAGAGAACATTAAGTGGTAAGCAAAAGTTGCATAACCACCAACGGTTGAGTGGTAACCATTGGCATCATTAAACAAAACACCACCAAGAGCTACAGGAGAATCTCCTAGTCTGCCATTCATACTCAATGTTTGCAAGCTAGGCGCATCATCAACACCAAACCATTGCTGCCTTGCTGTTAACCTTATTTTAGCACAATTTGCAACACCAGCCATTGACGGGTGAATTAAGTAATAATTGTCTGTTAAATAATCTGAATAAATAGGGATACCTTCTTGAGCAAAACCGAAATTTGCTACCAAGGATATTAAGGCTACTAAACAATACTTTTTTAATTTCATATTTTTCTTATCGTTTCAAGGTAAAATGGGCTTTAAATTCTTTACGTATATCTGTTCCTGGTTCGTCGTACTCTACTGTAAACCAGTAGTCACTTGTTGGCATTCTATTGCCATTAAACGTTCCATCCCAACCGCTTCCTTCTGGACTCAATTGCTTTAACAACTTTCCGTATCTGTCAAATATATAAATTTTTGCATTACTTCCAATACCTGCGATGTTCCAAGTTTCGTTAAATCCATCTCCATTAGGTGTAAAATACAATGGATAATCTACGATAAACGTCGTAGCACTCTCACTTCCACAGCCATTCTTGTCTCTAGCTACTATCTCATGCTCACCTGAAGAAACATTACTAAATATAAGTTCATCTTGCCATGGTCCGCCATCTAAACTAAACTCATACTCTCCGATCTCATCTCCTAACACTACTTGTAGAACGTGATTTTCTGCAAAAGCTTGTGTTAATTGTTCTATTGTTAAACTTGGTGGCTCACTTTCTGTGACTAGAGTGTCATCTGTATTTTCACAACCTGTGATTAGATTTGTTATCGTTACACCATAAATTCCACCTGCTGTTGGCATTAATGTCGCTTCTGTTGCTCCTGTTATGTCTACACCTTCATAAGTCCATACAAAACTATAATCTGATGTTGACAAGAATGTATCTATTACTAATGGGTCTAATATTTCAGAGCCATTGGTGTTTATACATAAAATGTATTCATCGTCTAAATCAAATTCTGGTAATGGATTCACTTCTAAACTGACTTCTGCTATCGCGTAACATACTGAGGTATCATTTCCGGTTACGACATCTGGTGTGTCATTATCTACTCGTCCATATATCACTTGTGGGTTAACCACATTTTCATACAACGTTGGTAATGGGTTCACCTTTAAGTTAGCGTCTTCTAGTGTTGCATAGTAAGTCACCACATAGTTCGTTGCATCTTGACCGTCTAACACAAAAATGTCTTGGCTTGTTAAATCAAACTGAACACTATCATTAGTCGTATCTCCATCGGTTTCCATGTTGTCATCACATAGCTCGTAAACGATAACATCCTCTTCTGCTCTAGCTCCTTCTTGTACTTCTATATTAAATACTTGGGTACTGATTGCACAACCTGTTACGTTATTTGTAATTCTTACATAAATTGGCTGTGGGTTACTGATGCTATTAGTGTATGGACTTACTAAAGCGTTTACACCATCTTGGGCATCTATTAAGGCTTCATGATAAGTCACTATAAATTGTGTGGCATCTTGTCCGTTTAAGACTTCAGCATCTTTGGTGGTTAAATCAAAGCTATCTATGCCATCTGTATTGAGTTCACATTGTATAAAATCGGTTACTGCTACAACCTCTGGTAATGGATGTACCATAATTGTAAAGTCTACTAGTGCATAACAACCTGTGATATCATTGGTTACTCTTACATAAATCGTTTGCTCTGGTGTTGCTGTATTACTGTAAGCAGTTGGGTCTACTATAGCATTGGTGCCTGCATCGGCATCATCTGCTGTTTCGTAGTAACTTGCTGTTACATTGGCTTCGCCATTTAAAAGCAATACTTCATTTTCTGTTAAATCAAAAAGCTCTACGCCATCACCTGCATTATCATTATCACATAATTCTATATTAGGTAATACTAAGGTTGGTGTTGGATTGGGTTGTACTCGTATCGTTAAGGTCACCATATCCGTACAACCTGTGTTAGTATCTGTAACTACAGCATATAAAGTCTGTGGATTAGCTACTGCACCATTTACACTTGTGTTAGTGTATTGTGTTGGATCTGGAATGACATTTAGCTGTGCTTCCGCATCTAGCTGTGTCTCATAATAGGCTACAGACCAACTTCCGTTACCGCCTGTGATTTCAATATCTTTTACCGTTAAATCAAAAACAGTGATTTCATCGCCTGGTACTTCTCCTAAATCATCACAGGTATTTAATTGTGTCGGTTGAATCGCTACTGGTGGTAGAGATACACTCAACTCAAAGCTTCCCGTATCTTGACAACTTGTTATTGGGTCATATAAACGTACATAGAGTGTTTGTGGGTTTACAGTGTTGGTATAGTTACCAACGTTGATAATTGGATTATCACCTGCTTCTGCGTCTGCTAAACTCACATGGTATGTTAAAATAACATCTGCTGGATTTTGTCCGTTAAGAATTTCTGTGTCTTTTGTTGTTAAGTCAAACGCTGCAAAACCATTACTATCTGTATCACAAATAACATAAGACTCTATTGCTGTTGGCACTTCTGGTGCTGGATGCACTATAAGCTCTAGCCTATTTGTCGTTAAACTATAACAACCGGTTAATGTATTTTCTGAACGTACATATAAAAATTGATTGTTCGCTACGATATTTGTATAAGGACTAGTAAGCGAATTGTCTCCTGTCTCTGCATCAATCTGTGTCTCGTGATAGGTAATGACAACATTTGGCTCACTGTTGGTGATTGCGATGGTACGTTGTTCTAAATCAAATGCTCCAAAACCATCATTATCATCATCACAAACTTCTATAGCTTCTGGACTCGCCTCTGGTGATGGTATAGGGTTAACACGTAACGTTACGGTTACTGTATTATAACAACCTGTGATATCGTTTTGTGCACGTACAAAAATAGTTTGTGCATTACTCGTATTAACGTATGGACTTGCGATTGAATTTATTGCATCATCTGCATCGGCTTGTGTTTCGTAATACGTTAAGGTAATACCTGTTTGACCATTTAAAATCTCTGCATTAGCATCTTCTAATGTAAAGCCTTCTTGCTCATCTCCTGGATTATTAACATCACACAACTCTATTGGTGCTGGTGTCACTAAAACTGGTAATGGATTTACTATTAATTCTAAGCTGGTTAGCTTATAACAACCTTCTACGGTCATATTATCTTCTACTCTAATCCATAGGATTTGACTAAAAGGATCCGTATTAGTATAGGCTGTTGGATTGCTTATTGGATTACTTGCTGTTGCCGCATTATCTTCTGTAGCATAATAGCTCACAATATATTGCGTAGCATCTTGTCCGTTTAAAATCTCTGCATCCTTACTTGTTAAATCGAAGATTGCAAAACCATCGGCTGAAATATCATCACAAACTTCTAATGCGGTTGGCGCTACAAGTTGTGGTGTTGGCTCTACGATTAAGTCTAACTCTACGATTGTTGCACAGTCTGTCGCTATTGTTGCACTTTCTACTCTTACATATAGCTTTTGCTCATTAATAACAATGTTATTGTAATCAATACTCGTATCAATTGCATCGACACCATTTTCTGCATTAACTGCTGTTTCATGGTAAGTCACTTGTAAGCCTGGTGCACCTGCTGTTACTTCATTGTTAACATTCGTTAAAGTAAACACGCCAAAGCCATCATTGTCTGGGTCACAATACCTTAATGGTTGTGGTGTAAACGCTATTGGTGCTTGTTGCACTATCAATTCTAAAGTGGTTGTACTATAACAGCCTGTATCAATATCTTCTACACGTACATGAATAATTTGTCCGTTGCTTGTATTGGTATAAAGCGTTGGTAAAGGATTCGTCCCTGATATCGCTTCACCTGGAAGTTCATAATAGTTGACCGAATAAGCTGGATTATTACTGGTAATCTCTCCATTCTTTAAACTTAAATCCATTTCGGTTAGACCATCTGGCGTACCGTCATCACAAACTTCTAAGGCTGTTGGAGCCACTAAACTTGGTAATGGATTGACTACTAAATCAAAACCTAAAGTTGAACTACAGCTTGTGATTGTATTAGTTAACACAGCTATGATTGGTTGTGGATTACTTAAATTAGTATATGGTGTTGTAATGGCGTTGATACCTGATTCTGCGTCTACTGTATTAGCATAATAGCTCACAGAAACATTGACTTGACCATCCAAAATCTCTGTCGTCTTTGTACTTAAATCAAATACTTCTTCTTCATCGCCTGGGTTAGCGTAATCACATAATTCATAAGCGGTTACTGCTATAGTTGTTGGCTTTGGATTAACTATTAATTGTAACGTAGTAATTGCTGAACAATCGCTTAGGTCATTATCGATACGTGCATAAATCTCTTGTGCATATGCTGATGTATTAGTGTAGTTGGTTGGTAATGGACTACCACCTGCTATTGCACTTGGCATATCTGCATAATAACTAACACTCATATTGGCTTGTGTGCCTATGACTTCTGCATCTCTTAAACTTAAATTAAACACTGCAAATCCGTCTGTATTATCATCACATACTTCTAATGGTGTCGTAGTATTAGCGATTGGATTAGCTAAAACTTCAAGTTGTAATGAATTGATATTATAACAATTTGTAGTGGTGTTTTCTAAGCGTACAAAAATTGTTTGATTTGCTGGATCGGTATTAATATAGCCATCAAATAATTCACCTGTATCTGCCATTGCTTCTGATGATGTTCCATGGAAAGACACTTCTATTCCCGTTTGTCCGTTTAAGAAATCTGATACTTTATCGCTTAATGGGAAGCCTACAAATTCATCTGTATCATCATCACAAACTTGCAATGCTGTCACTGCAAATAGCTCTGGTAATGGGTTAATTATCACTTCAAAACTTGTAGTTGCATAACAGTCTGGATGTAATGGGTCTTCTACTCTTACATAGACGGTTTGTGAACTTAATGTGCTTGTACTTGCTAAAGCGCCTACATTATTATTGGCATCGTCTTGGCTGTTATGGAACGAAACATCAAAAATTGCTGC
>NZ_CANLYI010000003.1 GCF_947495255.1 uncultured Winogradskyella sp.
TAAGGGTCTGCTGTACTTGCTCGTTTTATAAGAATGGCGAAAACATCTTTAAAATTACAAGGGTATTCTTGCTGATACTCATCTGAAGCGAATATATACTTAAAAGACACAAAATTATTAACAGTTTCGAAATCGAATTCTATAGAGGTTGCATTTAAAGTTTGGGTAATGCCTGTTATAGCTTCAATATCTGAGTCAGTTGGCCAATAAATAGACCCTTCGTTTAAGTCTGAAGCAATAAGTGTATTACCAGCGGAACTAACACTACCAGTAGATAATACTAAACCATTTTGAAACGGAAAATTTGAAGTATCACTGTTAAAAGAACCATAACTAACAATATTATCTATGCTACCGTTAATTGAAGAAGCTACATTCGATGCGGTTGCGCAACTATTTCCAACTAAGTCTTGAATTAATGTGTTTGGTTGTTGACTGTTATCCGTAGAAATCTGTTGCGCATTTAAAACATAAAGCTGCAGAATTAAAACAACAATTAAATAAATATTTCTTTTTTTTATCAAACTAACTTTAATCTAAAAAAGAGTTCGTAAAATAAATCACAAACCCTCTTTTTGTATAAAAGTAAGAAAAATCAATTAAACAGATGTTAAAATAATTGTTGAAGTTTAAAATTTAGTTTAATTTTTAAGTATTTTGTTTTTAGCGTTTTAAAGTGAAATGTCCTTTTACTTCGAAAGCTATAGAGCCACGTTGTACTTGCGCTACATACCAATAATCGCTCGTTGGCATTTTATTCCCATTATAATAACCATCCCATCCTGGTGTGTTAGAATTTATTTGAGCTAGCATTTTACCATAGCGATCAAATATATTAATTATAGTGCCAGGTAATGTTTCAATACCTACAACATGCCATGTGTCAAAGTCTCCATCACTGTTAGGTGTAAAGAACTTAGGGAAATCTACAACTAAAACTTCTTTTGTAACATTAGCACAACCATTTAAGTCAATAATAGTCACAGTATGGTAACCCATTGCTACATTTTCAAAGTGATTAGACTCTTGAGGTTCAAAGTTATCTAATTGGTATAAATAATCACCAATACCACTAATGGTAACGGTAATATTATTTGGGTCAGAGAAATCAACGATTTCAGTTGTTTCAATAGTCGCCGTTTCAGATTCTGATACACCAAAGTAACCTGTGTTTTCACAACCAAACTGCGTCGTTATTTTTACCCAATAATTCCCAATTTGAGAAATTTCGATTTCAGGTGTTACTTCTCCTGTTGACCACAAGTATGTATCTGTACTAATATTTGTATTAGCAGACACTAATAATGGTTGGCTTTCTAAACAGATGACTTGGTTTTCAATATCAATTACCGGAATAGGATTCACAATTGTTGTAAAACTTGTAATACTATAACAGCCTGTGTTATTATTTTCTATACGAGCATAAATTGTTTCATTATCAAAAGCCATATAAGGCGATTCTATTGCTGAATTATTTTCGTTTGCTTGAAGCTCAGAACCATGATAGGTAACTGTATAGTTAATTGGACTTTGTCCTCCTAATACGGTTGAGGTTTGTTGTGATAAATCAAACTCCATAATTCCGTCAAAATCATCATCGCAAGTCACTAAATCACTTGGTTGATTAGCAATAGGTAATGGGTTTACATTTAGATTAAACTTATAATACGTAGAACAATGTGTTGTACTGTATTCTGTTCTCACAAACAACGTGTCAAAATCAGTTTGATACGTATAATTAGTATCTAGAGCATTAGTATTAGCAATGGCATCTGCTTCATTATCAAAATAACTAAACAATACATTATAATTTGTGTCTCTAGCAGCTTCATTAATTTCTGTTAAATCTACTGTTTGTGTATCATTAGCACAAGCGTCAAATATTTCGAAATCATTAATAAGTGGAGGTTGGTTTACAATCAATTCAATAGGAATTGTAACATAACAATTAGAAATTGTGTTGGTTACAGTCATATAAACTGTTTGTGGGTTTGATGTATTGGTATAATTATCAGGATTTACAATTTCATTGGCTGTAGCCTCTGAGTCAGCAAAGTTTTCGTAAAAACTAACTTCAAGATCTTCTTGTCTTATATCTAAAATGTTAGCTTGTGCAAAGGTTAAATCAAATTGAAGTGTTCCATCTAAGTCATCATCGCATTCAGTCAATGAACCAGCAGGTAAAACCTCAGGAGTACTAATAACATTAATTACAAAAGATGTTATAGATTGACAAATGGTTCCATTATCTATTTGAACATAGATTTGTTGTGGGTTTACTGTATTTTGAAATTGTAAAGGAATCTCATTAACATCATTAATTGCATCATCTTCTGATGTAAAGAATTTTACCGTTTGTATATCTGGAATACCAGAAGAAACCTCGGTTATTTTATCAGTAAAATCGAACATTGTTGAACCATCAACAACACTATCATCACAAACCAAAATATTAGTTGGTTCATTATAGGTTGGATTTGTACCTACTTCAATAGTAAATGAAGAGGTTGTATAACAAGATTCATCTGTAGTATTATGTATTCTTACATAGATCTCTTGAGGATTCGTTACATTTTCGTAAATGTTTGCTTTATCTATAGCATTTGCTTTGTTATCAGCATCTGCTTGATTAAGATAATAAGAAACTTCCATTCCTGTTTGTCCACTCAGAGCTTCATCATCTTTATTTTCAAAAATGAATTCACCAATACCATCAGATGCATCTTCACAAAAATTAAGTTCGTTTATATAGTTGGTTAAATCACCAACAAAAGGTAATTTGTTAACAATAATATCTAATTCTTCAATGGCATAACAGCCAGTGTTTGTATTCTCAACACGCATTAAAACGGTTTCAGTTTGCGCATTATAATTTAAACTGTTTATTATTTCGTTTTCATTTAATTGTGCGTCTGATAAGGTGTTATGAAAAGTAACACTTCTATTTGCAGTTGCTAAAACAGAATTCGGAATAGTTTGAACTAAATTAATTTCAGAAAAACCATCTCTGTCAGCATCACAAAGAATAATATCTAGAGGCTTTTCACTTTCTGGTGCAGGTAATACATTAACTTCTAGAGTATTTGTGTCGTAACAACCTGTGTTGTCAGATGCTATTCTAGTATATATTGTAAATGGGTTAGTAGTATTAGTGTAAAAATTTGAAAATGCATTAGTATCGTCTTCTGCGTCTTGAGCTGTTGGGTAATATGACACATTGTATCCTTCTTGCCCATCAGTAACAGCGCTATCTAATGTAGCAAGTTCTGTTGATGTAAAACCATCTTGGTTTTCATCACATACATCTGTACTTACAATTGAAGTAAACTCTACAATAGGATTAACTACTAATTTAAAATCTGAATCTTCACTACAAGTAGTGCTCGTTATGGTAATATATATAGTTTGTGGATTACTTGTGTTCTCATATGGTAAGAGTGTATTAATAGCATTATTACCATTGTCTCTATCGTTTTCAGTTTCGTAGAATTCAACAGTAACATCTTCTAATTCGTTAATAATAGTTTCTGAGATATTTACAAAATCGAATTCTTCTACGTCATTATTTCCTATATCACAGAGGGTAACATCTTCTATAACTGTACCAGTTAATAATAGATTGGTATGGATTTCAACGGGTACTATAGAGGCACAACCAGAGTTGTTATTAGCAACTCTAACAAATACAATTTGTTGGTCAGCTATTAAATTTTCATAATTTGTGTCATTTATAATGGGATTGTCTCCTGTAGAGGCATCAGCTGCCGATTCATGAAAAGTTACAGTGACATCAGTTAATCCTTCTAATATTTCAGGTATAATAGAAGTTAAATCAAAAAAGGCATAACCGTCATGATCAGAATCACAGGCATCAATAAAGTGTGGTTCCATATTAATTACAGGACTCTCAATTACGGAAATATCTAGTGTAGTTATGCTAATACAACCTGTTTCAGCATTTTGTACACTTACAAATAATTGTTCTGTTGCATTAGTATTAGTATAAGGCATTGGGTAAGCATTAATACCAGCAGCAGCATCACTTGCAGAACTGTGATAAGTAACAATTAAGCCAGATTGAGATAATGTGATTTCAGAATCCTTTAAGGAGTTTAAATCCATAGCAGTACTTCCATCAGCAGTTTGGTCATCACAAACAACTAAAGCCGTTGGATTTGTAATGATTGGTAATGAATTTACAATTAAATCAAATGAAGAATATGCTAAACAGCCGTTAATAATATCTTCAATTCTAACTTGTATGGTTTGAGGATTTTCTGAATTTTGTATTGGGCTATTAATAGCATTAGTATTACTAATAGCTTCTGCATTAGTATAATGATAAGAAATGACATAACTAGATGCTGGTACAGAGGTTAAAACTTCTGCATCCTTGGTAGAAAGGTCAAACATTTCTATGCCATCACCACTTTGGTCATCACATAAAGCGAAGTCCGAAATAGGCTCAGCCGTCTGAGTAGAGTTTAGTGTTATGTTTACATCATCCTCAATAATGCAAGAACTTCCTGCTAGAGGTAATGAAATTTCAACACGATAGTTACCACTTTGTGTCGCTGTTAATGTTGCTTGGTTTGCTGAAGCAATTTGTACATTATTTAAAAACCAAGAATAAGTTGCACTTGTATTTGCTATGTTTCCATCTAGTTCTGTACTGTTAGCACAAGTAGAAATATCATCACCTAAATCTACTGAAGCATCAAAACTATTTCCTTCAATGAAAACAGCTGAATCATAGTTTTTATCGGTTTGATCGGCAATTACTAATTTTATTTGATATTGAACATTTGGTTGAATTGTTGCTGTTGCAGAAAGAACAGTTGTTCTACCGTTATAATTAGTATCTCCTACATTATAACCTTCAAAATATTCTTCGTTAGAAGCAGGACAAAAGCCCACAATATCATCATGTACGGTTTTTGTGTTCACAGGTGTTGTTGTACCTGGTACTAATGCAATATTGGTATAAGGATCACTCGTACCGCTTTCTCTAATTAAAAAAGCAAATCCATCACTGTATTCACAAGGGAAATTTCCAAAGTACTCTTCGGATGCTAGTATGTAATTAAATTGTATTTGATTTGATATTGAGACAAAATCAAATTCAATAGAGGTTGCGTTGACTGTTCCTGTTATACCTAAAGCTGTTTCTAGGTCACTATCTGTAAGCCAAGTTGCATCTCCATCATTTAAAATATCGTTATTTTGTCCGTTACCAGCAGAATTTGCATTACCAGTGGTTAATACAATTCCGTTTTCAAAAGGAAAGTCTGAAGCCGATTTTTCAAAGTATCCATAACTTCCTACTCCAATGGATGATCCGTTAGAGGGCGAGGAAATGTTAGATACTTCTACACATCCTTGGATTAAGGTATTCTGAATTAAGTCTTGGGGTGAAACTGAATTATCTACGGTAACTTGTTGTGCATACGAAATACTACAAATTAAGCCCATAAACAAGCAGAGGGAGCGATTTAAATAAGTCATTTAGTTTCGGTTAAGGTTTAAAAGTTTTAGTGTAGAGTAGATTTGGGGCTAACACATACACGTGTTCTAACTATGGCCGAAAAGTAGCGCTAATAAAGATGAAATACAAATATAAACGATGAAATACACTAAATGTTAACATTTAGTGTGTAAAAATGGGTGAAAGTGCAGAAAATAACTCTCTGAAATCTAATTTATTAGAATTTTAAAGACTACAAATTTTTAGCAAAAAGTAAGAAATACCTTCAGTTGATGTCAGATTATATTTTTATAAGATTTAAAAAAACGAGGGAAATTGTAATTATATTTTTGGAGGGAATTAACAATGATAATATTGTTAACGTTGATAAAGCTAAAGTAACATTTCTATAAAAACAAAAAAATAAGCTGAATGGTTGAAAAATTTAACACTTTTAATAATTTACATATACCCAGCCCATAAAAGACTTATAATTTGGGTCATTTAGATTTAAAATATAATAATATGTACCTACCGGAACAGTATTTCCTTTATTGTTAAGACCTCTATTTATTTTACCATACCATGGTTTACTATTATCACCTTTATAAATGAGAATGCCGTAACGATTATATATCTGTAGCTCATGCTCAGTAAAAATATCATACAAACCTTGAATATTAAACCAATCATTATGAGTGTCGTTATTAGGGGAAAAGCCTTGTGGAATATAAGGTGGACAATTTTCAATACTTAAATTAAACTGAAAAATTTCATAGCAAGGTGGACTCGCTAAACGCACATAGATGGTTTCAGGATTAAAACTATTGTGGTAGTCATAAGGGATTAAAATAGCGTTTGAGTTAGATTCTAAATCTTCTAAAGCCTTAAAAAATGTGACATCATCTTCGTTATACTCGATACTTTCCAGAGCCTCAAAAAGATTATAAGTTGAAGATTCAAAACCTTCATTACATCCAATAATTGTTGGTAAGACAATAATTTCTGGGATTACGAGCAATTCAACTTCAAAAGATATCTCATTATTGTCTTCATTTGTTTCAGTTATTATGCCTGCCATGGTTCCATTGTCATCTACAATTCCTGTGATTATAACGTTGGTATCAGCATCTGCAGGTAATGTTAGTAATACTGAGTTACTTTCGTTAGCATCAATCGCAATGTCATTTTGGGTTATATTTTGTCCTATTAAATTATTATTGTAATAAAATGCAATAGGTGTATTGGCAGGTAAAACTGCTGTACTATTGATATTGTATACGGTATAAAACACTTCAATTGTATTGTCTCCGCAGTTAACAATATAGTCTTCAATGGTTATTGTAGCATCTGGTAATTGACTATTTAAAACAGTAATTACATTATTAATCATTACAAAATCTTGTCCAGATGTCAATGATATTGTTGCAGAGGTATCTCCAATATTTATATTGTTCTGTATGTTATACACATCAATATCCATATTATACAAATCTGAAGCCCCTGTAAAAGAATTGGTACCATTAAAAGCATTATTTGCAGGATTAAGCGGAAAATTACTAATAACACTTCCGTTTATGGTGAGTTGCTCGTTAACTGCGATACCATTGTCACCTTCCCAAGCCACAAAGCCTATTTTTGCGTCTTCATTATCTAAAACATTAAGATTATCTAAAGTTATACTCAAAAATGTTGGTACACTTTGCAAGCCATCATAAACATTGAGTTGATTAAGAGGAAGGTTTTCATCTCCATAAATGATTGTAATAGCCCAACCACCAAAGTTTGTGCCTGAAGGACAATAAGGAGAAATAGCGCCAGTTAAATCAAAGTTAGAAATTGTATAATCTGTGTTTCCTAATGTTGTGATAATTGAAGTGACATCTGCAAAAGCAGCAAAAAAAACGCGATCAGTATCTAAGGCATCACTGAATGTACGTTCTGCCGTAACTTCAATGTCATTTAATGTTATATTAAAATCGCCATCACCAGAACCTGCCCAATATAAATACGCAGCGACTATATTTTGGTCACTACTAAGATTTAAGCTTGCTGAAGATGATGTTAAAATTGTGCATGCTCCTAACAAGCCATTTTCTTCAGTATTCATGGTGTTACCAATGGCAGTATAATCATAACGCCCATTGAATTGCTGATATAAAGCAATGTCTTGCGCAACTAATTGAATTGTTGAACAAATAAAAAGGAAGTAGAATATGTTTACTTTATTCTTCAATATTATGGCTTTACCAATCTAAAGTACAATTTTTAATATTAGCGTTTTAGGGTGAAATGACCTCTTAATGTTCTACCATCTTCGAGTTTTACTTTAAACCAATAATCACTGTTTGGTAAGTCCTCTCCATTAAATTTGCCATCCCAACCAGGACTAAGAGGGTCAAGTTCAGCTAATAATTTCCCATAGCGATCAAAAATATAAATGACTGTATTAGATTGAAATTGAGTCGAAATACCACTTACTCTCCAAAAATCGTTTGTAGTATCGTTATTTGGTGTAAAAAATTTAGGGAAACCTATTACAGAAACGAGTTGCTCGTTAATTCCACAATTGTTTTTGTCTCGCACATATATGGTATGAAGTCCAGCTTGTACATTATTAAATGTACTAGAGTCTTGATAAGGACCATCAATAGAATCTAAGGCATATTCATAATCACCTTGTCCATCTACAGAAACTGCAATAGCGTTGTTTTGAGTTGCATCGGTTACTTCAATATTAGTGATAGTTGCAATGCTAGAAGGTAAAACAGTTATTGTTCTGTCTTTAAAACAACCATTAGAATTGGAAACTCTAACTGTATAAGTACCTGCAGCACTTACTTCAATTTCCATTGAAGTCTCTCCTGTTGACCATAAATAACTGTAATTGTTTGGAATGTCATCAATAAGTCCTCCATTTAATGTCGTTGTTTCTGGAGCGAGATTTTCACAGTAAATGGTTTCATCCGTAATTTCAATATTTGGTAATTTAAAAACTGTGAGTGAGATTTCGCTAATACCATAACAAGCATTTGCATTTTCTACGCGTGCATAAATCGTTTGATTGTATGCAATAGTATTAGTAAATGTGGCATTGAGAGGATTGGTTTCAACTAATGCATCGTTATAAGTTTCATAATAAGTAATATCTAAACCAGAAGGAGTTCCGGCTAATACGTCATTATTAATGTCGTTAATATCAAATTGCATAAAACCATCTTCCGTGCCATCAGTATCACAAAGTTCTATGTTAGCATTGTTTGACGATGTTGTACTAACTTCTAAAGAAATCTGACTATAGTTAATACAACCACTTGCTGTATTTGTTACTCGAGCATAAACAATTTGAGGATTAAAGAAATTTTCAAATGAGTTGCCATCAATAGCGTTTGTTTGATTTTCTGCATCAACTTGACTTAAATAGCATTCAATAACTGAATTTTGAGCACTGTTTGTAATAGCATCATATGCTTCTGTAATATTAAAAGTTGTAAACCCTTCTGGTATACCGTCTTCATCACATTGTAATAGGGAAATGTCATTAGCAATAGGTTTTGGTAAAACATCAATATTAAAAGATGTAAAGCCAATACAACCAAAATCTAAATCTTCAATTCTAACAAATATTTCAGTTGGAGTAGGTGCTGTATTTGTATAGTTGAGTGGAAGAGGAGCAGAAAATGCTTCTGCATCAGTTTGACTTAAATAATAACTTATGTCATAATTTACACCTGTAATTCCGTCAATAATTTCTTGGGTTTTAGTACTAAAATCAAAAGTAGATAGTCCATTTTGATCATCACCATCTAGGTCGTCATCACAGATTTGGTAATCAGTTGGTGTATTAAAATTTGTTAATGCAGTAACATTAATATTAAATTTATTAATGATAAAACAGTCTGTTGTTGTGTTTTCAATTCTCACAAAAATACTTTGACTACTCGCAGTATTGTTAAAAACATCACCTAAAGCATCTGCATTAATATTTGCATCACTTTCAGATGTGTGGTAACTGACAACAACATCAGACTCACCATTAATAATATCTTGCGTGAGTTGCGTAAAATTAAATTCCCTAAGCGTATCATTAAATGGTGCAGAATCATCGCAAATATCTACATTAGGAAGGTCAGTCGAACTAGGATTAGATAATAAAGGATTCGTAGGTCCTTCTGGAAATGTAGCTGTACCTGTCCAATCTATAGAAAAAGGACTATTACCAATAGGTCTGTCTATAACAATAAAGTAACTTTCGCCTGCAAGGACATTTATATCACTAACAAAACTATCTCCATCAGCTCCAGGACCTTCATCAGGATCAGAATCTGTACTGTTCATTCCTGTTAAATTATTGCCTTGATTAGCATTTGAAGGGTTAGTTGTTGAACAACGAATAGCTTGTCCTATATTACCACAAGTGACATTGGGACCAAAGACAAAAAAGTCATAATCTTCATTAATACTAGTACTTCCTGGAGTAAGTGTAAATGCTAACGTACCATCTGTTGCAATATTAACTACTAACCATATACTATTGTTTTCTTGACCAGAACAGGTATTTGATCCGTTTAATTCTTGTGTGCCAACACCATTAACATCTAAGCTAAAACTAGAATTACCGCATACAGTTACGGCATTAACGCAATCATTAGGTTGCTGAGCAAAAATCAATAAATTAAAGCAAAAAAAGAGGGCAAATGTTAAGGTCGATTTCAATATGAATTAGGGTTTAGGGTTATCGTTTTAGGGTGAAATGATTGGTGAAAATTCGTCCGTCTTCTAAAGTTACTTTAAACCAATAATCACTAGTTGGCATTTTATGACCATTGTAATTACCATCCCAACCAGGACTTAAAGGATCCAGTTCTATTAAAAGTTTTCCGTATCTGTCAAATATATATATAATTGAATTTGTTTGAAACTGTTTTGTGATTCCATAAACTTGCCAAAAATCATTTACGGTATCATTATTAGGTGTAAAGAATTTAGGGAAACCAATTACTGATACTAAATCTTCTGTAATTCCGCATTCGTTTTTATCACTTACAAAAACGGTATGCAAACCGGGTAAAACATTATTAAACGTATTACTATCTTGGTAAGGACCCAATTCATCATCTAGAGCATATTCATAATGACCTTCACCACTCACAAATATTGAAATTGAATTGTTTTGAGAAGCATCTATTACTTCAATACTTGTTATAGTTGCAACATTAGATGGTAAAACAGTTATTGTTCGGTCTTTAAAACAACCGTTGGTATTACTAACTCTAACAGTGTAAATTCCGGTTGCGTTAATTTCTATTTCAGAAGTTGTTTCACCAGTAGACCATTCGTAATAATAGTTGTTAGGTAAATCTTCAAGAACGCCTCCATTAATAATGGTCGGTTCAGGAAATGTATTTAAACAATACAAGGTTTCAGATTCCGTTTCAATATTTGGCAGATTAAAAACTGTTAAGTCTACCTCACTAATACCATAACAAGCATTAGCATTTTCTACACGACCAAATATGGTTTGATTATAGGGAATTGAATTTGTAAATGAATTACCTAACGGATTAATTTCTAATAAGGCATCTTCATAAGTTTCATAATAGATTAAATCTAAATCTGCAGTTGTTCCGGCTAATATAGAATCATTAGCGTCAGATAAATTAAAAGTCATAAAACCATCCTCAGTTCCATCCGTATCACACAATTCTAAACTAGTATTGTAAGACGCGGTAGTGCTAACTTCTAGTGAGATTTCACTAAAATTAATACAGCTAGAAATCGTATTAGTTACTCTTGCATATATGATTTGTGGGTTGTAATAATTCTCAAAAGCATTAGCATCAATAGCATTTTCTTGATTTTCTGCATCTAATTGTGATACATAGAATTCAACAGTAGAATCTATAGCATTATTAGTAATATCATCTAAGTGATTATTAATATTGAATGAGGTAAAACCTTCTGGTATGCCATCTTCATCACACTGTATAATAGATAAATCATTTGCAACAGGAATTGCGTTGACCTGAAAATTAAAACTAAGCGTACTATAACAATCTGCTTTTAAGCTATTTTCAATCCTAACAAATATCGTTTCATTAAAAGCTGCAGAATTGGTATAGTTAATCGGTAAAGCCGAAGTATTTGCGTCTGCATCATCTTGCGAAATATGATAGGTGATGATAACTTCACTTGTGTCTTGCTCACCAAAAATAGTAGGAATTAATTCTTCAAGATTTATAGTTCCAATACCATCTACTGGATCATTAAGGTTATCACAAATAGCGATACTATTTAAATCTGAAAATTGCGGCACACTAAAGACTTCAAGATTAAAAGAATTTATGTCGTAGCAATTGGTGTTTTCAGAATTATCAACACGCACAAAGATGGTTTGCGGATTTGTTATATTGGTATACGGAAAAGTAATTTCATTATCGCCAGAATTGGCATCTTCAATAGTTTCAAAATAATGCACATTATATATTGAAGCATCCTGACTTTCTAAGGCTTCAGAATTTTTATCGGTAAAATCAAAATTTTGAAATCCATCATTAATAAAGTCATCGCAAACTTCTAAATCCGTAAGTGAATTTGCAACAGGAATATCAAAAACGCCGACAACAGCACTTCCTTCAATTGGGCAATTTCCGTTATTAGGTTCTATATATACTTCATAAAAGCCTGGTGTATCTACAAATAATTGAGAAGAGGTTTCTGTTAATGGAGTGTCATTAAATTTCCAAAAATAATCTGCACCTTCAATAGCTTCTGCTTCTAAGACATAAGAGTCGTTGGTACATAATTTTAGTTCGGTTGTACTGATGCCATTTTGAATAATATCAATTTCAGAATTAAATAAAGATTGAATAAAAGGTGGTAAACCAATACGACTTTTATTAACATTGGTACCATTAATATCTAAAAGAACACCTTGCTCGTTATAATTTGCTAAGGTTCCGTTGGCCTCTGGACTAGTGATAACACCAAGATAATCCGAAATATTATCAACACCAGTGTAACTTAATTGGGCTCTGTAAATACGTCTATCAATACCTAACTGTAAAGCTCCTGCAGTAATAGATGTTGAGGAATGTATAATTTGCATAGAATTTACAATATCTGCACTTTCCAAATCCCATTGCATAACGTGGCTGGTTCCTGCGCCTCCAGCACCTTCGCTAATTGTAGCGTAAACTTTTCTGTTTTCAGCAGAAAATTCTACACCATAAGGACTGTCATTATTTTGTGGTCCATATAGTTCTATATGGTTAGAGATAACACCTGTTTCATTATTAAAATCATACAAATCAACACTTCCGGCAGCATTACCAGCAGCAACAGTAGCTGTACCAAAATTGGCTACAATTATTTTAGAAGCATCTGGTGACGCTTTTAAATACCCTAAAGAATTTCGTCTATAACCTTCAATAGGAATGTATGGACCAACTGTAGAAATAACAGGTGTAGTATTTACACCATTTACATCTACTCTAAAGGAATAGAATTTATCACCAAAATGTGTAATCACCCAAAAAGATGAGCAATCTTCAGCGCGAACGGCTGTAATTTTTTCAGAACATTTATATTGAATTTCTAATAGAATAGAAGGGTCATAAGTTACTAGATGTACATTTTTTTCAATAGGATCTACATCACCTAAGCCACTATTGAGTGACATGTCTATTAAAGAGTAATTGAAACCATTATTAAAGCCATCATCTTGGCCAGGCACGTTTCCGCCTTGATCATAAGTACCAGTAAATTGGTTTGGGTAGGCACTGGCATTATCGTGATGAGGTTCATCTACTGTAAAGAGATAGTATTTTGTTGGGTCTTCTGGTTTTGGAACAATAAGTCCAGATGAGGTACTAGATGGATCACCTAAAAGACCAGTGCCTCCAAAATAATCTCCATTAGACATTATTTGGTGGTTGCTATTCCAAACGGTTCTACCATCAGAATAAAATTGTAAATTTCCTTCTGCATCAGAGATAGAAGTACAACCTTCTAAAGTGTTTATTTGACCGTTGGTAATTGCAGTAACAGAGCCATTTTCGGCATTAAATTGCAGACCAGCATTTTGCCCAAAATACCAAAATGAAGCTTCATTTTGAGCATTAATTTGGACAGTAGTAATTATTAATATAAAAACTAAATAGATCTTTTTCATAAGAGCTTAATGTGCAGCATACACATAATGCATACAATATAACAACTAGAACTTAAAAATCCCTAGTTTTTGTACCGAAACATTTCTCAGCAATACTGATAAAGCTATTACAAATCTCGCTTTTTTAGTAATTGATACGATAAAAAGACGAAAATGGCTGTCCAACCTAACACAATAGCAATCTCATACCAATGTACAGCGTAGTCGTACATCATATTAGTTTTTTCAGGAAATTTGGTCATCGCAATTCTCTGAATAGGCTGGTTTATAAGATTCCACATAGATTGTAATGGCATAAAATCATGAATTCCATTGGCAATTGAATCGCTTAATTTCCATTTCATTAATCCATAAGTAATACTTTCTGTTATAAATAATAAGAACAAAAAGCCTAGAGCAAAAGCTGAGCGTTTTACTAACATCCCTAAGAATAAACACAGACTAAAAAAGCCAACTAATTTCACAAAATATGCTAATAAAAATTCAACCTCTCTAAAAACAATAGATGCTTCTGTATAACTAGAATAATACAAACCAATAAAGTATGTCGCTAAACCAATTAGTAGCGTTGCACACAATGAGAAAAATACAATGGTATAGAATTTTGATAAGATAAATTCCTTTTTACTTAAGCCATCAATAAGGTTTTGTTTCAGTGTTTTATTACTGTACTCATTTCCAATCATGCTCACTACTACAATAGCAAAGAAGAACTTAAATTGTGCTGCAAAAAACGTGGTTATATGCCAAATTATAGGAAAATTAAAAATGCCAAGTTCGCCTAATTCTAAAGTAAAAAAACCAAAGAAGTTAATTTTAATTGACGAAAGAATTAATACCGTAAAAGGTAGAATGAATGATATAATTATTAAAACTCTACTGGCTTTGTTTAGCCAAAGTTTTTGTAATTCGAGTTGTATAAGACGTAACATATTTTGATTGGTTTTTTGGTTGTATACATAATAGAATTTTACTTCTACAATGCATTTTGTAATACAGAAATTGTAATAAGTTTAATTCTCTTGATTGTCTGTTAACTGCAAGAACTGCTCTTCTAAACTTTCTTTTCTTTTAACGAGATGCGAAAGCAAAATGCCTTTTTCAAACATTAATTTATTCAAATCTGCAGCAGACATTGGTTCGTTTAAAAACGCAGTGATTAATTCCCCTTCAACTTTTACTTTTTCAATATTTGAATGTGATTCTAAAATACTAATTAATTCTTGATGCTTTTCGGCCTTTAATTCAAAGAAACCATGACTATTAATCATTTCATCAACACGGCCAGAATATAGTTTTTCACCTTTACGCAAAACCACTACATGAGAACATACTTTTTCAACCTCGTCTAATAAGTGGGAAGCCAATAAAATAGTTGTACCGTTTGCAGCAATATCTTTTATTATTTGACGTATTTGATGAATTCCTTGCGGATCTAAACCATTGGTTGGTTCATCTAAAATTAAAATTTCGGGATCATTAAGTAGGGCAGAAGCAATGGCTAAACGTTGTTTCATACCTAAGGAATAGGTCTTAAACTTGTGTGTTTTTCTGTCTAATAAGCCTACAATATCTAGTTTTTCGTCTATTTTGCTCTTATCTACACCTTTAATTTTACAAACCAATTTTAGGTTTTGTTCAGCCGTCATGTAAGGGTAAAAGTTTGGTCGCTCAATAATGGCACCAACTTGTTTTAAAGCGTCATGCGTAGTTGTATTGCCATCAAACCAATGAAAGTCGCCTTGTGTTTTGTTTACTACATTTAACACAATACCTAATGTGGTAGATTTTCCACTTCCGTTAGGCCCTAGAATACCATAAACATTGCCTTTATTTATAGTGAAACTTAAGTCTTTTACAGCTGTTAAATAGCCAAATTTCTTTGTGAGATTATTAATGGTAAGGATTGGTTCCAAAATAATTGGTTTTTGAGATACCTAAAAACACTTTATTTTTCATAAAGTAGCAGCTAGATATTGATTGGTTATGTAAGTAAGACGAAAGAGGCTTTTATTTGTTACAGTAATTTAAATAAAACTCTTAAATTTAGAGAATGAATGAAGATTTAAAAATATCGAAAAAGAAACCGACTTATCCTATATCTACTAAGTTAGATGCTTATTTAACGCATTACAATCGAAATATAAATTTGCCGATTTTTTATTCAGATTTATTGCGTTTTCAAGGTTCTATTGTGGTTTATGATAAGAATGATGTAGATACACTTTGGGTACGTGTTTATTATAATGATTTTGAACGCGACGAAATTGATTTAAGTTTAAAACGTGTGTATTCAAGTTTAATATCTGATGGTAGTGAAGGTATTTTAAAGTATTTAAGTGTTGATGCTATTGATTTTTGCACCTTCGGAAATTCTAAACCTTTTAGAGTTAAGGTTAGGAATATTTTAAATGATAATTACACCTATTTCTATATCAAGAAAGCAGATGCATCGCGTGTTTATGGTTTGGAGTTAGAACATATGTTGTCGCCACATAGTTTAAACTTTTTGGTGTGTAAGGAAACATTAATCGAAGAACATATTGCAGGAATTCCAGGTGATGAGTTTATTAAAAATTTGTTGCCAGATTGTAGTTCTTCAGAAAAATCGCAGATAGCAAAGGAGTTTGTTAAATTTAACGAGCGTTGCATGATTAGGCTTTTGGGAGATATGCGCTCCTATAACTATGTGTTTGTACCAATACATGATTTTGATCAAGTTGTTTTTAGAATTAGGGCAATAGATTTTGATCAGCAATGTTACGAAGGCAATTTAAAAATTTACAGACCTCAATTTTTTAAAGAGAATTTTAAGATGGTAGAGTTGGTAAAAGAAAAAATACAGAAAGAATCTGTAGATCAATATAAAATTGAAGAACGCTCTATTGTTGCTAAACGTATGTTGAGTTATAAAAATAGATTAAGACGATTGTTAGATTGTATGACACATGATGAAATATCAATAGAAAAACATATTGATATGATTAAAGAAGAAATCTTTGAGTATACACATGATGTTAATTTTAAGAAGAGCAAAAATATGGGTGAAGTTCTAAAACATGCACTCGATTTTGTTAAGCGTAATTATGAAGGTGTAGGTTTAAAGCAGTTATAAAATTCGCTGTAAATGTTAGATTTAATAGGGATGTTATTAAGCTGGAGGGAAGACTATAAATTTAGTAATATCGTAAAAGCTAGACGAAAATTTGAAGATGAGAATAACCTTCCTAAAAAAATAATGATTCATCCTGTTTGGAAACTTTTAGGAATCCTCGTGATTTTATTTTTTATTTTAAACTCAGTGATTGGGTATGTTTTCTTTTCCGATTACGGATTAAAACAGACGTCAGAAAAAATAGTAGAAATTAATAAGATTTTAGAAAAAGAAAGAACTGATATAGGGAATTACCCAGAAGAGTTAAAAATAATCATTAGAAATAATCCGCTTAGAAAAGACATAACCAAAGATTATTGGGGAAATGAATTGTTTTATAAGTTAGGAGAAAATGGAGATTCTTATGTCCTTATATCAAAAGGAAAGGATGGTATTCTAAAAACAAAAGATGATATAAAGTAAAAACTTGCCAAAACGATTAATTAAGGCAAGTCTGTATTATTTTGAGTAAAGAGGTAATTGTTAATTCCAGTTCTCGTCAAAATTTAGATTGTCATAATCGTCCAAATCTAAATCATCTTCAAATTCATTAAAATCATCATCTTCTTCAGCTTCAAAAGTTTTTTCAGGAGCTTCATCAGGTATTTGTCCATGCACATACATTAAATTAGGGTAGTCAGTTCCTTCAGCCTCTTCTACAATTTCGCCTAATTCTACATAGAACGTCCACATATTCATAAAATCATACAAGTATATTAAACGTGTAGATGCTTCATGAATCATATCTTTAATGATGGTAGTACTCATCATTTTTACTTCATTGCCAGCTTCGCTCATATCCATCATTGAGATTTCCTCTCCTTGATTCCATTCGTCGTCACTCATATAAAAAGAAGCTATTTCCATACCATCAAACCCAAAAGATTGGGTAATAACGTTGTGTAAATCTTCCATTGTGTCACTTTCACGAATCTCTATATCGCGGAACACATCATCTTCGGTATCGTTATCTAGGATAACTCTAAATCTGTAAATCATGCTGCAAAGTTAATAGATTTTTTAATTATTTACTGAAGCGATGTAAAGTAAATGTCATTGCACTTAATAAAATAAATGCACCAACTTGGTGTAGTACACCTAACCAAACAGGTACAGCTAAAATTAAGGTTAAAACACCCAATAAAAATTGAATACAAACCATTAATAAAAGCGCATTAATACCTTTCTTTTGAAAAGATGTTAATGATAAACGGTTGGCTTTATACCAAATTGCCAAGATTAATATAGCAACTAGATAAGCTAATGTTCTGTGTACAAACTGAACACCGCTTTTGCCTTCTAAGAAATTAAGATATGTTGGGCTTTGTTCTATAAATACGGTTTCGTGTATCCATTTACCTTCGCTCATTAATGGCCAATGATTATGAATCCAACCAGCATCTAAACCAGCAACAAAAGCACCATATATAATTTGAATGACAAGAATTACTAAGCTGATTCTTATAAAATTTCTTAATTTTTTATCAATAACTTTCTTATCAGGAAACATTAGATCTAAAGCTACCCAGAAAGTGTAAGCAAAGGTTAAGAACGCTGTAGTTAAGTGTGCGGCAAGTCTGTAATGACTAACATCTGGTCTGTCTACTAAACCACTTTTTACCATATACCAACCTAAAAACCCTTGAAATCCTCCCATAATTAGAAGAATCGTAGCCTTTTTTATAGTCGATTTTGAGAGTCGTTTTTTAATTAAGAAATAAACGAAAGGAATAAAAAATACCAAGCCAATAAAACGACCAATAACTCTGTGAATCCACTCCCAGAAATAGATATCTTTAAATTCTTCTATGCTGAAATGGTTATTAAGTTTTTGGTATTCAGGATATTGTTTATAAAGTTCAAAAGCTTCGTTCCATTCAACATCATTTATTGGTGGGATTGTACCAGAAATTAGTTTATAATTTGAAATTGATAAACCAGAATGTGTTAACCTAGTGATACCTCCAACGACAACCATAATGAAGATTAAAATGCAACCTGTAAGTAGCCAATAGATGACAGCCTTATTCTCTTTTTTCATCTTTTTATTTTTTTTTCAAAGCACAAACTATTTTCAACGCCTTTATATTGACCATAGTTTGTGATAATTTGATAATCATTTTTTTTATAAAACTGAATAGCTTCTTTTTGACGAACTCCTGTTTCAAGTACGCATGAAGAATAATTTAATTCATTAGCCCAGCATTCTAATTCAGTTAAAATTTGAGTCGCAATGGCTTTTCCTCTTGCTTCAGTAGTTGTAAACATTCGTTTTACTTCAACACTATTATCATTAAAATGTTTAAAAGCACCACATCCAGAAGGTTGGCCGTCTAAGTAAGCAATAACAACATGTTTTAGTGTGTTTATAGAATTAAACTGATTATAAAATTCATGCTCATCTCCATCTGTTGTCTTTAGATAAGCATCGAGTTGCTTAACTAAAAATATAAAGTCCTTGTTTTCTGAATTTGATCTTACAATTTTTATCATCTTATTAAGATATTTCAAGTCCTAATTGCTTTCCTTTTTTTAACATTAATTCAAAAGCCGCTGCATGTTCATTTGGGATTTCTCCTTCTAAAATAGCTTCTTTTATCGCTTCCTTAATTAATCCTATTTCTCTAGAAGGTTTTAAGTTGAAAGTTTTCATAATTTCTTCACCAGTAACTGGTGGTTGAAAATTTCTAACCTGATCGCGTTCTTCTACCTCCACAATTTTATCTCTTACCTTCTGAAAATTATTATGATATTTCTTAAATTTTTTAGGATTCTTAGTTGTGATATCTGCTTCGCAAAGCGTCATTAAATCTTCAACATAATCACCAGCATCAAACACCAAACGTCGTACAGCAGCATCTGTAACATCAGTTGCTAATACAATTGGTCTAGAGCTCATAAATACCATTTTCTGAACAAATTTCATTTTCTCATTCAGAGGCATTTTTAATCGCTTAAATAATTTGTAAACCATTTTTGAACCTACAAATTCGTGCGCATGAAATGTCCAACCAATTTTCTTATGGAATTTTTTGGTAGGTGCTTTTCCTATATCGTGTAATAATGCAGCCCAACGTAACCAAAGGTTATCTGTAGTTTGGGCAATATTATCAACGACTTCTAAGGTGTGATAAAAATTATCTTTATGTCGTTGACCTTCAATTTCGTCAATACCTTTTAGAGCTGTTAATTCTGGAAGAATGTATTCTAAAAGTCCGGTTTTTTCCAAATGAATAAAACCAATAGAAGGAACTTTACTTTCTATAATTTTATTAAGCTCAACTACAATTCGTTCTTTCGTAATTATTTTAATACGTTCCTTATTGTCTGCAATTGCTTTAAGAGATGCGTCTTCAATTTTAAAATTTAATTGCGTCGCAAATCTTATTGCACGCATCATCCTTAACGGATCATCACTATACGTAATGTTTGGGTCTAAAGGTGTGCGAATTATGCCTTTATCTAAATCGCTTAGTCCATTAAATGGATCTAGTAATTCGCCAAAATTGTTTTCATTTAAACTTAATGCTAATGCATTGATCGTAAAATCACGACGGTTTTGATCGTCTGCTAAAGTACCATTTTCTACAATTGGGTTTCTACTGTCTTCGTTATAACTCTCTTTACGTGCGCCAACAAATTCAATTTCAATATCATCATACCGTAACATGGCTGTTCCGTATGTTTTAAAAACTTGAACTTTAGGTTGGTTAGGTAGGTTTTTAGCTACTTGTTTTGCAAGTTCAATTCCACTGCCAACGGCTACCACATCAATATCTTTTGCATCACCACGTTCTAGTAAATAATCACGAACAAAACCACCAATAACATAACTTTCTACTTGTAGTTCTTCTGCAGATTGGGTAATGTATTTAAAAATACTGTGCTTTAATGCTTGTTTGTGGTTCATACTGATAATTGAATCAACAGAAATTCTTCAAATTAATTAAAAAACATACTGTTTTTTGAGCTGTGCAAAGATACGACACATGACTAATCTTTTAAAATGAATAACAAGCTTTTTAGAGCGTTTTTATGATTAAGAATCTTGAAGGTAGAATTCAGCAATTTTCCAGTCGAGAAGTGTGTCTAGGTCAAGAGAGGTTTCTTCAGACATTATGTATTTTTTTACTTTACTAAACGCTTTCATTTTATGCTGTCTTAATGAATCTGAATTTATCACATAGATTGCTCCATTAAATTCCCAAACATCAGGACAGTCTTGTCGTCTCGTATAGTTACCTTCTTTTGAAGGTTTAAGAAAACCATTGTCTTCTTCGTAGAGATTGTAATACGGATTGGCACTAGCTTGTTTAGCAGAAACGACCATGTCTAAAGCATTGTCATAAAGTTGAATACAGTCTTTTACTTGCTTTAGAGTTCTAAAAGGTGAGGTTGGTTGTAATAGTAAAATAGCATCATAAGTTTTGTTATTTAGCTTTTCATAAGCTTCTAATGCATGTAAAATGACATCTCGAGAATTTGCTGAATCTGTTGCTAATTCTGCTGGTCGTTTAAAAGGAATTTCTAAACCCAAATTTTTAGCAACAGTTATTATTTCGTCACTATCTGTAGTGAAACAAATATCTTTTATATCTGCAATTTGTATTGCAATATCTATACTGTATTTAATTAATGGTTTTCCGTTTAAAAGCTTAATATTCTTTTTCGGAATACCTTTACTTCCGCCTCTTGCAGTAATTACAACTAAAAAGTTCATCTTACAATTTTATGTTTTTTATATCTTCTTGTGCTTTTTTAAAATCTTCGGGTTTACCAATATCTAACCAATACTCTGAAATTGGATAATTTGTGATTTTTTTGCCCTTTTCTAATAAGACTTTAATTAAATCTGTAGCATCAAAAAATGTATTTTCGGGAATAAAATCAATGCATTCTTTTTTAAATAAATAAATTCCTGCATTTAAATTATAAGAATAAGAATGTTTCGCTTTTAACTGGGTTACATAAGCGTCTTTAGTTTCAATAACATCATGCGGAATTTTTACTTCATAAGTTATAGTTGCTACTAAGGCATCCCCTTTTTTTGATAAAAAATCATTAAAAAGTGCTTCGAAATTTACATTGGTTAATAAATCGGCATTCATAACTAAAACATACTCTTTATTCAGATTATCTAATAGTTTTAATGAACCAATTGTACCCAGCGATTTAGATTCTGAAATGAAATTAAAATCAATTTGATGCTTATTGTTTGCTTTAAAATGGTCTATTATTTGCTCTTTTAGATAATTGACAGAAATGTTAATCTGCTTTATATTGTTATGTGCTAAACGGTCAATATTGTACTCAATAATGGGTTTGTCACCAACTTTTAAAAGAGGTTTAGGCCTGTTTTGGGTTAAAGGCATTAAGCGATTACCTTTACCACCAGCCATAATAACAATATCTATTTTACTGTGCATTAATTACATTTTGTGATCTAAAAAAACACCTGTTTCTTTATGGTTAAAATTCGGTAATATTGTATGAAATATCGTGGTTATTTCGTCTTTTGTCCAAGATTTTTTTTCTTTGAGTTTCTGTATTGAGTTGGAAAAAGCATCTAGTTTATCATCAAGCGTAATATCAAGATTATTTTTAATAATACCAATAGTCTTATAAGTTTCTAAATCTAAGATTTCATTTTTAGTAAAAAATTCTTCAACATCTTTTTCGCCTGTTGTATCACTTTTGGTTAATAGATAAGGCCATTTTCCTTTTCGTGGTAAAGATTTAACTAATTGTCTTGCCTCATTTTCGTCTTTGCACAAATAAGGTTTGTAGCCTAGGTTTTTAATGCAGTTTATAGCGATATCCGCAAAGCTAATAAGATTTAAATTCTCATTTTGTTTCGGGAAAAATACATCTCTATTATCACCCAATAAACAAGACATTAAACATAGTTCTCCAGATTCTTTGGGTGTAATAAAATAGCGTTTAATATCGTTTGGCGCAACTATCGGTTGCTGTTTTTTAATCCGTTGTTCAAAGCTATGTAATAAAGAACCATCAGAGAATGCAACATTTGCAAAACGCGCTGTAGAGATAGTAATGTCTTTACTTTTTTGAAATAAAAACAATTCCAAAATACGTTTAGAAGCTCCCATCATATTCACTGGATCTGTTGCTTTATCAGTAGAAACGCAAAAGTATTTTTTTACACCTTTGTTTATAGATTGTTCAATTGTTTTTTTAGTGTTTAAAATATTTACATTTATCATTCTCATTAATGTAAATGGGTCTTCTTCACTGCGTACATGCTTTAAGGCAGAAAGATTAAGGACATAGTCGTAATATCCATCTGAAGCAATAAAAGCATCATATTCAACAGAACCAATATCTAAAGCAAAGGTTTTAAAATCACCATTAATATAACCTAAAGAACTTCTGATATCTCTAACTAATTCTACAAGATTATTCTCACTAATGTCAACGATGTGAAGTTTACTTGGGTTTTGCTTAAAAATGGCTTTAGTAACAGCTTGTCCGATAGTACCAGCACCACCAAGTACTAAAAATTTTGAAGATGAAATTATAGTGTTTATTTCGTTTCGATTCGCATTAACGTCATATTCAAACAAATCTTCATCTCTATTAATGAGGTTTAAAATATTATTTTGAAAAGTTTGTTTCTGAGTCATGATGTAAATGTTGCGATTGAAGTATTATAATTTCAAAAAAATAATTCATTCTTAGCGTTGTAAATATAAGGTTTAGCACTTGTGATTAAAAATCAATTTCCTATAAAATATAAGAAAACAAGCGAAAATGATTAAACGCTTTAATTGCATTAAAGTTGCATTAAGCATATTCACTCAAAATATATAAATGTTGTAAATTTGTTTAAAATAATTTAGGTGCAGCAGACTAAAGACATTCATAATAATTTTAGCAAACACGAGGCTTTTTTAGATGATATTATTATCAATTATGATAGTAAAGGCGAGGATTATGGAAACCAGAAAAGAAATTCTTTAAAGCTTTTTAAGCTTAACGATAAAACACTTAATGTGAAGTCGTTTAGAATTCCTAATGTCATTAACCAAATTGCATATCGTTTTTTTAGAAAAAGTAAGGCGCAACGTTCTTTTGAATACGCTAAACAGTTGCAAAGTTTAAATGTAGGAACGCCTCAGCCTATTGCTTATTACGAATTTAAGACGCTGTTTCTATTTAAAAAAAGCTATTACATTTCTGAACATTTGGAATGTGATTTAACTTACCGAGAGCTTATTCACGATTTTAATTATCCAGATTACAATACTATTTTAAGAGCTTTTACAAGATTTACTTTTAATCTGCATGAAAAAGGAATTAAATTTTTGGACCATTCACCAGGAAATACTTTGATTAAAAAAACCGAAAATGGTTATGATTTTTTCTTGGTTGATTTAAATAGAATGGAGTTTAAGCAATTGGGTTTTGAAGAACGCATGAAAAATTTTGCACGTCTTTCTAAATATCGTGAGATGGTAGAAATTATGAGCGATGAATATGCAAAATCCTATAACAAACCGTATAAAGAGGTTTTTGATTTAATGTGGAAAGAAGTTCAGGTTTTTAGAACTAAACACGAAGGTAAGCAACGTCTTAAAAAGCGTTTAAAGTTTTGGAAAAAATAACTAAGCGTTTTTAGTTTTTTGTAAAGACCTAAGTTTACTGTATTTTAAGAATGTAATTCTGGCCGTTTCTTTACATATCACAAAACCATTATAGCCATCTAAAAACCCAAGTCTTATAATATAAGATTTAAAAAAGGCCCAAACAGGATTTAAAATTAGTTTCCAGATTGGTGCTTTCTTCCCTAATTCGAAATACGATTGCGCTGAAATTGAAGAAAAATAGTCCGTTTTTTTGCTAAATTCTGAATACGATTGATACGTATAATGTAAAATATCGCCTTTTAATTTTCCTGCTTTTGAAGCTTCAGAATTAAGACTTACGGTTTCATGGATTTTATGACCTGTCCATTGGGCTTTTTGTCTGTCAAAAACACGTAGCTTTTTATTAGGATACCAGTCAGAATGTTTAATCCACTGACCACAAAAATTATTGAAACGATTAGCGTAATAACCATCAAATTTCCAATTAGATTTTAATTCAATTATCGACTTCTGAAGCGTTTCGGATAAAGCCTCATCGCCATCTAAAGATACGATATGGTCATATGCAGCTTGTGTTAGTGCAAAATTCTTTTGTTCTACATAACCTAAGAATTTTTGTTCAATAAATTTCACATTAAAACGCTCACAAATTGCTTTGGTGTTATCTGTAGAAAAGGAATCCACAACAACAATTTCATCTACGACATCGACTAAAGATTGTAAACATTTTTCAATGTTGCGCTCTTCGTTAAAAGTTATAATAACTCCAGATAGTTTTAGCATCGTTGTAATTTCTCAGCTGTAAAAATAGTATTTTTGTGTTATGCAATCTAATCCAAATACTTCTGTAATTATAAGTACATATAATCAGCCCGAATGGTTAAGATTAGTTTTACATAGTTATAGCTTGCAAACAGCAAGTGATTTTGAAATCATTATTGCAGATGATGGGTCTGATGAGCGTACAAAAGTTGTTATTAAAGAATTTACTGAGCAATCTAATTTAAACGTTATTCACGTTTGGCAAGAAGACAATGGATTTCAGAAAACTAAAATATTGAATAAAGCCATTGTGGCTTCAAATTCTGATTACCTCATTTTTACTGATGGAGATTGTATTGCTCGTAAAGATTTTGTAGAAACACATCTTAATTTACGTCGAAAAAAGTGTGCACTTTCAGGAGGTTATTTTAAGTTAAATGAATCTATTTCAAAAGATATTACAATAGAAGATATTTCTCAAAAAAATTGTTTTGATCAAGATTGGTTAATCTCAAAGGGTCAGTCTAAAAGCTTTAAATTAAATAAGTTAACCAAGTCAAAAACCAAAGCTAAACTTCTAAATGCGCTAACTCCAACAAAAGCAACTTTTGATGGCATGAATGTCTCTTGTTTTAAAGAAGATATTTTAGCTGTAAATGGTTTTGACGAGCGCATGCAATATGGGGCAGAGGATAGGGAAGTAGGCGAACGTATGATGAATAATGGGATTAAGTTTTTACAAGTACGTTATAGTACAATCTGTGTGCACTTGTTTCATCAAAGACCTTATAAAAATGAGGAGAATTTAAAATTGAACAATTCCATTAGAAAAGAAACTAAGAAAAGGAAATTACGATTTACCGACTTCGGAATAGTAAAAAAGTAATTATTTGACAGTAATGGTATAGGGTTTATTGTAACTTTTAAACGTAAAGTAGCCCAAACGTTTTCTTATTTTGTATTTCCTTATAAGGTTTAAAGGCTTGTTTTTTATATGCGTTTTGTCTTGGTGTAAATAGGTAATACAGGCTTCTATAACGCGCTGACTAGATTTGCCATCATTATAAGGGTGTAACTGATTGATAAAAATTTCAATATTTTTTAATAAATTTTCAGGGTAACTTAAGGCATATTCAAATCGCTCTTCTAGTTTAGCTGCGTCATTTACATGAATTAAATAATCATGATTGAATGTATGATTAAAACTTACTACAGGTTTCTTTTGAAGTAAAAACTCTTGAATAGCTGATGTCGTATCTGCAAACATAATATTTGCTTTTTTAAAAAGAGGCACTAAATCTGTAGTGTCGTAATACTTAAAGTGTTTTCCTTCTAAACTTTTCCATTTCTCTTTGGTTTCAATAGGTAATTTAGGATGCAATACCATAATGAAATTGTACTTCCTAGATTGCGCTAATATTTTAATAGTTTCAAAAACATCATTATTCAAAGCTAAACTTAAGCGTTTACTAAATGTTGAAGCAATCATTATAGTCGGAAGACTATTTTTTTCTTTTTTAACAATAGGAAATAACGGGTCTACTTTGCTCCAGCCAGTTTCTTTTACCTCAAAATGTGGATGTTTTTTTTGTTCTGCTTTAAAACCAGATGTGGTTGTTGGACCTTGAGTACAATACAAATCAAAAAATCCACGAATCCTGTAGTGCGAAAAACTGTTATTACCTTCAGGGCGTTTTTGGGCATTAAAACCATGAAATATCTGAACTTTAAGTCCAGATATAAAATCAGGAACATCATTAGTCGCAGATAAAACAATATGCGGTTTATAATTTACAACATCTTTTATGGTATTTAAAACGTTGCTTTTATTTTCTAATGCTAACTTTCCATCATTAAGATCACTATACCACATTACAGTATCACCTCGTCTTAAAATTTCTACCTCCAAAGGATTACCTATGGGAAGTGCGTAACTGTAAGATATGTATATTAGAAACTTGTAATTCATGAATATTTGAATGAATAAAGAAGAATTATAGATTTTTAAAAGCTTCTAAATACTAATTAAACGTCAACTGTTTATCTATCCAATTTAAGATGTAATTTAAACTTTTATCATCTGCCATGTCTAAACTTTGAAAAGTGATAAATATTTTATTCTTATTTTGTTCAAACCCCTTTAACTTCAGTTTTGTAATAAATAAATTCTTGTAATTTCTAAAATAAGTTAATTGCGCATTATTTCTGTAATGAAAAGTCTTCTTTTTAATCTCTAAATGTTCAGATAGAGAGGATATAATAAACTGATTCTCATTTCTAAATCTGTGTTTAATATTTTCTTCCAAAAGATTCTCATTATCTTTAAAGAAATTTTCTAATGTTGATTTTCTGAGACATACAGGTGTGTGAAAACGTCTTATGTATCTTTCAGTATTAGCTATTTTTGCACTGTTTTGCTGTAATTTTTTAAAGCTGTAACCTTTTTTATCTGGCTTACCTAAAAAAGATTTAAACTTTAAATAAAACGTTCTTAGTTTTCTTTGTTCGTTAAATTTTTGCCATTGACCTCTAATAATTGGTTGTCCATCAATAAAAAAATCATTAACGGCTACATTACTCATTATAAAAGTGTCATCATTGAAAATAACAAAGTGTTCTGATAAATTTGGAATATTAAAAAGCATTGAGCCGATAGAGCATGAGTTAAAGCAAGGTAGATATTCTTCATGTCCACTAAAAATAATTTTATGGTCAATAATTTGAAGATTTATACCACGGCTTTTTGCTAAAGACTTTAAGGATTCAAATGCCTCGGGTTTTTGATTATCCGTTACTAAATATATGTTTTTAAAAAAAGGAGCAAATTTTATTATAGATTTAATAGCTATGTCAATTTCTCCGATAGAATTGTATCGCTTTTGATGTTTTTTTGACGAGAAATCAATTTTAGTTTCTGAATAAGTGTTTATTTTTTCTTGCCAATATTTATCGTTACCATTAACCCAAGTTATAACAGCATCAATTGAAATATTAGTTTCTAATTTATTCATATTTGTATTTTGGTTTAACTTGTAAAATCATCAAAAAAATGAATTTATTAAGTTAAAAAATATTTAATCTAATTCCTAATTATACAGCCACATCATACTCGCGTAAAGCATCATTTAAAGAGGTCTTCTTATTAGTGCTTTCTTTTCGTTTTCCAATGATTAATGCACAGGGCACTTGGAATTCGCCAGCAGCAAATTTTTTAGTGTAGCTTCCTGGGATTACAACAGAGCGCGCAGGAACAACACCTTTAGTTTCTATAGGTTCGTCACCAGTAACATCAATAATTTTTGTGCTCATAGTTAATACTACATTGGCACCTAAAACAGCTTCTTTTTCTACTCTTACGCCTTCAACAACTATGCAACGCGAACCAATAAAAGCACCATCTTCAATGATAACAGGAGCAGCTTGTAAAGGTTCTAAAACACCACCAATACCAACACCTCCAGAAAGATGAACATTTTTACCAATTTGCGCACAACTACCAACAGTTGCCCAAGTATCTACCATAGTACCTTCATCTACATAAGCACCTATATTTACGTAACTTGGCATTAATATAGTACCTGCAGAAATATAAGCACCATGTCTTGCAACGGCATGTGGTACAACTCTAATTCCTTTTTCTGCATAACCGCGTTTTAGTGGAATTTTATCATGATATTCAAAAATACCAACTTCAAAAGTTTCCATTTTCTGAATTGGGAAATACAAAACAACTGCTTTTTTTACCCATTCGTTCACTTGCCAGCCGTCTGCAGTTGGTTCTGCAACTCGTAAGGTACCAGCATCGACAAGGTCTACAACGCTTCTAATAGCATCAATAGTTACTTTATCTGTTAAAAGTGAGCGATCTTCCCAAGCATTTTCTATTACTGTTTGTAGTTGTTTCATGTGTATATGTTTGTTAAAATGATATATAGATTAATCTATTCTGATAATAATTAAACTATTGGAATCTTTGTTTCAAATTTATGTCAAATAAAAAAATAAACTCAAATATAAGTCCATATGTTACCATCAAAAAATATTTTAATTTCTTTTTGATATAAATGTGACCTATTTAAATTGTAAGTGTCTTAATACTAGTTAAACGGATGATAATTTATTTCTAATAACTTTATCTGAGAATTTAATTAATAGCTAATTTAGAAAACCCCTTTCCCCTTATTTAAGGGGTTTTCTTTTTTTTTTATAATGAGTAAAGTGTGACCACATTAAATATTGTGTGTCTTATTAGTAATTAATGAAGTGATTTATTTTTTAGAGGGAATAAAATCATAAAATTGGTTTGTTTAGATTGGTTATCTATAAACGCTTCCTTAAAAAGGAAGCGTTTTTTATTTAGGCATACTAAAGAATAGAATTACATTATCTTTGCAATTATGGGAAGAATTTTAGCCATTGATTACGGAACAAAGCGGACAGGTTTAGCTGTCACCGACGAAATGCAAATTATTGCATCAGGACTTACAACTGTAGGAACTAAAGAATTGCTTCAGTTTTTAAAAGACTATGTATCTAAAGAAAATGTAGAAAAAATTGTAGTTGGTTTGCCAAAACAGATGGATAACACAGCTTCAGAAAGTGAAGTTTATATTAAGAAGTTTTTAGTGCAATTGGCAAAAGCTATTCCGGAAATCCCAGTAGATCGTGTAGATGAACGTTTTACTTCAAAAATGGCATTTCAAACTATGATTGATAGTGGATTAAAGAAAAAACAAAGAAAAAATAAAGCTTTAGTTGATGAGATTAGTGCAACTTTGATTTTACAGAGTTATCTAACTAGTGTTCAATAAAATTATAAAGTAAAAAGTATTAGAACGTTTCGTTCTTTTGATTTAACGTGAAAAATCATTAGAATTTAGTTTTTTAAATTTTAAATATTATCCACGATTTTTGATACTTTTGCACCCGAAAATAAACGAATTATGATTTTACCAATCGTTGCATATGGTGACGCTGTTTTAAAGAAAAAAGCAATTACCATTGATAAAGATTACCCAAAGTTAAATGAACTTATCACTAATATGTACGAAACTATGTATGGTGCTTATGGTGTTGGTTTGGCTGCACCTCAAATAGGATTAGCAATTCGAATGTTTTTAGTAGATACAAGTCCTTTTGCTGATGATGAAAGTTTTTCTGAAGAAGAACAAGAAGAACTTAAAAACTTTAAGAAGACATTTATTAATGCTCAAATTTTAGAAGAAAATGGTGAAGAATGGGCTTTTAATGAAGGTTGTTTAAGTATACCAGATGTAAGAGAAGATGTCTTTAGACGACCAACAATAAAAATTCAATATCAAGATGAAAATTTTGATACACATGTTGAAGAGTATGATGGATTAATTGCCAGAGTTATTCAGCATGAATATGATCACATTGAAGGTGTTTTGTTCACGGATAAATTATCATCATTTAAAAAACGTTTAATAAAAGGACGTTTAGCAAATATTGCAAAAGGAAAGATTAAAATTGATTATAAAATGCGTTTTCCTCTTATGAGTAAAAAACGTTAATACAAAATATATGAGCTTAGAGAAAATTTTATCCATTTCTGGAAAACCAGGTTTATACCAAATCGTTACACAAACTAGAACAGGTGCTGTTGTTGAGTCTTTAGTGGACAAAAAACGTATTACTGTTGGTGCACATAGTAACATTAGTATTCTTAGTGAAATCGCTATTTATACGTTAGCAGAAGAAGTGCCTTTAAGAGAAGTACTTAAAAAAGTAAAAGAAAAAGAAGGCGGAAACGCAACTTCAATTAGTCATAAAGATAGTAAAGATACGTTAGAAGAATTTTTCTTTGAAGTATTGCCAGATTATGATGAAGATAGAGTTTACCCTTCAGATATTAAGAAAATTGTGCAATGGTACAACTTGCTTCATAAAAACAATCTTTTAGATAGTTTAGACGAAGTAAAAGAAGCAAAGGATACTTCAGAAGAGGAATAAAATATCCTAAAGTCTTGTCGAGTTAAGCGTAACGCACAAACATTGTATCGAGAAACTTATTCAATTTTATGTTTCTCGATACAAAATTCCAATAGAGGAGTTTCACTCGAAGTGACGTAAATATTACTATTTTTTTTATGTCTGATAAAAAAGCCCAATTAAAAGCCTTTGAGCGTTTGTTAATTATCATGGACGAGTTGCGCGAGCAATGTCCTTGGGATAAAAAACAAACCATGGAATCTTTGCGTCATCTCACCATTGAGGAAGTTTACGAACTTGGTGATGCTATTCTAGATAATGATTTAGAGGAAGTTAAAAAGGAATTGGGCGATGTATTACTTCATATTGTTTTTTATTCTAAAATAGGAAGCGAAACTAATAACTTTGATATTGCAGATGTCTGTAATAGTATTTGTGATAAGTTAATCAGTCGTCATCCGCATATTTATGGAGATGTTGTGGTTAAGGACGAAGCTGAAGTAAAGCGTAATTGGGAACAATTAAAGCTAAAAGAAGGTAAGACAAGTGTTCTAGAAGGTGTTCCAAAAAGTTTGCCAGCTATGGTAAAAGCAAGTAGAATACAAGAAAAAGTTGCAGGAGTAGGTTTTGATTGGGAAGAACCAGAACAGGTCTTCGCTAAGGTAGAAGAGGAGTTAGCAGAATTAAAAGTTGAAATAGCAAAAGGTGATCAAGACGCTATTGAAAGTGAATTTGGAGATGTTATATTTTCAATGATTAATTATGCACGTTTTCTTAAAGTAAACCCTGAAAATGCCTTAGAGCGTACTAACAAAAAATTCATTAAACGCTTTCAATATCTAGAAAGCAAAGCCAAAGAATTGAATAAGTCCTTAAAAGACATGTCACTTTCTGAAATGGATGTCTTTTGGGAAGAAGCAAAATCTTTATAAATCTTTACTATATTTTAAATCATTAGCATTGGTGTTGTACCTATGGATTACATCATTTATATAATGTTAAAGTTATCTAAAAATAGAATTTCAAACATCTAAAAGTAAATTCTGTGCGTAATTACTCTATATAAAAGCCAATACGCTTTTATTTCTTAGTAGGAAATCTTAATTATTATTTTAAGCGGTTGTAATTAAGGTTAAATTTAGTTTAGTTAGGGCAAAACCCATCTGTTGAAACAGATGGGTTTTGATTTTTTTAAGAGTATTTTATTTCACTTCGCCTTTCTTCTTTATTTTAGAACCAATTATATAGCTTGAAAAAGCTATTAGTGCAGTAATAATATATTGAACAAAGTCTATTTCGGTATTAGCTTCTGCCATTACCGCATTGTAAGTTAAGTAAGCTGCGGTTGGAAAAGCAATAATAAAATTTCCTAATAATTTGTTATCCATAAAATTTTAAGCAAAAGCTTAAGAATACATTCCACGCACCTTTATCAACTTAGCTTTCCAAGTGTCTAAATCTTTCTTGTGGTTAGCAATGTTCTTATGTACATCTTTTACTAATGGATTGTCTGCTTTTACATTAGAGAAAAACTGTAAGTTATTTTCTAATTGATTTATTTCAGACTTAATCTCACTCATACGTTTTTTGATAAAATTATATTCATTATCAAGTAATCTTGTATCATCAGGATTGGCAAGGTTTTCAAGTTTGCTGTCAAACTTTATCATCTCTAATTGAGCCTTGTCCATTTTTAATTTGTCAAAAGTATCATCGATAGCTTTATAGAATTTTCCATCAATGTAACGCTTGTTTTGTGGTACATGTCCGATTTCTTTCCATTCAGCAATCTTAGCTTTAAGAATATCAATATCAGCTTTTGGATCTTCAGTAAGTTCCATGGCTTTTAAGGCATCTAAGAGCTTAACTTTTTTGTCAAATGCATCAAATAGATGTTGGTCCTCAGCTTTTCTTGCTGTATGCATATTATCAAAATAATGATTACAAGCATTCTTAAATTGCTTCCATATTTTATCGCTATCACGTCTAGGAACATGACCAATTTTTTTCCATTCATTCTGAATTTTCTTCATCAATGGAGTAACCGTCTTAAAGTCATCACTATCCTTATTGTCTTCAGCAATTTGGATTAATTCCTTTTTCTTTTTGAGGTTATCGTATTGGTCTTTCTTTAAATTTTTGTAAAAGCTGTTTTTTCCTCTATTAAAAGTTCTAACAGCATCTTTAAATTTAGCCCAAGTAGCTTCATTTACTTTAATTGGCACTTTTCCTGCCTTAAAGAAAGCATCTCTTAAAGCTTCAATTTCTTTTATTTTTTTCTGCCAAGCGCTATGTGAATTGTTTTTATCCTCAGCAATGGCTACTATTTTAGCAATGATTTCTTCTTTGCGCTCAAGATTTTTTTCGTGAGCTTTATCCATGTCAGCATAATAAGCCTGACGTTTATCATGTATTGCTTTTGTTGCATTACTAAAACGTTCCCAAATGGCTTCTCTATGTTCTTTACCAACTGGTCCAAGTTCTTCTTTCCACAATTTGTGTAATACTTGTAATTCTCTAAATGAACGATTGGTATTTTCATCTTGTGCTAATTCTTCAGCACGTTCAATGATTTTTAATTTCTGATCATAGTTATGCTTAAAATCCATATCTCTCAAATCATTATTGAGATGTAAAAAGTCGTAAAAACGCTCTACATGATGATGGTATGTATTCCAAGCGTTATTATATTTATCTCTAGGTATTGGACCAGCATTTCTCCATTTCTCTTGCAGTTCTTTGAAGGTTTTATAGGTTGTACCCATATTTTCTTCAACACTAAGCAAGCCTTTAATATCCTCAATGATTTGTAATCTATTATCTAGATTTGACTTTAAGTTTTGCTCACGCTCTTTGTAATAAGCGTTTATAGATTGTTTGTATTCTTTATAAAGCGAATTGAAATTCTTTTTGGTATCGTTAGAATAATAGAAATCCATATCCACACCACCATCCGCAATAAACTCTTCCTTTTTCTCTTCTAAAAGTTCACTGAATTTAGCATTGAATTCTGTTTTGATTTCATTGATGTTTTTAGAAATCGTCTGAACTTTATGATGCTTAAGTAGTCTATTGAATTCTGTTACCAACTCATCCATTGACATGGCATGGTAATCCTTTTCTTCAACTTCATGGCGCTCAGCATTAGACTCGTCTTCTGCATCTTCTGCGTTTGAAGCTTCAATTTCATCAACATGCTCTTCTTTTGGAGACTCTGAGGTTGTTTCTGTTTCGGCTTCCACCTTAACGTCTTCAGTTTCTGTTATCACGTCATCCTCAGCAGATTCAGTTCTAACTTCAGCTTGATTTTCAACATGTTGTGTTGTTTCTTCTATTGGAGTAGTCTCTGTAGATTCTACTTCGTTTTTTCCATCTGCTTCTAGCAGGTTATCATTCTCAGACATATGTCAATTTTTTTATAGGAGTTAAAGATACTAACAACTGTTAGAACTACAAAGGAAATGCTTCTAGAGCTTATATTTTATGACTTATGCCATATTTCCCAAGATTTTTCGGCTTGCAATCTTAACATTTCTAAACCATTAATGATTGTGGCTCCTTTTTGGTAACCATGGTTTAAAAATTTTGTTCGTTCTGGATTGTAAATAAGGTCATACAAAATATGATGTTCTGTTAATCCTTTATACGGAATTGCAGGGCATGCTTCAATATTAGGAAACGTACCGATAGGTGTACAATTAATAATAATAGTATATTCTGAAATAATTTGTTCCGTTAAGTCTGAATACGAAAAAGTAACACCTTCTTTATGTGAACGCGATACAAAATCAAATTGAATTTTTAATTTTTTAAGCGCATAAGCAATAGCTTTAGAGGCACCTCCTGTTCCTAGTATTAAAGCTTTTTTATGGTGTGATTTTAAATGTGGCTTTAATGAATTTTTAAAGCCATAATAATCGGTATTGTAGCCAACGAGTTTATTTTTTTTCGTAAATCTAATCGTGTTTACAGCACCAATTTTTTCTGCTGTTTTGTTAAGTTTGTCGAGTAGAGGAATTACTTGTTCTTTATATGGAATTGTAACATTAATCCCTTTTAAATTTGAAGTGTTCTCAATGATGGCCTTTAGCTCATCAATAGTTTGTAAGTCGAAATTAACATAAGAATGTGGTAAATTTTCATTCTCAAATTTCTTAGCAAAATACCCTCTAGAAAAAGAGTAGGAGATATCTCGTCCTAGTAATCCAAATTTATGCTTTTTGTTGTCTTGTGCGTTTTCCATACCATTCTAATCCTAAAACTATAAGAATTCCAAGGGCAATATAAACAATTGCAATATAAGTTTGACTATTGAATTCTGGTAAATAGCGCCTGTAATTAGTAATAATTTGTTTTCCTCCAGAATTTAAAATCAAAGTGCCATCCATATTTGTTTTGTATATGGTTTCTTTCCACGGCCAAACAACGCCAAGTGAACCTATTATAAAACCCATTATAGTTGCTAAGGTGATGTTTTTATAATGCTTTAAGATGTAATTTAAAATATGAGAAAATGTTACTAAGCCAGCAACAGAGCCTAGTGTAAATACGACTAAAACTTTTAAAAGTCTTACGCGTATTTCATTATCTATAAATTCAAAATTTCCACTAACAATATCCAAAATAGTATCGAATAAAGCGTTTACCGAATCTACTAATAGTAATACGTAGTTGCCTAATATTATTAATATAAATGAACCAGAAAATCCTGGTAGCGTCATGCCAGAAACACTAATAATACCACAAAAGAATACAAAAAACAGGTTGTCATTTTCCGTTGCTGGGTCGAGGAAACTAATACTTATACCTGCAATAGAACCAAGTGTTAATGCTAAAATTGTTGTTCGGTTCCATTCTTTGAAATCTTTACTTAAATAATAAATAGAACCTAGAATCATTCCGAAGAACGTACTCCAAACATAAAGCTCGTAATGTACAATTAGATAATCTAAGATTTTAGATATGCTGAAGTAGCTTATAATCATTCCTAAGAATAATAAGCTCAAAAATTTACCGTTGATGTAGCGGAAGAAACTTTTTAAACGTCCATTAATTAGAAGTTTAAACGCCTTTTTGTTAACCCGTTGTAATGAATAAATAAATTCTTCGTAGAAACCAGCAACGAAAGCAACAACACCTCCAGAAACACCAGGAACTTTGTTGGCTGCTCCCATGGCCAAACCTTTAATGACCAAAAACATACGATCTTTAAGGCTTCTGGTACTTTGCATTATGCCTTATCTTTTTGTTTTCCTAATGTTTCTAAAAGAAGGATGGCACCAAAACCAATAACGATAAATACAATTGCCATTACAATCTCGCTGTCGCCAGTATAAGACGTAGGTAAAATACTTCTGTCTAGTAAGGTTACCACTTCACCTTCAGAATTTACACGTGTTTTTAAAACTTCTTTCCAAGGCCAGATTTTGTTTAGCGAACCAATCATAAAACCAGTTAAAATAGCTAAGGTGATATTTTTTTGATGCTTAAACATCCAATTTAAAGCTTTAGAAAAAACTTTTAAACCAACAATAGCACCAACTGCTAGCAATATGAATTTAAAAAATGCATCTTTAAATAATTCCATATCACCATTTATAACACCATCTCTTAAATTATTAATGGTATCAATAGCTGTTTGGTAAGCACCAAGAATAAGTAAAATAAAGGCACCAGAAACACCTGGCAATATCATGGCAATTATAGCAATAAAGCCACAGAATAATAGATAAAAAGGACTATCTGGTGACGCAAATGGTTCTGCAAGTGTAATGTAATATGATAATGCAGAAGTGATGATTATTGCAATGATGACTTTTATAGACCAACCTTTAATTTGTTTGGCTATGTAGAGTATACTCGCTAAAACAAGACCAAAAAAGAAAGACCAAAGCAATATAGGTTCGTGGTGTAATAACCACTTAATTAGTTTCGCTAAGGATAAGATACTTATGGCAATACCCGAAAATAAGGCTAACAAAAAATTACCATTAATGGAATTCCAAGCTGTTTTGAATCCTTCTTTTTTCCAGACTTTAAAAACGCTTAGGTTTACTTTGTCTATACTTTCTAGAAGTTCTTCGTAAATACCAGATATAAAAGCTATTGTTCCTCCAGAAACACCTGGTACAACGTCTGCTGCTCCCATGGCAATACCTTTAAAAGTGATGACTAAATAATCTATAAATCGTCTTTGCATTTTGTATCTTATAATAAGACTGCTAAGTTATGATTTTTTTTAGTTTGATGACTTTTTACCATCTGAAATTATGGCCTTAATCAAAGGTCTATCTGTAAGTTGTGGGAATAATTCTGAAATAATGAAACTGTAGTCAATATTAAGACGTGTGGCATTTTTAAGATGAAAACGACCTTCTTCGGATTGATGAACCATAAAATAGAGTCCGGCTAATCGGTATTCTACTTCTGCATTTTCTGGATAAAATTCTGTGGTTTGAAGCAGATTAAAAATTGCAGCTTGGTATTCGCCAAGAGATACTAATATATCGGTTCTGTTTAACCAAGTATCTAATTCGTAATTACCTAATTCTATAGTGCGCTTATAAGCCTGTTCTGCCTCTTCTAAGAAGTTTAAGCGTTTGTTAACTGTTGCGTATAATTTCCAATAAACCACATTATCTCCATCAACGGAAACTGCTTTTTTAATATAATCGAGAGCATTTAGGTAGTCTAAGCGTTTTATGTAAAACTTAGTAATTGCAATCCAGCCCTTATCTAATAAAGGGTCTTCATCAATCGTTTTTTTGAAGAATTGTACAGCTAAATCATCTTGTTTAAGTTTAGAATAACACTGACCAATTCGCAATAATGCAAATGATGTAGGGTCTTCTAAAGCTAAAGTGATTTTATAATTTTCAATGGCTTCTTCGTGCTTTTTAAGCTTCTCTAAAACCTTTCCTTTTTCTATGTATGCACCAACAAAAGTATCGTCAGAGATGATAGCAAAATCAAAGGCTGCATTGGCTTTTGCAAAATCATCGATTTCAAAATACTGTCTGCCTAATTGGTGCCATGCAACTTCACAATAGGGATTGCTGTCTAAAAAATTGTTTAGATATTCTATGGCTTCATCGTTAAGATTTAAAAAATCATAGCAATAAATAATATTGTGAAGCGCTGAATAATCTGATGGGTCACTTTCTAGACATTTTTTGAAAAACACAATGGCTTTATCAAATTTATCTAAGAACAAATATTCCATACCAACTAGTGCATATAAATCGGCATCATCCTCTGGCGTATTAGACATTTCAATAGCAATTAGTAATGTGTCAATTGCTTTTTGATGTTCATCTTGCTTAGATAAAACATTTGCTTTTTGAATGAATATTTCTTCGTTGGTTGGTTCTAAATTATGAAGTCTATCTAATAATTCATTAGCTTCAGAAAACTTGTTTTCAATAACTAGTATTTCAACCTGAAATAACCTTAGGTTGATAGAAGTTGGGTGTTGTTCTAAACCTAATTTAATTGCGCGTTTAGACAGGGCAATTTTGCCATTCTCTAAATAATGATGAATAATATTTTCAAACTCATTTGAATCAAAGAACAATATATCATTGGTCTTTAACATCGATTCAAATCGAGTAAGGGATAAATTTTCGTCGTCGCGACTGTATTGCATAAATGGATTAATAGTTCAATGGAATAAAATTACAGTTATACTTAGTGCAAGATTGAAATTTAAACTATTGTTTTTAACAAAGTAGTTAACATTAAAAGAATGCTTTATAAGGAAACACTTAAGGTGTTGATTAGTAGTGTTTTTTAAGCTCTTAAAAAGTGTTAAATTTTATCTAAAATAGAAGTTATAATACGGCAACCTTCAATAATTTCATCGTTTGAAATTGTTAAAGGAGGTGTAATTCTTATGGCTTTAGGTTCAAAAAGTAACCAAAATAAGATTAATCCTTTATTTTGGGCTTGTAAAATTACCTCATTGGTAAGTTCAGCATTATCAGTAAATGCAGCTAACATTAATCCACGACCTCTAATTTCTTTAATGCGTTTATGCTGAAGGTGTTTACGTATTAATTGTTCTTTTTCTAAAGTTTCAGAAATAAGATTAGATTCTGTAATCTCTTTTAGAGTTGCTAAAGCTGCTGCTGCAATTACAGGGTTTCCACCAAAAGTAGTAATATGTCCAAGTTTAGGATTGTCACTTAAAGTATCCATCATTTCTTTTGAAGCTGTAAATGCTCCAATTGGTAAACCGCCTCCTAAACCTTTCCCAGTAACGACAATGTCTGGTTGGCAGTTGTAATTTTCAAAGCCAAATAATTTTCCTGTTCTACCAATTCCTGGTTGAATTTCGTCTAAAATAAAAACAGCGCCAACTTGGTGACAACGCGCTTGTACCTTAGTTAAATAATTATTTGTAGGCTCTATAAAACCAGCGCCTCCTTGGATGGTTTCTAAAATAACTGCAGCTGTATTTTCTGTTATTTTATGTAAATCACTTTCAAGGTTAAATGCAATATGTTTTATATCTGGAATTAATGGTAAAAACGGTTTTTTGCGTTCTTCGTAATCCATAAGACTAAGAGAACCCATTGTGTTTCCGTGATAGGCATTCTTTGCTGCAATAATTTCTGAACGACCTGTGTAGCGTCTTGCCAATTTAATGCTGCCTTCAATAGCTTCTGTACCAGAGTTTACTAAATATGTAGACTCTAAAGGTTCTGGTAAATGCTTTGCTAGTAATTTTGATAATTCTACCGCTGGTTTTTGTACATATTCGCCATAAACCATAACATGAAGATATTGGTCTACTTGTGTTTTTATAGCTTTCACTACTTTGGGATGTGAATGTCCTAAACTACACGCAGAAACTCCTGCTACAAAATCTAGATATGCTTTTTTATTTGAATCGTAAATGTAAGACCCTTTTGCATGACTAATTTCCATCGCCAAAGGATGTGGTGTCGTTTGCGCTTGGTATTTAATGAACTCTGCTTTCAATTACTTGTCTTCTTTTTCTAAATCTTTTTTCACGTCTTCTTTTAAGACTTTTTTCACGTCCTTTTGCAAAGCTTGTTTAGCCTGTGAAATTGGTTTCGTAGTATTGACTTTAGTTAAAGGCAGTGCGGTTGCAGGTGCTGGTTTTGGTAAGTTACGAGCAGCTTTGTTTTCTTTTTCGGGTGTTATTTTACCTGCTTCTTCAATACGTTCTGTAACAGCATCATCAATAAATTCTTCAGGTGGTACGTAATCATCTAAGCCTTTTATTTTTGGTAAAACTAAAGGAGGATCATCTTTAAATAAATCTTCAACAGACATTGGTCGTTCTTCGCCACGCCAATCAAATCCTCTTAATCGTCTACCAGCTTTTGGGAACTCTGATTCTGGGAATAATTCAGCATCAGTTTGAAGAATAAATCGTGTTTCTACAATTTCCTTGTTTTCAATCTGAATATTAATACTACCAGACTTAGACTTGTCAATTCCTACCAATTCATTTTTGTCATTTCTTAAATAATAGATGACTTCAGCATTTTTAATAATATCTACATTGTAGAGTTCATTGTCTCTAAATAAACCAATTAAACGTTTTCCTTTTATTTGATTGTAGCTATCTTCACTTAGCGTGTCTTTACTTACTAAAAACGCATTTTCAAATACTTTTAATGAATCTAGTTTTTCGGTTTCAACATTAGATATTAAATGAATGGTATCTCCTGTCATTTGGTTACCAACATTCCATAGTACAGGTTTTCGTTTTGCGGCAAAAGCATCAGTAGAACTATATCTGCTGAGATTAATTAATTGTGTTAATCCTTTTTTATGATCTACATGAATAGAATCCGCTTTGCCTGCCATGTTACTCTTATATAATTTCACATTATAAAAAGCTCTGGTAATTCGGTTGGGGTCTTTTCCTGTTAACATTAAAGTGTCCGCGTGGATATAAACAGAATCTTGTTCTTGAACCGTAATCGCTAAAGCGCGTTTGGTAATAAAAACCGAATCTTTAGCTCTCCAAACTTCAGCATAATGTCCCTTTATAATACTTTTATTTAAAGTATCTGTAACAGTAATATTATTGGTGGCAGAAGCAAAACTTTTGTTCCGGTCAAAATATAAACTATCGCCTTCTACGGTTCGGTTATCGTAATCGATTTTAGCATTCCGTTGAAAGTTCCCTATATTTTTATTAGTGTCATAAAAACCACGTTCGCAATACACTTTACTGGTTTCACCAGTAATGGTAGAAGGTCCAAAAAGGTAAGCATGTCCGTTTTCTGTAAAGAAATCAAGACGGTCTGTGTTTAAAGTATATTGTGGATTTACGAGAACTACATCTTTTACAAACTGATATTTGCTCGCAGCCATATAGTAGCGACCTATTTTACTTGTAATGGTACCAGATGAGTCTCTAACAACTGTACCACCTGTATTGTAGTAGGCTTGTTGTTTAACTCTATCAAAATGAAGTGTATCTGTTTTGAGCGTAGATTGAGGCTCTGTTAAAACAACATCTCCTCTTGCGAATGCTAATTGGGTTTTACCACTATATTCAACATATTTGGCGACCATATTAATTGTGTCGCCTTGTTTCATAATAACGTTACTAAAGGCTTCAAGATAATCCTGGTCTTCATAATAGATGGCTTTATCGCACCAGACATTGACACCTTTATGGATAAAGTGAACTTGTTGAGATTTGTCTCTAAGAAAAACTAGAGCACCATCTTCAATATCTGGTGCTGTAGATGTATTACCAGAATACTCTACAGTTATTTTCTGTTTTTCTTGAGCAAAATTGATGGTTACAACAGTTAAACAAATAAATAAGATGAGATTTTTAAAACGTTTCAAAGCCATATATTTTACAAAATAACACTTAAAAGATTGCATTAGTATATGTTAACGTTTTATTTAACAGAATAATAAAGTTAAAAATCTAAACCGTCTTACGAATAATTGTTTGCTTTCTATCTGGTCCTACAGAAACAATTGTAATAGGAATATTTAATTCTTTTTCTAAGAATTCTACATAACCATTTAAGTTGTCTGGTAATTGAGATGCTTCCGTCATACCTGTTAAATCTGCAGCCCAACCATTTACTTCTGTATAAATAGGAGTGACGTTCTCTTCTTCAATATTGTATGGTAAATGCGTGATAGTTTCACCTTTATAATTGTAAGCCGTACATACTTTTAAGGTTTTAAAACCAGAAAGTACATCACCTTTCATCATAATTAATTGAGTTACACCATTTACTTGGCAAGCATAGCGTAAAGCTACTAAATCTAACCAACCACAACGTCTTGGGCGACCTGTTGTTGCACCAAATTCGTTACCAACTTTAGCCATAGTTTCGCCATCCTTATCAAACAATTCTGTAGGGAAAGGACCAGAACCTACACGAGTTGTGTATGCTTTAAAAATTCCGAAAACTTCACCAATTTGGTTAGGAGCAACGCCTAAACCTGTACAAGCACCTGCGGCAGTTGTATTAGATGATGTAACAAACGGATACGTACCAAAATCAATATCTAATAAAGAACCTTGAGCACCTTCTGCTAAAATAGATTTACCAGCTAGTTGTGCTTGGTGCACATATTCTTCAGAATCTATAAATTTTAAACTTTTTAAAGTGTCGATAGCAGCAAAGAAATCGGCCTCTAATTCTTTTAAATCATACTGAATATCTACATTATAGAATTCAATCATCGCTTCATGTTTATCTGCTAAAGCTCTGTATTTATCTTTCCAATCAGCTAATTCAATATCACCAACTCTAATTCCGTTTCTGCCAGTTTTGTCCATGTAAGTTGGGCCAATTCCTTTTAATGTAGAACCAATTTTAGCTTTTCCTTTTGAAGCTTCACTTGCAGCATCTAATAATCGATGCGTTGGTAAAATGATATGTGCTTTTCTAGAAATGCAAAGTGATTTTCTGTAATCAACATTTTGCTCTTCTAATTTATCGAGTTCTTTTTTGAAAATAACAGGATCTATAACTACACCATTACCAACAAGGTTGATTTTTCCTTCATGAAAAATACCAGATGGAATAGTATGTAAAACATGTTTTTTGCCGTTAAATACTAAAGTGTGTCCTGCATTTGGGCCACCTTGAAAACGTGCAATAATATCGTAGTTAGAGGTGAATACATCGACAATTTTTCCTTTGCCTTCGTCGCCCCATTGTAATCCAAGTAGTAAATCTACTGCCATTTTAAATCTGATTAGTCGTCTTTTTTACGATTGCCGTAAAAATATAGTGAATGATTAGTTATTTGAATATCAAAAACTTCTTCGATAGTTTTTTTGATGGATTGAATGCGTGGGTCACAAAACTCAATGACTTCGCCAGTATCTGTAAGAATAACGTGGTCGTGATTTTTGTCGAAATATGATTTTTCGTAATGTGCCTGACTTTGTCCAAATTGATGTTTGCGGACAAGTGCACACTCCAATAGCAATTCAATTGTATTATAAAGTGTTGCTCTACTTACACGGTAGTTTTTGTTTTTCATTTTGATATAAAGAGATTCTATATCAAAGTGTTCTTCACTATCGTATATTTCTTGAAGTATAGCGTAACGCTCAGGCGTTTTTCTATGACCTTTGTCTTCAAGGAATTGAGTAAAGACACGCTTTACTATTTCCTGATTGCTTTCTTCTGTGGTTACATTCATAATTAGAGAACAAATTTAAGTAATTTTTAAATGATATGAATTGTAAAAACTGCCTTAAAAAAGAAAAGAAATGAACATGCTTTTAATAACTTTTTTAAAGCTTTGCAAAAGCTGTTATACTCTAGTCACTTTATCAATACCATTAATCTTTTTTAGGTTATCCATAAGTTTTTTTAGCATCGTTTGATTTTTTACATCTACGGTTATTTTTCCCGTAAAAACGCCATCATCACTAGAAAAACTTAAACTTTTCATATTAACATGCATGTTTTCTGAAATTAACTTGGTAATATGATTTACAAGTCCCATGTCATCTATACCAGACAACGTAAGTTGTGAGGTATAGACCTGCTGTGAAGAATCTATCCATTTAGCTTGCAAAATTCTATAGGCATAATTAGATTGTAAACTTACTGCATTTGGACAATTTTTTTTATGGATTTTAATACCATCATTAATGGTTAAGAACCCAAATACTTTATCTCCAGGAATGGGGTTACAACAATTGGCTAATGTATAATTAAGCTTTTCTTCTTCTTTACCAAAAACCAGCATATCATATTTAGAGGTGATTTCTTCTTTATGTATATCTTTTGGTACAGATGGTTTATAAATCTTATTTTTAAAATAACTGACAAAAGCATTGCTACGAGATGAAGCAAAGGCTTTCAGTTTTGTATTATCAATGGTGCCAATACCAACACGATAAAATAAATCTAAGGAGGTATTTAATTTAAAATAACTGACTAAATCGTTAATTGAACTTTCATTCAAATTAATTTTAAGTTGTTTTAATTTTCGTCTTAAAATTTCTTTACCTTCTTCTGCTATAAGTTTGGTGTCTTCATTTAATGCCGATTTTATTTTGCTTCGTGCTCTAGCAGTTGTCGCGTAATCTAACCAGTTAGCATTAGGTTTAGCATTTTCTGAGGTCATTACTTCAACACGATCACCACTTTTTAATTCGGTACTTAACGGAACTAATTTACCATTTACTTTTGCACCTCTGGTTTTCATGCCAATTTCTGTATGTATACTAAAAGCAAAATCTAAAGGTGTTGCACCTTTTGGTAATGATTTTAAATCTCCTTTTGGTGAAAAGACAAATATTTCTTTAGAATATAAATTGAGTTTAAACTGCTCTACAAAATCTACAGCATCAGCTTCGTGATTTTCTAATGCTTCTTGCAAACGGTTAATCCATAAATCAAGATTATCTTCTTTGGCGTCTGCATTCTTATATTTATAGTGTGCTGCATAGCCTTTTTCTGCAATCTCATTCATGCGTTCACTTCTAATCTGAACTTCTACCCAACGGCTTTTTGGTCCGACAACAGTAATATGAAGTGCTTCGTAACCTGTAGATTTTGGTGAAGAAATCCAATCTCTTAGTCTAATTGGATTAGGTGTAAAATGATCTGTAACGATAGAATATATTTTCCAAGCCAAGAATTTTTCGTTGGCTATATCCGATTTGTAAATAATTCTAACAGCAAACTTGTCATAAACTTCCTCAAAGGCAACACCTTGTTTTACCATTTTTCTACGAATACTAAAAATAGATTTTGGTCGTCCTTTTATTTCGTAATGTAAACCTTCAGTAGTTAAGGAGTCGTCTATAACTTTAGAAAATGCTTTAATATAAGCATCTTGGTCCTCCTTACTATCTTGTATTTTTTCTAGAATGTCATTATAGACTTCCGGTTCTGTATATTTTAATCCTAAATCTTCAAGCTCAGTTTTAATATTATAAAGGCCTATTCTGTGGGCTAAAGGTGCATATATGTATAAGGTTTCAGAGGCAATTTTAACTTGTTTGTCTGCACGCATAGAATCCATTGTTTGCATATTATGCAAACGGTCTGCTATTTTTATAATAATAACTCTAACGTCATCATTTAACGTTAATAGCATTTTTCTGAAATTCTCAGCTTGTAAAGACACATCCATGTCTTTTTTTAGTGATGATATTTTTGTTAATCCATCAACAATTCTGGCCACAGTTTCGCCAAAGAGTTGTTCCATATCATCTATGGTGTAATCTGGATTGTCTTCAACAACATCATGAAGTAAAGCCGCAGCAATAGATGTAGCATCCATACCAATCTCTTGTGCTACAATTTTTGCAACAGCAATGGGATGGAAAATATAAGCCTCTCCAGACTTGCGTCTTTGGTCTTTGTGCGCATCGAGAGCCACCTCAAAAGCATGACGAATTAATTTTTTATCATCAACCGTTAAAGTTTGATAGCTTACCTTAAGTAATTCTTTATAAGCTTTGGCAATGGCTTTGTTTTCTATTTCTATGGCTTCTTCCGTCATAGAACTAAATTAGTGAAATGCTTTTTAATTGGCAATTGTTTTTTTGAATGAAATTTAGAATTAGTCCTTTTTAAAGAAATTAGATTTTATATAAACAACAAAACCCACATTTAATGCAGGTTTTGTAATAATTTATTTCAAGTTGAAACTTATGGATTAGTAGACCATAATGACGCATTTGCCATCATAGCTCTTCGTGGTAATTTTAAACCAGATACAATTAGTTCTGCAAAATCTTCGGGTTGTAAAACGCTGTCTTCAGAATCTTTATTTGCAATGCCTAAATCTATTGACATATCTGATGCAATAGTACTTGGTGTTAAAGTACAAACTCTAATATTGTTTTTGCGGACTTCTTTCATTAGCGACTGAGACATTCCGATAACTGCAAATTTAGATGCTGAATAAGCTGAAGTTGTAGCATTACCACTTAAGCCTGCTGTAGATGATACATTTATAATGTCGCCTTCGTTTTTAGCTATTAAATGTGGTAAAACCTCTTTGGTTACGTAATACATTCCCATAACATTGGTTTGTATAATTTGGCTCCATTGGTGCACTTCCATATCGTTTAACGAACCAAAGGCTGCAATACCTGCGTTATTTACTAAAATATCTATTGATCCTAAAGTGTCAATAAGAGATTTAATACCTTTTTGAACCTCTGCATAAACGCCAACATCAAAAACAGCATAAATAGCATTAACACCAAATTCTTTTAATTCTGCAACAGTTTCTTTTAATACAGCTTCATTTCTTCCCGTAATGGCAACATCAATGCCTTCTTTTGCAAAAGCGATTGCTGTAGCTTTTCCTAAGCCTCTTCCGCCTCCTGTTATTATTGCTTTTCTATTTTTTAATTCTGTCATGATTTTATGTTTTCTTTTATTCAAAGTTATAAAAATTGAGGGTCTTTAATGTTATAATAATGTGAAGTTATGGCCTTAAATTCCTAAGGTATTCTAAAAGTGTGAAATACGTGTTTTAAGTATTTATGGGATGGTAGTAAATGCTATTCACTATGTTTTTTCCAATACGGTTTACCGTAGCTGCAAAATACTTCTTCACCATAGTCTATATTTTTTGTTGCTTTTATACAGACATTATTATCGTCGTCTAAAGTGATTGCAGCATTGTTTTTAAAATTATTTTGCGATAAGCCTTCTGCGTCATTAGCATACTTGGCGTAGCAATCTGTATGCATACTGTCCATAATGTTGCCATCTAGCAAATTAATAAAATATCGATCTTTATTTTGTTGTGATCTTATGGCAGCTTCTTTGTTATCAATAATTTCTCCTTTAAATAAAGAAATTATTTCATCTTCATAAATATCTATCGCAGTAAATAAACCTTTACCAGCATTTTTAATTTGTGAAGGCTGAATAAACAAGTAATCTGATTCTGGAGCTTCAATAGTGTTTGTGCTTGTATAATGGTCTTCTGTATTGGAGTCGCTCAAAGTTTCTGAGATTTATTAACGTTGTATGTTTTTAAAAAGCAAAGTGGTTTTACTTCTTTAAATTTTTAACGCGTTCTAAAAGCGTTGGATGTGAATAATGCATAAATACATAGGCTTTATGAGGTGTTAAATTACTCAAACTATTTTTAGATAATTTCTTTAATGAGGTGATTAAAGATTCCGCTTTATAAGTGTTTTTAGCATAATCATCTGCTTGGTATTCAAAAACGCGTGAAACATAATTCATTATTAAACCTGTGATTTCCGAAATAGGCGAGTAGAGCAATCCAAAGGTAATTAAACCAACATGGAAACTTGGAATTTCAACTCCAATAGCATTTGATAATAATGGATTCGAAATAAATATAGATAAGATAAAAAGTGTTAGTCCTGTGAGTATGATAGAGGTCACCAAATTAAAAATGATGTGCTTTTTTTTGTAATGCCCAACTTCGTGTGCTAACACAGCAACGATTTCTTCATCGTCTAAATCGTTCACTAAAGTGTCATAAAGTGTCACACGTTTTTCGCTGCCAAAACCAGAAAAATAGGCATTAGCTTTAGTACTTCGTTTAGAACCATCAATGACAAATATTTTATCGAGATTAAAACCAACTGACTCAGCATAGGCTGAAATCTTATTTCGTAATTCGCCCGCTTCTAAAGGCGTTTGTTTATTGAAAAGTGGTACAATAAGTTTGGAGTAAAACATATTCATAAAAACCGTAAAAACAGTCACAATTCCCCAAGTATATAACCAAAACTCATTACCAGTAATCTGATAAAACCAAACAATAAGTGCAATGATACCTCCTCCAAGTAATATGGTCATTAGTAAACCTTTCAATTTATCTAATATGAAGGTTTTTTTCGTCGTTTTATTAAAACCAAATTTCTCTTCAATCACAAAGGTTTTGTAGTAGCCAAAAGGCGTGGTAATAATATCGCTTGTAATCATAATAATGCCGAAGAAAATTAACGCGATAATTATTGGGTTATCAGAATAACTTCTAGCAAAATTATCAACGTATTCAAAACCATCTAAAAGCAAGAACCCTAAGGTTAATGCAAAAGAAAACAAGGAGGTTATAAGTCCAAACTTATAATTAACAGATTTATAATTTTGTGATTTTTTATACTCCTCTGCGTCATATACATCGTTTAATATTTCAGGAATTGGATCGTTATAGTGTTTTGCGTTTATAGCATCGAGCACTTTATCAACTATAAAATTGATGATAATGATGGCTATTATGATAAAGAAAAGGGTTTGTGATGTCATTATTATAGTTTGTATATTTTCGTCACTTCGAGTGAAATTTCTTTTTTTTTTTTTTTGAAATTTTGTATCGAGAAGCTTATTTGTTACAATGGTTCTCGATACAATTTTCTCGTTCCTCGAAAATCACTTGAACTGACGTTTTTTATTTATTTAAAATCGCGTTGGCGTTTCGCTTCAAAAATAAGGATTCCGGCAGCAACAGAAACATTCATAGAGTCTATAACTCCTTGCATTGGGATACTAATATTTTGAGTGGCAGTTTCTCGCCATTCTTCAGTTAGACCTGTTGCTTCTGTGCCAACCACAATTGCTGTTGGTAACGTATAATCTTGAGAGTAGTAAGGTTCTGACTCTTGTAAAATGGCAGAATAAATATTGAAGTTATATTTTTTGAGAAAAGCAATCGCTTCTTCAGAGCTTGTCATGGCAATTTCTGTTGTAAACACACAACCAACACTAGAACGAATGATATTTGGATTGTATAAATCTGATTTAGGATTTGCAATAATTACAGCATCTACATTTGCTGCATCTGCGGTGCGTAATAAAGCACCAATATTTCCAGGTTTTTCTGGAGCTTCTGCCACTAAGATTAATGGATTTTTAGATGTGAGTTTTAAATCTTCAAGTTGATGTGTTTTTGAATTTACAACAGCAATAACACCTTCAGTAGTATCTCTATGGGCTAATTTTTGAAACACCTCCTTTGATATTTCAATAATGTCAATATTGTATTGTGACATAGCTTTCGCTTCGCTTTCCGAAAATAAATCAGGTAAAAACAAAAGTGTTTCAACCTTATAGCCTCCTTTTATGGCTAATGATAATTCGCGTTTCCCTTCAATTAAAAATTGATTGGATTTTTTGCGAGCTCTCGACTTTTCTTTCAGTAAGAAGAGTTGCTTTATTAAAGGGTTTTGTGCGCTAGATATAATCTTATTCATGTAAAACATTTGATTACCTTCAAAGGTACTATTTAAATAAAATAGGTTTTTTAAAGGAAGGGTAAAGTTAAGAATTTACTGCTTTTATTAGAATTATTTTTAGTTAAGACATAAACCTTAAATCTACTTGGAATTTGTAATCATAATAAAAGAGCATTTTGTCGAATTTTTTAAACGAATTTCCAATAAAAAAAGTTGAATGTGTTTTTGGAGCAATTGTTGTGTTATAAAAAGTGATTGTGACCAATTAGGTTAAGTTCGGTCTAATAGTTAAGGTATTTACGTTAATCTAAAATCGGTGTCACTCACGTATATATAAGACTAATAATATTTAAATTTAGATAATTACAAATGAAAATAATGATTAAAAAATATTGCTTTATAGTATTTATTACAATCAGTCTATTTTCATATAGTCAAGATATTAATTTTCAAAAAAATACTAATTCGATTGCTAGTGAATTATTAGTGGAACAAAAATTGAATAAAAACGGTGATAGTCTCATATTAGAAAGTGAGAAAATAAAGATAGACCAAGTAGATATATTAAATGAAGACTATTTTGAAACTATTAAAGTGGATAGTATTAAAACCAAGATTGGTCTTGATAAATTGCCTTATGGTAATTATGTAATACAAGCCAAAGTTGAAAAGCATTGGATTGTTATGTATATGGAGAAAACTAAAAATTTGCGTGCAGATTTGGATTTTACGGATATCATAACCAATGCAAAGTTGAAGAAAGTATCTAAAATAACTATAGATGTAAAGGATGGACAATTGTTGTCTAAACAGCATTCAGTTGAGAATCAAATTGAAGAAAAAACCATGTATTGGGTGGTGTCCGAAACTAATTCTCGATTTTCATCTACAAAAACGATGAGCTTAAAATATCCTGAAGAAATAAATGATTTGATTGCTAAAATAAGATTAGAAGCAAAATCTGAAGTAGGAAGAAATAATAAGCTGTTGGTTTATGAAGTTTATAATACAGTAGAATTTATGAGTAAGCAACTTAGAAATTGTAAGTATTATAAAAAAACAGAATCGGATTATTTTAATGTAATACCATTTTATAGCTCTGAGGATTAGACGAGTAATAAGTTTAGTCTTAAGCATAACGTGTGTAACTATTTGGGGTTTTAGAATATCTATACTTTTCTTTCAGCAAAACGAGTTTTAATTAATGGTTTTTTAGGTTTTCTATTCGATTTAATCATGTGGTTGATGTTCTCGTATGAGTGACAATGCAAATTTTAGTGAATAAAATGAAATTATCTTATTTTAAGGTAGTAGGAGTTTTTTTGCTTAACTTGTTTTATTATTGAATCATTAACCCAACCAATTATGAAACAAAAATTACTATTCTTTTTTCTATTCACATTTTCAATAACAACAATGTTTGCTCAAGTCGCTAATCAACCAAGTGATTTAGTAATTTGCGATAACGATAATGATGGCTTTGCGTTGTTTGATTTAACCGTTTTAGACGCACAAGTTTTAGGGTCTCAGAGTGGAATTGATTATACTATAACTTATCACGAAACTCAAACTGAAGCAATAACTGGTGCGAATCCGATAGCATCACCTTACGGCAATGTAGTAAGTGGTTACCAAACTATACACATAAGGGTAGAAGAAAATGAGACTCAAAATACAGCATTAACCACTGTTAATTTAATTGTGAACCCTGTTCCAATACCAACTCAGACAACACCATTAGAGTTATGTGATGATGATAATGACGAGATTGCAACATTCGATTTAACTATTAATGATAATCAAATAACAGCGGGTAATGCAGATTGGTCTGTATCGTATTATGAATCTCAGATGGATGCTGAAATGCAATTAAACAATATACTAACGCCAACATCTTATGATAATACTTATAGCCCACAAACTTTGTATGTTGCCGTAACAGATGTAAACACTGGATGTGTTGGTTTTACAACATTAACTCTATATGTATTACCTAATCCGTCAGGTGCTATGGGCATACCATCGGATTTGGAACAATGTGATTATAATAATAACGTAACAGCTGAATTTGATTTAACCATAAATGAAGGGGTAATTAATCCTTCTGGTGAACCCTTCAATATCACTTATTTTTTAAGTGAAGCAGATGCATCAGCTAATACAGGTGTATTGGCAACGCCAGATAATTTTATAAATACAACTAATCCTCAAACAATTTATGTGAGAGTTGAAGCTTTAGAAGGATGCTTTGCAGTAACCAATTTTGATCTCATTATTAATTCATTGCCAGAATTAAATTTAGAAAGTAGTTACACTTTTTGTTTAGGAGATACATTAGTGCTAGATACAGAATTATCTGAATTAGATTATAGTTTTCAATGGGCAACTGATAGTGGTCCATTACCAGGTGAAACTCAACCGTTTCTAACGGTATCAGAACCTGGTTTTTATTATGTAACAGTTGTCGCTTTTTCTGGGTGTGGAATGGTGACTACAATGGTTAATGTAGTGGAAGTGGTTTGTACAGATATAGATAATGACGGAGTAATAGATGCTGATGAAGATATAAATGGAAATGGTAATTTAGAAGATGATGATACCGATAATGATAATATTCCAAATTATTTAGATGATGATGACGATGGCGATGGTGTAGATACATTAATTGAAATTAATATTGTTTTAGGTAGAAATGTATCACATATTTTTGTTGACACTGATAATGATTTAATTGAAAATTTTTTAGATGACGACGATGATGGCGATAATGTGTTAACCATAGATGAAGATTATAACAACAATGGAGACCCAACAGATGATGATACTAACAATAACAATATACCAGATTACTTAGAGCCAAGTGTTGCGTTAAGTGTTACTGGTTTTAATGTTTCTGAATTTTCAATGTTTCCAAATCCAACAAAAGATGAAGTGACCATCCAAATCTCAAATTCTAGTTCAGTTGATGGATTAATAAATATATATAATATCCAAGGCAAAATGATTTTGAAAGACATCAAGCTTCAAGAACAATCTTCAACTTTAGATATTTCAAATTTAGAAAGTGGATTGTATTTTGTTGAATTAACAGCAGGAAACTCCAAGACTATTGAAAAATTAATGGTCGACTAAACGAACGTAGTTACTATAGGATTAAAAAAGCTTCAGATAAATTCTGAAGCTTTTTTGTAATGTATGCTAATTATTCGCGTCAAACCAATCAACTTAAAACTTAATCATGAAAAAAATATTACCTCTATTAGCTTTTGCAATTTTTGTTTCTGCTTGTAAAAATGAACCAAAACAAGAACAAGAAGTGATGACTGAAGCTGTTACAACAGAAGAAATCACAACCAGTATTTATCCAGAATCTATCACTAAAGTATTTGATGCCCACGGAAGTATAGATACATGGAATAAAATGCAAACACTGTCTTTTTCTATTGATAAACCAACAGGAAAAGAAGTTATCACTGAAAACTTAAAAACAAGAGCAGAACAAATTGATACGCCAAATTACACACAAGGATTTGATGGAACAACGCTTTGGATTAGTGAAAAAGATGGAAAAGAATATAAAGGAAAGCCAAAATTTTATAAAGGTTTAATGTTTTATTTCTATGCCATGCCATTTGTATTAGCTGATGATGGTATTAAATACGAAACTACAGAACCATTGGTTTTTGAAGGTAAATCATATCCAGGGATTTTAATTTCTTACGAAGATGGCATTGGTGCATCATCAGAAGACCAATACAAGATTTTTTATGATGCTGAAACCGGAAAAATGGAATGGTTAGGTTACACGGTAACATATGGTAAAAACGAAGGAAGTGAAGATTTTCATTTTATAAGATATAACAATTGGCAGACCGTTAATGGTTTAGTAGTGCCAGCTAGCATTGATTGGTACAAGTATGAAAATAACATACCAACAGAAAAACGAAATACAGTTGCTTTTACAGATGTTGTACTTTCTGAAAAAGCGCCAGACGCAAAATTATTTATGCAACCAGAAGGTGCAAAAGTGATTGAGTAATGTATATAAATTTTAGATGAGGTTTTTTACTTCATTCTCAATGAAAAAAGCGAGCCATTTGGCTCGCTTTTTTTATAATCTAAGTGTTAGTTATTTTTTCTCTGAGAGTTTCTCAGAATAACGTTTCCAAAGTTCAGTTTGGTGTGTTTCTAAACTTAGGTTTCTGCCATCGATAAATGCGTGCGTTAATATATTTGTTCGCATATCTAAAGCATCGCCTTCACTGATAAAAAGTGTTGCGCTTTTGCCAACTTTTAGCGTACCATACAAATCGTCAATCCCTAATATCTTCGCCGGATTTTCAGTAATTAATTGCAAGGCTTGTGCTTTTGTTAATCCATGAGCAACCGTTGTACCAGCATAAAATGGAAGGTTTCTAGAATTCATACGTTCCATTTGTCCGCTTGGTTCTAAAGCTACCAAAACGCCTGCGTCAACTAAAGATTTAGCAAGTTTAAAAGGTAAATCGTAATCATCATCTTCTAATTCTGGTCTAGTATGTACACGTCTTAAAAAAACAGAAACATTATTTTCTTTTAAGAAGCTAGTTAATTTATCGGCTTGGTAAGCACCAACAATAGTAATTTTAGAAACCCCTTGTGCTTTTGCAAAATTAACAACATCGGTAATTCCTTTTTCGTCATTCACATTAATATATAAACGTTTAGAACCATCAAACAAACCAGACATGGCTTCAAATGGTAAATGTGATTCTTTTTTATCGCCTTTATTGTAGCTTTTAGATTCTGTAAAATAAGCTTCTAATTCTGTAACTTGTTTCTTATACTGTTTATTAGGCTTTAAACCAGCATCTTCGCCTAGCCACCAACGACCACGACTGAAGCTGCTTGGCCAATTGATATGAATTCCATTATCCATTTTAATAGCTGCATCTTCCCAGTTCCAAGCATCATATTGTACAACTGATGAGGTTCCAGAAATTCGTCCACCTCTTGGTACAACTTGCCCAAGCAACACGCCATTTGGTCGCATAGATTCTATAACTTTAGATTCTGTGTTATAAGCAATAATACTTCTAATATGTGGATTGTATGTTCCAAGTTCAGAAAGGTCAACAGATGCTTTTACAGCATCAACTTCTACCAATCCTAAAGTTCCGTTAGCCACAATAAAGCCAGGATAAACGTGCTTACCTTTGGCATCAATAATGTCCATAGCTTGCTTAGTAAGTGGTGTTGAAGCTTCTGGTCCAATGGTTGTTATTTTTCCATCACTAACAACAATTATGCTGTTTTCAATGACGGTTCCATCTCCAATATGAGCGGTTGCCCCAACAATAGCAAAATCTTTAGTTTGCACTGGTGCAGGTGTTTGTTGTGCGAAACCTAACGTAATGCACAACAAAAATATAACGGTATTTATTTTATTTAAAGTTTTCATTTTTAATTGTTTTAGTGTGCAGTATGTTCATTATCCATTGAGTCGCAATGCAATAATTTATCTTCTTTCTTCTTAACAGGTTGCGTTTTTAAACCTTTGTTTTTATCCTGAAGCATTAAATTAATAAGTTCGCTTTTTTCTTTTTTGATTGCTTCACGCATTTGCTTGTCTTTTTCTAGGTCAAAATAAGTGACACCTTCAATAATGGTTTTTTCAGCTTTTGCATAAATGGACATCGGATGGTCAGACCATAAAACAACATCTGCATCTTTACCAACTTTAAGACTTCCGACGCGTTTATCTAAATGCAATAGTTTTGCCGGATTCAACGTCACAAATTTCCAAGCGTCTTCTTCACTAATACTACCATATTTCACAGATTTAGCAGCTTCTTGGTTGAGTCGTCTAGACATTTCGGCATCATCAGAATTTATGGCGACAGTAACACCTGCATTATGCATAATTGCTGCATTATAAGGTATAGCATCATTTACTTCGTATTTGTAAGCCCACCAATCACTAAAAGTAGAACCGCCAACACCATGTGCTTTCATTTTGTCAGCCACTTTATAACCTTCAAGTATGTGCGTAAAAGTGTTTATTTTAAAGTCGAATTGTTCTGCAACTTTCATCAGCATATTAATTTCACTTTGCACATAAGAATGACAAGAAATAAAACGCTCGCTGTTTAAAATTTCGGCAAGCGTTTCCATTTCAATATCCTTTCGGTAGGGTTTGCCGCTTTTTTTAAGTTCATCGTATGCTTTCGCTCTTGTGAAATAATCAATAAAAACTTGTTCAACTCCCATTCTAGATTGCGGGAAACGAGAATTTCTTCGCACTCTAGATTGTTTTACGTTTTCACCTAAAGCGAATTTTATAAATTTTGGTGAGTTATCATAAATTAAATTTTCAGCAGATTCGCCCCATTTTAATTTAATGATGGCAGAGCGTCCACCAATAGGATTTGCTGAACCATGTAAAATTTGAATCGATGTTACGCCACCTGCTAAATTTCTGTAGATATCAATAGATTCATCATCTAAGACATCTTCAATAGTGACTTCTGCCGAGGAATTCTGTCCACCTTCATTAATAGATGAAGCTGCAATATGCGAATGCTCATCAATTATACCAGCTGTAATATGTTTACCAGTAGCATCAATCACTTTCGCGTTTTTATTTGAAAGGTTTTTTCCGATTTTAGCAATCTTTCCATCTTTAATTAAAACATCTGTGTTTTCTAAAATGCCTTCCTTTTCATTGGTCCAAACGGTTGCGTTTTTAAATAGTAGCACTTCAGATTTTGGTTTTTCCGTAAAACCATAAGCTAAGTTAGGGTAGGTGATAGGACTCATAAAAGGTTCATCTTCTATGTCTCCATGCATTTTTTTAGTACCCTTTTTATCTGCATCTTTTTGTTTCAATTTAATGGCATTAAACAGTAATTCATTTCCGTTTGGTAAAATTGCTTTTCCGTTTAACGAATTATTGTTAGCAGCATTAGCTACCACTCTTACAAACTCTTTTTTAGTGCTATCTGCAGTTTTAAAAGTTAGGTTAACCCAATCATCTTTATAACTCATTTTAGTACCTAAGCTATTGTCGTTACTTTTAATTGTAGCATTTGGTTTGCTTGTACTACCAGAAACTGAAAGTTCATAATCTGTTCCATTAAGTTGAAACTTGTAATCACCATCAATATCATTTTTAGTCATATCTGATACCACATTTGCAGTGCCTTGAACCCAATTTTCGTAGAGTTTGGTTTTCTTTTCAAAAATATCACCATCTGTAATTAAAAAGTTAGCATAGCTTCCTGCTTTTAAAGTACCTAAAACATCTGATTTACCTAATAATGAAGCCGGAACTGTGGTTAAAGCTTCTAAAGCTTTTTGTTTAGAAAGTCCCATTTCTATGGCTTTCATTAAGTTTGATGAGAATGATTTTTTAGATTTTAAACCATGTGTTGTAAAGGTGAAGTTAATTCCGTTTTCTGCCAATAATCTAGGATTGTGAGGTTCTTGATTCCATGAGCGCATATCACTTAAAGATAATGTACTCGCTAAAAATGGGTCGTCAACATCATAAGCTAATTGAAAATCTAATGGCAAAATTACTGTGGCATTTGTTGCTTTTATTTCATTGATACGTTCATATTCATCACCACCTCCAAGAATAGTATATTGAATATTAAAAGCATCACCAACTTTATCAGCACGTAAAAGATTCAGTCTGCTGCCAGCTTCAAAAATCTGAAGTAAACTCTTGTTTTTATTTAAGGCTTCTAAGGATAAATCTTTAGTGTCTATGTTCCCTGCTTCATACCATTTAGCATCATTATACATTTGTCGCAATAAAGCCATACTTCCCATAATAGACGATGGGTAAGATTGGTTAGATTTTGCACTTTTACTAAACGAAAAATGTTGAGATGTTTTACCATCTACAATTCGCATGGCATTGTCAGCATTATTGTTTAAAGCAATTAAAGCACCAGTTCCGCGTACCACACCATCAGGGAAATGCGTGTTTACAACACCAAAGCCTAGATTGAGTAATTCTGAAGCTGATTTTTTATCATACTTAAAACTGGTCATCACATCTTGTTCTGGCATAATGTGGTCATTCCAATAAAATCCGCTTCTACTAGGACCATATTGTGCATCACCTCTTTGTCTTTTTGGTTTTTCTACACCAAAAGAGGTATACAAATCAATGAAAGAAGGATAAATTGTTTTACCAGAAAGGTCAATTGTTGTGGTATTCTTCGGAATGGTTACCGATTGACCAACACTTACAACTTTGCCATCTTTTATAAGAAGTGTGGCATTGTCTATGACTTCGGTTGGCGATACATGAATCTTTGCATTTGTAAATGCAGTGTAATTGGTATTATTTGCAATGACACCAGAATTACTCGGAAAGTAGTCTTGTGCAAATAACGAAAAACTGCACATCAGTACGAGCAGTCGTAAATAATATTTTATCATAAGAGTGGTTGGTTGGATTAACTTCCTAAAGATAGGAATTATTGATTGAACCTAAATAGATTTAAATATTTTAACGTTTTAAGGGTAGTCGTACAGTTAAGTTTCGATTGCGCTCAACTAGACATTTAGGATATATTAAAGGCTTTTGCCTTCATAATAATTAACCAAAAGCGCAACAACATAACTATAACTTTTCATACCAGCAGATTGGTTATTTGCTTTTAGAAAATTATCGAAGGTGGCTTCAAAAAGTGGTTCGATAGGATTCTCGTAAGATTGCCAGAAATCTTGAGTTTCTTTATAGTTTTTTAAGATGCCTTTGTTAATAGTAGGAAGTATAGACTTATAACGTTCAAAGTCTCTTTTATAAACTTCAGCCAAACAATAACGTAATGCGAATGTATAGCCTGAATATTTAAAATAAATATCTTCATTGTGAATAGCAGCCAAGCTACCTATAAAGTTAGCTTCATTTTCTGCTGCGTAGCCTAATTGGTGAGCAGCTTCATGACAAGAGGTTGTTGGGAATTTGTATGTTGATATTAAGCCATTAACCTGAGCCTCGTTAGTAAACGGATTTAGATAACCAGAAAATCCCATGTAGGTTAATGGCAAACTATAAATCGATTTTTTAATGCTTTTAGGATGATACTCCAAATGCGGATAAACTTCAGAGAGTTTTTGGTAACCATCTTTTACTTTATTAAAAATCTCTGATTTGGTATGAGGTGAAACTACCTTTACAGTATCGTTTTTAGTAAGTTGAAATTGTAAGGCATTTGATTTTTTAATTAATCGTTCGGTAAAATAAATCAATTGCTCGGTTGTATAATCTGCTTTAATGTCTAAGGATTTATAAAGTGGTTGTCTATAATAATTAAAAGCCCAAAGAATATGAAAAGAAAAATAAGCAATAGATAAGGTTGCTCCAATATCTAAAAGCCAATTTTTAGTATCTTTTACAATGCGTTTTCTATTTACAATTAACCACCTTATTAAATAGATTCCGGCTAATGTGTAGAAGATGTCACCAGCAGAAAATGGTAGCCATCCAAAAGCATAGCGCATTAATTTTGAAATAAAAACATAAAGTCCGTTACTGTAAAATTGCTCTACAAACTCCGGGTAATGCTTCAATTGAGATAATAATAGTAACTGAATTCCGAAGAAAATTACAAGGATTAGTTTTTTGTTTTTATGCATATCGCTTAAATAGCAGGTTTGTTTATTTTACCAACAATAAGTAGTCCAAATCCACAACCAATAAATAAGCCAGAAATAAAATCGGTTAAATCATTTTCTAAGGTAAATTGAAGAACAACTCCAATTACTAATATTATTAAACCTATACTTCTTACTTTATTCATTTTTTTTAGAGTTTGTATGTGGTTCGTAAAGAATCAATGTGCTTGTAAGTAATTTGCTCCGCGTTAAAGCAACTAATTTAGTAATTAAATTACAGATAGAATATTCCGCGAAGATTTTCTTGAGTAGGCTTTAGATCAGCAATTGATTATACATGGTATTACCTACGTTATTTTTTTAATTGATTCGGATATTTAAAATTTGACCAAAACCAATTAGTCACATATTCGGAACCAAGAGTAAAATAATCCTTATGATAGTTTTTCTGATTTTTAAATAGAATTATTCCTTTTTCACATCTGCCATATCTAGCATAATCAATTGTTTTGAAAAAAATATTTTTAATATCGGTTTTGGAATAGTGATGTTTAAAATTAGGGCGTAAAAGATATTCTACTGTAACATTAAAATTATCACCTATTAAATGTCGGACGATTATTTTTCTACCGATAAGAATAAAAGTTATTATTCCGATTGATAGACTTACAATTCTGCTCAGACTTTTGTTTAAGTTAATGATATTATACATTACAAAAAAAACGGTAAGAATACAAAATGCAGAAATTAAGAGTGTAATTACGATATTCTTATATTTTGATTTGTGAATTAGTTTCATTCAAATTGTAGGTAATGTTTGTTGTTTTGTTAGTGCATGCTTAATCCCATAATCTAAGGAATAATAATTGAATAAAAAATCCTCAGGAATGCCAGGAAGTCGGAATTAATCGAGCAATTAATTATACCCAGTATTTTAATTAGTTTTTTGTTTCCCAAGTCCATAACCCTAATTCGTCATATGACTCAAGAGTCAAATTCAGTGCTTTAGAAATATTTGGATTGTCATAAGAACTGTTTTTAATCCATTTTTCAATTATATCTCTTTTGTTTTCAATAGATTTCAGTTCAAACAATTCGCTGTGTTTTGCATTTTCATAAAGGTCTTTTTTTAGGATTTTATTGTCAATTCCCCATTTTTTGAAAATTGGAATAAATTCAATTAATTCAGTTGGTAAATCTTCATTATTGATTTTTGGTGTTAAGTCACTTTTTTTGTTTTTTAATTCCGCTAAATGATTGGCTTTTATTTCATTTTTTTTGTGTTCTATTTTTTTCTTTTTATAAATTCCCTCGTAGAATATATGCCCAATAAATACGGCATAAATTGTAGCCATAAAATAAGGGTTTTTAACGGATTCAAATTTCTGAATTTTCGTAATAAAATATATTACAATCCAAAAAATCGCAACTAAAATCAGTCTAATTTGTTTTTTTTTATCCATTCAGTTAAATTAAACACAACATCTAAATATACATAAGTAATTTAAAATTTAAGAAATTCACTACAAAATTCAATCTATAACAAATAGGAATTAAGCTATGAGATAATCTAATTTTTAAGATTCTGAAACATCTGCATAATCACAAAGAAGACTGCTTCATATTTCGTAAATTTGTAATTCAATAAATTAGAGACATATGAGTTCAGAAATAAGAGACTTAGAACCAAAACAACTTTGGAATAAATTCGCAGATTTAAATGCTGTACCACGACCTTCTAAAAAGGAAGAGCGCGTGATTCAATTCATGAAAGATTTCGGAAATAACTTAGGTTTAGATACCATAGAAGATGAAGTTGGTAATGTGATTATCCGCAAGCCAGCAACAAAAGGTATGGAAGATAGAAAACCTATTGTGATGCAAAGTCATTTAGATATGGTGCACCAAAAAAATAACGATACCGTTTTTGATTTTGATACACAAGGTATAGAAATGTATATTGAAGGTGATTGGGTTAAGGCAAAAGGAACAACGCTTGGTGCAGATAATGGATTAGGTGTGGCTACAATTATGGCTGTTTTAGAAAGTGATACTATTGCACATCCTGCTTTAGAGGCTTTATTCACTATTGATGAAGAGACAGGTATGACAGGAGCACAAGGTTTAAAAGGTGGTTTGTTACATGGAGAAATCCTTTTGAATTTAGATACAGAAGAAGATGATGAAATTGGTGTAGGTTGTGCTGGTGGAATTGATGTGACTGCTACACGTGATTATACTGAGGAAGAAACACCAGAATTTAAAATTGGTTATAAAATTACAGTAAAAGGTTTACAAGGTGGACATTCTGGAATGCAAATTCATGAAGGTTTAGGTAATGCCAATAAACTAATGAACCGTTTATTATTTGATGGTTTTGAAAACTTTGGATTGCGTATTTCTGAAATTGATGGTGGAAGTTTACGTAATGCTATACCTAGAGAAAGTAATGCAACAGTGGCTATTGATGCTGTACATAAAGATGCTTTTGAAGCTGAAATGAAAGATTTCGCTGATATGCTTAAGCTTGAATTTAAAACCATGGAACCAGATTTAGAGATTGTTATTTCTGAAATTGAGACTCCAGAGAAAATTATGGATTTAGGTGTGCAAGAAGGTTTAACTAGAGCTTTATATGCAGCTCATAATGGTGTTTATCGTATGAGTCCAGATATTGAAGGTTTAGTTGAAACATCAAATAATATCGCTAGGGTTATTGTAAAAGATGGCCATATAAAAATAGGTTGTTTAACACGTAGCTCTGTAGAAAGTACAAAAGAAGATTTAGCAAATACATTACGCGCTACATTTGAGTTAACAGGTTGTGAAGTAGAGCTTTCTGGTGATTATCCTGGTTGGGCTCCAAATATGGATTCTGACATCTTAAAATTAATGGTGCCTATTTACGAGCGATTAAATAATGGAGAGAAACCTCATGTTGCGGCTTGCCACGCAGGTTTAGAATGTGGAATTCTAGGAACTAATTATCCTGATATGGATATGATTAGTTTTGGCCCAAATATTAAAGGTGCGCACTCACCAGATGAACGCGCTCAAATTTCTTCGGCTCAGAAGTATTGGGAATTTGTATTAGAGATTTTGAAAAATATCCCTAAAGCTTAATTTTGTTCCTTGCAGGTCTTAAAGACCTCACAGGAATAAAATTAATAACAAAATACCTGTCAGGTTTCCAAAACTTGACAGGTATTTTACTACAATATAAAATAAAAAAGTAGCTGTACTATTAACATAGTGTCAGCTGCTTTTTTTATTTATAGTAGAGTATAAAACTATTTTTTAATACTTGCTAATTCAATATCAAATACTAAGTTAGCACTTGGTGGAATAACAGGAGGATTTCCTCTTTCTCCATAACCTAAATAGTAAGGTATAAATACTCTTGCTTTATCTCCAATTTTCATGTTGAGCATTGCTTCTCTAAAACCAGCAATTAAACCTGCTGTTTTATTGTATGGCATGTCAAAAGACTTGTAACGACCTGCTTGGTCAGTACGTTCGTCATATTTACCATTCTTCTCAGCAACATCTTTCCAAGTAGTCCAAAACAATTCGCCATTTTCTAGATAACCAGCACATTCAATATTTACACGGTCTGTAGCTTCTGGAGTTACACCATTACTTTCATGTGTAAAAATCATAGCCATACCAGTTGGTGATTCTATTTTTCTTCCTTTTAAATCTTCGTTCTTTTTTAAGAAAGCAATCTGTGCTTGTTTAGCTAATTCTTCAGCTTCCTTTTTAGCTTCTTCCTTAATCTTAGCTTGTCTCTCTTTAATTTTAGGTAACTCTTCAGTAAATACCTTTGCAGCATCAAATGCTTTAGCATCAGCACCTTTTCTTATAATGTTAAGCTTAGTGATTACAACATCTTCAACAGGTTTGTGATTTCTAGCTCTTGGATCAATTACTTTAACGTTAGATATAGAATCTTGTACATCTAAACCTTCTACTAATTCTCCAAAAACAGCATGTTTATTATCTAATCTTGGGTCAGGTCTTTCCATAATAAAGAATTGACTTCCATTACCATTTGGTCCACCATTTGCCATAGATAAAATCCCAGGTTTATCATGTTTTAAACCAGGATAAAATTCGTCATCAAATTTGTATCCAGGATCTCCCATTCCTGTTGCTGTTGGGTCTCCACCTTGAATCATAAAACCATCTATAACTCTATGAAAAGTTGTGCCATCATAATACGGTTTTCCTTTGTATTCATCTTTAGCTAAAGGATGGTTTCCTTCTGCTAATGCTACAAAGTTAGCAACAGTTACAGGTGCTTTGTCTGTATATAATTTGGCTACCATTGTGCCTTTGTTGGTTACAAACTCTGCATAAAGTCCATCTTCTAAATTAGGATATTGAACTTGACAAGAAAAATTTACAGTTAATAATAATACTGCAACGATTGTAGTAAGCGTTTTTTTAATCATTTGTTTTAATTATTGTGTTTAAGGTTACTTCGCAAATTAAAGGAACATTTGTTCCTATTTTATGTTCGTCTCCATAATATCCAAAAGCTTTTTGGGATGGAAATATAAATGTTGCCGATTCGGTTGGTTTTAAAAGTTTTAAGCCTTCGCGCAAACCTGTGAACAATTCTTCCTTGTCCATTACATAGGTTTTATTGGTATCTGCGTAAATTTCATCACCTTCAATAGTAGAAACATCAAAAGTGAAATCTACAACGTCTCCAAATTGTGGTTGTGCAGTTTCATTTTCAATTTGTGTGTTATAAGAATACCAAAAACCACTTTTTGAAGCGATATAGTTTCTTCCAGGATTACTATTTATTACATCTTGAATTTGTTTGTGCTCTAGTTCGTTCAACTTTTTATTTCGTTCGGCTGAAGCTTTTAAAAATGAACCAGATTGAACTGATTCTGGTAGTCTTGCTTCGGGCGATTTGCAGTTGAAGCATACCAGAGAAATGGCGAATAAAATGAGTAGGTTTTTCATGAGTTTATGTTTATATTTTTTAATATGTCACATGCTGTTCGCTAATAATCCTTTTCTTAAGTGATTTAATTTTGATCATGCTCGTTTCACATTAATTATATTAATGTCCGTTTTGGGTTAGGGACAATTCGTTTTTATACTGTGGTAATATACTAATAAAATTATTTATAGTACTTTCCATGTCGTCATCACTACGTCCACCTGCAGCATTTGTGTGACCTCCTCCATGAAAATGAGCTCTAGATAATTCATTAACAGAAAACTCACCTTTACTACGTAATGAGATTTTAATGATTTGATCTTGTTTGCTTTCGGTAAACATGGCAGCAAAAATAATTCCTTTTAAGGATAACGCATAATTAACAAAACCTTCGGTATCCCCTTTTTTAAAGTTAAATTCATCTAACTCTGCCTGAGATAAGGTAATGTAAGCCGTTCTTAATTCCGGAATCACTTTTAAATTCTGCATTGCTCTACCCAATAATTGTAAACGACTGTAACTATTAGTATCGTATATATTATTGTGTATTTGAGAATTTTCAGCACCTTTTTCAATTAAATTTCCAATAACTTGATGCGTTCTTGCCGTTGTTGCCGGAAATCTAAAAGAACCAGTATCTGTCATAATACCGACATATAAACACGTTGCTATTGTAGCATTAACCTTTTCTTTATCACCAAGCATTTCAATGAAATTATAAACCATTTCACATGTAGAAGACATGGTGACATCAGAGTACATATATTTTGCATAATCGTCTGGTTGCTGATGATGGTCTATCATTAATTTAGTGGCTTTAGATTGCTCTAAAACTTCTGCCATTTGATGACCAGCTCTATGGAATGCATTAAAATCTAAGGTAAAAATTAAATCTGCTTTTTCAATAAGCACATTACTTTCTTCTTGTTGGGTTTCAAATTTTAAAACCGTGTCGTCACCAGGTAACCACTTTAAAAAATCTGGATAATCATTTGGTGCAATAACAGTAACCTCATGATTGTATAATTTTAAATAATGATACAAACCAAGTGTAGAGCCCATTGCGTCACCATCTGGATTTCTATGTGGAACTATTAGAATGTGCTTTGGTGTACTTAAAAGCGTTTTTATTTCTGGAATCTGTGTTTTAATCATAAGTGGCGAAGATACGTTTTTCAGATATTTTGAAGAATACTTTTAATATGAAATTAAGACTATAACATAATCTGTCATTCATTTTTATAATGGTTTTCTAGTCAATTTGTAGATCTTTTTTTAAGTTAGAATGATTAACATGCTTCAACATGAAAATGATTTTATTTAATATCAATAACGTCACCTTGCTCGAAATGATTTATTTAGAATTATAGACGAATTTATTTTGAATAAGTAAACTAAAATAAGATTGGTTATGAGTGCTTTAAAGTCTAATTGCTTTTTTTAAATGGGCTTAAAAGCTGTGAAAATGACTGCTATTTATTTATTGAATGTCACTCTTGGTTAATTAAAGAAATACATTACTTTTGCACCTCATTAAAAAAAATAACATGGCAACTAACAGAACATTTACAATGTTAAAGCCTGATGCTGTTGAAAAAGGACACATTGGCGCAATATTAGAAAAGATTACAGCTTCAGGATTTAGAATCGTAGCGATGAAGTTAACGCAAATGACTAAAGCAGATGCTGAGGAATTTTACGCAATACACAACGAACGTCCATTTTTTGGAGAGTTAGTAGAATATATGACTCGTGGACCAATAGTTGCAGCAGTTTTAGAAAAAGATAACGCTGTTGAAGATTTTAGAACTTTAATTGGTGCTACTAATCCTGCTGATGCAGCTGAAGGAACTATCCGTAACATGTTTGCAGATTCAATTAGCGAAAATGCAGCTCACGGAAGTGACAGTGATGATAATGCAGCTATTGAAAGTGCTTTCCATTTTGCTGGAAGAGAAATGTTTTAAGTTAAAACATTATATAATATTAAAAAAGATCATCTGTGAAGATGGTCTTTTTTTGTTTCTATTTGATTTGTTTTTATCCGTTTTACAGTTGCTAACAATTCTTCAATCATTATAATCTATGGTTTTCAAAATCTTTTCTAAATTGATTCTCAGTTGGTCTAATAGAAATAATATAAAGTATTATTAGCATCCCAAATACTATAAAATCTGGTTTTACAAATAATATAAGAAATGCAGCTCCTTCAAGAAGCGCTAAACGCATAATTGTAGCAATTTGATAAAAAGGTATTTTGTCCTCTAACTTTAAGTTTGAATCTACTTTTTTAATTTGAGACTTGTATAAATAGTTGCCAGCCAATATTGCAATCACAGGAATCATAAGATAAATATAAGAGGATCCATCTATAACAGGAAATTTTAAATCGGCTAAAACGCTTAGGTCACTCAATAGGATATAAGCAAATATAACACCAGCACAAATAGCCAGATGAATGATCTTTACAATTTTTAATTTCTCAGCCATTAGTTATTTTTTATTATTCAATTATAGATAGTTTAACTATTGTTAAATCTAACAAATAAATTCAATACTCAGTTAGTATTCTAATCAGAAATGGGTTTTGTCTTCTGCATTTTCTTATATTCTACAATTCATCATATAAAAAATACATTTCGGTAAGTTCAGTTTTAGAAACATGGACTTGTGTTCGATATTTGTATCAAACAAAACTATTAACCATGAATTTACTCGTAAAAATTATAGTTATAATACTGATTAGCTTTTTAAGTTTTCAGGCAGAAGCACAAGGTAAGTTTACCATTACTGTAAAAGTTGAGCATGCTAATAGTAACGACGGAAAAATGTTTGTTGCACTCTATAATACTGAATCTGGTTTTTTAGAAAAATCTTATAAAGGTGAAATAAGTGGTATAGCAAATAAATCTTGTACGGTTTTATTTAAAGATATTCCAGAAGGCGTTTATGCAGTGTCTCTTTTTCATGATGAAAATGATAATGGTAAAATAGACACTAACTTTTTTGGTATTCCTAAAGAAGATTATGGCTGTTCTAATGGAGCAACTGGTTTTATGGGACCGCCAAAATGGGAAGATGCTAAATTTCAATTAACTAAAAATAAATCAATAACTATATCTCTATAATTTTAAAAATATAACGAAATGAAATCGAAGATTCACCAATGTCAAAAGAAAAATAAATATACCATGAGTAAAAGTATAATAATCATCGCTTTACTTGTTGTTACAGGATTTACACAGGCACAAACAAATTTTGAAAAAGGAATGACTAAAGCCTTTGAAATTTGGAAAAACGGAAACACTGATGACGCTGAAAATATGTTTGAACGTATAGCAAAGGCAGAACCAAAAGAATGGTTGCCGAGTTATTACATTGCACAAATCAACAGTTTAAAAAGCTGGAATGAGAAAGATGAAACCATTTTAAAAGCACAGCTAGATAAGGCTCAAGAGCATTTAGATTTAGCAATGACTATTAGTGAAGATAATGCGGAATTAATAGTAATGCAAGCACAAATTTTAACTAATTGGGTTGTTTTTGATGGAATGACTTATGGTATGAAATATGGTGGTAAGATTTCAGAATTATACAGTAAGGCTTTAGAGTTAGAACCAGAAAATCCAAGAGCAACGTTTTGTAAAGCAGATTGGAACTTAAATAGTGCAAAATACTTTGGAAAAGATACAGCACCATTTTGTGAGGATATAGAAACATCAGTAAAACTTTTTGATACCTTTAAACCAGAGAGTGAGTTTCATCCTAATTGGGGAAAAGAGCGTGCAGAATTTGTAGCAAAAGAGTGTAAGGCATAATAAATTAGAACATATGAATAAGTCATTAAAAAAAATCATATTAACTATTGCAATCGGAAGTGCTGTATTTGTAATTGGACATCTGTTCTTTGGAGGTTTTGATTTTAAATCTGTTAATGATTTTTTAATTGACTTTGGGTTTTATCAACTCTATGCATTTGTATTAGGATATTCTAATATGGCGTTTTTTGATTATATGGAAAAGCGTCAATGGAAAACTGGAGACACAGTAAAACGTATTGTTTACGGAATAATTGGGAGTACAATTATAACTTTAAGTGGTCTGTTCTTATTAAGAGCTTTTACTTCAATTGTGATTTATAGTTTAGATTTTGAAACATTTTTAAATAATGAATCTTGGCAAGGCTATTCTTTTGGTTTGTGGATAACACTGTCTGTTGTTACTGTCTTTCATGTTATATATTTCTACAATCGTTATCAAAAAAATAAGATTAAAGAGCAAAAGGTTATTGCTGGTGCTGCAAGTGCAAAGTTTGATGCTTTAAAAAACCAGTTAGATCCTCATTTTTTATTCAATAGTTTAAATGTACTAACGAGTTTAATAGAAGAAAACCCAACTGCAGCGCAAAAATTCACCACCTCATTATCTAAAGTATATCGCTATGTTTTAGAGCAAAAAAGTAAAGAGTTAGTTACTGTAGATGAAGAGTTGAATTTTGCCAGAACCTATATGTCGCTTTTAAAAACGCGTTTTGAGGATAGTATAATTTTTGAAATACCAGATAAAGCGTCTAACCCAGAAAGTAGAGTTGTACCCTTATCACTTCAGCTACTTTTAGAAAATGCAGTAAAGCACAATATGGTAACGTCTAGCAAGCCGTTGCATATTAAAATATATGAAGACAAAGGTCACTTGGTGGTGATGAATAATCTTCAATTAAAACAAATTGTTAAAAAGAGTAGTGGTGTAGGTTTAGAAAATATAAAACAACGTTACAGTCTATTATCAGATAGAAAAGTTATCATCAATCAAAGAGCAAAAGATTTTGCAGTAGCAATACCGATGCTCACAAAACAAGTATCAATCATGAGAACAACACAACAATCAAAAGAACGTCTTAACGACGATTATGTAAGAGCTCGTAAACGCGTAGAAGAATTAAAAGGATTTTATTATAGTTTAATATCTTACGTATTTGTTATCCCTTTTTTAATATTCATTTGGTACACCTATTCTAGGTACACTATACAATGGTTTTGGTTTCCAATGTTTGGTTGGGGAATAAGTTTGGTGGTTCAAGCTTATAGGGTATTTGTAGATGATGGCGCCTTTGGTGCAGGATGGGAAAAACGCAAAATAGAAGAATATATGCGTAAGGAAGATGATACTAAACGTTGGAATTAAAATTTAAAAATAATGGATACACAAGACACTAATTTAGAATATATAAAAGCTAAGAATAAAGTTGAAAAACTAAAGCGATTTTACACGCACTTAGTAGTTTACATTGTAATAAATACAGTTATTACAGCTGTAAAAGTGATGAACAATTTAAATAATGGCGAAACGTTTGAAGAAGCTCTATACGATTTCTCGACATTAGCAACATGGGTTGTTTGGGGAATAGCGCTTGCTATACATGCCTTTTCAGTATTTGGTCTTCCTTTATTTTTGGGTGACGATTGGGAAGAGCGAAAAATAGAAAAGTATATGAATAAAGAATTAGGTAAAGATAAAAATTAAATCATTTAGCGATGGAAAAATATAATATAGAACCTTATGATGAGCATAAGGATTCAAGAGATTTTAAAAAGGAAGAGGCGTATTTAAGAGCGAAGAAAAAAGTTGATGCTATTGTTGGTTTTTACTGGCATTTGGCTGTGTATGTTATTGTAAATTTATTTTTAATTATTCTCATAGGCGTTAACGCAGGTTTTTCAGGCTTTGGTCCTTATGCGACTGCAACATTTTGGGGAATAGGATTAGTATTTCATTTCTTGGGAGTTTTTGGACCAAATTTTTTCTTTGGAGAAGATTGGGAGAGCAAAAAAATTGACGAGTTTATGGAGAAAGAACGCGAACGTTGGGAGTAATTAATTCAATAATTTTAAAATGATGACATTAAATAAAGACGAGAAAGAATCTTTTTATAGAGCCCAAAATAAAGCAAAACGAATTAGAAATTTTTATTTGCACTTAATCTTATATTTTATAGGGATTGCACTAATTGCGTACAATTTTTATATCATGTCAGGACCTTATACAAACATAATTACTGGTGTAAATATTACAACTATAGTATTATGGTCTATAGTAATTATTGTACATGGATGGAGTGTTTTTAAAGGACAACTCTTTTTTAAGAAGAGTTGGGAAGATAGAAAGGTAGAACAGTTTTTAAAAGAAGAGAAAGAAGAAGAAACCACCATGTGGGAATAATGCCTTTCATTTTTTTGATTTAAAACAAAGTCTAACAAAAAGTATTAGTAATGAACGTAATAATTATAGAAGACGAAAAACCATCAGCAAGACGTTTGCAACGTATGTTGGCAACTCTAAATTTTGAAGCCGAAACCATGTTACATTCTGTTGAAGAATCTATAGATTGGTTTCAGAATAACGAACATCCAGATTTGATTTTTTTAGATATTCAGTTAAGTGATGGTTTGTCTTTTGAAATTTTTGAAGCTATTGAGATAAAATCGGCAGTAATATTTACAACCGCTTATGATGAATATGCCTTACAAGCCTTTAAACTTAATAGTATTGATTATTTATTAAAACCAATTGATGATGACGATTTAAAAACTGCTCTTGAAAAATATAAAGGAAGAGCTCCTCAAAAGCAATCGGTCACTTTAGATTTTAATGATATTAAGAATCTATTGGTTAATCCTATAGAGCGTGAATACAAAAAGCGTTTTTCAGTAAAAGTGGGTCAGCATTTAAAACTTATAAATATTGAAGATATAGAATGTATTTATAGTGAAAATAAAGGGACTTATGCTTTTACCAATGAAGGTAGAAATTATCTCTTAGATTCTACTTTAGATCAATTGGAAGACGAGTTAGAACCTGATGTGTTCTTTAGAATTAGTAGAAAATTCTATGTGAATATAAATGCTATAAAAGATATGGTGAGCTACACCAATTCTCGACTTCAGATAAAACTAAACCGTTTTAATGAGCAAGATATTATTGTAGCTAGAGAGCGTGTAAAGGATTTTAAAAATTGGTTAGAATAATAAAATATTATCGGACAAATTTTAATTTTTAAAATAGATTGGCTTCATTAATTTATCTCACGATTCTTATACAATTCAATAGCTTTTAAATAATTTTGAGCACCTTTCATACTCAAATCATTAACAAATCCATCTAATTCAGGATGGTTAATCTTAATCCAATTAACAAGAGTATCTACCTCTTTTGCCCAAACTTTCCAGTTTACGTTACTACAATCTAATTCTTCAATCTTAGATATTTTTCCTGATTGAAATAGGAACTGATAACTACAAGTCAAGGGATTATTCTTAAGGAATTTAAATTTTGAACAACTAATAGAAACTGTCGCAATATATTTCTCGTCTATATAATCTATGGATATCAATTCATATTCAGGCTTAAAAACAGAATCCCATTTAAATTGTTTGTAGTAGCTCTCTTGTGTGAAATAAGTAGTGTAACCTCCATAAACAGTTGTAAGACTATCCGATAATACGTTTTTAACGAGTTGGTAATTTGATGTTTTAAAACCTTTGTAATATGTTGTTATTAGTTCAGATTCTAGGTTTTGTTTATTAGAACAACCAATAATTAATAGTAAAATGAAAATTAAAAAGATATTTTTCATAGGTTCATGGTTCCTTTATTGATAACTTATTCTTTATCTTCAATTCTGTTATCATCAAAAGCAGAAGGTAGTAATTTTGGAATAAATTTAATAAAGAGCGGTAAAAGTAACATGCCTCCAGGAAGCATAAAAATAGCTAAACTAGGTATAGACTTAAATATATCTAATAGTTGGGTTTGAATTTTTTTCTGTTCATCATCTGTTAGATTTCGTTGTGTAGATTGCGCCAAAAGTGACATGGCTTCCTTACTTTCAGATAATTCTTTAATTAGTCGTTTACTGTTTCTTGTAATAAGTTTAGAAACAACTTTACTGCTATTATCGTAAAAACTTTGTGCTAAATTTTTAGAACTTAAAAAAGCGACATCATCCTTATGTTCATCATAAAACAAATTAATGTCATTTACAGACTGCGCTATGATATCACTATCAATTGATAAATCATTTTTTAAACGCACTAAGAATTCACGTTCTTCAGTATCAATGATTTTATCAGTCCAAGAAGCCATACATACTAAATCGATAATATATAACTTTTCAAAAGGGTCATTAATAAATGCTACAGCAGCTTTATAAGATGGTAATTCAGAATTTTTATGTCTTATAGAACCTTCAAATAGTTTAACAAGATTTTCATCGTATTCTGTTTTTTCAGATTTGTTATCAATTGCTGAGAACACAATAGTTTCTAGAGCAGATTCTAGGTTGTTTACATAATCTCTAATATCTCTTTCGTCCTTTAAAAAACGTTGATATCCTAAAACATCAACAAACAAAAGTGCATTAATTAAAAAATAATTAAAGTTTTTAGTAATAAAATTATCATCAATGTGAATACGTTTATGAATCATTTTTTCTAGTAAACTATCGGGTGTTTTGTCTCCAAATAATTCTTCAAAAAATGAACGTTTTTGATTACTAATAGCTTTGTAATATCTAATTAAACTATCTATAAAATTTTCATTGGTTTTGTTCTTAGCGTAAACGAAGTAAAAAGTAAGAAGCAGATTGATTTTGCAACGCTCTTCTTCAGTTAAATCAAAGGGTTTAACAATATCTAAGATGACTTTAATGTTACTTCCGTAAATAAATCCAGCTTGTTTTAAACGGTCATAAAATTCGTAGTTATCTGTTTCAGAATATTTGGTTTCTGAAACGTCATCTAGTAATTTTTTTATCCAGCCACTTGCTGATGGATTCATAACATCTACATTAAGAATACAAAGTTAGTTTTTTATGCTAATAAATCACGAATTTATTTTGTAGACAAATTTTTTAATCCCACCATAACCAAAAATACTTAGTGTCTTTATAGTCCTTAATCATTTCATCCATAGAACTATAACCTTGGTCAATAACATCAGGACAAAACTCATAGACTTCAGTTGAAAATTGTGTTATATTTTTTGGAAGCTTATTCATATAAGCATGAATCCTAGCAACGTCAATTACAACAAATTTAAAACCCACTTCAGTATGCCATTCTTTTAATTGTAAAACAATATCGTTGTTGTATTTGTCGTAATTCACACCATTTGTACCAATACGTTTTATGAGTTCAAAAGGGTCAGAACCATCAATAATTACAATATCATAGTATGTATTGTAAGATTCATCAAAGTCCATATTTGTAAGGAATATATAATTATTCCCTTCTATGACTTTATCAGAATATGTATTGAAAATTGCATGTGCTTTTTCATGATTTACAAATTTGAAAACTAATCCTTTATCTAGAATATAATTTTCTTCATTGCCATCTTTATCGTAATTCCAAACTTCTCGATTTAACTGAATTGGTTCTTTATTTATGCTTTTCTTTATGTTAGAAAGAAGTTGTTGGTCTATTATTAATCCATTGGTGGGAATGTCAGTTGATAGACTAATTGAGGCAATATCTGTATTATTTTTATTTTCACAAGAAATAATGCAGAGACAAAGAAGCGAGTAAAATATGTTTTTCATAAGTTTAATGTTGTCAGTCAGTTCAATCTATTGATACAAAACATATCTAGGAGGTACAAGTCCGTTTAATCTTAAATATACAAGCATTTGTCCTCTGTGGTGTGTAATATGGTCAGTAAGTAATAAGAAAATTTGCCTCTTAGATCTTTTCAATCCAAAATAGTCTAACTTGTTATTTAATTGAGAAGTGTCAAATTCTTTAATAAGCTTAATTGCCTCTTCAAAAGTTTGGTTAATTGTTGCAATCATTTGTTTTTTAGATTTCTCAGCAACTTTATAAACGGTATCTGTTTTCCAATCTCTAGATTCTCTTCCTCCTAAAAGCGACAGACTGTGCCAATCTACAGCAAAACCAATATGCAGTAGGTTTTCAGCAAAGGATAACGATTCTGGCGTCGCTTTAAAATTATATTTATCCTCAGGCATCATTTCAGCCACGAGAATTAAATAGTCTCGAGAATTTTCTAAACGTTCTAAATAATCTTCTATAAAAATGTCTTGTTGAGCAAATAGAGGTGAATAGATAGGAGCAAATAGTATGGTTGTGGCTAAAATAAGTAATTGTTTCATATTAAATTTTATAAGGCGTTATCCGTGCTTTTTTACTGTATCACTACAATTAATAACACCTAATTTAGTAAATAATAATCTAATAAGAAATCGCAAAGATTTTAAGCAGTAGGCTAGAGGTAGTTAAATAATCATTATTGATTGGAGTCTTTCTTAATTTCAATTTTATTTAACTCTTCAAAATACTTTCGTCGATTTTTAGATGCGTTTACATCTGTTTTAAATGATTGTCTTATAAGTCTTTCAATTGGTGTATCTATAATTTTTTTATAGTACTCAACATCGACTAAGCTTTTTCTAGCGACTAATGTATATTTGTTTTTGTCAGTATCTAAAGCCTGCTCGTAACTAATCATAGCATTGACTTGGTTAACTGCTTTACCTAATTTTGTTTGCGTTAAACCTATAGAGTAATTATCAATTTTTTCTAATTGTTCTAAACAGGTTTTGGCATAGTCTAATACTGTTTTTTCATATTCAAAGTTTTGAATATTTCTTGGAAGCCAAGTAAAGTAATTAAAATTTGTTTCAATTAATTTTTTAATAGTGAAGCCTGAATATTGCGTAAAGTGTAATTCGCAAGACAAGGAATATTTTCGAGCTCTAGGAACTCCATTATCGTGAGTAACTGCATTGACAGTGAGTTTATCGAAATTCTTATTAGTTTGAAATTCCGATTCAGAATTATTTTTCTTTTTATTTCTAAAAATTGAATTCATAGTTTTTATTTAAGCGACGATTTCCGTTATTATCAACACGTATTTATAAGTATAATATGTTTAGGATATCATCTCTTTTACATCACTGGTTTTATACTTTTCAAGTTAAGTATAAATTGTAGACGTTTATATACGTAGATCTACGTATATTTTAAATTAAAAAACCACCAAGCAACGCTCGGTGGTTTCAAAAATTAATACTTATTGAGTTTATAAAATAGACACAAGTAGATTAGTGTTTTTTACTTTAAAAACTATTATTTTTCACGTAAGTAAGTGTTCACTTCTATAGCGACATCTTCCCAAGTTTTACTAACGCCATCTGCACCTTTATGCAAATCAAAACACACTTTATTTAAGGCTTCTAGAGCGCCTAATGCATTCCAATCTTTAAGATTCATTGTGCCTTTCATACTTACACGTCTTTCGTCCATAATTGTAACTTCTAACGGTAAATCTGCAGTAACACCATTCATTGTAATTTTTGCAGAATGCTTGTTCTCAGCAAACTTAATTTTACCTTTTAAAAATTCGGTATCTAACATAGATCCAAAAAATGAAGCTTTAAGCTTCGCATCTCTAGAGTCATCTTTAGTAAATAAACTACTCACAGGAATTGAGAATTCTAGATTATGTAAAGCTTCTTCTACAGTTGCGCCTTCTTTTTCATCAAAATTTAAAGTCGCAAACTCACCACCAACTGGTACTTTTTCTGTTGTTTTATAAGCAGTCCACTTTACAGTAGTTGCTTCTGGTTTAACAATGTATTTAACAGTGTTTTCAACTGTTTCGGTTGTTTCGGTTGTCGCTTCTTTTTTGTCGTCTTTACAAGAAGTAATAACTAATGCAACAACAAAGAGTAATGATAAAAATTTAGTGCTTTTCATGGTTTTTTTTATTTAAGTAAAGTTAATCATATAACTGCGTTTGTGCAAGTGAGAAGTGCTTCTTAAGCTGTTAATTTTAACTCGTATGATAAATATCATATTTTAAATCCTAGTCTTCAACTAATTTTGATTCCTTTAAAATAGGTATGAGTCAAACATTAATTCAAAAGTATAATGTTGCAGGTCCTCGTTATACGAGTTACCCAACAGTTCCATATTGGGACTTAGATACATTCTCTTTAGCAGAGTGGAAGGCATCTTTAAAGCGTTCGTTTGAGGAAAGTAATTCTTCAGAAGGTATTAGTCTTTATATTCATTTGCCCTTTTGCGAAAGTCTCTGCACTTTTTGTGGTTGCCATAAACGTATTACTAAACGACACGAGGTAGAATCTCCTTATATAAAAGCGGTATTACAAGAGTGGAATTTATACTGTAAGCTTTTAGGTGAAAAACCCAAAATTAAAGAATTGCATTTAGGTGGTGGTACACCTACTTTTTTCTCACCAGAGCATCTTAATTATTTAATTTCAGAATTATTAAAAGTTTCTGATTTAGCAGATGATTATGAGTTTAGTTTTGAAGGGCATCCTAATAATACTACAGAAGAACATTTACAAACCTTGTTTGATTTAGGTTTTAGACGTGTAAGTTTTGGAGTACAAGATTATAATATTAAAGTACAGATTGCGATACATAGAATTCAGCCTTTTGAAAACGTAAAACGTGTTACAGATTTGGCTCGTAAAATTGGTTATACATCAGTAGGGCACGATATTATTTTTGGTTTACCATTTCAAACCGAAGCTGATGTAATAGAAACTATTAATAAAACCGAAGCTTTAATGCCAGATCGTATTGCTTTTTATAGCTATGCTCATGTGCCTTGGATAAAAGGAAATGGTCAGCGTGGTTTTAATGATAATGATTTACCAACGGCAGAATCTAAACGTAAACAGTACGAAACTGGTAAAAAACATTTTGAAGCTGCAGGTTATGTAGAAATAGGGATGGACCATTTTGCATTAAAAACGGATTCGTTATACAAAGCCATTAAAAACGAAACACTTCATCGTAATTTTATGGGGTATACAGACTCTAAAACACAAGCTATGATTGGTTTAGGAGTGTCTTCTATAAGCGATAGTTGGTATGGTTTTGCTCAAAATGTAAAATCTATTGAAGAGTATTACCATTTAATTGAAGAGAGCATAATTCCGGTATTTAAAGGTCATATTTTAAACGCCGAAGATTTAATTATTAGAAAGCACATACTTAATCTAATGTGTAATTTTAGAACATCTTGGACTAATACCGAATTGTTGTTTGAAGAATTACCAGAAGTACTTATTAAATTAAAAGAGTTTGAATTAGATGGCTTACTTAAATTTGAAACGAAGCAAGTAACCGTTGCAGAAAAAGGGAAACCTTTTATTAGAAATATATGCATGGCTTTTGATGTTTTGTTACAACGAAAAAAGCCTGAAACAAAGTTGTTTTCTATGACAATTTAAATATTAGCAAAAGATAATAATAACACCAAGATTAACAAATTGCAATGTGTTTTTGGATTAAAAAGCATCATCAAATTAAAAATAAATAATAATGGAAAAAATAATTGTACCAATAGATTTTTCGGAACATTCAGAATTTGCACTAGAAGCTGCAGCAAGTTTAGCACAGAAATTCGGTTCTGAACTTATTGTATTACACATGCTTGAATTGTCAAATGCCATTATATCTTCTGCTAGTGATACCTTGAGTCAAGAAGCTGTATTTTACTTAAAACTAGCAGAACAAAAATTTGAAGGTTTTTTAGATAAACCTTACTTAGAGAATATTAAGTTAACACCAATTGTTAAGCATTTTAAAGTATGGAGTGAGGTTAATGATGTCGCAACTGAGCATAATGCAAGTCTTATTATTATGGGTTCACAAGGTGCTAGTGGATTAAAAGAAGTCTTAATAGGCTCTAATACAGAAAAAGTTGTAAGACATTCTGATGTGCCTGTTTTAGTTATAAAGCATAACCCAATTTTGTTAGATTTTGAAAATGTTGTGTTTGCATGTGATTTTTCGGAAGAAGCTGTTGATCCATATTTAAATGCAAAAACAACTTTAGATAAACTTGGTGCAAAGATGCATTTAGTATACGTTAATTCTCCAGATGGTAACTTTAAAAGTTCTTCTGAAATAGACAAAAAAGTGGCCGATTTCTTAAAAAAGGCAGATGGAAATTTAGACAGTTTAAATACTGTAAATGTGGTTTCAGATTATTCAATAGAAAAAGGAATCCTAAATTTTGCTAATGTTATTGGTGCAGATTTAATAGCTGTAGCTACACATGGTAGAAAAGGGTTGTCGCATTTCTTTGAAGGCAGTGTGTCTGAGGATATTGCAAATCATTCTACCTTACCAGTAATGACCTTTAAAATTTAATTTTAGATGGTGCTATAGAATTTAGTTAGTGTTTATAATATAGCATCACATTAAAAACGCCAAAGGTTTAGTTCTTTGGCGTTTTAGTTTTAGTCGTTATTTGGTTTTAGAATTTATATCCAATTCTTAAATGAAGATTTAACGCGAGCATATTATTATTATATTTAATATAAACGTTTTTTTCTTTGAAAAAGTGGATATACCCTAATCCAATACCAGTTTCATAGTTAAAATGTTTACCAATATTTCTGCGAATTCCCCAAGTAGGAACTATAGAAAGATCACTTATAAAGTTGGTGTTATTTGGGATGTCACCAATAATAAGATCTGGATGGTAACTTGTTTTAATAGAGATAAAATTTCCGCTATTACCGTCTATTCGTCTCGACTTAGAAACTCTTTTGTTGAGGTTGTAATACCATCTTGGTTCTAGGGTTATAACAGGAACTAAAATAAAAAAAGAACCATCATTAAAATTATCACCAAAAGCGCCAGCATCAAACCCTAATTCAGCTCTAAGAGCAATTGAGTTTGAAAGTTTATATTCACTATGTGCCCAAATACCTAACAAACCTGTTTGGATACCAGAAGTCGAGTTTTCGACACTAGCATCTTGGTTTTGTTGTGCTGTTGAAGTTAAAATAGAGGTAATTAAAGCTAATAGAAATAATGTCTTTTTCATTTTGATTGATTTATTGATAAAGCTAATATAACAATAATCACTTCAGAATGTAAGAATTTATTTATGATTTAGTGGCATTCAATGGCGCTTGTCGCTGTTTCTATAATTGGAGCAGGAGAGACATAAGGAATACCTAAGCCCAAACCTCTAAGAATAAATAGTAATCCAATAACAACGACAAAAGCCGGAATAGCTTTTTGGATACGTTGCTTTATAGTACTATTTAAAAACTTACCCAAGTAGATAGCTGTGGTCATTAATGGTATTGTACCTAACCCAAATAGAATCATATACAAACTACCTTCTACTAAGCTACCGGTAGCAATAGCACCAAATACAGCCATATAAACTAAGCCACATGGTAAAAAACCATTAAGAAAACCAATAGTTAAAAATGTATCTGCAGTTTTCTTTTTTAGTGCTTTACCTAAAGATGATTTAATTTTAGATATAAATTTATAAAGTGGTTTTGAAAGGTTGTATTTTCCGATTGTTTTATGAGGTAAAAGAATAATTACAATCATTAAAACACCAATTACAATTGAGAGTTGTTGTTGTATGCCAAAAATGTAGAAGCTTTTGCCAAGAAGGCCAAAAACTAATCCGATAATGCTGTATGCGAGTAGTCTACCAAAGTGATAGATCGCAATCTGGCTTACTTTTTTAAAAGAATTGTAGCGATCCACTGGCAACATAAAGGCAATTGGGCCACACATACCAACACAGTGTAAACTCCCTAATAAGCCTAATATGAGAGCCGAAACTAACATTTAATAATTGATTTCTTTTTTATAAAGATAAGAATTAGTGTTATATTTCCAGTCTATTTTAAGGTTCCAACGACCATCCAACAAGCGTTTGTCAGGTATGAGCAAATTATGGTTAGACAATGAAATTGGAGTTTCAAAATCTAATTGCTTGTTAGATGGTCTGTATAGGAACACTTTTCCTTCAATATTTTTATAATCTAAATTTTTTGGGAATGTGATTTGAATACCGTCTTTGGTTTTTTTCCAAGTAATATTAGTGCTTAGCGTTTTTGAATGTTCTTCTTTATCAATATCATGCTGAAACTCTAGTTCTTGTCCATAATAGTCTTCAACTACTAAATCATGGTCATACTTTTTATTCGTACTCATACTTATAACAAAGTACATTATAAATGAAATAAAACATACAAATGCTATTACTACTGCTGTTCCCCAATTTATTTTCATAATTCAACTTCCCAAAAGGGAATCTCCATGTTTTAATTTTATAATTCTGAAAATATGTTTTCAGAATCTTAATATCCCTTTAAGCCTCGCTAATTAAAACTTCTAGGACCTAAGAACGTTACAGATGTGGTTTCAATTAATTCACCGTTACTGTAAAGGTCAATCATTACATCGTTTTTATCGCCAGATAAATCACTTTGTTTAAGCTCAATAAATAAAGTGCCTTCTGCTATGCCTTGAGCATCAACTTTGAAAGTCTCTGAAGTAGATACAACGTCTATTGAACCATCCCAACCTCTTAACTTAAAGGTTAAATCGTCTATATCTTTAGATGTTTTATTAACTAATTTAAAAGTGTAAACATTACTAATTATACCATTATCTTTATGTTCAAATAATTGACCTGGTAAACGTAATATTCTTGCTTCAACATCACTTCTCAGTAATAGCATACCTGCTAAAATCCCTATTAAAATAGTGAGTACAGATATGTAACCTTTCATACGAGCCGTTATTTTAAAAGGCTCTTTTTTCTCAATTTCATCTTCACTAGCAAAACGAATTAAACCTTTGGGAAGATTTATGCTTTCCATAATATGGTCGCATTCATCTATACAAGCGGTACAATTAACACATTCTAATTGCGTTCCATTTCTAATGTCAATACCAGTAGGACAAACGTTAACACATTGATTACAATCAATACAATCACCATTTCCTAAAGCTTCTCGATCTTCATTTTTTCTGAATTTCTTTCTACCGTTTTCTGCTTCTCCACGTTTGTAATCGTATGCGACAACTATAGATTTATTATCTAAAAGAACACCTTGTAAACGGCCGTAAGGACATGCTATGATGCATACTTGCTCTCTAAACCAAGCAAAAACAAAGTAAAATACAGCTGTAAATATTAGTAGCGGAATAAGTGTACCTGTGTGTTCAAATGGACCTTCGGTAATATATTTTAGTAATTTATCTCCTCCAATTAAATAGGCTAAAAATACATTAGCAATTACAAAGGAAATCACTAAAAATATAAACCATTTTAGTACTCGTTTTCTAATTTTATCTGCGTCCCATTTTTGGCGTTGTAAACGCATTTGTTTGTTACGATCACCATCTATCCAATATTCTATTCGTCTAAAGACCATTTCTAAAAAGATAGTCTGAGGACAAATCCAACCACAAAAAACACGTCCAAAACCTACTGTAAACAAGGTAATGAAAACAACACCTATCAACATTGAAATTACAAATAGATAGAAATCTTGTGGCCAAAACGGAAAACCAAAAATATTGAAACGCCTTTCTAAAATATTAAATAAAAGAAATTGATTGCCATTTATTTTTATGAAAGGTGCAGCTAGTAAAAATGCTAATAAGAAATAGCTAACTATTTTGCGTTTTTCATATAATGGACCAGAAGGTTTTTTGGGAAATACCCATTTACGTTTACCTTCTTCATCAATGGTACCAATTGAATCTCTAAATATTTCTTTGTCTGGCGTTTCCATTTTTCTTTTTTAATAACTCTTATTAGTTATTAGATACTACATTTTCAACAGTTTCAGTTACTTCATCAATAGTAGTATTGTTATTCTCTTCTGTCGCATCTGATTTAGGACTTTCAGCACCTTCTTCTACCCAAATATCGCCTTCTGCAGCTTTAGGTTCAGCAGGTGTTGTACCTTGAAAACTTAAAACGTAACTAGCAACCTGAGCCATTTCTAGAGGTTTTAATTCAGATTTCCATGATACCATACCTTTACCATCTCGTCCACCTTCAGAAATAGTTTTGAAGACATTTTTAATACCTCCACCTAAAATCCAGTGTTGGTCAGTTAAGTTAGGTCCAATTCCACCACCACCATCAGCTTTATGACAAGCAACACAGTTAGCTTCGAAGGTTTTTTTACCAGCATTTAAATCTGCTGTTTCAGTTAAAAGTTCTACCGTGTTAAAATCAACTAAGCCTTTAGCAGTTTTTTTATACTCTTCTATTGCTGCATTTGCTTCAGCATATTCAATCTCATATTCAACAAATTGATTATCTGCATTTAGTACATGATAACGTACCATATAAATAACCGCAAATACTATTGAGATATAAAAGCTATATACCCACCATGGTGGTAAATTATTATCTAATTCTTTGATGCCATCGTAATTATGGTCTAATATAATTTCGCTTTCTTCTTCAATCGCTTTTTGCTTACCAACGAGTTTTGTATAAAGTGCTTTTACTTTAGTAAATTGTGGTGTTTTAGTTCTTGATGCTTCGTATCGTTTTTTTCCTTCTTCATCTAAACTTTGATAAAGAATATTGTCCATAGAACTAACAATACCTTCAATTGCAATTAGTACTAGTAATACTAATAATAAGAACAATAAAATAATTGGCTGCTCAATAAAAGCGGGTTTATCTCCTGAGTCTACAAAGTATTCAACAAGTCCGGCAATAGCAAAAAAGATTACAGGTACTCTAATGTATGATGGAATTAAATGTCTCATATTTCGGTGTCGTTTTGGTTGTCTAATGGTATATTACTAACAGTTGTTATATAGTCTTTCTTAGCCGTTATTACCCAGTAGAATAACACAACAAAGAAAACAAAAAAGATAAGAAGTGATATCATTGGGTATATTTCTATACCTGTGATACTTTCCATATGGTTTTTTACAAATTTTAACATGGTTTCTTAGTTTTGAACAGTTTCGTCTATAATATCTTTAACTTTAATATCAGTACCAAGTCGCTGTAAATAAGCAATCATCGCTACGATTTCTCTATTTCGCATTTCTACGAAATCTTCACCAGACGCTGCTTTGTCTGCCTCATAAGAGGCTACAAAATCAGGGTCGTTATATAGACTTTTCTCAATTTTAGTTCCTTGTTCTAACATTGCTGCTTGAGCATTAGCTATATCTTCTTCTGTATATGGAACACCTAAAGTTACCATTACTTCCATTTTCTTTTCGGTATCAGATTTGTCCAATTCGTTTCTAATTAACCATTGGTAAGCTGGCATAATAGAACCTGTAGAAATACCTTGAGGATCATACATGTGGTTAAAGTGCCAGTTATCTGAATACTTTCCACCAACTCTATGTAAATCTGGTCCAGTACGTTTACTTCCCCAAAGGAATGGGTGATCGTATACAAACTCTCCGGCTTTAGAATATTCTCCGTAACGTTCTACTTCTGATCTAAACGGACGTACCATTTGGGAGTGACAACCCACACAACCTTCTCTAATGTAAAGATCTCTACCTTCTAATTCTAAAGGTGTATATGGTTTAACACTACTAATAGTAGGAATGTTAGATTTTACAACAATCGTAGGTATAATCTGTACAACACCACCAATTAAAATAGCAATTGTTGCGTAGATTGTTAATAATACTGGCTTACGCTCTAACCAAGTGTGCCATCCTTCACCTGCAACACGACTTTTAGATACACGTTTTAAAGCTGGTGCTTCTGCAAGTTCATCTGTTACTTTATGATCAGATTTTGCGATAGTCATTATTACATTGTATACTAATATTAACATACCGGTAAGGTATAATGTACCACCAATAGCACGCATCCAATACATTGGCATAATTTCAGTAACAGTTTCTAAGAAGTTACCGTAAACTAAAGTACCATCTGGATTAAATTGTTTCCACATACTTGCTTGTGCAAAACCAGCAACATACAATGGTAATGCATAAAGCATAATACCTAAAGTGCCTATCCAAAAGTGAACGTTTGCTAAACCAATAGAGAAAAGTTTAGTTTTAAATAATCTTGGGATTAACCAATATATCATACCAAAGGCTAAGAAACCATTCCAAGCTAATGCTCCAACGTGAACGTGAGCAATAATCCAATCCGTAAAGTGCGCAATAGCATTTACGTTTTTAAGAGATAGCATTGGTCCTTCAAATGTAGCCATACCATAACCAGTAATAGCTACAACCATAAACTTTAAAACTGGGTCAGTACGGACTTTATCCCAAGCACCACGCAAGGTTAATAATCCGTTAATCATTCCACCCCAAGAAGGCATCAATAACATTACAGAGAATGCTACACCTAAGTGTTGAGCCCATTCTGGTAAAGCTGTATATAGCAAGTGGTGAGGTCCTGCCCAAATATATATGAAGATTAATGACCAAAAGTGAACTATAGATAATCTATAAGAGTAAACAGGTCTATTTGCTGCTTTAGGAACAAAATAATACATTAAACCTAAGAAAGGAGTTGTAAGGAAAAATGCAACCGCATTATGTCCGTACCACCATTGCACCAAGGCATCTTGTACTCCTGCATAAACTGAATAACTTTTCATACCTGTAAAACTCACAGGAATTTCTAAACTATTAAATATATGAAGTACAGCTACCGTTACAAATGTAGCAATGTAAAACCAAATTGCTACATATAAGTGACGTTGACGACGCTTAAGCATTGTACCAATTAAGTTAATACCAAAAGCTACCCAAATTAAAGCAATAGCAATATCAAAAGGCCATTCTAATTCAGCATATTCTTTAGATGTTGAATATCCAAGTGGCAGTGTTATTGCTGCACCGACTATAATAAGTTGCCAACCCCAAAAATTGATATTACTCAATAAATCACTAAACATCCTCGCTTTTAATAAACGTTGAGTAGAATAGTAGACTCCTGCAAAAATAGCATTACCTACAAAGGCAAAGATTACTGCATTGGTATGTAATGGTCTTAATCGACCAAAACTTAACCAAGAGATACCATCAGTCATGTTTGGGAATAAAAACATAAAGGCAAGTAGAAGTCCTACAAGCATTCCAACCACACCAAAAACAATAGTGGCATAGAGGAATTTTTTAACGATTTTATTATCGTAATAGAATTGTTGCATTTCCATATAAAAAAAATTAGTCGGTTTTAGTTTGTATTGATGTATTAGGTTTTTCTTTTACTAACTCGTCTTCAAAAAGCATTCGTACAGATGGTGTATAGTCATCATCGTATTGGCCAGACCTTACTGCTATTATAAAAATAACAAAGAAAGTCACGCCAACGATTACGCTAACAGTTAACAAAATATAAATAACACTCATACCTATTGAAGTTATGGCCCAAAAATAATATTGAACCTTGTCTTAAAACATGACATTTATCATATTGAATAATTTATTTTAATTTTCTTCCTAAAATATTAGTAACAATTGTGGTGAATACAACGATACTAATAGAACTTAAAGGCATTAAGATTGCGGCAACCACAGGTTCTAATTGTCCGGTTACGGCAAAGTATAATCCAATAACATTATAAAAAAATGAAAGTAAAAAGCTCCATTTGATAATCTTTATTACTGATTTAGAAGCCGTTATGTATGAAAACAATTCCTCAAATTTTGTAGCATCTAAAATGGCATCACAAGCAGGAGAGAAAACGTTTACATCTTCAGATATAGCGATACCAACGTCACTTTGTGCTAATGCTCCAGCATCGTTTAATCCATCTCCAATCATTAATACTTTTGCACCTTCGGATTGATGATATTTTATAAAATCTAGTTTGTCTTCTGGTTTCTGATTAAAAATTAATTTGGTTTTAGCTGGAAGCATTTTTTTTAAGTTTTCGCGTTCACCTTCATTATCACCAGAGAGAATAACCAAATCAAATTGCTGTTTTAATTGATTGAATAATTTTGAAACACCTTTTCTATAGCTATTGTAAAATGTGAATTTTCCTTTGTAAACGTTGTTACTACTAACATGAACGGTAGTATTTAAAACAGCTGAATTATTAGGGTTTCCTACAAAACTAGCGGAACCAATTTTCATGTTTATAGCATTATGTTTTACTTCAATGCCTTTACCTATGTGCTCTTCAAAAGCATCAAGCGTGACAATATTGTTTTCTTGTAAAACATTATATAATGTTCTACTTAAAGGATGATTAGAGCCTCTAAGTGAGTTTTTAAGAACTAGATTTTCAGAATCAGATAACAAATCACCATCATACTCTGCATCACTATCTTTATTAGACGTAATAGTTCCGGTTTTATCAAATATAATCGTATTTATTTGGGCAAGTTGCTCAATAACACTTGCATTTTTTACATAGAATTTTTGTTTACCAAATATTCTTAAAAGGTTTCCAAAAGTAAAAGGTGCAGAAAGAGCAATAGCACAAGGGCAAGCTATAATTAATACAGCTGTAAAAACATTCATCGCCTTTGTACTATCTGTAAATAGCCAAAAAACGGTTGCTATCACTGAAACACTTAAAATGGCAATAGTGAAATGTTTGCTTATAGTATTGGTGATATTGGTAAAGCCATCTTCTTTGTTTTTATTAAAAACATCGTTACTCCATAACTGTGTGAGGTAACTTTGTTCAACAGATTTTATAGCTTCCATTTCAATAACACCATTGGTTTGTTTACCACCAGCAAAGAGTTTGTCGCCAGATTGTTTGGAAATTGTTTGTGATTCTCCTGTAACAAAACTGTAATCTATTTTAGCTTTTCCGTTAATTAAAACACCGTCTACAGGGATTAATTCTTCATTCCGAATTAAAATACGGTCACCTTTTTCAATATCATAAACCTGAATCGTTTCTTCAAAACCATCCTTATTAATCTTTGTAATAGCAATAGGGAAGTAAGATTTGTAATCGCGCTCAAAGGATAAAAAATCGTATGTTTTCTGCTGAAAAAACTTACCAACTAACAGGAAGAAAACCAAACCAGCAAGACTATCAAAAAATCCAGAACCTAAGTCAAAAATAATTTCGATAGTACTCCTAATAAATAAGACTGAAATTCCTAATGCAATAGGGACATCAATATTTAGAAGTTTTGTCCTTAATCCTTTAAATGCTGAAATAAAATAATCTTGAGCAGAATAAAATACAATAGGAAGCGAGAGAGCAAACATTAACCATCTAAACAAGGGTTTGTATTGCTCTAACCAATATTCGTTCACTTCAAAATACTCAGGAAATGATAAAAACATAATATTACCAAAACCAAAAGCGGCAACACCAAGTTTATAAATTAAGGTTCTATTAATATGCTGTTTTCCCGATTTAAAATCCTCTAAACTTATATACGGTTCATAACCAATAGAACTTAATAATAGGACTACAGATTTAAGATTAGTAGTTTCAGAATTGTATGTAACTCTTACCGTTTTCTTACCAAAGTTAACTTGAGAATCTGAAATGTTAGGATTAAGTTTGTTAAGGTTTTCTAATATCCAAATACAAGAACTACAGTGAATATGCGGAATATATAAGGTTGCAATTTCAATTGAATCACTTTGGAATTCTGTAAGTTTTTCTATGATGTTTTCTTGAGATAAAAAATCGTATTTACCTTCAATCTCTTTTGGAATTGCACCAGGTGAATTCTGTAAATCGTAATAACACGTTAAATCGTTCTCGTTAAAAATTTCGAAAACGGTTTTACAGCCATTACAACAGAATGATTTCTCCTGAAAACGTATAGGATGACTACCACAGTCATCGCCACAGTGAAAACAAGTATTGTTTTCCATATTAAAATTTGCTCTATTATACCTATAACAAAGGTCATACAATATAGTATTTTAATCTATGATATTTGTCATGTTTTGATTAACTTTGAAATCAATAGTTTCTGCAATGAGTAAGTGTGATCAGTGTATTATTAAACAATTTAATTCTTTAAGAGCCTTAGGGAAAGATGATTTAATTCGTATTTCAGGATGTAAAACATCGAGGTTTGTTAATAAAGGCGAGGTGATTTTTAGAGAAGGTGAGAGTATTAATGGCGTTTATTGTATTAAGGATGGTGTTTGCAAACTATCTAAACTAAGTTCTAACGGAAAAGACCAGATAGTAAAATTGGTCGTTAGAGGTGACTTAATAGGGCAACGTTCTCTAGTTTCTGATGAGAAATCGAACCTTACTGCCATTGCCTTAAATGATATGGAAGTATGTTTTATTCCTAAGAATGAAATTATGCACGACTTAACAAATAATGCGAAATTTTCTTTAGATATGCTTCAGGAAATGGCAAAAGAGTTGAAGTCAGCAGACAATATTATTGTGGATATGGCTCAGAATTCGGTTAAACAACGATTGGCTGATGTCTTAATTTATCTAAATGAAACGTTTGATAAAGATGAAAACGGTTTCTTAAAGGTTGTTTTGTCTAGAGAAGATTATGCTAACCTGGTTGGTACAGCAACAGAGTCTGCCATCAGAATTTTATCTCAGTTTAAAAAAGGTGGTTTGATTTCTACAACAGGAAAACACGTAAAGATTGAAGATTTAGAAGGTTTAAAACGTGTTGAGTAATACGCTTTAAACAATAAGACTTAAAAAAAGAACTGAAGTGCATTCTTTAAATATTGAATGTACTTCAGTTCTTTTTTTTGATTCTAAGATGGTTTTCTTAATTCAATTTAAAAGTTTTTATTTCCTTAAAAGGATTTGTTTTAATTGCTGTCATATTAGCTTTATAGCTTTTCCAATCCTTTTCAAAGAAATCATTTGTTTCAGAAAATAAAGTATCTAATGCATCTTCTGCTTGTTTTATTAAAGTAGTTTCTGTAGTTGTTAACCCATTTTGGCTTCCATTAATATAACCACTGGCAGTTCTTAATCGTAGTAAAGGTGTTACTTCAGGACTTCTGGTTATACCTTGTCTTTTATCAACTTTGCCTAAATATTTATCCAATAATCTATTAATAGATTTTACTATTGTTTTCGAAGATTTAATGTCTTCCTTATATTTTTCTTTATCTAGTTTTGTTAAGTCCTTTTTATAGTTTTCTGCTATAGTTTTGCTTTCTACTAGTTGTTTTACAGCATCTGCAGCTGTTTGTTGCAATTGCTCTATTTGTTTAGAAGCTGCATAAACTTCGTCTATGTTTTTCTGAGAAACCTTTAATCTTGGATCGGATTTTACAGTAATGTTGGTTTCAGAAGTTTGGTCACCATAGTGTAAAACAGCTCTGTATGTTCCTGGTTTTACAGATACACCTCCAGATTCTCTGGTTTGTTTTCTTATTTTTCGAGAAGGTCTATCAGCACCAGCTTCATCCATGCGCCAAGTCCACTTTTGGATGCCATTTTCTTTAGGTGCTTTTGTTTTTAAAGTTCTAATTAAACGGTCTCCATCATATAATTTTAAAGTTAGAGAATCCCATTTTACTTTGTTTTTGTCTTTTTTAGAATCAATTTCCGCAGTCTCTTCATCTTCATTATTGTCCTTATCTTCATTTGTATCAGAATCTAACGACGCATGCTTTTTAAATAAATAAGAAAATCTGACACCTCCAACACGATTCTCACCTCGATACATAGCATCTGCTCCAAAACGACTACCAGTTGGTTGCTGATATGCAGCTTGGTATGCTATTGGTGGTTCAAATAATTTAATTGTTGAGGCCATAACAGATTTGTTTTTAGCCATTTCTCTTAAAGGTCTAATATCATCTAAAATCCAAGCAGCTCTTCCAAAAGTACCAATTACTAAATCGTGCTCTCTTGCATGAATTACCAAATCTTTTACAGATGTAGTTGGGAAACCTTCTGTCCATTTAGTCCAGTTTTTTCCTGCATTAATAGAAACATATAAGCCATCATCTGTTCCTAAAAACATCAAATTTGGTTCCACTAAATCTTCAACAATTGCTAAAGTGTAACTCTGTACATCATTTTCATCAACGATGCGTTCCCATGTTTTTCCATAATTTTTAGTTCTGTATGCATAAGGTGTATAATTAAAGCGTCTATAATCATTGGCTATTAAAAGAACTTCGCCTTTATTTTTGTTAGATGCTTTAATTTGTGCAATCCAACTTCCTTTCGGTAAATCTTTAATGTTTTTGGTAACTTCTGTCCAAGAATCACCTCCATTTGTTGTGTAATGCACACGTCCATCATCTGTACCAGCCCAAAGCATATTTTTTTCAATAGGTGAAGGTTCAATGACTAAAATAGTACAATGATTTTCTGCTCCTGTAGCATCCATGGTTAATCCACCACTTTCAGATTGTTTTAATTTAGAAGGGTCATTTGTTGATAAATCTGGTGAAATTACAGTCCAAGTCTCGCCTTTATCTGTGGATTTGTGTACAAATTGGCTTCCAAAATAGATAGTACTATTATTAAATGGGTCTATGTTTATAGCAGAATTCCAATTGAATCGTAGTTTAACACTAGCATCAGAATGTGTTGGTCTCACGCCATAGTTATTTCCTGTTTGCCAATCGTAACGACTTACGTAACCTTGCTGACTCATAGACCAACCATAACGAGAATCGTCTTTGTCTGGTATCACATCAAAGCCATCTCCAAAACTAATTTCTTGCCAATAGCTATTTCTTATGCCTTGTGCTCGCCAAACATAAGCTGGTCCACGCCAAGAACCATTGTCTTGCATGCCTCCATAAACGTTATATGGAAATTCATTATCTACGTTTATATGATAGAATTGAGCAACAGGAAGATTGCCAATAAAACGCCAAGTTTTTCCACCATCTTTAGTAATGTTCATTCCGCCATCATTTCCGTCAATCATGAAATTTCCATTTTCAGGATGAATCCACCAAGAATGATGATCGGGATGAATGCCATTATCCACACCATAAGCTGGCATTAATTGTTTGAAATTTTTGCCACCATCTTCTGAAACATTGACATAAGTAAAAACAGAATAGACTCTGTTTTCATTTTCAGGATCTACATAAATTTCAGAATAATAGAAAGGTCTGTTCCCAATGTCGCTTTTATCATTGATTTTTTTCCATTTAAAACCACCATCTTCACTTTTGTAAAGTGCATTTTTTTTGGCTTCAACTAAGGCATAAATTATATCTGGTTTGTTAGGAGCAATGGCAACACCAATGCGTCCTAAATTTCCTTTTGGAAAACCATCCTCTTCTGTAATTTTCTTCCATGTTTTTCCGCCATCATGTGTAATATGCATTCCAGAACCTTCACCTCCAGAATTAAAAAACCAAGGTTCACGTTTGTGTTCCCAAAGTGTTGCTATTAATTTATTAGGGTTTGTAGGATCCATTATTAAATCTGCAGCACCAGTTTTGTTATTCGCGAATAATATTTTATTCCAAGTTTCGCCTCCATCAGTGGTTTTAAAAACGCCACGTTGAGGGTGTTCTCCCCAAGGAGAGCCAATGGCGCCAACGTAAACCACATCAGGATTTGTTGGGTCAACAATAATTCTATGAATATGTCTTGTTTTCTCAAGACCCATTGCTACCCAATTTTTTCCACCATCTAAAGATTTATAAATTCCATAGCCACCATTTAAAGAGTTACGTGGATTTCCTTCTCCCGTACCAGCCCAAATCACGCTAGGATTAGATTGCTGGATTTCTACAGCACCAATAGAAGCTGTAACTTCTTTGTTAAAAACGGGTTCCCAAGTAATGCCTCCAGAATTAGATTTCCATAAACCACCAGAAGCTGTACCAACATACATAACATCCGGATTGTCGTTTACTACATCAATGGCAGTAACACGACCAGACATGCCTCCAGGACCAATGTTTCTTGGTGTCATGTTTTTTACTAAATCCATTGAAAAGTCTTGTGCAGAAATAAAAGTTATGCAACAGAGCATAACAAGAGAGAGGAATTGCTTCATTTTATAGTGATTAGTTAAGTAATGCTTAAAATTAAGTAAAATAAATATAGAAATCTTAAGGACTTGTTAAGTTATCTCTAAGTCTGTTTATTGGTTTGAAAAATCATTATTTTTACATAGCTATGAAACGAGCATATTAAAAAAATTCAAGCAAAAAGGAATTTTTAATTGCGAACTGCATGTGTCAGTTAATCACATTAAAGAAAAACACATGAAAGAAAAACAAAATAAATCGGGCTTTGTGTTTAAAACCTACGAAGCTCCAAATCAATCACCTTTTGATAAACTCTTTGAGATTTTTAAAGAGTTAATTACCCATACATCAGGTGATTTTGATGAAGCCATTGATTGGTTGCGTCAATTAGATAAAGAGTATCAGCTAACTACGCCAGATTATTCCATTGATGATTTTATAGAAGACCTTAAAAACAAAGGTTATATACGTGAAGAAGTTGATCCAAATGGAACAGGTGAAGGTGGAATGACTATTACTGCAAAAACAGAACGTGCAATAAGACAGCAGGCTCTAGACCAAATTTTTGGTAAAATTAAGCGCAGTGGTTCAGGCAACCATAAGAGTAAAGGTGTTGGTCTTGGTGATGAGCATACAGGTGATTTTAAAACGTATCAATTTGGAGATAATCTAGACAAAGTTTCTATGACCGAAAGTATTAGAAACGCTCAAATTAATAATGGTATTGGCGATTTTAGTCTCACTGAAGATGATTTGGTGGTAGAGGAAACATTGCATAAAAGTCAAATGAGTACTGTTTTGATGATAGATATCAGTCACAGTATGATTTTATATGGTGAAGACAGAATTACACCTGCAAAAAAAGTTGCTATGGCTTTGGCCGAATTAATTACCACGCGATACCCAAAAGATACATTAGAAATCTTGGTATTTGGTAATGATGCGTGGCCAATTAAAATTAAAGAATTACCATACCTAAAAGTAGGACCTTACCACACTAATACGGTTGCAGGTTTGCAATTAGCCATGGATATGTTGCGCAGAAAACGTAACACTAATAAACAGATTTTTATGATTACAGATGGTAAACCAAGTTGTTTGCGTTTGCCAGATGGTCAATATTATAAAAATAGTAATGGTTTAGATCCATATATAACTAACAAATGTTATGCAATGGCACAGCAGGCGAGACGATTACATATTCCAATCACTACATTTATGATTGCAGAAGATCCTTATTTAATGCAATTTATTAGAGAATTTACACAAGCTAATAGAGGGAAAGCATTCTACACAGGTTTGAAAGGTCTAGGCGAAATGATTTTTGAAGATTACGAGAATAATAGAAAAAAGAGAATTAAAGGATAAAAAAATGCTTTTAGCGTTTAGGTGTTAGCCTTTAGCTCAAACGAGCAGGCTAATAGCTAAAGGCTAATAGCCAAAAGCTATAAAATGAAAGAAATAAAAACACTAGGAGAATTAAAAACATCAGGTTATCAATCAAGATCTATAAAAGATGAATTGAGAGATAATTTAATCGAAAACATAAAAAATAAGAAAACAACTTTTGAAGGTATTCATGGTTATGAGAATACAGTTATTCCTGAGTTAGAACGTGCTATTTTATCTAGACATAATATTAATTTATTAGGACTTAGAGGTCAAGCGAAAACACGTTTGGCTAGGATGATGGTAAATCTTTTGGACGAATATATTCCTGTAGTAAAAGGTTCTGAAATTAATGACGATCCATTAGCGCCAATTTCAAGATTTGCTGTAGAGTTGATTGCTGAAAAAGGAGATAATACACCAATTGTTTGGATGCATAGAAGCGAGCGATTTGCTGAGAAATTAGCAACTCCGGATGTCACTGTAGCAGATATTATTGGAGATGTAGACCCAATAAAAGCTGCGAATTTAAAACTGAGTTATGCAGACGATCGCGTAATTCATTACGGAATGATACCAAGAGCGAACCGTTGCATTTTTGTTATTAATGAATTGCCAGATTTACAAGCTAGAATACAGGTAGCTTTGTTTAATATTTTACAGGAAGGTGATATTCAAATTAGAGGTTTTAAATTAAGATTACCTTTAGATATGCAGTTTGTATTTACAGCAAATCCTGAAGATTATACCAATAGAGGAAGTATTGTAACACCATTAAAGGATAGAATAGGTTCTCAAATTTTAACGCATTACCCAGATTCTGTAGAAACGGCAAGAACAATTACAGCTCAAGAAGCAAAGTTAGATTCTAGACAATCAGAATCTGTTTACGTACCAGAATTAGCAAAAGATTTATTGGAGCAAATTAGTTTTGAAGCTCGTGAGAGTGAATATGTAGATGTAAAAAGTGGTGTAAGTGCACGTATGAGTATTACGGCTTTTGAAAATCTACTAAGTACAGCAGAAAGACGTGCTTTAATTTCTGGAGATGAAACAACTTCTGTACGATTATCTGATTTTATTGGTGTGATTCCTGCGATAACAGGAAAAGTAGAATTGGTTTACGAAGGTGAACAAGAAGGGGCAGATTTTGTGGCTAATTCATTAATGGAAGAAGCTGTGAAAACGTTATTCCCGAAGTATTTCCCTAAGGTTGAAAAATTACAGAAACAAGGAGAAGAAACACCTTATGACGAATTGATTTCTTGGTTTTTTAATGGTGATGGTTTTGAATTATTAGATGATATCGATGATAAAACTTACAAAGCAAAATTAGATGAAGTGAAACCACTGGATACGTTGATTGCAGATTATCAACCAGAAATTGACCCAAAAGATGTCTATTTTGAAAAAGAATTTATTCTTTGGGGTTTAACACAGTTTGAAAAATTGAGTAAGTATCGTTTTTCTGAAGGTATGCAGTTTAAAGACCCTTATGGTAGTTATATTAATGGGTTATAATATTACCAATTATCACGACTTTTAATATTAGCATCGCAGAGTTTAATAATCTCTGCGATTCTTTTTTGTTTTGTAGTTTCTCGTTTAGCTTGGTTTAACCAGTATAAGTAATGCTTCCTGTAACTAGGAGCAAAGTTGAGGTAGTTGTTATAAGCATTTTTATTTTCATTAAATGCAATTTGAAGATTCTCTGGGATTATTCCTTTTTCAACAGCATCTAATGCAGTCCAACTTCCATTTTCTTTGGCTATTTTAATAGATTGATGTCCACTATGATGTATTAAGTTATCATTATGTAATTCTTCAATATGTCCTTTATTAACGGCACTCCAAACGCTTTTTGGTTTTCTTGGACAGAAATATTGTCTTCGTTTGCCGTCACCAAGGCTTTTTACAGTAGAGTCTATCCAACCAAAACAAAGGGCTACTTTTACAGCTTCTTCCCAACGCATAGATTTGTTTTTATGCTCTACTTTATAGAAAATAAGATGAACACCATTTACGGAATCGTGATAGTTGAGCAACCATTCTCTCCATTCAACATCGGTTTTAAAATATAACTCTGGTAAATCTGACATTTATAATTTTTTCGAGTTAACAAAGAAGTCTCTGTCAATTTTTATAGATTCAGCATTGATTTTTTTAGTCTGAGATTTAGCTTTAGGAAACAACCATTCTGATTTTCCATCAATCTCAATTTGAATTGGCATATCAAAGCCATCCACAATGTTTGTCCATCGATATTTAAACTTATTATTTTCAATAGAATATTCTAAAGTCGGAATTTTAATGGTTCTTAAATACTGATTAAAAAATGCAGTTAAATCAATACCTGTTTTTTTACTTATATAATTTTCAATTTGTGCTGAAGTAACGGTTTGATGATAGAATTCTGAATTTAGTCCTCTTAAAATTTGTTGCCATTTTTCATCATCTTCAACCAATTGTCTTAGAGTGTGCAGCATATTAGCACCTTTATAATACATATCGCTAGAACCTTCATTGTTTACATCATACTGTCCAATTAAAGGTTTGTCATTTTGAATGTTTCTACGTGAACCAATGACATAATCTGCAGAAGCTTCTTTACCATAATAGTAATCTAAAAACAAGTTTTCAGAATAGGAGGTAAAGCCTTCATGTATCCACATATCTGCAATATCTTTATTGGTAATATTGTTGGCAAACCACTCATGTCCTGCTTCATGGATAATAATAAAATCGAACTTTAAACCTAATCCAGTTCCAGATAAGTCGTGACCCAAATAGCCTTTTTTGTACTCATTACCATAGGTGACAGAACTTTGGTGTTCCATACCTAAATAAGGCACTTCAACCAATTTAAAACTATCTTCATAAAACGGATAAGGACCAAACCAATGCTCAAAGGCTTTCATCATTTTTGGAGCATCTTTAAAATGGGTTTTGGCTTTTTCTAGATTATAAGAAAGCACCCAATAATCCATATCTAAATTCCCTTTTTCTCCATCGTAAGCCTCAGAGAAATTAGCATAATCGCCAATATTAATATTAACACCATAATTATTAATTGGGTTGTTTACAAACCAATGTGATGTCACTGTGTTATTATCATTTTCTACTAATTTCCGTAAGCGACCGTTTGATACATTTGTTAGCCCTTTTGGATTAGTAACACTAATGAGCATACTATCTACTTCATCGTACATATGGTCTTTGTTAGGCCACCAAACGCTTGCGCCTAAACCTTGACAAGATGTAGCAATAAAATGTTTACCGTTTTTATCTTTTTTCCATGAAAATCCACCATCCCAAGGTGCACGTTTCGCTTCCTTTGGATGACCTTGGTAATAGACATCAATAGTATGAGTTGCTCCAGTGTCTTGATTTTTGTTTAAGGTTATAAAATGTGCATTACTGTTATGTTTTACTTCTAATTCTTTTCCGTCTTGAAGTACTTTAGTAATTTTTAAAGGGTCTTGTAAATCGATTTGCATCACCTGAAAAGGCTTCAAAACTTTATACTGAATTGTGTTTTTTCCTGAAATGAATTTGTCTTCAGGTTTTACTTCAATATCAAGATGGTAATAGGTTAAATCCCACCATTCACGTTCTGGTGTTATGCTTCCTCTTAAAGTATCTTGTTTTGTAAAGTTGTTTTTATCTGTTAGTAAGCCTTGGCCTTGACAACTAGATACTAGAAATATTGCAGTAAGCAATACTAAAAAGTTTTTCATGATGATTTACGTTATAGTTCCTTCCTTTATTAAAGGCTAGAAATGGATATTTATCTCATAATTTTATTAGGGAAAACAACAACACTCTCGTGCCCATTTTCTCCAACAGAAGCGACACCAAAAAGCGAGTTGTCTATTACTATGCCATTCAGAGTAAATTCTGTTTCGTTTTCTACATAACGACTGTTGTCCCAAGTAGGTGATGTTGTATCTCTCCAATAAATTTTATAGCCTTTAGCACCATCTACTTTACTCCATTTTAATTTGGCAGAAGCTTCAACAATGCCTCCAATGCCAACTTCGGTTGGAGCAGGTGGAGCAGAAGCAAGGCTCGCCATTGTAATAGCATTTACAGCGGTTAGTTTTTTACAATAAGGAAAATTAACATGCTCAAAAGTATCACCATAATTGATGCTGTTTTCTGTACGGATATCTTGATGTTGTTGCGTGTAGTTTTCATGTGCTTCCATGATTCTTAATCCTGCAAAACCTATGTCATTAAAAGGTCTATGGTGTCCACCTCGACCAAAACGATCTAATCTGTAAACTAACATCGGATTCATCTCTGGCATATAAGTTTTTGTGGTTTTATATACGTAACGAGCCAATTGACGTGAAATACCATCAACTTCGCCACCATAATAACGTCGTGTTGTATTTTGTTTTGTTAATATTTCAGGGTCTGTTTCTGCTGTAGTGATTGGTTCTGAAAAAATTCGGAATGTACGGTTGTCAATCACACCATCTACACCAGAGATGTTACCTATCATATCATTGTTTAAAACTCCTATAATATCCCAATTCTGTTCTTTAGCATATTTCGCTAACCCTTGTCCACCAAATAAACCTTGCTCTTCGCCTGAAAGTCCGACATAGATAATACTGTTTTCAAATTTATATTGAGATAAAACTCTAGCTGCTTCCATTGCACCAGCCATGCCAGTTGCATTATCATTTGCACCTGGAGCATCTGATGTAAAATCGTTTGGGTCAGTAACTCTAGAATCAATATCACCACTCATTATAATAAAACGATTAGGATATTTTGTGCCTTTTTGAATGGCAACTACATTAACCACATTGACATCTTTAACGATGCGTTGGTTCGTTCCTTTTTCAACGAAGTTATTCTGATAAAATACGTTGAGGCAGTTGTTACAATCTTTAGATATATTATCGAATTCGGATTTTATCCAACGACGAGCAGCACCAATGCCTCTTGTGGCTGAAATAGTATCACTTAAGGTATGTCTTGTGCCAAAATCGGCAAGTTTTTTAACATCATTACGCAAATTTTCTTCAGAAATTGCATCAACGATGTCATAGATTTTTTGATCTGTTTGCGTAAATGCATTTAATGATAATAGAAGTAGAAATAGCGGAATTAGATGTTTCATAGCTTAGTTATTTATAAGTTTTAAAGTTCCGAAAATATTGGCATCAATCCAACCTCTATTTTTGTCTTCTCCGTCAACATATACAGAGCCAATAAAATTTTCGCGTTCCTTGCTATTGTCATTATCGCAGTAGGCTAGAGCAAAGCCCATTAATTTGCCAGCTTGCAGTTTTATAGGAGAATTTTCAGCATCATCTTTATACGTGTCATTGAATAGAGAGATTCTAACTTCCCAAATGGTCTTGTTTACTGTGGTAACGCGTTTAGATTCTATGTGAGAATTGTAAAGTTTTCCTTTTTTCTGGGTTGACATATCAACTACATTTCCGTCTAGAGCAATATGATACGCAAACGCATTATGGTTAAATTGATGTTCGCCACCACTATTATCTTCATCTATAAAAACCTCAAGACAATCATCGTCCCACCATGCAATTAATGGGTTTTTATTGTTATCTATTAATTTGTCATCTTCTATTTCTGCTAAAAGATAAAGCGCGTCTTCTGTCCAAGTTAATTTGTAACGACCAGAAAAATCTTCTTCTGTATAAGGATTACCTAGCCATCTTTGATCTAAGGGTAACCATGTATTATTTTTCCAGATTTCTTCATCTGCTTTTCCATCTATTACTGGTTTTATGGTTGCTTTTTTTACAGTATTGAATTGATTTACAGGTTTGTCTATTTTCTTTTTATAGTTGAATTTAACGGTTTCTGTTTTGCCTTTTGTTTCAATATCAACAAAAATATTCATTTCAGATTCAGATACTTTTTCAAAAATCATACCTTCAAAAACCACTTTGTTTTCTGTGATTTTTATTAAAGGGAAATCTACGGTCTCATCTTTTCCTTCCCAACCTTTTAAATCCCATCTAAAATGTTTTAATTGAAGCATTAATGTATTTTCTACTTCTCTAATAACTTCAATTTCGTAAAAAGAGACTTTACCGTCATTTATAAATTTAAACGAAGCCATCATAGAACCAGCAGATGGTTCGCTCCAAATTTCTTCTGTAATTCCACCAAAAGCTTCACCTTGCCAAGTGCCAGAAATCCATGCAATGTTTTCTAGTTTTGGTGCTAATGTTTTTTCAGTTTGAGCGTTGCTTACTAATATTACCAGTAAGAAGAGTATTAAATACTTCATTATAATTATTGTATAAAAGTAACTTTAGAAATTAGTTCGTTTTCAACTTCATAAATTGCAATGGCGTAATATATTTTGCCATTTATAAGGACTTTCTCTTTATCAATTACCATATTCCCTATCACTATTCTATTTACAATTTCGGCATTTAAATCTGGTACACTATTAAAAAAAGAAGTATATCCTTTTTTTATGGCTTCTTGACCGTCAGAATTTAATGTATCAGGAAAACTATAAAGTTTAATGTTTTCTGAATATGTATAAGTAAAAGCATCAATATCTTTATTGTTATAGGCTTCTAACTGCTGGTTAACAATAGTTTCTGGATTAGAAGTTGTATTAGAGTTTCTAATAAATGTCATTGAATCTATATTTTCAGAATCGACTTTATATATTACTGCTTGTCTAATTGTTCTATTATTTAAAGTAACCAATTCTTCATCAATAATGATGTTTTTTAAGGTCATACGGTTAATTACTTTAACTATTGATTTTTTATTGTTTTTAAAAAATTGTCTATAGTTTTCTTTAAGTGTATTTCTGCCAGAATACATTTTTTCACTTGGAAATCTGTTGACAATAACGTCTGCATCAAAAGAATTAGCGAATTCCTCTAATTGTCTATTATTAAAAGGTTTAATGTGGTTTTGGACAATTTGAGAGGCTATTTCAGAAGTGAGATTTGTGTCTGTTTCATTGATGTCTTGGTTAGTTTCATCTACCGTTTCATTAATTGATTCTTCTGTTGTGTCGGTCGAGTTAATATCGGCAGCAATTAACAATTTTGTAGCAGAAAGGTTTGCTGAAAGTCGTGTGATTTTAGTGATTCCTGATGAAGTCAAATCAGAAACTGTTTTCCAATTATTATCTTTATTTAAGGTTAGTTTAAATAGTGTACTGTCTTTTCCTGAAAGTATAGTTTTACTCGTTAACCAACAAATATCTTCAACGCCTGTTAAAGTGTTTGCAATCACTTTGATGACACCAGTTTTAGGATTCAATGATTTTATTTGCCATTGGTTTTCGTTTTCTTTTGAAATAAAACTGACAAGATTAGAATTTGGGATTTTATGAAACGATCGCCCAACGTTTGAAGCATATTTGGTATTGGTGCCATCTAGTAGATTAGAAACATATAGATTTAGTTCTTTATCTTCAATGACAGCAGATACAATTGTATTTTCATCAAACCATGTATAATACGCAACTATTAAGTTGTTAATGAGTTCTGTAGATTGGCCGTTGCTTAAGCTATACGTATATAAACGTTGTTTACCATCTAAATCTAAGCGGACTGCAGAAATTTCATGCTTATTTGGAATTTTTAATGGTGAGTATTCGCCTCCTTCTGTATGGTTGGTCCATATTTTGGCATTATAGCGTGTATCATATTTAGCAATATCTGTTTGCCCATTTCTTGTAGAAGCAAAAACTATATAACGCTCATCTAAAAACGAAGGTTGGTTATCGTAGCCATCGTTATTTGAAATGTTTTTTGCATTACTAAGTTCAATTTTTGAATTATTGACGTCTAAATCGATAAGAAATATTTCTGTGTTCGATTGGGAGAGTGAAAGTGATGAATATAAACAGCAGATAAAAAGTGTAATAATTCTCATGATAGTTTTTTTTAAAAACTAAAGGTAGTAAAATAAAAAAGCCAATTCAATCCAAATTTCACATCGGTTGAATTGGCTTTATAATTAGAATTATTTGAGTTAGTCTAATTATTGAATCATTAGAAACAGTACTTATTTTCTGCTTTTACTTTTTCTGCAATCTCAATACGTAAATCTACAATATCTGGATAGTTGGCATATTTAGTAAAGCGTTTAAGTCCCATTAACATCATACGTTGCTCATCGCCTTCAGCAAAAGAAATAATGCTTTCTTTTCCTTTTTCTTCAACGATATCTACAGCGTGATATAAATATAATTTAGCCATTGCGATTTGTGCAGATTGCTCTGCTTCGCTAGTACGCTTCACGTTTTTCTCTGTTCTTAAAATTGCAGATTCTGCCATATAGATTTCAATTAAGATATCTGCAGCAGCAATTAATAATTGTTGGTGCTCTTCTAGTTGAGGTCCGAATTTTTGAACGGCTCCACCAGCAACCATTAAGAATGTTTTCTTAAGTTTTGCAATCATTTGCTTTTCTTCTGAAAATAATTCAGAATAATCAGGAGTTTCAAAAGAAGGAATTCCCATTAATTCTTCTTGTACTTTAGAAGCAGGACCTAATAAGTCTACATGACCTTTCATTGCCTTTTTCACTAACATACCAACAGCTAACATTCTGTTAATTTCGTTAGTACCTTCATATATACGAGCAATACGAGCATCTCTCCAAGCAGACTCCATTGGCGTTTCTTCAGAGAATCCCATTCCACCAAAAATTTGGATACCTTCATCTGCAGCATTTTGTACATCTTCAGATACTGCAACTTTTAAAATAGAACATTCTATTGCATATTCTTCAACACCTTTAAGTTCTGCTTCTTGATGTGTATTTCCAGCAGCTTCACGCATTGCGATTCTGTCTTCAATATTTTTTGCAGCTCTATACGTAGCAGATTCACCAGCATAAGTACTAGCAGCCATTTCAGCTAACTTTACTTTGATTGCTCCAAAATCTGCAATAGGAGTTTTAAATTGTTTACGCTCTTTAGCATAATTTACAGCAGTAGACAAAATTCTACGTTGAGAATCTAAACATGCAGCAGCAAGCTTTATACGACCAACGTTAAGTGCATTCATTGCAATTTTAAACCCTTCACCACGACCAGCTAACATATTTTCTACTGGTACTACAGTGTCGTTAAAGAATACTTGACGTGTAGATGATGCACGAATTCCTAATTTGTGCTCTTCTTCACCTAAAGTAATCCCATTTGGAGTATCTCCATTATATTCAACTATAAATCCAGTAATATTTTTATCACCTTCAATACGAGCAAAAACGATCATCACACTACAGAAACCTGCATTTGAGATCCACATTTTTTGACCGTTAATTTTGTATGATTTTCCATCTGCAGATAATTCAGCAGTTGTTTTACCAGAATTTGCATCAGATCCAGCTCCAGGCTCTGTTAAACAGTAAGCTCCAAACCACTCACCAGAAGCTAATTTTGGTACATATTTTTGTTTTTGTTCTTCTGTACCATATAAAGTAATTGGCATAGTCCCAATTCCTGTATGTGCACCAAAAGCAGTACTAAATGATCCTGTTCCAGAAGAAATATAGTCACAAGTTAATACAGTAGATACAAATCCCATTCCCATTCCACCATAAGCTTCAGGAACAGCTACACTTAAAAACCCCATGTCTCCAGCTTTACGCATAACGTCTTCTGTTAATGCATAATCTTTAGCTTCAAAACGTGCTTTATGAGGAATAATTTCACGATCATTAAATTCCATTACAGAATCTTTCATCATTGTTTGCTCTTCTGAAAAATCTTCAGGAGTAAACACATCTTCACATTTTGTTTCTTTTACTAAGAATTGACCTCCACGTAGGATATCTTTTTCTAAATCTGCCATTTTATAGTATTGTATTAAGTTCTTTAATTAGTTTAAAAATTCGAATATTCCACAAGCACCTTGACCGGTTCCAACACACATGGTTACTGCTCCATACTTACCTTTCATGTCTTGCTTACGCATTTCGTCAAAAAGTTGTACAGATAATTTTGCTCCTGTACATCCTAATGGATGACCAAGTGCAATTGCACCACCATTTACATTAATAATATCTGGATTAAGATTTAGTTCTCTAATTACAGCTAAAGATTGAGAAGCAAAAGCTTCATTTAACTCAATTAAAGCTAAATCGTCTTGTTTTAATCCTGCTTGTTTTAGTGCTTTTGGAATAGCTTTTACTGGTCCAATACCCATAATACGAGGCTCAACACCTGCTGCAGCATAGTTTACCATTCTTGCAATTGGCTCTAAACCTAACTCTTTAACCATGTCTTCGCTCATAACCATTACAAAAGCAGCTCCATCACTCATTTGTGACGAGTTACCAGCTGTAACACTTCCTCCAGCAGCAAACACTGCTCTAAGTTTAGCTAAAGCTTCTTTGCTAGTTCCTGCACGAGGACCTTCATCTTTAGTTACTGTGTACGATTTTGTTGCCTTCTTTCCGTTAGCATCAATATAAGTTTGTTCTACTTCAATTGGTACAATTTGATCTTGAAAACGATTTTCAGCTTGCGCTCTTAATGCTTTCATATGCGAATTGAATGCAAACTCATCTTGGTCTTCACGAGATACTTTAAACTGTTTTGCAACAGCTTCTGCAGTATTTCCCATTCCCCAATAATAATCTTCATGACCAGCTTTTACGATATCGTAGTTCAATTCTGGTTTAAAACCAGTCATTGGTACGCTACTCATACTTTCTGCTCCACCAGCAATAATACAATCTGCCATTCCAGCTTGTATTTTTGCAGTTGCCATACCAATTGTTTCTACTCCAGAAGAGCAAAAACGGTTTACAGTTACACCAGGAACATCCACAATATCTAATCCCATTAAAGAGATTAAACGTGCCATATTTAATCCTTGAGAACCTTCTGGCATTGCGTTACCAACAATAACATCGTCAATACGCTTTGGGTCTAAACCTGGCAATTCCTTCATCATATACTTGATGGTTTCTGCTGCCAATTCATCTGTTCTTTTAAAACGGAACACGCCTTTTGGTGCTTTACCAACTGCGGTTCTATATGCTTTTACTATATATGCTGTTTTCATTTTTCTTAGTTTCTTAAAGGTTTACCTTTTGTTAACATGTGCTGAATACGTTCTAAAGTTTTACGCTCTGTACATAAACTTAAGAAAGCTTCACGCTCTAAATCCAATAAATATTGTTCTGTTACGCGTGTTGGTTCAGATAAATCTCCACCAGCCATTACGTAAGCTAATTTATTAGCGATTTTCATATCGTGTTCAGAAATGTAGTTAGAGTCTTCCATAGAGTCTGTACCTACCATAAACATTCCTAATGCTTGTTTACCTAGAACTAAAACGTCATCTCTTTTTACTGGTTGTGTGTAACCTGAATTAGCCATTAGCATAGCGTGTTGTTTTGCAACTGCTATTTGACGGTCTTTGTTTACAACCACAACATCTTTTCCTTTTTGCAATAAGTTTAAGTCAAAAGCTTCGTAAGCAGAAGTAGATACTTTAGCCATACCAATAGTTAAGAAATGCTCTTGTAAAACGTTTAATTGTACATCGCCTTTATGGAAAAGGTCTTGCGCTCTTAAGGCCATTTCTTTAGAACCACCACCACCAGGAATAACACCAACACCAAACTCTACAAGTCCCATGTAAGTTTCTGCTGCTGCAACTACTTTATCCGCGTGTAATGATAATTCACATCCACCACCTAAAGCCATTCCGTGAGGAGCAGAGATAGTTGGGATAGAAGAATAACGCATACGCATCATAGAATCTTGGAAATATTTGATAGCCATGTTAAGCTCATCATATTCTTGTTCTGCAGCCATCATGAAAATCATTCCGATGTTTGCACCAACAGAGAAGTTTGCAGCTTGGTTACCAACGACTAAACCAGCAAAATCTTTTTCTGCTAAATCAATAGCTTTATTTAATCCAGCTAAAACGTCTCCACCAATAGTGTTCATTTTAGATTGGAATTCTAGGTTAAGGATTCCGTCTCCGATATCTTCGATAACAACACCAGAGTTTTTAAACACTTCGTTTGTTTTTCTAATATTATCAAGGATGATGAAACTATCTTGACCAGGTATTTTAGTTTGTTTTTTAGAAGGAATATCATAGAAATATGAAGCACCATCTTTTACAGTGTAGAATGACATGTTGCCAGAAGCAAGCATGTCATTAACCCAAGCAGCAGGCTCTAAACCTTCCGCTTTCATTAATTCAATTCCTTTTTCAACTCCAATAGCATCCCAAATTTGGAAAGGTCCGTGTTCCCAACCAAAACCAGCTTTCATAGCATCATCAATCTTATAAAGCTCATCTGAAATTTCTGGAATACGATTAGATACGTAAGCAAATAATGCCGTGAAGCTTTTTCTGTAAAACTCACCTGCTTTATCTTTTCCTTTTACTAATACTTTAAAACGATCTACTACTTTATCAATAGTTTTAGTCATTTCTAAAGTTGCGAATTTTGCGCGTTTCGCAGAACGGTATTCTAAGGTGTTTAAGTCAAGAGAAAGAATTTCTTTTTTCCCATCGGCTGAAACATTCTTTTTATAAAAACCTTGTCCAGTTTTACTTCCTAACCATTTGTTTTCCATCATTGTGTTGATGAAATCTGGTAATTTAAATAACTCTAAACGTTCGTCATTAGGGCAATTTTCTCTAATTCCGTTAGCCACGTGAACCAAAGTATCTAAACCTACAACATCAACTGTACGGAAGGTTGCCGATTTAGGACGACCAATTACTGGTCCTGATAATTTATCGACTTCCTCGATAGTTAAATCTAAATCTTTAACCGCATGAAATAAACTCTGTATGCTAAAAATACCAACCCTGTTTCCTATGAAAGCAGGAGTGTCTTTAGCAATAACAGATGTTTTTCCTAAGAACTTTTCGCCATATTCATTTAAAAACTCTAAAACAGAAGCATCTGTTTTTGGTCCAGGAATAATTTCGAATAATTTTAAGTAACGCGCTGGATTAAAGAAGTGCGTTCCACAGAAATGCTTCTGGAAATCTTCACTACGACCTTCACTCATAAATTTGATTGGAATACCAGACGTATTTGATGTAATTAATGTTCCTGGCTTACGGTATTTTTCTAAGTTTTCGAACACCATTTTTTTGATGTCTAGTCTTTCAACTACAACTTCCATAATCCAATCTACATCTGCAACCTTAGCAATATCATCTTCTAAGTTACCTGTAGTGATACGACTAGCAAAAGATTGACTGTAAATAGGAGAGGGCTTAGATTTTAAAGATGCTGTTAAGGCATCGTTTACTAATCTATTTCTTACGACTTTGTCTTCTAAAGTTAAACCTTTAGCTTTTTCTTTGTCGTTTAGTTCTCTAGGAACAATGTCTAATAGTAATACATCTACACCAATATTGGCGAAGTGACAGGCGATACCTGATCCCATAATTCCGGAACCAATAATCGCAACTTTTTTAATTCTACGTTTGCTCATCTTACTTTAAAATGTGTTCTTTTTTGTTGTATATCTGTTTATTTGAAATCATATTATTTATAACATCGGCTACTTTTTGAAAGTTAGCCAATTCATCTTCAGAAACATTAGCTCTTATTGTTTCGTTAAAAGTGATAACGCGCTCTTTTGAATAGTTTCTTTTTTCTATTCCAAATTCCGTTAGAAAGATTAAAACACCTCTTCCGTCTTCTGGGTTTGGTTTACGTTCTATCAATCCTTTAGTTTCCATAGTTTTTAAGGTTCTAGATAGGCTAGTAGCCTCCATTCCCATTTTTGGTCCTAAGGATGTTGACGGTGTTCCGTTTTCTGGATCAATACTCAACAAAGCAAATCCTGTTGCCATTGTTGAGTCAAATTTTAACGCCTCTTCATTGTACATTTTGTTAACAGCTAACCATGTGGTTCTCAGTATGTAGTCTATTGTTTTGTCTTTCATGAAACAGTATTGGGAATCAAATATAGTAAAAAATACTATGCACGCATAATAAATTAAGAAAATATTAAATTGTCAATACTTCAATTATCGTGGGTGATAATTTCGAGAAGTCTTTTTTTGAGGTTAGTTTTTTAAGATAATCTTAATTATTGTATTATAAAACTAACAATCAGGTATGCACTAGCTGTCCAATAGCATGGAAGCACGATTCGTTATTAAATTTCTAATAAACCGTGAATAGATTGTAATATCTTTTAAATAATTAGCGATAAATCTTATCATAAAGATCTTGATAAAGGTCTTTAATGATTGCACGTTTCATTTTCATGGTAGGTGTCAATTGACCTCCATCTATAGACCAAACATCTGGCGTGAGCTCAAATCGCTTAATTTGTTCCCATTTTCCAAAGTGTTTATTGTATTTGTCTATTTCTAGTTGAATACGATTAATAACAAGTTCTGAATTTGCTATTTCTGTATTTGTTTTACCAACACCATTTTGTTTATGGTCTATCCAATCGCGAATAAAATCGAAATTTGGTTGAATTAAAGCAGCTGGCATTTTTTCACCTTCACCAACAACCATAATTTGTTCAATGAAAAGGGATTGTTTCATATCGTTTTCTAACAGTGGTGGAATAACATATTTTCCTCCAGATGTTTTAAACATTTCTTTTTTACGACCTGTAATTTTTAAGAAGCCTTCAGCATCAATGATTCCTTTATCTCCCGTGTGGAAATAATCATCTGTCATTACACTTGCTGTTTTTTCTGGGTCTTTGTAATACCCTAACATTACGTTTGGTCCTTTTATTAATATTTCGCCATCATCTGCGATTTTTACCTCTACGTTGGCGATAGGTTTACCAACAGTACCTACTTTGTAACCGTTATCTTTATATAAGCCAACAGCGACTACAGGAGAAGTTTCTGTTAAGCCATAACCTTCCATAACTAACATTTTAGCAGCGCCAAAAATTCTAGCTAATCTTGGCTGTAATGCTGCACTACCAGAAACCATAGTTCCTAATTCTCCACCAAGCGCATCACGCCATTTACTAAATATTAATTTGTTAGCTATTTTTAGTTGAAATTCATACCAAGCGCCATTTGCACCATAAGGTTCCCAGCGTTCACCTAATCTAACTGCCCAAAAGAATAAGCCTTTTTTTATACCAGTTAGTTCTTCGCCTTTAAGCATTATTTTATCGAATACTTTTTCAAGTAATCGAGGTACAACACTCATTAAATTTGGTTTTATCTCTTTTGCATTATCACCAATTTTATCAATAGCTTCAGCAAAATATATAGAAGCGCCAGCGTGTTGATAAACATAAATTAAAAGACGTTCAAAAATATGGCAGATAGGTAAGAAGCTTAATATACGATTATCTCCTTCTACTAAAGGTACTCTTGGTGAGCTGTCTAAGGCATTACTTGTAATATTCCAATGAGACAGCATAACACCTTTAGGTCTTCCTGTAGTACCAGAAGTATAAATAATTGTAGCTAAATCATCTGGTTTTACAGCATCTTTTCTAGCTTCAACTTCAGGTTGGTTACTTTCATCTTTACCTAATTCAAATAATTCTGAATAATGTTTACAACCTTCAATATGATTGAAAGAGTAAACCTCTTTAATTTTTGTGTTTGCTTGTACTTTTCTAACTTTTTCTAAAACATCAGCATCTGAAACAAAACAGTATATAGATTCGCTATGATTTAAGACATATTCATAATCTTCAGCTGAAATTGTAGGGTATATTGGTATGTTTTGTGCACCAAGTTGCAGAATACCAATATCCATAATGTTCCATTCCGTCCTATTCGTCGTGGAAATAACTGCGATTTTATCATTCTTTTGAACACCAAGTTTTAATAAAGCTCTACTGATGGTATTTGCTTTATCAATATATTCTTGTGTTGACGTTGGTGTCCATTTTCCGTTGTATTTAGTAACTAAAGCAGCTTTATTTGGTTTGTGTTTTAGTTGATAGTATGGAAAATCAAAAAGTCTTGTTATTTCAGTCATTTGTATGTTGCAGTTATATTATCGCAAATTATGAAAATAAAAAGGATTTTCAAATATGCTTGCAAAAAAGGATCAGTTTATTAATAAAACCACTCATTTTTTAGAAATCTCATAATTTTTTTAATTTTTTCTATTCTATTTTTTGATTTTTTTATTACTTTTAAATCGAATTTAATTGGTTAACCAGATTGGTGTACCAATTCGGAATTAACTAATTTTCAGTATAGATAACTAAATAATTAAACGTTTATGAAGAATTTTTACGCTTTAAAGTCTCGTACTTTTTTTATGCTCACTATTTTAATGTTGTCCACAATAAGTTTGTTTGCTCAAACAACCTATAACGTGGCTAATCTTGATGATATAGATGCACTTGAGGATTTGTTTGACACACTTGCAGCAGGCGATACTGTTATTTTAGCAGATGGAATTTATAATACTGATGAGAGAATTAAATTTTCGCCTACTACTGGTACAGCAGCAATGCCAATTACTTTTAGAGCTCAAACACCAGGTGGTGTTAAATTTACGGGAGGGTTGCAATTAAGGATTGGTGGAGATTATGTTATCGTAGATGGTTTTCATTGGCAAGGTGGTTACGGATCAAGTAGTGTAATTGAGTTTAGAGATGGTGACGATTATGCCAATCATAGTATTATGCAAAACTGTGCTATGGATGGTTTAGGGATTGATCCAGATGATATGGAAACTGGAACTAGTGAGAAACATAATTGGGTAATGCTATATGGTAACTACAATACAGTTATTAATTGTTCATTTATGAATAAGGTAAGTTCTGGTAATATGATTTTGGTAGAACTGGCTTATAATGCCTATCCTCCGGTTGATGATGGCCAACCAGAAATTAACACGAGTTGTGATATTGTAGGTCATACAATTAGTAATAATTATTTTTATAATTATGAAAAAATTGATGCATCGTTAACCAATGCAGGAGATAGTGAAACTATTCGTATTGGTACAAGTTCTTATCAAAATGTTGATAGTAGTACTATTGTGAGTAACAATTATTTTGTAGAAGCAGATGGTGAAAATGAAATAATTACTAATAAAAGTAAAAACAACTCTTATGTTAATAATACGTTTAGAAGATGTAGAGGTTCTTTAGTTTTACGACATGGTTCTAACGCTACGGTTGATGGAAATTATTTTTTAGGCGGAAATGTTGATGGTACAGGAGGAATTAGAATTGTTGATAGTGAACATATTATAACTAATAATTATATTCAAGATTGTATTACAGTGGTTGACCAAGCTAAATGGAACAATGGAATAACATTTTTAGGCGGAAGTGCTAATAATGCTGTCCCATGTACTTCTGATAATAATTCAAACGGTTATCAGAAAGTTGAAAATATTAATGTTTCTAATAATACAATTATAAATACAAATGCACCTTTATTTTATAATACAGATAAAGGGTCTACGGATCCAACAGGAACAGTTTCTAATAATTTAATATACTTTTCTACAGGAAATGCTAATATTACAGATGTTATTACAGGAGATACAGTGACATCTTATGCTGATCTTGGTACAACTTTAGCATACACAGGAAACGTTTACACAGGAAGTGCTTTAGGAGAAACTAATACAGGTTTCTCTGAAGAGACAGCAATTACTGCAATTTCAGATGGAGAAATATTTACTTTTTCTGGTACTGGCTCAACAGGTAAAGGAGCAGATATGGGAGTTTATGAACCTACAACAGATGATATGGTAGGTTACGGAATTGGTGCTTGTTTTTTAGATAATTTAGGCGGTAATATAACGGATGGAAATTGTACTATAGAAATTCCTGAGTCATTAACTGTAGGTAGTTTAGATGTGCTTGCCGCTGAGGCAAACAGTTATGACGTTTCTGTATATGCTAATGTGAGTTGGACAGCGATGTCTAATGATACTTGGATTTCTATAGATATTAATTCTAGTACGGGAGATGAAACAGTTTCGGTTACCGTTACAGAAAACACAGATACAAATAGTAGAACCGGTTCTGTAACTTTTACACAAGATCCAGGAGGTGATGGTATAGTGAGAACATTAACAGTGACACAAGACGGAGTAAGTTTAACAGATCTGTATGATCTTATAAATGATATTCCAGGAGGTGGACCAGTATCAGTTCATTCTTTTTCTAGCGATAATGCTAGTGATAGTCCACCAGAAGTTGCAATTAACACTTTAGATAAAGTAAATACAAGTGCATCTATTTGGGCAGCACAAGATGGCGCAATTGTTTCTGGAGATTATAAAGGAGATGGAGAATATATAATCTATGATTTAGGTTCTGAGTACAGTTTAGATTTAATTCAGTTTAGCACCACTAATAAATCGGATGCTTTTGGTTATCAAATTTGGGTATCCACAACAGGTACAAATACTTCTGATTTTACTAAAATTTTGCCAGCTATAGACAATCTGCTATTAACAGCAACTAATACAATGGATTTTAATCTGTACGAGATTACCGCAAATGCACGTTATGTAAAAATGATTGGATTTGGGAGGTTTAATAGTGCAGGCGACTCAAGAACAAGTGCATGGAGTACTATAGCCGAAATAGAATTTTTTGGTTCTGAGACTTTATCTACTGATGAAGAAGAGTTTTTAAGTAGCGTAAGTATCTATCCTGTTCCTACAAATAATAATTTAACTATTAAAGTATTAAATAATACAGAAATTGAACTGATAAAGATTTATAGTATAACAGGTCAATTGATTTTAGATAAAAAACCAGAGTTTATAAATTCTCAGCTTTCAATGGATTTATCAAATTTAGAAAGCGGTACTTATATTCTTAATCTAACTAATAATGAAGGATTAAAAGTATCAAAACATATTATCATTTCAAATTGAAGTTTTAGGAATTAATAAACTAAAAAGCTCTTCTTTAATAGGAAGAGCTTTTTTATTGGGAAGAAATTAAATGTTAAGTACTATTTAATTCTCTAATTAATCTTTATTCATTTTTAATTTTATGAAGTTAATAGCATCCATCTTCTGAGGTTTTTAGTGAATTTTTAATGTTTTGGTCAAATCGATATTTTTTTAGCATTCAAATGCTGTTTTTTCAAACGTTTTCGTAAATAAATCATCTAAAAATGGGGTTGTTTTTGATTGAACCTGATAAATGTCAGGTTTATTAAAATGTCTAGTATTTATTTTTGTCGTGTTCAGAAAAATAAAAGAATTACAAAATATTAATAAATATTAGAATGGAAGTAAAAGAATTTAAAAACGGAATTTGGACTGAATCGGTCAACGTAAGAGATTTTGTTGTAAATAATATTACACCTTACCATGGCACAAGTGAATTCTTAGTTGGTCCAAGTGCCAAAACTCAGAAATTATGGGATGTTTGTAAAGAAGCAACTAAAGAGGAAAGACAAAATAATGGCGTTCGTTCTGTTGATACAGAAACTATTTCTACCGTAAGTGCTTTTGAAGCAGGTTATATTGATAAAGACAACGAAGTAATCGTTGGTTTACAAACAGACGAATTATTAAAAAGAACTATGAAGCCTTTTGGAGGTTTTAAAGTTGTGCAGAAAGCATTGTCAGAACAAGGTGTTAAACCTAACGAAGCTATAACTGAGTTGTTTTCAAAATATGTAAAATCTCATAACGATGGTGTTTTTGATGCTTATACTACTGAAATTAAAAAATTCCGTTCTTTAGGTTTTTTAACAGGCTTACCAGATAATTATGCAAGAGGAAGAATAATTGGCGATTATCGTAGAGTTGCACTTTATGGCCTAAATTATTTAATAGAAACTAAAAAAGAAGATAAAGAAAATATTACAGGTCCAATGACAGAGGCTGTTATTCGTTTGCGCGAAGAAGTTTCTGAGCAAATAAAATCATTAAAAGAAATGATTCAATTGGGTGCTAAATATAATTTAGATTTAGGAAGACCTGCAGAAAATGCTCAAGAAGCTGTGCAATGGACTTATATGGCTTATTTAGCAGCTGTAAAAGAGCAAGATGGTGCAGCAATGTCTTTAGGAAATGTTTCTACATTTTTAGATATATATATTGAGAACGATTTACAAGATGGTATAATCACTGAAGTAGAAGCACAAGAGTACATTGATCAATTCGTTATGAAATTACGAATGGTGCGTCACTTAAGAATGGGAGCATACGATGAAATATTTGCAGGTGATCCTACTTGGGTAACTGAAGCTATTGGTGGAATGTTTGATGATGGAAGAACTAAAGTAACTAAAACATCTTACCGTTTCTTAAATACATTATATAATTTAGGACCTTCACCAGAACCAAATATGACAATTCTTTGGTCTGAAGATTTACCACAAAATTTTAAAGATTACTGTGCAAAGGTTTCAATTGATACATCTTCAATTCAGTTTGAAAATGATGAATTAATGAGAAAAAGCAGAGGTTCTGATGATTATGGAATTGCTTGTTGTGTTTCTTACCAAGAGTTAGGTAAATCTATTCAATTCTTTGGTGCACGTACAAACTTAGCTAAAACTTTATTATTAGCTATTAATGGTGGTCGTTGTGAAGAAACAGGAGTACAAATGGTAGAAGGCATTGAAGCTTGTGACTGTGAGTATTTAGATTATGATAAAGTAATGGCTAACTTTAAAATAGCGATGAAAGAAGTAGCGAGAGTTTATAATGATTCAATGAACATTATTCACTACATGCACGATAAATATTATTACGAAAAAGCTCAAATGGCTCTTATAGATACTAATCCAAGTATTAATATTGCCTATGGTATTGCAGGATTATCTATTGTTGCAGATTCACTTTCAGCTATAAAATATGCTAAAGTAAAACCTATAAGAGATGAAGATGGTTTAACTGTTGATTTTAAAATTGAAGGCGAGTTCCCTTGCTATGGAAATGATAATGATAGAGTAGATACATTAGCAGCAAAAGCAGTAGCCGATTTTAACAACGAATTAAAGCAGTTACCAGTGTATAAAAATGCAGAACCAACAATGTCTGTGTTAACAATTACATCTAACGTATCTTATGGTAAGAAAACAGGAGCAACACCAGATGGTAGAGCTAAAGGAATTCCTTTTGCGCCAGGTGCTAACCCAATGCACGGACGAGATTCTCAAGGTGCTATTGCATCATTAAATTCAGTAGCTAAAATTGATTATGAAGATTCTCAAGATGGTATTTCAAATACATTCTCTATTGTGCCCAAATCATTAGGGGCAGATAGTGAGGAGCAAATAGAAAATTTAGCAACTATATTAGATGGTTATTTTTCAAGAAATGCACAACATGTTAATGTGAATGTATTGAATAAGGAAACTTTAATGGATGCTATGGAGCACCCAGAAGAATATCCACAATTAACAATACGTGTTTCTGGCTACGCTGTAAACTTTGTTAGGTTAACAAGAGAGCAGCAATTAGAAGTTATTACACGTTCTTTCCACGAATCCATGTAGTTTTATTAATATTTTGAGAGCATCTAAATAAAGCGTTTAAAAACAATCTTTATTTAGATGCTTAATTTAAAACCTAGTCCAATCAAAACAGCTGAAAACATACTAAGAGTGCACTCTATTGAATCCTTTGGGACACATGATGGTCCGGGAATACGTTTTATTGTATTCTTACAAGGTTGTAAATTAAAATGTATGTATTGTCATAATCCAGATTCTATTGCAACCTCTGGAGGTAAAGAATATCATATTGAGGAATTGGTGCAAATGGCTATTAAAATGAAATCTTACTTTGGGAAGAAAGGTGGTGTTACTGTTTCAGGTGGTGAACCTATGTTGCAAGCTAAAGCCTTAATTTCATTTTTTAAGAGATTAAAAGAAGAAGGCATTAATACCAATATTGATACTAATGGTAGAATTTTAAATCATTTCTCAACAGAGTTATTAGACGATTATGCAGATTTAATAATGCTAGATATAAAGCATATGACTGAAGAAGGTTATATCGCTTTAACTGGTAAACCTAATAAAGAGATTGCTTTCAATTTTGCAAAACATAGAGAAGATTCAGGTAAAAAAATGTGGCTACGTTACGTATTGATTCCGGGTATTACTAATAAACCAGAATTACTGCATGCGCTTGGTAAACATTTTAAAGACTATAAAACTATAGAGCAAATAGAGTTGCAACCTTATCATAAATTAGGTATCCACAAATGGGAAGCTTTAGGTTGGGATTATGAATTGAAAGATGCAAGAGAAAATACAGAAGAGGAGTTAATAGAAGCATCAAATATTCTCAGTAACTATTTCAAAAAAGTTAAAGTTAACTAACACGTTCAAAAAAATAAATTACTTGTAATATAGGTCTTTAAGAGATGTGATATCTTTTTAGGAGTGTAATTTGTTGTTTGTTATTTAAGAGTTAACATATAAAATAAAGAGCTTGTACATACTATTTTAAAAGTGTAAAACACTTCAGAATAAGTATAGTTAAAACACAATTTCACGCAGAAAATACAATCGCATGAAAACTTATAAAGAAGAACATAAAAAGGCGTCAGAATTTGAAACTCGATCAGAATATTTAGATCATGAGTTACAAATAATGAAACCTAGAAGGTATAAACTGAATTTACCAGGAAGAGACTTTAGATTTGAATGGGAAGATTTAGTGCCTGCATTTGCCGGAACTCTTGGGATTGTAGCCATGTATTCTTCAGTAATGATGGCTTGGGCAGAAGGCTTAACCGAAGCATGGGACCATGTTACATTAGGAAAAGAATTTGCAATAGAAGTATCACGAGTTGAGATGTTAATTCCTGCTCTGTTATTTGTGATTTTGGCTTCAGGATTTTTTAATCCAAGAGCAAATTTAGCAGGAAATCATGGTCCTATGATTCCGCTTATAGCAAGTATTGCTTTAGCTGGTGCACATCCATTAGCCTTAGCAATCTTAATTGGTGTATTTGGACTTCTTCTAAGTTTTTTTAAAGGAGGATCTCGCTTGGTAAACTTAACAAGTAAAGGAGTTGCAGGTGGATTATTAATATTTCTGGGGTTTTCCGGAGCATTAGTTCAGATTAAAACCATTCAAACATGGAGTTTGGGACTAGAGTCCACATCTGTTGAAGCAGGATCAATGGGATATCTTGGGTTAATTATTTTGGCTGTTACTGTGATATTATATAGTTATCTTGCTAGAGTAGAGAAGCGTTGGTTGGCAATTCCCGCTTGTGCAATTACAGCATTAGTAGTTGCATTAATTGGAGGTGCTAGTTTTGATCTTCAGTTTACAACGCAAATGGGATTACCAAATCTTAATCCGGTTTATTGGTGGGGAAATACAGAGGAAGGTTGGATGCTTGGTCTGCCAAATACACAACACTTTTTAGCCTCTTTACCTTTTGCAATTTTAGCAGTTGCTATGTGGTCTCCTGATTTTTTAGGACACCGTATTTTTCAAGAAATGAATTATCCTAAGAAATCTGAAAAAGTGCTAATGGACGTTGATGATACGATGACTATGTGTTCTATAAGGCAAATGGTTGGTACTGCAGTTGGTGGTGGTAATATTACATCATCTTGGGGAACGTATATGATACCTGCTGCTATTGCTAAAAGACCAATTCCGGCAGGAGCAATTTTATTAGGGCTAATGGTTATTATTGTAGCTATTTTAGGAGCTCCAATGGACGTCGCTGTTTGGCCTCCTGTAAGAGCAATTGCACTTTTAGTTGGTGTATTTTTACCTATGATAGAGGCAGGAATTCAGATGGTTAAAAAAAGTGCTTGTTCGCAAGCTGCAGGTATCTGTATTTTCACAGCTATGGTGACTAATCCTGTATTAGCTTGGGCATTAGCTATGTTTTTAGACAATAATGGATTAATAGGAGACAAAGAAAGACCAAAAAATCTATCGTTGGTAGATCGATGGGTTATTCCATTAGGAATTCTAATCATTTGTATTTTAGCGATGCTTGCTGTAGGAATGTTAGAATCGAGTTACGGGATTCTGCCTTATTTGTAGTTTCAAAATACCAAGTATTTTTAAAATTTAATCGAAGTTTAAGAAAAGTAAAAAGCACTTTCAATTTTTTGAAAGTGCTTTTTACATAGTAAGAAAATTATTTGTTTTCCATCAGAAAGTAGAACTAAGAATCTACTTTTCTAACCATAGTCTAGCATTAACAAAAGCTTCTAGCCAAGGTGACACCTCATCGTTTCTATCTTGTGGATAATTAGCCCAATTCCATTGAAAAATAGAACGCTCAATGTGTGGCATTGTAACTAAATGTCTACCCGTTTTATCACTTAGCATAGCTGTATTAAAATATGAACCATTTGGATTTGCAGGATATTCAGCATAACCATATTTAGCAACAATATTGTATTTGTCTTCAGCATATGGAAGGCTAAATTTACCTTCTCCATGAGAAATCCAAACACCTAAAGTACTGCCAGCTAAACTAGATAGCATTACAGAATTGTTTTCTTGAATTTTAACAGAAGTGAAACCACTTTCATGTTTATGAGAATCATTATAGGTCATTTTTCCATGAACCTCGTGCTCTGGATTTACTAAATCTAATTCCATCATTAATTGACATCCATTACAGATTCCAACAGAAAGCGTGTCTTCACGATTAAAGAAATTGTTAATCACTTTGTTCGCTTTCTCGTTATATTTTATAGCGCCAGCCCAACCTTTAGCAGAACCTAAAACATCAGAATTACTGAAACCACCAACAGCACCTAAAAACTGAATATCTTCAAGTGTTTCTCTACCAGAAATTAAATCCGTCATATGAACATCCTTAACATCAAAACCAGCTAAATACATGGCATTTGCCATTTCTCTTTCTGAATTACTTCCTTTTTCTCTTAAAATTGCAGCTTTTGGTCTTGGTTTGTTAGAGTCGATTTGGTTCATTTTACCTGTAAAATGCGATGGCAATTTAAAGTCTAAGGCTTGATTTTTATAGTTATCAAATCTATCTTTAGCTAAGCTGTTTGCAGTTTGTTTTTGGTCGAGTAAGTAAGAGGTTTTAAACCATATATCTCTTAATCTCGAAATAGTCATGGTAAATACTTCGTTACCATTTATAATTCCTAAAACATCATTTTCAGTAACGTCACCAATTTTATGAAATTCAATATTTGCTTTAGATAATTCTACTTCAATTGAATCATCTGCAGATTGAAACACGAGTCCTGCGTTTTCTGCAAACAAGACTTTAAACGAATCTTTTTCACCAAGACTTGTTAAATCTAACTCAGCACCTAAGTTGTTGTCAGCAAAACAAAGTTCTAATAAAGTTGTAATTAATCCACCAGAAGCCACATCATGACCTGCAGCAATTTGATCTTTCTTTATTAAATCTTGAATGGTGTTAAATACAGTTTTTACGTAAGCTGCACTTTTAATATTAGGTGTTGTATTACCTATTTTATTATTGATTTGTGCAAAAGAACTTCCACCTAACTCGTAAGAATCTTGAGAAAGATTAATATAATAAATAGAACCTTTTCCTTTTTGTAAAACAGGCTCAACAACTTTAGTTATATCATTACAATTAGCCGCTGCAGAAATAATCACTGTACCAGGAGAAATAACATCACCATCAGGATATTTTTGCTTCATTGAAAGCGAATCTTTTCCTGTTGGTACATTAATACCTAAGTCTATTGAAAATTCTGAAATCGCTTTAACAGCTTCATACAAACGTGCATCTTCACCCTCGTTTTTACAAGGCCACATCCAATTTGCAGAAAGCGAAACACTTTTTAAACCTTCTTTTAAAGGTGCCCAAATAATATTGGTTAAAGCTTCTGCAATAGAATTACGACTTCCCGATTCAGGATTAATTAAACCAGAAATAGGAGAGTGCCCAATTGAAGTTGCAATACCTTCCTTTCCTTTAAAATCTAATGCCATTACACCAACATTGTTTAGTGGTATTTGTAAAGGGCCAACACATTGTTGTTTAGCAACTTTTCCACCAACGCAACGGTCAACTTTATTTGTTAACCAATCTTTTGAAGCCACAGCTTCAAGTTGTAAGACTTGATCTAAATAATCGTAGAAATTTTTAGTGTTATATGAAATACCACTATATTCTTTTTCTACAGTAACATCATTCATTATGGTTTTAGGAGAACTTCCAAACATATCTTCTAATGCCAAATCCATTGGTTTTTCACCAGTCGTTTTAGATTCAAAAGTAAATCTGTGTTTTCCTGTCACTTCACCAACATCATAAATAGGAGAACGTTCTCTATCTGCAATCTTATGTAAAATGTCTAAATGTTTATCTGCAATAACTAATCCCATTCGTTCTTGAGATTCGTTACCAATTTTTTCTTTAGCAGATAATGTAGGGTCTCCAACAGGCAATTTATCTAAATCGATATGTCCACCTGTATCTTCAACTAATTCTGATAAACAATTTAAATGTCCACCTGCACCATGATCGTGAATAGAAACAATAAAATTCTCTTCACTTTCTACCATACCACGTACGGCATTTGCTGCACGTTTTTGCATTTCTGGATTAGAACGTTGTACAGCATTTAATTCTATCCCAGAAGCTAAGGCACCTGTGTCAGCTGAAGAAACTGCCGCTCCACCCATTCCGATTCTGTAATTATCTCCACCAAGAATAACAATTTTATCACCTTCTTTTGGGATGTCTTTTAAGGCTTGATCTGCTTTACCATATCCAATTCCACCAGCTTGCATAATTACTTTGTCGTAACCGATTTTACCATTAGTATCGCTATGCTCAAAGGTTAATACCGAACCACATATTAAAGGTTGACCAAATTTGTTTCCAAAATCAGAAGCACCATTACTAGCTTTAATTAAAATGTCCATTGGAGTTTGGTACAACCATTTACGTTCTGGAAATGCTTTTTCCCAAGGACGTTCATCATTTAATCTTGAATAAGAGGTCATGTAAACTGCTGTTCCAGCTAAAGGCAATGAGCCCTTTCCTCCAGCAAGTCTATCTCTAATTTCTCCACCAGAACCAGTTGCTGCGCCATTAAATGGTTCAACGGTTGTTGGGAAATTGTGAGTTTCTGCTTTTAATGATATTACAGATTCGTAATCTTTTGTTGTATAATAATCAGGAATATCAGCACGTTGAGGTGCAAATTGCTCAACAACAGGTCCCTTTATAAAAGCAACGTTATCCTTGTATGCTGAAACAATATCGTTTGGATTTTGTTTTGATGTTTCTTTAATAAGTTTGAATAAAGAGGTTTCTTTTTCTTCTCCATCAATAACAAATGTACCATTGAATATTTTATGACGACAGTGCTCTGAGTTGACCTGAGAAAAACCGAAAACTTCAGAATCCGTTAGAGGTCTGCCAATTTTTTTAGCAACACCTTCTAAATATGCAACTTCTTCTTCACTAAGCGATAAACCTTCTTGCTCGTTATAGGCTGAAATATCTTCAATGTTTAAAATCGCTTCAGGTTGAATATTGATATCAAAAATTTCTTGATTCAAACTTTGATATTTTTCAGAAATCATTGGGTCAAAATCCTTGAAATCATTTGTGACTGAAGTGAATTCTTCAATTCTAATAATATCAGAAATTCCCATGTTCTGAGTAATTTCAACAGCATTTGTACTCCATGGTGTTATCATTGCTGCTCTTGGTCCAACAAAAAAAGCATCTAGAGATGCTTGTTCTATTTTAGGTTGGTTGGCAAATAACCATGTCAATTTTGAGATGGTTGCAGTTGATAATTCTTTTGTGGCTTGAACAGCGAATACTTTACTGTTTTGGTTTCCGAAGAAATGAATCATTTATTTGAGATATTTGACGTGAAAATTAAAACGCAAAGTTAATCCATTTTGTGATAATCTATATATGATTTGAATTTCAAATAATGAAGTATTCAACAAGTTTTAAACAAAAAAAAGCAGCTCTAAAAGCTGCTTTTATAAATTGTAAGATAAGTTTACTGTTTCACTAATTTCTTAGTAATTGTAGAATTACCTTGAGTAATTTTTATAATATAAATTCCTGTTTTTAAAGCTTGAAGATTTAAGGTACTCGTTTTGTTGATAGCCTTTTTTATCACTTGCTTTCCGAGAATATCAAAGATTTCTATGTCTGTATCAATATTAGATTTTAAATCTACAGTGAGATTGTTATTAACAGGGTTTGGATGTAGTTTTACAGAATTGATGTTATATTCTCCTGTACTTAAGCCAGAATAACAAGTGTACGTAAGGTCATCAAACATAACTCTATTACTTGTGCCACTGTTACCATTAATAACTATTGTAACATTGTTTTCTACGTTGATATTAGGAATTGTAATAGTTTGTTCAGTGTCTCCGTAGGCGATAGTGCCAACGGTTGTACCGTTAACGTTAAGATTAAATGTGCCGCTACCACCACTAAAAACACGTTGTGTAGTTACAGTTAAAGAACCAATTCCTCCAGAAGTTGTTGGTAATGTTAATGAGCCATTTCTAACCGTAATTGCTCTTGTGTTTAATGTTTGGTCTGTTCTTGCATCGGTAGCATTCCATGTACCTCCATCATCGCCCGTCCAAGTTACATCAGAATAAGAACCAGAAGAAGTTCCTAAATTATCAAAAGTTTCAGCAAGACATTCTGAACCTCCACCAACAGTTCCATTATTGGTTGTTGTTTCACAAGATTGATTGCTAAATCCTGAATTGTTTCCAGCAGCATCTTTAGCTTTAACTGTAAAACAGTAATTAGTATCTGGTAATAACCCAGTAACTATTGCAGTGTTAGAAACCACATTGAATGAGTAAGTACCATTCATGTAAACATCATAAGAATCCACTGCAATATTATCAGTAGAAGCCGTCCAATTTAAATCAATTGTATTATCAGTAGGATTAGAAGCTACTAAATTAATTGGATCTGTTGGTGCTTCTGTATCTGTTGTAGGGTTCCAAATCATGTTTGCATATTCTGGATGGTCTACAAACGGGTTTGCGTTACCTTGGTAATTGTAAGCAGCGTTATTTCTATCTATTTCCTGTTGGTCAACAGGATCAACATTATAGTGCCAATCTAATAGCATAGTAATAGCCCAATCTTCTAAAGCTTGGTTTTTTGTACCATTAAACATGTCAAATCCTCCATAGTTATCCATAGTATCTTCATAACGTACAGCAAAATAAAGTACAGCTCTAGCAATATCACCTTTAAATTCATCTATTGGTTCAAATACAGTACCTGAATAACCAGAAACACTACTTGATCCTTTTTTTGAACCATTTAGAGATGTCCAACTGGCAGAACTTACAGTTCCGAAAGGAAAGCTTCCTCGTTGTCCATTTGCATAACCATCACTTGGTATAACGTGGTGAATGTCATTTTTCATTGGTGAAGCACTACCAAAAGCAGATTGAGGAACTAAATGCTCACGATTATAACAATCGCCTTCAGCACCATAATTACCACAATTATTAGAACCATGATTAAAAATGTATGGATCAGTTCCGCTAGGGTTTTCTGTATAGTACAATAATATAGTACCATCGTTTTCATATTCTGTATCTGTAAACGTTGTTACATAGCCTGAGTATAAACTACCGTAACCTTGATCAGAATGACCATTGGTGATTATGTTTTTTAATTGTGTTTTTAATGTATATTCGGTTAAACCAGCTGCACTATCATAATAATTAGATGGAATTTGTGCAAACCCTATAGTTGTAATGAATAAGAAAAATAAGTAAAGGTGTTTCATATGTAATAATTGTTAGCTATTAATTTATGCTATTTTTTTTCTAAAAGTGCCATATAAAATCCGTCGAATCCAGATTTATGAGCTAATACTTTTTTGTCTTTAACAAAAGTAAAATCTTTTCCGGCTTCAGATTTTAAGAATATGTCAACTTGTTTCTGATTCTCAGATGGTAAAACAGAACAGGTTGCATATACCATTTTCCCTCCAGTCTTCACCATTTTAGAATATTGTTCTAAAACTTCAAGTTGAGTTTTCTTAATGTTCTCAATAAACTCTGGTTGTAATTTCCATTTAGCATCAGGATTTCTTCGTAACACACCTAAACCAGAACATGGTGCATCTATTAATAAGCGATCTACTTTATCATGCAATTTCTTAATTGGTTTAGTAGAATCTATAACTTTCATTTCAATATTGTGAACGCCATTTCTACGTGCTCTAACCTTTAGTTTTCTTAATTTACTTTCGTAAATATCCATAGCAATTAACTGACCTTTGTTCTCCATTAAAGAAGCTAAATGCAAAGTTTTACCACCTGCACCTGCACAAACATCAACAACTTTCATGCCTGGCTTTACATCTAAATAGTCTGCAACGAGTTGTGAGGAAGCATCTTGCACTTCAAACCAACCATTTTTAAAAGCCTCTGTTCTAAAAACATTAGCACGTTCTTTTAGTTTTAAAGCCGAAGGATGATTAGGTAAAAATTCAGTTTCTATATCCTCAGACTGTAGCTTAAGTTGTAAATCTTCTTTAGTCGTTTTTAAGGTGTTAACTCTAAGAATAACATCAGCTTGCTCATTCTGCATCGCTATTTCTTTTGTCCACTCAGCTTCACCTAATTCTTTTACTCCTAATTCATCTATCCAATCTGGTATAGATTCTTTAAACTTTCTAATTTTAGACAATTCATCAAAACGCCCTTTTATTTTTCTAGTTGGTGTGTCTGTAAAGTATTTCCAATCTGGTAATTTTATACCTTTAAGCGTTGCCCAAACTGCAAACATTCTCCATAAATCATCTCTATGGAAAGGAGCTTTTACATTAGCAATTTCTGCATAAAGTCTTTGGTAACGTACAATAGTGTAAACTGTTTCTGCAACAAAACTTCTATCTCTACTTCCCCAACGTTTATCGCGTTTTAGTAATTGTTGAATTACTTTATCTGCGTATTCACCTTCATTAAAAATAAGGTGTAATCCGTCAATTACTGCAAAGCATAAATTTCTATGTAATCTCATAACTTGTTTTCAATTTTTTGTCCTCAATTTTTAGTCTTATTTGCCTGAAAAAAGAACGCACAAAGGTAAGTTAAAAGTTTAAAAAGTATGTGACTTTATTGAAAAGTGTTATTTTTAAAAATAATTAAGATGAGCGCAAGTTTTTAGGATAAATAGCATCTAAATATAATTAAGAACAAACCAATCTTTTGACAGACACTCAATTTATAGAAGAATTAAAACTGAAAAGCATCAAGGCTTATAGTAAGCTTTTGGACGATTTTCAGCAAAAGGTGTTTAGTACATGTATTTCTTTTGTACCAAATAAAGAGGATGCAGAAGATATTGCTCAAGAAGTGTTTGTGGAAGTTTTTAACTCTATTAGTAAATTTAAAGGTGATTCTAAATTGTCTACTTGGATATATAGAATTACAACTAATAAATGTTTAGAATTTATTAGAAAAAAGAATACAAAAAAACGTTTTGCTTTTTTGCAGTCTATAACAGGAAATGCAATTCCTATGGATAAAACAAATTATTTCACTGAAATGAATCATCCAGGGATTTTACTGGAAAACAAAGAACTAAGCGCAACATTGTTTAAAGCGATTAATAGTTTACCAGAAAGTCAATGTGTTGTTTTTACACTTCATAAAATTGATGGAAAGAGTTATCAAGAAGTCGCGGAAATTACTAAACGGAGCTTATCTTCGGTTGAGTCTATTATGTTTAGAGCGAAAAAGAATTTACAAAGTGTTTTAGAAAATTACTATAAAAATGAACATTAGCACAAGTTTTTTAAAACTTATGCATCTAAAGTTATATATATGAAAACTAATGTTGAAATGAATAAGAAAATTAATGACGTATTTGATTCTGTTGAGTCAATTCAAGAAGTCAAGGTTTCGCCTTTTTTTAAAGAAAATGTGATGCATCAAATTCGTACTGCATCAGAAGATATACAAGACGCTACTTGGTCTTGGTTTACTCCAAAATTACAATTAGCAACTTTGGTTTGTGTTGTCGTTTTAAATGTTTTAGCTTTTAATAATTTAAAAGAGTCTACATATGATGAAAATGTAAATAGTTTCGCTGAATCCTACGGATTATCAACAAGTACAGAATCCTCTTTATTTAATTAATCATGAAGAAAAATACATTCTTATATATATTAGTTGTGTTTCTAATTATAGTTAATGGTTTTTTTCTTTTTAACTATATGGGAAACCACAATGATAATGACTCTAGAGAACCTGAAAGAAACAAAGGTTTTATTGTAAAAGAGCTTGGGTTTAATGCCTCTCAATTAGAAGAGTTTAATAAAAAAAGTGAAGGGCATCATCATAGAATGATGGGTTTGGCTGACGAGATTAAAGAATTGAAGGATAAACTGTTTAGTTCCTTATCTGATGATACTATAAAGCAAGAAACAATGGATTCTATTTCTTCTTTAATTTGTGAGAAAGAAAGAGCAAAAGATAAAGAGATTTTTAATCATTTTAAGATGATTCAAAATATTGCAACGGATAAACAGAAGGAAAAGTTTAAAACGATATTAATGGATGCTTTAAGACAAGGCGACCAAGGTAATAGACCTCCTCCAAATGGAGAAGATGGTCGCAGACCACCACCACGAGGTGGAAGCGAAGGACATAGACCTCCTCCACGAAAAGATTAAGGAAATATAGAAAAGACTCTCAAATTATTGAGGGTCTTTTTTTTGTGTTTTTTTTAACAAGGTTCTACACAAGTTTAAAGAAAGAACAACATCTAAAGCTATATAACATTAAACTTAATAAGATGAAAAGTAACACATTAAAAGTAGTATTAGTATTTGGCATTGCATTGTTTATGTCATCAAGTGCGTTTGCACAATCTAAAGACAGACAAGAAAGAAAAGAACCACCAACATACGCTCAACTATTAAAGGAGATGGATAAGAACGAAGATGGTAAACTTTCAGAAGATGAAATTAAAGGACCTTTAAAAGACGATTTTGCAAAGATTGATACAGATGAAGATGGATTTATTTCTGAAGAGGAATTTAAAAATGCACCAAAGCCAGAACGTAAAGAGCGCAAAAGAGATTAATAGAGATTGTTTAGATTGATTGGTTGTAAAGGCTTCATAAGAAATTATGAAGCTTTTAAAACATTAAGTTATTAAAAACGTAAAATTAAAAATCTAAGAAAAATGAATAATGTAAAAAAGAGTATAAATATTGTTTTTATAGTCACAATTTTTAGTGCGGCATTGTTGATGTTTAACGCTTGTAGTGACGATGATAGTAATGAAAGTTCTTGTATAACAACTACATGGTATCAAGATTTAGATGGTGATGGTTTAGGTGATCCAGATATTAGCGAAGAAGCATGTGATCAACCAGACGGGTATGTTACAGATAATACAGATACTGATGATTCAGACGATTCAGACTTTGAAGCTACAGATTGGACAGAAGCCACGCATAGTAAAGATGCTGATCCAGATTTTGATGAAGTATTTGAAGATAATACCGTAAAACGAATAGATTTTGTAATCAGTGAAACGCGTTGGCAAAGTATGCTAGATGATATGACAAGTCTTTATGGAACTTTTGGAAGTGGAAATGGCTCATTCTCAGGAGATGAAGAAGATCCAATTTTTGTACCAGCTGAAGTTTTTTATAATGGAATAGAATGGTATCGTGTAGGTGTTCGATTTAAGGGGAATTCTAGTTTAGCGAGTTCTTGGGCTAATGGAATTCTAAAACTGTCGTTTAAGTTAGATTTTGATGAGTTTGAAGATGATTATCCACAAATTGATAATCAACGTTTTTATGGATTTAAAAAGTTAAGTCTTAAAAACAATTATAACGATAAATCTATGATGAGAGAAAAAGTAGCAGGTGATGTTTTTAGAAATGCTGGTTTAGTAGGTTCACATACGGCATTTTATGTACTCTATGTGGATCATGGAGATGGTCCAGAATATTTTGGAGTTTATACATTGGTAGAAGAAGTTGATGATACGGTTTTAGATACCCAATTTTCTGATGATGATGGTAATTTATATAAGCCAGATGGTGATGCAGCTACTTTTGCAGCAGGAACTTATGATGAAGATGAATATGTGAAGAAAACGAATGAAGACGATGTTGATTTTTCAGATGTTCAAAGTTTATTGTCCATTGTTAATGATGCTTCAAGAACGACAGATGCAGCAACTTGGAGAACAAATTTAGATGCTGTTTTTGATACGGATGTATTTTTAAAGTATTTGGCGGCTAATACCGTTATTCAAAATTGGGATACTTATGGTAAAATGTCGCACAACTACTTTTTGTACAATGATCCAGATACCAGTAAATTAACTTGGATTCCTTGGGATAATAATGAAGCACTAGAAGATGGTAACCAAGGAGGAGCATTAGCTCTTAATTTCTCAGATTTAGGCAGTAGCTCATCATGGCCACTCATTGGTTACCTATATGCGGATGATGTTTATAAAGCCAAATATGATAGCTATGTACAAGAAATTGTGGATGATGCTTTTAGTGTAAGCAATATACAAGCACAGTATGCAACGTATTCTACGTTGATTGAGCCTTATGCGACTTCAGAGGTTGATGGCTATTCATTTTTAAATAGTAGTTCAGATTTTCAAGCAGCAGTGAGCGAGTTAAACTCGCATGTAGTTTCACGTGCTTCGGCTGTAAGTGCATATTTAAATTAATAAATAATTGAGTTTTTTAGATTGATTGATAGTTTGGTTGTAAGAGCTTCGTGAGAAATTGCGGAGCTTTTATTTTAAGTTTTAGTTATTAAGGCTAATTAGAAAATTTTGATATGAGATTATTTAGAAAAATCAGAAAAAAATTACTGATTTCAGGCAAAGTAAAGAGTTACCTTATTTATGCTCTTGGCGAAATATTACTAATTGTTATTGGTGTTTTAATTGCATGGAAGATCAATAATTTAAATGAATTGAGAAAAAATAGAATTGTAGAATTAAAAATTTACAAGTCTTTAAATGAAGAATTAAATGCAAATATGATTCTTCTAGACGCATCTATTGCGAGCTACTCTAAAAATAGAAACGCTATTGAAAATACAATTGAAATTATTATGGAGAATCAACGACAAGAGTTGGTGTTAGCCGAAAAGAAAAGTATTATTAATGTAGATTTTAAGCAAACTCAATTGCATAATGGTGCTGTAAACTCCATTAATACAACGAATAAATTTGAGTTTATAGAAAGTGATTTGTTAAAAGATTTAATTGCAGCCTATCCTAATGAATTAGATAATTTTCAAAATCAAGAAACAAAAATTGAAAATATAATTATCAATAGGTTGCAACCTGTAATAGAAAAACATATTTCTTTAATTGATATTCTTACAAAACGAGAATTAAAAATTAATAGGCTAGAATCATTTTCTGTAGCGTCTAATTATTCTAAATTACTTAAAAGTAGAGAGTATCAAAACTGTTTAGTAGATCGATTATTACAAACCGAAATTCAATTAACAAATGCTATAAACTTAAGAGATAAAACTCAAACTATTGCCTATAATCTAACTAAGGAATTAGAAAATTAAGGAGCTTAACATAGTACTCTAAAAAAAAGAGAAAAGGAGCACAAGTTTTATTTATTATTAGCATCTAAAGATGAATAACTGATATAATTTCAAAATTAAAAGTATGAATAAAACAATTACTCACTTATTAATATTATTAATTTCAATGAATGCTTTTGCGCAAGATTTGTATGATATTAATACCATTCAGACCATAGAAATCCAGTTCGCAGAAAGCAATTGGGATGCGTTGCTAGATGCAGAAAAATCTGGCGATAATAATTATACGGAAGCCACTTCTGTTACTATAAATGGAACGGTTTATAACCAAGTTGGTGTAAAATATAAGGGTAATAGTTCTTATAATGCTAATCAAATAAAGAATCCATTTCATATAGAACTAGATACTTATGTAGATCAAGATCATCAAGGTTATACGGATATAAAGTTGGCTAATGTTATGTTTGATCCTTCTTTTGTAAGAGAAACAGTAGCTTATAATATTGTTAATCAATACATGGATGCACCAGAAGCGAATTACGCAAATGTGTATGTAAATGGTACTTTAATCGGTTTGTACACTAATACAGAGTCTATTTCAAAGAAATTTGTAAACAAGCATTTCGACTCTAACGATAATGCTTTTTTTAGTTGTAGCCCTCCAGATGGTGCAGGACCGCAAACAACTACATTACCTAATTTACAATATTTAGGTACTAGTTATACAAGTTATGACGATGCTTATGAAATTAAATCTGATGATGAAGATAATCCTTCTGTGGCTCTTGAAGATTGGGATGAGTTAATAGAACTAACTAATATTTTAAATAGCGATATTACCAATATTGAAACTGTTTTAGATGTTGATATGGCAATATGGATGTTGGCTTTCGATAATGTAATGGTCAACTTAGACAGTTATATAGGTCAATTTAAACAAAATTATTATTTGTATAAAGACGATAACGGACAGTTTAAATCTGTAGTTTGGGATTTAAATATGTCTTTTGGTACTTTTGGAATGACGGGAGAGAGTAGTGGTGGTCCAGGAGGAGGAGGAGGAACTTTGAACTCTACTACTGAGAAAGCAGAATTAGATCATTTGCTTCATGATACTAGTACTGATTTCCCTTTAATATCTAAATTATTAGCTGTGCCAAAATACAAGAGAATGTATTTAGCACATTTTAAAACTATACTTACGGAGAACATTAGTAATTCAAACTATTTAACATTAGCTAACGACTATCAAGCAATAATTTCTGCAGCAGTTACAGCAGATACTAACAAGTTTTATACTGATGCTCAATTTACTGGGAACATAAATACTGATTACACTGTAGACAATAACACAGCTTGTGGTTTAACTAATTTAATGAGCGCAAGAAGCTCTTATTTATTATCGCAATCAGATTTTACAACTACGCAACCAACAATTAATAATTTAGGGTCTTCAGTGGCAATTCCAATAATTGGAGATATTATTACAATTACTGCAAATGTAACAGATACTAATGATGTGTATTTGGGTTACAGAACAGATGAAACAGTTCCATTTACTAAAGTTTTAATGTATGATGATGGTTCGCACAACGATGGTGCATCAGGTGATAATATTTATGGAGTTGATGTTACAATAGACGATTCTTACATGCAATATTATATCTATGCTGAAAATAGTAATATTGGTGCATTTTCACCAGCAAGAGCAGAATATGAATTTTATTCAATAGATGCAACGTATGTAACATTAAATGTTGGAGATTTAGTTATAAATGAAATTCTAGCATCTAATGATTCAGGTGAAACTGATGAACAAGGAGAATATGAAGATTGGATTGAATTATACAATACTACCGATACAACACTAAGTTTAGATAATTTGTATTTATCTGATGATGCAGATGATCCATTAGTGTATCAATTTCCAACAGGCACAACATTAGATGCAGACAGCTATTTAATTGTTTGGTGTGATAAAGATCCAGAACAAGGTGATTTTCATGCTGATTTTAAATTTTCTTCAGGTGGAGAAACAGCAATTTTATCTTATGCTGACGGTACAATTTTACAAAATATTGATTTTGGAGAACAAACAACAGATATGTCTTATGCTAGGAATCCTAACGGAACAGGAGATTTTGTGATTCAGGCACCAACTTTTGGGATGAATAACGAAACATTATCTGTAGATGAGGTGCTTTTTAGTGATGGACTAAGGTTTTATCCAAACCCAACAACCAATTACCTAGAAATAGAAAATTCTAATTATGGTATTGAAACTGTTGAAGTTTATAATTTACAAGATCAGGAATTATTTAATAATGCTTACACAAATGAAAATGTAATAAAATTAGATTTTTCATCTTTTTCACAAGGACTTTATATGGTTGTTGTAAATAAAATTGCAATTCTAAAAATTGCTAAAAATTAGGTGATAATCATGTGATGATTATAAGTACTAATCCGTCACAATTATTTAAAAACACATCAAGTTAAAAAAGTCCAAGAATATCATCATTCTTGGGCTTTTTTTGTAGTTCTAAATTAATTTTATTTGAAATAGGAAAGTTAGTGTCTGCAGAGATTTTTATGTTTTTTTTAACATCATTACACACAAGTTAAAAATAGTGAGTGCATCTAAATCTATATAACTTAATAATTAAAACCCGAAAAAATGAAAACGATAAAAACGAACCTAAATTTCCTTTTTATGGCGCTAAGTTTTAGTGTTATAATATTGACTTTTAATGCGTGTAGTGATGATGATAACGACTCAGTGGTATCATTATCAGAAGATATTACTATAACTAATAACAGTATAACTGGTACAGCCGAAGGAGATACCGATAACTCAGGTTATGATGAGGATGATTTAGTAGAAAATGCAACTTTTGAAAATACGGTACAAATTGTGTTTTCTAATACTTCGGCTACAATAACAAATCCTGTTCCAGATGATGTGGTTATTACACAAGATGGTGCAGATGTTACCATTAATTCTTCTATTTCAAAAGTAGCTTACGAAATTTCGGGAACAACAACCGACGGAATGTTGAAAATTTATAGCGATAAAAAGTTTAAGCTAACACTTTCTGATTTAAGTATTACAAATGAAGACGGTCCGGCTATAAATATTCAATCGTCAAAAACAAGTTTCGTAATATTAGAAGGTACTACCAATTTAGCAGACGCTTATAGTTATAGTAATATTCCAGATGACGAAGATGCTAAAGCTACTTTTTTTAGTGAAGGACAGTTGGTATTTAGTGGTACAGGAGAACTAGTGGTTACCGGAAACTATAAACACGGAATTGCTAGTGATGATTATGTAAGAGTTGTTAGTGGAACAATTACGGTAAGTGATGCGGCTTCAGATGCCATACATACCAATGATTATATTATTGTAGATGGAGGTACACTTGTTTTATCCGCAAGCAGTGATGGTATGGATTGTGAAGAAGGATATATTATTATAAACGATGGGTCATTTAACATTAATACTATTGATGACGGAATCGTAGCCTCTTATGATATAGATGATGAGGAAGACCCAGATGACTCTATTTTACCTAATGTTACTATAAATGGTGGTGATTTTGTAATAAACACCTCTGAAGGTGAAGGTATAGAAGCAAAAGGAACAATGACTATTAATGAAGGAACAATAAGCATCAATTCATACGATGACGGTCTTAATGCAGGTGATAATATATATATTAATGGAGGAAATATTTATGTTTATGCCACACTTAATGATGCCATTGATAGCAACGGAGGAATTACCGTTACAGGTGGTACAACCATTGCTATAGCAGTTAGAACCGATGAGCCAGATGGTAGTTTTGATTGCGATGATAATACATTTAAAATTACAGGAGGAACCATTTTAGGATTGGGGTTAAATACTTCATTCCCAACTGAAAGCGAAAGCACGCAAAATTCTGTAATTTTTGATGGCGTAAGTGCAAATCAGTTATTAAATATTCAATCGGAAGATGGTACCGAAGCCCTTACTTATGAAGTGCCAAATAGTGTAAATACTATTATCTATTCAAATGCAAAATTAGAAACGGATCAAACCTATAAAATCTATACAGGCGGAAGTGTTAGCAATGGTACAGAAGTGAACGGATTATACACTTCAGGAACTTATAGTGGAGGAACAGATTCTGGAGATTCGTTTACAATAAGTAGTGCAGTCACCCAAATAGGTGGAGAGATGGGACCAACTGGAGAACCAAATAATGGAGGTCCTGGAGGGAATTAAATATATAAATAGAATTATGAAAACTAATAAAACCAAGTTCACATTTACAATTATAGTCTTATTAATTAGCGTCACTGCTTTCGCTCAAGGACCTCCAGGTGGTGGTCAAGGAGGAAGAAGCGGAAGACAAGGTGGTGGAGATCAACAACGACATAAACCTGATGCTTCCGAAATTTTAAAATTATTAGATACTAATAATGACGATAAGATTGATAAAGAAGAGGCAGCAAAGGATGAAAGAGGAAAAATATCTAAAGATTTTGATATAATTGATTCAGACGAAGATGGTTTTATTGATTTAGAAGAGTTAGAGGCTTCTTTAGATAGTTCAAAGCCTCGAAAAGTATCAGCAGAGAAGCTTTTAAAGGAGGTAGATCAAGATGAAAACGGATTGTTAAATGAATTAGAAGTTGCTGCAAAAGATAAACGCGATTTAATGGAACATTTTTCTGAAATTGATGAGAATGGTGATGGTCAACTAGATTTAGAAGAGCTAAAATCCTTTTACTCTAAAGGCGATAAGAAAAAGAAAGACAGAAAAGACAAGGACTAAGATTAAAGAATTAATGAGCAATTTTCTTTAATTTTAAATATAACAATTAAATCAATTTATTTTATGAAGTATTCAAATTTATTGAAAACAGTATTTTTTTGTTTTTTTATATTAGCTATTTTGGGTTGTAAACAAACTACAGAATCAGAGAATGATAGTAGTAATAATCCACCTAAAGAAGGGAGACCAAGTGTTTCAGAATTATTAAATGAGATGGATGCTAATAAAGATGGTAAACTATCAAAGTCTGAAGTGCATGGACCTATATCAAATGATTTTTCTAAAATCGATACAAATAATGATGGTTTTATTTCAAAAGAGGAATTAGAAAGTGCGCCTAAACCAGACCGAAGAGAATCTGGAAATACGGATAATTCTAATAATATTCAAAAAGATTTAGAGGTTACCATTAATGTAGACCCTTCATTATTTATTAAGGAAAGTTTACTAAAAGATATTATTACGGAAGAACGCACACTAGCAGATGGAACAAAAGCATTATGTTATATCATTACAACAGCTTCTCAACCTACAGAGCATCAAATGGGACCTTGGTGTCCAACTCACATTAACGACGGAAAAGATAAAGGTGGTATTTGGTTTAAAGATGATAAAGTCTATGACGTTGACGGTCATTTTATTGCAAACCTAAAAGACTTTTATAACGATGAAGAATGGGCTTTGTTTAGAGAAGATGGTTCAATTAAAGTTACAGAAACACAAGATGAATGTGAGGCTGCAGCAAGACCAGATGTTGATGAGAAATATCATAATTATTGCGTAGAATGCTTACCCAAGTATTACAAAGAAAAAGTGTCTACTTACGTAATTCCTGTTAAACCATTGTATTTAGAAAATTCAAATTCATTAGGCGGAAATGGAATAGGTTTAGCCTTTAATGGTGTGAATTTTGAAGCACCTGCACCGACTCATGCTATTCTTGCAGCACATACTTTAGCGCCTTTAGATGATGCAGGCGGTCATGTAAATCCACATGCTGGTTATCACTACCATGCAGTAACTGGTTCAACAAAAGAGATTCAGCAAAAAGATATACATGCACCAATGATTGGTTATGCTATGGATGGCTTTGGGATTTATGCACATAAAGATGCAAACGGTAATTCATATGATGATTTAGATGATTGTGGTGGTCATTACGATAATGTTAGAGGTTATCATTATCACGCAGGAGACGCAGGTAGTAATCAAATTTTAGGATGTTTACATGGTGTTATTGGGTCAATGTCTGTTAAAGGTTAAAATGTATTGATACTTATGGGATTCCATTTTTAATTAAAATTTTTATTATGAAGTTAATATTTAGAGTTGCAGTCATACTCCTATTTGCTGTCTTATTTAGTTGTAATAGTAAGAAAAGCAATGGCAATCATAGTCATGATGGACTTGAGTCACACTCACACGAAGTAGAAAGTACATCAAAGTCTAACGATTATTTTGGTGCTTATGCTTTAGAAAGCGAAACTTACGGTACAAAAACAAAAGTAACGCTAACAAAAGATAAACGAATTATGGTTACTAATGCTTTGCCAAATCATAAAACAGGAGTGTTTCCAAATCAAGGGAATCCAAATTCAATTTCTGCACAAAATAAAACTTATAGCTTTCCTTTAGTTCCAAAATATACAGGAAATGCAACTTGGGCAAGAGAGCCAGGTATTGCTCTAAATGGTATAAAGTTTGAACCAGGTACTGCAGAAGTGGTGGTTTGTGATACAGGCGAAAATTATCGTGTTGAAGCTTTACAAGATGTTATCGATTTGGGCTTAGATTTTAATCATGCTCATGTGCAACCAACAGGAACTTATCATTATCATGGCACACCAACGTCTGTAATTAATGACTTTGACAATGGTACAGATTTAGTGCACGTAGGTTTCGCACATGATGGATTTCCAATGTATTATTCAAAAAGCGGAAAGTATAAACCAAGTTATAAAGCGATTGATGGTAATAGAGAAGGTGAAGATTGCACTTATGAAAATCCACACCAATCCATGGATATTTCAGTAGGAGGACATCATGATGGTACGTTTACGTCAGATTATGAATATGTAGCTGGTTTTGGAGATTTAGATGAGTGTAACGGAATTACAATAGATGGAAATTATATGTATTTAGTGACAACAGAATTTCCTTATATCAGCAGATGCTTAATGGGAGAATACGAAGAAGAGAGACCACAAGGCGGAGGAGAAGGACCAAATGGAAGAGGAGGTAGAGAACGTCCAAGTAATAATGAGTTAATGGAAATGATGGACACAAATAAAGATAAAAAAATCAGTAAAAGTGAAGCGAAAGGTCCATTAAAAGACGACTTTGAAAAAATAGATACCAGTAAAGATGGCTATATATCTATAGATGAACTAGGAAAGAGTGGAGGCAGAAATAGGTAGATAGTTTAAATCTTTAGAAAATAATTTACAATAGAGCGCAAGTTTAATATAAAAACAGCATCTAAACATTTATACAAATTTAAAAAACACTAACGAATGAAGAATTTACTTAAATTAATGCTACTTACAATTTCTATTTTCTCTTTGAGCATAGCATGCTCATCAGACGATAGTTCTTCAACTGATGTTGCAGATGATATTGATGACACTGATGATGTTGCCGTAACGGAGTTGCATCCTGCATTTGCTGCATTTAATTCAGATGCAGTTACTGTAACTTTATCAGATGACGGCACAGAGGTTTATATTGAAACCACAGGTTATCCAGATCATACTTCAATTTATTGGGAAACAGATCATGCGCTTTATATAGATGAGCCAACGGTTACCAAAACAACTCAAGACACCTATATTGGTGGAGGTCAAGGTGAAGCAGCAAGTTTTACAGTAGATGCCACGCCTAACTTAACGGGTTCAACAGAAGATACGCATCTAGATACTATTGGTATTGCAGTAAGTGGAGCTTCTATCTTTAATGATCAAGAAGGTGCAGGAGATTTAGATCAAGCCGCAGGAAGTTTAGATTATAATGGTGCGCATAAAGGACCTGGCGTATATCATTATCACTTAGAGCCTAGGTCAGTTTCTAATGATGACGATGAATTGGTAGGTATATTAGAAGATGGTGTCTTTATTTATGGAAGAAAGTGTAATTCTACCGGAACGCATCCAACAGATTTAGATGCATCAGGTGGTCACACATCTACAACACAATATACAGAAGGGGACGAAGAGTATCATTATCATATTATTAATGAAGAATATAATGCACCATTATATGGTTATGATGAAGCCATTGTTCTTTTTGCTGGTCCATTTCAAGGCTACTAAATTATAGTAAGTATGAAACCAATTCTTTTTTTAATATTTATTACGCTGTCCATAGTTAGCTGTGGAGAAACCTCCTCGAGTAAAGCGGTTAATGCTGTTGAGGTGGCGGAAGAACAACCTATCATTATTGAGAATGTTGAAGTATTAAAAGAAGAATTGGTTCTTAATGGGAATAAAGGGAAATGGTATTATAAAGAAAAACCTTTTAATGGGTATTCTTTAAAATATTACCCAAATGGAGTTTTAGAAGAAAAATGGGGTTTTATTAATGGTAAAAGAGAAGGTGTAGCTAAGCACTGGACTAAAAGCGGAACGCTCCAAGTAGAATCTAATTACAAAAATAATCGTTTAACAGGTTCCTATAAAAGTTATTGGGAAAATGGTGTTTTAGCAGGCGAAGCTTATTACGAAGAAGGCACTAAACAAGGTGAAGATAAAAAATGGTACCCAACAGGTCAATTGGCAAAATTTAGAAACCTTGTTGATGGAAAAGAAAACGGTTTACAAAAGGCTTGGTTGGCTAACGGTAAATTATATGTTAATTATGAAGCTAAAAATGGTCGAATTTTTGGTATGAGAAGAGCGAATTCATGTTATAGATTAGAAGATGAAGATATTATTAGAACGAAGAAAAAATAGAATCATATTGCTTTTTTTAGTTGTAATTACATTTAGTTGTAAAGAGCAAATTAAAAAGGAAGATATTGAAGTTGTTGAAACGAGTAGAGTGGATTATTTGCCATTTTATGAAGATGAATCTTTTACGCCTCATTGGCTAACTCCAGGAACTAAGGAAGAAATGAATTTTCATAAAATTCCAGATTTTAAATTAGTAAACCAATTAGGTGATACAATTACACAAAAGACGTTTGAAAATAAAATATATATAACGGATTTCTTTTTTACAACCTGTCCTGGTATTTGTCCTAAAATGACTAATAATATGGCTAAAGTTCAAGAAGAATTTACCAACGATAAAGACATTTTAATATTGTCGCATTCTGTAATGCCAAATACAGATTCGGTTTCTGTATTAAATGCTTATGCTAAGATTAATAATGTGATAGATAATAAATGGCATTTGGTTACAGGTGATAGAAATGAAATTTATACGCTTGGAAGAGATCATTATTTTGTGGAAAATGATTTAGGAGAAGAAAAAAGTATAGAAGATTTTCTGCATACCGAAAACTTTTTGCTTATAGATAAAAACAAACATATTAGAGGGATTTATAATGGTTTAAATAGAGCATCAATTGCTCAACTCATTGTAGATGTAAAAGCTCTAAAAACGGAAAACTAATGTGATGAATTAGTTTATATTTGATTGATTGATGATTTGAAAAGCTTTGTGAATATTCACAAAGTTTTTCTCTTTTAAATTAAACGGATATTGTAAACAAAAGTCTAATTAGTAATAATAACACAGAAAATATAAAAAGAATGAAAGTACTCGTAGAAACAATAATAATACTTTCGGTAATAATGCTATTTTCTTGCTCTAGTAAAGACGAATCTACATGCACAGAGTCTATATGGTATCAAGATTTTGATGGTGATTTAGCCGGAAATCCAGACGTAAGTATAGAAGCTTGCGAACAACCCGATGGTTATGTTTCTGATAATTCTGATATTGATGATTCCGGTTGCGAGTCAGATCAAGTTTTAGATAGTACTAGAGGTGCATGTAATGAGACCTTAGCATTCGCTAATTCTTATACCGAAACGATTACAGGCACTAATAGAGTAATTACCTCTAATAGTATTCCAGAGCATTTAGTTGGTCTATTTGGTGGAGGTATGGGCTCTTTAAACCCAAATGCCATTTCGGAGCAAAATGAAAGTTACACAATTACAATGAATCCTACAGAAGCTAATACTTTAACAGGATTATTGTCAACTACAGGAATAGGAGCAAATGCTGGTCCACAATATTCATTTGGAGTATTATTAAATGGAGTAGAGTTAGATCCAGTTGCTGCAGAACCTTTTCCGCATGAAGGTGTAATGAGTGCAAACGTAAATTGGGAATGGAATTTAGAAGCCTTAAACGTTAATTTAGGTTTAGATTGCAATAGTGCACATGTGCAACCAACAGGGAAATATCATTATCATGGTTCTCCAGTATTATTTTTAGAATCATTAAATGTACCAACAGATGCTATGACTTTAATTGGTTATGCAGCAGATGGATTTCCTATTTATTATAAATATGCTTATTCCGAAGCTTCAAATACCAGTTCTTCAGTTGTTGAGATGTCATCGAGTTACCAATTAAAATCAGGTATTAGAGGAGGAGATGGCGTTACAATACCTTGCGGTGTTTACGATGGAATTTATTCTAACGATTATGAATATATCTCAGGATTAGGAACTCTAGACGAAGCTAATGGAAGAACAGGTGTTACACCAGAATATCCTAACGGAACTTATTATTACATCATTACAGATGAGTTTCCTAGTATTCCTAGATTTTTTAGAGGAACACCTTCTAACGATTTTAAAATTGGAAACAACTAGATGAAGCTTTGTCATTTTTTGCTTATTCTTTTTATTTCAATCTCTACTTTAGGGTTTGCGCATGATGCTAACATAGCCTTTTTTAAAATTCAGCAAAAAGAAAATACTGTTGAGGTTCAGGCCGAATTTCCTTGGAGTATAAGAAATGCAGTTGTGGAAGCTTATCCAAGATTGGAGAGTTCTAACAATCAAGAGGATTTCGATGCTGCTTTTTTTGAATATGTTAAAAGTAACTTTCAATTAAGACAAAATAATTCAGTTTTAACATTAATCTCAATTGAGTACGACGCTCAACAAGGGCATTCTCATCAAAGTAATTTTGTTTTTGTATTTGAAGGAAATCAATTTGATTCTATTAAAAATACAATGATGTTTAATGCTTATGTTAACCAAGAAAATTACCATGATATTCTTTTAGATACAGAGCATGTAAAGTTTATCACATCAAAGGATTCGTCTTCATTTCAGATGGAATTACCCTCTCAAAATAGCTTAGGTAATACAACAACAATAGGTTTGTTAATTGCAGTAGTGATTGTTTTAGGTTTGTTTTTATTTATTAGGTTGAAAAAATAATAAATCGAAATAGTTTCTTTTATAATTTGAAAGCTTCGTGGTTATATCACGAAGCTTTTTTATTTTTAGAGAAAATTGGGTGTCATGAAAAAATCTGTGTTAATTCTTGTTTTAATAATTGTAAGTATTGGTTTAGGAAGTTGTGGAATTTTTAATCATAATTTAAATAAGTTTAAACCATTAAATAATAGAAATATTTCTAATGTTGAAATTGAAACACTTTGGGAAGATTCAGTATTAAGTGTCAGAGCATTACAATTAGAAAAAGATGGTTTATTCTATTTTTCAGGAAATAATTCGAGCATTGGTTTTTCCTATTTTAATGGCTATGATTGGCATAGAGAGGTTAAGGTTTTTAAATATGATTCGTTAGTAAATAAAGGATTAGAGTTTCGTTCTATTTCAATGACAAAGGATAATTTATTCTTTGTTGCAGTATCAGATCCTGCGTTAGTTTATAAGCATTCTAAGAGAAATATATATAATGTGAATGAATTAATTTTACCAAAACTAGTTTACCAAGAAGACCACAAAAAAACATTCTACGATTCTATGGACTTTTGGAATCACCAAGAAGGCATTGCAATTGGTGACCCAACTGACGATTGTATGAGTATTATTATCACAAGAGATGGAGGAAATACTTGGACAAAATTATCTTGTGACGATTTACCCAGAGCAAAGGAAGGCGAAGCAGCTTTTGCCGCTAGTGACACCAATATAGCTATAGTTGGTGACCATACTTGGGTAGCAACAGGAGGAAAGGCAAGTAGAATTCTATACTCACCAAATAAAGGAAAAACATGGGAAATTTATGATACACCAATTGTTCAAGGAAAAGAAACAACAGGCATATATTCTTTAGCCTTTTATGATGAGAACAACGGATTTGCAATTGGTGGTGACTATACAAAACCTAACGATACGTTGAATAATAAAATAAGAACAATTGATGGCGGAAAAACTTGGCAAGTGGTTGCTAATGGAAAAGGGCCAGGTTACAGAAGTTGTGTGCAGTATATTCCAAACTCAAAAGGAAAAGAATTAGTAGCCGTTGGTTTTAAAGGCATCGATTACAGTAATAATTCTGGCGATTCATGGAAACATCTTAGTGATGAAGGGTTCTATACTATTAGGTTTGTAAATGATTCTGTGGCTTATGCAGCAGGTAAGGGTAGAATTAGCAAATTAACTTTTAGAGAATAAAAAAAAGGAAGTTGTTATAGCTTCCTTTTTTGTTATTTACGATTACTCTTATTTTTGCTGTGACGCTTTTTATATTCTTCAAACATTTTGTGTTTAAATGAGCGCTCTGCTTGATAGAGTTTAATTATTTTTTTAGCAGGAAGAATTACAAGTAACTCTTTAAGAAGCTTAGATTCTAAAGCTACTTTTTGCTTTTCCATTTTTTCCATATCTAGCAATAATGCTTTGGCTTCAGTTTCCGTTAAGTCATCTACATTTTTTTCTTTACGTCTATTAGAAGATTCAGTTCTTAACTTGTCTTTTGCTTCCTCATTAGCATTGTAAATTGGCCAAAACTTCTCAGCTTCAGATTTAGATAAGTCTAATTGCTCTGTGATATGTGCAATTTTTAATGTTTTAATTTTTTCTCTATCTGGTCGTTGTGCAAATATACTAGTCGTAACAAATAATGTTAGGAGAACGGTGAATATTGTTTTGTTCATGGTTTTGTTATTTTTTTTGAAAATTTTAAATTATTAATCTAAAATAAAATCTTCGGTATCTATATTTTCTAAATAATCATTTATTGTAGCATCTGATATAGTCACATCTATAAAATCTAATTCTGAAATTTCATCAAATTTAAATAATGTTGCAATTTCTTCAGTACTATAATCTTCTTGGTATAAGTAATTTTCAATACTAACCGTATCAATAGTATTAAAAGTTAATGCTTTATTATTAAATACTAAACTAAATAAAAGCACAAAACTTGCTGCTATACCTGCAAAATAGTAAAATGTACTTCTTGGTTTAAATTGAATTACTGGTTTCTCCATTTTAGGTTCTAATGTTTCTAAAATATTATTTTCAATAGTGTCAAAATAGTTTTTTGGAACTGTAAATCCTGGTGATTCAATAGTACCAATAATTATTTCATTATCCATACGTTTTAGAAGCTGTGCTTCAAACGAATCAAAATAATGGTCTGGTGTTTTAAAACCAGGTTCTGTAATATTATTTATGTTTTCTTTTTTCATGATTAAGTTTTCAATTCAATGAAAATCTTTTGTTTAACTATATATAAGACTTCAAATTCACTAAATAGTTTAATCTGAAGTTAAAAATGCTTCAATTTTTTTTGCAGCTATATGGTAAGATGACTTTAAAGCACCTTCACTAGTTTCTAAAATTTCGGCCATATCTTTATATTTTAAATCTTCAAAATAGCGCATATTAAATACGAGTTGTTGTTTCTGAGGTAATTTCGCTATGGCTTTCTGTAATTTTAGTTGAATGTCATCTCCTTCAAAATAAACATCAGCTGTTAAATTATTAATGGCTTTTGTTTGGTATTCTTCGTTTGTAATCTGCAAACGCTTAGCGTTTTTATTAATAAGCGTAATAGACTCGTTGGTTGCAATACGATATAGCCAAGAGAATAATTGACTGTCACCTTTAAACTTATCTATACTACGATGAACTTTTATAAAGGTATTTTGTAATGCATCATCCGCATCGTCATGGCTTAATACAATTTTTCGAATATGCCAATACAAGCGCTCTTTATAGAGTTTTAATAATTCTCTAAAAGCCGCTTCTTTTGTTAAAGGATTTTTTAAACGTGCAATAAAATCTGATTCGTCAATCAAGTGATTTACTTTGGTAATTAGACTTGTTAATTTACTAAAAGTTTAATTTAAAATTAATGCAAAAAAAATGATTTGTTGTGTTTATTGAAAATCAGTGTGTTATGATTAATTTATTCGCTGAAATACAAATAAATACGATAAAATGCATTTATTTCTTTGTTGGTATGTTTATTTAATTTATGTTTGTCGCAGCTTAACCTATTAACCGTTGTCAGTTCCCCAAATCTGATAACATACGAAAAGGATGTATTTAATTATACATCCTTTTTTTGTTTTAAAATACGTCATGTAGGTGTTGTTGATAATCAGTTAGTTAAAACAACAATAAACGATGAAATGCAGATAAAAACGATAAAATACATTTTTTTCTTGTTTAGTATCTTTATTTATTTTATGTTTGTCTCAGCTTAACCTATTAACTGTTATCAGTTCCCCAAATCTGATAACAACAGAAAAGGATGTGTTTAATTACACATCCTTTTTTTGTATTTAAAACTAAAAATTAGTTTAAAGTAATTTAATAAGAATCTTAAAAAAATGAATATCGAGTTTTACTCAAAGCTTTGCATATCTACTAACTTTTTGTAGACTCCATTTTTAGCAATAAGTTCTGCATGTGTACCTTGTTCTGCAATTTCACCTTTCTGCATCACTACAATTTGATCTGCGCTTTGTATGGTAGAAAGCCTGTGAGCAATAACAATAGATGTTCTATTCTTCATCATGTTCTCTAAGGCATCTTGAACTAAACGTTCGCTTTCAGTATCTAAAGCTGAGGTAGCCTCGTCTAAAATCATTATTGGTGGATTTTTAAGAACAGCTCTTGCAATACTTAAACGTTGCTGCTGACCACCAGATAATTTTCCGCCAGAATCTCCAATGTTAGTGTCAATGCCGTTTGGTAAATCTTTTACAAACTCCCATGCATTAGCAATATTTAAAGCTTCTATAATTTCTTCATCTGTGGCATCTTCTTTTCCTAATAATAGATTGTTTTTTATACTATCATTAAATAGAATAGAGTCTTGGGTAACCAATCCCATTAATCCTCTTAACGAGTGTTTTGTAATGTCTTTAATATTTTCGCCATCTATGGTGATACTTCCTTCATTAACATCGTAAAATCGAGTTACGAGATTAGCAATAGTACTTTTTCCACTTCCAGATTGTCCTACTAACGCTACACTTTTTCCTTTAGGGACTTGTAGTGTGAAGTTTTTAAGAACTAAATCATTTTCATATTTAAATGAGATGTTATTTAATTTTATGTCTGAAGTGAAGTCGGTTTTTACTTTAGCATTTGGTTTATCTTCTAGTAGAGAAGGAGTTTCAATAATTTCTAAAACACGATCTGCTGCAGCATTACCAGCTTTAACTTTGTAACTTGCTTTGCTAATGGCTTTGGCAGGCGTTAAGATTTGGTATGCTAAGGCCATATATGTTATAAATGCACCTCCAGAAAGACTGTTTTCAATTAACACCATGCTTCCACCATACCATAATAGAGCAGCAATAGTTGCAATACCAAGAAACTCACTTGCAGGTGAAGCTAAGTTTTGACGGTTCATTAATACATTAGAGAAATTGTAAAATCGGTTTGTTGATGCTTGAAATTTGTCGTTAAAGCGTTTTTCTGAATTAAACCCCTTAATCACCTTTAACCCACTTAATGTTTCTTCTAGAGTAGAGAGAAAAACACCTTGCTCTGTCTGAACACGATTAGATTTTTTCTTTAAGCTTTTTCCGATTCTAGAAATAATTAATCCAGCTACAGGAATAAATAGAAATACAAAGATGGTTAGTTTCATAGAAATTGTAAACATAGTTACAATAGCAAAAACAATAGTTAAAGGTTCTTTAACAATCAATTCTAAGACAGCAAGTAAAGAGTTTTTTACCTCATTAACATCTCCAGAAATTCTTGCAATAATATCTCCCTTTTTCTTTTCAGAATAATAAGAGATTGGTAAGGTTAATACTTTATTGTAAATTGAATCTCTTAAATCTTTTAAAACTCCATTCCTTAAAAATGTAATAAAAAATAGAGCTAGATAATTAAAAATATTTTTAAGTAAAAACAAACTTATAATTAAGATAATCATATAAAGCAAGGTTTGTTGCGGTCCATCACTTTCATTGGTAGTCGTTACAAAATAATTTAAATAATCTTCACCAAATGATTTTAGTTCTTTAATACCTTTATAAACTGGTTTTATGGTTAACTTTTCAGTTTCACCAAACAATACATTAATCATTGGCATTAGTGACACCATTGCTAACGTACTGAACAAAGCATAAAGTACATTAAAAAAAATGTTGAGGTAACCATATCGTTTGTACGGAACGATAAACCTAGATAACTTCTTTATATAATCCATTAATTATAAATTCATATCCTTAAGGATAGCTTCAATTCTGTTATCCAACAATTGCTCCGTTGTTGCAAACTCTGACGAATTGTCAAGATCTGTATTAACGCTGATATAGAATTTTATTTTAGGCTCAGTTCCACTAGGTCTAAGTGCAATTTTACTTCCGTTTTCTGTATAATAAATTAATACATTAGATTTAGGAATATCAATAGTCGTTTCTTCGTTAGACTGAAGATTTTTAGAAATAGACAATTGGTAATCTTCAATTAACACTACTTTTTCACCATTAATTTCTGTTAAAGGATTTTCTCTAGCATTAATCATCATTTGCTTAATCTCTTGAGCACCTTCAATTCCTTTTTTAGTTATAGAAACTAAACGTTCTTTAAAGAAACCATGTTCAACATATAAATCAATTAACTCTTGATACATCGTTTTTCCCTTTTCCTTTGCTTGTGCCGCAATTTCAACAGCTAAGAGGGTAGATGTTACAGCATCTTTATCGCGAACAAAGTCACCAACCATAAATCCAAAACTTTCTTCTCCACCACCAATAAAATCCATGGTTGGGAAGTCTTTTATCATTTTAGCAATCCATTTAAAACCAGTTAATCCAATTTTGCATTCAACATCATATGCATTTGCTAAAACAGACATCATTGGTGTAGATACAATTGTAGAGCCTACAAATTGATTCCCATTAATTTTTCCTGATTTTTTCCATTGTTTTAATAGAAAGTTAGTCATTAAAATCATGGTTTGGTTTCCGTTAAGGATTACCAATTCATTTTCTAAGTTTCTAACTACAACACCTAAACGGTCACAATCTGGATCCGTACCAATAACAATATCTCCATCTACTTTTTGTGCTAATTCCATTGCCATTTTTAAAGCTTCTGGCTCTTCCGGATTTGGAGAAACAACTGTTGGGAAATCTCCGTTTGGTAAGCGTTGTTCTTCAACAATATTTACATTAGTGTAACCAGCACGCTTTAAGGTTTCTGGTATGGCTGTAATTGATGTTCCATGTAGTGATGTGAAAACAATGTTTAAAGCTTGTCTTGCTGCATCAGAAGTTTCAAAACTTCCATTTTTTACAGAAGCATTAATAAAAACATCATCAACATCTTTGCCTATATATTGAATTAAATCTGAATTTGCTTCAAACTTAATTTCTGAATAATCTAATCTATTTATTTCCGAAATAACACCTGCATCTTGAGGCGGAACTAATTGTCCTCCATCTTGCCAGTATACTTTATATCCATTGTATTCTGGAGGATTATGAGAAGCGGTAAGTACAATACCACAATGGCAGTTTAAATGTTTTAATGCGAAAGATAATTCTGGTGTAGGTCTTAAATCTTCAAACAAAAAGACTTTAATACCATTGGCAGAAAATACATCTGCTACTAATTTGCCAAAAGTTTTACTATTATGTCTACAATCGTAAGCTATAGCAACTTTTACCTCTTCATTAGGAAAAGATTCTTTTAAGTAATTACTTAAGCCTTGTGTGTTTTTACCTAAGGTATATTTGTTAATTCGGTTAGTGCCTAAACCCATTACACCTCGCATTCCACCAGTTCCAAATTCTAGATTCTTATAAAAGCTTTCTTCTAATTCTTTCGGATTAGAGGCAATCATATCTTTAATTTGTTTTTGAGATTCTTGGTCAAACGTTGGAGTTAACCACGCATTTACGCGTTCTAAAATTTCTGGTTTAATATGAATCATGGATATATTGATTTAGATATAGTTTGTTTAACAAAAATAAACAATTCGCAATTTTAAATCGAGTAAGAAGACTATAAATTCTAAACCTTAATTAAGATTGAGGTTTTCTTTGATAAAATAGCGTTGTTGCTGACGATTAGAGCGCAAAACAAGTTCGCCTAAAAAGCCTGCTATGAATAATTGAGACCCAATTATCATTGTAGATAATGCAATGTAAAATTGTGGACGATCCGTGATGAGTCTTCCATTTGGATTAAGAAATAACTTATCAATTCCTAAATAAAAAGAGAATCCAAAACCAATAATAAACATTATTACACCTAATGCACCAAATAAATGCATAGGTCGCTTCCCAAAGCGAGAGACAAACCAAATAGTTATTAAATCTAGGAAACCGTTAACAAAACGATTCATCCCAAATTTAGTATGGCCATATTTACGAGCCTGGTGTTGTACTACTTTTTCACCAATATTAGTAAAGCCAGCATTTTTTGCTAATACAGGAATATAACGATGCATTTCTCCATAAACGTCAATATGTTTTACAACTGTATTACTGTAAGCTTTTAAACCGCAATTAAAATCATTTAGTGTAACACCAGATGTGCGTCTTGCAGCCCAATTAAATAATTTTGAAGGTAAGTTTTTAGAGAAGTAAGAATCGTAGCGTTTCTTTTTCCAACCAGAGACAAGATCAAAACCATCGGTTTTTATCATCTTAAAGAGTTCTGGAATTTCTTCCGGATTATCTTGTAAATCGGCATCCATAGTAATTACTACGTCACCTACTGCTTTTGCAAAACCAGCATGTAAAGCTTGAGATTTACCGAAGTTTTTTAGAAACCGAATGCCTTTTACGCAAGGATTTATTTCACCTAATTCAGAAATGATTTGCCATGATTTATCAGTGCTACCATCATCTATAAATAAGATTTCATAAGAAAACTGATTGGATTGCATCACAGATACAATCCAATTATGTAATTCTTTTAAAGATTCTTCTTCGTTAAGTAGTGGTATTACTACTGATATATTCATTTAATTTTGGTCTAATTACTAAACTTCAAAAATAGAGAAAATAATTAAGCTAAATCAGGATCAGTTTTTTTCATAATTAAAGCAACAATTAATCCTATTATGGAATAAAATATAAAACCTTGTGCTAATGATTTAACCTGTGTCCCAATGGCAAAAGTATCTTGCTTTTCCATCTCTACAACAGCTTTTTCTATTTCACTAGCAGGAGCTCCAAAGTTTTCCATTAAGGTTGTTGTTTTTTCTAAAACAATTTCTTTTAACATTATTGCAGCATCTGGATCAATATAATTGAATAAAATAAAAGTAACCAAAGTACTAATAAGTACAGCTACAGCAATAGTTATAAAATAGGAAGAAAAAGCTTGTTTAAAGCTAATAAACCCATTTAATAAAGATTTTGATTTAGCAGCAGACACAACACCAAAACTTATGACTATTAATGGTAAGATTAGCATTACTAACCAAAAGTTAACTAAAAGTTCAATGTTTACAGCATAGCCTATTATAGTAAAGGCAACTAAAATTAGACTTAAATAAAGGCCATAATTAATGGCAACAGATTTTAATGATTTTTCCATAATATTGATTAGATTTATTAGTTAGTACCCAAAGTTACATAAATGTTACATACTTTTGTGAAATAAAATTTAGCAAAACATTGTACAGTTATAAAATTTGCTTAAATTTGCACCTCGAAAAAATCGAATTTATTTAAAGCATTTAGTGATGAAAGCAGGAATACATCCAGAAAATTATAGAATAGTAGCATTTAAAGATATGTCTAACGAAGACGTATTTTTAACTAAGTCTACAGCAGATACAAATGAAACTATCGAAGTTGAAGGTGTTGAATATCCATTAGTTAAATTGGAAATTTCTAGAACATCTCACCCTTATTACACTGGTAAATCTAAATTGGTAGATACAGCTGGTCGTATTGATAAGTTTAAAAACAAATACGCTAAGTTTAAAAAATAAACTAAGCTTACCGATAAACGTAAAAAGCCTTTCTGTTGACAGAAAGGCTTTTTTGTTTTATTCAATTAAATTACTTTTGACTTCTTAAATAAGCTGATTTAGAAACAAAATGTTTCTTGTTTTAAGCTATAAATTCAAATTATTATGAATTACATTCTTTTTGATGGTCCATACAGAAATAATTTATTGCCATTTACCTTTACAAGACCTGTGGCAGACATTAGAGTTGGTATCTTAACAATACGTCAAAAATGGGAATCATATCTAGAATATACTACCACAACAATTACTGAAGATTATCTATCGGATAAGTTTCCTATGGTTGAAATGGAAGACAACATTATGATTAATGCTTCATTTCTTCCAAATTTTGAAGTAATAGAGATTGTAAAAAACTTAAAACATAATCAAGCCTTATTTAAAGACGAAGATGTTATTGCGTTTTACGCTAAAGAAGGCGAGGAGCATAATGATTTTTCAACTTTTGAAGCTATAGAGTTACAAGGTGATATAATTAAGATTGAAAATACTTGGGATATTTTCTCTAAAAATGGAGAAGCTATTTCTGAAGATTTTAAACTCATAACAAAAGACAGACAATCAGAGCCAATACCAGATTCTGTTCAGACCATTAACAGAGAAAATATTTTTATTGAGAAAGGTGCAACCTTAAATTTTGCAACTTTAAACGCGAGCTCAGGTCCAATTTATATTGGTAGAGATGCAGAAGTGATGGAAGGTTCTATGGTTAGAGGTCCTTTAGCACTTTGTAATAATGCAGCTTTAAAAATGGGTACTAAAGTTTATGGTCCTACTACGGTTGGTCCTCATAGTAAAATAGGAGGAGAGGTTAATAATTCTGTGATTTTTGGATATTCTAATAAAGGTCATGATGGTTTTTTAGGAAATTCAGTAATAGGTGAATGGTGTAATTTAGGAGCTGATACAAATAATAGTAACTTAAAAAATAATTATGCAGAAGTAAGACTTTGGGATTATAATACTGAAGGTTTTGCAAAAACTGGCTTACAATTTTGTGGGCTAATGATGGGAGATCATAGTAAATGTGGAATTAATACCATGTTTAATACTGGCACAGTAATTGGAGTTAGTTCTAACATCTTTGGAAGCGGTTTTCCACGTAATTTTGTTCCTAGTTTTTCTTGGGGTGGAAATAGTGGATTTGTAACTTATAAAACAGATAAAGTATTTGAAGTCGCTAAAGTTGTAATGTCTAGAAGAGCTATTGAGTTCACAGAACAAGACAAAGCAATTTTAGAGCATGTATATGAAATAACAAAACAGTATAGAAGAGAATAATATGAATTTCAGACCCAAATTAACCCTACTTTTTTTAGTCATTGTAACATTTGGCTTTGCTCAAGAAGTTGAGATTAAAAAGCTTAAAATTAATAATAAGCTCGATCACTTTGCGGTTAGAGTTGTAAACGATAAAGTGTTTTTTTGTTCTAATTTAACAAGAAAAAATGGCCGTGTTATTCTAGATAAGTATGCTCAAAATCTATATGGTATTTATGAAGCTAAGCTTGCTGAAGATGGTGAAATAGAAGACCCAGTGCTTATAGAAAGAAAAGAGGTTGGTATGGCTAATATGACGGCAGCGACTTATTCTAAAGATGGAAAGTTTATGTATTTTACAGCTAACCAAACAGTGGCTGGAGATAATAAACTACAAGATAAGAATACGTTTAATCTTTTAATTCAACGTGCAGAATATGTAGAAGGAAAAGGTTGGACCAATTTTACAACATTAGCTTTCTGTGACCCTAATTTTAATTACTTACATCCTGCCTTAAGTCCAGATGATAAAACATTATACTTTGTTTCTACGATTAATGGAACTAAAGGGAAGTCCGATTTATATAAAGTATCTGTTACTGATCATGAAACCTATGGTGAAGTAACTAGATTAAGTGATGAAATTAACTCATCTCGAAAAGAAATATTTCCTTTTGTTAGTGCAGATAATAAACTTTATTTTTCTTCAGATAGACGTGGAGGAATAGGAGGATTAGATATTTATTGTTATGATTTAAATTCTTCAAATTTAATGAAGCCAGTATTGTTGCTAGATGAACCTATTAATAGCAAAGGTGATGATTTTTCATTCTTTTTAAATGAAGATTTAACCTCTGGTTATATCTCATCTAGACGATTAAAAGGTGAAGGAGGGGATGATTTATATTATTTTGAAAATTTTGAATCAAAGGATGGTGAATAATATTTATAAGTTTAAATTTTTTGTTTTATTTACAGATTTTAGTTCTAATAAGTTAGTAGCATTAATACCTAAACCATTTACATTTTTTCTAGTAAAGCGGACTACTTCATCATAGAATAGAGGCACTATAGGAGCAGAGTCCATTATAAGCGAATCCATTTTAGTATACAATTGTGCTCTCAGTTCTGGGTCAGTTTCTAAATAGGCAGCTTCGTACATTTGGTCGAATAGTTCATTCTTAAAATGTGTGTAGTTTGGACCATTTGGAGCAAAATTATGACTGTAATATAAAGATAGATAATTCTCAGCATCAGGATAATCAGCAATCCAACTCGCTCTAAAAAAATCGAGTTGACCATTGGCTTTAGCATCTTTTAAACTTGAAGGCGGTATAACATCTGCATTAACCAATAAACCTGTTTTTTGAAGTTCGCGCTGAATAAATTCGCAAAAACTTAAATAGTTGCTTGTAGTTGTTAATGTGATTTCGGGATTCTGATTTCCAGTTTCGGCTTTATATTCAGCAACCAATTGTTTAGCTAATTCAGGTTGATATGAAAAACCAATGGTAGCATCAAAACCTGGTAGCCCTTTAGGGATGAAACCTCCATTTGCAGGAATCCCAATACCATTTCTTAAATAAGTCATCATTTTAGTTCTGTCAAAGCCAATATTAATTGCCTTACGAAGTTTTAAAGATTGAATTGTTTTGACCTCACTTTCCATAAAAAATGCCAAGTATTCTGTATTGAGATATGGTCCTCTAATCATCTTTATATCATTAGAATAAGCAGCTCTTAATTTTCCTTCTGCTGTTAGAATTTCATCTTTATAAGAACCATCTAAACCCGAAACAAAATCAATATTGCCTTGCGCAAACTGAAGAAACTCACTTTGCTTATCTGGTAAAAAGGTAATGGCAATAGCTTCAAGATATGGTAATTGTTGTCCTTCTGCATCAGTTTCAAAATAATGGTTATTTCTTCTAAAAACTAATTTTAAGTTTTCTTCCCATCGTTTAAATTTAAATGGGCCAGTTCCTATAGGATTCGACCTAAAATCATTTCCATAATGTTCTACAATTTCCTTCGGTACAACAGAACAATATTTCATGGTTAACAATCCTAAAAATGCTGGAAACGGTTGTTTTAGTTTAATTTGAAAAGTAGAATCGTTCACAGTTGAAAAGTTATCAACCTTCTTTAAAACCCAACTTCCTGGAGAAGCAATGGATTTGTCTAGTAAGCGATTAAAACTATATTCAAAATCTGAAGCTGTTGTAGCTCTAATAGAATCCTTTCCAAACAATTGATGTTTATGGAAATACACATCTTTTCTGAGTATAAACGTGTATGTTTTTGCACTGTCTGTAATTGTCCAGTTTTTTGCAATACATGGTTTAACATTGAGTTGGTCATCCATTTGTACCAATCCATTAAATAACTGATGTGTTGCCCAGATGTCTGCTAAATCTTTTGAGAATGCTGGATCCAGTGAACCAATGTTTTTATGTTCGTTGTATTTAAAAACGAGATTGCTATTGTCATCTTTTGTTTTTGAGTTACAAGATACTATCATTAATATCAATGAATAATATAATAACCGCTTAGATAATAATGATATGTGTTTTAGCATATAATTTATATGTTGTAAGTTTGCCAACTTGGTAAAAGTACAAGAATGAATTCAACAAAAAAAGTCGCATTTTATACACTAGGTTGTAAACTTAATTTTTCTGAAACATCTACAATTGCAAGGGGTTTTACAGATGAAGGTTTTGATCGTGTGGACTTTAAAGAAAAAGCTGATATTTATGTTATTAATACCTGTTCTGTAACCGAAAATGCAGACAAACGATTTAAGACCATTGTAAAGCAAGCTCAAAAGAATAATCCTGAAGCATTTGTGGCAGCCATTGGTTGCTATGCGCAATTAAAACCAGAGGAATTAGCAGATGTTAATGGTGTGGATTTGGTTTTAGGTGCAACCGAGAAATTCAAAATTACAGATTATTTAAATGATTTATCTAAAAATGATTTTGGAGAAGTACACTCTTGCGAAATAGAGGAAGCTGATTTTTACGTTGGTAGTTATTCTATTGGAGATAGAACTAGAGCATTTTTAAAAGTGCAAGACGGTTGTGATTATAAATGCACGTATTGTACAATTCCTTTGGCGAGAGGTATTTCTCGTAGTGATACAATGACTAATGTTTTACAGAATGCAAAAGAAATTTCAGAACAAGGAATTAAAGAAATTGTTTTAACAGGCGTTAATATTGGTGATTACGGAAAAGGTGAATTTGGAAATAAAAAACACGAGCATACCTTTTTAGATTTAGTAACCCAACTCGATAAAGTAGAAGGTATTGAGCGATTGAGAATTTCATCTATTGAGCCTAATTTACTAAAGAATGAAACTATAGATTTAGTATCTAAATCGAGAGCATTTGTACCTCATTTTCATGTACCATTACAAAGTGGAAGCAACGACATCTTAAAAATGATGAAACGTCGTTACATGAAAGAATTATACGTTGACAGAGTCACTAAAATAAAAGAAGTAATGCCACATGCTTGTATTGGAGTAGATGTTATTGTTGGTTTCCCAGGAGAAACAGACGAGTTGTTCTTAGAGACTTACAATTTTTTGAGTGAATTAGATATTTCTTATTTACATGTGTTTACCTATTCTGAGCGCGACAATACTGAAGCTGCAGACATGGAAGGCGCTGTTTATAAAAACGTAAGAGCAAAACGTAGTAAGATGTTAAGAGGTTTGTCTGCTAAAAAGCGAAGAGCTTTTTACGAAAAACAATTAGACACTAAGCGTACAGTTTTGTTTGAAGGCGAAAACAAAGAAGGTTATATTCATGGTTTTACAGAAAACTATGTAAAAGTGAAAGCGCCTTGGAATCCCGAATTGGTTAATACCTTGCATACCGTAAACCTTACTGAAATTGATGAAGATGGTTTGGTTCGGTTTGACTTTGTAGACACTATGATTGCGTAGTATAAATTCATAAAAAAAATCCGAAACTTAATAAGCTTCGGATTTTTTTATTAATTCTTTTCAAACTATATACGAATACCAACCGGTAGCATACGCTTATATTTTCTGTTTCGTCTTACAAATTTCGCGATTTCAGGACTTGTAGGTACAACGCTGATATTACGCTCTTTAATGTTACTAAATACTAAATCAATAAAGTCTAGTTCAAACTCATCAGTTCTAATAGCATCAGGAATAATCATCTTTGTTAAGAATATCTTTCGTTCCTGTAAAGAATATTCTATTATCGCCATTTCATTTTCAACGTTTAATTCAAATTGTCTTAGAAAATCATTGTCAATCAATGTTGCAGTTTCTGTCATAATTTCTTAATTTTAAATTAGAGGTTGGCGTGTAGATACTATAAAATGTATAGTTTTGCTTTGCAAAGGTACAAAAAATCAACGAATTTATGAGTTTATTGGTGTTAAAACCTTAAATTGTAATTCGTTAAGACGTCCCATTTAAATAGTTTTATAACCTATGAATACCACATTGACTCATGTCTATTTAATGCCAGGCATGGCTGCAAATCCTTCTATTTTTGAGAATATAAAGTTACCAGAAGAAAATTATGAAATTCACTGGTTAGAATGGCAGATTCCTAATAAAAATGAGACATTGCGAGAGTATGCACAACGTATGTGTAAATTTATTGAACATAGCAATATTGTTTTACTCGGTGTATCATTTGGAGGCATTTTGGTACAAGAAATGAGTAAACTTTTAAAGGTGAAAAAATTGATTGTGGTTTCTAGCGTGAAATCACATCATGAACTGCCAAAACGGCTAAAGTTACTTAAAGTTACTAAAGCGTATAATATTCTACCTACACAATTAGTTAGTAATATAGATTTATTGACAAAATATGCTTTTGGAGAAACCATAAAGAAACGTGTAGACTTATATAAAAAGTATCTATCGGTTAATGATAAAACGTATCTCGATTGGGCAATAAAACAAGTTGTTTGTTGGGATCAAGAAGAGGCACATCCTGAGGCAATATATATTCATGGTGATAATGATGCTGTTTTTCCACATTCTTGCAGTGGAAATTGTATTGTTATTAAAGGCGGAACGCACATAATGATCATTAATAAGTATAAATGGTTTAACGAAAATTTACCAAAACTTATTGAATCGTGATTTTAATCTTGTCTATAGATTGATTACATTTATAAATTAGAAAAAAAAGAAAAGAATATGAAAATTATAAAGAATAGTTTAGCATTAGTAGGCGTAGTCTGTATTTCGGGCTTGTTTATCTTCTCAATGCAAAAGTCACCCGAAGAAAAAGCACCTTCAGATTATAATATAGGAAAAGAGGATCCAATTGTTAATAGTTATAATGTATATGCATTAGAAATGCCTGATGATTTAAACTTTGCAGGAGAACCAGTTCCTGTTGAAGATCCAGATATTTATGAGCGTATGGATCGCGAATTATTGGTAAATACATATTGGCAGTCTAATGGACTTTTAATGTTTAAACGTGCGCAAAAATATTTTCCGATTATAGAACCAATTTTAGCAAGGAATGGTGTGCCAGATGATTTTAAATATTTAGCAGTTATTGAAAGCGGATTAGTACAAACAGCAAAATCACCGGCAGGAGCAAGTGGGTTTTGGCAAATTATGAAAGCTACTGGACGTGAGAATGGTTTGGAAGTAAATGATAATGTAGATGAGCGTTATAATATAGAAAAAGCAACAGAAGTAGCTTGTAATTACTTAAAGAAAGCAAAAGAAAGCTTAGGGTCTTGGACCAAAGCTGCTGCAGCATATAATGCAGGTAATTATGGTGTGTCTAGACGATTAAAAGATCAAGACGTAACTGGTTATTACGATTTACTTTTAGGTGAAGAAACTGGTCGTTATGTATTTAGAATTGTTGCTTTAAAAGAAATACTATCAAACCCAAGTAAATATGGTTTTAACTTTAATAAGTCGCACTTATATAAGGAAGTACCTACTTATAAGGTAGAAGTCGATACAGCAGTTACGGATTTTGCGAAGTTTGCAAAACGTTTTGGTATTAACTATAAAATTTTAAAACTTCATAATCCTTGGTTAAGAGAGCCACATCTAAATAATAAATCTCGTAAGTCTTATTTAATAGAAATTCCTAAGGAAGGATTTTATAGCGTTAAGCCTTAAGTTGTGGGATTTGTTAGAAACCATATCTGGCAAATTCTAATTATTCTTAATTATGCGATTGCATTATCTGCCGTCGTAACTATTCTGCTTAAAAAAGTAAATCCTACAAAAGCGCTGAGTTATATAATTGGTTTGTTGGCTTTTCCATTTTTAGGCTTAATCGTTTATTACCTTTTTGGACAAGAGCATCGTAAGACAAAAATCTTTAGTAGAAAAAATGTTTTAAACCAATCTGTTGTAAAGAAAATTCAGGAGACTTTAGAGCTAGAGACAAAAGCCATTAGTGAAGTCGATGATTTACTAGACCAGAAATCAAAACTGATTCCGCTTTTATACAATAGCGAAAAATCTAAGCTCACTATTAATAATGACGTAAAGCTTATTAAAAATGGTGATGATAAATTTAAACTGCTTTTTAAAGATTTAAAAGAAGCAAAACATCACATTCATCTCGAATACTTTGTAATTAAAGATGATATCATTGGCACAGAATTACTTAATATCTTATGTGAAAAGGCAAAAGAAGGTCTAAAAATAAGAATAGTAATAGATGATGTAGGAAGTTCTATATCATCAAAAATGAAACGTCAATTAAAAGATTCTGGTATTGAGATGAATCCTTTTATGCCTGTTATGTTTACAAAGTTTACGGGTCAGATGAATTATAGAGACCATCGAAAAATAACCGTTATCGATGGTAAAATTGGTTATTTAGGTGGTATTAATGTTTCTGATGATTACGTTAATCATAATAACAAGAGGTATTGGCGAGATACACATCTTCGTATTGTAGGTGAAGCTGTAAAGCCGATGCAGATTTTATTTTTTACGACTTGGGATTTTGTAAGTAATTCAGAATTAGAAATTTCTAAAGACTATTTTCCTGAGCATAATTGTAAAGAAAATGTACCATTGCAAATAGCTGCTAGTGGACCAGATACAGATTGGTCTAATATTATGGAAGCTATTTTTGTTGCCATTACCAATGCAGAAGACCATGTATACGTTACAACACCTTATTTTATTCCGAATAGTGAAATTGTTACAGCACTACAAGTTATTGCTAGGAGTAATAAGGATGTTAAGATTATAATACCTAAAAAATCGGATTCGTGGATTGCAGAGTACGCAACTAATTCTTATTTAGAATTGCTATTAGAAGCAGGCGTGGAGGTTTATCGTTATACCAAAGGTTTTATACATGCAAAAACTATGGTTGTCGATGGTGTTTTTAGTACAGTTGGTACAACTAATATGGACTATAGAAGTTTCAATATTAATTTTGAAGTCAATGCACTAATATATAGTAAAGACATCAGTCATCAACTAACAGAATTTTTTAAAGCTGATTTAAAAGATTGTCATCAACTCGATTTACAAACGTGGCGAAACCGTTCTAAACGCACAAAACTTATTGAAGCTGTTGCGCGTCTAATGGCTCCTTTATTATAGTTGATTTTAATAATTTATTTTATAGATATTTATAATCGTAATCAAATTAATTATAACCTACTATAGGTATATAAAAAAGGCTTAAACATATATGTTTAAGCCTTTTTTATATTGATGAATTTAAAATTTATCTTCTACTTCTACGATTTTGTCTAGCAGAAGTTGGTTGACCATATTGTTGTTTTGGCATTACAGCTTTTTTCATTTGTTGCTTCATCATTTTTATTTGATCAGCAAGCATATCTCTTTTGTCTAATTTTTCAGCTTCAGCTAAAAGTTTTTGAGCTTCAGGTTTTCTACGTTTAGAAAAAGCAATTCCGGCTAAGTTTAATTTTGCCATAGCTAAATCGTGGTCCATAGATAAACCTAAACTAATGGCTTTCTTAAAATAACCTTCAGCTTCATTCATATTAGTTTGAGAAACCATAATACCATTGAGGTAATTTAAATAACCTTGTTGCTTCTTTACTAAAGCGCCTTCAGGGTTTTTAATCTTGTCTAACCATTTCTTAGCACCAACAAAATCTTGTTTTCTTAGTTTTAAAAAAGCTAATAGAATCATTTCATTTTTAAAGTAAAGGAAAATGAAAATCGTGGATAGTAAGATATACATTATACCATTACCAATATATCCTTCTGTGAATTGATAGATGCCAAAACCAATGATTAAAGCAGCAATAACTAATTTTATATTTTTATTAAACATGTTTCCGTGTGTTTTTGCAGATCGCAAAGGTAATAAAAACAAAGAGTTTACATTCAATGATTTTTTATTGACTTTATATTTTAATAGAAAATGTGATGAAAGTTGAGCAGATAAGGCTATTTTTGAACCTCATTCTTTATTTATAAGTAAGTTAATACGAGTAATTAGCTTGATTTTTAGCCGTTTTTAAAGAATTAGAAAAGTTAAAATAAATTCCGTGTAAATATTTTCTTTTGGCTCTTGCTAAAATGAAAACTTGTTGTATATTTGCACGCAGTTTTGAGATAGCTCTCAATCAATTAAAGAAAAATTAGTTTTTAAAAATATAAGTCATGCCAAAAAGAACATTTCAACCGTCAAAGAGAAAGAGAAGAAACAAACATGGTTTCAGAGAAAGAATGGCTTCTGTTAACGGAAGAAAAGTTTTAGCACGTAGAAGAGCTAAAGGAAGAAAAAAATTGTCTGTTTCAACTGAATCAAGACATAAAAAATAATGATTAACAATTGTTAATATATTAGGGCGTTACTTAGGTGTAACGCCTTTTTTTGTATCCAATTGATACTTATTTTTGTAGCGCTAATTAAAATAAAGATTTATTACAACACTAAACATATATTCTCATGCCAAAAAATGACAACATAAAATCTATTTTACTTATTGGTTCAGGTCCTATTGTTATTGGACAAGCCTGCGAATTTGATTACTCTGGTTCTCAAGCATTACGTTCTTTGAGAGAGGATGGAATTGAAACTATATTAATCAATTCTAATCCTGCAACGATTATGACGGATCCTACAATGGCAGATCACGTATACTTATTGCCATTAACTACAAAATCGTTAATTCAAATTTTAAAAGAACATCCTCAAATTGATGCCGTTTTGCCAACAATGGGAGGGCAAACAGCTTTAAATTTATGTATTGAAGCAGATGAAAAAGGAATTTGGAAAGATTTTGGAGTTGATATAATAGGTGTAGATATTGATGCTATTAATATTACTGAAGATAGAGAGCAATTTAGAGAACTAATGTTGAAAATTGGCATTGGCATGGCACCTCAAGCAACAGCAACCTCTTTTCTTAAAGGTAAGGAAATTGCGCAAGAGTTTGGTTTTCCTTTAGTTATTAGAGCATCTTATACTTTAGGTGGAGCAGGAGCGTCTTTTGTTTTTAAAGAAGATGAGTTTGATAAAAAGTTAACGCATGGTTTGGAAGTGTCTCCAATACATGAAGTGATGATTGATAAAGCCTTGATAGGTTGGAAAGAATATGAATTAGAGCTACTTAGGGATAAAAACGATAATGTTGTTATTATCTGTACTATTGAGAATATGGATCCAATGGGTATTCATACAGGTGATTCAATTACACTTGCTCCAGCAATGACGTTGTCTGATAAAACACAACAGAAAATGCGTGATATGGCAATTCATATGATGCGTAGTATTGGAGATTTTGCAGGAGGATGTAATGTACAGTTTGCTGTAAGTCCGGATGATGAAGAGGAAATTATTGCTATTGAAATTAATCCAAGAGTATCGCGTTCTTCTGCATTAGCAAGTAAAGCAACGGGTTATCCTATTGCTAAAATTGCGGCGAAATTAGCGATTGGTTATAATTTAGATGAATTAGATAATCAGATTACAAAATCAACTTCAGCATTATTTGAACCAACTTTAGACTACGTTGTGGTTAAAATTCCACGTTGGAACTTTGATAAATTTGAAGGTTCAGACAGAACTTTAGGTTTGCAGATGAAGGCTGTAGGTGAGGTAATGTCAATTGGTCGTTCGTTTCAAGAAGCATTACACAAAGCAACCCAGTCTTTAGAGATAAAGAGAAATGGATTAGGTGCTGACGGTAAAGGTTACACTGATTACGACACAATTATAGAGAAACTAACTTATGCAAGTTGGGATAGAGTATTTGTAATTTATGATGCTATTGCTATCGGAATTCCTTTAAATCGTATTCACGAAATCACAAAAATTGATATGTGGTTTTTAAAGCAATATGAAGAGTTATTTCAACTTCAAAAAGAGATTTCTACATTCAAGATTGATACAATTGAACGCGAATTATTACTAGAAGCAAAGCAAAAAGGCTATGGAGATAGACAAATAGCGCATATGCTAGATTGTTTAGAAAGTGAAGTTCGTAACAAACGAATGGAATTTAACATTAACCGTGTTTTTAAATTAGTAGATACTTGTGCAGCAGAATTTAAAGCTCAAACACCATATTATTATTCAACTTTTGAAAGTGAAGTAGAAACAGTTGATGGTGAAGTATACGTACAAAACGAGAGTATTGTAAGTGATAAAAAGAAAATAATCGTTTTAGGTTCTGGTCCAAACCGAATTGGTCAAGGTATTGAGTTCGATTACTGTTGTGTACATGGCGTTTTAGCAGCCGCAGAATGTGGTTACGAAACTATTATGATTAACTGTAATCCAGAAACGGTTTCTACCGATTTTGATATCGCAGACAAACTTTATTTTGAGCCTGTTTTCTGGGAGCATATTTATGATATCATTCAGCATGAAAAACCAGAAGGTGTTATTGTTCAGTTAGGTGGACAAACAGCATTGAAGCTTGCCGAGAAGTTAGAAAAATGGGGAGTTAAGATTATGGGAACAAGCTTTAAATCACTAGATTTAGCTGAAGATAGAGGGAGTTTTTCAAACATTTTAAAGGAGCATAATATTCCTTATCCTGAGTTTGATGTTGCAGAATCTGCAGATGAAGCATTAGCGATTGCGGATGTTTTAGATTTTCCGATTTTAGTAAGACCTTCTTACGTACTTGGTGGCCAAGGGATGAAAATTGTAATTAATAAGCAGGAGTTAGAATCTCATGTTATTGATTTATTAAAATCGATTCCAGGTAACAAATTATTATTAGATCATTATTTAGATGGTGCTATTGAAGCAGAAGCAGATGCAATTTGTGACGCAGATGGTAATGTTTATATTATTGGTATTATGGAGCATATAGAACCATGTGGTATCCACTCAGGTGATAGTAATGCAACGTTGCCACCATTTAACTTAGGTGAATTGGTAATGCAGCAAATAAAAGATCATACACATACTATTGCAAGAGCATTAAATACGGTTGGATTAATTAATATTCAATTCGCTATAAAAGATGAATTAGTATATATTATAGAAGCTAACCCAAGAGCATCTCGTACAGTGCCATTTATTGCAAAAGCTTATAAAGAACCTTATGTAAACTATGCAACTAAAGTAATGTTAGGTAAGAAAAAGGTAACAGATTTTGATTTTAACCCTCAATTAGAAGGTTATGCAATTAAGCAACCTGTATTCTCTTTTAATAAGTTTCCTAATGTGAATAAGCAATTAGGACCTGAAATGAAGAGTACAGGAGAAAGTATTTTATTCATAGATAGCTTAAAGGATGATCAATTTTATGATTTATACGCTAGAAGAAAAATGTATTTGAGTAAATAAATGGCATAGTTTTCGATGAATTGTAAATGTTATTACTTAATATTTACTAACTTAGCTATAAGAATACCCAAATTGTATGAAAAAAACATTACTCGGACTTACTTCTATTTTCGCTTTTGGAACCATGTTTGCGCACGCATCAATGGATGCTGTAAGTGGAATAGAGTTAAAAGATAACATAGAAACAATTTCTTGTTTTACCAACGATACAGATTTGTTTCAAGATGGTAGCTTTAAAATTACGCCTAATCCTTCTAAGGATAAACTAAATATCAGATTACCAAAAGCGTCTCAGAATATGATTCTTGAAGTATATGATGTTTTAGGAAAGCGTATTTATAAAAGTACTATTACCCAATTAAAAGCATCTGTAGATGTGTCGAGTTGGAAAACAGGTGTATACTTAGTTAAGGTTTCTAGTGATAATGAAACACAGACAAAGCGCTTTGTAAAGCAATAAAAGAAAACAAACATAAAGATTAAGCTGTTTCAGAAATGAAGCAGCTTTTTTTATTTAAAGTCAATTTTCACACGATAATCCTTAAGTTGATCTAAGTGTTCTTCAACGTTTTTATAAAGTTGATGTAAATCTTTACTTCTCTTAATATCACTATCGCGTCTAATAATAGATTTAATAAAACGTTTTGCGGCTAATTTATTTGTTAATATTAAACCAGGTACAGTTACTTTTTTTCCGTCTTCATCTACAGCAACCATAATAAAGTAAGAAGAATTACAATGCTTTGTTTCACCTGTTCTAATGTTTTCAGACTCTACTCTAATACCTACAACCATTGAAGATCGACCAACGTAGTTAACAGAGGCTTTCATAGTTACTAGTTCGCCAACTTCAATAGGATTTAAAAAGTTAACTTTATTTACAGATGCTGTAACACAATAACTTCTAGAATGTTTAGAGGCACAAGCAAAAGCGATATTATCCATTAAGCTTAGAATATAACCTCCATGTATTTTTCCGCCAAAATTGGCATGAGCTGGTTTCATTAATTCTGAAATCTGGACTCTAGAATCTTCAGTAGTTCTAAACATAAATAAAAGGTTTTAGGTTAGGCAAGTTAGTTATTGTTGCATAATAACACATTAAATATTTAATCTAAATCGTCTTGATTAGCACGTTTTATAATACTTTCTGGAAGTGATTTCTTCGCTTTAGCTCCCATTTTCTTAATTTTTTCTACTCTGCTAATTAAGTTTCCTTTTCCTTCTACAAGCTTATTCATTGCAGAAGAGTAGTCGCTTTTAGCAGCATCAATCTTTTTACCAACACCTGTTAAATCGATAACTAAACCTTCAAATTTATCATAAAGTGCTCCAGCTTGTTTTGCAATTTCTAAGGCGTTTTGTTGTTGCTTTTCATTGTTCCACATAGAATCAATAGTACGTAATGTCGCTAAAAGAGTAGAAGGAGTAACGATAACTATATTTTGCTCAAATGCTTTATTATAAAGTGAATTGTCTTCGTTTATTGCAACTGCAAAAGCAGGTTCAATAGGGATGAACATAAGTACAAAATCAGGTGATTCTATATCATATAAATCTTGATAATTTTTTGCGGATAATTGATCTACATGTCTTTTTATAGAATTCACGTGGGCTTTTAAAAATATGGCTCTTTCTTCATCGTCTGCATTAACCATACGTTCATAATCGGTTAAGGAAACCTTAGAGTCAATAATCATTTTTTTAGAACCTGGAAGATGTAAAACCACATCTGGCATTACACGAGAACCATCTTCGCGCTGAAAATTCTGTTGTACAAAATATTCTCTATCTTTTTCTAATCCAGATTTTTCCAAAACGCGCTCTAACACCAATTCTCCCCAATTTCCTTGCATTTTGCTATCACCTTTTAAGGCTTTGGTTAAATTGGTTGCTTCCTTAGTCATTTGTTGGTTCAAATCTTTTAAACCCAACAATTGTTCTTTTAAAGCCGAGTGCATACTGATACTTTCTTTTTGTGTATCGTCTACTTTTTTCTCAAAAAGGTGTATCTTTTCTTGTAACGGATTTAATATTTGTTTAATGTTTTCTTTATTCTGAAGCGTAAATTTCTCAGATTTTTCTTCTAGAATTTTTGAAGCCATTAATTCAAAATCTTTACGAAGTTGAATTTGTTGCTGCGCTAATTCCTCATCGCGTTTAAGGTTTTGTTGTTGTAAATTTTCAAACTCTGTATTGCGTCGCGATAGTTCGGTACTTAAAAAATCTTTCTCTTTTCTAATGTTTTCGCGTTCTGATTCTGTTTTAGCTATATTCTCTTTTAATTCTAATAATTGCTGATTAAAATACTGGTCTTGTTTTTGGTTTTCGGTTTCTGAGAACTGCTTAAATTCATTAAACTGTTGTTGCAAGTTCGCATTACGTTCTTCAAGCGTACTTTTGTCACTTTTACTTTTTAGCTGTGCAAATTTGAGTCCAATAATAGCGCCAATACCAGCTGAAATAATAATGGCTATAAATAGAATGAGTGTGTCGTTCATGATTAAAAAAGAAATTTAATCAAAGGTAATTGTTTTGTCATTCAGAGCGAAGCGAAGAATCTATATTTCTCAACAAATGCTTTAGTGATAATATTAATTTGAATGCAATTATTTAGAAACTCTAAAACTCCCTGTTTTATCATCAAACGAGATTAAATCCTTAGGAAAAAGGGTTTCAAAAACACCGGTTTCTATTAATCTACAAGGTTGGTCGCAAACTACTTTGTCTTTTTGCATTACAATCATTGTATCGCATAATTGAATAGCTAAATCAATTTCATGTGAGGAAAATAGAATTGTTTTACCTGTCTCTTTTGTTAATTTTTGAAGTAGTTTTAAAATGTATGCCTTGTGGTACATGTCTAGATGTGTCGTTGGTTCATCTAAAACAATTATAGTTGTGTCTTGTGCTAAAGCACGCGCAATCATAACTTTTTGTAATTGACCGTCACTAAGTTCGTAGCACTTTTTGTCTTTTAGCTCAGAAATATTAACTAATTGTAAGGCATTATTTATAACAGACAAATCGTTTTCAGATAAATTACCAACCCAATTGGTATATGGATGTCTACCTAAAGCAATCAGTTCAAAAACTGATAGATTTTTAGACAATAAAGGTTCGGTTAAAACAATGCTTAGTTGTTTAGCTAGCTCTAAAGTAGAGGTAGACTCTATGTCTTCATTATTTATCTCAACAGTACCAGATAAAGGCGGCTGTACCTTAATGAGGGTTCTTAATAGTGTTGATTTACCAATTCCATTTGCACCTACTAAGCCTATGAGTTCTCCTTTTTGTAATTGGAAATTAATATGAGAAGCAATAGTTGTTTCAACTTTTTTGGTTTTGTATCCAATAGAAAGTTGATGTGTTTTAAGGATGGTATTACTTTTATTATTAATCACTTATTCATTTAATTACTGGTAATATTATTGTCATGACAAATACTAATATAATGAATTGCTAATACAATCTGAATATTTGTATTTGTTAAATCAAAATCTAATGTATCATCATTCAAATAATTTAGCATTGATAAATGACTGAAATTCCCAGATTTACGGACTTTGTCGTAGTATTCTTTTATTTTAGAGTTATTCTGGGTGTTTTTAGCCAAAAACTGAATGTATTTTCCACTTTCATTAGGTACTAAATATTCATAAGCAACAGAACTACGTCTGCTTGGTTTATGAGTTTTAGGCTGCCAAATTTCATTAAACGTTTCTTCTGTAACAGAATTAAAAAGGTTGTCTATCTTCTTGGGTTCAACAGAGGCAAAACCATTAGCCTCTAGTTTTTGCATTTCACTTCTAAATTTAAAGTGAAAATTATCATCATTTAGCTGCATAATGTCCTCAACAAAAAAGGATCGGATAGTTTCAAGGTCTTTAAGTTCATCTGAAACAAAGACAGATTGTAGTTCGTTAGTTGTTTTATAAGACGAGCATCCCATTAACATAGAGAATGCTAATGCGGTAATTAAGGGTTTAACAGTGCCAATCTTACAAAAACTTAGGGGAGTTTTTGAATTCATGTTTTACATAATTAAAATATTATTTTCCGCTGTTTTACAAGTAACCAAATTACTACTGGTGCACCGACTAACGCATTGATAGCGCTAATAGGAAAGGGTATACTCACTAGTAGTAACTTGAGTAATACTATTACAAATTAGCATTACTATGGTGCCAAATAAAAATACAGCAGGCAATAATATTTTATGATTTGAGGTTTTAAATATTTGCCTACTTAAATGCAGAATCGCTAATCCGATAAATGCTTTAGGGTCAGCAAAGGTGGTAACGTTTCTAGCAATTAAGCTGGTGGCTAATATAATAACGAATCTGCTTGTATTCAAAGATAATCCATGACTTTTTGCGTAATTATCTCTTAATAATAAGGCATTCAGTACTTTAGTTGAGGCGATGCTAAGTGTGACTCCCAAAGCATAAATCCCGAAGAAAATGAGCAATACTACCAAATCTTCAAAAGACATAGTGTTGTAATTGTTCTGCTAAACTAAAGTAGGAGAGTACGCTCACAACGGCTATAGTAATGCTTCCAAATAGACAAGGACAGTATCAGATTTCGTTCTTTTATAACTAATAGAAAGTTAGGTGGCCTTTAGAGTTCTATTTTTACATACCATCATATAATGAAGTTGTTTGTGAATTATTATCACGACAAATTGAAATAAAATGGACTGCTAGTACCATGAGAATATCAGAATTATTTAAATCAAAATCGAGTGTGTCACTATTGATGTAATTTAGCATTGCTGAATGGCTAAAGTCGCCAGAACTCATGGTTTCATTATAATAATTTTTAATTTGAGAATTAAATTTTGTGTTTCTTTCTAAAAAACGAAAGTATTTACTTCCTTTTTTTGGTACAAGGTACTCATAGATTCCTAAGCTATTTCTTATTCGTGTTTCACTTTTAAAATCCCAAACTTGATTAAAAGTTGCTTTTGAAATAGAATTAAGAAGTTCATTTACTTGTTCTCGTTTTATTGAAGCGTATCCAGAAGCATCTAATTCTAATATCCTTTCTTTAAAATCATAACAAAAGTTTTCTTCGTTGAGTTCTAAAATATCATTAAGGAAAAAATTTCTTAAGATTTGCAGTTCTTCTAGCTCTTGTTCATTAAAAACAAACTTCAGTTTTGGAGTTGTTTTTATGGGTTTGCAACCCAAAATAAAGAAAGTACAAATAATAAATAATTTGGTGGTTGTGTTGAAATTCATATTTTAAATTATTTTTAAAACATCATTTTTCGCTGTTTAACTAATAACCAAATGACTACAGGAGCTCCAATTAAAGCTGTGATAGCATTAATTGGCAGAGTGTAATCACTATGTGGTACTTGTGCTATGCTATCACAAATTAACATTATTATAGCTCCAAATAAAAATACAGCAGGTAATAATACTTTATGATTTGATGTTCTAAATATTTGCCGAGTTAAATGCGGAATTGCCAAACCAATAAATGCAATTGGTCCTGCAAAAGCGGTAATGGTTCCTGCGATTAAACTTGTAGCAAAAATAATGATAAACCTGCTTTGTAATAAGTTTAACCCTAAGCTTTTTGCATAGTTATCACCTAGTAGAAAAGCATTAAGTCCTTTAATAGAAAAAATACTAAGTACAATTCCTAAACCGTAAATACCAATAAAAATGAGTAATTCTTCCCAAGATAAATTGCTTAAACTGCCAAATCCCCAAAATACGTATTGCTGTAATTGTTCTGCAGTGCTAAAGTAAGAGAGTACGCTCACTATTGCAGCAGTGATACTTCCAAACATTAAACCTATAATCAATATAGCCATAGTATCTCTCACTTTACTGGATACAGCTAAAACAGCAAGAAGCACCAAAAAACTACCTAAACTAGCAGCAATTACAATACTCCATTTAGAAATTAAAATTGACGCAAATAAACCACCAAATAAGCCAGAACCTAAAATAACAATGGCTACACCTAAACTTGCACCAGAACTAATACCCAAAACAAAGGGACCAGCTAATGGGTTTCTAAATAGGGTTTGCATTAATAAGCCTGAAATCCCTAAGCCAGAACCTACCAAAATTGCTGTAATGGCTTTTGGTAATCTAAAATCGGTAATAATTATTTGCCAAGTATTATTATCAGTTGTGCCAAAAAGACAACCAATAACTTCAGAAAACGGAATGCTTACAGAACCCAAGCTTATGTTAAGTACAAAACAAAATAGTAAGATTACTATTAAGATTATAAATGAGTATGTGTAGTTGGTTTTCATTTTTTATTAAATCATTCTGAAGAATGAGGAAGAGTCATTTACTTTAATATTTCGAAAAAACATGGTTGATAGTCCTTAAGCAATTCAGGATGTGCAATTTTAATTATATCTTTTAAAGCTAAGTCTGGTCTTGCAGTTCCTAATTCATAGTATAAAACACCACCAGTTGCGCCTGTTTTATTTGTAAATGAATAAATTGTTTTATTTTTAAAAGCATCAAAATTAGTGTAGAGAGTGTTGGCTTTTTCTAGCTGTTCAAAACTACTATAATAAGAGGGACTTAACCATATGTCAGCGTCTTTAGCTTTGTCTAAAACGACTTCAAAACTTAAGGCTAAACTTCCGTTTCCTGTTGTGTCTTGCCATAAATAATCTACATTAGCATCTTTTAAGAATTGCGCTTCTGGACTAGAGCCATTTGGTAAATACCAAACATCTTTGTGCATAGCTCCACTTAAAACTGTTGGTCTGCTTTTGGCTTGTTTGGCAATCTCCTTTGCTGCTAAATACTCTTTTTCAATAGTATTAAATATAGAATCGGCTTCTTTTTCTTTATTGAATAATGCACCAAAGAATTTTATCCATTCGGCTTTTGCTAATGCAGAAGCTTCTACCCAATCACCATTATAGATGACAGGAATTCCTGCCTTTTTTATAGTTTCGAACGTTTTATTTATACCGTCTACACCAAAACCAACTACCACATCTGGATTTAGTTCTAATAAAACTTCAGTATTAATACCTTCATTTTTTCCTAGTTCTCTGATTTTTTTAATATCTATTAATTTTCTAGTCTTTTCTGAGGATACATAATTAGTTCCTGGAAAACCAATAAGTGTTTCTTCAACACCTAAAAGCTCTAAAGCAGGAATATGAGTAGTAGAAGTCACCACAGTTTTGCTTATTGGTGTAATAATAACACCATCATAATCTGCCTTATTATAGGTGATTTTTGCAGCTTGTTCTTTTGAGAGTAATAAATAGGTGTATTTCTTTTCTGCCTTTGGCCAAGGTTTAGTAATCTCTATAGTTTTACTGTCGTTAGATTCTATAATTTTAAAACCTTCAGCATATTTTAAGGCGACTTGTTTTGTTTCACTTAAGTCTTGTAAGTCATTTTTAGTTTCATTTTTACAAGAACTAATAAGAATAAATAGTAATAAAATTCTGAAATATTTCATAGGTAACATTTGTAACTTATAAATTGTAAACTTCTCATTAATTTTGATAAAAATTCTATTATGAGAGGCGATTCAAATTTAACACTATATATCGTTGCAGGAATAATCATTGCACATTTTTTAATTGGATTCATTTATCTCATCTACAAAATGAATAAGAAAAAGTAATCAACTACACTTAATAGATTACTATAAAAGCTTACCTTTGTCGCGAAATTTGGTTCTATTCTTAATTGAATGGATTAAAAGGGAATCTGGTTAGATACCAGAACTGTTCCCGCAACTGTAAGTTTAGTCACATTATGTGATGATTACTATTACACTTCAAGTCACTGAAGAAACAAATTGCCATAGTCGACGAAAAAAAAATCGATTATACAATGACGCTTTGGGAAGACAAATAGTAATACACGAGTCAGGAGACCTGCCATTTTTAACAAATAAAGTAAAACTTTCGGGATAAAAGTGATTGCAGTATGACACGTATAGTATTCTTTTTTTTATTGCTATGTTTTTATAGCGTTGCCAAGGCACAAACGTCCACTGATTCTATTCAGCGCTTGGATGAAGTTGTGTTGAGTGATGTTAAGTTGAAACATTATAACGAAGGTTATAAACTTACCGTTTTAAGTGATTCTATTCTCAGAAAAAATGGAAACTCATTAACCGATGTTTTACGTTTTAATTCTAATATTTATTTCAAAGAGAATGGTTATGGTATGGTTTCTTCAGCGTCTTTTAGAGGAACCAATGCATCTCAAACTGCTGTAATTTGGAATGGTATTAATATTAATTCGCAACTGAACGGACAAGTAGATTTTAATACCATATCTGCAGCTAATTACAATTCTATAAGTATAAGAAGTGGAGGCGGAAGTGTGCAATATGGAAGTGGCGCCATTGGTGGAAGTGTGCATTTATCTAATGATTCAGATTTTACAAAGCATATAAATCATAGGCTGCAATTGGGTTATGGAAGTTATGAAACTGAGAATGCCAGTTATAATTTATCCTTTGGTAATAACAAATGGTCTGGTAGTGCAGGTATTTCTTATGTGAGAACCGAAAATGATTATCGAATTCTTGGTTCAGCTGAAAAAAATGAAAATGGTGCTTTTAATAATTTAGACCTTAATCTAAACTTAGGTTATGTTTTATCTCAAAAGGATGTTCTAAAAGTTTACCATCAGAATTTTAGAAGCGATAGAGCATTTTCTTCAACCTTATTAGCGCCTTCTAATAGTAAATATGAAACTGAAGATTACCGTAGCATGTTAGAATGGGCTCATGTTGGAGATAATTTTACGTCGAGTTTAAAAGCGGTACATTTATTAGAACAATTTAAATATTTTGAAAACAAAGATTTAAATAACTACTCTAAAGGACAAGCAAAAACATGGCTCATTAAGCATCATTATAAGCGTAATCTGTCTAAAAATATGGCTTTGAGTGTTATTACAGATTACAGTTATATTACGGCTGAAGGAAATAGTTATGTAGATCCAAAACGAAATGCTTTTTCTGCTACTGCCATATTAAATCATCAATTTTCATCAAAATTTAGATACAACATAAATGTTAGAAAAGATGTGATTTCAGATTTTAAAAGTCCTTTAGTTTTTGCAGGAGATTTAAGTTACAAAGTAGCAGAAACTTATACATTAAAGTTTAATGCTTCTAAAAACTTTAGAGTGCCAACATTTAATGATTTGTATTGGAATCCTGGTGGAAATTTAGACTTAGAACCAGAAGAGTCTTTTCAATTTGATTTAGGTCACCAACTTAAAATATTAAAATCGTTACAATTAAAACTGAACACCTTTTACATTGAAACTTCAGACCTTATTCAATGGCGACCAAATGCTGAAACCAACTATTGGAATCCTGTAAATATTGCTAATGCTAAGCATTATGGTTTAGAAGTAGAACTTGGTTATTCAAAACAAGTTAATGCGCATCTCTTTAATTTAGTAACAGCGTATTCTTACACAGAAACGGAAGATGTAGAAAAAAATCAGCCGTTATATTATGTGCCACTTCATAAAGGCAATACAGCTTTATCATATAATTTTAAATCATTTACGGCTTATTACCAACACTTATTTACTGGAGAAGTAGATATTATTGGTGGCTCATTAGATGGTTATGATGTTGGAAATCTGGGCTGTTCTTATGATTTGAATGCAGCCGGAAAATTAAATTACATCCTAGATTTAAAAGTAAATAACATTTATAACACTTATTACGAAAACGTGGCATTGCGACCAATGCCAAACAGAAATTTCAATATTAAACTAACACTTAAATTTTAAAACAAAATGATTTCAAAAAAAATTACTTTACTCTTTTTATCAGTAACGTTATTATTTTCATCGTGTAGTAGTGATGACGATAATACAGGAAATGAATCTCTAGGAGATTACGAAAACGGGATTATAGTTTCAAATCAAGGTAATTTTGGACAAGGGAATGCCTCAATTACATATACTTCTAATGATTTATCAATTATAGAAAATAATGTTTTTAGTACGGTAAATGATAGAGCTTTAGGAGATACAGCTCAAAGTATAACCTTTAACGACGATTTAGCTTACATTGTTTTAAATGCATCAAATGCAATTGAAATTGTAAACCGTTACACTTTTGAATCTGTAGCAACAATAAATACTGGTTTAGACAACCCAAGGTATATAGCTTTTGCAAATGGGAAAGGTTATGTTACAAATTGGGGTGATGGTGGCGTTGCAACTGATGATTATGTTGCCATTATTGATGCGACAACTAATACAATTAGTTCACAAACTATCACTGTAGAAGAAGGCCCAGAAAAAATATTGGCAGACGGCAATATTATTTACGTAGCGCATCAAGGTGGTTACAGTCAAAACAATATTATTTCAGTAATTAATGCTGTTACAGATGTTGTGTCTACTACAGTAACAGTAGGAGATGTGCCAAATTCTTTAAGATTAGATGCTGATGGCGATTTATGGGTTTTAGCAGGTGGAACACCATCTTGGACAGGTAGTGAAACTGGTGGGAAATTATCTAAAATAGATACTAGTGATTATGGCGTAACCTCTATTGACTTTGCAGGTACAGAACACCCAAGCTATTTAGCATTAGAAAACGGAACACTTTACTATTATTTATCTGGAAGCGTTTACAAAATGGATACAGATGATACAGTACTACCAACATCAGCAGAACTTACAGGTTTAAACTTTTATGGAATGGAAGTTAAAGACAATGTTTTATATGGAGTTGATGCTGTCGATTACACAAGTAATGGTATGATTTTATCATACAGCTTATCTTCAAATGAAGTAACAAACTTTGCAGATACAGGTATTATTCCAGGAGGAATTTATTTCAATTAATAGAAAACCTTAGTATAATAGTATAAAAAAAAGCCGCTTTCTTAGCAATAGAAAGCGGCTTTTTTATTCAGTATATTTCCTTTAATCAATAAACATATCTTGTTCAAAAGGTGCTATTTTTTGTTTCACTTCTCTAAGTTTATAAACCTCGTTTGTTTGATTAGAAGATCTATCTGCAAAAGTTATATTTTGAATAGCAGCGGCTAATAAAGGCTCGTTGATATCTCCAAGAATACCAAAGTTACTAGGTGATTCTGTAAGTTCAATATCTGGTAATAAACCAGTTCCTGGTACTAACTCATCATTTACATTAGTAGAATTAGCAATAAGAGGTTGCATAGCATAGGTGTGACCAAGGTTTATACCTTCTTGAGTAAACAAAGTAGGCGAATCATAAATTGTACTTGATGCTTGTGTTTTTCCTACAGTATTTTCTCCAATAACAATGACTTCGATGTATGGTTTTAAACTGTTTATAACAAGTTCACTGGCTGAAGCTGTTCTTTTACTTGTAGTTAAGACATAAACCTTTGATAGGTTAAGACTATTTATAGAACCACCACCAGTAATTGAATTGGTAAATAAGTAATTGGTGTCACGACTTTGTAAGTTTTCATTATGAAAGGTTTTAGAAAAGATATCACCAGTGTTTCCACCTGTTACCATACTGCCTAAATAAGCCGCAGTTTGTACAGAACCTCCTCCATTATATCTTAAATCTATAACAAGCTCTGTTACACCAGCAACATTAAATTCACCAAACGCATTATTTAAAGCATCATTAAATCCACCATTAAATGCATTATACATTAAATAACCAATTTTAATTCCGCTTATATCTAAAACTTCGGTTTTGTGTATAGGGTTCTCTGTGTATGTTACTTTTGTTAAACTAGCACTTTCGGAATTCAGCGTTACGGTGTCATCAGCAGTTTCTGTAGTTCCGTTAGTATCGTAATCAGCAAAATTTAAGGTGTAATCGTTAGTAGTTAATAAATCAACGTAGTTACTAGAGCTAAGGTTTTGACCATTGACAGCTCTAAAGATTTGTCCTCGTTCTAGTCCTAAGTCTGAAGCCACACTATTATTAAGTACTAAAGTTATTGCTCCAAAAATTTCAGAATCACTTCCTGGTACAAAATATAAGTTATATTCAATCCCATTACTAAGTGTTATGCCATCTAGTAAATCTTGTAATTCATTATAGTTACTATAAATTCGGCTAAATCGATCTACTGTATTTGGTAAATATTTTAAGGTTTCAAATAATTCTTCAGGCGTATCGTAGTCATTTAAATATTCAGTGTATTCAATATTTGTTGTAAATCTATCATCTGCCAAATTCGGAATTTCGGGCTTGTATAAATAAACAGCATTCATTCCTTTCCAAACAAAATCATTAAGCTCTAATGTGCTGGAAGGGATAATATTATCATCTAAATCATCAAAGCAACTTGTTACCGAAAAAAGTACAATACAACTAAGCAGTAAAATTTTAATTTTTTTCATAATCTCTTTTTCTTTTTTAATAGCAATTCTTTACATCTAACTGTAAAACTCTAAATTTACTCACAATATTATAAAAAATTGAAATCTTTGTAACAAAAGATAAAGTGGCTCGTCGTAATAATGAAGGCGAGTAATAATCAACTTCACCAACCAACCAAAAAAAGTAATGAAGCAGGCAGATTTTGTAAATATTGTTATGCCTTTTAAGGATAAAGTATTTCGTTTAGCAAAGCGACTACTAGTTTCTAGGGAAGAAGCTGAAGATGCTACGCAAGAAATACTGTTGAAATTGTGGAAGAATAATAAAAAAATTGAAGACTATAAAAATGTAGAAGCGTTTTCAATGACCATGACAAAGAATTTTTGTCTAGATCGACTAAAATCGAAACAAGCGCAGAATTTAAAAATTGTTCACAGTAATTATACGGATAACAATTCGTCGCTACAAAAACAAGTTGAAGCAAAAGATAGTGTGGATTGGGTTTCTAAAATAATGGAAGACCTACCAGAGCAACAAAAAATAATAGTGCAATTAAGAGATATTGAAGAATATGATTTCGCAGAAATAGCAAAGATGCTAGATATGAATGAAACAGCAATAAGAGTCAATTTATCTAGAGCACGAAAAACAATAAGAGAAAAATTAACTAGTACACATGGATATGGTATTAAATAATATAGAAGAATTAGTAGAAAAGTATAACAATGCTGAGACTACACTTAAGGAAGAAGCGCAATTAAAAGCGTATTTCTTAAGCGACGATGTAGCACCACATTTAGAACATTACAAACCAATGTTTCAATACTTTTTAGAATCAAAAAAAGAGCAGTACACCAAAGACGTTCCATTAAACACTAAGAAAACAAAATTGTATCAATGGATTTCTGTCGCAGCTGTGGCTGTTTTAATGCTTGGGATATTTATTCCTAATTGGAATAGTGGACCAAAAACTCTAGCGGATTATACGCCAGAAGAACAGAAATTATATTTAGAGACAAAGCAAGCGCTCGCCTTAATTTCTAATAATTTAAACCAAGGCTTGCATGGAATGAATGCGCTCGATATGGCTGGAGACAACTTTAATAAAGGAATGGGAAAAGCCAATTACATCGCAGTGTATAGTAATACAACAAACAAATTATTAAAGAATTAGAATCATTAAATATTAAAAACAAGAAATTATGAAAAATTATAAATCGTACTTAAAAATGGGTAAAAAAACAATTCTGATAGCTGTATTAATGCTATCAACGTTAACATCATTTGGTCAGACGGCAATTGATAAACTAGAAGATAAAGAGAATATTACATCTTTTATTCTAAATCAAAAAATGTTCAGAATGTTGGCAACAATGGGAATGAATGTTGAAGATTCTGAAGGCAAAGAATACGTTGAAATGGTTAATAAAATAACTGGATTAAAGGTGTTTACAACTGGTGATGAAGCGGCATCAAAAAGCATGACGAGTACAGTTGCTAGTTATTTAAAGTCTTCAAAATTAGAAGAGCTAATGCGCTTTAAAGATGGTGACCAAACGGTTAAGTTTTATGTGAGAGAAGGTAAAGATGAAAACCATGTTAAGGAACTATTAATGTTTATGACAGGATTAAACGATTTTACAGATGAAGAAGGTGTAAAAATAAACGGTAAAGAATTTAAGTTTGAAACTGTCGTTATTTCTTTAACAGGTGAGATAGATTTAAGACAAATATCTAAAATTACAAGTCAAATGGATATTCCTGGAGGTGAGCAATTGAAGAAAGCAGGAGAAAATAAAGATTAATATTATGATACAATCAATCAAAAAATCAATAGTAGTGTTGCTTCTGATTACAGCTTTTACGAGCTGTAATCAAGGACCAACATTGCAAACCTACTACGTAGATAATGAGTTAAAGCCAGGTTTTGTCACGTTTGATATTCCTAAAAGTATCGTTGAGGTAGAAAAATTAGATATGACTGAAGAGCAAATGGAAGCTTATAAGTCTGTAGATAATTTAAACGTACTTACTTTTTTGAAAGAGGATACTGAAGCTGAAGACTACAAACTAGAATTAGAAAAAGTAAATTCCTTATTAAAGAACCCTAAATACGAAGAGTTGATGCGTGGGGGAAATTCAAAAGATGGAAAATTTGTGGTGAAATTTTTAGGAGATGTAGATAATATTGAAGAACTCATCATTTTTGGTAGTGCCAATAATAAAGGCTTTATGATTGCTAGAATTATAGGTGATGATATGAATGCCGGAAAATTAATGTCCTTAGGTACTGTTTTAGATAAAGCAGATATTGATGAAGGTCAACTTAGTTCACTTAGAGATTTTTTTAAGTAAATAATTTAAATAAACTGACAATTTTATTTAAATGTTAATGTGAATCGTCTTGAAGCTTGTCTTCAAGACGATTTTTTTTATGTTCATTTTTAAAGGCGTAGCCTATCGCAACAGCTAATAAGCATCCAAAAAGTAGAAATATAAGGAGTTGTACTATGAAATTATTAAGAATATCAAATATACCTGCTATAAAGAAGCTAAATGCAATTATTGAAACACAAGTTAGTGCAATGCCGTCTTTAGTTTTAGGTATAAATTTCACAGTTTTAAATATTAAATACCAGTATAATTACTTGGTGTAATAGCTTTTAGTTCAGTTTTAATAGCCTCTGAAACCTCTAAGGTATCAATAAAATTTGAAATAGAACTTTGCGTAATCGCTTCGTTCGTTCTTGTTAAACCTTTTAAAGCTTCATAAGGGTTTGGGTAGCTTTCACGTCTTAAAATCGTTTGAATTGCTTCTGCAACCACAGCCCAATTATTTTCTAAGTCTTGTGCAAATTTAGGTTCGTTCAATAATAATTTACCCAAACCTTTTACAGTAGATTTAAATCCGATAATGGTATGACCAAATGGTACACCAACATTTCTTAAAACCGTACTATCTGTTAAGTCACGTTGTAATCTAGATATAGGTAATTTTGCAGAAAGATGCTCAAAAATAGCATTAGCTATACCTAAGTTTCCTTCACTATTTTCAAAATCAATAGGATTTACCTTATGTGGCATTGCAGAACTGCCTACTTCACCAGCTTTAATTTTTTGTTTAAAATAATCCATAGAAACATAAGTCCATATATCTCTATCTAAATCTATTATAATAGTATTGATACGTTTTAAGCCATCAAATAAGGCAGCAGCATGATCGTAATGTTCTATTTGAGTTGTCGGAAAAGAATGTTGTAAGCCTAATTTTTCTTGAACGAATTTTGTTCCGAATGCCTTCCAGTCAATATTAGGATAAGCCACTTTGTGAGCGTTAAAATTTCCTGTTGCACCACCAAATTTTGCTGCACTTGGTACATCATTTAGTAAATTAAATTGTTCCCTCATTCTCACCGCAAAAACACTAATTTCTTTACCTAAACGTGTAGGTGAAGCTGGCTGACCATGTGTTCTTGCCAGCATTGGTATTGCTTCCCAATCTTTAGCTAAGCCTTCAATTTTTTCTAAAAGCTCAAAATACTCAGGGACATAAACATCATTCATAGCATCCTTAATACTTAAAGGAATTGCTGTGTTATTAATGTCTTGAGATGTTAATCCAAAGTGAATAAACTCTTTATAGGCTGATAACTCTAAAGCATCAAATTTATCTTTAATAAAGTACTCAACTGCTTTTACATCATGATTGGTAACTTTTTCAATCTCTTTAATTGCAGAAGCATCAATAGCAGTAAAGTTTTTATAAATGTTTCTTAAGTCTTCAAAAATTGAATGATCTACCGATGCTAGTTGAGGTAATGGTAATTCACATAACGCAATAAAGTATTCGATTTCTACCAAAACACGATATTTAATCAGTGCTTCTTCAGAAAAATAGTCTTTTAATTTTTCTACTTTAGATCTATATCTTCCATCGATTGGAGAAATTGCATTAAGAGGTGAAAGTGCCATTTTATTTGATTTTTTTGAAGCATCAAATATAATGAAGATTGTTCGGAGTTATGGGTTTTGAGTAGAGAGTTTTTTAGTCTTTAATCATTTCTTTATCTTCTTCAAAATTTGTCTTGCTCTAGCTTTAAAGGCGGCACTTTGAAATTGAAAATCGCGTTCTAAAATGAGCGTTAATTCAGGGTAAATCCAATCATATTCTGTTCCTAATAAATACAAACTGACCATACTATAAGCTTTTGCGGCTACTTTTTCATCATTAATCATCCAGTCAAAACAAGCTTCAATAATTTTTTCTTTGTGCTTTTCGGTGAGATGAGCTTTAATTAAATGGTCGGTTTTGCCGTAATTAGTTTTTGTAATGTATTCACAGACTTTAGCTACAGGTCTTACGGCAGAATCTAAGTGAACCTTATTTATGTGCTCTGTAAACGTATCTAGAAAAGGAATTATAGCTTCTAATTTTTTACCACACATAAACTCAAAAACCCAAGCAGCTCTGCACGATATTTTATCATTTACATCAAAAAGAATTTCTAGAAGTGGTACAACTAATTCCGGATTGTCAATAACGAGGTTAGCGTATTTCAATCGTTTGTCTCGCGAATGGTTAACGTAGTTTAATTCTTTGTAGAGTTCTGCTTTGGTCAAAAGAAAATGATTAAATTAGACGTCTAAAATTAATAAAAAATGAAGATCATAAAGAAAATAGTACTCTTACTTTTAGTGGTATTTATAATTGCTCAGTTTTTTGGACCAGATAAAAACGAAGGAGATTTCTCTTCTGTAGAAGCTTTTTATGCAGATACTAATCCACCCGAAGGCGTTAAAATGATTTTAACGAATGCCTGTAACGATTGCCATAGTGATAGTACGCGATATCCTTGGTACAACAATATTACACCAGTTAACTATTGGCTAGCTGAGCATGTTGCGGATGGAAAAAAACATTTTGATGTTTCTAAATGGAATGATTATAGCGATAAGAAAAAAGACCATAAACTCGATGAGTTAATTGAAATGGTAGAGGAGAAAGAAATGCCTTTAGATAGTTATACATGGACGCATGGTGAAGCAAAATTATCGCAAGATCAAATTGATTCTGTGATTACTTGGGCAAAAAAGGTACGTTTAAAATATGCGTTTTTAGAGGAAGCTCAATAAACACATAAAGCTCAGTTTATAAATCCCAAATTCCAAAATCAGTCTTATTGGAGTTTGGGATTTTAGTTTTATCAATTATAATTTGTCATGAAAAAGAAGTTACTCGTTATTGGTTTTGTTTGGCCAGAGCCTAAAAGTTCTGCAGCTGGTAGCAGAATGTTGCAGTTAGTTGTGCAATTTCAGAAACAAGGTTATGAGGTGACGTTTGTATCTGCAGCAAAAACGTCTAATAATACGTTTGATTTAAGCAGTATTAATGTTGAAACACAACCTATACTTTTAAACGATTCTTCTTTTGATGAATTTATAAAAGACTTAAATCCAGAAGCTGTGTTGTTTGATCGCTTTATGACCGAAGAACAATATGGATGGCGTGTTGCGGAGCAATGTCCTGATGCGTTAAGGTTATTAGATACTGAAGATTTTCACGGCTTAAGAAAGGCTAGGGAAGTAGCTTTAAAACAAAATGAATCTGTTTCTATCTCACATTTGCAAAATGAGATTACAAAACGCGAAATTGCAAGTATTTACCGATGCGATTTAAGTATAATGATTTCTGAAGCTGAAATAGAGATACTAACAGAACACTTTAAAATAGATAAAAGTTTACTCTATTATTTACCGTTTTTATTAGAACCAATAGAACAAGACGCTATAAACAAATTACCAATTTTTGAAGCACGACAACATTTTGTAACCATTGGTAATTTTCTACATGCACCAAATTACGATGCTGTTTTATATTTGAAACAAACCATTTGGCCATTGATAAGAAAACAATTACCTAAAGCCGAATTACATATTTATGGTGCTTACGAATCTCAAAAAGTAACCCAACTCAACAATAAAAAAGAAGGCTTTTTAATTAAGGGATTTGCAGAAGATGTTAATGAAGTGATGGAAAACGCAAAAGTATGTTTGGCATCGTTGCGTTTTGGTGCAGGACTAAAAGGTAAACTTGCAGATGCTATGCAGAACGGAACACCTACCGTTATGACTAACATTGCAGCCGAAGGCCTATTTGGTGATTTAGAAGCAAATGGTTTTATAGAAGACCAACCTGAGAATTTTGCTGAAAAAGCGGTTTTACTTTATAATACTCCTGATATCTGGAAACAAAAGCAACAAAACGGTTTTGATATTTTGAAACAACGGTTTAATCGATTAGATTTTGAAACTGATTTTGCTGCGCATATCATATCACTTTGCAAGAATCTAAAAACACATCGCGAACAGAATTTTATTGGTCAATTGTTGATGCATCAAAGTATGCAGAGTACAAAGTATATGAGTAAGTGGATAGCGGCTAAGAATGGGTGATTTTTTTGGACTTTCGTTTAATGGTTTTGTGTATGGTTAGTTGCGTGGTTAAGCAACTAAATTAGCAAACTTTCACGACTTGCGAAAATTCCGCAGGAATTTTCGCAAGTCGTGAAGAACCTAGCAATTAATTATACACGGCGTTGCCAATAGTGTTTTATTATCTATTGTCTAATAATTTTTTTTCTTTCGTATGATTGATTATTAAATTGTAATTCAATTATATAAATTCCAGATTTGAAGCCTGACAAATTTATAGAGTCTGTATTTGTACTTGAATACAAAAGCTGTCCTAAGTTGTTAAATAGCTTAACTTTCTCAATTGAATTATTTGAATTTATCCATAAAAGATTTTTGGTTGGGTTTGGAAATAATGTTACTGTTTTAATACCAAAGTCGTTAATATTTAAAGCTTCTACAATTTCCGTAGCAGCTGTATTGGTCGTTATTGGTGGGTTTAAGTCAAAGAAAATATCCGCTGTATTGTAAAAGATATCACCTATCGCAACATTATCCAATGGCTTGATTTTATAGGCAATATAACCATGCGAATTTATTTCATCACTTGTACTGTCTGGCAAATTGATAGCATCAAAAATAAAGCTTACATCGCTGCCATTTACGATTTCCACACGACCATTATGGCTTAGACTTTCCAGTTGCATGGTGGTCCAATCGAGTTTGGCATCCAATACGTTTTCCACACGAACATTGATGGCACTTGCGGTTCCTGTATTTTGAAAACGAATAAGGTAATGCAGGTATTTATCAGTATCTTCGATCAATATCTGTTCACCTTCCAGGCAAGTAATATCATTTGGGTCGTAAGAACCTATTACTGTTTGCTCTAGTGTAAATATATTGTCGTTGTCGGTCTCATCACCAGCAACTGGGTTTACCGTTGCAGTCGTTGCCAAAATGTCGTCTATGTTAGTGGTTGGTGGTTCATAAACATTAAAAATCAAAAAAAATGTCCGCGATTCGAATAGCTCCAGATTGGTGTAATTAAAAGTTAGTGTATTTGCTGTTTGCGAATTTACAGTTTGCGTTGCATACTGAAAATTTAATTTAGAATCATTAAACTGAAATGTCACGTTTCCACTTAATTCCGTAGTACCTTGATTGGTATAGGTCAATTCATATATTGTATCAAAACCTGGCCTTGGATCTTCTAATATTGGGTATACGCTGATACTTAAATCATTAAATGTGCCATTAGGTGTTATGCAAAAATCCACATTATCTGTATTTCCGAGACCTAAAAAATCAGAAATTTGAGAATGTGGTGAAATGGTAAAATATGGCAACTGTTCTTCATTGATAAGCTCAGTTGTAAAACTTCCTTCACTTGGGAATAACTGAAACACTCCGTTTGGCAATGTGAACGTAGAGAATACGTCTGAACCATTAGTAGTAGATACCAACATATGCTCTAAAGGTGTATCAAGAGAATCGCAACCATCATCGTCTGTATCATAAGTGACACTACCATTAATTTGATTGGCAGGTAAACCGATATTTTTATACCAAGCGATTTTATCTTCAAGAAAAGCAGATACTACCACATCCATTTGTCCATCTAGATCAACATCCAATAAATGAATATCAGTTAAAGATCCAATGTCTTCAGCTATAAGTTGTTTGCTCCCAAAATTGCCTAAACCATCAATATTTTCATAATAAAAGATGTCGTCATATGCTGTATTCGATGATCCAGCCAATATATCGATATCATTATCGTTATCAACATCTACTCCATAACCAATTGAGGTCGCCAATTCCATCGTTGAAGATACTGCGTTGGGTGGTCCGAAATTTGCCTGACCATCCAAATTTTCGAACCATAATACTTTTACACTCCCATACATATTGGTTACAATCAGGTCTAAATCGCTATCGCCATCTATATCTGCTGCAGAAACTGATTCTGCACCATCTACAGCTGTTGAAATAATCTGCTGACTACCAAATGTCCCTTGCCCATCTAAGTTTTCATACCAATCTATGGTATCATTATGTTGAGATGAGGACAGTACATCCAAATCGCCATCACCATCCAAATCTCCCAAACTAACAGACGACTGGTTACTATCATCTGCATCCCAAGCAATTTCCTGCAGCGCACCAAAAGTACCTTGGCCATCTAAATTCTCATACCATACAATACGAGATACATAATCTGATGTAGCAACCAAAACATCAGCATCTGTATCACCATCTAAATCTGCTGCTGTAATATAAAAGGCACTATCCAAATTCACGTCAATGGTATATTCTATATCAAAATCACCTTGACCATTCATGTTTTTATGTAATAACACCTTACCATCAATACTAGAGACAGAAAGGACATCACCATCACCATCATCATCAATATCGACGACAAAAACAGATTGTGGTGCATTGCCAGCCATTGAAATGATTTGTTGATAATCAAAGTTCCCCTCACCATCACTATGTTGGAACCATGATACCTTATCATCAACTGCCGAAGTAGCTACAATATCCATAATGCCATCACCATTAACATCAGCTGGATAGATTGAGGATGCGCCATGCGCACTATATGAAACCATGCGCTCCAAGCTAAAATCTCCCAAGCCATCTAGGTTTTTGTACCAAACGACCTTATCGTCATCTGAAAGAGATGAGGAAAGCACATCGTTATTTCCGTCGCCATCAATATCAAAAGACACTACAGCTTGTGCTCCTATCGTATTGTTGGTAATGACTTGTTCAGCACCGAAATTGGCTAAGCCATCCGTATTTTCATACCAAGCAATTCTATTATTACCATTAGAAGCCGAAAGCACATCTATGTCGCCATCACCATCAAGGTCTGAAGCATAAACGCCTCTGGCACTATCAACATTTGAAGCAATAAGCTGTTGTGTACCAAAATTTCCAAGACCATCTGCATTTTCATACCAAGCAATCCTATTACCGGAAGCCGATAACACATCCATATCACCATCTGAATCTAAATCTATTGCAAAAACCTCTCTAGCATCAGTTACGGTATCTGAGATTATTGTTTCTGCACCAAAAGCTCCTTGGCCATCAATGTTTTCGTACCAAGCTATAGTATAATCGGTGTTTGATGCTGAAAGTATATCCATATCACCATCACCATCGATATCTATAGAAAATACTGAATATGCACCATCGGCATTGGTAGTGACGATTATTTCGGAACCAAAATTACCTTCACCATCCAAATTTTCGTACCATGCAATTTTATCATCATTTCTGGAAGCAGACATAACATCCATATCACCATCGCCATCGACATCGCTCACATAAACCGATCGCGCATTATCTGCATTTGTGGTGATTATAATTTCTGAACTAAATTGTCCTTCACCATCCAAGTTTTTGTACCAAGCAATCTTATCATCATTATAAGATGCAGACAGAATGTCCATATCACCATCACCATCTAAATCTGCACTAAACACAGAAATCGCGCCATTGGCACTACTTGAAATCACTTGTAACCTACCAAACTTGCCTAAACCATCTAAATTTTCATACCAGGCAACTTTATCGTCACCACTAGATGCCGATATAACATCCAAATCACCATCACCATCCAAGTCTGTTGCCTGGATACCTATTGGATTATCAGGGAAATATGTGTTATCAATTATAACGTTTTCCTCAAATAAAATCTGCCCAAAGCCAAATTGTAAATAGAAGATAAAAAAAGTTATTAAATAATGCTGTTTCATAATAATTTTAAGCTTTATTGAAGTGATATAGTTTATAATATTTTTTAAAATCGTAACAATTATTTTTTTGATATACATTTTAGCTCGATTAAATCGACATTTAGGTTTTTGAAAAACCTCTGTTAAGTTCGAGCATTGTTGGCAATGGTTCGATGATATAAAAGCGTTTCAATGTTTTATATCATACGTTAAACGAAGTTAGGGTTTTAAATCTACAAAGTCAAGCACTAGCTTTCTTACTAATGGTAAATTAAATGGAGCTAAATATCTTCTTAAACCGCTCAGGTAATTCACTTTTTAAAGACGCTTTTTCATTTGTAAATGGATGTGTGAAGTCTAAAGAACAAGCATGAAGATACATACCCTTACCATTTAAAATTAAATTTTCAATACCATAATCCTTATCGCCTAAAATTGGGTTTCCCATTTCAGATAGATGAATTCTCAATTGGTGTCGTCGTCCTGTTAATGGTTCTAGATGCACTAAGTTGAGTTTGCCAAAGCGTTGAGATAAAACTGTTTCTTCAACTTTATATTTAGATTGTGAGGACTTATCATCCACATCAGAAGTGATGATACCTTCAGTATTAGTCATATCACCAATAGTTATGGCAACGTATGTTTTCTTAATGGTTTTGTTTTCAAATTGCTTGTTTAAAGCTCTTATGCTGCTGCTTGTTTTACCAACTAATAAAAGACCTGTGGTTGCAAAATCTAAACGATGAACAGGTTGTGGTTTTGTAGCATCTGGTAGGCTACTTGGTGTTATGTTCTGAACCAATGCATTGGTAATGGTTTTAAAGTGATTACCACTTACCAAAATACCTGCAGGTTTATGGATTACAGCTAAATAGTCATCTTCATAAATGACCTTAAGTTTAAAGATTAACCTTTTCTTAGGTGTAACATGTTTTGGAATAGATAATGTAATGGTTTCACCTCCTTTTATAAATGTGGCAGAGGTTGCAATTTCACTATTAACCGAAATATAGTTTTTCTTTAAGGCTTTCTTTAAAGCAGACTTTGTAGCACAAGCGTCAAAAATCCCAACACCATATTCTTGAAGTCGAGTAGGAGTTGAACGTTTAGGGACACTATGGGTTTCGGTTAGTTTAATAGATTTTAGAATAAAGACAATGTTATTTCATTGCATAAACGAAGTTAGTTGAAAAATTATGAACGCCTTGGTTCTCTTTGTTTAATTAATGTAAATGTTGTTCTTGAATTTAACAGTTTGGAGATTAACCATAAAAAAAGCCATTAAAATAAATTAATGACTTTTTTAGTAAACAAAAACAAACTATTAATAAACAATGTATTTAAAAAGTCATCTTAATTAGATGCCTTTAAAAATGCTGTAATCTCAGAGGGTTCAGCTCTGTTTCGATAATCGGTATCTAAAAATGCGTATTCAATTTTTCCTTCTTCATTTATTATATAAGTTGCAGCTAATGGCAGTTCATTAGAAGCATCACCATTGTGTTTATTTAATTCAAATGATTTGTTGTAAATATTGGCAACATCATCTGTAAGTTGAAATACAATGCCATAGTCTTTTGCTACTTTATTACTAATGTCACTTAACACTTCAAATTCTAAATGATGCTTTTCTTTGGTGCTAATAGACTCATCTGGTAATTCTGGTGTTAAGGCTAGTAGGTTTGCTCCACTGGCTTTAAAATTTGATAATTCTTGTTGTAATTGGTTTAAGGTTAAATTACAATAAGGACACCAACCACCTCTATACCATGTTAACACTACAGGTCCTTTTTTTAAGTAGTCTTCTAATGTAACCGATTCACCTAAAGCATTTTTTAAAGTAAAGTTTGGTGCTATATCACCAACATTTTTAGCTTTACTTAGGATGTCGCTGTTTGCGACGTCAGCAAATCCTTCGTTATAGATTTTTTTTTTAGTGTCGTCTGCGTTTTTTTCAAAATTGGCCTTTTTTTCTTCTAACTGAGATTTTAAAGAGGCCGCAGTATTATCTTTCATAGTATTTTCTTTTTTAAAGTCTTCCTTTTTTAAATTATTGTTGAATTTAATGTTAGTCCAAGTGACATAAATCCAAGGTTGGTCTGATACCTCTGCATCCCAATTCGATTTTTTATATTGTCGCTTTGTTGGAATTAATAGGTCATCAATTTTTTCATATTCTAGTTCCATTAGAAATGGCGTTTCCATTACACCAAAGTCAGCCACAGTAAATAAAAATTGGTCGACTAAGCCTGTTGCTTTATTTATGTAGAGTTGATAAATATCTGTAGGTTTATCGTTTTCTGAAACAAAAGATACTTTTACGACATCGTAATCCTTTCCGTTAATTGTTTTATCTCCTAAATGTTCATAATTTAAACCTGGATCTAAAAGTTTTTGAAACATGGAAAACCAATAAAAATTTGTTGGTCTATTAAAAGCGACTCTTTTTAAATACGCTTCGTCATTTAAAACGCTACCGTTATGCTTAAGCCAGTATTCATTTCCGTCCCAACCTTGTTCAATAGATCCTTCAAGATTAGCTAATGTTCTTTCGTGTTGGTTATATAAACCATAAGATAATTCACCATCGAAAATATATTTTTCTGTGGTACTATCTGTCTCTCCTGCAGGTGTTTTGTACGTGTAGGTATAAACAACATCTTTCTTATTAAGAAGTGTTTGATAATTCCCAGTTTTTTTTGTGAGGTTGTAAACTAATTCATGTCCTTTATTATCAAATGACATGGTTTCCGTTTTAACGATTTCTGGCTCTGTTGAAGTTGGCTTTTTAGTATCGTTACAAGATGCTAAAACAACGCAAAGAATAAGTGTAAAAATGTTGGCTTTCATATATTATTTTAAAAATTGAATTTTAATATTTTTCTATTAATTCTAAACTAAAGCACCATTTGCTCCTATAACTTGGCCAGATATCCATTTAGAATCATCACTTGCTAAAAACACAGCAACTTTTGCAATATCTAATGGTTTGGCTAATCGGTTAAAAGCATTCATGCTGCTCAGTTTATCAATGAATTCTTGTGATTTTCCGTTTAAAAATAATTCTGTTTCTGTAGCTCCAGGAGCCAACGCATTTACGGAAATACCTCTACCAATTTCTTTAGAATATACACGTGTCATTTGTTCTACAGCAGCTTTAGATGCAGAATACAAAGCGTAAGTAGGAAACATTAATTTCACTGTGCTAGATGATATATTTATAATATTACCATTATCTGCTAATTTGTGATAAGCTTCTTGCAATGTATAAAATATACCTTTTACGTTAATATCGAATTGTTTTGTAAAATCATCTTCAGTATTATCCTTAATGGCTTTACTAATCATAACACCTGCATTATTGATAAGCACATCCACTTTTCCGTATTTAGAAATACTTTGATCAAACAACTGTGTAACATCGGCTTTGTTGCTTACATCGGCTTTTATTGCTAAAGCCTTTCCGCCTTCACTTACAATAGTATTAACTGTTTGCTCAGCTTCTTTTGTACTGTTTGAATGATTAACAATAACAGTCGCACCATTTTTTGCTAATTGAACAGCGATTTCTTTTCCAATACCTCTAGAAGAACCGGTAACAATAATCACTTTGTTTTCTAATTTTTCCATACGTTTATTTTATAGCAATTAACTTTTCTGCAATGCATTTTAAATTGGGTTCAGCAATTTCTGGAGTAGGTGCTAATGGGTATTGTTGTGCACCTGGTCGACTGACAAAAGCACCTCTCCAGTTTGCCCAAAGCGCACCAGCGATGTCCCAACCATGTGCAGCGACTAATAAACACTCATTAGGTTTTACACCCATTGTTCTCGCTGCCCAATCGTAGGCGTCTGTATGTGGTTTAAATTTTCCGATATCTTCAATACTTAGGCGCTGATCAAAATAATCTAATAAGCCTGCATTTTTAAATTGTGTTTCTACGCCTATATTAGATGAATTTGTAAATGAAACAAGTTTGTAACCTGCCTTTTTTAAATCGGTTAAAGCTTGTTTAACTTCAGGATGTGCAGGAATTGAGCGTAATGGTCCTAAAATCGCTTCTTTAGCTTGGTCTTCAGTTAAGGTGATACCGTGGTTTGCAGCAACCATTTGTAAGGCTGCAGAGCCAATAATCCCAAAATCATTGTATTGTCTACCAACTGTGGTTACCAATGAATATTGCAGCATTGTAGTAAACCATAATGGTAATAAATCGCTTCTGTTTCCTAAAACCTTTCCAACACTTTCTTTCATTGCTGTGAGATCTAGTAAAGTTTCATTAACATCAAAAAATAGAACTTTTGGTCTTGTCGTTGTATTATTCATAACTTTTTGTTCTTTTTTGTTTGCAGAAAATCCGAATTGTGGCAGTGTTGCTCCTGCTAAACCTAGCATTGCTGATTTTTTTATAAAGCTTCGTCTGGTATTGATATTCATCGTTTTGGGGTTTAAACATACTATTTAGTATGTTTATAGTTAAAAAAATATTATGCTTTTAATTGGTCTATGTATAACGAAAGCCCATTAATATATTCATCAAGAATTTGGTCATCGTTATATAATTTTCTAATACCTCTTACACCTTCAAACGAGCTAATTAAATAGGTAGCAATGGCATTGCTAGAATAAGATTTATTGATGGTGTTTTCTTTTTTTCCACGTTCTAATAAGTGGACTAATGCAGCCTTCCATTCTTCAATAATGCGTTTTAATGCGATTTGATAAGCTTCCTCTTCATCAGCAATTTCATTAATGAAATTATTCATAGGACAACCATGTTTCTTAGCGAAAAGTGAAAATGATTTTAGTCGTCCAGAAAAAGTGCTCTCTAATATATCTAAGACATTCCCATCTTGGTATAATGGTGTGATCATACCATCATAAACACGTTTTTGTAGTGTTGAACTAATAATTTCTAGTCCGAGGTCTTTTTTACTTTTATAGTGATGATAGAAAGCACCTTTAGTAAGGTTGGTAGCTTTCATAATTTTGTCTACACTAGTAGTTTTAAAACCGTTTTGATAAAACAATTTAAAGGACTCGTCTAGAATTAACTGCTTGGTGAGTTCTGATTTTTGTTTTTGCTCCATACACAAATATAATATAAAAAATACTAGACGGTATGTTTTTAAAATTTTTAACTATTATTTAAGATTACGAATTCATGCAAAGCTTAAAGGATAAGTATTACTTCATCTCATAAATAGGAACTGATGCTTTAGAATCTGAAATTAAAATAGCATAATCTAGAAAATCTAAAGTCGACATGCCTTTTACAGCTTCACTATTAGAAGCTTCATCTTGCATAATAACTTCTATTAAGTCTGGCTCATTTGTGAAGTAAGGTGAATCTGATTGGTTTAATCTAAACAATGTTTTATCTGATATTTTTGTATCCTTTAAATTTTGAATTCCTCTGAAGTATTCTTTTTCATAATCGCCAATACCAAAACCAGCTTCAATTGAATAACCAGAATAATCCCCGTTTTTATCATACTGTTCTGACCAAAAGACTTTGCTGTCAGTAAAATATCCAATTACTGAGATGATTTTTTGTTTTGGATAAATTTTGTTTTCTATAAGTCTTGCATATAGGGAAGGATAACCATCTTTGCCTTCTCTAGATTTTTCAAGATGAAAAAAACCAACACGCATAAATTGAGGATTATTGCTAAAATTGTATTCAGATTTAAGGGTTAAATAATTATCGTAAATGATTTGTTCACGTTCTGGTTGCTCTTCAAAGGAGTGTTTGATATTCTTTAGAATCATTTCAAACACTTCTACATTTTCAATTTTTGAAGTGTAGCGTTTTTTATCGTTTTCGTAATCAGTTATTAATTCTTTTAAATTTTTATTGACTAAATTCGGTTTGTCAATGCTGTAGTTTGTTGTATCTGCTGCAATTGTTTGTTTTAAGCGTCTAATAGGTTGTAGTTGGTTATCTTGGTCTTTTATTAGTTCAACGATATGTTTAGTAACATATTTATAATTTCTTATCCATTCAATTCCTAGAATTTTTAGTTTTTTAGTTTTAGGAAGCCTATCATTTAAATGTTTGATTTGTTTCCATTTTTCGTAAACTTCAATGGTTCTTTCTTGAGTAATGTGATAACCGTTATAAATAATTAACTCCTTTAATAGTGTAGTGTCACCCGTTTCTAAAAATTCATTATAATAATAGGCTGTGCTATAATCTACTTCAGGTAAATAATACTTTATGGTTCCGTTTTTAGTGAGCGCATTAAGTAGTTTTATTTCTACATTTTCAGTTTTGGCACTACCATGATAAGCACCAAACCCTATTATATTAAAATTTTTTTCAGGAAAATCAAAGTCTTGTGATGTCAGATCAAATCTGTTTTGTTCTAAATATGATATTTTGGTTTCTTTACAAGATTGTAAAATAAGAATCGAAAACAAGAGGGTTACAAATTTGCTCATAGTTGTATTTTGTTATTAAGATAGTTTTCATTTAGTAATGTTACAGTGATTTTTATTTATATACTGTTTCTGTTGTATCGTGATTAAACAAAATTAACCCAAAATATATTTTAATTAAATAATTTGTTTTATATCTATATGTAAAGTATATTTGACATATAGTAAAATATATTTTACTTAATGTAAATTTAATTTGTCAATTATGAATACAGAGAAAATTATGAATTGTGAGCGTAAAAGCTTTCAGAAGATTATTAAATTTAGATTACCACATCGATTTATGATGATTGGTATCTCTATTGTTTTATTATCTATTGTGGGTATGTTTGTGCGTGCTTTTGCGATGGAAGGTGATTCAGACTGGTTAAAATTACTATTACAAAAAACACTTTTAGTAGGTATGCTTATTATGTCAATGTCTAAAGATAAAATAGAAGATGAGATGACAGTAGCTCTAAGGGCACAGTCTTATGCAATAGGCTTTGTTGTTGGCGTTATTTATGCTTTGGTGATGCCTTATGTTGAATTTGGTGTTTCTAATTTAGTACACTCAGGAGGTGAGAATTTTAAAAACTTAGGCGATTTTCAGGTGCTATTATTTATGCTCATGATTCAGCTTATGTTTTACCATAACTTAAAGCGTTATAGATAATGGAAAATACTATAAAAATAGAACGTGCTATTTTAAGTTTAACACAAGATGATTTAGCGAAACGAATTGGTGTATCTCGCCAAACTATAAATTCAATTGAGGCCAATCGCTATGTACCTTCTACGGTTTTATCATTAAAATTATCTAATGTTTTTGGTAAACCCGTAAATGACTTTTTTAAATTGAATGCTGAGGATTAGTGTTTTTTTACAGCTAACACAGTTTTAAGATTCTAAAATCTTAATTAATTCTTCCATGCCTTCCGTTGCAGATTTAGTAATCACAGTAACCATTCCACCACTTTTAATAGCTGGTTTAGGATCTATATAGTAAATAGGCGTGTTGGGTTGTACATAATCTATTAGGCTTGCAGCAGGATAGACTTGCATACTTGTGCCAATAATAACTAGGATATCTGCAGCATAACAGATTTTAACCGCAGTTTCAATTTCAGGTACAGCTTCGCCAAACCAAACAATATGAGGCCGTAATTGATAACCTTTATCGCATAAGTCGCCAAGGTTTAAATCTTCGGTCCATTCTCTAATAGCGTTGTCGTTTCCTGTACTTCTAATTTTTCTTAATTCACCATGTAGATGAACAACATCAGTACTGCCAGCACGTTCATGTAAATCATCAACATTTTGCGTTACAATAGTTACTTTATATTGATCTTCAAGATTGGCTAAATCTACATGTGCTTGGTTAGGTTTTACGTCTTTTAATTGTTTTCGTCTTTCGTTGTAGAAGTTTAAAACTAATTCCGGATTACGAGCAAAACCTTCAGGAGAAGCCACTTCCATAACATCATGTCCTTCCCAAAGTCCATCTGCATCTCTAAATGTTTTAATACCACTTTCGGCACTCATGCCAGCTCCTGTTAATACAACGATATGTTTCATGCCTTAAAATTAATATATTTTCAGTCATTTATATGGAACCAAATGACTGAAGAATTCATTTGTCTTAAAATTCTTCGCTTTGCTCTGAATGACATTTTGTATTTTTGAATCATGCAAGACCTTAAACTTTTAGAATACTTAGAAACGTTTTTAACTGAAAATAGGAGAGATCGTTTTAAAGAAATATTGCCATATCGTACTAAACACTTTACAGTAGCAACAGAAGATGTATATCAATTGCATAATACAAGTGCTGTGATGCGCACTTGTGATGTGTTTGGAATTCAAGAATTGAACATTGTAGAAGAAGTGAATTCTAAAAGCATAGACCGCGAAATTGCCATGGGTGCGCAAAAGTGGGTTGATCTTAATCGTTTTCAGTCTATTACAGATTGCATTAATGATGTTAAGTCAAAAGGGTATCAAATTGTGGCTACAACGCCTCATATGGATGATTGCGAATTAATAGATTTTGATATTACTAAAAAGTCGTGCTTTTTCTTTGGACGAGAATCCCAGGGTTTGTCTCAACAAGTATTAGACCAAGCAGATTGTTTTCTAAAAATCCCAATGGTTGGGTTTACGGAGAGCTTAAACATTTCGGTTTCTGCAGCAATTATTCTTCAGCATGTTACAGCACAATTAAGAAAGTCTGCAATAGACTGGCAATTAACAGATGAAGAAATTATAGAAAAACGATTCGATTGGATTAAAAAAACCATCAAGGATTATGACGCTATTGTAGAGCGTTATCATTCAAAATAATATAAATATTAGCATAAATATGGGCTTACTAAATAGATTATTCGGTAAAAATAAAAATATAAGAAAACGCGAGGGGAATCCTGATGTTTACGATATGCCAGACGAGAACGAACGCATGAATTGGGCCATGGAGAAAGCAAGATTAACTTTACATTATTTTGAAGAATGTGTAGCCAACCCTAAAGAAGGCCAAAGTTATATGTCTTTAAAAGCTAGAATTGAGGACAACGGAAAAATTGAGCATATATGGTTAATGGAGCCTAGTTTTGATAATGATGGCAATATTTTTGGTAGAATAGGAAACGAGCCTATTGATGTCACTAATGTGAAGATTAATGAAAATATTGGTATCACAATTAGTGAAGTCTCAGATTGGATGATTGTTGAAAATGGAAAGTTAATTGGAGGTTATACTATTAGAGCAATTCGCGATGGAATTGCCCCATCTGAATTAGCTAATTTTGATAAGAGTTTAGGAGGAATGTATATTGATGAAGGGGAAGATTATTTTGAAGTAAATTTTGAAACTCCAGAAGGAGCTATTTTATCGCTTGAAGAAGCGTACAATAATGATGATTTAGAAGCAGCTGTTAATAGTAAGAATTTTTATAAAGAAGCCGAATTTATGCTTCAGAAAACGGTGAAGTTTGAAATAGATGAAGATTTAATTACAAAAACGGCTGATTTATTAAAACTATCATTTGAAAATAGTATGAATGATGAAGGCATGCCAAAATTTACAGGTATAAAAAGAGCTTTTAGAAGACAGTTTATTACAGACAATCATTGTCTTGTTACTGAAATTTGCTTTTATCCTGATGGTGGAAAATCCATTGAAAAACTAAATACTTTTAGAGATAATGATGAATGGAAAGTATTAGGGTTTTCAGAGGAGTAGAATAAGAGTTAAGATAAAATTCTATAGAAAAAAAGATTAATACTTAATTCTTACCGCTCTTCTTACGCTCCTTACTACGTTTAATAACCTTGTATTCTTCATAACATTCACTAATCGCATCTAAAATTTGAAGATCGTTAGCTGTGTTTATAAAGTCTTTAGAATAGTCACATTGGTTAACAATTTCGTCTAAATCATACTTAGTAACCTGAAGTAGTACCAATAACATTTCTCTATCAAAACGTTTTGCTAATTGATTTCTAATTTCATCATCCTCCTTCATTTTCTTTAACTTATGCATTTCGTTGGGCTTTTTGCCAAACATATTGTATAAGAAATCTGCAGGATTAAAAATTGCACCCAATACCTTAGTTGCTATATTAGGTTTACCAGCTTCGTAAGCTTGACCTGGTAAGCCAGAAATACGATAACGATTATTACTTGTCACCGGAATTTGTTCCATGTCAACTTCTAAATAACCTGTTAATTCTAGTCGTTTTACTGTAACTTCTTCTAGCGCTAATGCTAATTCTGTCATTTGAATTTCAGTATCACCAAATTTTAACCAGTCATTAGTAACACGCACTCTTATAGATTTGTAGCCTAAATACGACAAATGAAGTGTATCGTTAACATTCGCTTTAATTTCAAATTCACCTTCATCATTAGAAGCGGTTCCCACAACTTGGTTGATATTTACAATGTTTGCTTCACTTAACGGAAGTTCTGTAGACGCGCTAACTAATGTTCCTTTAACGGTAGTTGGCGTTTTTGTGGCTGTGCTGTCTTGACTATAGCTTTGAACTGTAGTTAAGCATAATAATAATAGAATTAATAAATATCGCATGTACTTGTGTTACTTTGTAAAGGTAATAAACTAAACGGATTTAACATATGGCACCTTTATTTTTGACTTAATATTAACTTTTTACTTGTTTTTGAGCTCGGACAAAAAAAATCCAAAACCTAAAGTAAGACTTTAAGTTTTGGATTTTGTTGTTATTTATATTGAGATTTAATGCGTGTTTTGCAGCTTAATCTCTTCGTCTAGAACGTCTTGGTCTTTCTGATGAAGATCCACTAGATTCTGAACGTCTGTCTCCACCTCTAGAGTCACTTGATCTTCTGTCACCTCTATCGCTAGAACGTCTGTCACTTCTGTTACCTGATCCTGAACCTCCAGAAGAGCGTCTATCACTAGAGCGTCTGTCTCCTCTATCTTCTCTTCTGCGGTTTCCACCACCTCCAGAGCGTCTATCACTACCACCACGACTTCTTCCGCCACTTCTGCCACCACGACTTCCGCCACCTCTGTTTTCGCTGACTTCAACGTTTACAAAACGACCTTCATATTTATAATCGGTAAAGAATGCTAGTATTTTTTCTTTTAATTCATTTTCAGTATTAAAGAAAGAGAAACTTTCCTTAACATCTACTTTAAAGACATCATCACGTCCCAGTTCTAACTGCTCTTTTAAGAAATCTTTCATCTTCATCCAGTCAAATCCATCTTTACTACCAACGTTTATAAAATAACGTGTGTCGTTAGATGATTTTCCGTAATCGCGTCCTCCACCATCTCTATCAGATTCTCTAACTTGTACAGAACCTAAATCTTTAGACTTCTGGTAATAATTAAAGAAACGGTTAAATTCCGCAGAGAAGAATTTCTTGATTAATTCATCTTTATCAGTGTCTGCAAATAATTCATTAATTCTTTCTAAATGCTTATCAATTTCGTGATTGGTTTCAGTAACATGCACTTTATTCGCTAAAGCCATTAATTGTACTTCAACAATATCGCTTCCAGATGGAATATCTTTCTTCTCAAATTGCTTTTTAATAATACGCTCAATACCTTTAATCTTTCTTACTTCACTTTTAGAAACAATAACCATTGAAATACCAGTTTTACCAGCACGACCAGTTCTACCTGATCTGTGAGTGTAAATTTCTGGTTCATCAGGTAATTGATAATGTATAACGTGTGTAATGTCATCTACATCAATTCCACGAGCAGCAACATCTGTTGCTACCAACATTTGAATTTGTCTGCTTCTGAAAGATTTCATAACAATATCTCTCTGGTTTTGACTTAAATCGCCATGTAAAGCACCAGCAGAATAACCGTCTTCAATTAAAAGTTCGGCTACTTTTTGAGTGTCTCTTTTTGTACGACAGAAAATCACAGCAAAAATTTCTGGATTAGCATCTGCTAAACGTTTCATCGCTTGGTAACGATCTCTTGCATTTACTAAATAATATTCGTGAGATACGTTATTAGTACTTTCATTTTTATTACCTACTGTAATCTCCGTAGGGTCTAACATGAATTTTTTTGCAATGGTTGCCACTTCTCTAGGCATAGTTGCAGAAAATAACCATGTGTTTTTATCTTCAGGTGTATGAGAAAGGATATCAGTAATATCTTCCTTAAAGCCCATGTTTAACATTTCATCAGCTTCATCTAAAACGCTGTATTGTATTTTAGAAATGTCCACCATTCTACGGCTAATCATATCTTTCATACGTCCAGGAGTTGCAACAATAATTTGTGCGCCTCTTTTTACAGCTCTTGCTTGATCGCTAATACTTGCACCACCATAAATGGCAACTACGTTTAGTCCTTTGCAATATTTACCGTAAAGTTTTAATTCGTTTGTAATTTGTAAACAAAGTTCACGAGTAGGAGATAAGATTAAACCTTGTGTGGTTCTGCTATCAATATCTATTTTTTCTAACATCGGAAATCCGAATGCTGCGGTTTTCCCAGTGCCAGTTTGCGCCAAAGCCACCAAATCGATGTCTTGTTCTAATAAAAGTGGAATTGCTTTTTCTTGTACTTCACTAGGTTTTTCAAAACCTAAATCTGTAATTGCGCGTAAAAGGTCTTCATTAAGACCGAGTTCTTTGAATGTGCTCATTGTTGAGTATATGTATTCGATTATGTTCTGTTGGTGTTACAAGAGAAGCGAATCGACATACTAAACACTTAAACTTCTAGGTAACACATCCTCACTCTGAGGAATATAAAAATCCTTACATGGATTTTTTTTTTGCAAGGTGCAAAGGTAGGTTAATTTATTTAATAAACAATTTTATGTTTTATTTGAAGAATTTGAGTGTATTTATCTCATGGTTTTATCTTTAAATAGATTCTGTTTTTTAATTATAACTCGAGGAAAATTTATGTATTTGTGGGATTCCGCGTCTCATCATAATTTTTTAAAGGATATGAGAATTGTTGGTTTAAGGTGATTTTGCTATTTCTATTTAATGTGAATGAATTTTTCAGATGCTTTTATTAAGCTATCATATTTTTTAATAATATTTTCTAATGTTTTAATATCTGGTTTCTCGTTATTTTGATAATTTCTAATCATTGACTCAGTTACGTATAGTTTCATTAAAATTAATTGGTCGTCTAAGGCTTTTGATTTTTTTGTTATTATTTTTTGTTTTTCTACTAAAGCTTCAATTTTCTTTTTATAATTAGTTTCTATAGTATTAAATGCGGCTATTGTTGATTCTTTAAGAAGAGAATCTTTAATTCTATTAGCATAAGTTTTGGCACTTGCATAATATCTGGCATTAACGCTTACATATTGAGAGTACTCAGAAATACTATCATTTTCTATTTCACCCATTTTAATGATTTCTTTGTGAAGTTTTTCTAGATTAGCGTTCTTGTCCATAGCTTCTTTATATAACTGCGAGATTATATCAGAATCATATCTTTTAGAGAATGAAACACTCTTATAGTTTGATTCATCATCAAGTACTTCTGGTGTTTCATTTTGTACTTCTTGTGTTGTAGGAGTTTTGTTTGCCGATTCATTAATACAGCTAGTTATTAATACTTGTAATAGAAGTAATTGAAATATTTTTCCTTTCATATTATTTTATAGTTTCTTAGTTCTATATTGGCTTGGTATTGTTTTACTTTAAAAAGACAATAAATCTACCTGTTGTCCTTTGGTTATTTTTTTGAAGTATTTTCTTATTGCTTTGTGGATGGTAGTTTTATATTTTATAAAATTTTATAGTTTTATAAAGGTTCTTTTTTGATAGTATATTAATAAAATACATTCCTGCTTCAAGATTACTTACATCTACTATATTTTGGTTAGAATTAGTAATTATTTGTCCAACGGTATTAAAGATATTTATTTCTATAACATCAGTATTTACAGAAATACTATCAGATGTTGGATTTGGATAAATTTTTATTTCATTTTCATTATTATAAGTTTCAACACTTAAAGGACTTTCATTAGATATGTATCCTAGGTTAAACAAATTATTTGTAGTGTTTAATCCGAGCCAAATAATATCATTATCTCCATCATTATCTAAATCATCTGAATAAACGATTTTATACACATAGGAATCATCTATTAATATTGAATTACCAAATACACCAGATTGGTTATTCGCTTTCCAATATAGGTTAGCGTCGTTATTATCAATATAAAGTATATCATAAAAAGCGTCTGTATTTAATTTAGAATGATGAAATTGTGATAACGGTACATCTACATTATTAATTTGAGAAACTGTATATATCTTATTAAATGTATTTAAATTATTATTAAAAAAGTCTATGCCTTGGTTAGCTAAAGGGTTACCAGCTATAACATCGATATCTCCATCATTGTCAATATCAAAAGAGCTAAGAAATAAACGAATACCATCATTAATAATAACTGTTGGTGAATTAAAAGATCCTGTTGTATTGTTGGTAAATAATTCCATACCAAAAGTACCGGTATTAAGAATTAAATCCTTAAAACCATTTCCGTTAAAGTCAGCAACAGTCATAGAATAATACTCGGTAGCACTTTCAATTAGAATTGGTGCTGTAAAAACGCCAGTACCATTATTTTTACACATTGTGATTTTAGTATCACTATTAGTAACAACGTCTAAATCTCCATCATTTTCTACATCTATAAGGAAAGATTTGAAGGCTCCAAGTGGTAAATTGCTATTTAGTACAATTTCGGACCAAGTTAAACCTCCGTTATTATTAATAAAAACACTTACACTACTATTGTTATCATTATTATTAGTTGCAAGTAAATCTATATATCCATCTCCATTTACATCTCCAAAATTTAAATGGTAAGGTGCTGTAAATGCTGATGTAATACTTTGTGAAGCGGAAAAGCTAGTTCCTAAATTTTTGTACCAAACTATATTGTTAGAAAAACTACTTAATATAATATCTTTTTTGCCATCATTATCTACATCAAAGGTTACAATATTTCTTTTGTTAATTGAAAAACTATCATCAATTATGATTGGAGAACCAAACTGAGCATTTAAATTAAAGTTTATAAAGAATACAAAAATGCTTAGTAATTTTATGATTTTCATATAGTGTGTTTTTAAGATGGCTGACTTTTACTGATAAAAGTCGGTTTCCATAATTAACATAAGACAAAAAGCGAAGTTAGTTTTTTGAAAGCATATTGTCAAATAGTACAGAATTAAACGGTAATTTGTTTTTAAACAAAGCTTTATGGTTGTTACAACTTAAAACTTTATATAAGGTAATGTAAAATGACATCTTAACAGGAGTATAAATAAAAACCTTCCATATAAATGGAAGGCTTAAAGCAATCAATCAAAATGTGATTCTTACTAGTAATTAAGAATTCACAGTTTCTTTAGACCATGCAAATTTTTCAAAAGGGGCATCTACAGGTGTGCTGGCAATGTGATTTGTATAATTGCTTATTGTTTTTTGAGATAAACCTAAGATGATATCTAAAACATGTTTTTCTTCATAACCTGCTCCGTAAAAAGCATCCAAATCTGCTTGAGAAACGTTACCACGATTTCTAACAATTGTTAAAGTCATAGTACGTAAAGCTTCTAATTTTGTGCTTTCTAAAGGTGTTTCATTACGTAAAGCTTCTGTAATAGCATCATCAACTTTCATCATTTTGGCAATGCCTGTATGTGCAGGAACACAGTAATGACATGCGTGCTCTACATTAATAGCTTGCCAAACAACAGTTAATTCTTCTTCGTTGAATGAAGATTGAGTGAATAACTCATGTAATGTCTGGTATGCTTGTAAAAGTTGTGGTGAACCTGCTAAAACGCCATGCAAGCCAGGAATCATTCCGTAAGCTTTTTGAGAGTTTTCTAGTAAAGGTTTTGCTTCAGAAGGAGCAGATTCAATGTTGTGAATTTTTAATGTTGTCATAATTTTTGTTTTAATGTTAATTATTTCTAAACGCTCGTTTAGTTATTGTGTAAAAAAAATGTTTATAAATTTGTGAAGGTCATTTCTATATAATCTTCAATTTCTTGTTGTGTGTTAACTCTCGCGGCTGCGGCTAAACCGTGTTTTGCTAATAATAAATAGTTAGCCTGTTTAATCACTGTTTGCTCATCTTTAGATGCATCCATTTGTAATTTTTCAATAATAATGGATTTTAAATTGTCCATAAACGAATTCATTTGGTCTTGAATTAATTCGTCTTCATTTTCAGAAAACTCATTATAAGTGTTGGTTACAAAACATCCTTTTAAGTTGTCGTCTTTAAAATTAGAAGTTACAGAATCGTAGAAAAATTGTTTAATATCTTCAACACCTTTAGTTCCGTTTTTAAATTTCTCTAAAACAGCATGCACTCTAGATTTGTATTGTTTTAAACTTTCAAGAAATAAACCGTGTTTATTACCAAAACTAGAATATATAGAGAACTTGTTAATGCCCATTTCTTGTTCTAGCATTTGCATGGAAGTACTCTCATAGCCATTTTTCCAAAAAAGATTCATTGCTTTTTCGAGAACTTCCGCTTCGTTATATTGTTTTTTTCTTGCCATTATTTTAAATACAAGACAAAACTAAACGATTGGTTAGTAATAGAAAAGTGTTTTAACATTTAATTTTGATTATTGTATTATTTATTTAAAAAATCAACGAGCTGAGTCACTGCTTTTCCACGATGACCAATTGTGTTCTTTTCTTCTAAAGAAATTTCAGCAAATGTTTTCTCACAACCTTCAGCTTTAAAAACAGGATCGTAGCCAAAACCACCTTCACCATGTTTTTCTTCTGTAATTTCCCCTTTACAGATGCCTGTAAAAGTGTGTAGTTTCCCGTTAAGGTGTAAGGCAATTACAGTCTTAAATTGTGCATTTCTATTGGGTTTGTTTTTTAATTCTGTTAGTAGTTTATTTGTATTATCTTCTGCATTACGTTGAGGTCCTGCGTAACGTGCAGAATAAACACCTGGTTCTCCATTTATGGCTTCTACTTCTAAACCTGTATCATCAGCAAAACAATCGTAACCGTAATGCGCTTTAAGGTATTCTGCTTTTTGTATCGCATTTCCTTCTATAGTGGCTTGTGTTTCAGGAATATCCTCAGTACACGCAATATCTTTTAAACTTAAAAGTTTGATATGTGGCGGAACTATAGCTTGTACTTCTTTTAGTTTATTCAAATTATTTGTGGCGAAAACGAGTTGCATAGTTTCTTTTTATAAATGAATTCAATGTATTTTAGCTATTGTAAAAATATGAATCTAATTACATAACTATTGTCAAATCAAAAAAATATTGAAAAAGCCTTTATTATAAGGTTTCTTCTTCTTTTAAGCTTATGTTTTTCTAGCATTGCAATATATGCTCAAGATATGGAAGACTTGGATTCCTTATTGGTAGATAGAGATTTAGATAATTATTCTGTTCGAGTATTTACAAATTTTAAGTCTAACAAATTTAGTGTTCAAAACGATGACTCAAAGGTAAGATTTGTGCCTAATAATAGACATGGATTAGGTGTTGGAGTTGCTAATAAAAAAATCATTTTAGACATTGCATTTAATATTAAAAATGCGAAGAAGGAAGCAACTAAAAAAATTGATTTACAAGGCACAACAATTATTAAAAACAGACATTACGCTAATATTTATATACAAACTTATAAAGGTTTTACAGCCAAAAATAATTTTGATGAAGATTTTGAGTTTAGAAGCGATTTACGTTCTACGAGTTTCGGTTTAAATTATTTATACACCTTTGATGATATTGAATTTTCGTATGCTTTGCTAAAAGCAGGATTGGCTGAGAAGAAAAACGAAAACATTTTTATTACTGGAGGTATAGGTCTTTTTACTGGGTTTGATTATTTTTCTTCAGGGTCTAGCATTTTAACAGAAGATACAAAGCCTTATTTTAATGAAGAAGCCGATATAAAAAGGTTTCAAGGTTTTACTGTTGGTGTTCTTGCTGGATTTATATCGTATTTTAAACTGCCAGAAAACATTACTGCAACTGTTAATATAATGCCAGGAATGGGATTAATGTATAAAAAAAATACTTTACAAGATGGTCATTATAAACCCGAAAACCCAATGCTTTATAAATTAGATTTCTTAGTAGGTTTAGGTTATAATTACGATAGATATTATGTCAGTTTAACTTATAGTAACGGATTATATACCACTGATTTTGATTATGATAATAGATACCGTTTAAACCTTACCAATGCAAAATTAGCGATTGGCTACAGGTTTAAAAGTAGAAATAAATAATGATTATTTAATTCGAAGATATATTCAATATTCTATTTATTTAGATACAAGTGACTTAAAAATTTTATCAATTATTTATGATATTTATCAGTCAGAAAATTGGCATTAATCTTTATCTTAGACAAAAGAATTATTAATTAAAACTAGATAGATTATGACTGTGAATTTTCAATACGTAAACATAGATACAAGCGAAACGCTTTCTGCATTAACAGAAGAAAAATTAGAAAAACTAGCTCAAAAATTTGAGTTTTTAATTTCAGCTCAAGTATATTTTAAGCATGACGAAAAAGACCATGAAACTGGTAAAATTTGTAATATAGAATTAAGCTTACCAGGACCACGTCTTTTTGCAACGTCTAATAAAAAGAATTACGAAACGGCAATGATTGAAACTATTAAAGACTTAGAGCGCCAACTTAAAAAACGTAAAGAAGTTTTTAGTACACATTAATAAATACTGACGTTTGATTGCAGAGGGTTTGTAGTTTTTAGCGATGATGATAAGGTTCATTTCTAAGAATTGTAAACCCTCTGTATAATTGTTCTATAAAGAATAGGCGTACCATTTGATGCGAAAACGTCATTTTAGATAATCCCAATTTTCCGTTTGCTCTATTGTAAACCGCATCGGAAAATCCATAAGGTCCACCAATAACAAAGATTAAAGTTTTTATCCCAGAGTTCATGTGTTTTTGCAAATAGCCAGAAAAAGCAACAGAGTCAAATTGCTTTCCGTTTTCGTCGAGTAGGACTAATACATCAGACGTTTGAGTTTTTGCTAAAATAAGTTCTCCTTCTTTTTCCTTTTGTTGGGTTTCAGATAAATTTTTGACCTTTTTTAAATCAGGAATCACTTCAAAGTCAAACTTTATATAAAAGCCAAGACGTTTTGTGTAATCTGCAATTAAAGCAATTAAGTTTTTATTATCGGTTTTACCTATGGCTATGAGTTTTATATTCATTGTTTTGTCACTTATGAGTGATTCTTGTTTTTTGCGCAATTGTATTGAGAAGTCTCTAGTTAGATGGTTCTCTACACAAATTTATTCGTTTTACTCATAAATTCACTCGAACTGACCATAGATTTATTTAAATTTTCAAATTTCAATCCCTATTTTTACATCAAATTAGTATTTATATGATTTCAAAAGCACAATTCGATAAAGAAATAGAATTAATAATCTCTAATGCTATCAGAGAAGATGTTGGTGATGGTGACCATAGTTCATTAGCTTGTATTCCTGCTTCAGCTCAAGGAAAAGCGAAATTATTAGTTAAAGATAAAGGGATTATTGCAGGAGTGGAGTTTGCAAAGCAAGTATTTGCTTACGTTGATGCTGATATGAAAGTAGAAACTTTAATTGAGGATGGTAGTAGAGTAAAACATGGTGATATTGTGTTTTATGTAGAAGGAGCATCACAATCGATACTAAAAGCAGAACGTTTAGTGTTAAATGCTATGCAACGTATGAGTGCAATTGCTACTAAAACAAGAGAATTTGTAGATATTTTAGAAGGCACAGGAACCAAAATTTTAGATACCCGTAAAACAACACCTGGTATTAGAGCGCTTGAAAAATGGGCTGTGAAAATAGGTGGTGGTGAAAACCATAGGTTTGCTTTGTACGATATGATTATGCTTAAGGATAATCACATTGATTTTGCAGGTGGTGTTTCTAAAGCTATTAATTTAACTAAGCAATATTTAAAGGATACTAACAGAGATTTAAAGATTATAGTTGAAGCTAGAAATCTTGAAGAAATTAAAGAAATTTTAGATTGTGGAGGTGTTTATAGAATTTTAATTGACAACTTTAATTATGAAGATACAAGTAAAGCTGTAAAATTAATTGGCGACCAATGTCTGACAGAATCTTCTGGTGGAATTAATGAAAATACATTGAGAAAATACGCAGAATGTGGTGTAGATTTTATTTCATCTGGTGCGTTAACCCATTCAGTTTATAATAAAGATTTAAGCTTAAAAGCAGTATAGAACAATAGGTTGTTATAAAGCTAAAGGTTGTTTGCCAAAAGCTAAAAGCTAAAACATGACTAAACACATAGAAGATAAATTAGATAAGATTCCGGTTTTAAATATAATTGTACGCTTTTTTAAGCAGATTAGATTACCAGGATTCGAAGGTTTATCTATTTATGATTTGTTGGAGTTATACGTTATGGGAATTGTTAAAGGTGCTTTAACCACAAGAGCAAGTGCTATTGCTTTCAGTTTCTTTACAGCCATATTTCCGTTTTTATTATTTGTGATTATTTTAATACCTTATATTCCAATAGATAATTTTCAGGCTGAATTTTTAGATTTTCTAAACTCTTTTTTACCACCACAAACCTCAGATTTTTTCTTTTCTAATATTTTTGAAAATATAAATGGAAATGGAGGAGGACTCTTGTCTTCTGTGTTTTTGTTATCTATGTTATTAATGGCAAATGGTGTCAATGCAGTTTTTTCTGGTTTTGAAAATTCGTACCATGAGCAACTTACGCGTAACGTTTTTAAACAATATATTTTTGCATTAGGGATTGCTTTAATTTTAGCGATTTTAGTTTTGTTGACTGTTGCTTTTTTAGGGTATTTTCAGATATATATAATAGAACCTTTGTATGAAAGTATCAATAAAGAAATGGTGTCTGAGGACAATTCTGGTGTCGGTTGGGTGATTTTTGCTAAGTATATGTTTTTTGTTGTAATGACTTATTTAGCAACAGCTACCCTTTATTATTTTGGTACTAGAGAAGGACGTAAATCTAGATTCTTTTCTGTAGGTGCTTTATTAACCACCCTTCTTATCATTTTAACGTCATTTCTCTTTGGAATTTACATTAATAATTTCTCGCAGTACAATGAGCTATATGGTTCAATTGGAGGTTTGTTAATTCTACTGCTTTATCTATGGCTCAACTCTAATATTTTGCTTTTAGGTTATGAGTTAAATGCTTCACTTCAATTTTTAAGAAAACACCCTAAGGCTAAGAAGGCATTTAAATTGAAGGATATTGAGGATTTAATTAAATAAAATGTTTCAAAAACGCTTCTCTTTTTCTCACTGAAATTGGAACTTGGGCATCGTTAGACATAAGTACATAACTTTGCTTTCCTTTAAAGTATTTTTTAACATGTTCTAAATTAATTAGATGCGATTTATGTGTTTTAAAAAACATGGTGTCATCTAGTAAATCCTCATAAAACTTAATAGGCTTAGAAACCATTGTTTTTCCACCTTTTGTAAAAATATGAGTGTAGTTTGTATCTGCTTCTAAATGAATAATATCTTCAATTTTTAATGTTTCGAATCCAGTTAAAGACGGAATTGTAATAATTTTTTTTTGATTTGATTTTAGATTTTTAAACAAGTTCTGGAGTTGTTGCTCCATACTTTGATGTGATATGTTTTCTTTTAAACGTAAAATAGAAGCATTAAAATCATCTGAATCAATTGGTTTTAATAAGTAGTCAATGGCACTATATTTAAAGGCTTTAATAGCATAATTGTCAAAGGCAGTTGTAAAAATCACCTTGAAATTAATAGTCCCTATTTGTTGTAAAAAATCAAATCCGGTTTTATCATGAATTTTAATATCTAGAAAAACTAAATCTGGTTGTTGTTGAGGAACTAGTTTTAAAGCATCAGAAACGTTATCAATAACTTTGAGAACATTAAACGTGTTTGGATGTTGCTCAATGAGGCTTAAAATACGGTCTGAACAATGCTTTTCATCATCTATAATAATAGTGTTTATCATTTTAAAAAGCGAGTTGTATAGGTAGTGAAACGTTTATTCTTGTACCTTCAGTTTTGTCTATTATTTCAATATTTCCGTTGGTGTTTTTTAATTTATTTATAATTTCAATTCTACTTTTAGTAATTGACATTCCCATAGATTTATTATCTTCATTAGTCTTATTTGTTGCCGATTTTTTTCTGCCAATTCCATTATCATCAACCCTACAAATAAGCATGTTGTTTTCCGTTTTATAAACGATTTTTAATTGGCCCAAATTATCCTTTTGTGACAATCCATGTATGATGCTGTTTTCAATAAAAGGCTGTAAAATCATTGGAGGAACCAAAATGTTATCTTCATCTAAATCAGAATCTATTTTTATAGTATAATTAAATTTATTGTTGAAGCGTTTACGCTCAATATCCATATAGGTTCTTAGTAGTGAAATATCTTCACTTAGCAGTATTTCCTTTTTTTCTGAATTCTCTAAAGTCAGTCGCATTAGTTTGGCAAATTTGCTCAAATAATCACTAGCAGACTGTGTGTCGTTTTTAAGAATATAATCACCAATAGAGTTTAAGGAGTTAAAAATAAAATGTGGATTAATTTGAGAGCGTAACGCTTTTAATTCTGTATCTGATACCTTAGCATTAAACTCAGCTTCTTTAGATTTTGAAACGGCTTCTTGTTTTCTTCGGTATAAAATAAAACCAATTATTGAGGCTAATACAAGTCCAGAACCTCCAATGATAGATGTGTTTTTTATGGATTTTTGTCTTTCAATTTCTATTTGAGCAATGGCTTTATCTTTATCAGCTTGGTATTGAATTTCTTTTCTTGAAATTTCAAGCTTTTGGTCAGCATTGATTAAGCTATCTCTTAATATTATATGCTCTTTATATGTAATTAATGCGTTTTTATAATCTCCTTTTTCATTATATACGTTTGCTAATGTTGCCAACGCACTGTTTTTTGTAGATAAAGTTTGGAGTCCTTTATTTAGTTTTAAGCTATTGGTTGCATAGTATTCTGCTTTTTCAATATCGTTATTTTTTAAATAGACTTCTGCTGCATTTGTATAGGCTGTAACGCGTAGACCTTCAATGTTATGGGTTTCAATTAAATCTAAACTCTCGTTCATTGTTGTTAAGCCATCTTTTAAAAAACCAGCATTAGTTTGTATTAAACCTAGATTAGTTTTAATATTTGCAATGTATAACGGACGATTAATCTGTTCTGCACCTACAAGAGCTTTTTTATAATAATATATAGCCGAATCTAATTTTTTTTCTTCACCAAAAACGTTAGCAATATAAAATTCTGTATTGAATTTACTTTTGTTTTCTGGGTTATGCAATAAGGCTTTAAAACTTTTTAGAGCTTTGTTGTATTCTTGTTGTTCTAAATATATAAGCCCAATATTAGTAAGTACTCCAACTACATATTTTTGAAATTTTGGTTCATTTTCAAATACGGCATAACTCTTTTGGTAGTAAGCTAAACCTTCTACTGGTTTAGATTGAAAGTAGTGTTTAATTATCCCTAAATTATTATAAGATATGCCAATGCCTTTAGGATAATTAAGTTGCTCAGAAATCTTTAAGGTTTTAAGATTGTATGCTCGCCAGGTACTATCTGTTGGAGTTAAAAACATTTTTCTTGCAACATACTTAATTCTAAGGTTTACATAATTAGTGTCTTGTGTTTTGTAATTATCGATAACATTTTCTAACGAGTCTAGCATCTTATTCTGAGAAATACAAAATAGTGAAGTCATTAAAAAGAGGATGGTTAGGAGTCTTCTCATTTATAATTTTGGTTAATAGCTAGGTTAAAAATAGTAATTATAAGTCAAAAAAACGCTACAAGTTAAACGTTAATATATTCAGAACCAACGATAATAGGTTGTCTGTTGGTTCTAAACGAGATATGAAGTTACTTTAAATTATTAAACAAATAGTAAACCAATTAGAATTATGAAAATAAATAGCTTTGGCAATTTTTTTATGCTCGCTTTATTTGTATTACTCTCCATTAATTGTTCAAGTAGTGATGATTCGGATTCTGATGTTTTTGGGTCAATTCAATTATCAGGAACAGATACTTCGTTAATCGGAACCGCTTTAGTTGTTGGCAATATTGATTCTGACGCTTTAGATACAACAGGTACATCTAGTTCAGTAGTACTTTTAGATAAAAATACAACGATTGAAAACGGAGAATTAGAATCTTCAGATTATGCAAATGCCTTTATTATTGTTGCCGCACAGTTTGATGCTGATGACAATGCTTCAGCAGAAAAAACAATTTCAATGACCATTTTAAAAAATGGAGTTGAGTATAGATATGTCTGTGCTACACCAGCAATTAGCGCTGCAAATAATACAGATTGCGGTTCTGGTTTTAGCGTAGATAAAGTAAACAAACAGGTGTTATTTAGTAATACAACGGTAATAAATGTAGACAATGAAACCATTTTAACTATGGATGGTATTATAAATTATGATTAAGGTATTAAAATCTCTCAATATGAAAACAATTAATTCAAAATCGTATAATCTAATCGCCTTTTTTTTAATGGTTATGTTTCTTTCTGTGAGTACCGTTTGGTCGCAAGAAAATAGGCTAAAACCACCAAAACGAAGCTCTAAGATTAAAAGCGTAGATAATTTTGTAAATCATTCTTTTGAACTTTATCATAAGGTGTTTGTATACGATAGTTTAACAAAAGCAGGCGTAGAAGTACCAGTAGAAATTGAAGATGAATTGATAGAACGTGCAGAACGAAATGTTGATAGTCTATGGCAAGAAGTCCCAGATATTGTAGATGATATTAGTGATGCTTCTTTTATGAAACAAGCTAAGGCTACGCTAAATTTAAATCGTTCAAAAAAAGCGTTAAGGTTTTGTATGACAGCTGTTAAGACCTATTTTGTAGGCACAAAAGATGAAGAGGAAGACTAATTTTAATTAAAAATTAAATGAAAACTAATATCATTTATATTCTTTTAGTATTGAATTTATCATTTGTTAATGCGCAAAATTATAAAAGCGCTTTTAGGTCAGATGTATGTAATTGTTTAGAAGAAGAAAGTCTAAAACGCGTACTTACAGAAAATGCATTTAAAAGGTGTTTAAGAGAAACATTGCCTAAATATGCCACACAAATTGATGCATCTATTATAGAAGAAGATACACAGCAAAAATTTTTAAAAGGTCAATTAGCGCGTAAAGATTTATTATTAGCAATGCCTTCAGAATTAATATATAGCTGCGATGTTTATTACAAACATATTAATTTTTTAAGAACCAGTAGCTTACTCATTATGCGCGAAAATGCTAAAGAAGATGAAATAGAAAAATACGACCAAATGGTAGCATTAACGCCAAGTGCAACCGCTTATTTTATGAGAGCAAAAGTACATTTTAAGTTAGGAAACATTAAAGAAACAGAAGCAGATATAGCTAAAAGTTTAGAATTAAATCCAAATAGCGAAAATACAATTTCAACCAGACATGAACTCATGTTATTGGCATGGGTATTAGAAGAGCAAGAACGCTACAAGGAAGCCATTGAAATTTACGATAAAGTTTATTTTGGAGCATTAGATTCTGAGGTCGCAAAATTAAGGGCTTTAGCAGATAAAAAATCTGGTGGGACAATAGCTAATATTCCAGTCAATGTCACTGTAGAAAACAAAGAAAATTCAAATGTAAATTCTAGGATAAAAACTGTTAAAGTTAATAGAACGGACAATAAATCAACGCCAAGTACTAAAGTAAAAAAAGACTCGGCTTCACTAAAAAAAATATTTAAATTATAAATTCTAACATTTTGCATTATGAAAAAAATAGTACTGTTCTTATTGGCCATTACATTAATTAGTTGTGATGTAGAAGATGCTGTTAACCAATTTATTGAAGATGCAGGTGTGGTTAAAGCAGATATTAATGGAGTAACAAAAACATGGGAGTTTGGACCTAATTCTTTAGGTGCTTTACTAAGTACGGAATCTGTGGGTACAGAAACTATTTATGCCTTTAGTGTAGCAGCCTCTACAGATGGTGTTTCAGATAATTCAGAAACTACTGCTATTGGAGTGGTTGTTTTTATTGATAGTCCAGAGGATATCATATCTGGCGCAACATTTACTTCGTCTGCCGATTTAATAGTTGGCTCATATGCATTTGAAAGTGATAATAGCACTACAAATATTGATGCAGATCAAACGGTAAGTGCAACATTGCATATTTCAGCAATTAATGCATCTGCAGAAACAATTTCTGGAACATTTAGTTTTAAAACTACAGATGACGATACTAATATAACGTACAATATTACCAACGGAAGTTTTTCAGAAATTCCTTATTACAACGACTAATAAATATTAAACTTTGTAAGCCACATGCTTTTTTAAATCGAAAACCATCTCATAAAGGGATGGTTTTTTAATTAAACCTATTACTTTTGGTATACAAAGCTTTTAATTTTTAATTATGAATAAAAATATTTTAGTACTTTTTTCAGTTTTCTTTATGTTTTCATTTCTTTCAGCGCAATCTGTTTTAGGTAAATGGAAAACCATAGATGATAGTACAGGAAAAGCAAGGTCTATTATTGAAATTTATGAAAGCGATGGAAAAATATATGGAAAAATTATAGAATTAATAAATCCAAAATCCAATAACCCACTTTGCAATCAATGTAAAGGTGATAAAAAAAATCAACCAATAATTGGGTTAATTATTATTGATGGTTTGTCTAAGAATGATGACGTTTACGAAGATGGTACCATTTTAAATCCTGAAAACGGAAAAACATACGATTGTCGTTTAAAATTTGAAGATGATGAAGACACTTTGCAGGTAAGAGGTTATTTAGCTTTTTTCTATAAAACTCAATATTGGAAACGTATTAAATAATGCTACATTTTATAGACGTCATTCTACCAATTCCGCTTCAAAAGGCATTTACATATCATATTACCGAAGCAGAATCCCAATTCCTAAAACCTGGAATGCGTGTGGCTGTTCCATTTGGTAAAAGTAAAATTTACACAGCTTTAGTGTATACAATTCATCAAAATCCACCAACGGCTTATGATGCTAAAACCATTCATCAAATTTTAGATGATTCGCCGGTAATTACAAAAAATCAGTTAAAACATTGGGAGTGGATTGCAAATTATTACATGTGTAGTATTGGTGAAGTTTTAAGAGCAGCAATGCCAAATGCTTTTTTATTAGAAAGTGAAACGGTCATCTCTAAGAATGAAAAAGTAACTATTAACGAATCGGAATTAAAAGATGAAGAATTCTTGATATATGAAGCCTTACAACGTCAATCGTCTCTAAAAATTAGTGATGTAGTTTCTATACTAGATAAAAAGCGTGTATTGCCTATTATCAATGGTTTAGTAGAAAAAGGCGTTTTAAATCTACAGGAAGAGCTTTACGAAAAATATACACCAAAGCTGGTGCGCTATGTAAAGTTGCATCACAATCATAAATCGCAAGAAAAGCTTCAAGAATTATTAGAAGAATTAAGTAGAGCTCCAAAACAAAGAGAGGTTATTTTATCGCTTTTTACAATGGAAGCTTCAATAAAACAACCAATTAAAGTTTCAGATTTATCTGAGAGAAGTGGTGCATCCACTAGCATTATTAAAACTTTAATTGATAAACAGATTCTAGAAGAATATCATATAAAAGTTGATCGTGTTCAATTTGATGGAGAAGGTGATGCAGCTGCTAAGCGATTAAGTGAAGCACAACAAAAAGCATATGATGAGGTTGAATCTATTTTTGAAGAAAAGTCAGTCGCCTTATTGCATGGTGTTACATCGTCGGGTAAAACCGAAATTTATGTGCAGCTGATTCAAAAACAACTAGAAATAGGAAAACAAGTGTTGTATTTATTGCCCGAAATTGCATTAACAACGCAGTTGGTGAATAGACTTCAAGATTATTTTGGAGAGAAAGTAGCTGTTTTTCATTCTAGATATTCTGGAAACGAAAGGGTAGAGGTTTGGCAAAATATGCTCAATAACTCCGAAAAAGCACAAGTAGTAATTGGTGCACGTTCGTCTTTATTATTACCATTTCAGAACCTAGGATTAATTATTGTAGATGAAGAACATGAGTCGTCTTACAAGCAATTTGATCCAGCGCCACGTTATCATGCTAGAGATGCAGCTATTGTTTTAGCCAATATATTTAAAGCAAAAACGCTATTAGGTTCTGCAACACCAAGTTTAGAAACTTATTTTAATGCTAGCCAAGGTAAATATGGTTTGGTAGAATTAAACACACGTTACAATAACGTGGTAATGCCAGATATTGAATTGGTAGATTTAGCAGATAAGTATAAGCGAAAACGCATGAAAGGTCATTTTAGTGACAGACTTATAGAAGAAATGACTGAAACTTTAGAAGAAGGGTTTCAGATTATTTTGTTTCAAAACAGAAGAGGGTTTTCGCCTATTATAGAATGTACAACTTGCGGAACATCGCCTCAATGTCCTAATTGTGACGTGAGTTTAACGTATCATCAATACAGAGATCAGTTGCGTTGTCATTATTGTGGTTACAATTCGGCAATGCTTAAAGCGTGTCAAGGTTGTGGAAACTCTACTTTAGATACTAAAGGTTTTGGTACAGAGCAAATAGAGCAAGAAGTAAAAACGTTATTTCCAGAAAAAAAAGTCGCACGTATGGATTTAGATACTACGCGAGGAAAATACGGCTTTGAAAAAATAATAAATAGTTTTGAGCAACGTGAAGTTGATATTTTAGTTGGTACACAAATGTTAACTAAAGGGTTAGATTTTAGATTTGTAAAATTAGTTGGTATTATGAATGCCGATAATTTGCTCAACTTTCCAGATTTTAGGGCACATGAACGTAGTTATCAATTAATGGCACAGGTTTCAGGTAGAGCAGGACGAACTGATTTGCGAGGAAAAGTGCTGATTCAAACTTACAATCCACATCATAACATATTGCAGCAAGTTTCTACAAACTCATATAAAGAAATGTTTGCAGAACAAATGAACGAGCGTTATAATTTTAAATATCCACCAATATATCGATTGATAAAAATTACGTTTAAGCATAAAGATTATAATCGTGTAAATTTAGCTGCAGATTGGTACGCTAAATCTTTAAAACAATATTTTAAATCTAATGTGTTAGGTCCAGAATTTCCACCGGTATCAAGGATAAGAAATTTATATCATAAAAACGTTTTGGTTAAAATTCCACATCAACAATCATTAGTTAAAACAAAAGAGGCTATTAAGAAAATCGATAATAGTTTTAATTCTGTTAAAGAATTTAGACCAGTAAGGGTGGTGATTAATGTAGATAATTATTAAAACCAAAAAATCCTAAGCCGTAGCTTAGGATTTTTTAAAATTATAATGTAATGCTTAAAGTATAAATGTAAATGTTCTACATGTTATTTAAAGCATCAACTAATTGAGTCTTTTTATTTCGACTCAATGGAATTTCGTAAGCGCCAACTTCAACATTCTTACTGTTGAATCTGTCTATTTTATCAAGATTCACAATGTAAGATTTGTGGATTCTCAAAAATTTACCTTCTGGTAGTTCGCTTTCAAAAGCTTTCATTGTAGATAAAACTACAAGACTGTTTTCTTCTGTAACTACTTTTACGTAATCACCAAGTGCTTCAATCCATTTAATATCCTTAATATATACTTTACGTTTTTTAAGGTTGCTTTTTACAAAAATATGTTCACCATCCGTTTCATTAAAATCTAATTTTAATTTATGCTGCTCAATAGCTTTTTCTACGGCAACATTAAAACGTTCTTTAGTGATAGGTTTTTGAAGATAATCTGTGGCATCATAATTAAATGCCTTAAAAGCATATTCGGTTTTACCAGTAACAAAAATAATTTGGGGTTTGTTGTTGAGTACATCTAGCAACTCAAAACCGTTTAATACAGGCATCTCTATATCTAAGAAGATAAGATCCACTTTATGTGTATTAAGACCGTTTTTAGTTTCTAACGCACTGCTGTACTCCGCAATAAGGTTAAGTGAGGAATGGTTCTCAATTAACTTTACTATAGAGAGGCGCTGAATCGCAGAATCATCAACAACTACACAGTTTAAAGTCATAACATTATTAATTTTAGGTTAAGATATCGACAATAGTACGATAAATTCGGTTAAAAAACAAATTTTACCGACAAACCGTAAAAATTAACATAAACATTTGTGGTTTTTAGGGAGTTATATAGGTGTTATAAAAGTAGTTGTAAAACTTGTTGTCAGTTATGGAATAAATATGTATTTTTGCAGCCGTTTTAACAATAAACAAAATTATTTATTATGAATCATTATGAAACTGTTTTCATCTTAAATCCCGTTTTATCTGAAGATCAGATAAAGGAGACAGTAAAGAAATATGAGGATTTCCTCGTTTCTAAAGGTGCTAAGATGATATCCAAAGAAGATTGGGGCTTAAAAAAATTAGCTTATCCAATTCAAAACAAAAAAAGTGGTTTTTATCACTTATTTGAGTACACTGTTGCTGGAGAGGTAATTGAGCCTTTAGAAGTAGAATTTAGACGTGACGAACGTTTTATGCGTTACTTAACTGTGAAATTAGACAAACATGCTATTTCATGGGCTGAGAGAAGAAGAGAGAAACTTAAAGTTAAAGCAAAAGCAAAAGCGTAATTATGTCATCTATAGAACAACAAGCAAAAGGAAAAAAAGACGGAGAAATCAGATATTTAACACCGTTAAATATTGAGACGTCTAAGACTAAAAAATATTGTCGTTTTCAGAAATCTGGAATCAAGTATGTAGATTATAAAGATGCAGATTGGTTATTAGGTTTTGTTAACGAACAAGGTAAGTTATTACCGAGACGTTTAACAGGAACATCTTTAAAGTATCAAAGAAAAGTATCTGTAGCGGTAAAAAGAGCTAGACATTTAGCTTTAATGCCATACGTAGCTGATTTATTAAAATAAAACATCATAACAATGGAACTTATATTAAAACAAGACGTTGAAAATTTAGGATTTAAAGACGATATTGTATCTGTTAAGAACGGTTATGGTAGAAACTTTTTAATTCCTCAAGGACAAGCTGTAATGGCTACTTCTTCTGCTAAAAAAGTGTTAGAAGAAACTTTAAAGCAAAGAGCTTTTAAAGAAAAATCTATTATTGCTGAAGCTGAAAAAACTGCTGATGCTCTAAGAGGTTTAGATATTAAAATTACAGCTAAAGCTGGTACAGGTGCAACTGCGGGAGATAAATTATTTGGTTCTATTACCACTATAGATTTAGCTGCTGCATTTAAAAACGCTGGTCACGATGTTGATAAGAAATTTATTTCTATCAATGGTGGTAACATTAAGCGTTTGGGTCAGTATGAAGCTGCAATAAGATTACACAGATCAGTAACAGTTGATTTATCTTTCGACGTTGTTGGTGAAGCATAGTCTTTATTAAAATAATTTTTAAAACCGTTTAGTTTAACTAAACGGTTTTTTTATAACTTTTTTTTAAACCTAATAGGTATTAATAGTTGACTTAATATGAAACATTTTCTTCTAGTTTTTATAGTATGTGCTTTTTTTAGTTGTAAATCAACTACAGAACAAGAGGTTACAGCTAATGTTGAGACTTCTCAACTCATTGAATTGTTTAAGGCTTCACATTCCGATTATCCAAATATTAGTGTGCATCGTGGAGGTAAAGGATTGTTAAACTATCCTGAAAACTGCTTAGAAAGCATAAAGTTTATCAACGATAGTATTAATGCGATATATGAAGTTGATGTTGCGCAAACTAAAGATGGTCAGCTTATATTAATGCATGATAACTCAATAGATAGAACCACAACAGGTACAGGTAAAGTAAGCGACTTAACTTATAATGAATTAAAAAACTTTAATTTGGTGGATGACTATGGAAACGAAACAGAATTTAAAATTCCATTATTTTCAGAATTACTTTTATGGTGCGATAAAAATAATGTCATTCTTACTATTGATATTAAACGCAGCGTAAAACAAGAAGATGTGATTAAAGCGTTACGCGATGCAAATGCAGAAGATGTAAGCATAATAATAACTTACAATGTAGAGCAAGCGAAAACAGCTTATCAATTAGCACCAGATTTATTATTATCTGTTTCAGCAAGAAATAATGAAGAATTTGAAAGGCTTTTAGAGGCTGAAATTCCAACAGAAAACATGTTAGCTTTTACCGGAACACGACTTTCAGACGTATCTTTATTTAAACGTTTGCATGATAATAATGTGGTTTGTATGCTTGGGACTTTAGGTAACTTAGATAAAAGTGCTGCAGCAAAAGACGATGAGCTTTATATGCAATGGAAAGATCAAGGCGCAGATATTATGGCAACAGATAGACCTTTTGAAGCTTTTGAAGCTATAAATAATTAAAAAAATAGATTCTGAAACAAGTTCAGAACGACAAAACAATGTTGAAATGAAATATTCAAGATTAACAAAAGAACAATTTGAAGAATTACACCAAGAATTCATCAACTTTTTAGCAACCCAATCAATAACAGGTGATGAGTGGGAAGAAATAAAGAAGAATAAACCAGAAACAGCAGAACAAGAGCTAGATGTTTTTAGCGACTTAGTTTGGTTAGGAGTTTTACAAAAAGTTGAATTTTTAGAGCACATTTCTCCACAACAAATTCACTTGTTTCAATGTAATGAAAAGAACATGCGTTTAATTGCGTTAAGAATTGATAATGAGCGTGTAGATTTTACAACTAAAGAGGGATTTAATTGGTTAAGAGATAATCTATTATCTGATTCAGTTGAATTTTTTAATGCGAAAAAAGACTATTCTGACGATAAGTATTTAGATATTTTTAAAATGATTCAGTCTGGTGCGAATATTACAAAAGGAGAGTTGTTTAATTATTTTGCTAATTTGGTAAAGGGGTAAAAGATTCTGTAAGATATAGTCTTTAGATTTTAGAAAAAAGAGAAAAAGAATTAAGGTAAAGTTCTGTTTTTGAGCAATTAGTATTGAGTATTGTCCACTTTTGAGGGGACTTTAAGGGTGTTATAAATAGATTAAACTTTATAAAACTCTCTACAATAGTTATAAGATTTCTGTCTTCGCAGGAATTCTACTCATAACGTAAACTCTCAATAGGATCTAATTTAGCAGCTTTAGTCGCTGGATATAAACCAGAAACTACAGCAACAATAAATGCAATACTCGTTGCCCAAATCATTGCAACCCAAGGTGTAGAAAATTCTAGTTCAAAACCGTTGGCAACTGCCCAACCTATTAAAACACCGAGAATTATTCCTAAAATACCACCAAGTTGTCCAATGATAATAGTTTCCATAAAAAACTGAAATGCAATTGTTTTGCTTTTGGCTCCCAGAGCTTTTCTAACACCAATTTCTCTAGTACGTTCACTAACAGAAACAAGCATAATATTCATTAAAGCAATTGTAGATCCAAATATGGTAATTATGCTAATAATCCATGCGGCAAGATAAAGTGCGGAAGTATTTTCTGCGACTCTATTTAGTAAATCATCACTACGTTCAATGCCAAAATCGTTGTCTTCAACTGGGTTAAGACCTCTAATATTTCTAAAGGTTAAAATTGCTTCTTGTTGTGCAGCTTCGAGCATATCAGTCTTATCTACTTTTACACTCAAACTATAATTTATATTGGGATTTGTAAAAATGGAACGCGCTTTCTGAATAGGCATAATCACTCTTAAATCTTGATTATTTCCAAACGTAGATCCTTTTTCTTTTAAAACACCAATGACTTTAAATTTAGAACCCCTAATACTTATGGTTTTATTAATTGGATTTTCTTCGGTAAACAATGCCTTTTGTAAATCGCTACCAATCACACAAACGGTATTACTGTTTTCTACATCAAATACATTTAGTGAGCGACCATTTTCAATTTCTAAACCAGAATTTTCAATGTAATATTCATTGGCACCTAAAACAGCAACTTCTGGATCTGTTTTTTCATTGTCGTATTTAACCTCAGCAGCATAGGTTCCAAAAAATGAGACTGCTACTTTAGTAAAGGGGAAATCATAATTATCTTCAAAATCCTTAACATTTCTGTAATTTATAACCGGATTTATTTTTTGTCGTTCTCTACTACTTTGACGTTGATTGGTGAATTCGTAACGCTGAAAATTAAACGTATTAGAACCCATTGAAGAAAAATTACTTGTAATTGTATTCTCTAATGCAGAAACACCACTCAAAATCCCTACCAACGCCATTATACCAATCGCGATGATTAAAACCGTTAAAATAGTACGTAATAATTGACCTTTAATAGAGTCGAAGGCAATTCTAATATTCTCTCTAGCTAATGAAAACATAGTTTTTTTGTCGCGTTAGTTGGGTTGTTTTACGTATAAGACTACTTAATCCGTATAAAGTTACTATAAAATCCAATTATCTTAGTCAGACCTCTGAAAAATATAATATTTTTGTGATTGATTTTAAAGCGCTGTCACTTTGAGCGCAGTCGAAAAGTATTGGTAATAAATACTTAAAAAATCAATTTGACTGCGCTAAAAGTGACAAAAAGATTATAGTTTCACTAAAATAGATTCCTGCTTTTGCAGGGCATATTATGGCACAAAAACCAAGCATCCCAAAAGGTACAAGAGATTTTAACGCAGGAGACGTAGCAAAACGTTCTTATATTATGGAAACCATAAAAGAACAATTTCAAATTTTTGGATTTCAACCTATAGAAACACCAAGTTTTGAGAACTCGGATACCTTAATGGGAAAATATGGAGATGAAGGTGATCGCTTGATATTTAAAATTTTAAATAGTGGAGATTATTTGAAAGACTTAAAAAATAGTGTAGCTAATTCAGCTATCATAAATATTTATTTTTCAGAAATTATAGATTCATTGGAGTCATTTATAAAGGGTGAAGAGAATTTGAGTTATGATGAGTTTTTAGAAAGTATTCTTGCTTTATATAAAGAAATTGATATTGTTGAAAAGAAAATATTAAAGGACTTTTTTATTGAAAGAGAAGATACCATTCTTAATTTTTTTAATGAGAATAAAAATATTGATACAGTTGAATCATTTTCGAATCAGATAGAATTTAAACGAGGTATTTATTTATCCTTTTACAAAATTTATATAAATCATTTAGATTTATTAAATTCTTCAAAAGCAGCTGGTAAGATTTCAGAAAAAGCATTACGTTACGACCTTACAGTACCTTTCGCACGTTACGTTGTGCAAAATCAAAACGATATAGAATTTCCGTTTAAACGTTATCAAATACAGCCCGTTTGGAGAGCAGACCGTCCGCAAAAAGGAAGGTTTAGAGAGTTTTTTCAATGTGATGCAGATGTGGTAGGTTCTAAATCTTTGTTTCAAGAAGTAGAATTTGTTCAACTTTATGATGCCGTATTTTCAGCTTTAAAATTAAAAGGCGTTACTATTAAAATCAATAACCGTAAAATCCTATCTGGTATTGCTGAAGTCATAGGAGCACAAGATAAATTGATTGATTTCACTGTTGCTTTAGATAAGTTAGATAAAATAGGCGAGGAGAAGGTAAAAGAAGAAATGCGAGGTAAAGGTATTTCTGAAGATGGTATTTCTAAACTTCAACCTTTGTTTACGCTGAAAGGTGATTTTGGAAATCAAATAGAAAGTTTAAAATCTATTTTAAGTACTTCTGAAATTGGATTAAAAGGAATTGAAGAATTAGAATTTATAAACACAGCTATTTCAAGCTTAAAACTAAAAACAGCAACGCTACAACTCGATGTTACTTTAGCAAGAGGTTTAAATTATTATACAGGTGCTATTTTTGAAGTCTCTGCACCAGAAGGCGTGAAAATGGGATCCATTGGAGGAGGAGGTCGTTACGATGATCTTACTGGAATTTTTGGCCTTAAGGATATGAGTGGTGTAGGTATTAGTTTTGGTTTAGATCGTATTTATTTAGTGTTAGAAGAATTGAATTTGTTTCCGGATACTATTACAGATTCTACAAAAGTATTGTTTATTAATTTTGGCGATAAAGAAGCTATGTACAGTTTAGGAGCTGTAACGCAATTGAGAGAAGATGGTATTAAAGCAGAGCTATTTCCAGATGCCGCAATTTCAGGTAAACAAAAGAAAAAACAAATGAATTATGCGAACCGTCGTAACATTCCGTTTGTAGTTTTAGTTGGTGAAGAGGAATTAAATTCGGGTGTTTTTACATTAAAAAACATGACTACTGGAGAGCAAAATACAGTTGCGCTGCCTGAACTGACTAACCTATTAAAATAAAGAAAGTCTCAATTGTTTTACAATTGAGACTTTCTTACCAACTAACTTATACAAAATAAACAATAAGTCTATAATCTGATTTTATTTTACTTGTGTTCTAAAATAAAGCTGTGGCAAAGGCTGTGCTTGAACTTTATTGTTTTACAGGCAAAATATTATTTGAATTATGTAAGACTCATTTTAGCATTTATTCGGTATAAAACAATTTATTATTCTATTATAATTTTTTTAGTTACTAAAGAACCAGTTTTGGTTTTAAGTTTAATAAAGTAAGTTCCAAAACTGATATTTTTTATTTCGTATTCTGAATAGTCATTTAGGGGAATATCATCATTTGTATAAACCGATTGTCCTAGCATGTTATATAAAGTGAATGACTTAATAGCTGTGTAATTAGGATTAACAATCACGATTTTGTCAATGCTATTGGAGTACAAGATATCAATACTTGTTGCAATGTTATCTTCAATACCTAAAGCATCAGCCGCAGTATCAAAAGTAATTTCAAAACGGTTTAGATGTTCACCTGCAGATAAGATGACGTCGTAATTACTAGCTCTTAAATCGTGATAAATTTCTAATTCATTATCATGTAAATACACATTAAAATCATTTGGTACATTTTCTAGTTCGTCTATGTTTATAGTATTTGTGCCAGCTGTATTTGTTTTAATTCCTAATGGATAAATGGCAGAGGTTTCGGCATTATTACTTCCTTGTATAATGAAGGCTTGGTCATTAATTGTCCAGTACATATCATCAACCTGATCTTCGTTTAATAAACCATCATAAGCCCAATCGACATCTTGAGTTGCATTCTCGTCAATAGTTAATAATAACTGGCGTTTTATGGTGTTTACAGAGTTGAAGCCTATTCTAAATTTCATTCTAAGATCTTCCTCTTCAATATCACCATCAGTTCCTCCAATACTTGGGGTTGTATTTGTAAGTTCACTTCTCATAAAAACAGAAGTGCTATTTTCTTTTTTGAATATACGTTGACCATTGTTGAAATTAATGGTTCCTGAATTTTCTCCAATAACAAAGAAACCTTGACCTACAGGAATATAACGACCTGGTTTTTTTGTAGGTGTGCCACCTGAAGCAATATCAGGATGATTATCTGCTTTATAAGCGGCAGCAACAGCACCTGAATAATTGTAAGTAGCATAACCACCTTGGTATTCTTGAGAAAGATGAGAACCGCCTCCCCAATGTTCCCAGAAATAAAGTGTTCCACTAATTAATGGAGAACCATCTGACATTGTTGTATCGTCAAAACTTAGTTCTAGACCATTGTCACTTATAAATTTGTCTGCATCAATAGCTGATGGGTAAGGGTTTCCTACCAAATAATCGTTATTTGCAGCCAAAGTAAGATTAATGTCTCCATTGTTAGGTTGACCAGAAAAAACATAGTTTTGAGGAGTTGTAATAGAACCAGAACCTGGACCTTTCATTGTAAAACCTTCTCCAGGATATATTTTTCCTGTTTTTCTGACGTGTTGCCAAGAAGAATAATCACCACTTGTGTGGTTAGCAAATTTCCATATCCAATAATCTGCAATTTTAATAGGGCTTGTTGCTGCACCATCATATCCAGAGGATGAAAAGTTAATCGCTGCTGGCGCTTCTGCATTGGTACCATCTAGCATAACGTCGGTAATTCTAAAATTTAATGCTGTAGAGTTTTGACGTTTTACGGGCGATGACCAATAATTGTAGGTATATGTATCTGAGGTGCCTTGCTGATCACGTTCAATTTTACCTTTACTTGTGTCATCAAACATACTATCTTCTCCTTGTATAAGTTGAGATTCGCCTTCAAGGTCAATAAAACCATCGAGTTTTAAATACCAAGATACATTAAGCTCAGAATCGTTAGTGACATTGTATTCTATAGGATTATTGCTCGCATCCTTTTCGTCTATAATTAACCCTAAATGCTTTTGTCTGTTATTAAAAGTAACGTCATTGTGCTGCACTTTTATAATAGACCAATCATAAGCTATTGCATCTTCTCCATCAATACCATCGGAAGCTATAGTAACAGCATCTGCGAGATTGCCAACTTGCTGTGTAATAAACGGCATTGGTGCAGATTGAGTATCAATTTGTTTAATATTAAATAGTTGGGCTCCTACACCAGTATCAATAGATGATGTGGTTAAATTGTCTGTAATAGCACCTTTAATATTGTCTAAACGGTAATATTTTATAAGATTAGACCATGCTAAAGGAATGATATGGTCTTTGTCAATAAAGTTTGTTACCTCTCTTGGAATTACCTTACCAATTATGTTAGTACCATTAGATTCTATTTCTTGATAAACAATTTTTTGAATTTCATTATCAGAAAGAGCTTTGTTAAAAAGTCTCACTTCGTCTATATGACCTTTAAAAAACCAAGGAGTTGTATTATGGTCTCTTCTCCCAATATAAAAAGGTGTTGTGTCTGTATTCAGATTACCCGTTACTGATCGGCTTCTAACGTTTTCTCCATTAACATAAATGTTAAGGTTTTCTGTGATGCTACTGTAAGTCGCAGCAATATGAACCCATTTATCAGTAGGTAAGGGTACGGTGTAAAACAAATTAGTTGAGTTTGCTCTAACCAATAAGCGCTTGTTGCCGAGTAGCCTAAAGTAAAAGTTATTCTGACCAAATATCACCTGATTACCAATTCCCGAAGGATCAATTTTTATCCATCCCATTAATGAACTTTCTTGCCAATTGCTTATTAAAGGTTCATCTTGGATGTAATCATTTCTACCATCAAAATAGAGTTGAAGTTTTCCATCTAAATCTCTAGGAGAGCCAAATAGCGTGTGGTCTGTATCGAAATTATCCAATAACCCATCACCATCCGTATCGGAATTACCGTCAATTATACCATCATTATTGGTGTCTAAACTAGCGTAAAGTGTATTTGCGATATCAAAGGTACTAGTTACATTGTTATAGGTATCTATATAATCTGGTAAACCATCGTTATCAGTATCTATAACATAAGATGCAAAATCAGTACCTTGATTTGAGTTGCCATAACCTGCAGACATATCTGAGCCATTATTATAGTCATAGATATCTAAAATTCCATCCGCAAAGTATTCTAATACACCATCAGAGTTAAAATCTTTTTCTCTTACAGCATCAGTATCTGGCCCATCACCTACACCATCACCATCAATATCACCATCACCATTTTGAAAATTTGCATCAGCAGAATTTCCTGCTCCAGATTCGTCCACATCAAAAATACTGTCATTATCACTATCTAAATCGAGATAATTAGGTACACCATCATTATCAGAATCTAAGGGAGTTGCACTTTCTGTAGCATCATGCATACCATTGTTATTAGTATCTACCATTGTTGAAATAACACCAGAGCCATTAGTGAATGAACCATAACCGGCTTCAACAGCATCAGGTATTCCATCATTATCACTGTCTAAATCAAAAACATTAGCAATACCATCGTTATCAGTATCACATAAGGTTTGTGTAATATCTATATCATCTATCGCTAAATCGTTTCCAAATCCTCCTAATTGATTGTTATAAAAGAATACATTAAATTCACTCACAGGAAAAGTAAGATTAGCCGTGAAATTATGCCAGCTAGCTGCAGGATTACCATTTATAGAAGGTGGAATGTCGCCTGTGGTAATAGCAGCAAGTAGATTATTGTCTAAATCTCTAAACTCAACTTTAATTTGTGGTCGTAACCTCCCATTAATTCCTGGGGCTGATGTGGTATCTAAATTTAAAACCCAAAAACTATAAGTAACCGGTACATTAGGTAATGCGCCAACAATACTTGCAGTATAAAAAACACCTGGATCTATGGCTGCATTAAACATTGCCATTCTACCATTTGTGTCGCCTGGTGTGTGATCTTCTCCTGTATACCAATATTGATCAGCCCAAGAGGCAACCTCTTCGTTTGGTGTATCATTATGTCCATCACCATCAGCTGCTTTATAATATACAGTGTATTTTCCGTCGCCAAGATCAGCGTTGCCGTCACAACTGCCAGAACCGTCTTCATAGCAATAGGTAGTGAGTGCATCGTAAGTTGTATTAATTTGTGTTCTATTTCCTGCACCGAAAGTTTCTTTAAGGAACTTATAGTTTGTAGAAACTGATATATTAGAATTTTTACAGGCTAATTCTTCTTCAAAATCTGGAATTCCATCATTATCATCATCGCTATCATCATTGTCTAAAATGCCATCACCATCACTATCAAAGAAATTGATTGTTGCTTCGGCTTGCAGTTTAAAAGTAAATGGATTCTCGTCGGCATCATTATTGTTGATAGTTACTGTAGTTGCAGAAATACCAGAAGATATAGAGTTAAACTTAATTGAAAACGTTGTTGTTCCGTTTGCGGATATGTTGGTTGAGTATGGCGTTCCAACTATGGAAAAATCAGTTGTGTTACTCAGACTTATGCCCGAAATAGATAAAGTAGAATTACCAGAGTTTTTAATTGTAAACGCTTTAGTGATTGTTGTATTAACTGCAACAGAGCCAAAATCGGTGCCGTTTAAAGTTTGTGCAGAAGTGCTGCCATCTGCAATATCGTTAGAAGATCCGCTAACATTTATTTCTGGTGTACTGGGATAACCAGTAATAACAATATTATCAATGTACATTTCTCGCCAAGCAGAGTTCGTTCGGATTCTAAATTTTGAATTTGCAGAAAACGAATAGGTACTATTATCTATTAATATATGTGCAGAATAATTGATGTAATTATCGTAATCAGGAAATTGATAATATCCTATTTGTGTCCAACTTGAACCACCATTGTTAGAATATTCTACAAAATAATGCTGATGCCACCAGAAGTTATTAAACCTAAAGTCGAAAGCTATAGAAGCTGTACCGTAAGGTGTTAGGTTAATACTATTTGAGTAAGTCGAAGAGTTACTTCCAGAATCATATTGGAGTTTAACACCTTTACCTGAGCCAATTGGAGTGGAGTTAGATAAAAAGGCATTAGAACCACCATCATTCCAGTTTCCCCAACCAGAACTAAAGTTGTCTGTAGTTAGTGTTGTTTGTGCTGATATACAGTAGCTAAAAACTATAAACGAGCAAAATAATGCGCGCTTCAAAATATTGACCGTGCTGATCATGTAGGTTAAATTTAGTTTGGGACTAATTTCTTCGACAAACGTACATTAATTATCTTTAAAAAGCAAATAAATCCGATGAAATACACTATAATATGAAATTACTGTGCTTTGTTACCATGATTTCGATATATTAATTGGTCTAGTGGTTGGAAATTAGAAAGTATATGACCATTTATTCCTTTTGAATTTACATAAGCCTCAGCAAAAAGATTGGTTAAAAAAAGCATTAATATGGGCTAAGTTAGTTAAGGTTACCAAAATTTTACTGAATTGTTAAGAGAATGCTAAGTCTTTGGTTTTAAGGTTTTTTTAGCATTATTACAAAATCCAATTAGGGTTTTTCCATCGTATCTTTAGTAACAATAAAATACATGTGCTATGAAATCATTAGAAGAATTAAAAAACAAACTACAGCAATTTAAATTTGGCCAAGCAAAAAAGACGCAAAAGAATCAGAATACTAAAGCTAGCACTTTAATAACTAAGTCGTTTTCTAATGATGAGGATTTATTTATGTTTATATAAGTAATTACTTCTTCAATTTTTATAAGATTACGAGTATAGGGTAGTGGTATTATGTATAGTTGAGATCTGTATTGAGCTAAGATTCTAAAAATAGATATGTCCTTTTTATTTAGAAGCTATAATATCTGCTAGCTTTGTACCAAACAGATTAAATATCCATGATTATAAATGAATTGGTTGGTAGTTTCAACATCACAGGAAGGAACCAAGATGAAGAAGGCATAGCTTATAAAGGTATATTAGAACTTTCTATAGACCAGAACAACAGAATTAATGCAAAATGGCTTATTAATAATAGCCAGGCGCAATTTGGAACAGGCTTTTTTAAAGATAACATTTTGGTGATTAACTTTAATTATAAAGGTGATAACACTGAAACTTATAAAGGTGTTGTTGTTTATAAATGCATGACGAAAGATGTGTTGGATGGCTTTTGGTCAGAGAAACATGGAAATCCGCTTTATTTGGGAACTGAACGCTGTTACAGAATAGGCACTCAAAAAAATGAAATGCTTAATTAAGAGATATTCAGTATATACGAATTCACGTTTTAGTAATTTGAACTCATTTTTGAGTAAAAAAAGTATAATCACCTCTTAAAAAACGACTTAAAACCGTCTAATTTTTCTAATATATTTCATAATTACACTGACGTTAAAACTTAAATCGTGGTTGAAATCACTAAAATTGACGAAATGACGATAATTTATGTAAGAAAATAACACAAGTGATTTATTTTATTTTTGTATGTATTTTATTACAAAATCAAGTTTCCTATTATTTTTGTTTCAGCGCGCTAAAAATTCTAATTTATCGAAATAATTCTTAAAATTATATTTAATTTCAATGGTAAGGTTAGTCCTCGTTTTTATAAATTTTTAGGGTATTAATCGCACAATGTTATTCAAATTTTATCATTGAAATGGTAATAAGCTTTTAAGCTAATTTTAATGATGTAGCTTACAAAATTAACTTTTGAATTATCCTACAAATACGTTTGTTTTTAATCGAAAGAATACACTATTAATTCATCGAAATTTTAAAATAAATATCTGATAGTTAGGAATTAATACGTTACTTGCGAATCCCTAATCTTATTAAACATGAAAATCATTTACCCTACGCTGTTAGCGCTGGTTTTTGGTGTAAGCACCAATGCTCAAGATCTAACAAGTACAATGCACGTTAGTGCAGGTACATCAGTCTACGTGTCGTCAGCGACAACCGTTTCTGCTGAACAAATCAATTTAAAATCAACCTCTAATCGTTTTTCCACATTATATCTCAATGAGGACTTAGATGCGTCACTCATCGTTAATTACGATCGCTATGTGAATGTCATCGGTTCTTCGGGGCAAAATGGTGGCAACGATTTAATCTCCATGCCAGTAAAGGCCTCAGGAACTGTTACGGTGAGTGATTTTTTAAACTACACAGATGGTACAACTGCCAATGCTTTGGTCATTCCGAGTTCACCTTCAGTGACAACGCTTTATGCTTTTGGACCTTATAGTAATACCACGCAGAATTATATAAATTATAACACAGCAACAGATGCTAGTATAGAACTTAAAAGAGGTGCTGGTTATAGAGCTGCAAGTTACACTGGGCAAACAGTACGCTTTACAGGTACAGTATCTACAGTAACGGAAACGGTAGATATTACTACGGATACCAACCGATGGAATTTGGTAGGTAATCCTTACCCAACATATATAAATTCCCTTCAGTTTTTATCTCAAAACTCAGCGGTTTTAGATCCAGATGCAACTGCAATTTACGGTTATAATAGTGGTACTAATGTTAGTGTTGGTCCAGGTTCTTTTGGGAATTTTACAGTTATTAATAACTTAACGAATAGCAGTGTAAACATTTCTCCTGGTCAAGGGTTTTTAGTAGCAAATAACCCTAGTAATGCTACTGGTCAAATAAGTTTTACAACGGCAATGCGAACTTTAACAGGTACCGACGATTTTATTTTAGGAAGAAATGCCAGCCAAAATGAAATGTTGCGTTTGCAAGTTGAAAATACTTCAACAACATATGCCACAGAAATTTACTTCAATGAGAATTCTACCCTTGGATTAGATCCAGGATATGATGCCGCACTTTTTGATGGTTTTAATAACAATTTAGTATTGTATTCTCATTTAGTAGAAAATAATCTTGGTCGCAGTATGTCCATACAAAGTCTTGGTTTTGATAGCCAGAATGATGTTGTTATTCCTTTGGGTCTAAAAGCTAATCAAGGAGAAGAAGTTACTTTTAGTATAGAAAATAGTTCATTATCAGATATGTATGATGTGTATTTAGAGGATAACCTCACAAATACATTCACATTATTAAATACCAACGATTACAGTATAACACCTAATGCAAATATTGATGGTACTGGACGTTTTTATCTTAGAATAGGAATTCAGTCACTCTCTATGGATGACTTGCACAAGGAGAGTTTACAAATTAAAGCAAGCGAGCAAACCGTCTATATCAATGGATTGCTTTTAGCAGATTCGCATGTTTCAATTTACGACATTCAAGGACGTTTAATTTCAACGACATTTCTAAAGGAAGGCTCTAATTCAAATACAATTGAAGCCAATAACCTAAGCAGCGGAATCTACGTCGTTAAGTTAAAAAATGAAGCGCAAGAACGTACTACTAAAGTAATTCTTCAATAAAAAATCACACATTTTAAATTTATAAGTAATGATGATAATGTAAAAGTTATTATCAGGATGCATGATATTCATTGCCATTCCAAATTTTTATTAACCTCTCAATACCCTAACCTATGAGACATTTTAAATTATTAGTATTTAGCCTATTAGTTACCGGATTATCCTACGCACAAGTAGGTATCGGTACAGAATCTCCAGACGCGTCGTCTTTATTAGATTTAAGTTCAACATCACAAGGATTGTTAGCTCCAAGAATGACAACCTTAGAACGTACAGCAATTGCTAGTCCTGCAGAAAGCCTTATGGTTTTCGATACAGATGAAGCTGCTTTTTTCTATTATAATACAGCATCAACTTCATGGATTGAATTAGCAAACAATACAAGTGTTAAACGAGATAACTATAAATTAATAAAATCTGAAGCGGATTTAGCGCCAGAATTAGCAGCTGGTGGTTCTAGTTATTTATTAGATACAAATACATTGTATGAAATAAATGGGACTATAGTATTAACAAATCCTATTAACCTAAATAATGCCTATATCTCCGGACAAGATGTCGGTGAAGATATACTGACTTCATCTGGTGTTATTTTTGAAGGCAATACAGGCGGAAGTATTAGAAACCTAACTTTAAAAGGCGCAAAAGCTTTTAATATTACAGGTCCAGGTATAGCATCTAGTTCGTCCCTTATTGTTCAAAATCTTATTGTAGACGGAATGACTACAAGTGTGGGTTCTATTTCTGGTATAGGCTTATACTTTGGTAATATTAATCAGTATATAAACAATGCAGATGGTATTACGTTTTCAAACATTGGAAATTTATTATTAAATACCCAAGGATGGTTAAGCAGTAATGAAGGAACTTTTGAAACTTTTACTGGCAACTTCGGGTTTATAGAAAAAGCGAGTGGTTTTAGTACTGTAAATGGTTCAGATGTAGCCTTAGACGTTAGTGATCCAAGTCTTAATGTAGGTGAAGCCGTTTTAACAGGAACCGTGTTTTCTGGTACAACATCAAATGCTTCAGGATATATTAATGGCTATAGTACAGGATCATACGATGGTTATTATTTTAGTGCAGATTGGACTGTAGATTCTCCAGGGATTCCTTTAGAAAGTGACGCAGTAGCTACAGGAGATATTAATTTAGATAAAGCAGTAGGTAGTGGAGAATTAACAACTTTTTCGGGTACAAGTACAGCATCTAGAATTAAAGTTGCAGGAACCACGACATCTAATAATTTACTTCGTTTTACTAGAGATGGTGACAATAAGATTATCTATAAAGGACATAAAACCAGGTATTTTCAAGTAGCTAGTTCTGTGTCTTATCAATCATCTTCTAATTTTATATTGATTCTATATATTGCTAAAAATGGTGTGGTTATTCCAGAAACTAAAGTTTATGGCTATTACACAGGTTCTGGAATTTTAGCTTTACCGGTTATTGGTACAGTAGAATTAGAACAAGATGATTATATAGAGATTTACGCAGAGCGTTATTCTGGATCAGGAAATATGCTAACCGTTTCTTTTAATTTAACGGCTAGATAAAACAAGGCTTTTAGAGTCTAAACATTTTATTAATTTTTTAAGGTTAAAACCTTCAGTCTTTAGATTGAAGGTTTTTTTATTTCTAATCAAAATTTATATGCTACTGTTAAGAGCTTTTTTTAAGCTTTTGCACGTTTAAGCGCACTTCAGTGCAAGGCATAAAAAAGTCCAGCACTTTCGTGCTAGACTTTTACTCTTGTAGCGAGAACGAGATTTGAACTCGTGACCTCTGGGTTATGAATCCAACGCTCTAACCAACTGAGCTACCTCGCCATTTTCAATTACCTTGCATTTGTTTTACAATATTAATTTCAAAACCTTGTGCGTAATTGCGGCTGCAAATATAAAAACAAATTCTATCACAGCAAACAATAAAAACTAAAAAAAATAATTTTAATTTAATCTTCAAATCTCAGCCATAAAATGTATATATTGAGCACATAATACAATGCATTTATGGACGATAAAGTAAAATTTGAAATGGAGTTTGTGATCCAAGCATCACCAGCACTACTATATACATATATATCAACACCTTCGGGCTTATCTGAATGGTTTTCAGACAACGTTAATTCTCGTGGAGAATTCTTTACTTTTATTTGGGATGGCTCAGAAGAGCAAGCCAAATTATTAAGTAAGAAAACAGGAGAACGTATTAAGTTTAGATGGGTAGAAGACGATGAAGATGGTGCGTCTTATTATTTTGAAATCAGAATTCAGGTCGATGAAATCACAAAAGATGTCTCTTTAATGATTACAGATTTTGCTGAAGAAGATGAAATTGAAGAAGGAAAAATGCTTTGGACCAACCAAATCGGAAGTCTTAAACAAGTTTTGGGATCAAGATAGCTAGTAAATAGTTATTCTAATATATCTTTGTCTCGATTTAATTTTAAAACTAAATCGAGATTTTTTTATGGTAAATTTTAATGGTTCACTGCTTTCTGAAGCAGATTCTAAACTTACGGTTAATAACAGAGGTTATAAATATGGCGACGCACTTTTTGAAACTCTAAAAGTAGTTAACGGCAAAATATTCTTTTGGGAAGATCATTACTTTAGGTTAATGTCTTCTATGCGAATTCTCAGAATGGATATTCCAATGAGCTTTACCATGGAATTCTTAGAATCCGAAATATTAAAAACCCTTGAAGCTAATAACCTATTGCAAGCTTCTGCTCGTGTAAGACTTAATGTAGACAGAGGTGAAGGTGGTAAATATACACCAACAGAAGAAGCAACGGTTCATTACAATATTAGCGCAGAAACACATCTAAATCCGTTTTATACTATTGATGGAGATACCAAATATTTGGTTGATTTATACAAGGATTATTTTGTAGCACCAGGATTGTTGTCTGGCTTAAAGTCTAACAACAAAGCCATACAAGTTATAGGGAGTATTTACGCTAAGGAAAATGATTTTGATAATTGTTTGGTATTAAACACTAACAAAAGTGTCATAGAAGCCTTAAATGGGAATTTATTCATTGTTAAAGATGGGAAAATAAAAACACCACCTTTAGAAGATGGTTGTCTTAAAGGTGTAATGCGTAAACAAATTTTGGAGTTATTATCTAAAGACGTCAACGTTTCCATAGAAGAAGCGTCTATTAGTCCGTTTGAACTTCAAAAAGCAGACGAGTTATTCGTCACTAACGTAATTAAAGGTATTATACCAATTACAAAATATCGTAAAAAAGAGTTTGGAAATGAGTTTGCACAGAGTTTAGTTAAAAAACTGAATGCAAAGCTGAGGTTGGTTTAGTCAGTGAAATCCGTGGTCTAAGTAGTTCTAAGTTATTTAATTATAACTAGGATTCTCAGGTGCATTAGACCAAATACTATAATCACCACCAAGTTCTAACATTTTATCGCGCCAAAAAGAATTACAAGGCTTAGATATAATCTCTTTATTATAGATATTTTCAGAAACTAACCATGCGTTAGATTTAAGTTCATTGTCTAATTGTTGCTCATCCCAACCAGAATAACCTAAAAAGAAGCGAATATCGCTAGTTGAAATTTCGCCTTCGTTTATAAGATCAATAACCACAGAAAAGTCTCCTCCCCAAAAAATACCATTAGATATTTCTACACTATTGGGAATAAGCTCTGGTGATTTATGAATAAAATACAAATTATCTTGTTCTACAGGACCTCCATTATATACAGGAAATTCAGATTCGGTACCTTCAATAAGGTCTTTCAAATTATATTCTAAAGGTTTGTTTAAAATAAAGCCAACAGAACCCATGGCATTATGGTCCGCTAAGAGAATCACAGCACGATTAAATGAAATATCACCGATAATGGATGGTTCAGCAATAAGTAAATTGCCTTTTTCGGGTTTGTTCATTTTAGTTTTTCTGTTTTAAAGATTACTAAATCTATGTTTTTTTTGTTAAAAAAACAACTAATTAGGCTTTAATATGCGACATAGCTTAAAAAGATAGCTTTATATCGGGTTTGTTTTAGCTTGGGTAATTATTAAAAAGGAGAAAGAAAAGTGTCCAAGTTTAAAGGTGTAAGAAGAAATATTTAAAAACAGGCACAAAAAAAAGCCTACTCAATGAGTAGGCTCTGTATTTTTTTAAACAAAAAATGTCTTAGTTTACTGCGCTACTTAAGTCAGAACCTGCCTTAAATTTTACTACATTTTTAGCTTTAATTTTGATAGTCTTACCAGTTTGTGGGTTTCTTCCATCTCTTGCAGCTCTTTTAGAAACTGACCAAGAACCAAATCCTACTAAAGATACTCTGTTACCTTTTTGTAAAGATCCTTCGATATCAACTAATAAAGAGTCTAATGCTTTTTTTGCTGCTGCTTTAGTAATTCCAGCATTCTCTGCCATTCCGTTGATTAAATCTGTTTTGTTCATAAATATTAATTTTAAATTGTTAAAAATTTGATTTTAAAAATTGTGATGTTAAAATCTGTAGACAAAATTATTAGGAATATTAAGCTACGCAAGGAATAGCGTGGGAAAATCGGATTTTTGTTAATAACTTGGGTCATTTGTTAATAAACACGATGCATTTTGTCGGATTTTTTGTAAAACCAATGATAATAAGGGTTTACAGCAGTTTTGCTGATTCAGAAAAATTGTATCCATTTAAAAGTGATTTCACTTCCATTTTTCGCTTTCCAGGTAACTGAATTTCTAAGACTTTTACGTAACCACCTTTACATGCGACCTTTAGCTCGTCTTTGGTTGTTATTAATTTTCCGGCTTCAAAATTATGTGCTTCTTCAACTTTTTCTACACCATATATTTTTACAGATAATGGTTTTTCTTCTGCGTTATCTAACAAACACCAAGCTGTTGGGAATGGGTTTAAACCTCTTACCTTATTATATATAGAGTCTATAGGTTGCGACCAGTCAATTTTACAATTGTCTCTATTCAGTTTATAAGCCGTTTTTAAATCTTCGGTTTGTGGTTGTATTTTAGTTTTAACGGTATCGTTTTCAATTTGTTCAACCGTTTTAATTACTAAAGCACTTCCTATACTCATTAAGTCGTCATGTAATTCGCCAACCGTTGTTTTGTTTCCTATGGCAGTTTCTTCACTCTTAATTATGGCTCCAGTGTCAATTTTTTCATCTATAAAAAATGTCGTCACGCCAGTTTTTGTTTCACCATTAATAATAGCCCAATGGATTGGTGCAGCACCTCTATATTGCGGTAGTAACGATGCATGAAGGTTAAATGTGCCATATTCTGGCATCTGCCAAACTACTTTTGGTAACATTCTAAAAGCAACAATGATTTGTAAATTGGCATTTAAAGCCTTTAATTCTTCTATAAAAGATTCTGCTTTTAAGTTCGTTGGCTGTAGAATATTTAAATTGTGTTCTAAAGCAAATTCCTTAACAGCAGATGCTCTTAGTTTTTGCCCACGACCTGCAGGTCTGTCTGGCGCAGTAATAACACCAACTACTTTATAATTATGATCAATAAGGGCTTTTAGCGTAGCAACGGCAAAATCTGGCGTTCCCATAAAAACTATGCGTAAATCACGTTTTTCTGTCATATAAGTGTGTAAGTATTAATTGGTGTTAATTTTATTTTTTTGAGTTCTATTAATTCTGAAAGACTATCTAAAAGTGCTTTTTCAGAACATTTAATTTGAAGTAATAATTGTCGCGAAGATAATGCTTCAGGTCTTAAGGCTTTTATAATTTGAATTGAAATAGCATCGTTTGAATTATTTTCTATGCTTAAAGCTTTAGCCACACAAACAGAACATATACCGCAAGGCTGCTTCGACTTTTCTCCAAAATAGTTTAGAAGTTGCAGACTTCTGCAAACCCAATCATTTTTAATATAGTCTGAAACCGATTCAATTTGTTGATGTTTTAAGGTGTGTTGTTGCTCTATGGTTCTGGCAATAGGGTTAATGGTAATATCATCTTCACGCGGTTTTAAAAACGTAATTTCAGAATCGGTATTAGCCATTTGTAAACTAATCACTTCGTCTTTTTCTAAACGTTGTAATTGAGCTATCACTTGTTTTTCGGATAAATTAGATTTTTTAATAACCAAGCTAAGGTTCACTTTAGTTTCATAATCAAATATACCACCATATGTTCTAAGCAGTACTTTTACCAAAATGTTTAAATCCATATGTGTTTCTAAATATTGAAACAAAACGGCATTGGTCGATACAAACTGAATTTTAGTCCTAAAATTAAAATGCTGTGTAAGCGTAATAATTGTATTTCGGTCTAACAGCAATAAGGCATTATAAGTAATACTAGCACTTAACTTATACTGATTGCAAAAGGATTTAAAATCGAATTGATGCAAGGTGTCTTCGCCTTCTCCATAAGAAATTTGAAAATAATTACATAGCTTATTGTAAACCGTTTTTACAAAGGCTACGGACGGTAACGTATTTAAAAATTGACTTCGTAAATGATTTTCATCGATATGCTGCTTTAAAATAATGGCATGTGCTAATTCACCATCTCTTCCTGCACGTCCAGCTTCTTGGTAATAACTTTCTAAACTTTCTGGTAAATTAATATGAATAACAGTTTTTACGTTAGCCTTATCAATTCCCATCCCAAAAGCTGTAGTGGCTACCATAATATCTATCTGTCCGTTAGTCCATTGGTACAAACGTTCTTGCTTTTCTTTATTGGTAATGCCACCATGATAAAATGTAGAAGAAAACCCTTTTGCCTTTAATAAATTATGAATATCAGTTGTGGCACGTCTATTTCTTACATATATAATAGAGGAACCTTTGTGTTTTTTTAATAAGTGTTCTAGTTGAAATAGTTTATCGTCAGTATGAATAACATCATAGGCTATATTAGGTCTTGCAAATGAAGCTTTAAAGATTTTTGGGTTTATAAAATCTAGATTCTCCACAATATCATCAACCACATTATGTTTTGCGGTGGCCGTTAAGGCGATACAATTAACATGCGGATGTAACTGCCGCAGTGCTACAATATTTTTATAAGCTGGTCTAAAATCATTTCCCCATTGACTGATACAATGCGCTTCATCAACGGCAATTAAATTCACTTTCATTTGTTGAATACGCTCTTGCACCAAGGTCTGTTGTAAACGTTCTGGTGAGAGGTATAGAAACTTGTAATTACCGTAAATGCAATTGTCTAATTGCGTATCTAAATCTTTATAAGACATGCCAGAAGTCAGCGCAATCGCTTTTATACCTTTTTCTTTTAAGGTATTCACTTGATCTTTCATTAAAGCAATTAAAGGCGAAACTACGATGCAAATACCTTCTTGTATTAAAGCTGGAATTTGGAAACAAACCGATTTTCCGCCTCCAGTTGGCAATAACGCAAAGGTATCTTCTTGGTTTAAAACCGAAGCGATAATCTCTTCTTGTAACGGTCTAAAAGATGTATGTTGCCAATACCGTTCTAAAACTTCTATAGGATGCATTACTGCAAATTTAAGGACTCTAAGATAAAGTTTGCTCTAGTTTCAACTTTTCCGAAGGGGACATCAATTAAATCGTAACCAAAGCGCTTATATGTATTTAATAAATGCTGATGAATTTCAATAGCTTCTTCAAAGTTTTCATAACGTTCATTATCACTAGTAAAAATCTCTTGCCAAGGTGCTAAAACAAAGATATTGTCGTATTTGTGATTTTCGCAAGCTTCTGTAAAATGACTAGGGTAGGTGTCACCAATATAATCCATATAAGCGATGACATCAGGTATGCCTCTGTCTAAAAAAACGACTTGTTCAGTTTCTTTAAATGCATTATTAAATTGTTGAATTCTACCGTCTAAAAGCTTTTTACTGAAGAGAAGCGGTTCTGTTAAAAACATCTGCTCTATACCTTCTTTTCTGGCTTGTAAAGTAATTTGTCTAGAGATTTCATCATAACAAATAAAACCACGCTTTTTTAATTCGTTTATGATTGTGGTTTTTCCAGTTCCTGGACCACCTGCGATGACGACTTTTTTTGAATTCAAATTGTTTATTAATTTTGAAATAATACAGAGGATAAAAATAAGGGAATAAATAGAGAATATAAAAATCCTTATTATATTTTGATTGTTCATAGATTATACAAAGGACAGTTTGCTTAATTTTTATCATGTTTTAAGTTTTAAATGTATCTTTGTAACTCTAATATTATATTATGGATAGTTCTAAAAAAACAGACGAATTTTACGAAAAATTAAAATCTCAATTATACGATACAGCCCTTTGGCCATCAGAGTATTTATATAAATTTATTGTCCTTACGGAAGGCTCAGGAGTGAATCATATTGAAGCACTTTTTGACAATTTAGGTGCTGTTATTACAACAACAGAATCTAAGAATGGAAAATACACAAGTGTTTCTATTAACGTAAAATTGAAAAATCCAGAAACCGTAATAGCTAAGTATAAAGAAGTAGCTGAAAACGTTGAAGGCGTAATTTCTTTATAATTTTATAATAGGCTTCGTATTTTTTTGTACTTTGCAACAAAACCTAGAGACTTCGGGTTTTACAACAATATACTACACACTTTACAATTTTGATTGACGATTTAGAATACAACACAGAGCGCGAGCATTTAATTATACCAGAATATGGACGTCATCTACAAAAGATGATTAATCACGCTAAGACTCGCGAAACTAAAGAAGAGCGTAATAAACTAGCAAATGCTATTATTTCCGTAATGGGAAATCTGCAACCTCATTTAAGAGATGTGCCAGATTTTAAGCACAAATTATGGGATCAGCTATTTATAATGGCAGATTTTGATTTTGATGTAGATTCACCTTATGGAGAACCTTCAAAAGAAGAAATTGAGGCAAGACCAGAACCGTTAAAATATCCGCAGAATTTTCCAAAATATCGTTTTTATGGTAATAACATAAAGACTATGATTGATGTTGCTGTGAGTTGGGAAGATGGTGAGTTAAAGGAAGCTTTAACGTACACGATTGCTAACCACATGAAAAAATGTTTCCTTAATTGGAATAAAGATACTGTTGAAGATAGTGTTATTTTTAATCATTTATTTGAACTTTCGGGTGGTAAATTAGACTTAAAGGAAAGTGATGAAAATCTTACAGATTCTACAAGTTTAATGCGTACAAAATCTAAGTATGGCGCAAAAAATAATTCTAACAAAAAGAATAGCAATTCTAACAAGAAGAAATATTCTAATAACAGAAAACGTTACTAAAACGTATGAGTACATTTAAAATTGAAGGTGGTCACCAACTAAAAGGTAAAATTCAGCCACAAGGAGCAAAAAACGAAGCTTTACAAATCTTATGTGCAGTGCTATTAACTGCCGAAGAAATTCAGATAGATAACATTCCTGATATTATTGATGTCAATAAACTCATTGCTTTATTAAAAAAGTTGGGTGTTAAAATCAATAAAATAGCTAAAGGGTCTTATACTTTTAAGGCTGATGATGTTAATTTAAAATATTTAGAATCTGCCGAATTTAAAGAAGACGGTAAAGGTTTAAGAGGTTCTATTATGATTGTAGGACCATTATTAGCGCGTTTTGGTAAAGGATATATTCCAAAACCAGGAGGTGATAAAATTGGACGTCGTCGTTTAGATACACACTTTGAAGGTTTCATTAGTCTTGGTGCAAAATTTCGTTATAACAAGGAAGACTTGTTTTATGGCGTAGAAGCAGATAAGCTAAAAGGAACTTATATGCTTTTAGATGAAGCTTCTGTTACTGGTACTGCAAATATTGTAATGGCTGCTGTTTTAGCAGAAGGTACAACTACAATTTATAATGCCGCTTGCGAACCGTATTTACAACAGCTTTGTAAAATGTTGAATCGCATGGGAGCAAAAATCTCTGGTGTCGGTTCTAATCTTTTAATTATAGAAGGTGTAGATGTTTTAGGTGGTACAAATCACAGAATGTTACCAGATATGATTGAGATTGGTAGCTGGATTGGTTTAGCTGCGATGACAAAAAGTGAATTGACCATTACCAATGTAAGTTGGGATGATTTAGGTCAGATTCCAAATGTTTTCAGAAAAATTGGTATTACAGTTGAGCGTCAAGGTGATGATATTCATATTCCAGCTCATACAGATGGTTACGAAGTACAAAGCTTTATCGATGGTTCTATTTTAACGATTTCAGATGCGCCATGGCCTGGATTTACACCAGATTTGGTAAGTATTATTTTAACGGTTTTAACGCAAGCTAGAGGAGAGGCTGTTGTACATCAAAAAATGTTTGAAAGTCGTTTGTTCTTTGTTGATAAACTGATAGATATGGGCGCAAAGATTATTCTTTGTGATCCGCATAGAGCAACTGTTATTGGTCATGATTTTAAGTCCACATTAAAAGCGACAACGATGACGTCTCCAGATATTAGAGCTGGTGTTTCTTTATTAATTGCGGCTTTATCTGCAAAAGGAACTTCTATTATTCATAATATTGAACAAATAGATCGTGGTTACGAAAATATCGACGAACGTTTAAGAGCTATAGGCGCGAAAATTGAACGTGTAGAAGGGAATTGAAATTATAATATATTAACAATATAAGAGGCCTCATTTAATGAGGTCTTTTTTTGTATTAAATTGGTTTTATTAACACAATGACATAGTCTTAAATTGTAACTTCAAAAGTTTTTGTCCTTGTATTTATTTTATGATAAAATAGTTTTTTTAACTTTAGTGCTTTAAAATCGGTGATCCATCGGTTATATTGTTAATTATATCGGATGAGTTGAAGGTTAAATATAGATTAATCTTATCTTACTAAAAACTGTGAAATTTTAATTCAATGTATCCCGTTTTCCCTCTAAAATGCTACATTCTATTTTGTCTTTTTTTAATGAGCCAGCTTGTTTGTGCACAATTGAATGATTTTAATTTTTCAGTTTCTACAACAGATGAATCCTGTTCTAGTAATGGTTCTATTTCAATGAATGTTTCAGGTACCACATCTGGTTCCGAAATCACTTATATCCTCTTTTTATATCCAGATATTGATACACCAATAGCACAAACTTCAGCAAATACATTTAGTAGTTTAGAAAGTGGTAATTATTTGGTGCAAGCTATACAAACATTGAATGAATTACAAAACTCGCAAAGTGCTGACGCTACAGTTAATAATGTCATTTCTGTTTTAGATTTTGAAGTCGGACAGGGTTTTAGCGGAGAATGTAATGGTATAAGTTTAGTTGTTAACGTGCTATCAGGCAATGCGCAATCTTTTGAAATAATATCTGGTCCGGTAACTGCACCTTTACAATTAGATAATAGCTTTAGTGACCTTACTGAAGGTACTTATGTTGTTCGTGTTTTTGATGATTGTGGCAATGCTTTATCTAAGACCTATACGTTATTACTTAGTGATAGTACATTTACATTGTCTGCCATTGAGCAGCCTAATGTTCTCATTAGTTGTGAAGAAACCACTATAAGTCATGCTATTGCAGCAGGTGTAGGGAGCGAACTTTCTTATCCAATAACTGTTGATTATACTGTAAGTCTTTTAGACGGAAGTGAATCAACAAGTTTTAGTCAAACCTATGAAAATGGTTCCGAAATGGAACTCGAAATATCAGAAACTGTTGCGAATTATGATGACCAAGCTTTTATGATAGAAACTGTAGTGCAAGATGGATGCGGTGATATTGTTACAAACACGGAAGTTATAAACCCGTTTCCACAAGTGACTTTAACACCTGTTGCAAGTGTTTGTGGTAGTGATTTAATTATAGTCGTGGCTAATATGGTACCTCCTTATATTTTAGAATTTATTGAAGCTCCAAGTGAATTTGATCCATTAGATTATAATGATAATGAAGGCGTTTACACGGACCCTGTAATTGTTTTTGAGGAAGAAGATTTGGGCTTACCTTATGGTATATATAGTGTTAGAGTTGTAGACGCATGCAATAGAATTGGCTTAGCTACAATTGAGTTAATTGAGCAACCAATAGAACCAAGTATATCTGCAACAAATGGTGGTTGTGATTCACTTACAGGTGAATTGTCTGTAAGTATCGCAAATAGGGAGATTGTGTACGCTGTATTTAATGAGGCTCCAGCTACTTATGTAAATGTAATACCTGACGATATCTCTGCTTTTATTGAAAACGGTTCCTTAGAAGCTGATGCGCTTCCAAAAGGCACTTACATTTTAGAAATGATAGATAATTGTGGTAAAGTTTATAATGAAGAAATTGTAATTCCAGATTTCGAGGAATATCCGCTTAATGTTGTAACATCTGTTAGTTGCAATTCAGATACTGGTAGTCTGAGAATCGCAGGTTCGTATGGAACAATTACCTCCGTTTTTATTGTTGAAGCACCTAGTGCGTTTTCTGAGACGTTGCCCTTTGATTATAGTTCTGCAATTTTACCTGCAGGAATTTTCTTTGTTAATGATCTACCAGAAGGAAATTACACAGTTGAATTTACCGATAGTTGTGGTAATGAATTTGTGTTTAATCAAAATATAGAAAGTTATAATTTTAATAGCGACGATTTAATTTATGATTTACAAAGAAATTGTGGCTCTTTTGATTTAAGTATAATGGATACTGACGATTCAGTTGTCAATCAATCCTATTGGTTTCAAAAGTACTATCCAGAAAGTGATGTTTGGGGACATCCTGATACTGGTGTTATTTATACAGAAGGCGAGTTACCTAATTCTTCAAATTCTATTTCTATTGAAAATGGCGAGAGCCTTCTTAATATTTTTTTTATTGGAACATTTAGAATTATAAAAGCATTTCAATCTAATAATAATCCAAATATGGATGACTATTGTTTTGACATCTTTGGTGAATTTGAAGTAGGTTCAGATTTAATTATAAATGATGTGTTTAACCTTAATTGTGAAGGAGGATCAGGACCATCGGATATTTTGGTTGATGTCATTGGTGTGCCTCCATATAATTTTTCTATTGTGTCACCTATATTTATAGATAATGGTAGTAATAATATCTTTACAGATTTAAGTCCTGGTATTTATGAAATAAGAGTGGAAGATGTATGTGGTAGTATTGAAGGCATTACAGTTAATACATTAGATTTACTTCCATTAGTAAACCTAGGTATAACGCCAGATTTGGTGATCTGTAATGAAGTGTTTGGGGCTCAAGCCGTTTTTGATTTATCACAACAAAATGCACAGTTGTTAGGTAATCAAAATCCCGAAAGTTTAACAATCACTTATCATTTATCTCAAAGCGATGCGGATTCTGGTAATAATCCTATTTCAGAAAGTTATGAGAATGTCATAAATCCGCAGACTATTTACGTTAGGATGATTCACAATACATTAGATATTTGTTATGAAACGGGTACTTTTCAGCTCATAGTTGGCTCGATTCCTCAGTTAGGCTCAGATGAGACCAGGACTATTTGTGAGGATAATGCTCTGTTATTGACAGCAGAATCAGGATATTCTAGTTATTTATGGTCTTCTGGTGAAACGGCTAGAAGCATAGTTGTAGAAACGGCAGGCTCATATTCGGTTACAGTTTCAAATGATTATGGTAGTTTTTCTTGTGATGCAACAAAAACTTATACTGTAAACGTTTCTAGTGTTGCTGATATTTCTGCCATTGTATCTGAGGACTTTACTGCTAATAGTAATTCAATAGATATTGAAGTATCTGGTCTTGGTGACTATGAGTATTCATTAGATGGTTTAAGTTATCAGCCAGAAAGTGAATTCATCAATTTATCCTCTGGAAATTATACGGTTTTTGTTAGAGATAAAAATGGTTGTGGTGTAAGTACAAAAGATATTTCCTTATTAAATTATAAAAGGTTTTTTACACCGAATGGAGATGGAGATAATGAGTATTGGCACATTTCTGGAGCAGAATTAGAGCCCGATTTACAAGTCTACATTTACAGCAGATATGGAAAGTTATTGACTAGTTTTTTTGGTGATCAAATAGGCTGGGATGGAAGTTATAATGGTAACCTTATGCCTACTAGTGATTATTGGTTTGTTGTAGAGCGCACTAATGGATTAATTCATACTGGTCATTTTACTCTAAAACGATAATATTCATTAGTATAACAAATTCTAATACGTTGTTTAATACTTAAAATTTTAAGTTAAGTATTGAGTTTTTATGTAGGTATAAATAGGAGTGTATAATACTATGATTTTATAGCATCATATCTATGAATTGAAACAAAAAAACTTCAAGTTTAATTTGAAGTTTTTTATTATATAATTTCAAAAGGTTTAGTTTATTCTAATGAATATAAAAATTGCTCAGATGTTATTTTTCCATCTGTAACTTCAAAAACTGCAATTTCTTCCATTTGTTGTCTTCCTCTATCTTTAAAAGTAAGATCAAAGTGCATCTTGGTAGAAAAATGATTTCCTGCTACAATAGGAGCACTGATAGAGCTGCTATGAACTTGTTCTACACTATCTAGCCATTCCTTGTTTTTGTTCCAGACGTTTTGTTTTCCAGTAATACTTTCTCCAGGCATGCCAGGCATTTCTTTGCTTACTACATTTTCTGCGTAAAGCTCATTAATGCAATCAAGATTTTTACCTTGCTCACACATTTCTTTCCATTTTTTAGCAACTCCCCAAGTATTCATAATTATCGGTATTTTAAATTAGTGCTTTAAAGTTAATGAAAACTTTTACTAAATTAAGTAAATGATAACTACGTTTTTAACTTTTTAATTAAATATGGACTAGTAGTTTTTTAAAAGGATTAAAAATTCTGTAATGAGGTTGCTGTTTTGTTTTAGGATAAAATAATTAATTCAATGCAGCTTTATAGGTTTCCAAACAACGTTCTCTTGCTATTTTGTGTTCTACAATAGGTTTGGGATACGTAAGCTCTTGAAAATCTGGAACCCATTTTTTTATGTATTCTAAGTTTTTATCAAATTTTTGAATCTGTGTTGTAGGATTAAAAATTCTGAAATAAGGCGAAGCATCTACACCAGAACCAGAAACCCATTGCCAATTACCAACATTACTTGCCATATCATAGTCATGCAGTTTTTCTGCAAAATAGGCTTCTCCTAATCGCCAATCCATTAGTAAATGTTTACAAAGAAAACTACCAACAAGCATTCGTACTCTATTGTGCATAAATCCTGTTGCATTGAGCTGACGCATGCCAGCATCTACTAAAGGATAACCCGTTTCTCCTTTACACCATGCATTAAATTCACCTTCATTATAACGCCATTCAATACGGTCGTATTTAGGTTTAAATGCTTTGTCTTTTGTGTGTGGAAAGTGCCAAAGAATTTGAGTAAAAAACTCACGCCAAATGAGCTCTTGCCAAAATATTTCATTCTCTTCAGCAATGGCTTTTTTTACCATTTTTCTAATACTTACAGTTCCAAATCTTAAATGCGGACCTAAACGAGACGTAGAATCTTGTGCTGGAAAGTTTCGGGTAGCTTCATAAGTTTGAATTAAAGTTGGCGTCACATCATAATCCGCTATATCTTGATTCGATTTTTCAAAACCAATATTGGCTAAAGTTAGATTAGGTAATTTGGTATGTTCTATTAAATTATTTAAATAAGAATTGGTATAGAAAATCTCTAAATCAATAGTCCTGAATTTTTCTTTCCATTTACGCATATATGGTGTGTAAACCATATATGGCTTTCCGTCCTTTTTGACAATATCGCTCTTTTCAAAAATGACTTGATCTTTATACGTTTTAAATTCTATTTGATGTTTTTCTAAAAGTGTTTTAATTGCATTATCACGTTCGGTAGCATAAGGTTCATAATCGTGATTTGTATACACCTTATCAATATCAAAGTCTGCAATTAACTGTTTATAGATATCAATTGGTTCGCCTTTGTACAAAGCAATACTGCTTTTGCCCTCATCCTGTAATATCTGTCTTAAATTTTGAAGTGTTTCATGAATAAAAGTAACACGAGCATCATCTTTAGGTAATTTATCCAAAATTTTATCATCGAATATGAAAATAGGAAGCACTGGATGTTCGTCTTTTAAAGCTTCAAAAAAACCAAGATTGTCATCTAATCTTAAATCTCTTCTAAACCAGAAAATGTTTATTTTTTTATTCATAATGTATGCTGTAATTTCAATTTTAGACTATAAAGATTTGTTGCGAACGATTTAATATTTTCCAAATAACTCTTCTAACTTAGTTGTTCTGTATTTAAATATTTCTTCCAATTTAGGCTTTACTAATATAGGGTGCACAAGTTGACCTAAAATTCCCATAGGAAGTTTATAATCTATAATATCTTCCATTTCAACACCACCTTCAATTTCCTTAATAAAATGTTTGTGATGCCAAAGCGCATAAGGTCCAAAACGTTGTTCGTCTACAAAATACTCCTTGTCCTTTACATGCGTAATTTCAGTAACCCATTTTGTTTTTATCCCTAAAACAGGTGTAACAATATATTGAATAATTTGACCAGGAAACATTGGTCTGTCTGCACCAGAAAGAATATCAAAACTCATATAATCTGGTGTGATGGTTTTTAAGTTAGCAGGACTAGATAAAAATTCCCAAGCTTGTTCTATAGAGATTGGTAAATTTTGTTTTTTGTGTAACGTATATATTTTCATGTGGTAGTTAGTTAAAGTGGATAAATGGTAAACTTAACGGTTTATACAGTAGATGTTAATTATTAAAAATAACATAACCATTAAGCGATGTTGCAATACATAACCAAACGATGTAAGGCAATAATAAATGCTTTATGTTGCTTAATTTATCGTCACCAAACGTGATAAAGAAATAGATGATAAGCAGGGTTAGAGCTATAATATTTACAAATGCCAATGTTGTGAGGTGCTGATTAAAAAAGAGATAATTCCAACTCACATTGAGTATTAAGGCTATAACATATAGTGTAATTACAAATTTTGAATTTCGAATTGAAAACAAGTAACTGAGATAAATTGAAAAACATATCATTATTAAAGTCCAAGTCGCACCAAATGCCCAACCTGGTGGTGTCCATGGTGCTTTATTTAAATTGGTGTACCATTCTCCTGTTACAGCGTCTCCCATAAACCAACTTCCGAGAGCAAGACCACCAAAATTGATAATAAGAAATAATATAATAAAGTATATTGTCTTCAATTTAAGATGCTTTTAGTTGTTCAATTTTATCCATTATTAATTGGGCTTCAGCATATTTTTTGTCGCTCTCGCTTCTGTTGCTAGAAGAGAGCTTGTGCCAATCTGCCATTAACTTTTTATATTGCTTTTGAAGCTTTTCTATTTCCGAAGGTTTTTTAAACAGTCCAAACATAATTTTTTATTTTAAATATTTTGTGATTCTTGAGCTTAGTGGTTTTGTAATTGAGAAATAGTAATTTAAAAAATCGCCGTTTTCATCAATTAAGTATTTCTGAAAATTCCATCTTACGTTAGAATTTTGCTTTCCATTAAGTGATTTCTTAGTAAGCCACGCGTATAATGGGTGTTGTGTATCTCCTTTAACATCAATTTTTTCTGTCATTAAAAATGAAACACCATAATTAACTTCACAAAACTCTTGTATGTCGTTAGCGCTTCCTGGTTCTTGGCTACCGAATTGATTACATGGAACGCCAACAATAACTAAAGACTCTTTGTAAGTGTCTTGAAGCTCCTGTAGTTCTCTATACTGAGGTGTAAATCCACATTTAGAAGCAACATTTACAAACAGTATTTTTTTACCTTTAAAGAGACCTAAATCAATCGGATTACCCTGAAGGCTTTTAATCTTTATATCGTACACGGATTGCGTAGCAGTTGCTATCATATCATTAATTTTAAAATAATTTATATGTGTTTTACAATTTGAAACTTACGATTCCGCAGTCCATTTCAAATATTTGTCCTGACATAGAAGCGGCTTTTTCTGATAATAGAAAACCAGCCATATCTGCAACTTCTTTAGGTTGTAAATATTTTTTAAGCGGATGACGTTCATTCATATTATCAATCATCCTTTCATTACGTAGTAATTTTGATGCCAACTCAGTGTCAGTTACTGTTGGCGCAATCGCATTTACGCGTATGGTTGGTGCTAATTCTGCACCTAAAGATTTGGTTAATCCTTCAATTGCAGATTTTGATGCTGCAACACTTGCGTGAAAAGGCATTCCTAATTTTGCAGCTACTGTACTAAATAGTACAACGGAAGGCTTATTTCCATTTTTTAAAGCAGGAATGTATTTTTGAATCGCTTTAACTGCTCCAATGACATTAATGTCAAAATCATTTTTAAAATCATCAACACTAAGTCGGTTAATCGGTTTTAAGTTAATGCTTCCAGGACAATAAACTAATCCATCAGCTTCATCAACTTCGGGTAATTCATCAACAAGAATATCACAGCTATAATGTTTTAAATTAGGATGCGATTCCTCTGGTGCTGTCCGACTAATATTCACTATTTCATCATAAGAAGAAAGCAAAGATGAGATAATTGCATTACCAATACCTTTGCTTCCTCCAATAACAATTAATCTACCCATAACTATGATGCCGTTAAAGGTCTTCCTTTAAGTCGTTTTTCTATTTTTTGTTTTATAGCCGTCAAACGCTTCATTAGATCCATTAATTGAGCGTCTTTTTTCTCTTTATATAATTCGTTGACTTCTAATATTAAATCTTTAGCTTCTCTTGCTGCTAAAATTCTATCACTTGTTGTTTTAAATGAAAACTTTCTGTTTTCAAATTCTAAAGCTTTTTCTACTGTATCCATAGCTTAATTATTTATATAATTTTGTAATTCTAAAATTTTTGAGGCATCATTAAATTCACCTCCATAAAATGTTGTTACTGTTGTAGAAGTATCATCTTGTACACCTCTAGATGAAACACATAAATGCTTGGCATCTATGATTACGGCAACGTGTTCAGTTTCTAAAACTGACATAAGTTCGTTAGCAATTTGATTTGTTAAACGCTCTTGAACTTGAGGTCGTTTGGCGTAATATTGGACGATTCTATTTAACTTTGAAAGTCCAATTACTTTTCCAGATGATTTGTATGCAATATGTGCTTTTCCTATGATTGGTACAAAATGATGTTCACAATTAGAGTAGAAGGTAATATTTTTTTCTACTAACATCTGATTATATTGATATTTATTTTCAAAAAGTGCCATTTTAGGCTTGTTTTTTGGATCTAAACCCGAAAATATTTCTTCAATATACATTTTTGCAACACGATCAGGTGTGCCTTGAAGTGAATCATCGGTTAAATCTAAACCCATTACATCCATTATTTCTGAAAATAAAATTGAAATGCGTTTTTTCTTTTCTTCATTAGACATATCAAAAGCATTTGGCTTCATTGGTGTGTCTAAACTTGTAAATAAATGATCGTCTCCTATAGCCTCTGTTGTGAAACCATTAAGTTTTTCATTTGTTTTGGAAGTCGTTTCAGTATTCATAAAGTCTTTTTAATGTGCTGTCTTTAAGTACTCCAAACTTAAATCAAAGCACGGTTTAACGTTTTGAAATAGAGTTATTTGATATTGTTCTTTGTCTAGAGCATTTAAATCTGCCTTCGTCAAACGTTCTTTTTTTACTGTGTTTAGTAGCTCTGCCTTGTACTCTGGCTCTCCATAATCTGAAGCTACTTGGTTTTAATTCGCGTCGCATTAAATTAATAACCTCTTGTTCTTTTAATTTGAATTGAAATGTAATTGCATCAAAAGGTGTTCTATCTTCCCATGCCATTTCAATAATTCTGTCAATGTCGTTTAGCTCTAAATTCATAGCTCTTGAGGCATTGCGTAAAGCATGTCGTACTTTACTTTTTGGTCCATCAACTTATCAAAAAACTTCTTATTCTCTTTAAAAGTTTTATTAGCTCTAAAATGCACAAATTTTCCTTGTGCATGTATACTAGACCCATTGATTTTATATATAACGAGATGGTAATAAGGTATTATCCATGTAAAATTTTGTAATCCTTTATTAATTCTAATTAATATACCTTTTGGTCTCAATTCAATATTTCCATAATTAATATCAGACACCAAATTCATCATCGATTGCATATTTGGACTCACTTCGTCAATTATCATGCGTTTAGAACCTATACCATTCATTTTCAATTTCTGTACCAAACTAAAAGGACTGCCAACTAAATCGGCAATGATTTGCTTGTGCTCAGGATTGTTATGTGTGGTATTTAATATCATATATCATCAAATATATAAAATGTTTAACTATTTATAATAAATGTTAAACAAAAATTAACAGATAATTATGACTATGGAATTTGTTGTGTATTGGAATAAAAATCAATCACTTCTGAACATACGCTTCCTATCTTGTAAAGTATGTCGTTTTAATATTCTGAAACTTTCACTGATGACTTCTGTATCTTTTTTCATGTTCCAAAGAATATCACTAGCACGTTTACGATTTTCCTTTATGTCTACTATTGGCATTGGATAATCTTCACCAAGTTTAAAGTTGTAAAAACCCTGTTCTAGTTCTGTCATTAAATAAGGTTCATGGATAAAAGTTGTATCTAAATGTGCTAATTCTGGAACCCATTTTTTAATGAATAAGGCATCTGGATCGTGTTTTAATCCATTAACTGTAGGATTGTAAATTCTTAAGTTATTAATACCAGTTTCGCCTGCTTGCATTTGTAATTGTGGAAAATGAATGCCAGGTTCGAAATCTAAAAATAGTTGTGATAAATGTGTAGTTGCAAACTGCCAAGGTTGCCATAGAATGTGTGTAAAGAAAGATGCCAACATGGCACGCATTCTAAAATTAACGTAACCAGTTTCAATTAAACAACGCATTGAAGCATCTACTAATGGGAAGCCAGTCTGACCTTCTTTCCAAGCATTTTGGTAACTTATAGATAATGTTTTTTTTAGTTTATGATAGCCTTTGTTTACACTTGCGTTTTCCATGGTATGTTCCATTTCAAACTTTTGTATAAAATGAGCTTGCCAGCGTAAACGTGATATAAAAGGACCAATATGTTTAGGTTCCGATGTTTTAGCTTTTAATTGCTGAGCTTTTTGAAAAACTTGTCTAATTGATAAATTTCCCCAAGCAATATACGGCGAAATACGGCTGCAACTGCTTCTCGAAGCTTCAGGTTTTGAAATATTAGACATGTAATCTTTATGTCGACTTTCAAAAAATGAATTTGCGTATTTCCAGCCTATAGTTGTTCCGCCTTTTTGAAATTTTGTAGCTTCAGGTGTGTGCAAATCTGTTACGGAAAACAATTGTTCTAAGTGTTCAATTTCTGAAATATTCAACAGTTGATTTTCTAAAGGTTGAAACATTTCTAAATGACTCGTCATATAGGTTTCCCAATTTTCAAACCAATAGTCTCTGTTTACAATGCCACGTTCAACACCATTGTTCTTAGATTCTTCCCAGGTTATAAAATTATTTCTGCAATAGCGAATAAATTCTTTGTCTCTATCGTAGGTCACTAATAAGCCTGTTTCAACATGAGAATAAATAGTTTTAATTCTATAAAATTCTTGTAATTGATTAAACGTACTTGAAATGTCGCTAGTAACGGTTAGAACTTTAGAATTATATACTGATAGTTGTTTATTAATATCTTGAATAGATTCTTTGATGAAATTAAAATGACGTTCGCTATAATGCACGTCGTTTAATAATAAATGCTCAAATATATATATAATAAGCGTGCGTTTACCAGATTTTAAAGCATTAGAAATAGCTTCATTATCCTGAAGTCTTAAATCGCGTTTTAACCATACGACATTGATATGTTCTCTATTAGTATTCATCTGGGTTTTCTATAATGGAAGCGGCGCGTTCTTTCATATTATTGAGTTGACTTTTGTCCATTTTGTCTAATAAACTATACATCATTGCCATGCGTCTATTATTTCCTAAAATAGAGCGTTTATCATCTAAGAAATTCCAATACAAGCTATTAAAAGGACACGCATTTTCTGTTATTTTTTCTTTTTTGTTGTAATGACATTTATCGCAATAGTTACTCATTTTATCAATGTAACTACCTGAAGATACATAAGGTTTTGTGGCAATTTTTCCGGCATCAGCAAATTGACTCATACCTCTGGTATTGGTTAATTGTACCCATTCTATAGCGTCTGCATATATACCCAAATACCAAGCATCTACTTCGTCCGGATGAATTTGAGTTAATAAAGCATAATTGCCAGTAATCATTAAGCGTTGTATGTGATGTGCATATGCATTATCCAAGGAATTATTGATACTCTGTTTTAGGCAATTCATTTTTGTGTTGCCTGTCCAGAAAAAGTTAGGAAGTTTGTTGGTGTTTTTTAAGTGATTTTCAGATTTATAATCTGGCATTAAAGTCCAATACATTCCTCGCATATATTCTCTCCAACCAATAATTTGTCTCACAAAACCTTCAACTTGAGAAATATCGATTTCAGATTTATGGTCGTAATAATAATCAATAACTGCATTTACAACCTCTTTTGGACTTATCAGTTTTATATTCATGGCAAATGATATGCGCGAATGAAATAAATAAACTTGATCTGTATGCATGGCATCTTGGTAATCACCAAACCTAATTAATAAATGCTCACAGAAATAATTGAGTTGCTCAAGTGATTGTTCCCTGTCTACAGGATAACTAAAAGTGTCTGTTTTAAAGCGACCAATTGTTTTTATGTCGGCTTTTTCTATGTCTGACACAATTTCTGAAACATCATTAATAAACCATTTGTAATGTGGGATTTCGGGCTTGCCTTTCCATTTTTTTCTATTGCTTTTATCGTAATTCCATTGACCACCCTCAGGTTGTTTGCCTTCCATAAATACCTCGTGTTTTTTACGCATGTTGCGATAAAAATTTTCCATGAGATACGTCTTTTTACCTTCAAAGAATTCTTTTAATTCATATCTAGAAGTGTAAAAATGTTCGGAATCATAAGTATTTGTTTCAATGTTTAATGATTTGCAAAACGCAGTGAGTTGTTCATCTAAGCGGTATTCATCAGGTAATTGATATTCAAAAGATTCAATAGTATGATCTTTAATTAATTTTGAAAGATTATCGACTAAACTCTGAGTATTATTGGTGTCATTAATTTTGAAGTAAATGACGTTGTGTCCTTGCGACTTTAGTTCTTCAGCAAAACTTCTCATTGCAGCAAAAAAGCCAATGACTTTTTGAATATGATGTGTTACATAATCGGTTTCTTGTCGCATTTCAAAAAGGCAATAGGTAACGTTCTCGTTGGTTTCTGAAAACCATGAATGCTGAGAGTTAAGTTGGTCGCCTAATATGAGTCGTAATGTGTTCATTGGATTCTGCTATCTTTTTATACCATTAAAATAAACTAGGTTGTAACCATAGGTTTCTAAATTTTCCATTGGCATCATAACGGTCTGCTTGCAATTCTACATTAAAAGTACGGTCCCTTGGGTCATTGCCAACTCCAGCAACATACATCCAATTGCCATAATTACTATGTACATCATAATCGAGTAGGAGCGATTCAAAATAGGCTGCACCAATGCGCCAATCGAGTTCTAAGGATTTTGCAAAATAGGATGCAACATTCTGTCGTCCTCTGTTGCTCATCCAACCTGTATTTTTTAATTCGAGCATATTGGCATTTACAAAATCGGATGTTGTTTCTCCATTAATCCAGTTTTGAATAGAATTCTGGTCAGTTTTCCAAGTATAATCTTTTTGAAGAATGCCTTTTAATTTGAAAATTTGGTTGCTATGTTTTAAGGAAATATATTTAAAATAATCGCGCCAAATCAATTCAAAAATTAACCAATAGGTCGATTCGTTTTTGAAATGTTCTTCTTCAAATTTTTTGATGTTCCAATAAATCGTTCTTGCAGACAAACTCCCGTTAGCGAGCCATGGTGAAAATTTCGAACTGTAATCTTTACCAACCAAACTATTTCTGGTCTTCTTATAATATCCTAGTTTTTTAGTGTTGAAAACATAATCTTGAAGACGATTTATGGCATGAGTTTCTCCACCTTGAAAAGGAAATGCAGAATGTGTGTGGTGATCAAAATCTTCAAATCCTAAGTCGTGGAGTGACGGAATTTTGGTGTTATTCTCTATTCGATTGTCTTCTGAGTATTTTGATATGTTTAACTCTGGACGAATGTCTACATGTTTTTCAAGTTTTTTTTTAAAGACTGTAAATACTTGTGGTGTATCAGAAATTTTAAAATTAATATCATCAGGATGATACAAAAACTTATTGTAAACAGAATGCCAGATACAATTTTTACATTTCGATTTTACAGCATTTTCTATAGTTAGCTCTTCTGAGGTCCATTCCTTTTGAAGAAAAACAGTATTAATATTGTATTCTGTAAATATGTTAGGAATGATATCCTCTGGTTGCGCATGAAAAACTAATAATTCTATATTTAGTTTATTGAGTTGTGCTTTTAAATCCGTAACCGTTTCAATTAAAAATCTAGCTCTGTGTTTTTCCGTTTTCTTAAACCCAAATTTATTAAAAGCAAAGGGTCGTGGGTCAAAACAATATACAGCAATAAGTTGGTTACTGTTTTTTTGAGCTTCAAATAAAACGGCGTTATCAATGGTTCTTAAATCATTTCTAAACCAAACTAAATTGTTATTGTTTTTTGTCTTTTGCATTTTTCGCTACAATGTTTTACGTCGTTCCAATTGTTTTCCCATTTTTTACGCCAAGAGAATGGTCGGTTGCAAACAGGACATATTTTTGTTGGAAGATTTGCTTTTTTTACACCTTTCATTTTTTTGATAAGGCGTTAATCATGCCATTAAATACAAAGGCATGAAACGGTAATACAGAATACCAGTACAATCGTCCCCAAAGACCTTTCGGTCTAAAAACGGCACGTTGGTGTAATTGGCCTTTCACAATTTTAAACTCTAACCAAGCCTCACCAGGTAAACGCATTTCTGCAAAAAGCAGAAGTCTTTTTTCTTCTTTGCTAGCATATAAAACACGCCAGAAATCTAGAGCATCACCAGCTTCTAAATGGGTGTCACTTGTGCGTCCACGTCTTAAGCCTACACCTCCAAAAAGTTTATCCATATAACCTCTAATTTTCCAAAGACCATTAAAACTGTACCAGCCGTTTCGTCCTCCTATGCTCCAAATTTTATTTATGGTAAATTCTTCATCAGTGACAGGTCGTTTTTTTTCATCTGTAAAACAACCGTATTGTGGTAGTTCAATATGTTTAGATAGTTGGTCTTTAAAGCGTCCGCTACTTACAGCATCTTTCCAACTAGATATTACAGCATTTTGTTCTATTTTCTGAAAAGCTAAATCCACAGCTGTTTTATAATCCATGGGGTTTATGCCAATAATTTCATTGATATTACTTGCTTTGCCTATGACTTCAACTTTCATACTATCGACTAAGGCAGCTGCTAATTGAAAGGATGTTGATGTTACAAAATATAGCCAATACGAGGATAGTTTTGGGGTTAAAACCGGAAGTGTAACGATATAACGTTTTAATCCTCTGACTTCTGCAAATTGCAAAAGCATTTGTTTGTAAGTCAGTACTTCTGGACCAAAAATATCGTAAGCATTATTGTATAATTCTACTTTGTCTAATCCACCAGCTAAAAAGTTTAAAACATCTCTAATGGCTAAAGGTTGTGTTTTGGTGTTGAGCCATTTTGGAGTAATCATAAAAGGTAGTTTCTCTACGATATCTCTTATGATTTCAAAAGATGCGCTTCCGCTACCAACTATAATTCCCGCTCTAAAGGTTGTTAAGGCGTAAGATTTAGATTTTAATGTGTTTTCTACTTGTAATCTCGATTTTAAGTGTTTAGAAAGTGAAGCATCATTTACGATGCCACTTAAATAAATCACCTGTTTGCATTGCGTCGGTTCTACAAGATTTTTAAAGTTTTGTGCACATTGTCGCTCTAAATCTTCAAAATCTTCCGAATCTGTAGACATAGAATGAATTAAATAATAAGCTGCGTCTATGTCTTTAGGAATCTCTGCGGAATCTGGTTTTAGAAAATCGACTTTTATAAATGAACACAGTGGATTATCTTCAATCTCATCTGGAATACGACTTAAATCACGTACACAACACACTAACTCGTGTTTGTCTTCGAGAAGTTGTAGCGCTAATCTTCTAGCGATGTAGCCTGTGGTACCTGTGATTAATATTCTCATTAGACATTTGTTTTTGTGAATTCAGATTTTGGTCTTTGGTAATCTAAACGTTTTTTTAGTTTTGGGATTCCATATCCATCTAAACCATTAATTGTTGCGATATGTCCTTTGGAGAGGTTAACAAAACCGTCTGGTTCAACTAAAGCATCATTAATGAATAGCTTTTCAATTTTTCCTATAACAAGTATCGTATTGTTTGCAGCAATAGGATATTCTTCAACGTATTGCATTGCCATTTGTACAGGTGAGTTTTTTACAAATGGTGCTAAAAATTCATCTTTATAATCTTCGGTTAAACTTGTGGTATCAAATTCAGAAATGTCCGAATCATATTTTGCAGATGTGTGATGTGCATCTTCTATAATTTCAGAATGAATATGATTAATCGTGTATTTTCCTGTCGCTTTTATATTAGAATACGTGTTCCGCATTACAGTTGTTGGCCTTACAAAGAAACCTAACAATGCAGGATTAGAACCCAAGTGTGTTATAGAACTAAATATAGCAACATTACTTAATCCGTCTTGGCTTTTTGTGCCAATTAAATTTGCAGATTTATAACCCGAACAACTATTAATTAAGTTAATTCTATATAAATGCTCCATTTGGTCAATATCTTCACTGCTAAATTCTAACATTTAAAGATTTTTGAAATTGTTTATTTGTACGTTTTTAGACTTTAAATCGAACATTAAATTATACAACCCAAAGAAGGTTCTGTTAATGTAAATAAAGTGTTTAGAACCTCTATTACCATTCATGTTTCTAAGCTCAGAGCTTTTAGAATAGCGTTGTCCCATATCTGATATTTGATTAAAAAAATCAGGATTTGAAAAGTCGAATTCTTCTTCATGAAATGGTTTTGTGAAAAGGCTTAACAATTCATGAAACATAGCACTAAAGAATTTTATTTCTTCTTCGGAATCGTCTGTTCTTAAAATTTCTAATTCATAGAGTTTTTCTGTAAATAGCTTAGGGTTTTCAATACATTTTTTTTCTGCTAATTCAAAATACGGAATGTAAAAATCTTCAGGAATCGTTTTCATACAACCAAAATCGAGAGCAATTAAATCGCCAGATTCTGATATTAAGAAATTACCAGGATGAGGATCAGCATGCACTTTACGAAGGTTATGAATTTGAAACATATAGAAATCCCAAAGTGCTTGTCCTAATTGATTAGAAAGGTCTTGATTTGTATTATGTGCTACAAATTCCGAAAGGTGTTCACCTTTCATATAATCCATAGTTATGATACGTTCTGATGAGAACTCCTCGTAGTATTTAGGAAATTTAAGATTTGGAATATGCTCACAAGCTTCAACTACAGCTTTGCTTTGTTCTATTTCTAGAATGTAATTGGTTTCTTCTGTGAGTTTGTTTTCAACTTCTTTAAAATATTTATCAGAATCTTTTCCTTTAATATTAAACATTTTAATAGCAATTGGTTTTACCAAAGCTAAATCTGAAGCAATACTTTCCGCAACTCCAGGATATTGGATTTTCACAGCAAATTTTTTCCCATTCTTCTCTGCAATATGGACTTGGCCAATACTAGCAGCATTTACTGAAGTTGCGTTAAAAGTATCAAATATGTCTTCGGGATGTTTTCCAAAGTATTTTTTAAATGTTTTTATAACCAGAGGAGGCGATAATGGTGGAACAGAAAATTGAGATAATGAAAATTTCTCTACATAAGCTTGTGGCAATATGCTTTTTTCCATACTTAACATTTGCGCTACTTTAAGTGCGCTTCCTTTTAAAGTTTTAAGACTGTCGTAAATATCTTCTGCATTATTTTTGTTGAGACGTTCTTTGGCATCTTCTTTAGAATTTACCATTTTGTCACCATAATACTTTAAATAATTTACGCCAACTTTTGCACCAGTAGAAACCAACTTAGTTGCTCTAGAAATTTTAGTAATCGGTATGCTGTCTATAGTTTTCATAAGCTCTATTTGGTTTGCATTTTTTCTTTGTATAAAAATTTACCAAAGTCAATAATGCTTTTTAAAGGTGTTGTGTCTATTAAATCGAAACTTGTTTTTAACGATTTTTCTATAAAAATATCGGTCTTTTCAAATGAAGACGAGGAGTCATCCATCCAAAATTTTAATGTTACAAGTAATTGAATCCATGCAGATTCCTTGAGTGCTTTGTTTTGAAACTTCTCTAGCTTTTCTTGTTTTAAATCAATAGTCTGAATGTCTAAATGTGTTACATAGTTTGTGAAACTGTGTTTTAAATGTTTTAAGACTTTTAAAGTTTCAAGTTTATTAGGGTTTGCATTTAAAGCATGTACTACATAACTTCTATTTGCTGTTAATATCTCAAAGAAGGTGTAATAGAAACTTAACATTTTGTTTCTGGCATCGAATGCATTATAATCTTCACTTTTCTCTAAGTTAGAAATAGTGTGGTCAAAAAATATTTTGAATATAGATTGTTCTAGAGCTTCAAAGGAACCAAAGAACTCATAGAATTTTTGCTCTTCAAAATTATTGTCTTTCGCAAATGCATACACAGATTTTGGCTTGTGGTTATGAGTTAAAACATAATCCATGTAAAAATCTATTAAGTCAGATTGTTTGATCGCTTTTTTCTTAGCCATGATAACTTCTTTTAATAATTAGTGTAAAGATAAGTAATGTTTAACTATTTAAAATAAAAGTTAAACAAAATTTAACAGGAATTTATTGCTTTAATATAATCTAAGTGAAGATAAGGATTAATTAAAGGTAATGTGTTACGAAATGTTTGCTGTTATTCAATTTGAGCCTTAATACAAAATAGTAGGCATTTTAAGTTTTTATTAACATAGACAGCTTCGCTTTAGACGTAATTTTATACCCATTACAAATAAACACTTAACACTATAATTTATGAAAAAGTTAGTACTATTTACATTTGCCTTAACCTTAATGTTTTCGGTTAATGCACAAATTGAAACACCACAACCAAGTCCTGCAGCTAAGCTTGAGCAAGTTGTTGGATTAACAGATGTCGCGATAGAATATTCGCGTCCTGCTATGAACGGAAGAACAATTTTTGGAGATCTTGTGCCTTATGGGAAATTATGGAGAGCAGGTGCTAACAAAAATACGATGGTAACATTTAGCGATGCTGTAGTTATTGGAGGAAAAGATTTAAAAGCTGGTGCTTATGCCATTTTCGTTACACCTTCTGAAAAATCTTGGGAAGTAATTTTTTATAACGATACTAATAATTGGGGAACACCAAAGGAAATAGATGAGTCTAAAGTAGCAGTGCGTGTTACAGCAGAAGTATATCCTATTGAAATGGATATTCAATCTTTTACAATTTCTGTAGATGATATTACAACGAACTCTGCTGTTATAGGTATGATGTGGGAGAAGACTTATGTAGGTGTAAAATTTGAAGTGCCAACTGATAAAACAGTTACAGCAGCAATTGAAAAAACAATGGCAGGTCCTTCTGCTAACGATTACTATGCAGCAGCAGTTTACAATTTAGCTGAAGGTAAAGATATTAAGCAAGCTAAAGAATGGATTGATAAAGCGATTTCTATGATGGATAATCCACGCTTTTACCACTTACGTAAGCAATCTTTAATCTATGCAAAAGCAGGAGATAAAAAAGGTGCTATTGCAATAGCAAAAAAATCATTAGAAGATGCTAAAAAATCTGAAAATGCTGACTACGTTAAAATGAATGAAGATTCTCTTAAAGAATGGGGAGCAAAATAATATAGATTATTTGAGTGTTTTGCACTTAAATTATTAGAATAAAAGCGTGACTCATTGAGTTGCGCTTTTTTATTAGAAATATTCTAAGCCTATTAATTTCCTAACTTTATCTAAAGTGCTAATTAACTGTTTACTTTTCTCAAAAGACATTATATCACTCTCTTTTTTATTGGTTCTGATTAAGTGATTGAAATGTTCTATTTCGTAACTATAGCCAATGGTTTTGTAGTTGAACGTTTTTAGTTCTGTATTTCCATAATTATCAGTTAATATTACAGTTGAAGGCTCATGGAACCTTCCGTTTATTTTAATACTACCATGTTCGCAATAAAAGATTGCTTCGGTATTTGTTTCTTCTAGTAAAGTACTTTTTAAATATGCTTTAGCTGAATTGTAATTAAATATGATATCGCATTTTGAATCTGCTCCAGATGCAAAAAACTCGGCATTAGCTTCAATAGAATTTGGTTGACCTAATGCAGAAAGTGCTGCAATAATAGGGTAGATGCCAATATCTAGTAAACTTCCACCACCAACAGATTTATCGAAAACTCTAGAGGTTTCGTTATAGATTGGGTGAAATCCAAAATCGGCTTCAAGCTTTAAAATATTACCAAAATGTTTTTGTTCTAATAAATCTATTACAAATTGAAAATGTGGCAGAAAAACGGTCCACATGGCTTCCATAAGAAGTGTGTTATTTTCTTTTGAAAGTTGAATCATCTCTTCAACTTCTTGCAAATTCATTGCAAATGGTTTTTCGCATAAAACAGGCTTTTTATGATTTAAACATAATACAGTGTGCGCTTTATGAAAACTGTGAGGTGTCGCAATATAAATGGCGTCAATGTTATCATCTAATACGAGTTCATCGTAACTTCCGTAGGTGATATCTGCGTTAAATTCTTTTCCAAAGTTTTTTGCTTTTTCAAGATTTCTAGAAGCAATAGCATAAAATTTAGAATTTGAAACCGTATTTAAATCCGTTGCAAATTTGGCGGCAATTTTTCCAGCACCAATAATTCCCCAATTAATAATTTTAGAATCCATTAAGCTACTTTTTTAGGCGATAAGGCTTGTAGGATATTTGCTATAAAGATGACAACAGCACAACCAAATAGATTGAGCCATAAATAAGGCATCCAATCAAACCACCAGCCCATAACAACAATTGCTTGGGTGATTAAAGCACCAATAAATACAGCATTTCCTTTTATATATTTAAAGAAGAAAGCTAATAAAAAGATTCCTAAAACATTACCATAGAAAATAGATCCAATGATGTTAACAAGCTGAATTAAATTTTCTGCAAGGTCAGCAAAACAGGCAATAATTATTGCTACAATTCCCCAACCAAGTGTAAATAACTTGGTCATTTTAACCATGTGGTCGTCTCCTTTTTCTTCTTTAAGATTTCTACCGTATAAATCAATAGAAGTAATAGTTGCTAATGCGTTAATTTCTGAAGCCGTTGAAGACATCGCAGCAGATAGAATAACTGCAAGTAATAAACCAATAAGTCCTGTTGGGAGTTGGTTTAATATAAACCGAATGAACATATAATCTCTGTCATTGGTCTGTGTGTCTTTTGCTGAATCTTTGTAAAGTGATGAAAGTGCTGCAGATTTAGTAATATAAGCTTCACTTTTTTGATTCGCTTTTAAACCTTCAACTTCTTTTTGCAGCGTATTGTATTCTGCCGTATAATCTGAGTCGACAGCCTTTTTAATTAAAAATTTAGATTCTAAACGATATGTTTTTTCAATACTATCGAGTTGAAATAATTCGTGTTTTAAACTGTTGTCTTCAGTTTTAGATAGTGCTAAACTTACTCTTTGTTTTTCTGCGAATAAGACAGATTGTTTATCTTGAAGTGCTCTATAATCATCACCGTATTCTGAAGCTAAAACGGTTTGTGTTGAAGCATCTATAAAGTTTAAAGGCGAAGGGTTAAATTGATAAAAAACAAATACCATAACACCAACCAGTAAAATAAAGAATTGCATAGGTACTTTTAGCACACCATTAAACAGTAGACCCATCTGCATTTCTTTCATGGATTTACCAGAAAGGTAGCGTTGTACTTGGCTTTGGTCAGTCCCAAAATAAGAAAGCATTAAAAATGTACCACCAATTAAACCAGTCCAAACGGTATATCTATTTTCTAAATCGAATGAAAAATCCAAGACTTCCATTTTACCAGAAGCACCAGCAATATTGATGGCATCTGTAAATGAAACTTCATCCGGAATTAAATTAATGGTAATAAATAAGGCAGCTAACATACCAGCAAAAATCACAAACATTTGTTGTTTTTGCGTAACAGTTACGGCTTTTGTTCCGCCAGAAACTGTGTAGATAATCACTAAAACACCAATGACGATGTTGAGTGTTACAATGTTCCATCCAAGTACTACAGAGAGAATAATAGCAGGAGCAAAGATGGTAATACCAGCCGCTAAGCCACGTTGAATTAAAAATAGTATGGCTGTAAGACTTCGAGTTTTAAGGTCGAACCTGTTTTCTAAAAATTCGTAAGCCGTATAAACTTTAAGCCGATGATAAAGCGGGATAAATACCAAGCATATTATAACCATAGCAATTGGGAGTCCAAAATAAAATTGAACAAATCCCATGCCATCAGAGAATGCTTGACCTGTTGTAGAAAGGAAAGTTATTGCACTAGCTTGTGTAGCCATTACGGATAATCCGATGGTCCACCATTTAGAAGAATTACCTCCTTTTATGTAGTCTTGCGCATTTTTTTGTCCTCTAGTTTTCCAAGTTCCGTAGCCAACAATAATAGCTAAGGTTGCTATTAATACTGTCCAGTCTTTCCAATCTAAAAATTGAGGCATTAATTAAGCAAATGAGGCTGTGATAAAGTAAAATATAACGATATAAAGTGCATTTGCTATTAAAACAGCAGTGTACATTTTATTCCATTTTTCTTTTTTCTGAGGGAAATTTTGATCTTGCATTTTTGTTAGTTTTAGTTAGTTATCAGTGGTTGTGTAGGTTGTTCAGCCAAAAAAACGTCAATTTTTAAATGAGGGATTATCGGTTTTTTTAGCGGATAGTAAGTTAGCAAATAATCTGTAAGAACCAAGTACTCCAGCCGGAAATTCTCTAAAAAAGCTCAATCCAGTGTAGATATAATTACCTTTTCCATAACTCGCAACAAGTAATGCGCCTTCTTTAGAAGTTTCACCTTTATCGTTAGAGGCGAGTAGTGGTGTAAATTCTTTAGACCATTCATTTGGGAAGTATAAACCGCGTTCTTGTACCCAGCCCTTAAAATCTTCCTTAGTGATTTTGTTTGGGTAATTTAAAATAGGATGATTTGGCTCTAAAATTCGTACTTCTGCATTTTCGTCTGTAACTCTATCTCTAGATAATTTTAAATTGTAAGGTGCAATATTATCTACTTTAAGTCTTCTGTTAGTATTGTATTGAATGATTAAATTTCCGCCTTCTTTAACATAGTCTAGCAAGAATTTTTGCTTAAACTTTAATTCATCTACAATATTGTAAGCTCTAATACCAACAACTATAGCATCAAAATTAGTAAGATTTTCTGGTGAAATTTGTTCGGGTTTAATGATGGTAACGTTATAGCCAATTTGTCTTAAGCTTTCTGGTACAACATCACCAGCACCTTCAATGTAACCAATGTTATTACCTCGTTTTTTAATGTTTAATCTAACCACTTTGCTTTCGCTTGGGATTAAAACGGTTTGAAACGGAATATGAGCATAATCGATTTCTATAAGTTCATCAGTGTAAAATTCACCATCAATATTTACCATTGGAGTAATAAAACCTTCACTCTGATTTTTTGGAGGAATAACAGTGAATACCACTTTTTGAATATCACCCTTATTAACGATTTCAATTTTTTGTTTTTGCGGAAATACTTCCCAACCATTAGGATATGCTAATTGCACATAACCTTCTATAATATCTTTACCAGCTTTTACGGTAACTTCAATTTCTTTTTGTTGGTCGTTTTCAAAAATGTAGACTTTATCGCTTAAGCTTGCTGAAACAATAGGTACAATTTCAAAAGGTCTATACAGTTCGCCTTTTTCTGGTTTAGAATATCTGTAAATTACAGGCTTTGTAAAACTTATTGGTGTGCCAGCAATCATTAAATTAAAATCTACAAAAACGGTTCTTGGTGTTTCTGGTAAGCCTATTAATTCTTGATTCTCTACATTGTACATGCCTAATGTACTTTTCTTGTTTAACCAATAAGGCGTTGTGTAATTACTGTTAGTAGGAATTGTAATGGATTCTTTAAAATTCAATTTTTGATTAGAAGCTAAAGCCATATTTTTAGAAATCCCTTTATTTAAGGTAGATAACTGATATGACGTTAAATCAATTTTAGCAGAACTACGGTTTAGAACTTCCATGTTTAAAATAACCTCAGAGTTTGGTGCTGCGTTTGGAGTGTTAGCTGAAACTTCGAGATATAAACCTGTACAGGCTTCAATAATGGTTTTAATTTCTTTTATTTTAACAGTTTTCCAGTGTTTATTATCTAATTTTTGAATTAATTTATAAGCTTCTAAAAGCTCTGGTAAATGTGAAGCAGGATTTTTGAAATTGAAATTGTTTTCAACTGATTTTAAAATCTCTTCAATAGGTTTTCCGCCTTTAACTCTGTTCCAAGATGTGTCGATGCCTTCAAAAATATTATCTTTTTTATCAAGAGGTTGTCCCTTTAAAAATTCGATATATTCTTGTTGAGAACCACGTAGCGATAAACGTCCAAAACCTTGACAAAGGTGTTGACTACTTGCTAAAGAGGCAACTTCATTGTTAGACATGCCTTTGCTTGGGTAGTAAACACCAACATCGAAATTGAGCATATTGGTTTTATCTACTTTATCAAATTCTTCCTGACTTCCATATCTCCACCAAGATGTATTGTAGAATAAACGTTTTGGTTGCCAAGTTTCTGTCAACTCTAATTGGCTAGAATATTTGGTGGCATCGTTAGCTAAATCAAAAGCTTCTAAACTTAAAATAGCAGACGTTGTATGATGTCCATGCGTTTGTCCTGCACGTCTATGATCAAAACGATTAATAATGACATCTGGTTTAAACTCACGAATCGCCCAAACCACATCAGCAAGAACTTCGTCTTTATTCCATATTTCTAAAGTTTCATCCGGATGTTTAGAATAGCCAAAATCGTTAGCTCTAGTAAAACGTTGTTCACCTCCATCTATTCGTCTAGCAGCTAGTAATTCTTGTGTTCTAATAACGCCTAAAAGTTCTCTTATTTCTGGGCCAATAAGGTTTTGTCCGCCATCACCTCGAGTTAACGATAAATATGCTGTACGTGCTTTAACTTCGTTAGACATGTACGAAATTAGACGTGTGTTTTCATCATCTGGATGCGCTGCAATGTATAAAACCGAACCTAAAACATTAAGTTTTTGAACTGCTTCATAAATTTCAGAAGAATTATATTTTTTTGGTTTTTGTGCTTGTAATGAAACAATAGAGCTTATAAAAAGCAATAGACAAAGTCTAAATTGGTACATGAGGTATGTTAGTTAGTTGTGCCTCAAATATAGAAAAGATACATAGCTACATAGCTAGTTTTAGTTTTTTTTAACGTTGTAAATTGTTTTGTTTTTATCTTAATTATAATTTTAAAACATAAATTATTGAACTAGCTTCTTTAAGTTACTTCTGTATTTAGAAGCACTTTCTCCTGTAATCTCTTTAAAGACTTTATTAAAATGAGAAAAACTATTAAATCCACATTCATAACATATATCAGTTATGCTCATATCGCTTTCTTGCAATAATTTGGTAGCATGTACAATTCTGTATTCATTAACGAGTTTTGTAAATGTTTTTCCTGTTATCTTTTTGAAAGATCTACAAAATGCAGGAACCGTCATACTTACAGCATCTGCAATTTCTTCTAACGGAATCTGTCTTTTAAAATTATTGTTGACATGTCTATAAATGATATCCATTTTTGCAGTATCCTGTGGTTCTACTTCAAAGTTAAAACCTTCAGGATTTAAAACTCTATATTCGTCTGTAACGGATAATGCATGAAGAATATCTAAAAATTTGATGACCTTATGATAGCCATCATAATTCACTAAATCTTCTATTTTAGGGCCAAGTTCCTTTTTTATCTTCGGATTAAATAATAAACCCTTATTCGCTCTTTCAAACAGGTTATTGATGTCTTTCATTTCTGGAATGTCAAAAAATGAATCTCCCAAAAATTCTCTTTTAAACTGTACAATGGTTTCTTTTCCATTATTTGTAATACCATCTGTAAAACCTTTGTGAGGAATATTTGCTCCTATTAATAGAAGCTGACTATTATTAAAGTAAGAAATGTGGCTTCCAACATGTCTTTTACCATGTCCTTGATTAACATAGTGTAATTCTATTTCTGGATGAAAGTGCCAAAACGCCGTTTTACTATCTAAACGTTCGTTACGTTGTACTACAAGAATTGAACTTCCAAATTCAGAATTTAGCTTTTTTAAAACAGGCTTTTTAATAATCATTGCAAAAATTTTATGCAAAGATAATTCCTTCTTAGGAGATATTATACTCAAATCTAACTTAATTATACTCTATATTAACATGTTGTTGGTTTCGATGTTGTGTTTTGGGTAATTTAGAGTATAAATTGGTCAAATCTGCTGTTTTTTAACCTTCTAATCCCTTGTAAATTTGTAGTATAAATATTAAAACAATATATCATGAAAAATATACTTAAAAACAGTTTAGTAATAGTAGTTATGTTTACTACATTATTCGCAAATGCAAATTCATCGTTAAGAACTTCTAAGGATGCAACTAAAACAATCTTAACATTAACAAATGTTATTAAAGGAAATGAATTACAAGTTAAAGATGCCTTTGGTGTTACTTTATATAGTGAGATGATTAAAGATTCTGGAGATTATATTAAAGGATTTGATTTAACTGAGCTTCCTAATGGAGATTATTATTTTGAGCTAATACAAGATTCAAAAATTAAAACGATGCCTTTTTCAGTGGAAGCTAACAAAGTTACGTTTGTAAAAAATAATGAGTTAACGATTTTTAAACCAGTTGTTAAATTAGAAGAAAACTTAGTTTATATCTCAAAATTAGCTTTAAATGAGCAATCTTTAGAAATAGAGGTGTATTTTGATAATGACGGTTACAACTTATTACATTCTGAAACAATTGAGGGAATTCAAGACATTAAGAGAATGTATAAATTAGATGAAACTAAAAAAGGAAATTACAAAATAGTTACTAAAACTGATGGTAAGACTTTTGTAGAGTACGTTAGCTTATAATAAAAAAATACGACTAGTTTATTTTAACTAGTAGACATAATCATAACCAAATCAGTAGGTCGGAAAAGATAATCTTTTCCGATTTTTTTTATGCTATTTCTATTCTATATTATTAAAAAGTGAATATAAATAGTTGATATATGTACCTTTAATTTTAAGTATCGCAAGTCACATCATCCCAATCTGAATTCATATAATTTATGAGCCAATTAAGTGTGTAATGCCTTTCGTAAACAACACCACTGTTGACCTCTGTAATTTGTCTTCCGTTTATTCTGGCATCAACACAAGCCCAATCTAATCTGTAATACAAATCATTTACGTTTAATATTTCGGCTCTAGTTCTTATGTTTTTATGAGCGTTTATAAAGTCATTTGGGTCTTTGTCATTATCGATAGGATAATTTTCTATTGGAATATTATTTAAGTCAGCCATTTCATTTGGAAAACCTAAGTTATCAACAATGTTTAAAGCCCACATTAATGTCCAAATACCTTCGCACTTCCATGTTTCCTGACTTTTTTTCTGGTCTGTTGGGTCTTCTAAAAAATCTATTTCTTTGGGTGTTACTTTATCCCATAAATTGAAATGTTTTAAAATTTCTATGGCTTTGTCACCTGTAATATTATTGAATGCTACTGAATTCGTAATGGTCAATACAGATAATCTTTCAGAGATTTCTTTAGCTGTTCTAATAGTGGTATCAATCTCGCTTTCTATACAAGGAAGGTTGTAATTGATTTTAACTTCATGTTGTTCTAAAATAGTTTCATTTTTAGATTTACGAGATACTTGGTCTTCAGAAAGTTCAACTAGTTGAGCATCGTAATATTTAGAATCTATGGAAACGTTTAAATCTTCAATTTCGCAATTACCACTTGGGTCAATAATTAAATTAAGATTGGTATCTAAAAAATGTTGATTACCTGATTTAGAAATTATAGTATTTGGTTGTGCGAAAATAATAGGGTCAAATGCTTTTGCTAATTGCCTTATAATCTCTTTTAGATTTTTGGTTGTGCCTTTTTCTTGAATAAATGAGAACTCAGAATTTAAAGTCTGAACTTTACGAAGTAATAATTCCTTTACTTTTTCATTGTTTGTTGGTAAGGAAGATACAAAGCCATAAAGTCCTTTTAAGTTTTCGTTTAATGGGCAATCTTCTGTGTCATGAATTTGATAATCTGTTTGCAGCCGTTCTCTGTAAGAAACTTTTAGGAAAGCGTCAGAGGAGAATAGGCCACCTTTTGTTTTTATTTCTACAACTTTAAAATCATCTATTTCTGAAAATGAAATTTTTGCTTTAGGAATATTACTTTTAAGCGTTTCTACTATTTTTTCTAATCCTAATTGGTGTGAGTAAAATGTGCAAATCATTGGTTGTATTTTCTTTCAACCTCTATAGTAAGAAAACTTGTTGGTTTAAACAAACTAACTATTTAAATTATTCCAATCCTTTTTTATTTGGATTCCAAAATGGTTTAGTCTTGATTTGCTCCGTTTTCCAATTTAGGTTTTTTCTAAAATAATTATTTAAAGCGATACATGTTCTGCTGTCTCCAGCGATATAAACCATTTTTCGACCTTGCATTTTATTAATTAGACCTTGAAGTTTGTCAATTATTTCGTTGTGTGGGTTTTGTTGCATTTGGTAAAATTGAAATGGTTTTGTACCGTCCACATCTGTGAATAATTCATTAATGTTTTGACTGTAAATTATACCCTCTACGTGTTTTTCTTTAGGTAGATTTCTATTAATTATATAGAGATGAGACAATGCAGATAAATCACCAATCATTAAATAACTATCTGCCGATTGGTCTATTGTAAATTTTCCTTTTTTCCATTTAAAGTGAATTGTATCTTGAGGTTTGCAGTTTTCAACCCACTTTGTTCCTATGCCATTACCATGTGTCGCAATGGCCAAATCCATTGTTTTATGATTTCTGTCAATATCCCAAACACTATAACTTCTTACTTTATCCTTCATGGGAATATCATTTTTCCCGATACCTACTCCTAATCTTAAAAAATGTCCAGGAATAAATTCAACATTGCTTATACTATCACTTTCTATTCTGATTTTATAAGCGGATTGAGACAGCTTTGTTTTTTGTGTTATTATTCCTTTTTCAAGCACTTTTTTCATTATAGATTCAACTATTCCCATTATCTGTTTTTTTTATTTTTGTTATTCAATAATTTTATAATGTGTTTGACACAAAATTCCTTTTAAAATATTTGGAAAACATTGATAAATGATAAAATTATTCATTACATAAAGAAAGTAAATTATATTGATTGTTCTTTAAATAAGAGGTAAGACCTATTCTAATTAGGTAGTTTTAAAATAGATCTTATTGATTTTATTGGCTGTATACTAATCAACATATTTATTGAAGCTATTACTTAATAATTTTTCCGTTTAGATAAATGCTTGTTTCCATTTCTGTTTCATAAGCTATTCCCTCACCAGCAAAACAGCAACGTAAAGCCTGAACAGCAAACTGATTTACTAAGTTTTTATCTGCATCACTTTTAACGATGATTCTTGTTATAACTTCAGTCATTTCTCCTGTCATTGTTGGTGTCATAAAATTATTTTCTCGGTAATTAAATTGATGTTCAACTGCAAAATCATCGATTTTAATACCTTTTTTCTGAAAATACATCATGTTTGGATTCAGCTGACTCATTAAGCAAAATGATGTTCCTAAAGTGAAATACTCTCTAGAAGTTGGTGCTGCATTTGTGCCTTCGTAACCATGGCTGTCATCTGCATAAAGTTCCCATGTTTCATAATTTGCTGTTAATGATTTTGCTCTGATTCTATGTAAATATGGACGCTCAGTATCATTTGCAGATTCTGCGATACCTATTTCAGAGAAGACTATTTCTTTAGGAGCGTTATTCATATCCATATCAAGATCTGCTTTTACTTTTATGGTCTCCAACTGTAAAGCAGGAGTCGTATTGGTAATAGTGCGTCCATTATTGGTAGAAACTGGTGAAGAGACTTGGCCTGGTTGGGCAGCTTGTCCATCCCATTCATCACCATTAATTACATTTGCAGCGTCAATTTTGGTTGTGTTTGCTAAAGCTTCACCAATAGACCATGCTCTAATAGCCATTTCTTTTAACGCTTTTATCTTTTCTGGTGATTCATCACTTTTTATAATAATATTTGTAACTACTTTATCTGTAAAACCTGCCCAGTTATCAGTCATAATATCGTTCCATCTAAAAAAAAATTCTGTTTCAACTTTTACATCTTCAACTTCCAATCCCATTATTTGAATACTTCTTTCGACCTGAGTTAGAAGGTCTGAAGTTGCTCCAGCTGTAAAGTACGTTAGTGGGTTTGGTGCACTCTGAGGATTGCCACCTTCATCACTTGTCATTTGCCATGCACTGAAATTGTCTTCACCTATGGTTTTTACCACACCTTTTTTTAGAAAAGGCTTTTCTTTATTCAAAACTCTTTTTGCCGAAGTCACAACATTCTCAGTAATAGCACCATTTACAGGTGTTGCTTTTGTAGGATAAAATGTTGTTGGCTGGTTAAAATTATCAACCTGTTTTACTACTTTATATTCTTTTGGAACTTGGTTTGCATCATCTTGTGCATATAGAACTCCACTTCCGATGAAAAGAGCTGTAAGCAAAGCTATAGCTCTAGTGTTTTTTATTGTTTCCATTGTTCACTTATTTAGATTGTTAATGAGTAACAAAGGTGAAGTACAATAATTTCAAAAACATTGACAAATGATAAATAAAATCACTTTTTAGCTTTTATTCTGCTTAAACTCTCTTGTGTAATACCAAGAAAATGAGATAAATTTTTATTTGATAAACGTTGAACTAGACGTTTGTCGTTTTTTAGTAAATAGTCATATCGCTGTTTTGCGTCTAACCTTAAAAAAGTTTCGATGCGCCAGTGATTATTGAGATATGTAATTTCAAGCATTTTTATGTAAAAATCTTTAAAAAGGGAGCTCTTGCTAAGTTCTAATTTAAAATCAGTATACGAAATAGCTAACAATTTAGAAGGTTCAACTACAGTAATATACTCGTTAGAAGACGTCTGATTTATAAAACTGTGTATAGATGAAATTAATTGATTTTCAAAAGCTACATATCGTATGGTTTCTTGCCCATTAGCATCAATGAAATTTGCTTTTAGACAGCCTTTTATAACAAAATATAAATAACGACAAACGTTACCATCTTCAATCAGAACTTCACCTTTTGAAGCTTCAACATATTTAAAATGTTTTACAACTTCAGAAATTTCATCTGTAGTACATGTAAATTTATTTGTAAAAAAATGTTCTAAACTTTCAGTCATAGTAAATGTCTAAATACTAACTTTTAAAATGTTATGTAATAAAAACGTTATCTTACTAAGGTACCTAAAAAATAACGTAAAAAAAAGAGGAATAATCATTACAGATTATTCCTCTTTTCTTTAATTGAAAACAGATTACTGTTTAATGGTTTTAAAACTATATTGTCCTTTGTCTGAAAATAATTTAACAATATAAGGACCAGAAGTAAGTGTTGATAAGTCTAATTGAAATTGATAAGCATTAGTTTGCTTAGAATACATATTCTGACCTAATAAATTATATATTTTCACATAGCTAATTTCTGAGTTGTATTCAATATTTAGTATGTTCTTTACAATCGTAGGATATACAGATAAAGCGTTTGTGTCAAACTCACTAGTGCTCAAGCTTCCAATTGCTAAAGTAAAATCGATTGCTTGTCCATAGCCTTGTTGAACACCCATTCCAAAAGGGTCAAACGAAATTGCACAAGGGTCTATAATAGCTGTAGAATCAGAATCAGTATATGTTTTTGTAACTCTAATACGTGTAGTGCCAGCAAGAGCATCTGAAGGCACTGTAATATCCATTGAAACTGAAGTTCCGTCGCTACCTGTTGTGTTTGTTAATGTTCCGATAGCGTAAACTTCGTTAGCATCATCTAGAATATCGTTTTGATTCCAGTCTATGAATGCAACTATATTAGTATCAAAATCTCCATAGGTATTACCTTCAACGGTAATAGTGTTAACACCACCAGGTGTAACATTTGCGATAATAGCAGTTTGGTCAATAAGAAGAGAGGCTGAATCTGAATTAGTAATAGAGGTTGTATCAAAAGTAATTGAAGTGATCTCTTCAATAGTAGCACCTGGAGTGATGTCACAGTATGGATCAGGAAATGTTTGCGCTTGTGTTGAGATAGTTAAAAGTAAAAATGCTAGAGTAATTTTTTTCATATTGGTTATGTTTTAAGTTAAGCATGAAGTTAGTGAATATTAAACTCAAAAAACTTTAAATATTAGACTTTAACAAATTAATATTTAGTTATTTACATATTTTTTTATACGTCTTTGTAAAGACCATATACAAATTAAATAAAACCAAATCATAAAAAAGGTTTCGAATTTTCTGTGTGTAGAATAGTCATTATTCTTTTCAAAATTCACTAAACTATTTGTGCTAATTATCATTAGCATAAAACCGCAAAACATGGCTAATAAATGAAATGGCATTAATAGTGTAAAAAATGAAAGTGTAAATAATTCATATAGAAAGTAAACAATAGGGTAAATTGTGATTAGCCCAATAATCCGTAGTTTTAATTTGTTAGAATTCTTGTTCGTTTTATACTCTAACTGATAGTAGATTGAAAATAGCCAAATGTAAAATGGAAGTCCGAAAAGAAATAAAAAGAACATTTTACGAGGTGATTGTTCTAAAAACCATTTTGTGATATTATTCATATTACCCTAAATTATAAGGGAAGTTGCAAAACCTAAAACAAACAACGCTGAGATAAGTAGATATGTAATAAAAGTGTTTCTTGGGTATTTTTGCTTTATGTTTCTACTCGTTTTTTTGTTAATGAAAATTAATTCAACAATCCAACCCAAGGTATAAATAACGTTCAATAAAAACCCAATGATAATGTAAATAAGCGGAATAGTTATATAACAAATATAGAAGCTTAAAAGCCCAACAAGTAACATGACAATGTTATAGGGAATTCTTCTTATTTCCCACCACAGAATTATTTCCCACCATTTTTTGTCAGTTCTATCTGTTCTGTGAAATTTCATTAATTTTTTAAGTTGGTTTTTAAATTTAGATAAAATTAAATTCGGTGTAATTATAGAAAATTAAGTACTCATATTAGAGATACATTCTTCTCTAATTTTCCATATCTCATCAAAATTAAAAGGGATGTTTTCATTTTCAATCCAAGACCTAATAAATGCTTTATGATAATCAACTTTAAATTCAATAACCTGATAAGATTCAATTTCTTGCTCTAAAAGGATGTCATTTTTTATATGGTTAAAGTTAGCATGGCGAGAGGTGTAATCTTCGTATACGCCAGCAACAGACAAATAGCAGTGGGCTTCTGGCATATAATCGAGATTATTATCAATGAGCACATTTCCAATTTTTGGTGTATTTAAAGCATTCATTTTATAAATGCCAAGTATCAGTTTTATGTTTGGTAAATTGTTTAAATCAGCAGCATGTTTTAAAAACGCATGTTTAGAACTACAAGAACCTTTGTTCTCGGTAATTACGAGAGAGAAATCTGTTCGGTTACTGTTTCTTCCGTAGGGTAAATGTTTAACGAAATCCGTTAATTGAGCCCATGTAAATAGGCCTTTTTCTGCGAATATTGAAGATAAGTTATTGGAGGTTTGTAGTTGAAAATCGGTTGTCATTTATAACGCTTTGGAAGTCGTCAACTAAGTTCGGCAATTTTCATCAATATTCCTCAGAAAAAATAACATATCAACAAACCATAAACAAATAGGGAATAAGTCATTAAATTTCGTAATTTTGCCTGCGTTTAAAAACGTATCATGACCACAAACCCTAAATATATTTTTGTAACAGGAGGCGTGTCTTCTTCTCTAGGAAAAGGCATTATAGCTGCATCTTTAGCTAAACTTCTACAAGCACAAGGTTACAGAATTACCATTCAGAAATTAGATCCATATATTAATATTGATCCAGGAACTTTAAATCCATACGAACATGGCGAATGTTATGTCACCGATGATGGTGCTGAAACCGATTTGGATTTAGGACATTACGAACGTTTTTTAAACGTACCAACTTCACAGGCTAATAATGTTACAACTGGTAGAATTTACCAAAGCGTTATCGACAAAGAAAGACGTGGTGAGTTTTTAGGTAAAACCGTACAAGTCATTCCACATATTACAGATGAGATTAAACGAAGAATTCAAATTCTAGGTAACTCTGGTGATTACGATATTGTAATTACTGAAATTGGAGGAACCGTTGGTGATATTGAGTCTTTACCATACATTGAGGCTGTTAGACAATTAGAGTGGGATTTAGGCGAACACAACACTTGTGTTATTCATTTAACCTTAGTGCCTTACTTATCTGCTGCAGGAGAATTAAAAACAAAACCAACCCAACACAGTGTAAAAACATTGATGGAAAGTGGAGTACAAGCAGATATTTTAGTTTGTAGAACAGAGCATAAACTAAACGAAGGTTTAAAAACCAAGTTAGCTCGTTTTTGTAATGTAAGAAAGGAAGCTGTTATTGAATCTATTGACGCATCTACAATATATGATGTACCTAACCTAATGTTAGAAGAAGGTTTGGATAAAGTGGTTCTAAATCAATTACAACTTAAAAGTGATGTGCCAGATTTAACAACTTGGAATACATTTGTAAAGCGTCATAAAAATCCTAAAAGTGAAGTTACTATAGGTTTAATTGGTAAATATGTAGAGCTTCAGGATTCTTATAAATCTATTCTTGAAGCCTTTATACATGCAGGCGCAGAAAATGAAGTAAAAGTCATTGTAGAGCCTATTCATTCCGAATATTTATCTGAAAGTAATATAGAATTTAAACTCGGACATTTAGATGGTGTTTTAGTGGCTCCAGGTTTTGGAGAACGTGGTATAGAAGGTAAGATTGATGCAGTTCGTTATGTAAGAGAAAATAATATTCCGTTTTTAGGAATTTGTTTAGGAATGCAAATGGCAGTAATAGAATATGCTAGAAATGTCTTAAATCTTAAAGATGCAAATTCTGTAGAAATGGATGAAAACACATCAAATCCAGTAATCAACTTAATGGAATCTCAAAAGGATGTTGTTAATAAAGGTGGAACCATGCGTTTAGGAACATGGGATTGTAAAATTGAAAAAGATAGTACAGCATATAAGGTTTATAAATCTGAATTGATTACAGAACGTCATAGACATCGTTTTGAATTTAATAGTGATTACAAAACACAATTTGAAAATGCAGGATTAGTGCCAACAGGGTTTAATCCAGATACTGGTTTAGTAGAAATAGTAGAAATACCAGAAAATAACTGGTTTGTAGGTGTTCAATATCACCCAGAATATAAGAGTACAGTAAAAAATCCACATCCATTATTTGTGGCATTTGTAGCTGCAGCTTTAAAATATAAGAATAAGAAATAATTATTAAACGTGTCACTTTGGCGCAATTTTAACTTTTGGATAGTTTTTTGGGTTGTTCAATTGTTACCATATAAGACCTGTTAGATTTTAAAAACCTGACAGGTCTAAAACTGAAAAATAAACATGGAAGAAAAGAAATTTGACGTTAAATCTATAATTGGGTTTGTCCTTATATTCGGGATTTTGATATTTATGATGTATCAAAATCAACCAACACCAGAAGAGCTTGAAGCACAGAAAAAAGCAGAACAAGAGCAATTAGCAACTGAAAAAAAGGAGAGCAAACAAGAGGAAACTTTAGTTACTACGGCTAACGATTATACAAATACGCAAGCTCTAGATTCCACGGCGAAAGCAGCACTTCAAAGCAAAGTAGGCTCTTTTGCATATTCCTTAACACTTCCTTCTTCTGCAGATAAGCAAACTACAGTAACGACAGACGTTTTTGAATTAAAATTCAATAATAAAGGCGGCCAGTTATCTCAAGTAAAACTAAAGAACTTTGTAGATTATGATTCTGTTCCTATTTATTTAGTAAAGGACAATAACAGTGCTTTTAATATTACTTTTGGTACTTCAGATAATAGAACTTTAAATACGCAAGACTTTCCTTTTCAGCCAACTGTAACTAAAAGTGGTGAAAATACAGTAGTTTCTATGAAGCTTAAAGTTTCTGAAACTGCTTTTTTAGAATACCGTTACGAGTTAAAGCCTAACGATTATATGATTGATTTCTCAATCAAATCTCAAGGTTTAAGTAATGTTTTTAATACCTCTCAACCTATTACTTTAGATTGGAAACAAAAAGGTATTCGTCATGCAAAAAGTATAGCTTACGAAAATCGCTACACAAGATTAACCTACATGCATGATGAAGGTAAGGTTGACAAGCTTTCTCAGACTGGAGATGATGATGAGATAGCGGAAGACGTAGAGTGGTTATCTTATAGACAATTCTTTTTCAGTTCTATTTTGGTTTCAAACGATAGTCCATTTAAAGATGTTGCAATGACATCTAAGAATTTAGTAGATGATGAAGAAATAGATACTTTATTTACAAAAATATATACGTCTAAATTGCCATTAGCATATAATAGTGGTGAATTAAATAAGAGTTTAGGATTGTATTATGGACCAACTAAGGCTGAAACTTTAAAATCTTACGATAAAGGTTTAGAACAAAGTATACCATTTGGTTGGGGAATTTTTGGATGGATAAACAAAATTATCTTTATTCCTTTATTCGGATTTTTAATTCAGTATCTACCATATGGAATTGCAATTATAGTAATGACCATTTTGGTTAAAATATTATTGTCTTTTGTACAGTACAAGCAGTTCTTATCTCAGGCTAAGATGAAAATTTTAAAGCCAGAATTAGATGCTGTTAGAGAAAAGTATAAAGACAATAAACTAAAGGCACAACAAGAAACAATGGCAATTCAGAGTAAAGCTGGTGCTAGTCCATTGAGTGGATGTTTACCAGGTTTAATGCAGATACCTGTATTCTATGCCTTATTTCAGTTTTTTCCAACAGCTTTTGATTTAAGACAGAAAAGTTTCCTTTGGGCAGACGATTTAAGTTCTTATGATTCTATTTTAGAATTACCATTTAGTATCCCTCTATACGGAAGTCATGTAAGTTTATTTCCAATATTAGCTGCAGTAGCCATTTTCTTCTATATGAAGATGACTACAGGTCAGCAAGTAGCATCACAGCCAACGCAAGAAGGTATGCCAGATATGGGTAAAATGATGAAGTATATGATTTACTTCTCACCATTATTAATGTTAGTATTCTTTAATAATTACGCTTCTGGTTTAAGTTTATATTACTTCATTTCTAATTTAATTAGTATTGGTATTATGCTAGTGATTAAAAACTACATTATCGATGAAGATAAAGTATTAGCTAAAATTGAAGTCAGTAAAACAAAGCCTAAGAAACAAAACAAGTTTCAGAAGAAAATGGCTGAAATGATGGAACAAGCTGAAGCGCAAAAGCAAGCGCAACAGAAGGGTAAAAAGAAATAATTTTTATAACCGAATTAAAAAAAGCCTTAACATTTATGTTGAGGCTTTTTTATTTATAAATGTTTAAGTATTAAAATTGATACATGTAATAGAGAAGATATTAAGGTCATTGTAGATGGTCTTAATGCTTATAATTTATAAAAAGTTGCTGCTTTAGCTTCGGTTTGGATACCTTGTAGAATACAATATAAAAGATAATAATGATAAGGTAGTTGGAGGTGTGTTAGCAGGAATAAATTACTGGAATACATTAGAAATTAAAATCCTTTGGGTGGAAGAAAACTTTAGAAAACAAGGGGTTGGTTCAACTTTACTAGTTCATTTAGAAAATGAAGCAAAGAAAAGAGGTACTTCAATGGCAATGGTAGATACTTTCGGTTTTAATGTAGAAGGTTTTTATCTAAAGCATAATTATGAAGTCATAGGAGAATTACAAGGTTTTCCAAAAAATCACAAACGAGTTTACTTTTCAAAAAAAATTATAAAAGTAAAAGCCCAAACTTAGGGTTTGAGCTTTTACAATCTAACTATTAATCAACTTAAAACGAGGTAATCAGCCTCTTTATTTTTTTTACTGTGGTGTTAATATTACTTTGTCAATTACATGCACAACGCCATTCATACTTTGAATATCTACTAACGAAACGATTATGTTACTTACTCTTCCATTAGCATCAGTTAAAGTAAAAGCAGTGTTATCTGCTGTAATATCACCACCAAGAGTTGTTACTGTCCCATTTGGTAGTTGAGAAGACTGCACATTAGCATTTACAATGTGGTATAATAATACTGCATTTACTGTTTCAGTTCCTAAATCAGATAATCCAGATACATTTAGTTCCGTTAATAAATCTGAAAAGGCATCATTTGTCGGTGCAAATACTGTAAAAGGACCAGCTGTAGCGTCAGATACTGTTTCTATGTAAGGTACTGTTGGCGCACCTGTATCAGCATAAACTAAAGCATCTACTAGTGTAGATAAAGCAGGATTTGTTGTTGCAAATGTTGCAATAGTTGGTAACCCAATAACTTCATCAACAATATGGACTATACCATTTGAAGCCATGTTATCCGCATTGTCAACTGTAGAGACTCCATTTAAAACAACACCACTTGTTGTATTAAAGTATAAGCTCAAATTCTCTCCATTTGGACCTGTTGCACCTGTACTAGCGTAACCAGAGCCAGCAGTTACTAAAGCCGCAGAATTAATAGTTTCACCTATAATTACATGGTTTAATAATATGTTTCTTACTAAATCTTCTTCAGTAGTAGATAAATTATCTAAATCTAAACCTGTGGCTGCAAGTAAGTCAGCAAAAGCAGCATTTGTTGGTGCAAATACTGTAAATGGTCCATCACCTTGTAAAGTAGTTACTAAATCAGTTGCTTGTAAAGCTGCCGCAAGAGAAGTTAAATTGTTCGCTAATGCAATGTCTACAACTGTTGTAGTCGTTGTTGTTCCGTTGTCGTCATCATCACTACAAGAAGTAAATGTAATTGCTAATAGAAATACTGCAAGTAATTTGAAGTTTTGTGAAATAATTTTCATTGTTTTGAGTTTTTAAAATTGTTCAACATTCAAACCTTCTTGGTTTGTTTAACAAATATACGATATGGTTAAACAAAAAGTTTACGTCCTTTTCATTTTAACAGTATTTTTAACAACTGTTTATGCTCAAAAATCAGTAAATCAATTCGATAAAGACGGAAAACGTCACGGTATATGGACTAAAAACTACCATAAGACTGACCAAAAGCGATACGAGGGGAATTTTGTTCACGGTAAAGAGGTCGATTCGTTTAAATACTACACATTGTCTTCTGGTAAAAGTGTGCTGAGTGCTGTAAAAGTCTTTAATGAGAACGATAGTATTGCAGATGTTACCTTTATAGCTTCAACTAAAAAGGTAATTAGTAAAGGCAGAATGAACGGTAAGCGCTTTATTGGCGAATGGGTTTTTTATCACAAAAATTCATCAGATGTAATGATTATAGAACATTATAATGACGAAGGCTTACTAGAAGGTGAACGTTTTGTTTATTTTAAAAATGGAAAAGTCGCGGAAAGTGCCAACTATAAAAATGGAGAACTACATGGTGAGTCTAAATGGTTTTCTGAACAGAATGTGTTACTTAGACATGCTCAATACAAGGATGGTCATTTAGAAGGTAAAACCATACATTATGGTTCTGATGGAAAAAAAGTTTCTGAAGGTGATTATATTAAAAGTCAGAAAAAAGGAATTTGGAAGTATTATAAAGATGGTGAACTCACAAAAAAAATAGACCATACCACACAAGAAGTCATATATAAGAAAGAATAGCTTAAAACTATGCTGACAATAGAATTTCAGAATGGCAATCTTAATAGGATTGCCTTTTTTATTTTGTAATTTTGCCGAAGTTTTTTCGAACTAATTATGAAACTAATACTGGTGTGATTGGGTTTGAACAAATTCGTCACTTCGAGTGAAATTCCTTTTTTTTGAATTTTGTATCGAGAAGCAATTAAAGTTATGAAGGTTCTCGATACAATTACGATAAAAGAATTGTAATCACGCGAACTGACGTTCAAATAAAAAGAGATTAATTAATATGAAAAGAGTCATCGTAGGACTTTCAGGAGGAGTAGATTCTAGTGTTGCAGCTTATCTTTTAAAAGAGCAAGGCTATGAGGTTATTGGTCTGTTTATGAAAAATTGGCACGATGATTCCGTGACCATTTCAGATGAATGTCCTTGGTTAGAGGATAGCAATGATGCCATGTTGGTTGCAGATAAATTGGGAATTCCTTTTCAAACGGTAGATTTAAGCGTGCAATACAAAGAGCGTATTGTAGATTATATGTTTAATGAATACGAAAAAGGACGTACACCAAATCCTGATGTACTTTGTAATCGCGAAATAAAGTTTGATGTCTTTATGGACATCGCTTTAGAATTAGGTGCAGATTACGTAGCAACTGGTCATTATTGCAGAAAGGGAACGATTGAAAAAGATGGAAAAGAAATCCATCAGTTGTTAGCTGGTGCTGACGATAATAAAGACCAATCTTATTTTCTTTGTCAATTGTCTCAACAGCAATTAGCAAAAGCATTATTTCCTATTGGCGAATTACAAAAACCAGAGGTTAGAGAAATCGCTAAAGCGCAAGATTTAATTACGGCCGAAAAGAAGGATTCTCAAGGTTTGTGTTTTATTGGTAAAGTAAGATTGCCAGAATTTTTACAACAACAATTAAAACCAAAAGAAGGTGATATTGTTGAAGTTGATTCTGAGTTTGAAATTTACAATAAAGAATTGCCTCAATTCGATTCCAAAGAGAATGAATTAGATTTTTTGTCTAAAAAACCAACATATCATTTAACAGATGGAAAAGTAGTTGGTAAACATCAAGGTGCGCACTATTTTACCAAAGGTCAAAGAAAAGGTTTAGGCGTTGGCGGAACAGTAGAACCTTTGTTTGTTATAGATACAGATGTAAAAGATAATATTATATATACAGGTCAAGGTAAACAACATCCTGGTTTGTACAGAAATGTCTTGTTTGTGACTAACGAAGAATTGCATTGGGTACGCCAAGATTTAGCGATAAGTGAAGGAGAAACTATGTCAGTAATGGCAAGAATTCGATACAGACAAACCTTAGAGAAAGCAATACTTCATAAAGTGGCTTCAGGATTATATGTAGAATTTGAAAACAAGCAATCTGCAATTACAGAAGGTCAGTTTGTAGCTTGGTATATAGAAGATGAGTTATTAGGTTCAGGAGTAATTTCTTAACTTGCAATTGAAGTTTTAATTGAGTTAATTTTATTTCAAGATTTTAAAACTTGAAAGGTTTAGTTTCTTTTACTGACTAAAACTTTAAAACCAAATAAGCAAATCCATGAAAAAAAATTTTACATTATTACTTTTATTTCTTGTAATTGGAAAAGGTTTTTCACAAGAAGATGCATGGATTTATCTCATAGACAAACCGAACGTTGCCGCTTCAATTACTAATCCTATCAGTATTCTTTCTCAAAAAGCCATTGAAAGAAAGCAAAATCATAATATCGCTATTGACGAACGAGATGTGCCTGTTAACGAAACTTATATTTCAGATTTAAAACTTCAAACTGGGATTACAGTAATGGCAAAGTCTAAGTGGTTTAACGCTATTCATGTGAGAGGAACAGAAGAAGATATCAACGCCTTAGCGAATTTAAATTATGTTTACAGTATTGATTTTGCTAATCAAGGTTTAAATGAGGCATCAAGAAACGCTTCCAATTTAAATAAATGGGAAGTAGAAAATGAAACTATCGCTTTTACTTATGGTGATACACAAAACCAAGTAGAAATGATTAATGCAGACAATTTGCATATAGCAGATTTTACAGGCGAAGGTATTACCATTGCTGTTATGGATGCTGGTTTTCCTAATGTAAATACCATGTCTGCGTTTCAACGGTTAAGAGATAATAGTGATTTATTGAATGGTTATGATTTTGTAGATAGAACTTCAGATGTGTATGCATTTACAGGCAATAATCATGGTACAAAAGTATTGAGTACTATGGCCGCATTTGTACAAGATCAATATGTGGGTACTGCACCAGATGCTTCATATTATTTATTTAGAACAGAAGACTCTGGTAGTGAAAACCCTGTAGAAGAGAGTTATTGGGTAGAAGCAGCAGAACGTGCAGATAGTTTAGGTGTAGATATGATTAATACATCTTTAGGATATACTGATTTTGACAATTCTAATTACGATTATACACCTGCAGATATGAACGGACAAGTCACCTATATCACCAAAGGTGCTTCTATTGCAGCAGAAAAAGGAATTTTAGTGGTTGTTAGTGCAGGTAATTCTGGCGGAACAACATGGGAAACGGTTGGAGCACCTGCCGATTCGCCAAATGTTTTGAGTATTGGAGCTGTAAATGCAGATGGAGATTACGTGTCGTTTAGCTCAAGAGGAAGTGCTGCGCAAATCGGTTACCAAAAACCAGATGTTGTTGCTAGAGGAGGACAAGCTTATGTTATAGATGAATTTGATAGTATTGTACAAAATAACGGAACATCATTTAGTGGACCAATTATGTGTGGCGGAATTGCTTCATTATGGCAAGCCATACCAGATGCTTTACCAACCGAAGTTATGGATTTTGTAAGGGAATCGGCTTCGCAATTTTCTACACCAGATGATTTTTTAGGTTATGGTATTCCAGATTTAGATTTAGCGAGAAGTAATGCCTTGTCTTTAGATAACTCTCAAATTGAAACCTTTCGTTTTTATCCAAATCCTGTTTCAACCCAACTAAATATTGAAATGCCTTTAATAGCAAACCAATTAGAGGTTTCTGTTTATAATCAATTAGGTCAGGAAGTGATGAATCAATTGATAACTGAATATTCAAGTTTTATCAATGTTTCAGATTTAGCTTCAGGTATTTATGTAATTAAATTGTCTTCAGCGAATAACTCCAAAGCTTATAAGTTTATTAAAAGTTCTAATTAATACTGAACGTTTAAACGTCAGTTCGAGTGCTTTCGAAGCATGAGAAATCGTATGGAGAACATAGTGGACTAGATTTCCTTAAGCTTAACAAAAATTATCCCCCTTTTCAATCGTAAAATTCACTTGAATTGCCGAAATTTATACTCTATTAGAATAGATATAATTTCGAAACATGGCAAATAGAATCACATCACTTTTCAATATAAAATATCCAATTATCCAAGCAGGAATGATTTGGAATAGTGGCTGGAAACTAGCTTCGGCAGCAAGTAACTCAGGTATCTTAGGTTTAATTGGTGCAGGATCTATGTATCCTAATGTATTGCGAGAGCATATTCAAAAATGTAAAGCAGCAACAGACCAACCGTTTGGTGTTAATGTGCCAATGCTATATCCAAATGTTCAAGAAATAATGGATATCATCGTTGAGGAAGGTGTGAAAGTAGTTTTTACTTCTGCCGGAAACCCTAAAACATGGACCAAATGGTTGCAAGAAAAAGGGATTACGGTTGTGCATGTAGTTAGTAGTGTAAAATTCGCACTAAAAGCACAAGACGCAGGTGTAGATGCTATCGTTGCTGAAGGTTTTGAAGCAGGAGGACATAACGGAAGAGATGAAACCACAACCTTAACTTTGATTCCTATGGTGAAGGAACAACTAGAAATTCCGCTTATAGCAGCGGGAGGTATTGCTACAGGTAAAGCTATGTTGGCCTGTATGGTTTTAGGAGCAGATGGTGTACAAGTTGGTAGCCGATTTGTAGCTAGTGAAGAATCTTCAGCTCACCAAGCCTTTAAGCAAGTGGTTATAGATGCTAAAGAAGGCGATACACAACTCACTTTAAAAGAATTGGCACCTGTAAGATTGGTGAAAAACAAATTCTATAACGAATTACAAGAACTCTATAAAAAAAGTCCAACACCAGAACAGCTCAAAGAATTGTTAGGAAGAGCCAGAGCAAAACGCGGTATGTTTGAAGGCGATTTAGAAGATGGCGAATTAGAGATTGGGCAAATTGCTGGTTTAATCCATGAGGTGAAGTCAGTTGCAGAGATTGTAAATGATATGGTTAGTGAGTTTGAAGAGGCTAAAAAAAATGTAGCTACTTTATAAGTTATTTATTTTGAGATTATCTGTTTGTCTTTTTTTAATGAATGTTACCTGAAATTACGCCTTTATATGGATTGTTATTACTATCATTAGCAATTCAACCTTATGAAGCTAGTTTAAAAAATGATTAAAAAGAAACCAAGACAATCTAATATAGAGTTATTAAGAATTCTCTCAATGTTATTAATTGTTATTTATCATTTTTTAAAACATTCAATTATACCAAATACACCCAATTTAATTTACATAACTAACCCTTTAATTGCAGTTCTACATTCTGGGGTTATTTGCTTCATTCTAATTTCTGGTTATTGGGGAATAAAGTTTTCTTTAAAAGGTTTTGCTAAACTTTTTCTTTATTGTGCCTTTTATTCTGTTATAATTTATGTTATCGCAGTATTGTTAGACCCTAGTATTTGGAATGTATATGAAGGTTTAAGTTTAATTTTACCCATTCAATGGTGGTTTATACCGGTATATATGTGTTTGTATTTATTAACACCATTAATTAATATACCTCTAAAATCTGCCTCTAATCAAACCAAACTATTTTTTATTTTAATTCTAATTTTAGTATCTTTTTGCTTTGGTCAATTTATACCTTCATTAGAATTTGGGAAAAATCCAATAAATTTTATTCTGATTTATTATGTAGGTAATTATCTAAGAACAGGATTAATTTTAGGTAAAAACTATAATGCAAAAAAACTATTAGGTATTTATATTTTATTTGTTTTTCTTCTTTTCTCAAGTATGTTATTTGGATATCTATATATACCTAATGTCGGTAAAATTCTATTTAGACTATTTTATCCTTACAACAGTATTGGTCTAATTATAAATTCAGTTTTATTTTTTCTAATTTTCACAAAAATAAAATTTAGCTCTAAATTAATTAATTGGTTTTCTAGCTCTACCCTGGCTGTGTATTTAATTCATGAAAATCAATACCTTAGTCATTATTTATATGACTTTGTTATAAAATTACAAAACAATATAGATAATTACGTTGTACTTGCTTTTACAATTGTAATTCTTGCTATTTTAGTTTTTGTTGTATCCGTATTAATTGATAAATTAATTTCACCTTTATTTCAAATACTAATTAGGTTTATTACTGAATCTAATATTTTTATTAAAGTAGATGATAGAATACAAGATTTACTGAAATTTTAATACTATCAAATACATTGCAGACACAAAGAAGTTTTACATATTTTATAACAATGTAGCTAAGTATTTTTTGATTTTTAGCTTTTTAATAGCTAATTTCGGTTAACGTTTGATATAAGTTATTAAAAGGGACTCGTATCAATTATAATTAACCACAACTACCCAATTATCTTTAAAATAAATTCTACCAACTAAAATCAATCTATTATCTTTATCTTATAGATTTTACTTTTAAGCTATGAGAAAAATAATACTACTTTCAATATCACTTCTTGGTTTTTATGCTTGTGAAAATAAGATAAACTTAGACCCAGAAGAACCTATTAAGGTCAATTGGAATGAACGTGTTGCGTCTATTTCTAAAGTAGATTCTTTATTAACTTCTGGTCATTCGTATTTGTCTGTGTATTCTCAGATTTATAGTTATTCCCAACACAAAACATATAATCTTACAGCAATGGTGAGTTTAAGAAACGTGAGTATGACGGATACTATTTATTTAACCACTGCAGATTATTACGATACACATGGAACACTTTTAAAAAGCTACATTAAAAACCCTGTGTATTTAGCACCATTAGAAACTGTAGAAATTGTAATAGACGAATCTGATATTTCTGGAGGAACTGGTTCTAACTTTTTATTTGATTGGAAAATACCAAAAGGAGTCCCAGAACCACTTTTTGAAGGTGTAATGACATCTACAGCAGGTCAGCAAGGTTTATCTTTTATAACGCAAGCAAAACGAATTCGCTAAATGGCAGAAATTTTAACTACAATATTTTTCCTTTTTGCCGTGATAGATCCTATAGGTTCTGTACCTGTATTTTTAGAAGCAACAAAAGAATTCGACAATAAGTTTAAGAAGAAAATAGCGCTAAGAGCATCGGCAGTTGCATTCTTAATTTTACTGTTTTTTATTGTAATAGGTCAGCTTATACTTGAAGGCATGGAAGTATCCTTAGATGCGTTTCAGGTTTCAGGAGGTGTAATTCTATTTTTATTTGCTTTAACCATGATATTTGGAGACGGTAAACCAGAGCAAGAAAAGAGTCAAATTTCAGATTATAAACATGTTACTATTTTTCCGGTTGCAATTCCTTCAATTGCTTCACCTGGAGCAATTATGGCTGTTGTACTTTTAACCGACAATCATACTTATACTATTAACGAGCAAATTCTAACAACATTTTTAGTCCTATTTGTAATAGGTATAACGAGTTTAGTTCTTCTGGCTGCAACACGTGTGCAAGAGAGAATTGGGAGTTACGGAATAACTGTGATTAGTAAAGTTATGGGCTTGATTTTAGCAGCATACGCAGTTCAGAATATCTTATCCGGAATTTCAGATTATTTTGCGAAATAGAATAATCAAAACTAGCTTAAGATTATAAATATTATTTTTTCAGGTTTAGATAATATTCCGACTAAAGGTTTAAATACATTCGAGTTTATGAAAAATGGTATTATAATTTTAGTTTTTTTTATTAGTCATTCTTCATTTTCACAAAGTCCTTGGGTAAAAGATAAAGGTGAATTTTATACGCAGCTTACATATACTACAATACCAAATTACACAGATATGTTTGGTGATCCAGACTATTCTCTTTTTGGTGAAATTTCAGATAATACAGTTCAAATTTATGGTGAGTATGGTTTATCAGATAAAACCACTTTAATTTTAAATGTGCCTTTAAAGGTCATTTCAATTGATGGTTATGAAAGTCCATTTATTGATTGTTCTGGTGATTGTTCTGAAGATTTTAATAAAACAGCATTGGGTAACATAGAACTTGGTGTGAAGCATAATTTTTATAAAAAAGATTGGATACTTTCTGGTCAATTTTCGGTTGAAGCTAATACAAGTTCCTATGATGGATTTTCAGGAATTAGAACGGGTTATGATGCCTATTCATTTACACCACTTTTTTTAGCAGGTCGCAGTTTGGGTAAAACGTATTTTCAAAGTTTTATTGGTGCTAATATTAGAACTAATGATTATAGTTCAAACTTTAGGGTAGGAGGAGAATTAGGTCATAAAATAACAAAACGTATTTGGTTAATCGGTTTTGTAGATGTTGTAAAATCACTTAGAAATGGAGACTTAATTTTACCAACACAAAATATGTTTACCGGTTTATATGTAAACGACCAAGAATATGGTGGTTTTGGTTTAAAGACTATAGGTGAGATCACAGATAATTTTGGCGTAAATGTAGGTTTTGGTGGTGCTTTTTTTGGAAACAATGTCGCTAAACAAGTTGCATTAAATTTTGGAGTTTATCACAAGTTTTAATTCTAATTTATCTGCTAAAACTTAGTTTGTTTTATTAAAAAAACTCAAGTCAAAACAACTATTTTTGCACAATGGTTTTAAGTAATTACACTAAAGAATTTAAATATAATCTTAAACTCGCATCACCAGTGATGTTAGGTATGCTTGGTCATACGTTTGTGAGTTTTGTAGATAATGTAATGGTAGGTCAGTTGGGTGCAGCTGAGTTAGCCGCTGTGTCTTTGGGTAATAGTTTTATTTTTATAGCCATGTCTTTAGGTATTGGTTTTTCTACTGCTATTACACCTTTGGTTGCAGAAGCAGATACCGAAAATAATTTCGTAAAAGGAAAATCAGTTTTTAAACACGGACTTTTTCTATGTACAGTTTTAGGGTTATTATTGTTTGTAATGCTCTTATTTGCCAAACCCTTAATGTATGTAATGGATCAGCCAGAAGAAGTTGTAGACTTGGCCATTCCGTATTTAGATTTGGTAGCTTTTTCATTGGTTCCTTTAATTATTTTTCAGGCATTTAAACAGTTTAGTGATGGGTTGTCATTAACTAAATATCCTATGTACGCGACTATTTTAGCGAATTTGCTAAATGTTGCCATTAACTACGTGCTTATTTTTGGGAAATTCGGTTTTCCAGAGATGGGAATTGTAGGTGCAGCAGTTGGTACGTTAATTTCACGTTTTGTAATGGTTGCTCATTTGTGGTGGTTATTAGCAAAACGCGAAAAGTCTAAAGCTTATGTAACTAACATAAAGTTTTTTCAATTAAAAAAGCATCCTATAAAGAAATTGAGCAATTTAGGTTTGCCAAGTGCTATGCAGATGTTTTTTGAAGTTGCCATTTTTACGGCAGCTATTTGGTTAAGCGGAACTTTAGGTGCCAACCAACAAGCAGCCAATCAGATAGCCTTAAACTTATCTTCTATGACATTTATGGTAGCTACGGGATTAAGTGTTGCTGCAATGATTAGAGTAGGAAACCAAAAGGGTTTAAATGACTTTAGGGCATTAAAACGTATTGCAGAATCAATCTTTTTAATTGGCTTTGTTTTCGCAGTAGTTTTTGCGTTGTTTTTTGTAATATTTCATACGTTACTGCCAAATTTATATGTGGATTTAGATGATCCAGCAAATGCAGTAGATGCAGCTGAGGTTGTAAAAATTGCGGCAACGTTATTATTAGCGTCTGCTGTTTTTCAGATTAGTGATAGTCTTCAGGTTATTGTGCTTGGTGCTTTACGTGGACTTCAAGATGTTAAGATACCAACTATAATAACTTTTATTTCGTATTGGGTTGTCGGTTTTCCTATCAGTTATTATTTAGGAAAAGAAGATGCTTACGGAAGTTTAGGTATTTGGATTGGTCTTATTGTAGCCCTAAGTGTAGCTGCCATTTTATTATTCATTAGATTTAATTACCTGACTAAGAAGTTGATTTTAGAAAGTGATAAGATTTAAATTTTCAAGTACTTAAAGTGCCTTAAGTTTATAGAAATAAGTTAGTTCGAGTGAATTTAACGATTGATAAATCGTAAAATTAGTATCTAGAATAAGTATTTCGGTCTTATATAGTTCTCCAAATCATTTTATTAAATCAAAAAATCACTCTAACAGACCTTGTAAATCATTAGTAAATTTAAGAGTCTTAAACTAAAAGAGATTTACTACTTTTGCTATACAGTACTTACAACTTTAATCTAATTACATGGAATTACCAAAATTCATTTTAGGAGACAATACAGATCATCCTGATGCTATTTATATTATACATACAGAATTTCCTCGTTTTATCATTAATTTAGAGAATGACGAGGTAGAATGGTTTGAAGAATTTGACCAACACGACGAAAAAGAATTAGAATCGGAAACTGAAAACTACATCCAAGAAGCAACCGATTTTTATGATAGAGAAGTAGCGAGATACGACGATTAATGTTAGAGCAACTTTTACAATACGATAAAGAACTTTTTCTATACCTTAATAATTTAGGTTCTGAAACTTGGGATGGCTTATGGTTGGTAATAACCAATAAGTTCTCTTCAATACCTTTATACCTTGTATTGTTGTTTTTAATTTACAAGAAATTTGGCTGGAAAGCCTTAGTGTTAATGGTTTTTGTAATTGCAGGTATGATTGCTTTTACGGATCAAATGACCAATTTGTTTAAAGACACATTTCAACGTCCAAGACCATGTAGAGCAGAAGGCGTAATGGATTTAACGCGCTTTATTGCACCACGTTGTGGTAAGTATGGCTTTTTCTCTGGTCACTCTTCTAATTCCATGGCAACGGCTATTTTCGCTGGTTTGTTATTGAGACCTTATTTTAAGAATCTTATTTATTTACTAATAGTCTGGAGTTTGGTTGTAGCCTATAGTCGTATTTATGTAGGCGTACATTACCCTATAGATGTTGTTTGTGGCTTAACCTTTGGTGTTTTTGCAGGTTTCGGATTCTACAAATTGACACTATATCTTATAAAACGCTTTATTTCAAAGTAAGTTTATATAGCTGATTCACTAACCTAGATCGGTGTTTGCTTTCAGAAAAGTTTAAGTCGTATGTGGCAATGAATTCAATTGAATAAAGTTTAGAAAGCTCAATTGTTTCTTCAGGTTTTGAGGTTGCCGTTAATAAATAGAATTGCTTTTCTGCCGGAATAACAATACCATCATCAGTTTTAATACTCAAAATTTTATCACCATAATTATAGATGGCTTCAGGAGAAACAGCATCTAAAGTGTAAAGTGGTAAATTGTCTGAAGCTAATTCTGAAACTGCTTTGTAATTATCTTGAGCTTGAAGCTTAGCTAGTGGTAAAGCCAAGAAACCTATACTCATCATAAAAGCAATAAAAAGATAAAATACCATTTTGATATTTTTAGCTTTCAGAAATTTAAAAATATAAACACCAATAACAGCCAAAACTAGACTAGAAATTATAAATCTTACCCAAGTTAGTCCTGTTAAAGAAGGCGCTAAAAAGAAGCCAGCAACCCAAAATAATACAGCAATACTTCCTATTAATCCGAATTGAAAATAGACAGGAAATGTTTCTTTTTTCGATTTTAAATTCTTGAATTCACGAATGAGGTATTCAATATAAAAGCCAATATTTATAGCCAAAGGAATTAAAACAGGCATTAAATAGCGCGATTTCTTTTCAGGAATAACAGATAATAGAATGACTGCAATAATAGTCCAGAAGAAACTAAAACGATAAGCTTTTAAGTTTGAAACTCTCGTTTTTAAATAAGGATAAAGCAAACTTATAAATGCAGGAATGGTCCATAAACCACTCTGAATAAAGAAACTCCAGTAATAATAAAACGGTCTTACATTGTAACTGCTCCAATTAGACGTTTCACGTTCTGCAATGGCTGTAAAAGTTTCAGGGTCTGCAACCCTAACATGAAAATACCACCAACCACCTAAAACAATTCCGAAAACTAAAAGGCTTATTAATTTTAAAAAATGAATAGGTTTTGCTCTAAATTTAAATGTAATGCCATAAGAAACAACAAATGGTAAGAATAAAACATAAAGAGAAACAGGTCCTTTAGATAGCACAGAACCAGCCAAACAGAATACAAACAGAATACTTCTTAAAATTGATGTTTTTTGGTCTTTAAATAGAATGAATAATTGATACAAAGCCATGAGCATAAAGCCATGTGTGTAAATATCCCAAGGTGCTTCAATGGTAATACCAATGCAATAGAATGATGTTAAAACAATGAAGCCATTAATTAAACTGTGGGCTTTGCTGAGTTCTAATTTTTTAGATAACAGATATATTGAAATTCCTAGGCTTGCTAAAAAGAGTAGTGCAGGCAAACGTAAAGCTAAAACAGAAGTTATACCAAATATGTAACCAAACATTGCCGTAATCCAAGTTGGTAAAGGTGGTTTTTGGTAACGCGCTTCACCATTCATAGTTGTTAATATCCAATTGTCATCGGTAAGCATTTCTCTAGCCGAAATAAAATTACGCGCTTCCATAATAGTTACCGGAATCGCATCAATCGTAAACCCAAGCATCACAATAACAAAAAGCAATAGACTGATGATAGGATATTTTTCTATAAGTTTAATCATGCTTAATCTTTAGTTTTTCGGATTAAATAAGCATTACGAGCATAAATTATTAAGCCAAATAAATGGCCAACAAATAAAACAGGGTCTTCTCTAATAATGGCATAGGTAAGTATTAATCCTGCGCCAATTAAACTCAACACCCAAAATCCCATTGGTAAAGTAGATTCTTTTTGTCTTTCAGAATGAATCCATTGGTAAACAAAACGTAGTGTAAAAATTACTTGTGCTACAATACCTAAAACTAATAGCCATGTTGGGATGTCAGCATTTTTAAATAGTAAATCAACATCTATTTGATTATTGTTAAAGTAAAATATAACAATAAAAATAGGCGCAAAGAATAACAAGTATCGCACTAGTTTTGGGAATTTTTGCCATTGACCTTGTAACTGTAAATTTCTAATATATATAAAATACGTTAAACTCTGACCCAACATAATGGCAAAGTCTAAGCGTAAATAACCATATATAAAAAGTAAAAATGAGGCGATTAAACTCAGTGTCCAAAATGTTTTTGGTGTAATAACCTTACGTTGCTTTTCAGAGGTTATCCATTGAATGATTAAACGCGAAGAAAATAATATCTGAGCTAAAAATCCAATGCTATAAATTATCCAATCTTTCATTTACTGGATTTAGAAACTTCGTAATTAATATACTTTTTCTTCATCCATAGATATGCAAAGCAATCCATTAAAGGTCCTAAAAGTCTATTCCATAATCCAAATTTTGCTGTACCAGCCATTCTTGGAAAATGTTGAACCGTTATTTGAGTTACACGTCCATTTTGTAACATTATCATTGCAGGTAAAAAACGATGTAAACCTCTAAACATTGGTATGCGTTTAGCGTAGTCTGTTTTTATAACTTTAAGAGGACAGCCAGTATCATCCATGCCATCATGCGTAAATGCGCGTCTAATTCCGTTGGCAATTTTAGACGACATATTTTTTACAAATGAATCTTTTCGGTTAGAACGTACACCTGTAACTAATTCATAAGAGTCAATATGTTCTAATAAAATATTAAAATCTTCTGGAGCGGTTTGTAAATCCGAATCGATATAACCAACCAGTTCAGAATCTACATGGTCAAAGCCAGCTTTAATAGCTGCACTTAAGCCTCTATTTTCTTTAAATAAAATGTATTCAAAAGCGTCGTTACGTTCGCAAATAGCTTCAATTAATGTCTGACTTTTATCTGTAGAACCATCGTTCACAAATAAAATTGAAGTAGAAACTGTGGCGATATTTAGATAGCTAGAAAGTTCTTTTTCTACGCGTTCTAAATTGTCTTCCTCATTATAAACAGGAACTATGATGGTAAACTTATACGTCATGTATTTATTTGCTTAGTCGTTGCAAAAGTATTGTTTTTTTAAATACGGATAAAGACTAATTATTTATAGCTTTTTAATTAAATAAACATTCGCCAAATACTAAAGATAGAGAGTATAATTGCTAGTAAAGAAATTAAGGAAGCTAATAATGCTAATTCCTTACTTCTTTGTTTAATAGCAATAATAATACTAATTATAAAACCAATAGCTGGTAGAGTTCCGTAATAACGTTTATAACCGTAACTTAATGATTCTGTTAAACCAAATAATGCTCTATTCTTTCCGGTAGTTGATAAATAATGATAATACATACTAAATTGTATTTTTACCAATATTAAGAGGCAAAATCCACTTATTATTATAATGCTATATATTATTTTTTTACTCAAATTTTAAGCAGGAATTCTGCCGCAGCAAAAGGCGTTGTTTTTGCTTCTTCTACCAGTTTTATTTGCTTTTCTAATTCTACTTTAATCTTAGGGGAATTATAAAAATTAGATTTTAAACGGTCTTCTATGGTTTGCAGTAGCCAAAACTTATTCTGATTATTTCTGTTCTCTTCAAAATAATGATTTGCTTTTGTAATTTTGGTGTAGTCTTTAATCATATCCCAAACTTCAGAAATACCTTCACGTTTAAGAGCACTACATAAAGTAACTTTTGGAGACCAATCTGAGGATTTGGATGGATATAAATGCAAAGCTCTATTAAATTCTAACTTCGCTGATTTGGCAGCTTTAACGTTTTCACCATCTGCTTTATTAATAACAATAGCATCTGCCATTTCAATAATACCTCGTTTTATACCTTGTAATTCGTCTCCAGCTCCAGCTAATTTTAATAAGAGAAAGAAATCAACCATACTATGCACAGCAGTTTCACTTTGGCCAACACCAACGGTTTCTATAATTATAGTATCAAAACCAGCAGCTTCACATAATATAATAGTTTCACGTGTTTTTCTGGCAACACCTCCTAAAGAGTTTCCTGAAGGCGAAGGTCTAATAAATGCATTTTTGGTTTTTACTAAGTCTTCCATTCGGGTTTTATCACCCAAAATACTGCCTTTGCTTAAGCTACTACTAGGGTCTACAGCTAAGACAGCAACTTTTTTTCCAATAGAAGCAAGGTGAAGACCAAAGGCTTCAATAAAAGTGCTTTTTCCAACACCAGGTACGCCTGTGATACCAATTCGTGTAGATTTATTTGCGTAAGGCAAACATTGCGTAATAATGTCGTTTGCTTTTTTAGTATGCGAAGGATTAGTACTTTCTACTAATGTAATAGCTCTGCTTAAAGCCGTAATGTTTTCTGAGGTAATACCCGAAACTAAATCGTTAACAGATGGCTGTTTTCTACGGTTTTTCTTAATGGTATTGGCAGCCGTAGAACTTAAACTATTTGGCGGTTTTACACCATCTTGTTCATGCAAAGCAGATTTATATGATTTGTTTTCTTGTGCCACCTTGCATTAATAATTTAAGGTTTGTTTGCTACATATTCTGATAAAGGAACTTCAATAAAAGTGCTGTCCCAAGCCATTGTAAGTTTTAAATTCCCGGTTTTGTGATCAAAAGCAATAGTAAACTGTTCTACCGTTTCATCAATATGTTTTGACGGAACTTCAATCTCTAAAGCATCGTAATTAGGATCCCACATTGGTTCCATTTTTTCATTAACTCCCCAATCATATTGCTTAGAATTAAACATTACTTTCCAAGAGTTTTCCTTAGGAACGGTCCAAATAGTATATTTTCCTTTTTTTAAAACCATTCCATCAATCATTAAATCTTTGTTGGTTTGAAAGGTTGTTGCTTCATTTGCACCAGTTCGCCATACTTTATCAAAAGGCACAAGTGCACCAAAAACATCACGTTCGCGTTTAGAAGGTCTGTTGTATTCAACTTTTAATTTTAAATCGTTAAGTGTAATTTCAGCAGAATCTTTTGGACTTAAGCGTGGCGCAAAAATATTTTCTACAAATACAGAATATAAAAATAATCCTAAAGCTAAGATGCTTAGGATAATGACGAGGCGTTTCAACATAGTTGTTATTCTAAAAATTAAGTAAGTTCAATGAAATGCAAACTTATGCATTCTAAGTTTAAAGATAATTCAAATCCTTAAATTTATAAACTACAAACGATGAATTTTAAGCATTTCTTATAAAAAAAGATTTTTTATGAAAGTTTTTGCAACACTTCATTATTTGTATCGTCTTTAAGTTGTAACCAATCAAAAAATCAAAACCAAAATCAGTACGTTTCAAATTCATATAGTTGAACAATGCAAACAGAACAATAGACAAGCGCAAATGCAATTGTATAATCAATATTGCAATGGTATGTTGGTTGTTGCGAGCAGATATGTGAATAACACTATGGAAGCTGAAGATATTGTGCAAGATGCATTTATAAAGGCATTTTCAAAGTTAGAGCAGTATAAAGCCGAAGTAAGTTTTGGTGCATGGTTAAAACGCATAGTAATTAATAGATGTATTGATGTTTTAAAATCTAAGCATCAACGATTAGTTGAATTAGAAGATTTTCATTTGAATGTTATTGCGGATAAAAATGATAGTGATTGGCAAGTAGAAACTGACGTTACTATTGAAGATGTAAATTTTGAAATTGAAAAATTACCTGAAAAATATAAATATGTAGTGCTTTTGTATTTGGTAGAAGGTTATGACCATCAAGAGATTTCCGAAATATTACATATTACAGAAGTCGCTTCTAGAACGCAACTATCTAGAGGGAAACAAAAATTGAAAAGTGCCTTAAAATTGAAAAGAAATGAAGCAAGATATTAGAGATTTATACAAAAACGAATCTACAAATGAAGCTGTAAAAATGTCTGAAGGGCATCAATTACGTTTTCTTCAGAAACTTGAAAAAGAGTTGCCAGAGGCGCAAGATAAATCGCCAAAATCATCAAACATATTTACACTTTTTAATGTGGCTGCAAGTGTGGTTGTGTTGTTAGGTTTGAGTTTTGGAGCTTTTCAGGTTTTTCAAGATTCTAAAGTTGAAACAGATCCAGTTGAAGTTGTAGATACAGAAATTAAATCCTTAGGAGATGTTTCTCCAGACTTTAAACGTGTAGAAGATTACTATTTAGCAAGTATAAATTTAGAGTTATCTAAAGTGCAATTAACACCAGAAAATAAGGAATTGTTTGATGGGTATGTAGCACGTTTAAAAGAGTTAAATGACGAGTATAAAAGGTTAACTATTGAACTAAATGAAAACGGACCCAACGAGGCCACTTTAGATGCTTTAATAGAAAATTTAAAATATAGGTTAAAGCTTGTAATGCGTTTAAAGGATAAGCTAAATGAATTTAATTTAGACACGTTAGAGCAGCAAAGTTCATAGAAATCAATCAATCAAATTAAATCAAAAAACGAACAGTTAAATCAAAAAAATCATGAACAAAATCAAAATTTTACTCATCTGTCTTGTAACCACATTTGGCTATGCGCAGAAAAAACTAAGTAAAACATCGCAATCCATAAAAGTTAATAAAGATGTGGTAGTAGACCTAAATACTAGTAATGTAGAAATACAATTAGAGACGTGGAATAAAAACACCGTAGAAATTGAAGCTTACATTGAAAGTGATAAGCTAACTGATGAAGAATTAAAACGTGCATTAGAAGCTTGGAATCTTAAAGTAGATGGGTCTAGCAACAAGGTGAGTATTTCATCAAGTGGAGGAAGAACTATTGGTCTGGTTAACGCAGATGACTATTCTGGATTACTAAAAGATTTAGAATACCAACTCATAGAGTTTCCTGAGATGCCAGAGATGCCAGAAATGCCGAGACTTCCAGAAATGGTGCAAATGCCAAGAATGCCAGAATTACCAGAAATGCCTATTATGCCCAAATTGCCAGAGTTACCCAAAGGTGTTACAACCATTGAATTTGATTATGAGCGTTACCAAGAAGATGGTGAGGATTATTTGGCAGAATGGAGTAAAAAATATGAAAAGAAAGGTGGTAAAGAATTTCAGAAAAAAATGGAAGATTGGGCAAGGAAGTTTGGAGAGTCTCGTTACCAAGAGAAAATGGAAAAATGGGGAAAAGAATATGCCAAACGGTTTGATGGTAAATGGACTAAAGAAATGGAAGAATGGGGCGAAAAATTTGGAGAGAAATATGGTGAGGATATGGAGAAATGGGGAGAAGAGTTTAGTGAGAAATTTGGTAAGGAATGGGAAGAGAAAATGAAAGTTTGGGGCGAACGTTTTGGCAATGAAATGGATGAGCGTTCTGAAGTTTTGGAATTAAGAAAAGATGCGCTCATTAAAAGAAAAGAAGCTATGTACGAGCAAAGAGAAGCGCGTGTACATGCCTTAGAAGCCAGACGAGATGAATTACAAAACAGACGAGATATTCAGGTCATTCACCGTTTAGAAACAGGTAGCAATAGTAAAGTAAAAAAGGTGATTAAAATTAAAATCCCTAAAAAAGCGAAGTTAAAAACTAATATTAGACATGGTGAATTAAAATTGTCTTCAGTTATTTATAACATGGAGGGTGATATTTCACATTCCTTTTTAGTAGCAGAACATATTGATGGAGGTGATACCTCCATTAATGTGTCTTATTCACCAGTTATAGTGGATACTTGGAGTTTGGGGACGCTTAATCTTAATTTTGTAAATAAAGCTCAAATTAAAAATGCGAATAACTTAGTGTTGAATTCTAAATCATCTAATATTAATATCGAAAATCTCTCGGATACAGGTGTTATTGATGGTAGTTTTGGAGACTTAACTATTACTCATCTTACTGAAAGCTTTAAGAATCTTAATTTAGTTTTGGAGAATAGTGACGCTTTAATCAACTTACCTAATAGTTTAGATTATACACTTTACTTTAAGGGGAATCGTTCAAAGTTTAATAATAAAACGACCACACAAAAAACGATTCGTCATTATCCAGAAGGACAAAGTTCTGATCGTAATATTGTTATCAATGCTAAGTTTAGTGATGTGATTATTAATTGATTTTTTTATTCTGAGTTTATTTTAGAATCTTTAAGTCTTAAAGTAAATTCGTTTTATTTTTTTGAAGCACAATTTCTTCCTGTTTTCCATAGAATACATTTGTATTTTTATGGAAATTTTATTTTATGACCTTTTCGTCTTTTGAATCTTTTCTTAAATCTCTCAATGCGCATTCAGTAATTGGTGCTTCCATTAAAAAAACGGATTATATACCTTTAGATTTATCAATTGATAATGCAGAATTAAGAGTAGTTAACACGTCATCTTCTGCGGATTTAGAACAATTCATTTTCAATTACATAAAAACCAACAAGGCAAAAGTAGCTTTTGGTGGTTATCTCGAAAAACGTAACATCTATCAACGAAGCACGTATTTTAATCAACATAACTCTAAAGAAGAACGTAATATTCACATCGGTTTAGATATTTGGGTTGAAGCGAATACAGCCATTTATGCACCTTTAGATGGAACAATTCATAGTTTTAAAAACAATACTAATCATGGTGATTATGGTCCTACTTTAATTTTGAAACATCGGATAAACGATATTGAATTCTATACACTCTATGGTCATTTAAGTGAATCATCAATTGCTAATAAATCAGTAGGTGTAGAAGTGAAGCAAGGTGATGTTATTTCGGTATTAGGTGCTTCTGAGGTGAATGGTGATTATCCGCCACATTTACATTTTCAGATTATAAAAAATATAGAGGATTACAAAGGAGATTATCCTGGTGTTAGCAATTTATTGAATCTAGAATTTTATAAATCAAATTGCCCAGATCCAAATTTACTCTTAAAATTAAATTAGTTTTTTTGGTTACGCTCAGTGGTTTTGTACATCCATTCAGCAATAAAACATAGTAATATTATGGACATTGACACAATGACTCCGGTGAGATTGGTTAAATATTGTTGGTGAATTAAAATGACCAATGCCACCATACACAAAATAAAACCTATTATAGGAATTACTCTATTACTGCCTGTGTCTTTAGCGAGTTTAAAACCTACTAAATTTACAATACCAAATATGAGAATAAAGCCAACGCTTCCGGCTGTTGAAATACTTTCTAAATCTAAAACATTGACTAAAATTAAGGTTGCAATGGCTGTGATGAATAAACCTATGGGTTGATTCCAAAGTTTAGAAGTAAAGTGAGTTGGTAATTCATCATCTTCGGCAATTTCAAAATTGACACGACTTCCACCATATAATGATGCATTAATAGCCGAAAAAGTTGAAATCAAAGCCGCAATTGTAATTATGGTAAATCCTATTTTACCAAGCATAGGTTTAGCTGCTTCTGCTAAAACGTAATCTTCAGCTGTGGCAATTTTATCAAAAGTAAGCGAGCCAACGGTAACGATAGCAATTATAAAATAGAGAACAATTACAAAAATCACAGAGTAATAATAGGCTCTCGGAATGTTCTTTTTAGGGTTTTCGATATCTGGTGCTGCATTTGCAATGAGCTCAAAACCTTCATAAGCCACAAAAATAACCATACCAGCAGCAAATAATTGTAAAGGTGTTTCCCAGTTAGACATTGCTAATTGCGAGAGATTAGGGTTGCCAATAAGTCCGTAAGCACCAATGCCAATAAAACCTATTAGTATGATTAGTTTAATAATTACAGCATAAGATTCAATTTTACCAACTATTGCGACGCTATAATAGTTTATGGCTGTTGCTAAGATTATAATAGCGCTAGCATAAATATGAAAGTTTATGGTTTTGTTTTGTGTTATTTCAAATAAATTAGGAGCATAAGAGCCAAAAGCAGAAGCATACAAGGAGAGCATAATAATATAACTTACCCAAAGTAAATTGTTGATACTTCCACTAAAAATAGTCACACCAAAACCTTGATTGATAAACTTAACGGTTCCGCCTCTGTCAGGATATTTCTGTGATAATTTTACGTAACTATAAGATGTTATTAGAGCTAATAAACCAGCAAATAAAAATGCAATTGGTGTTCCGCCTTGTGCAATAGAAACTGCTAAACCTAAGACCGCAAATATTCCGCCTCCAACCATGCCACCAATTCCTATGGATATCGCTTCTTTTAAACTTATTTTGTCTGATGTAGCTATAGGCATTAATATGTTTTTAGATTAAGATTAGAATAATTTGGGAGTCAGTTTTATAAGCGCTAAATGAATTAATACAATCTAAAAATTTGTGATTTGTTTCTGAGCTATTATTTTTCCTATTAAAAATCCCGCAATAGCAAATATCCCATCGGAAATAGAGAACCATAACTCTTTTGGTAACATAAAAATGGTTACAAAAGTGGCTATTAGCATTAATCCACCAACGATGTAAGAAGGAATTATGCTTTGTTTAGAAATCTTTGCAGCAGCAAACATACCAGCAATAATACCAGCAAAATGAGCAATAACAACAAATATTTTTGAACCAGTAGGTATTTTATCCATGTTGTTTTTTATCCATTCCATATCTGAAAGTTGTGCCTCAGCAGGAAATGTAAATAGGTTATGACCAATTACGGCTTCAAAGAGGTGCACCGTTAAACCAGCGATAAATAATCCGATGATAGTTGCTAATACGTTTTTCATGGCTATGTTAATTAGAGGTATAAGATAATAAAATTATAGAATACGCATTATTAAGCGTCAAATTATAACCACTTTCTACGTTTAAAATAATATAATAATCCCAAAAACATTAAGAACATTACACCGAGTAAAACAAAGTAGCCATATCTGTATTTTAGTTCTGGGATGAATTCAAAATTCATTCCGTAAATACCAGCAAGAAAAGTTAGTGGGATAAAAATAGATGACATTATAGTCAGGACTTTCATAACCTCATTCATCTTATTACTAATCGTTGTCATATACATATCCATTAAACTCCATATCATTTCACGATAAATATCAATGTTTTCAGACACTTGAATTAAATGGTCGTAAATATCTCTATAATAGGTAATTGTGCGCTTGTAGATTAAAGGGTGTTCTCCTTTTTCAACGCGATTTATTATTTCACGCAGTGGAAATATAGCACGACGAACTTTTAATATTTCACGTTTTAGTTGTTGTACTTCAATGTTAATATTATCTCGAGAATGACCTTCAAATAAATCGGTTTCTAAGTCCTCAATTTTGTTGCCTAGAGTTTCTATAATACTAAAGTAATTATCTACAACAGCATCAATTAAAGCATATAGTAGGTAATCTGATTTTAAACCTCTAATTCTGCCATTACCGATTCTAATTCGTTCTCGTATGGTATCAAAAACATCACCTTCGGATTCTTGAAACGATAGCACATAATTTTTTCCTAAAACTAAGCTTACTTGCTCAATAGCAATGTTTTCATCATTATCATAATAAAGCATTTTAAGTACTACAAAAAGGTAATCGTCATACTCATCAATTTTTGGTCGTTGCGTAGTATTCACAATATCTTCTAAAACGAGTGGGTGTAAACCATACTGCAAACCAATATTTTCAATCTCGTCAATAGAGCTTAATCCATCTATATTAATCCATGTTACAGAATCGGTTTCTTTAAAAGATTTAGCATCTTCAATATTTGTAAGTATCGTTTCAGAAATAGAGTCCTTGGTATAATCAAAAGATTCTATTTTGACGTTTTTATGCGATTTTTCACCTGTGTAAACAAGCGTGCCAGGAACTTGACCTGTATGTTTTTTATAATGCTGCGTGCGTTTTTTGGTCCTTTTTTTATTCATACGTTATAAAATACTAGTATCATCTAAAGCATCCTTTTGCAATAAAGTTACAGCTTTTTGTAGAAGTAGATTGTTTGGATAAGTAACTAAGTCGCCATTATCTTCTCTTAGGTGAATCTGAAAGGCTCTAATGTCTTCTATAATAGCTTCAACAGGATAATCTTTATCGTGAATCCTAATTTTGTCTCCAACTCTATATGGAAAGGAAAAAAACATAATAACGCCAGAAGTAACATTGCTTAAAATAGACCAAATAGCAAATAAGCCGACACCAATGACTGCAAATACGGATGAGAAAACGAGTGAAACTTGTTCTGGTTCAACACCTAAAATAAACGTTTCTATGAGTATCGCAATTAAAACTAAGATTACAGTGATATAACGACCAATTAGTCCAGCACGTGCTTCTGTAGTTCCGCTTTTTTTGCCAATCTTTTTTACGGTTATAACAATGATAGATCTTATAATAATAAGTATTATGAGTAATATAGAAGTGTATATAATTATATCTTGATAGTTGGTTAAAATAGCAGTCATATAACGGGTAATTTACTTTTAATTAGAATCAAAGTTAGTTTATTGCAATTTTAAATCTTTTCTTAGACTTAAATCTGCATTACTTTTCTTATTCCAATAATCTGTTTTTAGAGTTTCTAATCTGGTCGCTTTTGTTGTTAAGGTTTTAGCAGAAAGACCATCACCTGTTGTTATGGTTTCTTTCCATCCTAAAATATCATAAGGAAAATTAGGGTTGAAGTCAATTTGTAATGTTCTGCCTAAATCTTCATAACTAACAATGTAACTCTTATTGTTTAAACTCGCTGTTGCGTTGTATGTTTTAAGTTCATCATGATTTAACCGTACACTTTCTATAGATGGTATAAGATTTATATCTCCAACAGGAAGACTTTTTGGGTCTATTCTTAATTTTGCCCATAATTCATTTTCTGTCCAGTTTTTGTTAAGTTTAAAAGTGGTATCTGCTTCACCTTGAAAGTAAGAATGTGAAACCACTTCAAAATCATCACGATTGTTTAATTGCGTATAAACATGACCACACCATTCTTGTACGGATGCCGAAATTTTTAAAGCGTGTTGGTTATTAGCTACAGGGAAAAAGGTGCTCTGCATTATAGAGTAAGGGTAAATACCAGTGTTGAAGTTCTTGGTCATATTCAATTTTAAAATCGGAATATTACTAGCATCATAATTATTAGCTTTAACCTGTTCGTTTGGTAAAAAATCTTCAGTCACAAAAATTAAGACTGACGTTCCTTCTTTTATTTCGCCATAACGAGCTTGTTCTAATTTATAAGATGTTATTTCCGCTTCACCATTATACCAATAATCTTTAAAGTCTTCAGACAATTTGGTTTTTGGTGCTAAAGGTTCAGCTTTTAACTCTGAAATCTGAGCAGTTTCCGTTATAGTTGTATTATTTTCTTTACAAGATGTAATGCTTAAAATACTTCCTGTTATTAAAACAACTATGAGTTTTAAATTCTTTATCATAATGTGAGTATTTCGTGGTTTTATAACCTAAAAAAGCATAGGTAATCCAATACTAATTTTTATAATAAAGGTACGCTTCTAAATACTGTCTGCAATGCTATTTAACGTTTTGTAAAGTAAATGTGTTGGTAAGCCTACAACATTATTGTAAGAGCCTTCAATGCTAGTAATAGCAACAGCACCAATCCATTCTTGTATGCCATATGCACCAGCTTTGTCTAGTGGTTTAAAATGGTTAACGTAGTACCAAATTTCTTCATCAGATAGGCTTTTGAACGTCACTTTTGTAATGGTGTTAACAATATATTGTTCAGCATTAAACGTGCAACAAATAGAGGTAACCACTTCGTGTGTTTTATTGCTTAACGATTTTATCATATTAAAGGCATCATCTAAATCCTTTGGTTTTCCTATGGCTTTATCGTCTAGCCAAACAATAGTATCACTTGTAATAAGAATATCATTGCTTTGTAGGTCTCCAGCAAAAGGTTCAGCTTTCAATTTGGATAAAAAATCAGTGATTTCTTCTCGCTTTAATTGCTCAGGATAAATTTCTTCAACTGGTTTTAACCGAATTTCAAAATCGAGATGCATGTCTTTTAAAAATGCATGACGACGAGGTGAAGCTGATGCTAAAATAATATTGAAGTCCTTAAGTTTGTCGTTTAGCATACTATTTTAATATAAAATTATAAAGTAATAACGATAACATGCCACTTAACATCACTAACTTATAGATTAAACTTATATGCTTGTATTCTGCTTTATCCTTGGCATTAAACAATTTGATACTTGCATAAATTAAAGGAGCAATGACCAAAATTAAAAAGTAACCTACAACAGTCAGTTGTTTAAATAAGTATGTGACAACGTAATACGTTATTGATAAAATAGGAACTAGTGAAATAAGAAATACAATTTTATTTGCGCGTTCTCTACCTAAAACTACAGGTAGCGTTTCTATTTCTGCTTTTTGGTCCCCTTCAATATCTTCTAAATCTTTAACCAATTCTCTAACCAGATTAATCATAAAAGCGAAAATCGCATAATCCTTAATAACGTTAATAAAGGTGGTTTGTACAGCTTCATTGCTAGCATTTATAGCAGGTATCAACTCAAAAACACCGACTAATAAAATACTTAAAGCAACAACTAGAGATACAACGGCATTACCAACAATGGCTATTTGTTTTAGCGATGTAGAATAAATATAGAGTAGTGCAGATGCAATAAAAAAGATAGCAAAAAAACTAGTTTTACCAATGCTATAAGTTAAATAAAAACCAAGACCAACACCAACAATATTGAGTACCATAAATAATGTTGTGGCATCTTTTTCACTGATGTATTTATTTATAATAAGTTTATTTGGTTTGTTAATTCTATCGGTTTCAATATCTTGAATATCGTTAATAACATAACCAGCAGCAGCAATTAAAAGTGTGGCTAATACTAACAGGAAAAAATTGAAATGCGACAATGTGGTTACAACACCATGACTTTCACTAAAAGGTAACAAAAGTGCATATTTTATTAAGTACTGCATTATTGCAATCATTAATAAGTTTTTCCAACGGATTAAATTGAGAAAGTGAATCATTTGAAGGTTTAATGAGATGATATTTTAGTAAATAAATAATAGGCAACAGCTGCAATGATAATAAAAACAATGATACTAAGAAATAGAGTTCGTTTTAAAAGTTGCTGTTCTTGCCGTCTTATTTTATCCTTAATTTTTTGTTTGTCTTCTTTAGTTAGATCAATATGCAAGAAATCCATTTCATAATGCAAATGAGCTTCTAGGTCTAGTTTCTCTTTGTATTTAGAAAAAGGTGTAGATGATTTTCGGTTAAATGTTGCCTGACTGTTTCCAAAACCAATATATCCAAATCCTGTACTATGTCTTCTTCTTCCTGACATATATCAATTAATCGTATTTGGCATTAAAATTACCATTCCATTTGCCTTGAACTTTTAAAACTTGTTCAATAACATCTCTAACAGCACCTTTTCCACCATTTTTGTGTGAAATGTATTTTGAAATCACCTTAATTTCTGGGACTGCATCTTGCGGACAACATGGTAAGCCAACTAATTCCATAACAGGAAAATCTGGAATATCGTCTCCCATATACAACACTTCAGATTTTGAAACATTGTGTTGATCTAAATAACTATTTAGTTGTTCTATTTTATTATGTGCACCTAAAAAAATGTCTTTTATACCTAAGGCAGCCAAACGTTTACGGACACCTTCGTTAGAACCACCAGAAATAATACACATATTAAAACCAGCATCAATAGCTGTTTTAAGTGCAAATCCATCTTTAATATTCATGGTTCTTAGCATTTCTCCGTCAGTAGTTACGGTAATTGTTCCGTCTGTTAAAACACCATCTACATCAAAAATAAATGTAGTAATGTCAGCTAAATATTCTTTATAACTTTTATCGTCGCTCATAGTCTATGATTTCAAAGATTTAAATCATTTAATTGGTTAAATATATCAAAATAATGTTGTTCCGTTCTTAATTCTATAGTCAAGGCATTTTTTAATTTATAAATTTTGTAAATTTCATTCAATTTAAATAATGGTAGAAATAATGGTAGAAATAATTGAATTAATTCTTGAATTAAATGTGACTTCTTTTCTGTTATTAAAAGGTAATTTGAAGCTGATTCTAACTCTATAATATTTGCATTGAATAGTTTTAAAACGGAATCTTTAGTAGCCTTTCTTCTTATTATAAAATCAGCAATATTTATTGCTGTAAGTTCAGTTTTCCATGTTGCTGAAACAAAAAGGTTTTGTGTCTTTGCCGATAATAATAAATTACCAGAAGAGAATGTAGATTTTTTATATTCTAAAATCCATTTTCTTGGTGTTTCAATTTTTCCAATAACTAAATAAGACCAAGCATTGTAATTACCTTTTATTTTGCCTTTATGCTCAATAATAAAATCTTCAAACTCTGAACAAGATGATTCATTCTTAATATAGAATGGTGAATCTGTTTCGTTCGTATCAGCGTTTGGTGTTATCATCGTTTTATTTGCTTGCTAGACCTGTTAGAAACATTATGGGTCTTTTTAATTGATGAGGTTAGCATTTTGTAAATCGCTTCATGCTCTTCTTTTTCAATCAATTTTAACTGTCGCTTTATAGTTTTTTTGTCATTGCGTTTTGCAGGACCAGTTTGTGCCATAAAAGGAGACATTTGTTGAATTTTCTTAGCCGTTTCTTCAATTAACGGATGTAAAATCTCAAATTCTATATTCTTGGTTTCACAAATTTCATGACCAATTCTATAGAGTTGATTTGTAAAGTTATTTACAAAAACAGCGGCTAGGTGAAGCGTTTGTCGTTGTTCGGTTGTAATCTTATGAGGTTTGCAACCCACAGCTCTTGCTAAATCCCTTAAAAGTTCGAGATTCTCTTTTTCATAAACTTCAACACAAATTGGCACTTCAGAAAAATCAATATCTGCGCCTTTAGAAAAGGTTTGCAATGGATAAAATACACCAATTTTATTTTTTTTGTCTATATCGTGCATGGCTACACTTCCAGAAGTGTGCACTACAAGACGGTTGGTGAATGGTAAAGTCGAAGAAAATTCGGCAATGCTATCATCGCTAACGGCAATAATATAAACGTCTGCTTCTTTTAATTCCTCTAATGAATCCGTTATTTCTACGTCATTTGAATACGAAGAAATTGAGGAACGGGTTCTATTATACCATTGTTTTACAGAAACGGTTTCCGAATTTGAAAATGCTTTATATAGATGTGTGGCCACATTGCCGGCACCAAGTAATATCACTGAAATCATGCTGTAAAAATACTAAGATTTCTTATCTTAGAATCACAAGAAAGCGATTAAAAGAATAACTTTGAAACTATGAATAAAAAAGACATAAAAACTAGAGAAGATGTTTTTCTTTTAGTTTCCAAATTTTACGCTAAAGTTAGGGGAGATCAAAAAATAGGACCGTTTTTTAATGAAACTATAAAAGATTGGGAAGCGCATTTAGAACATCTAACTACGTTTTGGGAATCGAGCTTGTTTTTAAAAACCAAATTTAAAGGCAATCCATTAGAAGCGCATACTAGAGTAGATAAAGCATTTAATCATAGTATTACAGAATTACATTTTGGACTATGGTTAAACTTATGGTTTCAAACTATAGATGAATTATTTGAAGGTGATTATGCAGAAAATGCCAAACGTAGAGCTCGTAAAATGGGCACTTTTATGTACATGAATATTTTTGCTGCGAGGAATAAGGAATAAAACGCTTCCTTCTTCATAAATTTGTGGTTTTAAAAATCTAAAATTAAAACACAAATGAAGCTTTTAAAAGAATTTAAAGAGTTTGCAGTAAAAGGAAACATGATGGATATGGCTATTGGTATCATAATAGGTGCAGCCTTTAATAAAGTTATAGATGTCCTAGCTAAGCAAGTTATTTTACCGCCTTTATCTTTATTAACCGATAGTGTTAGTTTTAGTGATAAAAAGTTAGTGCTAAGAGATGCAATTGTAGATGCCTCAGGTGCAATTACAACAACGGAAGTTGCGGTTGCTTATGGGAAATTATCTGAAGTGTTTTTAGATTTTCTGATTATTGGTTTTTCGGTTTTTATTATTGTGAAATTCATGAATAGACTTAGAAATAAAGCTCAAGATGCAAGTGATGAAACCGTGGCAACACCAAAGGATATTCAATTGTTATCTGATTTAAAAGATTTAATGGAAGAGCAAAACAAAATGTTGAAGGCAAATTCCAACCAATAAATCAATAGTATTAATAGAATTTTAACATCTTTTGCACCATTTAAGGGAACTCGTAAATCGTTAAAAAACCATATCTTTGCGCGAGCTTAAAAAAGCCCTTAGTTATGCAAAAGAAAATCGCTAATTTCCTATTCTCCACAAAACTTACCGGATTCTTATTTATTGCCTTTGCCGTTGCTATGGCAGTTGGTACTATTTTAGATAGAAATATGGGCACATCTCCAACGCCTTATACTAGAACATTGATTTATAATGCTTGGTGGTTTGAAGCTATTATGGTGTTTTTTATCATAAATTTTGCTGGCAATATTTTTAGATATCGCCTGTATAAAAAGGAAAAATGGGCAACTCTAATATTGCATTTATCTTTTGTTTTTATTCTGTTAGGTGCTTTTATTACACGTTATGTCAGTTTTGAAGGTATGATGCCAATTGTTGAAGGTGAAACTGAGAATGAATTTTTCTCTGCAAAAACGTATATAGGTGGAAGAATTGTTGGTGATTATAAAATTAATGGTGAATTACAACAGCGTAGAATAGAGGAAGAGGTCGATTTTTCTCCAAGGTTAGATAATGACTTTAATAGAACTTTTGATTATGGTGATACAGAAGTTACAATTAAACTTGAAGAGTTAATAAAAGGCGCAGAAAAAGATATTATACCTAATGAAACAGGAAAAAGATATCTAAAGATAGTTGAAGCAGGACAAGGAGCACCACACAATCACTTTTTAGAGGATGGTCAAACATCAAACTTGCATAATGTATTAGTATCGCTGAATAAGTTTCAAGAAGGCGCAATTAATATTATGGAAACTGAAAATGGTCTTTTCATTAATTCACCTTATGATGGTGATTACATGACTATGGCTACGCGAGCGCAAGGAAAATTAATAAAAGATAGCTTACAGCCATTAATCTTAAGATCTAGATATGTTATTGGTAATATGCAAATAGTTATGCCTAAACCAATTGTTAGAGGTGATTTCGGTGTTGTAAAAAAAGCATCATTTTTAAAAAATGATGAAGATGGCGTTATCTTAAGTGTCACGGCGAATGGTGAAACTAAAAAAGTGGGCCTTTTAGGAGGTCCTGGAAATTACGGAACTTTAGAAGAGTTTGAAGTAGGTGGCTTAGAAATGGGTCTACAATATGGACCTAAAGTATTAAAGTTACCTTTTGATATTAAACTTAATGATTTTATTGCCGAAAAGTATCCTGGTACAGAAAGCGCTTATTCATCTTATAAAAGTAAAGTGACCGTTTTTGATAAACAAGATGGCGATTTTGATTATGAAATATTCATGAATCATGTGCTAGATTATAAAGGATATCGATTTTTTCAATCTGGTTTTGATTCTAATGAAACACGAACTATTCTTTCTGTAAATCATGATTTTTGGGGAACATACATTACCTATGCTGGTTATATGCTATTGTATTTTGGTTTAATGGCAATTCTGTTTGCTAAACACACACGTTTTGATGATATACGCAGTAGATTAAAGAAATTAAGAAAAAAGAAGGCAGAATTGATGACTGTTATTTTGCTTTTAATCAGTTTATCTGGTTTTGCACAAGAACACTCAGCAGATGATGGACATGATCATTCTACAAAACCTGAAAAGGAGCAGATAGATTCAATTCTAAGAGTTCATATTACACCAAAGGAGCATGCTGCGAAATTTGCAGAAATGGTGGTTCAGGATTATAGTGGTCGTATGATGCCTATGCATACATATTCTTCAGAAATGCTTCGTAAGTTGAGTAAAAGTGATGTTTATGAAGAATTTAATTCAGACCAAATATTCCTTTCTATACAAGAGAGTCCGATGCTTTGGTACAATGTTCCAATTATATATTTAAAACCTAGGAAAGCGGATTCAATAAGAACAATTATCGGAATTGGTTATGATGTTGAGCATTCTAAACTTGTAGATTACTTTACACCAGATGGAAGATACAAATTAGCACCTTATTTAGAAGAAGCTTATAAGGCACAAGTGCCAAATGGTTTTCAGAAAGAAGTAAAGGAAGCTGACTCTAGAGTTAATTTATTATATAATGCAATAGAAGGTCGCTCTAATAAAATATTTCCTATACCAGATGATGAAAATAATAAATGGATTTCATCATTAGAATTTAGAGAACAAGGTTTCAGAGAAAAAATTAAAGACACACTCTACGGTAACTTTATTAATAATGGTTTTAGTGCTTATTTAGTAACATTAAATAATGCTAAACAAACAGGTGATTATTCTAAAGCCGAAGAATTACTTAGCGGAATTAAGAAAACACAACAGAAATTAGGTAGTGCCGTAATGCTCCCAGACGATAAAATTAAAGCCGAAATTCTATACAACGATTACGATATTTTTAAACGTTTGTTTAGTTGGTATATGTATGCTAGTACAGTGTTATTTATCCTTATTATAGTTCAGATTTTTAAATATAGAAGTAATTGGATTAATATAGCTATTAAAGTACTTATTGGTGTAATTATAGCATTGTTTGTATTGCATTTAGGTGGTTTAATATTACGTTGGTATTTGTCTGGTCATGCACCTTGGAGTGATGCTTATGAATCTATGATATATGTTGCATGGTCTGTAATGTTATTCGGATTGTTGCTCGGTATAAAGAAGAGTAGTTTAACAGTTGCAGCATCTGCATTTGTATGTTCTATGATATTAATGGTGGCACATTGGAATTGGATGGATCCAGCCATTGCAAATTTACAGCCTGTTTTACAAGGTTATTGGTTAATGATTCATGTATCTGTAATTGTCGCTAGTTATGGACCATTTGCCATCGGAATGATTTTAGGAGTTGTAGCTCTATTGCTAATGATATTAACAACTGAAGAAAATAAAGAGCGTATGCTCATTAATATTAAAGAGCTAACCATAATTAATGAAATGGCTTTAACTGTCGGTTTAGTAATGCTAACGATTGGGAATTTTCTTGGTGGAATGTGGGCTAATGAAAGTTGGGGAAGATATTGGGGTTGGGATCCAAAGGAAACTTGGGCACTTATTAGTATAATGATTTATGCTTTTGTAATACACATGCGTCTTATACCTGGTTTAAGAGGTCGTTGGATCTATAGTTTATTATCTATAGTGGCCTTTGCAAGTATTTTAATGACTTATTTTGGTGTTAATTTTTATTTATCAGGTTTGCATGCTTATGCAAGTGGAGACCAAATATTAAGCTTTCAGTTTATAGCAATCACAATCGTCGCAGTGGCTGTACTTGGTTTCTTCTCTTTTCTGAAGTATAAGAGATATTACAAGAAATAATTAGTAGATTGGTTATTTTTAGATTTTATTTTGTGGTAATTATGGATACCATTAGAGACAAGTATTATCTGTTTCTCAAACTGAATTTGAAGATATAAAAATATGGCATTCAGCACTACAGAATGAATTAAATATAAATGGACTTTCAAAATACAACGGTTCAATTGCTATAATGCTGCATAGTATTGATGGTAAACGAATTATTGACGAAAAAATCTCAGGTAATAACAATTCAAATACTATAAAACTCCCAACTATAGATATTACTGCAGGTGTTTATATTCTAATAATAGAATCAGATACGTATTCATACACAACTAAATTTTGTATTGAGAATTAAGATTCTACTGACTATTTTCATTAATTTTATTAAATTAATAATTATAAGATGTCAGAAAACAAGAATCTTGGTTTAAACACCATTTGTGCACATATTGGAGAAGTAAAAGATGAACAATTTAAAGGTGCAATTTCACCAATGTACTTAAGTTCATCTTATGAGTATTTAGATGTTGACGTAAAACGTTACCCTCGTTATTTTAATACACCAAATCAAGAATTTTTAGCTAAAAAAATAGCAGCTTTAGAACATACAGAAACCGCAATGATTTTTGGGTCTGGTATGGCTGCAATTAGCACTATGTTTTTAGCATTTTTAAAACAAGGTGACCATCTTGTGGTTCAGAATACATTGTATGGAGGAACCGTTAATTTTATAAAAGAAGAATTTCCAAAATACGGCATAGAATTTACGTTTACGAACGGTTATAAAGTTGAAGATTTTGAGGTTGCTATACAAAGTAATACCAAACTCATTCATATTGAAACTCCTTCTAATCCTTTATTAACTATTACAGATATTAAAGCAATTGCAAAATTCGGTAAGTCTCAAGGGATTTTAACTTCTATAGACAATACGTTTGCATCACCTGTAAACCAAAAACCTATGGATTTAGGTATAGATATGGTAATGCATTCGGCTACAAAATATTTTGGTGGTCATAGTGATATTTGTGCAGGAGCTGTAGCCAGTTCAGCTGAACATATAGAACGCATTTGGAATGTCGGAAAAAACCTTGGTGGAAGCTTAAGTGATATGACGGTTTGGATGTTAGAACGTAGTATGAAAACCTTAGGACTGCGGGTAAAAGCGCAAACGAAGAATGCTATGAAACTTGCGAAATGGTTGGATAAACATTCAAAGGTTTCAAAAGTGTATTACCCAGGATTAAAATCACATCCAGAATATAAATTAGCAAAATTGCAAATGAGTGGTTTTGGAGCAATGCTTTCTTTTGAATTGATAGATGGCTTAGATTCGCTACAATTTCAACAAGAATTAAAATTAATAAAATCTTCAATGAGTTTAGCAGGTGTAGAGAGTACAATGATATCACCACATCTTACTTCTCATGCTTTATTAAGTCAAGATGAGCGTGATGCTGTAGGTATCAGTGATCAATTGATTCGTTTTTCTGTAGGTATTGAGAATACTAAAGATTTAAAAGAAGATATTAACCAAGCTATTGAGAAATTAAAATAAAAAAGAGGCTAAATACTTAGTCTCAATTCAATGTATCCAAACAATATTTGGCAGAAAAATGATTTTTTTTATTGTTTTTTCTCTTTTCTAAAGTCGAATTTTAAATTAAGTTGAACTGATAATCGGTTAAAGCTTTTAGTTTTAAATGAATGTCGGGCATAGCCAAATTCTGCTTTTATATTTTTATCAAAACTAAAACCTAAACCAACGAAAACCCTGTTTTGTTGAAAATCGAATTGATTTAAATAAAAGTGAATTTCATCATAAATAGATACAAACAAAGTATTGTTAATAGGTATTTTTCCTTTAAATCTATAGCGTAATCTATGCTTAAGGATATTTTCAGTTTCATATTCTAAAAAACGCTGTTCTAATCTAAATCTTTGAGAAAGTTTAATTTTATTTAGTTTGTGATTAAATACAAGTTGTTCTAAAATACGGTGTTCTTTAGTGTGAGGTGTGTTATTAACTTCAAAAGAAGAGTCAATATCACCATAAGCATAGCCAATACCAATAGAAGTTTTTGTGTTTAAATGATAATTAGCACCTACTATACCCAAGAGTAAATGCGTTTTTTCTGCTGGCAACTCGTAATTCCAACTCGTTAGTGAGCCAAACAAGCTATACTTATCGCTAACTCTGTTAGATGAAGTGATTTCGTACCAAGAACCTAGTTTACTTTCTCCAGTATTTTGAGCTTGTAATTGGGTTTGAGTGAAAATAGCAATAATGAATATGTATATGTAATTTTTCATAAAAGATGTAATAAAAAAAGAGCCCTAAAAAGGACTCTTTTTAGTCATGGAATTATTAAACATGGTCGTTTAAGTGATGGTGTTCATCAATTAATGGACCGCCTTCAATAATTTGTTCTGATGCTTCACTCGCAAATTTTTCAAAATTTAAATGGAATGAATGTGCTAATTGAATTGCTTTACTAATGTATCCACCTTTTTGTAACCAAGTATTCATTGGGTCTAAAATTTCAGTAGGAACATTAGGACAGTATTTTGGCATGTGTAATCCAAATATTGGATGTTGGTCATAATCCACTTTGTCTAAATCACCGTTTAAAATTGCAGTAATCATAGCTCTAGTATATTTTAGTTTTATACGAGATCCAACACCATAAGGACCACCACTCCAGCCCGTGTTAATTAGCCAAACGTTAACACCTGCTTCTTGCATTTTTTTACTTAGCATTTCTGCATAAACTGTTGGGTGTAATGGCATAAATGGCTCTCCAAAACAAGCAGAGAACGATGGTACTGGTTCTGTTATACCTGCTTCTGTACCTGCAACTTTAGCTGTGTAACCAGAAATAAAGTGGTATGCAGCTTGACCTGGTGTTAATTTAGAAACTGGAGGTAATACACCAAAAGCATCTGCAGTTAAAAAGAAAATATTTTTTGGGTTATCTGCGTAAGAAGGTTTTTGAATATTATCTATATGGTATATTGGGTAACTTACACGTGTATTTTGCGTAATGCTACTATCCATATAATCAACTTCTCCATTGTCTTTAAAAACAACATTTTCTAAAATCGCACCTGGCTTAATAGCTCTAAAAATATCTGGTTCTTTTTCTTCAGAAAGGTCAATTACTTTTGCGTAGCAACCACCTTCAAAGTTAAAAATATTGTTGTTTGCAGTCCAACCGTGTTCATCATCACCAATTAATTTACGTGTAGGATCGGCTGATAATGTCGTTTTTCCTGTGCCAGATAATCCAAAGAAAATAGCAGTATCACCATCTTCACCAACATTAGCAGAACAGTGCATTGGTAATACATCTCTCTCTACAGGAAGAATAAAGTTTAAAGAAGAGAAAATCCCTTTTTTAATTTCACCTGTATAACCAGAACCACCAATTAAGGCAATTTTTTTAGAAAAATTAAGAATTGAAAAATTTCCTTGACGTAAGCCAACAGCCTTTGGATCTGGTGCTACATAACCAGGAGCACAAAGAACCAACCATTCTTCTTTGAAATTTTCTAATTCAGATTCATCTGATCTTAAAAACATATTATAAGTAAACATGCTAGACCAAGGGTATTCTGTAATGGTTCTTACGTTTGTTTTGTATTCTGGATCAGCACATACATAAGCATCTCTCGCATAAATTTCTTTACCACTTAAGTATTTAACGATTTCAGATTCTAATTTGTCAAAATTTTCAGGTGAGATAGCTTTGTTTGTTTTTCCCCACCATACTTTATCTGCTGTGTAATCATCTTTTACAATAAAGCGGTCTTGAGGAGAACGACCAGTAAATTTACCAGTATTAATAGCTAAAGTTCCGTTAGCGGTTTCTTTTCCCATTCCTTTTTCAACAGTAAAGGCTTGTAATTCTTCAGGACTTAAGTTCCATTTTGCAATGGCGTCTTTAATTCCGTATTTGGTTAGGTCTCTTGTTTTCATAACTAATTTGTTTAATAAAGTTTCCATAATTAAAAATTTTTATAATTCGACGTTCGATTTAAAATGGCCAAATTAATGGCACTAATAATAATGTTGTTATTAAAAAGAGTAGAAGCAGTGGTGCACCTACTTTTAAATAATCCATAAATTTGTATCCACCTGCTGTCATTACCATTGCGTTGGTTGTTGTACCTACAGGAGTTAAAAATGCTGTTGAAGCACTAATAGCAACCACAATCATAAATGGTGCAGGAGAAATGTTTAATGTATTTGCTGCTATAATTACAATTGGAGCCATTAATACAGCTGTTGCTGAGTTGTTTATTACTTGACTGAAAGTTGTTGTTAGTAAAAAGACACCTCCTAGTAAAACTACCGGATGAAAACTACCTAATGAGCTTACGAGTCCATTGGCAATTAATTCTGCTGTTCCTGTTTTTTGTAAAGCTATTCCCATGGGTATCATGGCAGCAATCATTACTACACTAATCCAACTAATTCCTTTATATGCTTTTACCATTGGTACGCAACCTGTAATTAAAATAATACCTGCAGAAATCAATGCTGCTATTGCACCAGGTACAATTTTAAAGACTAACATTACTATCATAAGTAATAGTGAAAATAAAGCAATGTAAGATCTTATAGAAAGAGTAGTTACTGTTTTTGCCATACCTTCTGGACTACCACAAATTACAAGATGTTGGTAATGATTTTTTAGTTCATCAATAGCACTCCATTCACCTCTAACTAAAAATGCATCGCCTGCTTTTACTGTAATATCTTGTCCGTCTAATGGTCTAGAATTTCTTGAAGCTGCCATTAATTGTAGATTATATCTTTCAAAGAAATGGCTAGATTTTATTTTTTTGCCAACCCAAGCAGATTGAGGAGTAACTAAAACTTCGGTCATACCAACTTCTTGATTGATAAGATTTTCTCTTAATTCATTTTCAATGGGATTTAGAGGTAACAAACCAAGTCTAAATGTTATCATTAGAGCATTTATGGCTTCGGTATTTCCTTTTACAGTAATAATATCGTGGTAAAGAAATTCTGTATCACCTGTTGGTAATTCAATAAATGGACTGTTACCCTTTAAACGATTAGGATGTCTTCTTTTTATACGAAGGATTGAAACATTAAACTTATTTTCAAAATCCCAATCACTTAATTTTGTATTTAATAATGGAGAAACTGACCTTACTCTTAATCTGTAGTATTCACCATCAACTTGGTAAGCTCCAATCCATTGGTGAAGTGTAGTGCTAATGTTTACAGGCTTGTTATTAGTTTTGTTACTTGGTAAAAGTCTATAACCAATAAATCTAAAATAGAGTAGTGCTAATATTAGTAAGGGTAGACCAATAAGACCAAATTCAAAGAATGAGAAACCTTCTAAACCACTTTCTATCATTGTGTTGTTTACAATAATATTAGGAGGTGTACCTGTTAAGGTTAGTAAACCACCTGTATTAGATCCAAAGGCAACTGGCATTAATAGTTTTGATGGCAATGTACCAATACTCCAAGCTGAAGATATAGTAACAGGCATTAAAGTCGCCACTGTACCAGTATTACTAACAACTCCAGAAAGTAGTCCTGAACCTAACGTTGTAATCAGTAAAAGTTTTACTTTACTTTTACCTGCTAGTTTTATAAATTTTTCACCAGCTAAAGCTGTCCAACCCGTTTGAGATAATCCTTCTCCTATAATAAAGAGCGCAGCAATCATAATTACAGTTGGGTTACTAAAACCACTTAAAGTTTCAGTTAGGTCTAATATTCCGAAAATAAATAGACTCAACATTGAAAGAAGTGCAATAATATCTGGAGTGAATTTTCCCCAAATGAAGAGAGAAATAGTGATGATTAGTATGGCTATCATTAAGCTCATATGGTGTGGTTCTTTTTAATTATAGTGTAAAGGTAGAATCAATAGGAACTATTATATATGACGAATGTCATACTTTGGTTGTATTGTGAATTTTTCAATTTTGATTAGTTTTTTTTATGAATTTGTAACTTTAATTCAGTCGATAACGTTTGCGAATTAAAAAGTAAGCTGATATCTACCTTCTTTTTAATATTTTTGGTATTCAGAAAAACAAAAACGAGCATGAAATTAGACATATTGGCTATTGGAGCACATCCGGATGATGTTGAATTAAGTTGTGGAGCAACCTTAGCAAAGGAAGTTGCTAATGGTAAAAAAGTTGGAATTATAGATCTAACACGAGGGGAATTAGGAACAAGAGGAACTGCAGAAACGCGTGATGAAGAAGCCTCTAATGCAGCAAAAATTTTAGGAGTACATACAAGAGCAAATATGCGATTTGCAGATGGCTTCTTTATTAATGACAAAGCTCATCAAATAGAAATCATAAAGATGATTCGTTATTATCGGCCAGAAATAATTATTTGTAATGCTGTTGATGATAGACATATTGATCATCCTAAGGGCAGTCAATTAGTAAGTGATGCTTGTTTTTTAAGTGGGTTAAAAAAAATCGAGACTAAATATAAGGATAGCAATCAGCTTCAAGAACCTTGGCGTCCTAAACAGGTATACCATTATATACAATGGAAAGATATAGAGCCAGACCTTGTCGTAGATGTAACTGGTTTTATGGATATTAAGGTAAAATCTGTTTTAGCTTATAAAACTCAATTTTTTGATCCAAACAGTAAAGAGCCTGAAACTCCGATTTCTAGCAAGAATTTTACGGATAGTGTTGATTATAGGGCAAGAAATTTAGGACGATTAGTTGGTGTGGAACATGCTGAGGGTTATACAGTTGAGCGTTTTGTTGCAGTAGATTCGATATTTGATTTAAAATAATTATAAAAAGTCTTTGTAGAAAAATGTAAATATTTTACATTTGCAATCCAATTTAAAATGGTGGTTGTAGCTCAGCTGGTTAGAGCGTCGGTTTGTGGTACCGAAAGTCGCCGGTTCGAACCCGGTCTTCCACCCAGAAGTAATAAGCCTTTCAGAAATGAAGGGCTTTTTTTGTGGATAGAATTAAAAAAGTCCTTCATTGTGTTAGTGAAGGACTTTTAATATGTATTTGATGAGATTGAAATCTATTCGCTAGCTTTATCAACAATAACTCTTTCAGCTCTGTTAGCTACTTCCCAAGCCGTATAGAAGACTAAACGTGATCTTGTTTCTAATAAGTCGTATTCAATTTTATCTGGCGTGTCCGATGGTTTATGGTAATCATCATGTGTTCCATTAAAATAGAAAATTACAGGAATATTATTCTTTGCAAAATTGTAATGATCCGATCGGTAGTAAAAACGATTTGGATCATTGTCGTCATTAAACTTATAATCCAACTCCATTTGGGTGTATTTTGTATTTGCTTCTTCAGAGATGTTATGTAACTCTTTGCTTAATTTATCACTACCAATAAGATATATATAATTTCTAGTACCGATAGTTCGTTTAGGGTCAGTTCTACCTATCATATCTATATTTAAATCGGCTACAGTATTTTCTAACGGAAAAATAGGGTCATTATCTGCATAATGCTTTGATCCAAGAAGCCCTTTTTCTTCACCCGTAACATGTAAAAACAGGATTGTACGCTTTGGTCCATGTCCTGCTTTTTCAGCTGCTTTAAAAGCTTGAGCTATCTCTAAAATCGCAACAGTACCAGAGCCATCATCATCTGCACCATTATATATTTCACCATTTTTAATACCTTCGTGATCTAAGTGAGCAGAGATTACAAGAATTTCATCTGGTTTTTCAGAACCTTTAATGTAAGCTACTACATTTTCTGAAATAACTGATTCAGATTTGTTTTCAACTTCAATATTAACATTTACATTAATTTGTTTGGCTGTAGCATCATCTAGAATAGTAGAATTAAGTGCTTTTCCTAAGTCTTCATTAATCATTAACATAAGAATGTTGTCTTCATTACTTTTTAAAGTTAAGCGACCTGTTGAGCCAGATTCTGCTTGTCTTTGGTAAAAAGGCGCATATTTAGAAAACGATTCGCTATTCATATATAAAAGCGCTTTAGCACCATTTGTTTTTGCGGCTTCTTTTTTACTAGAAAGCGCTTGTCGACCATTAGTCCATTTTGTATCATCAGTTTTACTAGAAGTAATAAAATTTCCTTCTTCGTCTTTAGGTTCACCAGCTTTTGCTAATACTATTTTATCGGTAACATCAATATTTTTATAGTCTGAATAGTTTTCATCATCAATACCATAGCCAACGTATACAATTTCATCTGCAGAAATCGTCATGCTCTTTGAAGCAGCTAAAACAATATGATTTTTAAAATTTTCGAATTCTTTTCCGTTAACGGATAATTCTGCTTCTGAAACTTGTTGTTTTTCTAAAGGAACTTCTTGAAAATAATCTTCTCCACCTAAAGGCGAAGGAATACCCATTGCCTGATATTTCTCTTTTAGATATTCAACTGCCATTTTCTGACCTTTATCACCAGTGTTTCGTCCTTCAAATTCATCTGACGCATATTTGTATAACATGGTTTTTAACTCATCTGAAGTAATGGTAGAAGCATAATCTGTAGGGGCAGCAATTACTTCTTTTTCAACCTGTGTATTGGTTTTGTTCTTTGTTGAGCTACCACAACCTAGAATAAGAAATGCACTACAACCTAGAATTAGTATTTTTTTCATGTTTAAGTTTTATTAAAAAGTTTGAGCAATTAGAAAGTTAATTTATCCTCAAATTGGTTTATTGTAAAAATATATAAAAAACAGTAATGCTTGTTGTGTTACTTATTTATAAAGGAATAATTTTTTTTAATTATATAATTTCGGGCTTTAGTCGTTCTTTAGAGTTTGCCAAATACCAAGCTGTTGCAAATATCAATTTAGCACGTTTTTCTAGAAGTGGATAATTTATTTTTTCCGCTGTATCAGTGGGTTTTGTGTAATCTTCGTGCTCACCATTAAAAAAGAAAATAACAGGTACACCCTTTAATGCAAAGTTATAATGGTCTGATCTGTAGTAATACTGATTTGGATCACTGTCATCATTGTATATATAATCTAATTCTAAATTTGTAAAAGTTGAATTCGCTTCTTGAACGATAAAATCGAGTTCAGTACTAATTTTATTTGATCCAATTAGATAAATGTAGTCTTCATTGTCTATATGTCTTGGATCTACGCGACCAATCATATCTATATTTAAAGTGGCAACTGCATCTTCTAATGGGAAAATAGGATTTTCTGTATAATACCTCGATCCATGAAGACCGACTTCTTCACCAGTTACATGTAAGAATATAACACTTCGTTTTGGTCTGTGACCATCTATAACAGCTTGGCTAAAAGCTTCTGCCATTTCTAGAACTGCAGCTGTACCAGAGCCATTATCGTCAGCACCATTATAGATTTGTCCATCTTTTATGCCTTCATGATCAGAATGTGCGGAAATATAAACATATTCATCAGGGAATTCAGATCCTTTTATATAAGCGATAATGTTTTGAGAATCGTTGAGATTGTTAGGCAGTGTTTCCTTTGGTACAACTTGGTAATAATTAGGATTTGTTTTTGGAGCAATTATATTTAAACCTATATATTGATTTCTTATAAAATCGCATACTTGGTTATGACCTTCTTCACCAGTCATTCTGCCTTTATATTTATCTGCAGATACTTCTACAACATAAGATTTTAGTTGTTCTGTATTAATAGTATTGAGATACTTCTCTACGATATCTTTATCATTATAATGAATACTATCTTTAAGATTGTCAATTTTCTCGCTATGTCTTAATGTGGCGCAAGAACCAACTAAAAGTAGAGCAGAGGCAATGAGTGTTTTCATGTGTTTTTATCTATAGTTCTTAGTGGTCACATGCTGTTAGCAACAAATCAATTTACTTGATACTTGGAGTTCTTTCTACTCTTGTTTCGTTTAAAAAAATGATTTGGGTAAAAATAAGTTAATTTGAGAGAAGATATTTCTACAAATGAAACCAAAACTTAAAATCTAATTAAATTTTTCCTTTTGGTTGACTTAATTGTGGATCTATTAATTCAATATTTTTTTGATCATCTTTGTCTACTTGATCAGTTTGATCAGTTTGTTTTATTTGTTCTGTTTCTATAGTTTTTGGTATAATAGTAATGTTTTTATAGATAGTAAGTCCTAAAGACATTATAACAAGTAGAAATATATACTGAATAGGTTTTGTTTTGCTTTGTGCCTTTTTTGTAATAAATAATAAAACTAAACCACTGATAAAAGCTATTATAATAGGAAGAACGGAAAAGCTATAAAATTTAGTCGCTGATAAAACGGTTGCTAATATTGCTGTGATAAACCCGACGATAATCAATATGTTTTTCATGTTTTTTTCAATTTTATTTTATTAATAAATTATTTCAATGTGATTAAAGAATTTCTTAGATTAAGATAATTCGTAAATTTAAACATAAAGTCATCATTTATTATGCCGAAAAAGATTAAATAGCCTTAAAAAGTATTGAATATTAACGTACTATAAACTGAATTTATATTTTTTCGAAAAAACTAGTCAAAAATATTTGTCTAAAACAAAAAGGGGCTTATATTTGCAGCCGCAATCAGGCAAATAGCTTGATGAGGCACTCAAGGAGAAATGGCAGAGTGGTCGAATGCGGCAGTCTTGAAAACTGTTGAGGGTCACACCTCCGGGGGTTCGAATCCCTCTTTCTCCGCAAAACGAAACCCATAACGAAAGTTATGGGTTTTTTGTTTTTACTATTATTTTAACCTCATTTCATAAATATCCAAAAACAAGAAAACTATATAGAACGGTATTTTTTTTAGTTTTTTCTGTTGAAGTTAATATTCTGCTCTAAATGACCTAGATCATTTTAAAGCCAAAATCACCAATTTATCTTTACACTATAAAATTTCTTATCATGAATGATTTTAGATACAGACCAAAAGATAAATATATTCAACAAGCCGACTGGCAAAAATTATATGTACTTACAGATCATTGGAAATCAGACCTTTTATTTTATAATGATGATTTAAGATTTTTACATCATCTTATTGATAAGTATTTTCTATGGATTTCAAAAAAAGAAAATATAGATATGGTGGAAGAGATAGAAGTTAATTTACTAAAAATAGATAAACAATGTGCTTTGTTATCCGAAAGAGTAAACACGCATTTACATCATCTTAAAGAATTAATTGATAATCCATTTGTATTTGTATCCGAAAAATTTAGAGATGAACACGAACTTTTAGAAGACGACTTAGCCCAGTTTTTAAAGGACTTTAGGGATAATCGAAAAGAAATTTTTAAAATTACAGAATACATAGTAAAACGGGAAGAATTGGAGGGGAAACTAAGCCGTGTTATAAAATAGTCACAGTTGAGAAAACAATTTGTATTATGAAAGATTTACATAACATGCTAAAAGAGATAACGGAACTCACAACTGATATAGAAACTAATTATCCAGAATTGTATCGCTCATTAGAGGAAATTCCAATGACTATCCCTACAAACGAAAACCCTAATGTAGATAAAGTAGTTATGCAAGACTATTTAGAAAGTTTAAAGCAATTATTAGAACATTACTTAAAAGAAGAAAAAGTAAGAGTTAGCAAGCCTTAAAATCATAATTATGGGAGAAATAGCAACATCCAACAGACAAGTTACTTTGTTTTACAATTCAGATTCACCAAGAGGAGAAAAAACTTTGGCTTATGCTAAAGCAAAACACTTAAAACTGGAAGAGATTGATATGCTAAAAACAAAACTTACAGGAACCCAAATTGTAGAGTTGGCACATAAATTACATTTAGAAGTTACTGATCTTATAAATCAAAACCATCCTGCATACGCTTCACATTTTGAGTATCATAATTTTTCTGAGGATGATTGGATTAAAATGATTCAGCATAATCCAGAGATTATGAAACAACCAATAGCTCTAAAAGGAGATAAGACTATTATAGTAGAAACGCCAACTGATATACTTAAAATCTAGAACCTTAAAAGGATTTGCTTGAGTCTGACTTAGGTCATTTGAAACCTTCTATTATTGATCAACCTTTGTTAAACAAATCATTAAAATCAAATACCATGGAAACTAAAATTTTATATAATTCAAACATGCATTTTGAACACAAACTTTGGAAAGGAGAACTCGACTTTTGGAAAGATGAATTAAAATCATTTAATAATCGTTTAAGTGAACTAGTAACGCGCTGGACCAACAAAGATGTTTTAGCGCAATTAGAACATTTTCAAAATGAATTTGTGCTTCATGGTTCAGTGATTGAAGATTTAGAAGAAACCATTAATGAACATGAAGAACGCATAGCTGGCCAAAGTATAGAAGGTGAAGATGCTATCGATGTGCCATTAGCTAAACAGCACGTTGAATTTAGAAACCGTATAGAGACACAACGTGAAATCTATTCAAAACTTAAAAAAGACTTTTTTAGTTTTCTAGAAAAATATATGTAATGCTATATGCAAATAGCTCAAGAAATAAACGAACTAGTTGAGTCCTATATTCTTGGGGTATTAATAAGTATGGGAATTGGTCTCATAATAGGTTTAGAAAGAGAATACGACAAAATTAAGGAAGACCAAGGATTTGCAGGAATACGAACTTTTCCTATTGTTGCAATTCTTGGTTTTTCTTTAGCTAGCCTAACAGAGTTTTTTACGCCTTGGTTATTAATAATTAGTCTAGGTTCGTTTATTCTATTTTTGGCGTTTAATCACTTTAAACAAGAAAAGGAAGAACATGGACAAGGATTAACCACTAATTTAGCTTTAATAGCAACATTTGTTTTAGGTGTAATGGTTTCTGTACAATATTATAGAGATGCCGTTGCAACGGCTGTTATTATAGTAACATTACTTTCTCTTAAAACGCGTTTTCGTTTATTCATAAGTAATATCACGTCCGAAGAACTTTTCGCATTTATAAAATTCTCAATAATTGCCTTATTAATTCTTCCTTTTTTACCGAACAAGGATTACGGTCCAGATAGCTTATTAAATCCTTTTGAAATAGGTTCAATTATTGTAATCGTTTCTTTTTTAAACTTTATAGGTTACTTTTTAGTAAAATTTGTGGGTTCTAAAAAAGGTATAATTCTTACTGCAATATTGGGCGGACTTATATCGAGTACAGCAGTGGCTTGGAACTACGCATCAAGAAGTAAAGAATCACCAGAACTTTCAAAAAAATATAGCGCAGGTATAATAGCAGCATCAGCAATTATGTTTCCAAGGCTAGCTTTACTAGCCTATATTTTTAATGTTGAAATCTTAAAATATTTAGCGCTGCCCTTTACTTTATTAACATTAGTATGTATTACAGCGACTTTAATATTGATAAGAAAAGACGACAATAAACCTGATACAAATATTAAATTAGGTAATCCTTTAAATATTTTAAATGCCATAGGATTTGGTGTAATGTACGTCGTTATTCTATTCGCAGTTTTTTATAGCAATCAATTTTTTGGAGAACGTGGTTTATACTATTCTGCTTTAATTGCTGGTTTGGCAGATACAGATGCCATTACAATAAGTATGTCAAAATTCTCTCTAGATGGCGACAAGTTAACGCTCGCATCATCCGTAATCATTGCAGCTACCATAAGTAATATGTTAGTAAAATTGGGTATAACCGCATTTAAAGGCTCTAAAATAACAGGCAAACTTGTTGGTTATGCCTTTGGTAGTGTTATCCTAGTCGGTATCATTTACATCCTTATTATTAGAGGCTAGTTACAATTCAATATTTAAAATTTGGGCGTGACCACAAGGGTCAGGCTTTTCGTTACAATTCCTCGCATCTCCTGCGTCGAGCTGTGGGATTTCCACTGCAATCCTTCACGCAAACCCCAAAAATCAAAATAACCTTCAATAAAACATTCCTTTTCATCATGCTGACCCAAGTCAGTGTTGGTATTCTTTTAGAAAAGTAATTTTATACTAGAAATTGTGACACTGGTCCTTTGAGATTTCTGTCAAATAAATAGTAATACCATGAAAAAATTAAATGCACAAGAAGCAAAAGAGATAGGTAATACTCTTGGTATTCATTGGGAAGATATACCATTAGATGAATTCACAAAAGGCATAAATGTCGAATTTGAACATGGTACCAGATATCCAGAAACCAATGTTACTAATAACGATAAAGCCTTAACAGGAAAAATAGCTTGGGCTCATTTAAAAGAGTTTCCAGATTACTATACACGCTTAGAAAAAATGGAAAATGAAGCGGAAGACTATTGGAACAAAAATAAGTAAACTGATTTAAATTAGTTTACTCACTCTGACTTAGGTCAGTGTGCCTCTCTTGATAACATTCTAATTTTGAAGTGTAAACAGATAACAATAGTTAGATGTACAATAGCAAAAAATAATTTATTTAAATAATAAGAAAATGAAAACTAAATCAGAATTTTTAAGTGAAGCAATGGTGAAATTGCTGAATTATAGAGTAGAGCAAGAAGAGTTTTCTGCGAGAATTTATTTAGCAATGTCCACATGGTTAGATGACAAAGGATTTGTAGGAGCCGCAAAGCTTTTTAAACAATATAGTGATGAAGAACTTATACATGCAGATAAAGCTAAGAAAATGCTTTCAGCTAATGGAATAAGACCTATTACACCAGCTTTAAAACAGCCAAAACAAGATTTTATTAGTCTTCCAGATGTTATAATATCAGCTTTGGCACACGAAAAAGAAATTACCACACAATGTTACGCACTTACTAAAGCTGCACATAAAGAAGAAAACTTTATGGTGGTAGAACTTGGTTTGTGGTATTGCAAAGAGCAAGCAGAAGAATTAAGTAAGGTACAATACTTAATAGATAGATTAGAAGCATTTGGCGAAGAACCAAGTATGCTCAGAAAATTAGATGAAGAAATGGGAGAGCTAGCAAATTAATTAGCTAGTTAAAAATCTTAAAATATTGTATTATGAATTTTTATAATAAAGATAGAAAAGCCTACTTCATAGGAGGAGGTATTGGATCATTAGCAGGAGCAGCATTTTTAATTCGTGATGGAGGATTCTTAGGAGATAATATTACAATCTTTGAGAGTTTACCTCTTCTTGGCGGAAGTTTAGATGCAGGCGGAAACCCAGAACAAGGTTATACTTTAAGAGGTTCTCGTATGTTCACATTAAATATTTATGAATGTACTTGGGACTTGTTTAAATCCATCCCTTCGCTCACAGACCCTAATACATCTGTAACCGAAGAAACCATTGCTTTTAATAAAAAAGTAATATCAAATTCAAAAGCCAGACTTATAGATAAAAACAGAGCAATTGTAGATTCGTCTAAATTGGGTTTTTCAAATTCTGATCGATTAGAACTATTAAAGCTAAGTGAAGCAAGCGAAGAGAAATTAGGTAATAGTTCAATTTACGACTGGTTTTCTCCCTCTTTTTTCGAAACAAATTTTTGGTTTATGTGGCGAACAAGTTTTGCATTCTCACCATGGCATAGTGCAGTAGAATTTAAACGTTATCTGCATCGTTTTATGCAAGAGTTTCCAAATGTAGAAACTATGACAGGTGTTAAAAGAACAATTTATAATCAGTATGATTCTATGGTTCTTCCTTTACAGGTTTGGCTAAAATCTCATGGTGTTAATTTTAAAAAAGAGAGTACTGTTACTGATTTAGATACTGTATATGCTTTAGATCCAGATACAGAAACTGAAAAGGTGGTAGTAAAACATATTACTTATAAAAATGCAGGAAACATAAAGACTATAGAAATTAAAGACAGTGATTTAGTGTTCCATCAAAATGGATCAATGACAGATGCTTCAAGCTATGGTTCAATGACAAGTGCACCAAAATTCTTTAATAAAGAAGATAGTCAAGGTTGGAGGTTATGGGAAAAATTAGCAAATAAATATCCTGGCTTTGGTAAACCTGAAGTGTTCAATTCTAATATAGCAGAGTCCTTTTGGGAATCTTTTACAATAACCTTAAAAGACACAGCTTTCTTTGATCAAATGGAAAAATTTTCTGGGAACAAAGCAGGTACAGGTAGCCAAGTAACCCTAAAAGATTCTAATTGGTTTATGAGTTTTTCATTAAATAATCAACCTCATTACAAAGATCAGCCATCTAATGTGCAAGTATTTTTTACCTATGGTCTACATCCGGATCGTGCTGGGAATTTTGTTGGTAAACCAATGACAGAATGTACAGGAGAAGAAATTCTTAAAGAACTATGCGGTCATTTAAAATTCGATTATGATGTTGTGTTTGCAAACGCAATTTGTATTCCATGCAGAATGCCATATATCACTAGTATGTTTATGCCACGTCTAAAAACAGACAGACCACTTCCGGTACCTAAAAATTCTAAGAATTTAGCATTTATTAGTCAGTTTGTTGAAATCCCAGATGATTGTGTATTTACAGTAGAGTATTCAATTAGAGCTGCACAAATGGCTGTTTACGAATTATTAGACATCGATTTAGAAATTCCACCAATAACAAAATTCGATAAAAAACTAAAAGTAGAATTAGAAACAGTTGCGAAAGCATTTCACTAAATAATAACACTTAAAATATAAACAAAATGGCAAATATTATCGTCGTTTCTTTTAAGGAAGAAACAAAAGCTATTGAAGCTTTGCATAGAATTAAAGAATTAGCTGTTTATGGAGATATTACACTCTACGAACACATAATGATTCGTAAAAAAGACAACAATCAATTCGAAGTTTTAAATGACCAAACAGATGGAGAAGGCTGGAGAACCTTAACAGGTATGGCTATTGGTGGTCTTGTTGGAGCATTTGCAGGACCTGTAGGTTTTGTCGTAGGGCTTCTTACAGGATCAGCAGCAGGTGCAATTTGGGATGTAAATCACTTTGATTTTGAAAATAACTTTATAAAAAAAGTAAGTGCCAAAATGAATGTAGGTACCATTACTATTATAGCAGAAGTAAATGAAGATAGTTCGGTATTTATTGATGATGCTCTTAAACCTTTTAGTTCAGAAATAATTAGAAGTGAAGCAGACCTTGAGTATAATGATTATATGGATGAGCAGGTAGAAGATTTAGAAGAGGAAATTGAAGAACAACGCGAAAAATTGAAAAAAGCTACTGCAGATGAAAAAACTAAAATCAATGCAAAAATAGCAGCTTTAAAAGCTAAACGTAAAGCTAAAATAAACGAATTAGAAGCTAAACGAAAAGCAACTCTAAAAGACATAAAAGATAAAACTAACGCCAAAATCAAAAAATTAGAAACACGTTTAGATGGCTATGAGAAAGCTGTCACTGATTCATTTGCAAAAGCGAGAAGAAATAGATTAGAAAAGAGAATTAAAAGAGAAGAAGAAAAATTATATCAACTCCATAATGCACTAGGAGAAGATATTGTGGATTGATTTAATGCTAATAGTGATTCAATGCCTTTGTTAGTCTTATTTAAAAAGGAAATTTTTTTACCAGAGCTGTAGAGTTTAGGGTTGTAATCATAAAATTGAATAAAAATGGGAAAGTTAATTTTAGTAAGACACGGAAAAAGCATCTGGAATATGGAAAATATTTTTACAGGTTGGACAGATGTAGACCTCGCGTCACAAGGTATTGAAGAAGCTAAAATAGCAGGTGAAATTATTAAAGACCATAGTGTAAATATTGATATCTGCTTTTCTTCTTATTTAAAAAGAGCAATTAAAACAGCTTCGATTATTATGGAGACAGCAGATATTATGCATATTGATTTTATTAAAAGTTGGAAATTAAATGAACGCAACTATGGTGCTTGGCAAGGGCGAAATAAGGATGAAGTAAGAAGTGAAGTTGGCGAAGACCTTTTCTGGAAAGTTAGAAGAGGCTATAGTGACGCTGCTCCTGCACTTTCATTAAATGATAAAAGATATCCAAAATTTGATTATAAATATCAAAGTCTAAATAGTTCAGATTTACCAGTAACGGAATCTCTAAAGGATACAAAGCAAAGAGCTGTTCAATATTATTTTGAAACTATTGTACCACAATTAGTAAACGGTAAAACAGTTCTCGTTTCTGCTCACGGAAATTCTATTAGAGCATTAATGACCGAAATATTAAATATTCCGGCAACTGAAATCTCAAAAGTTGAAGTACAAACAGGCGTCTTAAATATTTATGATTTTGATAGTACAATGATCTTAAAAGATCACTATAAATTAGAGCAAAAGGTTGAATTAGTAATGTAAAATCATGCTAAAAAAAGCAAACATATTATTCTTGATGATAATAGCGATTCTTATGTCTACTATGCCAATTCGTTGTGGTTCTGTAGCAAAAAAAGATACGGATTCATCAAGAGATTCTCAAAAAGAAATTAAAGTTACTGAAAAAGTAGATTGGGAAGAATTTAATAAAGATGCTCAGATTGCCATAAAAGAAAGAGAATCTCAAATAGAAGAATTACGAAAAGAAATTTTAATAAACAGAAAAAAGGAACAACAAAAATTGAATACTACGCTCGATTCGTTAGAGCGAAAAAAGAACAATTTAAAAACGAATTTAACACGTATTAATAAAAAACTTAAAACAAACTTAGATAATATTAATGAATCAGATAACGTCTTAAAATCAGCTTTTGAGAATGCATTTGTAAAAGATATGAATGAACTTTTAGATGGACTTAGAGATTTTTGGAAAACAAGCAAATGAAATAATTTTTAAAACAATTAATTATGAAAACAAATATTATATCCTTAATCATAATAGTATTTATGACAGGAACAGTTTTAACAAGCTGCGGAGAAGCCTCTAAACAAGATGCAAAAGCGGCTAAAGAAGATGCAAAAGAACTTAGTAAAGATTTAAAGCAAGGCGCAGAAGACACGAGTAAAGAAATTAAGACTGCAGTAAGTGCAGACTGGCAAAAATTTAAAGCAGAATCTGAAACAGCTATTGAAAATTCAGAAAAAGAAATTAAAGTACTAAGAGAAAAAATTTCAAAAGCAAGTAAAAGTGAAAAAGAAAAGTTGACTCAACAACTCGATAAGCTTGAACAAAAAAGTAATGAACTAAAAGAAAAATTAGCAAAAAGAGGCAAAGCATTTAAAGACGGAGTAATTTCTTTTAATGAGGCTTCTATCGCTACAGAGCGAAAATTTGAACGCGAGTTTACTCACGATATGAATGAACTAGGTACAGCCTTAAAAGATCTTTTTAAAAATAACGTAAATTAAAAAATGTCATGGCAACTACAGTATTCAGTTCAGCACAATCTGCAGTGAGAAATTGGTGGATATCACTCTTAATAGGGGTTTTATACATCATAGCTGGAGTTTGGGTGTTTCAAACGCCATTAACAAGCTATGTGTCATTAAGTATTGTTTTTAGTGTATTCATTTTTATTTCAGGTATATCTCAAATTTTGTTTTCTATTTCTAATAAAAACGACATAAATAATTGGGGTTGGTATCTCGCAGGTGGTATTCTAGATCTTATTATAGGCATATTATTAATATCACATCCATTAATGACTATGGCAATTCTACCTTTCTACGTTGGTTTTTGGCTATTATTTCAGGGCTTTATGGCCATTGGGCTATCGTTTCAGTTTAAAGCTGTTGATGTTCCAAATTGGGGATGGTTATTGTTTTTAGGGTTTCTTACATTAGTTTTTGCATTTCTACTATTGGCGAATCCTGTTTTTGCAGGTTTAAGCATTGTATATATGACAGCGATGGCATTTGTAAGTGCAGGTATATTTAGAATATTTCTGGCATTTGGTTTAAGGAGAATTAAGAACGACTTTAGTTAAAACAGCATTATTATATAGAATTATTTTGAAATGAAATGGAAGCACAGTGTTATAACTGTAATCGGACATAAGGTTTTTTGGTATGGTTTGCTATTTTGTATTGTTTGGACAAATTCTCTAATTGGCACTACGGACCTTAAGAATTGGCTTATAGAAAATACGTTAACAGTTATTTCACTGCTCTTTTTAATATTTAGCTATGAAAAATACAAATTTAGCAACTTTAGTTATTTGCTGATTTGTATTTTTTTATGCCTTCATGTTTATGGTTCCAAATACACTTATGCTCATAATAATTTTGGTTATTGGCTTCAACATATAATGCATTCTTCACGAAATCAATACGACAGGTTGGTACATTTTTCTTTTGGCTTATTATTATACTATCCACTTCAAGAATTCCTTTTTAAAGGGTTTAAAATGACAAAACAGATAGCACTTAAAATTCCTGTATTAATAATTCTTTCAGCAAGTGGATTATATGAAATTATAGAGTGGCTAGTTGCCGATATTTTTTTCGTAGAAGAAGGTGTTTCTTATCTAGGTACACAAGGTGATGTTTGGGATTCGCAAAAGGATATGGTAATTGCTTTTTTTGGTGTTGTGATTGCTGCTACCCTCTATTATGTGTACGCAAAATTAATAAATACAAGAAAAGATTCAATACTGATTTAGGTCAGGTCTATTGTTAATTCCATCTAATATATTTACTTGTAAGTAATTAAACGTGCTACATAACGTCTCTATTATTTCATCCTTAAAAATGGATAAAAACGTTATAATAATCTATAAATATTTACCGTATACGTTTGTTTATAGCCTAAAATAAATGACTATGCTTAGAAATATAAAAATCTCATTGTGGATAGTTTTAGTAGGTTTAACTAGTTTATGGGTATTTGCAAATATACCTTTTCTAGATACAATGTCAGGTAAAACTATTCGCGGTTTATTCATTCAATATTCTGGTGTCATTGGTATTGGTGTAATGAGTATTGCGATGCTGTTGGCACTTCGTCCTGTTTGGTTAGAACCCATTCTTGGTGGACTAGATAAATCTTATAGGCTTCACAAATGGTTGGGAATTATTGGTTTTGGAGCTACGATTTTTCATTGGGTAGCTACAAAAGCACCACATTGGTTATCTAGCCTTGGATTAATAGAGGGTAGTCATGGTCGTGGTGGTGCTGGCTCACATTTAAAATCCAATTCACTAAATCAAGTTCAGGCATTTTTTGATAGTCTACATGGACCTTCAAAAATCATTGGAGAATGGGCTTTCTATGGTTTGGTTCTACTAATTATATTGGCTTTAATCAAGCGATTTCCCTACCGACTTTTTGCCAAGACACACACTGTAATTGCATTGGTTTATCTCGCTTTGGTATTTCACACAGTAGTATTATTTAACTTTACTTCATGGACAGAGCCATTGGGTATTGTAATGGGATTTTTGTTAATAGTTGGAGTAGTATCAGCTATACTTGTTTTGACACAGCAGGTTGGTAAACGACGAAAAGTAGAAGGTACTATAGAGTCACAACACTACTTTTCAAAAATGAAGGTACTAGAAACTTTGATTCTACTTAAAGATGGTTGGAAAGGACATAAAAGTGGTCAATTCGCTTTTGTTAGTTTTGATAAGAAAGAAGGGCAGCATCCCTATACGATTGCCTCTGATTGGGATGCAAATAACCCACGTATTATGTTTATCACCAAAGCATTGGGTGATTACACAAATCACTTACCCGAAAAACTAAAAGTTGGTGACAAAGCAATTGTTGAAGGTCCTTATGGCTGTTTTACATTTACAGATGATGCTAAACGTCAAATCTGGATAGGTGGAGGAATAGGAATAACACCTTTTATTTCTCGGATGAAATACCTTTTTCATAATCCAAAAGCTCAACCTATCGATTTATTCCACTGTACAAGTGAAATAGAACCTGATGCGCTGAACAAACTAACTACTGATGCTACTGCTGCCAATGTGAATTTACATGTGATAATTGACAGTAGAGATGGTCAATTAAATGGAGAAAAGATTCGAAAATTAGTGCCAGATTGGAAATCGGCAAGCGTTTGGTTCTGTGGTCCTATTGGATTTGGGAAAGCACTACATAAAGATTTGTTGAAAAACGGTCTATCTCCTAAATCTTTCCATCAAGAGCTTTTTAGTATGCGTTAAGAATATTTGCAAATATATCTGAGGATATTAGGAAATACGCATTCTTTTTATAGATTGCTAGGTTTATCATTATAAGCTTTGAGAATAATTTCGAAGCTTTTTTATGGTTGAAAAAGGAAGCTCAGATTGAGTTAAATATGATAATAACTTTTACTTAGTAATTCTTTTTATTTCATATTCTATCTAAAAAATAAAATCTATGTTAAAACTTTCAGAAAAATAATTCCTTCTGATGTGTGTCATTGTCAGTGCTTTAAATCTAAAATATCTTTGATGTATTCAAACAAAGTTTAATTTAAATCATAAAATGATGAGAACAGATTCAAGTATCAAACAAGATGTATTAGATGAACTAGAATGGCAACCAAGTATCGATGAAACTCAAATCGGAGTCGTTGTAAAAGATGGTGTTGTTACACTATCCGGAACCGTTGATAGTTATGTAAAGAAACGAGAAGCAGAAAATGCAGTTAAAAGCGTTGTTGGCGTAAAAGCGGTTGCAGAAGATATAGAAGTGCACTATGGAAACGGCTATAAGAAATCTGATACGGAAATAGCATCTGCAGCAGTAAATGCCTTAAAATGGAATATTTCAGTACCTGAGAACAAAGTTGATGTAAAAGTCGAAAATGGCTGGGTTTACTTAACTGGTGAAGTGAAGTGGGATTTTGAAAAAAATGCTGCAAAAAAATCGGTAGAGAATCTACAAGGTGTAAAATATGTAGTTAATAATATCTCACTGAAAAATTTAGTAGATACAGGAGATATAAAAACTAAAATCAGAAAGGCTTTTGAGCGTTCTGCAGATATTGATTCTAAAGGTATTAATGTAACGGCTGAAGGTCATACGGTTAAATTAACAGGGAAAGTACATTCTTTAAAAGAAAAAGATGATGCCAGAAAAACAGCGTATTACTCACCTGGAGTTTGGACTGTGGATAATGAACTAGAAGTTGCTTATTAGCATTATTTTTTTGAATTACTCAAGGATTCAATATGTATTGCTTAAACAAAAAAAACAGCACTTGTCTTTACGAAGATTAGGGCTGTTTTTATAATGATCTAAGTCATTATCTAGCACGCTAAAGTGTGCTAATTTTACATTAAAATTAGTGTTATTTATTTAAAATAAATGCAAAATGAGAACAGATTCAGAAATAAAACAAGACGTACTAGAGGAGTTAATTTGGCAACCACTTCTAAAGGAAAAACTATTATGTATCGAAGTTAAATATGGTGTAGTTAGGCTTTCTGGTACAGTGAATAATTTAGCAGAGAAAGAAGTAGTTGAAAATGCAGTTAAAAAAGTAAAAGGTGTAAAGGCTGTTGAAGAAAATATTGAAGTTGAGTATAAAAGTAGTATCAATGACAAAGACCTTTTTAAAAAAATAAAATCGGATTTAGAATGGAACACCTCTGTACCACAAGAAAAAATTAATGTGCAAGTTAAGGATGGCCATGTTTTCTTATCAGGTATAGTAAAATGGGCATATCAAAAAAGTGAAGCAGAAAAAAGCTTAGAATATATTGATGGGATAAAAAGTATATCTAATGATATCACTATTGCGGCAAAAGTTCCGCCTATTGATATAGCGCATAATATCTTAAAGGCTTTTGAGCGTTCGGCAACAATTGATGCTAATAATATTACTGTTACAGTTGAAGGTAATACCGCAATCTTAAGAGGTGAAGTAAATTCAATTAAGGAAAAGGATGATGCTTTAAGAGCAGCCTATATGGCAGAAGGTATTACTGATGTTAAAAATGAACTACAAGTAGAATATGTTGCCATCTATATGTGATTAATAGAAGATTATTTAAAATTCAATAAAACACAAGTAACTATTAAAAATTATTATGATGAATTACAAAAATATTACCATAGCAGGAAGTGGTGTTTTAGGATACCAAATAGCATTTCAAACTGCATTTTATGGATTTAATGTAACTATTTATGACATTACTGATGCAAATTTAGAGAAAGCTAAAACAAAATTTAATACGTTAAGTGAGGCTTATAAAAGAGATGTAAATGCAACACAAAAACAAATTGATAGTACGTTTAAAAACTTAAGTTATACTTCAAATTTAGCTGAAGCTGTTAAAGATGCTGATTTACTTATTGAAGCTGTACCAGAAAACTCTAAAATTAAATTAGATTTTTATCAAAAATTAGCAAAAGTAGCTCCGAAAAAAACGGTATTTGCTACCAATTCTTCAACACTTTTACCGAGTCAATTTGCAGAAGTAACAGGGCGACCTTCTCAGTTTTTGGCATTACATTTTGCTAATACTATTTGGGTTCATAATACCGCAGAAATTATGGGTCATGCTACTACAGACTCAAAAGTTTTTAATGATGTTGTTGCTTTTGCAAAGGCAATTGGAATGTTGGCATTACCGCTTCACAAAGAACAACCAGGCTATATTCTTAACTCATTATTAGTGCCATTATTAAGTGCAGCAACAAGCTTATTAGTTAATGACATAGCAGATACTGAAACTATAGATAAAACATGGATGAAAGCAACTGGTGCACCAGTAGGACCTTTTGGTATACTTGATGTTGTAGGTATTACAACAGCTTATAATATTGATAAAATGGCGGCTGATAAGACCGAAGATCCCTTAAAAATAAAAACGGTAAAATACTTAAAAGAAAATTTTATAGATAAGAACAAATTAGGCGTTGCAACAAGCGAAGGGTTTTATAAATATCCTAATCCAACCTATAAGAAACCAGATTTTTTGAAATAGGTTGTTTATAGTTTAAAAGGCTAAGGTAAAAGTTTTTAAAACTTCAATAAATAATTACATAAATCCAGTAAATCATGAAAACAGATTTAGAAATTAAAAATAGCATTTTAAAAGAATTGGCATGGCAGCCCAATGTAAATGAAACTCAAATTGGAGTTGTAGTAGAAGATGGAACAGTCATGCTCACAGGTGTTTTAAACGACTATCTTAAAAAAGTGGAAGCAGAAGAAGCTGTTAAAAGAGTAAAAGGAGTAAAAGCTTTGGTTGGGAATATTCAGGTGAAGTATGGCACTAAATATAAACAAACAGATAAGGAAATTGCTAAGGCTATTGTACAGGCTTTTAAATGGAACACTGCAGTCCCTGAAGACAAAATTGATATTGAAGTACGAGACGGTTGGATTTCGCTTTCTGGTGTAGTTGCATCAGCTTACCAAAAAGATGCGGCTAAGCGTGTAGCAGAAGATGTCACAGGTGCAAAATGGGTAAATAATACCATAACTGTAAAAAATTCAGTTAACGTAAATGATATTAAAGACAGAATAGCAAATGCATTAAAGCATACTGCAGATATTGAAGCTAGTGGTATCACAGTAGAAGCAACCGAAGACTTAATTAAGTTATACGGCACAGTACATTCTATAGCAGAAATGAAAGCAGCTGAAAATGCAGCATATTTATTACCAGGTGTTGATGTTGTAATAAATGAATTAGATGTTTTAGATTAATGTCTTAACTTTAAGAGAAATAAGATTTAATATGAAAATAGTTTCTTGGAATGTTAATGGGATAAGAGCCATTGTAAAGAAGGATTTTTTTGATTCTATAAAGAAATTGAATCCGGATATTTTGTGTTTACAAGAAACAAAAGCTCAAGATGCTGAAGTAGAAAAAGCTTTATTACAATTATCTGATTATGAGCAATATTCTAATTCGGCAGAAAAAAAAGGATACTCAGGGACCGTAATTTTAAGTAAAATAAAACCTATATCAGTTACTAACGATATGGGTATAACCCAACATGATGCGGAAGGAAGACTTCAATGTGCAACGTATTTAAATTTCTATTTAGTGAATGTCTATGTACCTAATTCCGGACAACAATTAGACCGACTTGAGTATCGAAAACAATGGGATTTAGATTTTTTGCACTATTTAAAAGAGCTAGAAAAATCGAAGCCTGTAATTATTTGTGGAGATTTTAATGTGGCTCACAAAGCAATCGATTTAAAATATTATAAATCAAATTATAACAAGACAGCAGGTTATACACAAGTAGAAATAGATGGCATGGATAACCTTATTAATGCTGGTTTTGTAGATACGTATAGGTATTTCTATCCAAGTGATATTATGTATACTTTTTGGAGTTATCGCTTTAAGTCTAGAGAACGAAATACGGGTTGGAGAATAGACTATTTTTTAGCTCATACATTATTAATTAAAAAATTAAAATCTGCGACTATTTATACTCATATTTTAGGCTCCGACCATTGTCCAATTGCCCTAGAAGTTGATTTGTAGTTTTATCTAATGCTTCAACAAAAAAGTTACTTATTGAGATAATCATTTAAAATATCAACCTGAAATTCACTAACTACAGGTAAACTAGGATCCGCATTCATCATCACCAATCCATAACCTAAATCAGAAAGTTTACAGTCTTGAATAATTCCATCCTTTAATCCACTAAAAACTGGCATAAAATGCTTGTGTGCTTCAATTCCTGAAGAATTTGCTACTTTAATTGCAGCAGAAATAGCATCAGAGATTTGTACTGGTGACAAGCCTTTATCTAGAAGGTCACTTGCCAAATATTTCATGTGTGTAGCATAATAAATATTCATAAAATTTTGAACTGTATCTGCTATATCATAGGTTGTTGTATATATTGCTAATTCCATAATACTATTTTTTAAAGATTTATATTTATCCCAATACAGAGGTGTGTTGCTTAATTACATTTATAAGTTGCGACTTACTATGTACACCAGATTGTCGCCAAACTATTTCTCCCGCTTGGAACAAAACTAAAGTCGGTACGCCTCTTACATTGTAACGTTGTGCTACAGCTTGATTTTTATCAATATCTATTTTGATAATACGCACTTTTCCGTTTACTTCTTGTGCAAGTTCTTTAATAATTGGAGACTGCGCTTTGCAAGGACCACACCATTCTGCAAAGAAATCTACCAAAACAGGTGTTTGTTCATTTACTATTTTATAAAATTCTCCTTTCATTGTTTTTAATGTTAATCCAACTATTAATTCACTGATTAATAGTTGGATGATTTAATGTTATAGACCTTTAGAATAATCAAAAACTATTTTTTTAAAGGTTTTAAAATCATTAGAAAACGTGTCCATTTTGTTATGGATGTGCTGATGTTTCTGTCTGTAATCATTGTCTGATAATCCTTTCTCAGAAAGTTCTATTCTAGATAATAATTGTTCGTGTTCTATGATGCTTTCTTCTAAATCGTTAAACAAATCATTATGAATTTTGTCTAAATTTTTTAGCATGTTTTCATAGTCTGAATTGTTCTTTTTAGAAGCTTCTTTTTTAGTTAAAAGGTCTTCGAAAAATCTAACTTCATCTTTGTGAAAGTTAATAGTATCTAACCATTCTCTGCTTTCAAAGTGTAATACATCTAGTCCTGCACCTAATAGATATTGTGCTTTTGGGTTTGAAATTAATATGTCCATAATTGTATTTTTTATAATGCATTTGTTGTTTGTGGTTCTCTTAAACTTTGTAATTTTCTAAATAAATCTTGTTCTTCTTCAGTAAGTTTTTTTGGCATACTGATGGTTAATTTTACCAGTAAATCCCCATAAGTTGAAGGCTTACTATATTTAGGCATTCCTTTCCCTTTTAATCTTAGCGTTTTACCTGTTTCACTTCCTTTAGGGATGTTTACTTTTACACTGCCAGAAAGTGTTGGTACTTCTATTTTTCCTCCTAAAAGCGCTGTATATAAATCTACAGTTGCATTGTAAATAAGATTATCTCCTTTTCTTTCAAATTGAGGGTCTTGTTGTACGCGCAGAATAATGTATAAATCTCCTCTATGACCACCATTAACGCCTTGTTGTCCTTTTCCTTTTATTTTTAATTGCAGACCATCGTAAGAGCCTGGTTTAATGGTGATACGTAATTTTTTATTATGTATTTCAAAGGTGCGTTTGCTTCCTTGGTAGGCTTCTAAAAGTGTTATAGGCATTTCTGCTTTTGTATCCCCTCCAGAGTTATTAGTCCTTTGACCTTTTGCACTTTGTCTACCTGCTCCAAAAAATGTTTCAAAGAAGCTAGAAAAATCTTCGCCTCCTTGTGCACGTTGACCAAAGAAATCAGAAGGGTCACCTTGGTAAGAATAGCTATTTCTGCGGTTTTGTTGTTGATTAGCATTATTGGCGTAATCTCTCCAATCATCTCCTGTATTTTGATAAGCTTCCCAGTTAGAACCTAGCGTATCGTATTTTTCTCGCTTTTCTTTATCGCTGAGAACTTCATTGGCTTCATTTATTTCTTTAAATTTTTCTTCAGCTAACTTATCATCAGGATTCTTATCCGGATGATGTTTAGCTGCCAATTTTCGATATGCTTTTTTTATATCTTTAGCAGAAGCATCTTTTTTAACTCCTAATATTTTATAATAATCCTTGTAGTTCATCTTACAAAGTGATTTTATTGTACAGGATATCTATTTATAAAGCTGACTTGTAAGGCTTTTTTAGCATCCTTTAAAAGTTGTTGTACGTCAATAAGTGTATTGTTTCTTATCTGTGCAATTTCATCTAAACTTAAATGTTGAGTAGTGGAGAGTTGATATACAATTCGCATTTCTAAAGGCATATTATATAACATCATTTCTATGTGGTTATTAATATCTTTAGTACTTAAATCTTTATCAATTTTTTTAATCCAGTCGTTTTCATCATTCTCAATAAATACATGGTTTAATGTATAATCATTGTGATTATAAGATTGGTCATCTAATTCTTCAATAAGTAATAAATCACCACCACCATCTGTACTGTATTTTTCTTGCATTTCATCCCATTCAGGTCTTGTGTAATCGTCAATGTTTTTAAAGAAAAATTCGTCAAACTCTTCTTCAACCGTTATATCTTCTAACAGATTATTGGTTTTTTTAAATAGCCATAGGTAAAAGTCTTTTTCTTGCTTAACCTCTTCAATATGGTCATAGATTTCTATAAATAGTTGATCTATAATATCATCAGCTTTAAACTTGTTCTTAGAAAAGTGTCCTTTTTTTATAGCCGTATTTAATTGCGTATTTACATACTGTCTAATTTGTGGCATAATCTTAATCACTAAGGTATTAAAAGAGGCTTGGTTGCCTTCTTTTTTTAGTTGAACTAAATCCGAGTAAGATTTAGTTACAAATAGTCTAAACTCCTTTTTGTTTTGATAATAAGAAACATCGGTTTGCATAATACTAATTCTTAATAATTATAATGTAAAGGTGCAAACTTCAGCCCTATAATGAAATGATCCAGATCAGTGTGATAATTTATTTTGTTCTGATCTCAATCATTTCCAATGGCTTAATAGCGAGCTACTTTTGACTAGAAATAAAGTATAATTAAAACTTAGAATATTATGAGATCAGATTTAAGTATTAAGGAAGATGTTCTTGATGAGTTAGCTTGGCAACCCAACATAGACGAAACGGAAATTGGTGTTACTGTTAAAAACGGAGTTGTAACTCTAAATGGTATTGTAGATAATTACACAAAAAAGAGAGCAGTAGAAAATGCTGTAAAGAATGTAACAGGCGTAAAAGCTGTTGCAGAAGAAATAAAGGTTCAGTATTCAGTAAATGATAAACAGACTGATGCCGATATTGCTAAAGCAGCTTTTAATGCTATAAAGTGGCACTCTTCTCTGCCTGATGATGTTGTAAATGTTAAAGTAGAAGATGGTTGGGTTTACCTCACTGGAGAGGTTGAGTGGGAATATCAGAAAACGTCCGCTATTAATTCCGTTGAAGAAATTAAAGGTGTACACGGAGTATCAGATAGTATAACCTTAAAACGAGCGGTTAAGCCTGTTGAAATTAAAGAGAAAATAAAACGCGCTTTTGAACGAATGGCAGATGTAGAAGCTAAAAATATTATTGTTGAGGTAGAAGGGCATACAGTGAAGCTTATAGGTAAGGTAAACTCAATCTTAGAAAAAGATGAAGCCAGAAAAACGGCCTATTATGCTCCTGGTGTTTATGAAGTGAAAAATGAATTAGAAGTAATTTAATTATAAATATAAAAAAAATGAAGAAAATTTTTTTAGGCCTATTAACATTAGGAATAACAATGCATTCCTATGGTCAAGACACGTTTTTTAAAGTAAAAATCAAAAAGGAAACTGTTCCTACAACTATTATTGAATCTATTGATAATGATTATGGTAATTTAGAGGTTATTGAGTTTTATGCACTACCTATAGAATATATAGAAGAAGATGTATACATAAACGATGATATTGAATCCGAAGAAGATTATGAAACCTTTCAGGTCAAATTTAAAGGAGAACAAGGTAGTTTAGTAGTCACTTATAATAAAGAAGGAGAGGAATTAAGTACTGTAGAGCATTTAAAAAATGTGGCACCTAATATTGAAGTTAGAGAGGCTGTGGCTAAAAGTTTCCCAGGCTGGACTCTAAAAAAAGATTATTATAAAATGATTCATTTTGCTAATAAGAAATCTAAAGAGCGTTACAAACTTATTCTTAAAAAAGGAGATGATGAAAAAGTAGTATTTATGGATGAAAAAGGTGAAATTTTAAAAGTTCATAAAAAAATAAATATCAACCTTTAATAACGTTAAATTGATAGCTGAAATGGTATTTGTACTATGAGTTATCAACTTAAAACTCATAATTTGTAGTGAAAATTATCAGTTTAGAAATAACTAATTATTTGGCTAATTGATATGTTAAGCTATTAGTTTTAGGTTGGGAAAAGGAAGCCTTGGTTGGTTGGCTTCCTTTTTTTTTATTCTAACGTTTTACAAGACAAAACACTATGAAACTTAATTATTTAAATCTAAAAATTATTGCGACCTTACTAATTACTTTGATGTTAGTTAGCTGTTCTGGTCCAATTACTTACAAGTCTAATAACAAAACGATTGAGCTCAGTGAGGATGATCCTTTTCAAATTGTATTAGAAGGTGATTCAAACTCTGACTATCAGTGGGAATTGATTTCTAAAAAAACCTATGTTAAACTGCTAAAACCAGTAACCATATCAACAGAGACTGATAAAACAACCTACACATTCGATTTTAAGACACTTTCAGACGGTGAGCAAATTATTAAATTAATATATACTGATGGTGAAATAATAGAGGATGAATTTACTGTGACTATTATTGTAGGAACTATTGGTCTTATTACTGCAGATTAAATTATCAGCTATTAGTTAAATTACAATAAAATTGTATAGTACAATTAAGAAATTAGGTTGTTTTTCTATTTTTTTAAACTGTCTTCTAATGAAATTAATTCATTTTTATTTCCTCTAACTATTAATAAGAAATTGTTTTTATTTAGAGTTTTTAAATAACTACTTACACTGTTTGGTTCTATACCAAGACCTCTTAAAATGCCGAATATTGCGGTAGGCATTTCTCCTATTTGTTTTTTATTTACTTCTTGTAAAAACAAAGGCGCTAAAAATCCTGCTATAAAAATAGTGCCTATTTCAGGGTTTGAGATGATTCCGAAATTTGAAGATAGTTTCAATTCATTGTCACAGTATCTTTTTAAATCTAACCAAGAGTCTCCATGGTGTGTTTCTAAATCCATGCTCTCTAATTTTCCTAAAACTGAAATCTGGACAGTTTTAATATCCATTTTACAAATACGTTTTATTAAGTTTTCTATCAGTCGGATTTTTGGAAAGGATTGTATAAGTACTTTTTTCTCTCTTGCTATTTCTAATTTGGAGGCCATCTCTTTTGTATTATTTACTGCATTAAATCTTAATACCCTACTAAATTACTGCCATTAAGCTTTGTACGAAATGACCTATATCAATTTGGTAATTTTTAGCTTGTCTATATTTTTTTTTGAGAATGATGTAGGTCATTCTAATAAAGGGGTGTTTGCACTAATTTTGATGTATAAAAGTTAGTTAACCAGACCTTATTGCATTTGCATAGGTTTTAAATTATAGTAATCATGACAAATAATAGCGAAAACACATTATTGGCTTTATTAACAGGAGCAGTAATAGGAGCAGGAATTGGAATTTTGTACGCACCAGATAAAGGTTCTAAAACCAGAGGAAAAATTAAACAAAAAACAGAAGAAACTAAACATGAAATTGCAGAGCGTATTGCGCATGCAAAAGCAGACCTTACAAAAACTGTAAATGACAAAAAAGTAGAGTTTGAACAGAAATTAGATGATACCATTTCTAATATGAGTGGCAAGGCAGAAGATATTATTTCTAGTTTAGAACATAAGTTAGAAGAACTTAAATATAAAAATTCACACGCTCAAAAAAACTAATCATGGCTTTTGAGGAATTTAAAGAAAACTTATTGCAAGCAGATGTAAATATTCACGGATACATTGAGAGTAGTGAAGAATACATTAAGCTAAAAAGTTTTAAGGCACTTATGATTGGCGTTTTATATATTACTAAAATTATAATCATAGGTGCTCTATTAGGTATTACATTATTAATTTTATCTTTTGCTTTTGCATTTAGATTGGCGCAAGTTTTAGACAATACATTTTATGGATTCTTAATTGTAGGTGGTTTTTATGCTTTAGTTGCACTAATTACATATGTGTTTAGATCAAAACTAAATGGACCTTTATTGAGAAAATTTTCTAATTATTATTTTACTAAAGATGATACCAAAAAGCTATAATTCGTTTAACGAAATAGACAACCAATTAAAGATACTTAGTTTGCAAAAGCAAATTTATAAGGAGGGTTTAAAATTGAGTTTAAAAAATTCTAAATTAAACTTAAAGCCCTTGACAATTAAAAATGAATTGAAAGGATTTTTGCAAAATGAACTTTTAAGTTTAGTGACTGAAAAAGTTTTGAATAAATTCAAAAAATAACTTAACCAAATTCAGCAATATCCTTTAAGCTTTCTTTATCTAATAATACGAGCCTTCTGTTGGTCTCTACCGTGATTAATCCTTCGTTTTTAAACTCTGTTAGCATTCTAATAGCCGTTTCTGTTGCGGTGCCAATTAAGCCAGCAAAATCTTCTCTTGGTATACTTATACCTTTATGAGTTTCATCTGCAATCATACCTTTTGCATCTAGTTCTAACAAGGCTTTAGCTGTTTTTTGTCTTACAGAGGCAAAAGCCATATCTACTAAATGTTCTTGTAGGTCAATTAAATTATGAGACATCATCTCAATAAATTTATTAGACACTTCTTTATTACCATAGAGCAATTTTGTAAAGTCTGCTTTTGGAATACCACAGATTTCTGCATCCTCTAAAACACTAGCTGTTTCTATGTAAACACCAGAGTCACCAAGCAAAGATAATTGACCAATAAAATCTCCTTCGCCAAAAAAGCCAGTAACAAATTCTTTTCCAGATTCAGTAGTTCTGTATGTTTTTATAGTTCCGCTGTGTATATAAAATAATTGGTGTGCAGCGTTACCTTCATCAAAAATGCGTTCTTTACTCTTGTAAAATTCTTGTTTACGATTTTTAGATAATGCTTCTAAGTTGAGATATTCTGAAGCTTCATTTAGAAATTGAGTAATTCCTTCTGTGTTTTTAGAGAATTCTTTCTTTAGAAAGTCATTTTTTTTAATTCTACATTCAATAGCCTCCAGTAATTCATCTTCCTCAAATGGTTTAGTTAAATAATCATCAGCACCTAAATTCATGCCTTTTCTCATATCTGCTTTTTCAGATTTGGCTGTTAAAAAAATGAAAGGAATGCTTGCCGTTTTTGGGTTGTTACTTAAGCTTTTAAACACACCATAACCGTCTAACACAGGCATCATAATATCGCATATTATTAAATCTGGAATATTATTCAATGCTTTGTCTACACCTATTTTACCGTTTTCAGCAGTAGTTACCTCGTAATTTTCTAATTCAAGAATTTCGGATGTATTCTCTCTAACATCGTTGTTGTCTTCTATTAATAGTATTTTTTTCATTTTATTTTTTATTTAGAGGAAACTCAACCCAAAAAGTTGTGCCTACATTTAATTCGCTTTTAAATGAAATTGTGCCTCCCATAAGTTCGGTGTATTGTTTTACAATATTTAATCCTAATCCTGTGCCTTGAATATTGGTTGTGTTATTTGCGCGATAAAAACGTTGAAACATATTGTTTAAATCTTCTTTTGGGATACCAATACCTTCATCTTTAATTTCTATAACTAAATATTGGTTGGTTGATTCTATATTAAATGTAATCGGTTTATGTTCTTCGGAATATTTAATGGCATTAGATAATAGATTAAAGATGATATGTTTCAATAACTTTTGATCTAAAAATGCCGTAATATTTGGTTGTTGGTGATTAAAATAGATGTCTTGACCTTCTTTTTTAATGCCTTGGATTTCTTCAATAACAGATTTTGAAAAGTCAATAAAATTAAAAGATGATGGTTGTGCTATAATTTTTCCTTCTTGGAGTTTACTCAATGATAGAAAATCATTAAGTATTATCACTAAGTCTTTTACATTAGATCTAATTTTTGAGACATGCTTTAATCTTTTTTCCTCTTTACCAGGTGCGTTTAATTTTTCTATTAGTATGGCAGATGATAGTATAGCGCTAAGTGGTGTTCTAAACTCGTGCGATGCCATTGAAATAAAACGAGATTTTAATTCACTTAGCTCTTGTTCTTTTTTTAAGCTTTTTAATATTTTAGATTCTGCAGTTTTTTGAAGTGTAATATTGTTATGCACTAACAAAACTTGTTCTATTTTCTTTTCTGCATTGTATAAAGGTGTTGTGTTTACTAAAAATGTTCGGTTTTGATAGGAGATTTCAAAAGAACAATGTTCACCTTTAAATGTTTTTATAATGTGGGCTTTTACTTTGTTTTTCACATTATCCGGAACACCTATAAAATTGTCTAATAAAGTTTTTGATTCGGCTAATCCTTTAAATCCTAATTCTTCAACTTCTTCTCCTTCAACTAATAGTGTGTTAAAATCAGAGTCAAAAACAGCCACAAATCCTTTTGGGAAATTTTGAGAAATATTATCAAGTAAATATTTGTTCTTTTCTCTTTCGTTTTCTGCAGACTTAGTTATTAAAATTTGATCTTCTAAGCTCAAGTTAGATTCTATTAATTTCTGAACCGTAGATGTGAGTTCGTGGGTGCGTTCTTTTACCTTGTTTTCTAATTTTTCGGTATAATTACGTAAGGCTTCCTCATCTTCTTTTAGTTTTTGTTTTGTTATCTTTTTTGCAGTAATATCGTGGGTTACACCAATGATTCTTACTGGTTTTCCTGTTTTGTTTTTGAAAATTTTTCCTTTTTCGTGTAACCAGTGAACCGATTTGTCATTATGTATTACTCTATATTCTAAAGTATAAGTACTTGCTGTTTTTATAGCTTCTGATACTTTTGATTTTACATACGTTCTATCTTTAGGATGAACCTTATTTGTAAACGATTGGTACGTATCTGTATCGTTATTTATATCTAATAAATTCTCTTGAAAAGCATCTCTAACTATTTGGTCGGTAATTAAGTTCCACTCCCAAGAGCCAAATTCACCTACTTCTAAGGCCAGTCTTTTTCGTTCTTCATTTTCTAAAATACTCTTTTCAATGTCTTTTTTTTCTGTAACATCGCGAATTATAGTTAAAAAATTTCCTTCATCCGTTTGGATTATTCGCGATTCAAGATGTACTAATTTATTATTAATTTGAAGTGAGTACTCAATAGTTTGAATCTCCTTTGTTAGTTCACAATTAGTAAAACCTTGTCTAATTATTGTACAAACGTCTTTAGGAAGAATAGCATCAATATTTTTACCAATATGGTCATCGTAAGGTACTACAAGTTGATGGTTTTCGGGCGCATGTAACTCAAGGTGATTGCCGTGTTTGTCATAAACTATCATAACGTCTGGTAACGTTTTTAAGAGAACTCTTATCTGCGCTTCGTTCTTAATAATTTGCTTTTCTGCAATCTTACGTTCGGTAACGTCTCTAACAATAGTAAGAACGCCATGTGTATTTAAATGGACTACTCGAGCCTCAAAAAAATCTTCTCTAGCTTCAGTCTTAACGCTAAACTCTTCAATTTGTAATTCTCCGCTTTTAATGGCAAGACTATGAGCCTTTCTCATGATTTTAAATACATGAGAAGGTAATATTTCTTTCATGTTCTTACCTATAAACTTATCGGGAGATACAAACAGTTTTTCATCTTGTGGAGCATAACAATCGAGGTAATTTCCTTCTAAATCTTGAATGAATAGCATATCTGGCATAGCTTCTAATAAAGCCTTATTTCTAGCTTCCTTTTCAAATAATTGCCTTTCTGTTTCTTTCTGTTTTGTAATGTCTTGTATAAAACCTTCTAAAGCAGTTAAATTGCCATTAGTGTCATAAACACCTTGACCTTGTTCTAAAAAACTCCTAACTGTTCCGTTTTTATGCGTTATTTGGTATTCAATATTAAAAAGCACTTTGTTAATGATTGCTTTTTGTAGCTGTTTAGAAATTGAATTAAAATCTTTAGCTATAATCATTTGAGCTAAAGTTACTGTTCCATTTAAGAAATCCTCACGTGTGTATCCTGTTAAGGCAAAACAACCTTTACTTATAGCTTCTATTGTCCAGTTTTTATCGTTCTTTCTACGATAAAATAGACCTGATAGATTATTGATAAGGTTATCTAATTTCATATTTAGAGCTTTGTTTTAAGCATTTTAGTCTATGTTTCTACTGATATTAATTTGTCTTATTTTAGGAAGATTGTCTGCATGATTTTCTTGAATAAATTTAATTAGTTTTTCCCTTACATTACATCTTAAATTCCAAATATCACTTGCGTTTTTTGCACTAAATGTTGCCCTTAGTTCCATGGTATTTGAATCTGTATTTGTGACGAGTAACTCAGCGACATTCTTATCCCATAAGGCATCATTTTTTAGGACGTGCAATAGCTTTTTTCTTATATCAATAACAGGAAACATATAATCTACATGTAAGAATACGGTACCAATTAAGTCTTGTGTGCTAAATGTCCAATTAACAAAAGAGTTATCATTAAAATAATTAAGAGGAAGAACTAGACGTCTCCAATCCCATGTTTTAATAACAACATAGGTCAGTGTTATGTCTTCTACGACACCAAACTCACCTTGTATAACCACTTCGTCGTCAATTTTTATGGGTTGTGTAAATGCTATTTGAAAACCTGTAATGAGGTTGGCTATTGATTTTTGAGCGGCAACACCTGCTATGATTCCTATAACACCAGCAGAAGTTAATATGGTAGTACCAAGTTTTCTTACTGAAGGGATATTCCACAAAATTGCAGCAACAGCCAGCGTAATAATTATAACTACAGATAGGCTTTTTATAAAACGCAACTGCGTTAAAACTTTTCTTTCCTCTATTTTATGAATATCATTATTAGTAAATTTTTCTTTAACAACATTTTCTATTGCATTTAATGAAGCGATTAATAACCAAGAAAAATTAATGATGATGAGACTTTCAAAAACCTTTTGCCAAGAGGCGTTTATATCTAGAATATTAAACGCACTAAAAATAAATAGAATAGGAAATAGAAATTTGGCAGGTAGCGTTAAATGTTTGAGCAGTTGCTTCTTTAGAATTGTGGACTTTCTTTTAATAGAGAGTTTAATAAGTAAAAAAAGAATCCATTGTACAAGTAGACCAAGTAGTATGCAACAAAGAATTACTAAACTATAGGTAATCCAAGAATCTAAATGTGTTAGTAATTCCATTTGGCTGAAAATCATGTCGTTTACAAAACTAGATGAACCCTTTTCTAATTAAAATGACCTATGTCATTTTAATTAGAAAAAGAAAGAATGGAAGCGCTAATTTATTTTTTAAATAAAGCTTTGTTTTCTGCTAATATCGTTTTTGTAGAAGTGTAGCCTAAGTTGAAAATAGCATCAATATTATTCATGTTAAAAGTGCCATATTTCACTAAGTCCTTCGGATTTATTACCATATCACAATCAGGAAATTTGCACATTGATTCTGCGGCAACTTTAATTTTATAAGCTCTTTCAACTATGGAATATGAATGTCTTAAATCCTTAATGGTAACTTCTTTTAATGGGTTAACATAAACGCCAATAATTTTATCACAAGTTACTTTTAACGGTTCTACAGGGAAATTATTTAAAGTTCCACCATCTACATAGTATTCACCATTGATTTCGGTAGGTGTAAAAACACCAGGAAAAGATGCTGAAGCAATAATGGGTTTAATGAGTTCGCCTTTGCTAAATATTTTTGAAGTGCCATCTACAATATTTGCAGCAGTAACAAACAATGGCTTTTTTAAAGTATCAAAATTATCCTCAGGAAAAAAGGCTTTAAGGTCATCATAAAAGTTCACGGAATTTAAGAAACCAGGTTTGTTGCGTGCATATCTGTAAGCACTAAAAATAGTTATGGTTTTAAAGAAACGTAATATTTCGGACCAAGAAACGCCTGCTGCGTATAAACTACCTACAATGGCACCTGCACTAGCGCCAGAAATATGTGTTGGATGTATGCCTTCTTCTTCTAAAGCTTTAATTACGCCTATATGAGCTGCACCTCGCGCACCACCTCCAGAAAGTACCAATCCAATATTCATTTAACGACTTATTATTTGTTTTATAAAGGTATTATGATGATAGTTATTCAATTTGACATCTAAATTAATCTAAAAATATGATATTATAAAACAGGACTAAATACTTTGGCGATGCCTTCTTTTAATCGTTCTGTTTTTGGTCTTTTTAGATATTGTTCATAATCTAATGGCTCACTTTTTTTACAATCTTTTAAAAAGTCTTGCTTTAATTCTGTGGTAATATTGCTATCGTAAATTAAAACGTTGACTTCATAATTCTCTTCGAAACTTCTAATATCTAGATTTGCAGTTCCTATCGTGGCAAGTTCATCATCTGAGATAATTACCTTGCCATGTAAAAAACCATCAGGATATAAATAGATTTTAACACCTGCGGCTAACAAATCTTCAAAGCTTGAGCGCACAGTCCATTTTACCAAAAGGCTATCTGAATTTGCAGATAATAATAATCTAATATCTACACCACTCATTGCTGCAACTTGTAAAGCTTCTTTTAAAGCTTCTCCAGGAATTATATAAGGATTGGTTATGTAAACATATTTTTTTGCACTGTTAATTATTGAAAAATAATGTTGATGTATGGAAGAGAAATCAGAATCTGGACCACCAGCAACAACTTGCGCAATAGAATTATTATCTGTTGTGTGTTTTACTAAGTATTTTGTATTTAATAAGTTATCTGTACCACTAGCAAAACTCCAATCCATAGCAAAAACGGCTTGTAGACTATTCACAACATTGCCTTTTAATTGCAAGTGCATATCGTACCAATTCCCCAATATAGGATCACCAGAGATGTATTTGTCAGCGACGTTAATACCACCTGTAAAACCATAAATACCATCTACAATAACTATTTTTCGATGGTTTCTGTAATTTATGGATGAAATAAATTTACCAAAATGCATAGGTAAAAATCCATAAACTTCTATGCCTTCTGCTTTAAGGCTATTAATATATTTATTACTTAATGATCGGCTTCCTAAAGCATCGTATAGAAAACGTACTTCAATACCTTCTCTTACTTTTTGAATTAGAATGGATTTAAATTTTTCGGCTAAATCACCTTCTTCAAAAATATAATACTGAATATGAATGAACTTTTTTGCTGTTTCCATAGCTAAAAAAATAGCTTCAAACGTAGAAGCCCCATTTTTTAAAGGAATTAATTCATTTCCAAAAGTAGGATTGAAGTTAGAACCTTTAGTGACAAGTTTAACTAGTTTTAAATGGTTTTTAATGGCTATAGGTACATTGTTTACTTTGTCTATATGATCATTGTTTTCAACCTTTTCTAGATATTCTGAAATAGCCTTAGTTTTCTTAAGTGTATAGAATTTATTCTTTTTTCGGTTTCTGCCAAGTATAAAATAAAACAACATACCACCAACCGGAATTGTAAAAATAGCTAACAGCCAAGCCAACGTTTTTGTGGGACGCACACCATAAAGCAACAATCTGCCCATTAAAACGAACGCTATAAGAAAATATATAATTAGAGCTATCGTCATAATTTTAAGTTGTATTAGTTTTTGGCAATAATTTCGAATTTAATTAATCCGCTATCTATAGTTGCCTTTTTTAAAATCCCTTTGTTGTAGTAGTAAATGTTTTCTCGTCCTTTAGAATTAATTTTTTTATACGAATGATTTCCTAATGCCATTATGGTATTAAAACTTCCATCTTGTTCAGAAAAGCACTTTTTTATGTTTTTTGGCTCTTTAAAATAAAGTTGAACCGTTGTATAATTAATTGAGTCTGTTAAGATTTCATTGTCTTCATCATTTTTTATAATTTGATAATCTGAATCATTCCTCAGCGTCTGCGTTTTGGCATGTGGCTTTTCATTTACGGTAATATCTACTTTAGAGGATTCTAACATGTTGTTTTCAAAAGCGACATCATATTTGTAGTGTACTCGTATTTCTTTTATAATTCGAGTTTCAATTGTTGTTGAACTCTGATAGTAAGTTATAGAGTCTTTCAAAGTTTTCGTGGCATTTAGGCTACCAATTACTTTTCCATTATGAACGACATCAAAATAAAGGTTTTTGTTTAAAGTGTTATTGGTACTTCCCCAAAAAACAAATAAACTTATCACTAGCAGATTTCGAAATATGTGCATGCTTAATTCTCTTATTTAATACAAATTAAGGTAAAAATAAAAAGGTGAACAATGACCTTAATCATATTCAAGATTGAATTAAGTACAGGCACTAAATCACTAGGGCAAATGAATTTATTGACACGTGCTAGAAGTGTTGGTTTTGATAGTTTTTTTTGAAATTAAAAGAAGAAAAACACTGACATAGGTCATGTTTAATTAGGCTTATGAACAGTACTTTTACTTAAATTTTATCACTAAATGTTCAATTTACAAATGAAACATTTGATTTATTTATATTCAAAAAAAACAATTAGTATCATTAACATTATGTCACTAATGTTGCTCTGTAATTTTTATAGTTATGGTCAAGAAAGAACAATTAGTCTTTCTGAAGCTTTAGAAATTAGTTATTCTAATAACGAGAATATAAAACGCTACGCAGAACGTGTTGAGCAAAAGAATTACGAGGATAAAGCCGCAAAGGGTAATTTTTTACCTTCCATTAATCTTCTTGGAGTTTATACTTATTTAAGTGAAAATATGGAGGTAAATACATCTCAAGTTCAAAGTTCTTTAGATGATTTAGGAGGAAAATATGGTGCTGCTTTTATACAAGCTTATGGAGATCAGATAGGCCTATCTGGAGTATCTGCAGAAAGTGCATTCAGTACTTTAGTCGGAGTTTTAGAGCAATTTCCTGCATATCCCAATGTAATTGTAGACAACCAACAGATTTATACTGCAGCAATAACAGCAACACAACCCATTTTTACAGGTGGAAAAATTATAGCAGCTAAGAAGTATGCCAAGGCAGAACTAGAATCTTCTGAAATAGAATTTAAACAAGTTAAAGACGAAATAGCAACTGAGCTTATAGATCGTTATCTCACAGTTGTTTTGTTAAAGCAAGTAATTAAAACACGTCAGCAGGTTTATGAAGGAATGCTAACACATAAAGCACAAACAGAACGTGCAATTGAATTAGAGATTCTGCCAAAGCATGTATTGTTAAGAGCGAAAGTAGCCGTTGCTGATGCCGAAAAAGATCTAAACAATGATAAAAACAAATTAAAATTAGCAGAATTAGCTTTGCGCACCACTATGAATTTATCTGATGCTGTGCCACTTAAAGTAATGGATAGTATTGGCTATCAAAACCTTAATTTCAATTTTAATGAACTTTTAGAAACAGCAAATACAAATCAACCGATGTTAGAATTGATTGACCAGAAAGAAATTATGGCTAAACAGGCTTATGCGTTAGAACGATCTAAGTTTATGCCTAATATTGCTGCTTTTGGTACTTATAACATGTTTCGTGAAGATTTACCCATTATTCCTCCAAAATTTATTGTAGGTGTGCAAGCACAGCTTAATATTTTTAATGGTTTTAAAGACGTCAACAAACTTAAAGCTAGTAAGCATTTGAAAGAGGAAGTGAAAAATGCAAAAGCATACGCTTCGCAACAAATTAAACTCCTAGTAGAAAGTAATTATATGAATACGCTTAACCAACAAAAATTATATAATAGCCAAATAACTACAGTAGAACTCGCAAAAGAAAATCTTAGAATTAATACCAGACGTTTTGAAGAAGGACTTGGTAAATCTATCGATGTCATTGATGCCTCTTTGCTCTATGAAAAATCTAAAATAGAACAACTAGTTGCTTTAGACGGTTATTACAAAGCTATTGCTCATTTGTATAGTGCTATTGGACAACCAGAAAAAATAATACCAATCATTAGTAATCAAATTTTACCATGAAAAAATCATACATCATATTAGCTATTCCGATACTTATTATACTATTCTCTATTGTATATTTTTTGGTTAGGTCTGCTACTCCAGAACAAGAAATATATGTTGGTATGCTAGAAACTACTGAAGTGAATGTATCATCAGAAATTCCTGGACGTGTAAATTCTATTTTAATCGAAAAAGGAAGTGTTGTAGAAAAAGGACAAGTTTTAGCAACACTAGAAGCAGATATTTTAGATGCCAAAAAAGGACAAGCTGAAGGTATGGTAAAAGCAGCACAGTCTTTAATTGAAAAAGCACAAACAGGAGCACGTAAAGAGGAAGTTAGTGCATTACAAAATCAATACTTAATGGCTAAAAGTCAATTTGATTTTGCCGATAAAAGTTATAAACGATATCAAGCACTTTATGCAGATAGTATTATTTCTAAACAAGAGATGGATGAAGTACAGTTTAAATATGATGCTGCTAAAGAACAAATGAATGCTGCGAAATCTATGTGGGAAATGGGTAAAAAAGGGACTAGAAAAGAAGATATAAAAGCAGCACAAGGAAGTTATGAAAGAGCGCAAGGTGCGTACAATGAAGTAGAAGCTTATTATGATGAGTTAGATATTGTTGCACCAGCATCTGGTATTATTAGCAATCAAATTGCAGAAGAAGGTGAGGTTATGGCTTCAGGCTATCCAATTGTTACAATTCAAATACCCGAAAAAATATATGCTATTTTCAATATAAGAGAAGATCATTTATCTGATTTTAAAATGGGAACAACATACAAGGCTAAGGTGCCTGGATTAAATAATGAATTCGTTAATTTTAAAGTCACTTATATTTCTCCTATGGCAGATTTTGCAACTTGGGTGCCTATAAAAGCAAAAGGTGAATATGAACTTAAATCATTTGAAATTCATCTAAAACCACAAGAACGTATTGCAGATTTGCGTCCAGGAATGTCGATTCAAATTATTAAATAATCATCTCCATGAAATGGTCTGTATACCATATTTTTAAAAGGGAAATGAAAAGATTGTCTCGGCAAAAATCTGCCAGAAATCTATTTTTAATAATTCCTTTTGTTGTCTTTATTTTATTGGGTTTAATTTACTCTAAAGGTGCACTAAGAGAAGTTTCTATTGCAGTTTATGATAATGATAATAGTGAATTAAGCAGAACTTACATTCGTTCATTAGAGGCGTCTCCTAACTTAGACGTTATCTACTATATGTCTTCAGAAGACGATTTAGAATCTGTGTTTGTAGAAAACGAAGTTCAAGGTATATTCTATATTCCAAAAGACTTTTATAAAGATGTACTTAAAGGTATTCCTGTTGATGTAAAAATTTATATCAACTCTACAAATATTGTTTTTGGAAATCTGTTGTATAAGTCGGCATCAGAAGTGACACAACTAATGAGTGCTGCTGTTGTTGTGAAAAATATAGCATCTTTAGGTATAAATCCCAATAAAATATTGGGAACTGTAATGCCAATAGATGTTAATACTAAAGTTTTAGCAAACCCTCAGTACAACTATATTTATTATCTATTACCTGGTTTGGCAACGGTTTTAATACAGATGATTCTATTTTTTGCCGCTTCAAGAGCCTTTAATAACGAATGGAAATTAGATACCTATTCAGATTTATATGCCACTGCTAATGGAAATATTATTACCATGATTTTAGGTAAATATTTAGCCTATCTTGTATTTGGTTTAAGTCTATGTGGGTTTTTATTTGCAATAGTATTTCCCATTTTTCAGATTCCTATTTATGGTAGTATAGGTTCACTTTTAGTACTACTTTTAATTTTTCTTACCGTTAATATTTTTCTGGGTTTTGGAGTCTCGTTTCTCTTTAAAAATGAAATAATTGCTTTAGATGTGGCTATTTTTTATAATTCACCAGCCTTTGTGTTTAGCGGTTTTACGTTTCCTATTTGGGCCATGCCTTGGTTTAATAGTGTGTATGCTCAAGTTATCCCTTATACACACTTTTTAACAGGCTTCTTAAAAATTTACCAACTAAATACACCTTTCAAGTTTATAGTACCCGAAATACAGAGGCTCTTTGTATTTCTTTTAATTGGCGTATTGATTATTGGTATTGGATTAATAGTTAATAGAAAGACTATATTTCTGCACCCCAAAATGAGTACGATATGAACTTAAAACTCATTTGGATATTGCTCAAAAAAGAAGCCAGCTTGGTCTACAACGACCATAGTATTCTATTGGCTTTGTTGGCGGCACCTTTACTTTATTTTGCTTTAATGGGTTCTACTTATTTTAATAAAGATGAAGAGGAGGTAAGTGTAGGTATTGTAGATTTAGATAACTCGCAAAGCAGCAAGTCCTTTTTAAATAAAATTAACGCCACTCAAAAAATAAATATAACGAATAGTTACATCAACTTGGCTGAAGCTAAAAACGGATTTTACAGTTTTGATGTGCAAGGATTAATACATATACCAAAAGGGTTTGAAGAGAAATTAATAGCGCAAGAGAGTACACCAATTGGTTTAATTCTTAATAATTCTAAATTTCTGTCTTCTAACGATATTAACAAAGCGGTCAATTTGGTCGCTATGGAATATGCCGTAAACTCTCGTCAAAAGTTTTTTGAATCTAAAGGTATAAACCCTTCTTTGGCAGAATTAAAAGCGCAACCTATAACGGCACAAATTAATGCAGTTTATAACCCAACTAATAATTATGGTAATTTTTTACTACCAGCATTATTTATTCTTATTTTACATCAGACGTTACTAATTGGTATGTCTGAAAGTGTCGCCTACGACCGAGAAAATAATGTTCTAAAATCTAATTTTGAAGAAAGTAATTACAGTTTCCTTAATTATATATTAGGTAAAACAAGTTTTTATCTATTACTCTATTTTGCTTATATGCTGCTTACTTTTTTTGTTGTGTTTCCTGTTTTTGATTTACCATTAAATGGAAGTTTTTTTACATTGATTATGGTCTCTTTTTTGTTTTTTATGGCGACCATATTATATGGATGGTTTGTGTCGTCTTTTTTTAAATCTCAAGCCAAGGTTATGGAGATAATGGCATTTATATCGTATCCTGTTTTTTTAATTACCGGAATCACTTGGTCCTTTAAAGATATGCCACTAGTATTACAATATGTTTCAAATTTAATTCCATTAAAACCTTATTTCGAATTTTTAAAGAAACATACTATAATGGGTGTGGATAGTAGATTATACAATTCTGAAATCATTCACATACTTCTTTTACTATTAGTTGGGTATGTTGCTGCTTTATTGAGATTCTATTATTTGAAAAATCGAGTTTTAGAATTAAAGTCAAAACCGATTTAATAAATGATTGTAATAGGTTAAAGACTTTCTACAATGCTCCATTAATGGTAGCTATAAATGCTATTATAACAAGGAGTGTTAATATTCCTAATGCTAAAGCATAAATTTTTACTAAGGTATTTTTTACGGTTTTATTAGGACTAAAGTACTTCTGAAAAAAAGGAATACTGATAGGTATAAAAATAAGTAATAAAGTATATGCTGTAGAATTAACAAATGTTGCGTCGCTATTATTCTTTTTAACATAAATAGCTCTTGCAGAATAATGACAGATAATTGGATAGAGAACTATTAGGCCAACAAAATTGATAGTTTCTCTTGTTGCATATAAAACCCAAGTATAATTATCGTAAGAGTTGCTTAGAAAAGCAAATAAAGCCTCATAGACTAAATTATATAGTAGATAAAACAGAAATAACCCAAATGCAATACGAAACCATTTTACAGGAATGCCAAGTTTAGAATGTTCTACCGAAAGCGTTGTTGCTCTCAACCATAAAATCCAGAGTAAAAAAACTAAGGCAAAAAGTATAAAAACAACAATTAAAAGAATAGAAATCACTTGTATTTGTGATTCGAGTCCTTCCTTTAAATTACGAAGAGAAACCGAAAGAATGGTATGAAAGGCTATGACTATTAGCGGAAAAATAATTAGATAAATTGCTAATTTTTTAGGAGATAGCTTTAAGATATAATTTGAAATTTTATGCATACAATTGTTAACCTGTGTGTAATGAATAGATTGTTGAGGTTTTAGATTAATTAGTAACGAGAAACCTCAATACCATTAGCTTTTGCATAAGGAATTGCAATATCCATTAAATTTGAATGTAAATCCCAAAAATCATCTAAATTGGATTTTTCAAACAAGATTATTTCTTGGTGAATCTCAGATTTTGGGGCATTGTTATCTATAAGTTTAGCAATTTTTATGTATTCTGATTTGTATTTGTCTAAGGTGAATTCATGCAGTTTTAAAGAGGCATTTATCATTGCTTCTGTACTTGCTGTTACTTTTAAATCTTTAATCTCATTGATACTTTTTTCCATATTAGGAATGACGTATGTTGTTAAATGAGGAACAAGCATATCTTGCATATCATAAGTTTCATTTTCAAGTTTAATATACAATGCCTTTTGTGATTTTGCATTCATGTAGTTCTCAAAATCTTGTTCTCCAAATCCACCCAATAAATTAGTGTTTAGAGCAACTTTACCAAAATATTTTTCAGGACTTACGCTAAAACTGCACGACTGTGCTATTAAAATGAGAATTAAAATTGTAAAAAGTTTTGTTTTCATGATGGTTAAATTTTTGATTTTTTTTCACATTACAAAACTAATTTGGATTCAAATTTCTCAATACCCTGAAAACCGTTAAAATATAAATGTAAACAGGGATTATTTAGTTACGTTTAATGTTACTTATTACTATAGCCTTTGTTAAACTGATAACTTAAAATAAAACCATGAGTATTACCTAAGGGTGAGTTGTTTGTTGTTAAATTATAATTATAAATAAGTCGAAAATTATTAAATAAATATACACCAGCTAATAGATTAAGTGAGTTATTAGTTCTGTAACCACCACCAAGCTCAAATTTGTTTCTAACACTAACAGCAATATTAAAATCTACTTGTAAAGGAGCACCTTTTTCATGTTTTAATAACACATTTGGTTTAATAAGTAAATCTTGAAAACGGTTGTTAAAAAATCGATATCCAAAATAACCGTAATAGGTATTAGAAATATTAAAACTCTTATCAGACACCAGAGCATCACCTATAACATTAGGTGAAGAAAAACCAACATAAAACGTATTGTGATTAAATAAAAACCCAATACCTATTGTTGGTACAGTAGCACTAATATCTTCAGCGAAAATATGATCATTGGTAATACCTAATTCTGTGAGGTTGTCTTGGTATTGTTGTAGGCCTGCAGTCACACCAAAAGAAAGTACACCTGGATAATAGTTTTGCCAATAAGGACGGTCACTATCAAAATCAAAATATATTTTATAAGCGTATGCTGCAAAGAAACTTGTAGATTTTGTTACACCAATCTCATCACTAACAATACCAGCTCCAAGTCCTACCTTTTTTCGGTTAATAGAACCGTGTCCACTTAACGAAAAACTCTTTGGACTGCCATCAAACGGACTAAAATAACCCGAATTGCTTATAGAAAACTCCGTGTTTGACGTGAGTCCTGCATAAGCCGGATTTATAATAAATGGATTATAGTTGTATTCTGAAAACGAAGGTGTTTGCTGCGCAATAACCGTATTTGTCAAAAGCGTTGTTAATCCAATAATTGTAGTAATAACTATTATTTTTCTTCTAAAATTCATCTAATTATCTTTTAATAACAACGTAACCTTTTAAAGTTTTAAAATTGTGCTCACCACTAATTGAAAATTGAAAGAAGTAGGTGCCATCAGGTAGTTTACCAGCTCCCATTTTAGTCTTTTTATTAGCGACTCCTCTAAATACATTAGATGTGTTATTATAATCATCAATCTGAAAAACTAAATCGCCCCATCTATTGTAAATACTTACGGTGTTATTAGGATGGTCTTCAATGCCTTCAATATTCCAAAAATCGTTAACACCATCACTATTTGGTGAAAAACCATATTTGACATCATTTTTCGGAACGAGTAGTGTAGTAAATTCGCTTTCTGAACAGTTTTCAGCTTCTCCATTTATGTTATACGGAATGATTGTGATGTAGTAAGTTGTTATGCTTTCTAGCTCATCGTCAAAACTATAGGTTGTTGTAAAACCTACATCTAAATTATCAACAATGTCAGTACCTCCAGATTCTGTACCTACAGATAATATATAACCATCAGCATTTGATATGGCTTCCCATGTTAAGTCAGTTTCTATAAAGACATCAATTTCACTATCGTACGGACTTAATAGTTCAGTACAAACAGGCGTTTTAACAATATCAAATATCTCTGAACTACAGCCTATTGCTTCAATAGTTCCATTAATAGGAATGATTGTTACAGCTACTATTTCATTGCTTAAAAATAAACTTGAAAAGTCGTAAAATGTATCTGTGGTTTCAAAATCTGAAACATTATTACTTGAAGTTCCGGTAATAGTGACTTTATAACTCGTTGCATTAGATACAGGATTCCATGTAATTTGAGTCAGATTAGTCGCAACATCAAAAGCACCATTTAATGGACTCGCAAGAGTAGTACAACTTGGTATTTCAGGAATAATAGTAAAACTTTCTAATGTACAACCAATAGCTTCAACAGTTTGATTAATAGGAGTTATAGTTACCGTTACAACCTCATCATTAACAAATGGATTAGTAAAATTGTAAAAAGTATCAGTAGTTTCAAAATCGGTAATATTGTTATAGGCAGTACCAGAAATAGTTACTTTGTAAGATGTTGCATTTGTTGCAGCATTCCATGTGATTTGATTGAAGTCTATAGCAACGTTAGTTTCACCATCTAAAGGACTAGCTAGAGCAGTACAATCTGGTGTTACAGGAATAATAGTAAAACTTTCAGTAGAACAACCTAAAGCTTCTACAATTCCATCCATAGGAATAATAGTTATAGAAACTACTTCGCTATTTATGAATGGATTTGTGAAATTGTAGAAGGTATCTGAAGTTTCAAAATCGGTAGCATCATTATTAGTAGTGCCAGAAATAGTGATTTTATAAGAAGTCGCGTTTGTCACAGCACTCCAAGTGATTTGATTTAAATCTGTAGCAATGTTAGTAGCTTCATTAAGAGGGCTCGCAAGAGTAGTACAACTTGGTATTTCAGGAATAATAGTAAAACTTTCTGATGTACAACCAATAGCTTCAACAGTTTGATTAATAGAAGTTATAGTTACCGTTACAACCTCATCATTAACAAATGGATTAGTAAAATTGTAAAAAGTATCAGTAGTTTCAAAATCAGTAATATTGTTATTGGCAGTACCAGAGATAGTTACTTTGTAAGACGTTGCATTTGTTGCAGCATTCCATGTAATTTGATTGAAGTCTATAGCAACATTAGTCTCACCATCTAAAGGATTAGCTAGAGCAGTACAATCTGGCGTTACAGGAATAATAGTAAAACTTTCAGTAGAACAACCCAAAGCTTCTACAATTCCATCTATAGGTATAATAGTTATAGAAACTATTTCGCTATTTATGAACGGATTTGTAAAGTTGTAGTAGGTATCTGAAGTTTCAAAATCGGTAACATCATTATTAGAAGTACCAGAAATAGTGACTTTATAAGAAGTCGCGTTTGTCACGGCATTCCAAGTGATTTGGTTTAAATCTGTAGCAATGTTAGTAGCTCCATTAAGAGGGCTCTCAAGAGTAGTACAACTTGGTGTTTCAGGAACAATAGTAAAACTCTCAGGTATACAACCAATAGCTTCAACAGTTTGATTAATAGGTATGATAGTTACCGTTACAACTTCATCATTAACAAATGGATTAGTAAAATTGTAAAAAGTATCAGTAGTTTCAAAATCGGTAATATTGTTATTGGCAGTACCAGAGATAGTTACTTTGTAAGACGTTGCATTTGTTGCAGCGTTCCATGTAATTTGATTTAAATCAACTGCTACATTTACAGCACTATCCAAAGGACTTGCAAGTGTAGTACAGTTTGGTGTTTCAGGAATAATAGTGAAACTTTCTGATGAACAACCTATAGCACTTTCCGTTGTATTGAATGGGATAATGGTTACTGTAACTATTTCACCATTTAAAAATGGATTGGAGAAATCATAAAACGTTTCTATTGTTTCAAAATCTGTTATATCATTGTTTGAAGTGCCTGAAATTGTTATACGATAAGATGTTGCATTTGTAGCGACATTCCAAGTAATTTGATTTAGATCTACAGCAATATTTGTTGTGCCATCTGTAGGACTTGTGAGATTTGTACAAACAGGCGTAGTAGAAATTGGGTCTTCAGTAGTAAATGTTTCTTCACTACATCCCGTTGCATCACCTATGGCGTTATAAGGAATTATAGTAACATAATAAGTCCGAGTATTCTCTAAATCATTAGGAATGTCGTAAGTAGTCATGTTGCCAACATCTATACTATTAGCAACTTCAATACCATTGCTCGTAGTACCTATACTAATCAAGTATCCTGTTGCATCTGCAACAGCATTCCAAGAAATATTTGTGTCTATTAGAACGTCTATTTCATTATTAATAGGACTAATTATACTTGTACATAATGGAGGACGAGGAATAGTTTGTGTTGTAAAACTATCTGTAGAACAACTGTTGGCATCACCTTCATCATTGTATGGTGTAATTGTAACCTCTATTAATGTTTCTTCAGGTAAATCCGTAGTGAAATCATAGGTAGTTATATTTCCAACATCTTCATTATTTAAAATAGTAACTCCTCCAGGATTGGTCACTGCAGTAATTCTGTACCCATTAGCATTGGTAATTGGTGCCCAATTTAAATCTGTACCAACTTCAACTTCAGTAGCTCCATTTATCGGGAACGTAAGATTTGTACAATCCGGAATTGTTGCTGCATCTGTTGATATTGTAAAGCTTTCTTCAGTGCATGGTCCAATAGCATCGCCTTCATCATTATAAGGGATAATGGTTACATATACAGTTTCTCCACCAACAAAATCACTAGGAAATTCGTATGAAGTAACATCACCTAAGGTCTCATTAATAACAGTTCCGCTTGGTTGTATAGTGATTTCTAATTTGTATCCACTGGCAAATAACACGTCTTCCCAAGTTAAATTGGTATTTACTGGTACGTCTGTAGCTGCATTTAGCGGTAAAATTAGTTGCGTACATTCTGGGATAGGACAATCTAAAATATCACCAACTATTGTCCAGCCATAATTATCTATTATTGCTTGTCGTTCTTGCAATGCATCACAATAGAGTAGAGTATTGGCACCTAGTGTAAGTCCTGGTGTTAATATAAGGTCTGACCAAGCAATTAAAGTTGCATCATAGTTTTCTCTAGTTAATGCAGTATCATCTAGCATGTTATTTACATTTGTAACATTACTCATATCCCAAGACACCAAGTTTTGATTAAAAGCTGTAGCATCTCTAAACATACTTCTCATGGTTACAGTACCTATATTCCAGGTATCCATGGATTGATTATAAGCTATAGCATCTCTAAACATATTCTCCATGCTCTCAACACCAGTTACGCGCCAATTATTTAAAGTTTGATTGAATACTGATGCACCATAGAACATATTCTCCATCGTAATTACTTTACGTACATTCCAACTATTTATTTCGCTATTAAAAGACGTCGCATCCTGAAACATACCTTCCATAGTTGTAACAGAGGCTACATTCCAACTATTCATTGCTTGGTTGTAGGTTGAGGCATCTCTAAACATTTCCTCCATAGTGGTTACAAACGATACATCCCAAGCATCTATATCTTGATTAAATAGTGTTGCACCTTTAAACATTTCTTGCATATTTTGGACTTCTCCTGTATCCCAACTATTTAATGGTTGGTCGAATGCAACAGCGTCTTCAAACATGGACATCATATTTGTTACCGAAGCAACGTCCCAATTATTTATTGGGTTGTTAAATAGGGTAGCGCCTTTAAACATAGCATTGGTAAGTGTTACTGAACTTACGTCCCATGAACTTAAAGGCTGATCAAAGCTTGTAGCATCTTCAAACATAGAAGACATAGTAGCAACAGCACTAACATCCCAATTATCAATAGGTTGATTAAAAAGCGTTGCACCTTCAAACATAGAACTCATATTAACGACAGAGTTAACGTCCCATTGATTTAAAGGTTCATTAAAGGCTATAGCGTTTTCAAACATGCTGGATGTTGTGAGTACATTTGTAACGTTCCAGCTATTAATATTCTGATTAAATAGAACAGCGCTAAAGAACATACCGTTCATGTTAGTTACTGAAGAAACATTCCAAGCATTTAAAGGTTGATTAAATGATGAAGCACTCGAAAACATTCTATACATTGTAGTAACACTGTTAACATTCCAATTGTTTAACGGCTGATTAAAATCTGAAGCACTAGCAAACATTTGACTCATATTTGATACATTACTAACATTCCATGCATCTATTGATTGGTTAAAAGTGTCTGCCGAGTAAAACATTTCTTGCATATCATTAACGTTGATAACATCCCAACTACTTATATCGTTATCAAAAGCATCGGCATTTTCAAACATTTCTTCCATTGTAGAAACACTAGTAACGTCCCAATTGGTTAATGGTTGATTAAATGCAGTTGCACCCTTAAACATGCTCTCCATGGTTGTAACATTAGCAACGTTCCAATTGTTTATAAGTTGATTAAAGGCTGTTGCTGTTTCAAACATTCGTTGCATATTGGTGACATTAGCAGTATTCCAATTGTCAATATTTTGATTAAAAGTGTTTGTTCTAAAGAACATTAAAGACATGTTAGTCACATTGCTAACATCCCAATTGTTAAGCGGCTGATTAAATATTTCGGCAACACCAAACATCCCATACATATTAGTAACATTACTTACGTCCCAAGAATTTATATTACCATCAAAATTTCTACAAACTATAAACATTCTGCTCATATCGGTAACGATAGAAATGTTGGGTATATCAGTTGCTAGATATTCCATGTTTGTACAACCTGCAAAAGCACCTTGCATGCTCTCCCAAATTTGTGTTCCCCATTGATCTATAGATAATAATTTATAGGAGTCACTATTAAATTCTTCGTGTCGTGGTGCAGGAAAATCACCAATTATACTAATCGTATAAATACCTGGAATTAAATACGTATGAGTTAGGTCTCCTGTAACATTATTGTTGTACTGACCATCTCCCCAATCTATAGAATAGTTATAAGTTATTCCTGATCTTGTTTGAAGTTTAAGTTGATTGATTGGTGTCGTTTGATTGCTATATTGAAGTTGCGTATCATACGTTAATTTAAAGGCGTCTGGGCTATTAACCCAACTATCAACTGTTTTAAAATAAATTTCTTCGCATCCAACAGCTGGTCCTTCATCGTTGTATGGAATTACAGTGACGTAAACATTATCACCAGGAAGAAACTCGTTGGTAAAAGTGACGCTTACAACATTGCCAACATCTTCATTATCAAAAATTACTTGTATTATATTACCCATATCATCTTCGCGACGTATACTTACATAATAACCTGTGGCGTTTGGTGCAGGATCCCAAATAATATTTGAGTTTGCTGGGACATTAAGATCACCATCAATTGGTGAAATTATAGTTGTACAAATTACATAGGAGCAATCAACACTATCACCTGTGATGTTCCAGTTATTATTATCGATAAGGTTTTGTCTTTCATCCAAACTGTCACAATAGGTAAGTGAAGTAGCACCTAAAGACACGTTGTTTTGTACGTTTTGAGCAGACCAACTAATTAATGTATTGTCATAATTTTCTAATGTGAGATTAGAATTACTTAGCATATTAGTCATAGTCGTTACGCTAGTAACATTCCAAGATCCTAAGTTTTGATTAAATACAGAAGCACTATTAAATGTACTTGTCATATTTGTAACGTTGCTAACATCCCAATTATCTAAAGGTTGATTAAATACAGGAGAATTATAGAACATACTACTTATATTAGTAAGCGCAGTTGTGGTCCAATTGTTTAATGGCTGATTAAATTGTTCAGCTTGATTGAACATACTACTCATGTTATTTACCAGAGTTACATTCCAGTTTTCTATAGGTTGATTAAAATTTGGTGCGTAATTAAACATTGAAGACATATTGGTAACGTTAGCAACATTCCAATTACCAATTGATTGATTAAAAGAACAACGTCTAAACATTGCACTCATATCTGTAACATTATTCGTTACCCAATTATCTAATGGCTGATTAAAAGCAGTGCTGCCAAATAAGCCATCAAACATACTTCGCATGCTAGTTACGTTACTGACGTCCCAACTATTTATAGGTTGATTGAAATCTCTTGCTCTTTCAAACATTGAAATCATTGAGGTAACGTTACTTACATCCCAATTACCTATAGGTTGATTGAATACTGTAGCTTCATCAAACATATTATCCATTAAAGTTACATTAGAAACAACCCATTGGTCTAACGGTTGATTAAAATCATTAGCATCGCTAAACATACTGGTCATGTTGGTGACATTACTTACATTCCAGTCGTTTATAGGTTGATTAAAATCTCTAGCATCTTCAAACATTTCAGCCATGTCTGTAACATTTGCCACATTCCAAGAGTTTAATGGCGAATTATAAGTTGACGCATTTTTAAACATGCGGTACATTGTAGTTACTTGATTAACACTCCAATTATCTATATTTTGATTAAATGAAGAGGCTTCGTTAAACATGTTAGACATATCAGTAACCGAAGAAGTGTTCCAGCTATCTAAAGGTTCATTAAAGTTTCCTGCGTCATAGAATGTTTCAGACATATTAGTAATAGCACTCACATTCCAATTATCTAATGGTCTATTGAAAATAGTAGCATCTGCGAACATTCCCGATATATTGGTAATAGTTGAGGTATTCCAGTTATTGAGAATTCCATTAAAAGAACTACAATTTCTAAACATGTTTTGTAAACTAGTAACCTGCGATAAGTCAGGTGCATCTATGGCATCAAAATTTAAGTTAATACAGCCCCAAAATGCATTTTCCATACTTTGCCATTGTATATTTCCCCAACTAAGAATCTCTTCAATTTTTAATTTATCACCTGTATTATTAAAATAGATTTGAGGGAAAATTCCAGATACATTAATGGTATAAGTACCTGTAGTGGTGTAAGTATGCGTAATGTTTCCGTTAACGTTAGTATCTGTATTACCATCTCCCCAATCTACAGTGAAATTATAGGTTAAAGTTGGGTTTGTTGGTATTTCAATCTGGTTGTCTAGAGTGGAATTATTAGTTGTATTAGTAGTGTTCCAAATAGCACTAAAATCTTGTGAGAAAGCATTAATGCTAAATACAAAAGTTAGAAATAATATAAGTTTTTTAATCATATCTTAAGGAGGTCTTAATCTAAACAAAAGCAGATTTTTAGCACATGCTTAAACCTATTAATATCGACGAAAATACAAAAAAATAGGTTAAACGGTAGTTTTTATCTGATTTTTAGTCAATTTTACATTTTTGGTATTAACGGAATCAATCCAGAAATAATTTTTTTACATGAAAGAGTTTTAGTTTTTGCTGTTACTATAAAATTATACTTTTTCAATATTTACGAATTCTTTATTTCTTTATAACAAAACTAATGTGGATAATCATTTCTCAATACCCTGAAAACCGTTAAATTTTAATTAACCTTAATTATGCTTTCAAAGTTTATATTTCAGTATGTATTGTAGATTTGACCATTGCTTAATTCCGTATTTTTACAAAAAAAAAACAAAATGTCTATTATAGAAAAATTGAACTGGCGCTATGCTACCAAAAAATTTAATGACTCAGAAAAAATTTCTAAAGAACAACTTAACACCTTAAAAGAAGCATTTAATTTAACCGCTTTGTCTTATGGATTACAGACGTTAAAAATGGTTGTTGTAGAAGACAAGATTAAGCGAGAAAAACTTGTTGGTATGTCTTATGGTCAGCGTCAAGTAGCAGATGCATCTCATTTATTAGTACTCTGTATTCAAACTGAAATTGATGAAAAAGATGTGGATGAACATTTTGAAACAATTAAAACGATAAGAAATACACCAGATGCAATATTATCACCTTTTAAAGCTCAATTACAGTCATCGATTAATGAGATGACCGTGACTAAAAAAGTGGATTGGGCAACAAGACAAGCCTATATTGCTTTGGGAAATTTAATGACCGTATGTGCAGTAGAAGGTATAGATAGTTGTCCTATGGAAGGCTTTGTTCCTAAAGAATTAGATGCAGCATTAGGATTAGATAAGTTAGGACTTACTTCTGTTTTACTTTTGCCAGTTGGTTTTAGAGCCGAAGATGATATGTTTTCAGGTTTTAAAAAAGTGAGGAAATCAATTTCTAAAACAGTTATAGAATTGTAGCTATTTTATTACGTTAAAGATTTTAAAATAGTATATATTTACTAGTAAAATAAAAATTTAAATATGCCAGGATTTGAATTGTTCAGTAATTTAGAACGAAAAGAAGTTAACGATGTATTAGACAATGGCGTTTTAATGCGCTATGGTTTTGATGGTATGAGAAATGGCCATTGGAAAGCAAAAGAATTGGAAGCAGAACTTGCAACCACATTTCAATCTGAGCATGTACAATTAGTATCGAGCGGAACAGCTGCAGTTTCAGTTGCATTGGCATCTGCAGGTGTTGGAGCAGGTGATGAGGTTATTATGCCAACCTTTACATTTGTAGCAAGTTTTGAAGCTATAATGATGTTAGGAGCAATTCCTGTTCTTGTTGATATCGATGATACGTTAACCTTAGACCCAAAAGCCGTTGAAGCTGCTATTACACCCAAAACCAAAGCAGTAATGATTGTACAGATGTGCGGCAGCATGGGTAATATGGATGCGTTGAGTAAAATCTGTAAGGAATATAATTTGATTTTTTTTGAAGATGCATGCCAAGCTATTGGAGGATCATACAATGGTAAACCTTTAGGAAGCATTGCTGATTTAGGTTGTTTTTCATTCGATTTTGTAAAAACGATAACATGTGGAGAAGGTGGTGCAGTCGTTACTAACAATAAAGAGTATTACATCAATGCTGATCATTTTAGCGATCATGGACACGACCATGTAGGTAATGATAGAGGTGCAGAAACACATCCGTCTTTAGGATATAATTTCAGAATTTCAGAATTGCATGCTGCAGTTGGCTTGGCTCAAGTGAGACGCTTACCAGAGTTTATTGCAATTCAAAAAAGAAACTTTACTGTTTTAAGAAATGCTCTGGCAAAAGTACCTGGTGTAACTTTTAGAACAGTTCCTGAAGGTGGTGAAGAAAGTTATGCCTTTCTTAATTTCTTTATGCCAGATCTAGAGTCTGCTCAAAAAGTGTCAGAATCATTTAAAGCTAATGGTATTGATGCCTGTTGGAATTACTATCATAATAACTGGCATTATATTAGAAAATGGAACCACTTAAAAGACCTAAAATCGTTATATCCAATTTCTTCCGAAGTTAAAAAAGGGTTGGAATATCTTCAAACTAAAACCTTTGATCAATCAGATTTTTACATTTCTCGTAACATTTCTTGTTTAATTAAATTATCTTGGACTGACGAAGAAGTTAGAGCTAGAGCAGAAAAAATGGCTCAACTTATTCAAGCTATTAATTAATTTTTAAATCACATTTATGCAGAAAACTTTATTATTTATTGCAGTTGTTTCTTTATTTTCCTTCAGCTGTATTGCACAAAACAAAGACTACTCAAAATTTTGGGAGCATTTACTAACTAACGAAAGAGCTGAAGCGGGTAAGATAATCAGTAAAAATAAAAGTACTGATATTGAATGGCTTATTATGACAGAGCTTCATAGAAACGAGTCTGGAAAAATTAACAGGAATGACGCTTTTTTAAAAGAATTCTTAAAAAAAGAAGACTTTGAATATTATCTATTTGCATTTTGGAATAAGTCCTTTCTTTTTGATGATTATATTGATGAAGGTTTTAACAGTAACACTTTTGAAACCTTAGATAAAATACGTGCATTGAAATTAAATAATATTGATTTAAAAGATGCAGTTACTTATATCGATGCTATAAGAAATAGACATAATAATAACTGGGAAGGATATACTGCGCTTAATGCAGAAATAAATGCGATTAGAGACTGGCAGTATTGTGGGAGTTTTGAAAACATGAACAAAAGTGGATTAGATAAATTCTATGAGCCCGAAAAAACTTCAGCAAATAATGTAGATTTTGATGCAAAAAGTAATGGAATCATTAGATGGTACGATGGTAAGAATGAAAAGGAAGCTTATCAGTTTTTTTCAAACCATAATGAGTACGGCTCAAGTGTTAATTATGCGCAAACGTTTATAAATTCAGCAATTGATCAACGCGTTATCTTAAGAGTTGGTAGTGGGTCAGCATTTAAGATTTTTTTTAATGATGTTGAGATCTATAAATATGATAAAGATGTTTCAACAGACCTTAATGGTTATGAAGTTTTAGTTAATTTACCAAAAGGGAATAATCGTTTATTAATAAAGTCTGCAGAGAGTAATTCTAATTCTTATTTTATGGTTGGTGTTTTCGATGAAAACAAGAAACCATTAAATAATATAACGACTTCTAATAAACCGTCTAGCTATAACACATCTGTACTTTCAGCATTAAATCCTGTTGAAAAGAAAAATGATTTCGAAAACTATTTTGAAACTAAAATTGCGTCGCAACCAGATAACTTTCTTTATTCATATGCCTTATATAATTCTTATTTAAGAAACTCAAAATATGATGAAGCTAGAGATGTTTTAATGCCATTTTATAAAAAGTACCCAAAAAGTTCTTTATTAAGAAGTGCATTAATGACGACTTATAATTTAGAAAAAGATTATACATCTTCTAATGAATTAAGTGAGAATATTGAGCGTGACGATCCAGATTATTACTTGCCAATTATTAATAAATTAAATGAGTATGGTGAGCTTTCTAGGCTTTCTATGGATGAGTTTGAAGAATATATAGAAAAGTTGAAGAATGCTTTTGATTCGGAAATGATAAAAGGTGCTGCGGATTTCTTATATCATGCAAGAAAAGAAGATTTAGCAGGTATAAAAGCAACACTAGAGCATTTAAATACATTAGCAGAAGATTATAATAATACCAATCTTAAATTACGATATGCACCATTATTTGATCAAATTTTTCAAGATCAAGATAGAACTATAGCCGTTTTAGAAGAAATTTCTACTAATAGCTTTAGTTTAAGCGCAGAAAATAAATTGATTAATTACTATGATAAGAAAAATGAAAAAGATAAAGTCATAGATTTAATTGATAAACACTACAATGAATTAAAGAGTGACAATTCTTATTTAAAACGAATTGTTAATCGGTATGTAGAATATCAAATGTTTGATAAGGCATTGCCTTATACTGAGGAAATGCTTAAAAATTATCCATATAGTTTTACTACAATGGAACTTAGAGGTGATATTTTAAAGCAATTGGGCAAGACTAAGGAAGCTTTGGTTTATTATGAGCAAGCACTTGCTCATAATAGTGGTGATTCGGGATTGAGAAAGAAGATTAATGATGTTTCTAAAAAATCTAATCTTATTAATGAGCTGGTTTTAGAAGAAGCGTACGATTACATAACCGAAAACAGAAATAACATTACAACTAACAATTACGGTTTCAATATTTTATTAGATGAAGCTAATATCGAAGTTTTTGAAGAAGGTGGTTTTAAGTACCGTTATGTTTACGTTTATGAAGTAACGTCTAATAGTGGAGTAGAATCTTTTAAAGAGTATAATTTAGGTCTAGGAGGTTCTTATAAATTCTTAAAATCAGAACTTGTAAAACCAGATGGCAGTATTGTACCTGCAGCTCGTAGTGGTTCTAATTTAGTATTTAATGATATTAGTATAGGAGACGTTGTTTACATCGATTATGAAGGTGTTGCTACAACTACAGGACGTTTTTATAAGGATATTTCAGATAAAATGCAGTTTGATTCTTTTCACCCAATGGTATTTACATCAATGGACATATTAGTACCAAAATCTAGTCATCTTAATTATAAGTATATCAATGGAACTTTAAAACCAAAGATTACTAAAAAGAAAGACCACATATTATACCAATGGGAATTAAAAGATGCTAAAACCACAGAATTTGCTGAGGATTACATGCCAAATTCAGTAGATCAATTAGGGTATCTTCATTTTAGTACTATAGAAAGCTGGAATGATATTGCTGTTTGGTATTCTGATTTGGTAAGAACAAGAATTGAAATTAACTCTAAGGTAGAAAGCGAATTTAAAAAGCTCTTTCCTAATGGTCATAAAGACTTAAGCGAAGATCAGCGTGCTAAAATTATTTACGATTATATAACGTCTAACTTTAATTACAGTTATGTAAGTTTTAAGCAAAGTGGCTTTATTCCTCAAAAACCAGCGAAAACTATAAATACAAGTTTGGGTGATTGTAAGGATTTTTCAACCTTGTTTGTGACATTGGCAAAAATGGCTGATTTAGATTCTAACTTAGTATTAGTCCTAACTTCTGATTACGGGAGAAACAATTTAGTGTTACCGAGTACAGATTTTAACCATTGTATTGCTAAAGTAATGATTGATGGTAAGCCGCAATACTTAGAATTAACAAGTAAGTATTTGCCTTATAAATCATTGCCAACAAGTTTAAGAGGTGCAACGGCTTTAGAAATTCCTTTTGATGCTGAAAAAACGAATGAGACTTATGATTTAATTCATTTAGATAATGTGAGTAGAATAAAATCTAAAGTGAATAATAAAATTGAAATAGATTTATCTGACGAAAGCATGAATCTTAAGGTAGCAACAGAAGTAGTAGGACATAATACAGCTTATTATAAAGAAGTATTTAGCGAACCAAATACAGAAGTTGTAAAGAAATCTATGACGGAAGATTTTAACGCTAAACTTGTAGATGATTTTACTTTAAATTCAGTTTCGGATTATGAGCAAAACAATGATACTGCTGCAATTTCTTATAAAGCTGATATAACATTGAATAAGAAAATGAGCAGTATTGGTTCAATAAAAATTCTACAATTACCAATTATTACACATCCTTATGAAAATTCTATTATACAATTAGAAGATAGAAACTATCCTATAAATTATATACAGTATGAAACTGTAGATAGTTACTATACAGAATATAGTATTGACATAGAAGAAGGACAGATTTTTGTTGAAATACCAGAAAGTAGAAACTTTGAATTTAAGAATCATAAGTATTCAGTAACGTATAATAATCCAAAGCCAAATAAGCTTAATGTTGTAATTAAAGCAACAACACCTTATGATGATGTAATACCAGAAGATTACAAAGCTTATAAAACATATGTAAAGAGTATTTTAGATGCAGAAGCTGAGTATATTGGGTTTAAGTAAAACCTATTAAATTCAATTATAAACAAAAAAAGCCACTCATTTGAGTGGCTTTTTTTGTTTAGTAATTAGTATACTCAACAATCTCTAGACCGTAGCCAATCATTCCGACACGTTTAGTTTGAAGACTATTAGATAATAATTTGAGTTTGCCAATTTTAAGATCATGTAAGATTTGAGCACCAATACCAAAATCCTTGCTATCCATACCTAAACTTGGCGCTTTTATCAATTGACCTTCAACTTGACTCTCTTTAAGAATTGAAAGACGTGTTAATAAATTCATAGATTCAGGTTGCTGATTAATAAATATAATAGCGCCTTTACCTTCGGTATTAATGAGATTAAACATGTCATCTAGTTTCTTATCTGCATTGTTGGTTAAAGTCCCAAGAATGTCATTATTAACTAATGTTGAGTTTACTCGAGTTAATATAGGTTCATTAGATTTCCAATTACCTTTAGTTAAGGCAATATGGATTTGATTATTTGTAGTTTGTAAATAAGCACGTAATCTAAATTTACCAAAGCGAGTCTCAATATCAAAATCTTCTTTCTTTTCAATTAAAGAATCGTACTCCATACGGTAAGCCACTAAATCTTCAATAGAAACTATTTTAAGATTAAACTTCTTAGCCACTTTTATTAATTGAGGTAAACGAGCCATTGAACCATCTTCGTTCATAATCTCAACGATAACGCCTGCAGGTTCAAATCCAGCTAAACGTGCAAAATCAATTGCAGCTTCTGTATGGCCTGTTCGTCTTAAAACTCCACCTTCTTTAGCTACCAATGGAAATATATGACCAGGTCTTGCTAGTTCAAAGGGTTTTAAATCATCTTGAACTAAGGCTTTAACCGTTTTTGCTCTATCACCAGCAGAAATTCCTGTACTTACACCATTTCCTCTTAAATCTACAGAAACCGTAAAGGCAGTTTCCATTGGGTCAGTGTTGTTTCTTACCATCATGTTAAGCTCTAAATCTTCACATCTATTTTCTGTAAGAGGTGCACAGATTAAGCCACGACCATGAGTTGCCATAAAGTTAATCATCTCTGGTGTAACCATTTCTGCAGCTGCTAGAAAATCGCCTTCATTCTCACGGTTTTCATCATCTACAACAATAATAACTTTGCCTTGTCTAATATCTTCAATTGCTTCCTCAATGGTATTAAGGTTTATCTTAGTATTTATAGTATTAGTTGTCATAATTTAAGTATAGATTTATTAATACAAAGGTAAGGTTATTTTATGTTTTGAAGACAGCTCATATAAAAGTCTTGCGTAATCTTATTCCTTAAAACAAGATATTTTAAAGGGTAAAGAGGAAGCGTAATCATATGAATTAAAGGATTAATACGCTTACCTTCTAAGTTTGTAGTTTTATAGAATTTAGAATAAATAATAGCATCAACAACAACATAAATTATAAAAAATATAAATGCTGTGATACTCAATGTTATTGCGGTCTCTGCCAATTCTGGTAGCTTATTATTTCTAAATATAAAAAACAATACTAATAGAATTGCACCAATACAAAAGCTGATTAAACTTGTTTTTGAATAATCTTTGTAATCTTTTAATAGAACTCTAGCTTTTATAAGTTTATCCGGAACTTCTAAACCTTCAGACTTTAAACCTTCAAGCGGAATATTTCTTTCTAAGATGCTATGTAAAGCAATCTCTTTTGGTTTTTTATCTATATCAAATTCATCTTGTTTTTTAATAATTCCGACTAACTCTTCTATTGAATATTTTTTGTAAAAATTAAAGATTTTAGTGTCACTCTCAGAAAGTTGAACCTTATTTTTTGAAGCGAATAATCGTTTTAATGGCACTGTAATTGCATCAAATTGAAAAACACCTTTATCATTAGTGGCTCTTGTTGTTAAGTAAATACTAAGTGGTAACATTATGGCTGTAGAAAGCCAAGACCCAATAACAGGACTGAAACTTCCTTTTTCAGCACTGTTTTTTGCAAAAATACCGAAGAAATGATACGTTAAGAAAAGTACTATAGCAACAACCATTGGTAATCCTAGTCCACCTTTTCTAATTAATGCGCCCAAAGGTGCACCAACAAAAAAGAGAATAACACACGCAAATGCTAATACAAATTTATCATGTAATACTATAATGTGTTTATTAAGTCTTATTTTTTTTCCTTCAAATGACTTATTGTTGGAGTCAATAATTTGTCTTGTACTGTTAGCTGAATTTAGAGCTAAGTTTAAAATTTGAACTTTTTGATTCGTATTAAATAGTTTAAGAATGTTTTTGCCTGTAAACACTGAATCGGTTCTTGTAGTGTCAACATTTAAGTTAAGAGCCGCATAAGAACTTCGATTATATAAGGTGTTAGATAAGGCATAATAATCATCTTTCTCTTTGCCTTTAAGACTATCAATAGTGTATCTCAGTTGTGTTACATCTAACATGTTATATCTGTCAGAGTGATTTTTTTCGTCTAAATCATCAGAATTAAGAATTTCTAAATCTACATTAATGGTGTAGCTATCAAAATAACTTTTAACATGTGGGTGGTCTGGATCAATGGAACGGTTATTACCTAAAATTTCTTCGTAATAGTTACCGTTAATTAATTCAAGTTGAAGAATATTAGAGTCTGTACTACTTTTTAATTCCCCTTTTTCTGCAACAATAACAATATAGTTTCCAGATTTTTTCTTGTCACTTTTTTTATGAATAAGCACACCATCTAAAAACTGACCTCTATCTCCAGATTTCTCGTCAACTTTAATGTTAATGTTTCCTATCTCGTTAAATTGACCTTCTGCAATAGCTAAAGCTGGTTTTACTTTGGCAATATTTCGTCTTAAATTATAGAAATTATATTCTCCCCAAGGAATAACATTATTGGCAAAGAAAAACGAAGCGATTCCTAAACCTACAATAAACACACTTAAACTTCTCATAGCACGTTGCAATGAGATTCCGGTAGATTTCATGGCTGCAAACTCATAGTTTTCCGCAAAGTTTCCAAAAACCATTATTGAAGATAACAAAATGGTAAGTGGTACAACCAAAGGAATTAGCTTAGGCATGTAATACAAAATGAATTTTGCAGTCACCATAACATCTAAATCCTTACCAGCAAGTTCAGCAATATATAGCCAAACACCTTGTAAAATAAAGATGAACATGAATATAATAAAGACGCTAAAAAACGTCCTTAAGAATGTGATAAGTATGTACCTATCTAGTATTTTCACAAAGTTATGATTTTGAACTTAATCTATTTTATTGATATAATAATCGCTGTACTTACTTTCGTCAAAAGTAAATAAGGTTTTTGAAATAGGTTGGTCGGTTTTAAAAGAATTAACAGTTAATGTTGTTTTAGTTCCGTTCTTACCTACTTCGATTAAGTTATAAATATGCTTTGTAGTTGCGTCAATACCTAATAGTACGTGCTTTATCTCAGAATTTGTATCTATTGGACTGAGTTTAACGTATTGAATTTTTCTTCCTTTTACCGTCTGAACGATATCCATTTTAAAAATGTAACCATCTTTGTAAAACGATAACATTTTACTTGGTGTAATAGTGCTTTCGTCTTCTGTATTGTCTGTTGAAATGGTTACTTCTTCATCTTCAGGACTAATAGTATACAATGTTTTACCATCATAAATACGTGTAATACCTAATATGTTAAGTTTATATTTTTCGCCTTCCATAACAACATCTCCACGTGTTTCTTGGCTAATATTTTCGCTTACGTTATTTAATTCGTATTTAAAATCTAAGCTAATGTTTTTGTAAGCTTTAATTTTTGTACTTACCTCTTTAAGTAATGTTTCTGCTTTTGCATCACTTTGTGCAAATGCTGTAAATCCTAAAGTTAAAAATGTTATTACAAATAATTTTTTCATGTGTATTAAATATAAATAATCTTATTAATTTTTTTCGTTTTCTAATAATTGATCTAGAGCAACTAAATCTGGCACTAAAACCTGTCTTGCTTTACTACCTTCAAAATTACCGACTATTCCAGCAGCTTCTAATTGGTCAATAATTCTACCAGCTCTATTGTAACCTAATTTCAGTTTTCTTTGCAGTAATGAAGCTGAACCTTGCTGTGCTGTAACAATAAGTTCTGCTGCATCTCTAAACAATTTATCCCTGTCTGATATATCTATATCAAGATTTGTGCCACCTTCTTCACCAACATATTCTGGTAATAAGTATGCATCTGGATACGCTTTTTGAGAACCAATGAATTCTGTTATTTTTTCAACCTCTGGAGTGTCTACAAATGCACATTGAATTCTTATTAATTCATTGCCTTGTGTATAGAGCATATCTCCACGACCTATTAACTGATCTGCACCAGAACCATCTAAAATGGTACGCGAATCTATTTTACTTGTTACCCTAAACGCAATACGTGCTGGGAAATTCGCTTTAATGATACCTGTAATTACGTTTACAGATGGTCGTTGTGTTGCCACTATTAAGTGAATACCAATGGCACGTGCTAATTGCGCTAAACGTGCAATAGGTGTTTCTACTTCTTTACCTGCTGTCATTATTAAATCGGCAAACTCATCAATGACTAAAACAATGTAAGGTAAAAACTGGTGTCCATCGTTTGGATTTAATTTTCTTGCTTTAAATTTGACGTTGTATTCTGAAATATTTCTCGCAAATGCATTTTTAAGCATTTCATAACGGTTATCCATTTCAATACAAAGTGAATTCAATGTATTAATAACCTTAGCATTATCCGTAATAATAGCATCTTCACTATCTGGAAGTTTTGCTAAATAATGACGTTCTATTTTATTAAAAAGTGTAAGCTCTACTTTTTTAGGATCAATAAGCACAAATTTTACTTCTGCAGGATGCTTTTTATAGAGCAAAGAGGTAAGTACCGCATTTAATCCTACAGATTTACCTTGACCCGTCGCACCAGCCATTAACATGTGTGGCATTTTTGCTAAATCGACTACAAAAGTTTCGTTGCTAATAGTTTTACCAAAAGCAATTGGTAATTCCATGGTAGACTTTTGGAATTTCTGAGAAGCAATAACCGAACGCATTGATACAATGGTCGAATTCTTATTTGGTACCTCAATACCAATAGTTCCTTTTCCAGGAATAGGAGCAATAATCCTAATACCTAATGCTGCAAGAGATAAAGCAATATCGTCTTCTAGATTTTTAATTTTTGAAATCCTAATACCTGCATCTGGGACAATTTCATAAAGTGTAACTGTTGGTCCTATGGTAGCTTTAATACTAGAAATACCAATTTTGTAGTTGTTTAATGTTTCTACAATTCGGTTTTTGTTTTCTTCTAATTCTTCTTGGTCAATAGAAATCCCTTCGTTATCGTATTTCTTTAATAAATCTAAAGTTGGAAACTGAAATTTTCCTAATTCTAAAGTAGGATCAAACTGTCCAAAATCTTCAACCAATTTATCAGCTAAATTATCAGTTTCAGATTTTTCTTCTTCAACAGCTTCAACTTCAACTTTTAATTCTGGTATATCAACCGTTTCTTCTTTTGGTTTTTCTGTAACTTCCATCGTTAGCTTTTCGGCTTTAACTTCAGGCTTAACTTCGGTTTTAGTAACAGGAGTGGAGTGGTTAGATATTGTAGGTTCTGTTTTTTCTAATGGAATCTCAAAAGCAGATTTAATAGCTTCAGCTTCTTCAGTTAAATTATTATCAAAACTAACGATGGGTTCTTTTTTGCTTTCTTCTGCTTTTAAATCTTCTTTAATTGAGCTTTTTGCACTTTTAAAGGTATTAACAATACTTTCTCCTGTTACTTTAAATCTAATGGCTAAATACGTAATAAGTCCAAAAGCTAATAAAAGAATAGTTCCAATTTTGCCAATATAGTCTTGAAAATACGTGTTCATTTCAAAACCAATGGTTCCGCCAAGTAAATCGTATTTATGCGTGAAAAATCCGAAGAGAATGGATAACCAAATAACAATTAGTGTTCCCCAAATCCAATGTTTTCTCAGCTTTACTTTGTTTAAGTTTAATGCGACATAAACACCTGAAAGAAATATTAAGCCTGAAAATATAAAAGAAGGTAAACCAAAACCTTTAGTAATAAAGAATTCGCTCACCCAAGCACCAAGTTGGCTTGCCCAGTTTTTGTATTCTGTAGAACGTTCTGGGAAGCTATGTAATACACTTTGGTCTTCCTTACCAGTAAAGACGAAAGATAAAAATGAAATAAAAAGAAGAAGACCAATAATAATAAGTAAACTACCTAGTATAAGTTTATGCTGGCTTGTGAGCTTAAATGCTGGCTTTTTCACCTTAGGTGTTGCTTTAGCTTTAGGCTTTGCTTTAGTTGTGGTTTTCTTTTTTGTTGTTTTTTTTGCCATTTTATGCCGAATTGTTTTCGGTACTATTTCCTAATTAAAGGGAGTCTATTGTTTATATTCTTTTGCGTTTTTAGAAACACCATTTACGTAGTCTTCTATTATGTTTAGGTCTTTTGCCATTTCGGCACCTTCAAACCCATTAATGTCTTTTGTCGTAATATTAGAGTTATAAAATTCTAAATAGTCACTTGCTAATGGTAAATAAGACCAATGCCATTTTTCGAGATTGTAACCTGTTCTGCCATTTTCTTTGTTAGTATACACTTGGTAAAATCCGTAAGTATTGGCATTTTTATTTAACCAATCATAGATGCCTTTTCCTTTTCCTGTGCTAAAATACGAATTAGTTAAACTATTTAGGTCTAAATCTGTTCCCCAATGATGACGAGATGAACTTGGCATAGAGCTATACTCTAAAATTTTCTTAGCTCTGTCTATAGGTTCTAGGTTACTATATCTTTTCCATTTACGTTCCCAAATTGCTTTTTGCTCATTAAAATTGCGAGTGCCGGATAATATAATTAAATCAATGCTATCAATTTTCGCTGCTTTGTGCATTTCTAAAAACGCAGTATAAACAGCTTTATTTAGATATAAAGTTTTTGCTGAATGTTCAGAGTTAACTTTTATAAACGTTGAATCCGTTTTATAATCAAACTTACCTAGAACAAGTGTTTTGCTACTTTCTAAATTTGGTTTTACAACGGTTTCAGTAGTATCAATGGTATCTTTAGGAATTGTCAAAACTTCCGTAGCAGCAATTTTATCTGGTTTTGTATTGCAGCCCAACAGCATAAAAATCATAAAAAATGTAGCAAGAAATGATTTCATTATAAATCTTAAATGTGTTGTTGAATTTTAATGGCACAAAAATACAAATATGAAACGTTTATTCTAGTGCTTTTGGTATTTATAGGAATTTAGGAAGATAAATAATTCCTGCAATTATTACTGCTATGATGGAAGCGATAAAAACAGCTCCAGCTGCAACATCTTTTATGAGGCCTATTTTTTTATGATATTCTGGATGAATAAAATCTGCAATGTATTCAACCGCAGTATTCATGCCTTCCATACTCATTACAATACCAATCATAATAAGTTGAGCCATCCATTCGCTTTTAGAAATATCAAAATAAAAGCCAGCAATAGTGATTACAATCGCAATAAACAATTGCACCTTTATGCTAGCTTCTGTTCTAATAAGAATGAGCATGCCTTTAAAAGCAAAGCCTACACTTTTTAGTCTATTAACTAAAAACGATTCTTTTTTTTGCATCAAATTATTTCAGAGCAGTTAAAGCCGCTTCGTAATTTGGCTCATCTGCAATTTCAGAAACTTGTTCTGTATATAGAACTGTTCCGTCTTTGTCTACCACAACAATACATCTCGATAATAATGGTGCTAAAGGCCCAGTTTTAAACGTTAAACCGTAATCGTCACCAAAGCTTCCTGTTTTAAAATCGGAAAGACTTTCTACATTATCTAAACCTTCTGCGCCGCAAAAACGTGCTAAAGCAAATGGTAAATCTTTAGAAATACATAACACCTTAGTAGCTTCTAATGCGCTCGCTTTTTCGTTAAATGTTCTAACGGATTGAGCACAAGTACCTGTGTCTATACTCGGAAATATATTTAGCACCAATCTGTTACCTTCATAATCAGATAAAGATTTAGCAGATAAATCTGTTGCTGTAAGTTTAAAATCTGGAGTTTTACTGCCAACTGCTGGTAAACTTCCTGTAGTTTCTATAGGATTTCCTCCTAAAGTTATATTAGCCATATTCTTTTAATTTTTGAGTGTTAAAAATAAGAACTTTTAAGTGTAATAGTATTAAATAAACGATAATATTTTAATTCTAGTCTTTTATATTAGAAAGCTGATAATTGCTATTTTTTAAATTGAAAAACCTCATAAAGCAAACTCTAAACGAGCATATCTTATGAGGTTTTATCTATTTTAAATTAATCTTCTATCTCAACTCAGCACCAAGCTTAGTTTCAAAATTAGATTGTAGTTTAGACATTATTTTGTCAATTTGCTTATCGTTTAAAGTTTTGTTTTCATCTTGAAGAATAAAACTCACAGCATAACTCTTTTTGCCAGCTGGTAATTTTTTGCCTTCGTAAACATCAAATAGATTCACACTTTTAAGCAGTTGTCTTTCGGTTTGTTTAGCGATGGTATCTATCTCTTCAAAAGTCACTTTGTTATCTAATAGTAATGCGAAATCGCGTTTTACTTCTGGGTATTTAGAAATTGCCGTAAACTTAATTTTGTTATGCTGCGCCATTTCTAAAACGTTGTCCCAATTAAAATCAGCAAACAATACATTCTGAGAAATTCCAAAATGCTTTAATACTGATTTTTTAACCAAACCAAAGTCAACCATTTTTTTCTTTCCAACAGAAAAACTCATGCCTTCACTAAAAACGTCCGATTTAATTGGTGCAGACTTCAATTTTGTTAAACCTAATCGTTGTAATACAACTTCAACCGTTCCTTTTAAATAAAAGAAATCACTTGGGTTGCTAGAACTATTCCAACGTTCTTCATTTTTATTTCCAGTTACAAAAACAGATAAGTGTTTATGTTCTTCGCGAGCTTCAGCATATTGATGGTAAGTTTTACCAAATTCAAATAACTTTAAATCATCTCGCTTTCTGTTAATGTTATGCGCTACAGCTTCTAATCCAGAAAATAATAACGACTGACGCATTACTTCTAAATCGCTACTTAACGGATTCAACATTTTTACATTATGCTCTTCGTTTAAATCAGCACTTAATTCTATATACTTTGGCGTTGTTAATGAGTTAGCCATTATTTCATAGAAGCCTTGAGAAGCCAATTGATTTCCTATTATATTTTGAAGTTTATAATCTTCAAATCTAGATGAGTTAGAAATTGACGCATTTAATTTAGTCGTTGTAGCGATATTATTGTAACCATATACTCTTAGTATTTCTTCAATAATATCAGCTTCACGTTGCACATCATTTCTATAAGCTGGTACAGTTAAACCTAAACCTGCTTCTGTAACATTATTTATTTTTATGTCTAAAGATGATAAAATACTTTTTATAGTTTCCTTAGGGATTTCTTCACCAATTAATTTTTTAGCATTGTCAAAACTTAATCTTACTTCAAAATCCTTGATTTTCTTTGGGTAAGCATCAACAATATCACTAGTGATTTCACCACCTGCAATTTCAAGAATTAGTAAAGCCGCACGTTTTAATGCATATTCTGTAAGATTTGGATCAATTCCTCTTTCAAATCTAAAAGAAGCATCTGTATTTAAAGCATGACGTTTAGCTGTTTTACGAACACTCACAGGATTAAAATAAGCACTTTCTAAGAAAATACGTGTTGTATTATCTGTAACACCAGAATCTATTCCGCCAAAAACACCTGCTATACACATTGGTTTTTCTGCATCGCAAATCATTAAATCATCTTCGTGTAATTCGCGCTCAACACCATCTAAAGTGGTGAATTTTGTACCAGCTTCACAGGTTTTAACTTCAATTTTATTATCAGCTATTTTATCAGCATCAAAGGCATGTAAAGGCTGTCCTAATTCATGTAAAACATAATTAGTTGCATCTACAATATTATTAATAGGAGCTAAGCCAATAGATTTAAGGCGATGTTGTAACCAAGCTGGTGACGCTTGTACCTTTAAGCCAGAAATAGTAACACCACAATAACGAGGTGCTTTTTCTTTGTCTTGTACATCAACATCTATTTTTAATGCTCTAGCATCTACATGGTAAGAACTTACAGAAGGTGTAATTAACTCTAAAGACACTTCCTTTTGTAATAAACCTGCTTTTAAATCTCTTGCAACACCATAATGACTCATAGCATCAGCTCTGTTTGGTGTTAAGCCAATTTCAAAAACCTGGTCATTTTCAACTTTAAATAAATCTGAAGCTAGCATACCAACGTTAAGGTCAGCATCTAAAACCATAATCCCATCGTGACCTTCACCAAGACCTAATTCGTCTTCTGCGCAAATCATTCCGTGGCTTTCTTCGCCTCTAATTTTACCCTTTTTTATTTTCCAAGCTTCACCTTCGGCAGTGTAAAGTGTTGTGCCAATAGTAGCAACAGGTACTTTTTGTCCGGCTGCTACATTAGGAGCACCACAAACAATTTGTACAGGCGCATCTGCACCAATATTTACGGTCGTTACCTTTAAACGGTCTGCATTTGGGTGTTGTACACAAGTTAAAACCTCGCCAACAACAATACCTTTTAATCCGCCTTTTACAGATTCGTAAGTGTCAATACCTTCTATTTCTAAACCTAGGTCAGTTAATAAATCGCCAGTTTTTTCTGCGTCCCAATCGGTTTTTATAAACTGCTTAAGCCAGTTGTATGAAATCTTCATAATTTTATTTTAATAGAACCACAAAGATAAAAATACTTATGGCAAAAAGAATAAGTTAGCAGTTAGTTTGATTTATTTATTTTAATTCCATTTTTTGTGACGTATATTACAAAACAGTGTCTCTATATACGTAGGTTCAATTGTTTAATATTTAAACCCAAATTTTATGAAAACATTTTTTAAAAGCTTAATTGTTTTAAGCATATTATTTACAATTTCTTGTAGAGAAACCAAGGAAGAAGATGCGCAAACAACAGAAGAACAAATAGAAGTAATTGATGAAACGGTGAATGCTGTTGATGCTACTGATGTAGATTTAGATGCTGCTGAAGAGGTTATTAACCAAACCGAAGAAAAATTAGAAGACGCATTAAATGAATTAGATAATATATAATTTAACGAAAAATAATTATGAAAAAAATAATTAATATTTTAGTAATTGTGTTGTTTGTTGCTTTTAATAGTACAACAATATATGCACAAGGAAAATCTCATGAAGCTAAAGAAAAGATTGAAAAGAAATCTAAGAATGCTAAGGATGAATTAAAAGCTGAGAAAAATCAAGCAAAAGAAAAAATGTCCAAAAAAGCTGAAAAGGTAGAAAAGGATGTGAAGGGTAAAAAAGAGGAAGTACATGCTCGTAAAGATGAAGTAAAGAAAAATTTAAATGCAGAAAAAACAAGTGAATTTGGACAAAATAAGGCTGCTGAAGCTAAAAATAAGCTGAAAACCAGGTCTGATTTTATTCAAAAAAAGGAAGAGAAATATAAGGCTTCTGAGGATAGAATTACAGCAGCAAAAATGCGTTTAGCTAAGCTTAAAAAGGAAGGTATGTTATCTCCAGAACAAATAAAAGAGAAGGAGGGAATTATAACTAAAGCTGAAGAGCGATTAGCAAAATATAAGACTTCAATAAGTTCAGCTAAAGAGAAGGTGAAAGGTAAAACCCGAGCTTTAGAAAATTAAAATAAAAGATAATTTTTAAAAATGGTGCTAATTTATTAGTGCCTTTTTTTATTTGTAAGTTATTTGTTGTTATTTCGAACTTAATTAAACCCTTTTTCTATATGCGACATGTAATTGCCTGCCTTATTCTTTTAGTTTGTTATTCTTGTAAAGAAGAATCGAAACAAGAAACAGTGAAACAACAGCTAAAAACAGGAACTTACAGAGCAGTTTTAGAACTGCAAGATACTGAAGCGTTGCCTTTTAATTTTGAAGTCATCTCTGCAACAGAATTAAAGATTTTTAATGCTGAAGAAATAATAGACGTAGACGAAGTTACGTATAGAAATGATTCTATATTTGTCAACTTCCCAGTTTTTGAAGGTTATGTTGCTGCAACATTTAATGGCGATAATCTAAAAGGCCGTTTTATTAAAGAAAGCTTAGATAGAGTAGTGCCATTTTCTGCAGAGTTTGATAATACGACTCGTTTTAATACAAAATCTGAATCTACACAAAACGTTACAGGTATCTGGGAAACTGTTTTTAGCAAAGACATTGCTGAAGACGAATATGTTGCAAAAGGTATTTTTAAACAGGAAGGCGCAAAGGTGACCGGAACTTTTAGAACCACAACTGGTGATTACAGATATCTTGAAGGAGCAATGGACGGAAACACCATGAAGCTTTCTACTTTTGATGGTGCACACGCCTTTTTATTTACAGCGCAAGTCACGGATTCTACTATGGAAGGTACATTTTATTCTGGTAACCACTGGAAAGAACCTTTTGTTGCTAAAAGAAACGAAGCTTTTGAATTGCCAAGTGCTAACGATTTAACCTTTTTAAAGGAAGGTTACGATGTTTTAGATTTTACATTTCCTAATACGTCAGATGAGTTGGTGTCTATAAAGGACGACAGATTTAAAGATAAAGTAGTGGTGGTGCAAATTATGGGAACGTGGTGTCCTAATTGCTTAGATGAAAGTAAATACTACGCTGAGTTTTATAAAAACAATAAAGATAAAGACATAGAGTTTGTTGCATTGGCTTTTGAGTATGCAAAAACCAAAGAAGAAGCATTTAGCAGAATAGACCGTCTACAATCTAAAGTTGGTATTAATTATCCAGTGCTTTTAGCACAATACGGAACCTCAGACAAAGCCAAAGCACAAGAAAAACTACCAATGCTAAACCATGTGTTGTCTTACCCAACGTCTATATTTATTGATAGAAAAGGAAAGGTGAGAAAGATTCATACGGGTTTTAATGGACCAGCAACAGGTGATAAGTACACTGAGTTTAGGGAGGAGTTTGAAGAGTTTGTTGATTTGTTGTTGAATGAGTAGAGGGTTTGTTGCTTAATGGTTTTGTGTATGTTTAGTTGCGCGTTTCAGTAACTAATATAGTAAATGTAAACCGAATAGAAAATCATTGAGAATTTTCGTAAGTAAGCTATAAATAGCAATGAATTATTCACATTGTTGTACTGCGTTTATTTCATTTTTGATGTAAATATATTCTTAATTGTATCTAATTCTTTTTTGTATTTCAAATCTGTTCTTGATGCAAAATATAAGGTGTTTTCCGTTTTTACTTTTCCTTCCCAAACTAGATTTATCTCGTTTCTTAAAATTTGATCTTGACATAAAAAATCCGGAACCAATGCAAGTCCGTTTCCATTGTTTAAACATCTAATAATAGAAGTAATATTTGGTAAAATATAGTTGGGTTTAAAAGCAGGTTTCTTATTAAAGTTCTCAAACCAAAAACGTCTAAAATGTTCCATTTCGTTGGATGAGCTATACCAAATATTTTGAAGTAGTTGGTCTTCTAACTTGCTTAAATTTTTAGATTTAATGTGTTGTTGTATTTTAGTGACATTTGTTTTATTGCCTGCTATTAAAACGATTCTTTCTTTAGAAAACGGAATATAGTCAACTAAAGACTTTTTTTCATTTTGTTTTTTAGGTGTTATTACTAAGTCTAAAATACCGTTGTTTAGATCTTTTATTAAATCTGTATGTGCTCCAAATCTGGCGACTAGGTCGAAGTTTAGTTTGGGAATTTCGGGTTCAATAATGAGTTGGAACATTTCTGAACACATTCCAATGTTTAAAGATGGATTTTTTTCTTGCGTTGTTTTTTTGAAATGCTGTTCTGCTATTTCAAGTTTTTTTAAAGATTCAATAATATATTCATATAAAAATTTCCCGTCTTCTGTAGGAATCATTTTTCTCGAAGTACGTTCAAATAGTTTTTTACCAACATAAGCTTCTAAAGCATTTAAGTGCACACTAACTCCGGGTTGAGAAGCATATAAGGCAATAGAAGCTTTAGTTAAAGTTCCGTTTTTATATATTTCTTTAAATGTTCTATACCATTCTAAATTTACCATAACTATTAAAATATTTATACAAAGGTATGATTTGTATTATTTTTACAATAACAAGTATTGCTTTAATTTTGCCTCAAATAAAATAAGAGACAAATGAAAAATATATTTATAATTAATGGAAGTCATCCATTTGCGCATTCTGGTGGAAAATTTAACGAAACACTTTTCAATAATACTATTTCATATTTTGATACGCTTGAAGAATTTGAAGTGAAGTTTACTCAAGTAGGTGACAATTATGACGTAAAAGAAGAAGTTGAAAAATTTAAGTGGGCAGATATAGTGATTTATCATACGCCTATTTGGTGGTTTCAAATACCTTTTGGATTTAAAAAATATATAGATGAAGTTTTTACGGAAGGTCATCAAAATGGAATTTATGCAAATGATGGAAGAAGTAGAAAAAATCCAAACATTAATTATGGGACTGGTGGTTTAATGCACGGAAAAAAATATATACTTACTACAAGTTGGAATGCACCTAAAACCGCATTTACTTTAGAAAATGAATTTTTTAATCAAAAAAGTGTGGACGAAGGTGCTATGTTTGGGTTTCACAAAATGAATGCCTTTACAGGAATGGAATTATTAGCAACACATCATTTTCACGATATGGAAAAAAATGCAGATGTTCCTCTTGAGTTGAATAATTACAGTACTTTTTTAAATGATGTAATGATTAATTTGTAATTATCTGGTTTGGTTTCGAAAATGAAGTGCAACTTTAACTCATGTGAGTCCGTTTTAATGACTTATATCATACGTTAATCAATGATATAGAGTGTTATTAACAATTTTCACATTCTAAATATTAGAAGATAGACTTTTTTGAAAAGCAGTGACTGTGCCATTAATTTGCCTTGTTCCATATGGATATTATAAAATATCTAAGGGCTAATAACCTGGTTTTCTCCCCAAATATTCACTATGATGGTTTTAAAGTCGCTTAAACCGTGTTAGTGTTATGCTAAATTCTTTTATAAATGCTAATAGATACATATCTTTGCGTTTAATTATTATAATAAAATATGAAAAAACCAACTATCGGATTTATAGGACTTGGCCTCATGGGAGGGAATATGGTTGAAAATCTACAAAAAAGAGGATATGAGTTAACGGTAATGGACCTTAATAAGGACGAAGTTGCTAAAGTTATTGCTCGTGGTAATGCTAAAGAAGCTAGCTCTCCAAAAGAATTAGCTGAAAATAGTGATATCGTAATGTTTTGTCTTACGACTTCTGCTGTTGTAGAAAAAATCGTTTATGGCGATGAAGGTGTTTTAGCTGGTATCAAAGAAGGTTCTGTATTAATAGATTTCGGAACTTCAATTCCGGCTTCTACAATTAAAATTGGAGCTGCACTTGCTGAAAAAGGTGCTGGTATGATTGATGCGCCTCTTGGACGTACGCCTGCGCATGCAAAAGATGGTTTGCTTAATATTATGGCAGCTGGTAACGAAGATACTTTTGCTAAAGTGAAGCCAGTTTTAGATGATCAAGGAGAGAATGTATTTTATTTAGGTGCTCTTGGTGCTGGTCATACAACGAAACTGATTAATAATTTTATGGGTATGACAACTGTTGTAGCGATGTCTCAGGCTTTCGCTGCTGCTAAATTAGCTGGTGTAGATGGACAACAACTGTTTGATATTATGTCTGCAGGACCATCAAATTCACCATTTATGAAATTCACTAAAAACTACGCTGTAGATCACGTAAGTGATTTAGGATTCTCTATTGCTAATGCAAATAAAGATTTAGGATATTTTGTACAAATGATAAATGATTTAGGTTCAGTTTCTGATATCGCAAAAGCAACTTCTGGTAACTTACAAGCTGCTTTAGATGCTGGTATGGGAAGTGGAAATGTTCCAGAAATCTATGATTATTTCACGAAATTGAAGAAGTAATAGAATATTTTTTTTCTCTCGAAATAAATATCATAATTATAATCCTGGTAAGTCAAACTAGGCTCTAGTGTTAAACTATCTTTAGATTAAGATATGTTTTTATAATGTAGTATTAGCTATTTTATAATGTCTAGACCATTTTGTTGACTTACCAGGATTTATGTTTATAGCCACAAACAACTCCGGGCTAATAACATGTTTTTGTCCCCAAATGTTCACTTTGTTGGTTTTAAAACTTCCGGTTTCGCTAATTGTAATAGTACTTTTGCTATTTTTTAATTCCCAACGAGCATTCTCGTAGTTGTTGCCACTTAGGTTACTGAAGAAGTATTCTTTCTCAATAGTGTTTTTAAATTTTAGCCCCTTTTCTCCAATGAGTACCTTTTGCTCAGGATTAACGGTTTCTTCAAATAAATCGGGTTTAATATTAAATGGGAAATTCAATTCGTAATTAGGTCCTATTGCATCATTATTTATAGACATAAAATTATGAACGTATTCGTCTGTAATAATGACTTTTTCTCCTGTGTTTTCTAAATTGTATGTTATAGTAAAACCGTTATCTTGTAATTCAATGTGCTTATCTAAAATGTAAGCGTAACCATTGCTGATTTCAGATTGGCAGCGTATTAAAACCTTATGATCTTCTCTGGTTAACGTGAATTGAGCAGGTTTAACTTCATAAACTTTAGTGCATTTGTACTTATGGTTTATCTTTTTTAATAAGCCAACACCAATTTTATGAAACCAACCACCAATCTCAGTGTCTTCATATCCTAGAGCATGGTCAATTCCAAATTCGTTATAAAAGCCTTTACCTAATTGGTCTTCATTTTCTCCATTAGGATTTTCAAAACAAGATATCTGTGTGTTTTGAAACTTTAAGGTTGTTATTTTTCCTGTCCAATCAAATCGTGAGGTTTTATAACCTTCCAAAGGTGAGTCAATATGAAGTTCTATGTTTTCGTTTTTTAATATGTGTGGCATGATTTAATGAGCGCTTTAATTATCGGAATCTATTATGCAGATATTAAGAAAGCAAAGTTAATTTTTTAATTGCTATTGCAACATTATAGTTTATGGCTAAATCTGTGTTTTCCTGTTATACCAATGAAATCTTAAAGTTTTCCTAATTTATGATTTGCATCAATATCGCATTCATTAGAGTTAAGCCAAGGCTGTGATTCTAAGTAATTTTGACTCGAACCAATAAAACACATAGCATGTCAATTCTAACAATCGTACTCAGTATTCTATTGCCACCTTTAGCAGTTTTTCTAAAACATGGTGTAGGGACAGAGTTACTTATCAGTATCCTTTTAACTTTAATAGGATGGTTGCCAGGCGTTATTTATGCATTTTATGTGAACAGTAAATAAAAAAAAATATGGAAAATATATTAGTAGCTGGTGCCAATGGTACCACAGGAAAACAAATAGTAAACCTTTTAAAAGCATCGCAATATTTTAATCCTATTGCAATGGTGAGAAAGGAAGCGCAATTAGATCAATTTAAAGCAGATGGTGTAGAAACAGTGCTTGCAGATTTAACAAAGGACTTAACACATGCGGTTAAAGGTGTAGATAAAGTTCTTTTTGCAGCAGGTTCTGGAGGGAGAAATGTTGTTGAAGTTGATCAAGAAGGCGCTAAACGTTTAATGGCTGTGTCTAAAATGGCGAACGTTAAGAAATTTGTAATGTTAAGTACCATGGGAGCAGATAATCCGCAGGCTGTAGAAGGTATGGAGGATTATATGAAAGCAAAGCAAAATGCTGATGAGTATTTAAGAAGTAATGATCTCAATTACACTATAATTAGACCAGGAACTTTAAATAATTCTCAAGGAAAAGGAAAAATTGAGTTGAGTGAAAAATTAAACAAACAAGGTGAAATTAGTAGAGCAGACGTTGCGCAAACCTTGGTAAGGGCTTTGCATGATGATGCGCCAAACAATTCTACTTTTGAAATTATACAAGGAAATGCCTTAATTGGAGAAGCTATGAATGAATTAAATATGAGTGTTAATTAGGTTTTACCTATAGTCGAAAAATAAATACAAGATTAGAATTAAAAGTAAAACACAAATTTAAAACACGAATATAGAAATGGAAAATTTAAATAAAAAGACAGTAGCAATTTTAGCAACAAATGGATTTGAAGAAAGCGAATTAAAATCACCTAAAGCAGCGTTAGAAAAAGCAGGAGCAGAGGTGCATATTGTATCCTTAGAATCTGGAAAAATTAAAAGCTGGAAAGATGGTAATTGGAGTAATTCTTATGACGTAGACAAAACGTTAAGTGAAATTAGTCAAAAAGACTATAACGCTTTAATGTTACCAGGAGGACAGATAAATCCTGATTTATTAAGAAAGAATAAAGATGCGGTGAACTTTGTGAAATCATTTTTTGAAAATCATAAACCAGTGGCAGCAATATGCCACGCACCATGGTTGTTGGCAGAAGCAGGTGTTTTAGAAGGTAGAAAAATTACATCGTATGATTCCATTAAAACGGATATGATTAATGCAGGAGCTAATTGGGTAGATGAAGAGGTAGTTGTAGATTCTGGATTGGTAACGAGTCGTTCACCAGAAGATTTGCCAGCATTTAATGCCAAATTAGTCGAAGAGGTTTATGAAGGTAAACATGAAGCTCAAGTTGCCTAATGTAACATTGTTATGAAAAAGAAGAATGAGGAGATACTTTATGTATCTCCTTTTTTTAGCTAATATAATTCCAGATATTACGAAACTTACTCATTTGTCTGTAAGTGAATAGAATCATTTTATGTTCTGGAGACGCTAAGCTTGGGTCTGTTTTAAGTATGTTTTTAGCGTAGTAACGTGCTTGTTCTAATATATCCTTATCTTTTACAATATCTGCAATCCTAAGGTTTAGAACACCACTTTGTTGCGTTCCCATAAGATCACCAGGTCCTCTTAGTTTTAAATCTACTTCTGCAATTTCAAAACCATCACTGCTACGCACCATGGTTTCTAATCTTGTTTTACTGTCTTGGCTAAGTTTGTGGCTGGTCATTAAGATGCAATAACTTTGTTCTGCACCGCGACCAACACGTCCTCGTAATTGGTGTAATTGTGATAAGCCAAATCGTTCTGCACTTTCAATAATCATAACAGATGCGTTTGGTACATTAACGCCAACTTCAATAACAGTAGTTGCTACCATAATTTGAGTTTCACCTTTTACAAAACGCTGCATTTCGTATTCTTTATCTGCAGGTTTCATTTTTCCATGAACAATAGAAATCTGATAATCTGGCATCGGAAATTCTCTAGAGACACTTTCGTAACCATCCATTAAATCTTTATAATCCATTGTTTCGTTTTCCTGAATTAAAGGATAGACGATATAAATTTGTCGACCTAAAGCGATTTCGTCTTTCATAAATTTGAAAACTTTCAGGCGATTATTATCATAACGATGAACGGTTTTTATCGGTTTTCTTCCAGCTGGTAATTCGTCAATAACTGAGATATCCAAATCGCCATAAACAGACATTGCTAAGGTTCTCGGAATTGGTGTTGCAGTCATCACCAGAACATTGGGAGGAAGCTCATTTTTATGCCATAATTTACTCCGTTGTTTAACTCCAAATCGGTGTTGCTCATCAACAATGGCGAGTCCTAAATTCTTAAATTTCACTTTGTCCTCTAGAAGTGCATGCGTACCTATTAATATCTGTAAACTGCCATTTTCTAGGTTTTTATGAATGATTTTTCGTTCTGAAGTTTTAGTTGAGCCTTGTAATAGTGAAATGCTGATTCCTAGTGTTTTGCATAGCTCACTTAATCCTTGGTGGTGTTGAGCTGACAAAATAGCAGTAGGAGCCATTAGGCAGCATTGGTATCCGTTGTCAAGTCCCATGAGTATTGACATAAATGCTACTATAGTCTTCCCAGAACCTACATCTCCTTGCAAAAGCCGATTCATTTGTGCGTTACTACCTAAATCGTGTCTAATTTCTTTTAAAACACGTTTCTGTGCATTGGTTAATTCAAACGGTAAATGGTCTTTATAGAACGTGTTAAAATAGTCACCAACTTTATCAAATGCGAAGCCTTTAATTTTCGATTTATGGATAAGATTTTTAATAATTAATTGGAGCTGAATGTAAAATAATTCTTCAAATTTTAATCGGAATTGTGCTCTCGCTAAAAGCTCTGGAGTCTTCGGGAAATGAATATTAAAAAGTGCTTCAGATTTAGTGATTAATTTTAATTCTGAGATTACAGAATTGGGTAAGGTTTCAACAAAACGTCCATTGGTTTCCAAAAATAATTGCTGCATTATTTTGGAGACAACTTTATTTGTGACACCCTTATTTGATAATTTTTCTGTAGATGGATAAATAGCTTGCATGGCAGAACGCAAATTATTTTCGTGTTCTTTTTGCAATTCAATTTCGGGATGAGGCATACTGAATTTTCCATTGAACCAATTGGTTTTTCCAAAAATCACATAAGGTTGACCGACTTTAAGATTTTCTCTTATCCATTTTTGTCCTCTAAACCAAACGAGTTCCATCATTCCAGATTCGTCTTTAAAGTTGGCGACCAAACGTTTCCCTCGTTTTTGGGCTACTTCTTTAAACCCTGTGATAATACCTATAATCTGAACTTCTGCATTATTGCGTTGCAATTCATTTATTTTGTAGTATCGTGTACGATCTATATAACGGTTTGGGAATAAATTTATAAGGTCTTGATAAGTTTGAATACCCAACTCTGAGCGCAATAAATCTGCTCGGTTAGGGCCAACACCTTTGAGGTAATCAATGGGAGTTTGTAAATTCGCACTCATAACTGCGAATTTACCTATTTCCTTTTAAAAAAGTAATTTTTTTGTTATTGAGAGTGAAACGAAGAATTTATAAAATTATGTTATTTCTAAGACGTAACTTTTTAGTAATGATATAAAAACTCTATTTTGGTCTTATTCTTGTTTTATATATGTCTATGAAGAGTTTCTTAATAATTTTATGTGTTTTTTTTACCAGTATTTCTATAGCTCAGCAAACAGATTATGTAGATTTTATTTCAGTTGATGCTGGATTAGAGTTTGTATCAGAAAAAAAAGAAATTAAGTTAAGAGCTAAATACACTTTCAAGATATTGAAAGCGGTAGATTCGATTTATTTAGATGCAAAGAATACATATCATTATGAGCTTCACGATAGTAGCTTTAAAGGTGGAATTCATTTTTCTGGAAAAGATAAAATTGTCGTTAGAAGTGACAATTTTGAAGTAGGTAAAACATATAATTTCACATTGATTTCTTTTTCGCGCCCTAAGAAAGCTATGTATTTCACAAAGCAGAATAATGACAATCAAATCTGGACACAAGGTCAAGGAAAATACACGAGTAATTGGTTGCCAAGTATAGATGATGTTAATGATAAAATTGAATTTGATATCTCAATTACCTACCCAAATGGATATGAGGCTTTGGCTAATGGGAAATTAATTGACAAACAAGTTGGTGATTCTTTAACTATTTGGAAATATGACATGAAAAAACCAATGTCTAGCTATTTGGTCGCAATAGCAATTGGTAAATACAATAAAAAAACAGAAACTTCAAAAAGCGGAATACCTCTAGAATACTATTATTATCCAGAAGATTCTTTGAAGGTTGAACCAACCTATCGTTACTCCAAACAAATGTTCGATTTTCTAGAAGAAGAAATCGGTTTCGCATATCCTTGGCAAAATTACAAACAAGTACCTGTTCATGATTTTTTGTATTCTGGTATGGAAAACACCAGCCTAACTATATTTTCAGATGCATTTGTGGTAGACTCTATTGGGTTTAACGACAGAAACTATGTTAGCGTTAATGCACATGAGTTGGCGCATCAGTGGTTTGGAGATTTGGTAACAGCGAAATCTGGGGAGCATCATTGGTTGCAAGAGGGCTTTGCCACTTATTATGCACTTTTGGCTGAACGTGATATTTTTGGTGATGATTATTTTTACTTCAAGTTATTAGAGTCGGTTTTAGATTTAAGTCGGCAAGATTTAACAGGTAAAGGCACATCATTGTTAGATGCCAAGGCTAGTAGTTTAACGTTTTATCAAAGAGGTGCTTTTGCGTTACATGCTTTAAAAGCTAAAGTAGGTGATGCTGTTTTTAAGAAAGCGGTAAAAAATTATCTAACAAAGTATCAGTTTGGTAGTGTTGAAACAAAGGATTTTATTGCAGAAGTGCAACGACTGCACGGCAAATCATTAACTAGCTTTGTTAATTACTGGATTGTAAGTAAGGATTTTCCATATGAGCAAGCGTTTGAGTTATTAAAACGTCAATCGGTTTTTGTAAATGAATATGCTATAGTAGATTGTGAAGCGAAGTCGTCTAAATGTGCAGAACAACTTAAGTATTATATTTCAGATGAAGCGAAGGCTAAGATAATTTCTCAAGTACCAGATTTGGTGACTGCAGATACCTTTAAGAATGGCTTAAAAGTACGCCAAGCTATTTCTCAACATGTTACCAAGATTCCTGAGAGTTTAAAAACCGAATATGAGTCTTTACTCGATGATAAATCTTATATTACAATAGAAAGTGCATTGTATAATCTCTGGACTAACTTTCCTTTAGATCGTGCTAAATATCTGTCTAAAACTCGAGATGTTATTGGTTTTAGTGATAAAAATGTGCGCTTATTATGGATTGTTTTAAACTTGAATACACCTTATTATGAGGCGGATAACAAGCGAGAGTTATTTAATGAGTTGAAACAATATACTGGTGAGGCTTATAATGCGGATTTAAGAATGAGTGCTTTTAATTATTTAAAGTTAATGAAGTCTTGCGATGATGACTGTAAATTGAATTTAGAGAACGCAAAATCGCATCATAACTGGAGATTGGTTAAGTTTGCAAAAGAATTATCTGAACAACTAGAAGAAAAAAAGGATTAATGCGAGCATTAGTAATATCAGGAGGAGGAAGTAAAGGCGCATTTGCAGGAGGTGTTGCGCAATACTTAATGGAGCGCGAAAAACATAATTACGATATGTTTTTAGGCACATCTACAGGAAGCTTGCTCGTTCCGCATTTAGCCGTTGGTGAAATCGGTAAACTCTATGATATTTTTACTAATGTACAACAACACGATATATTTAGCGTAAGCCCTTTTATACAGCGCAAAAAAGGAGATAGAGAATATGTGTCTATAGATTTTATAAACTCTCTTTGGCAGTTTATGAGACGCAAGCGAACTTTTGGAGAAAGTAAAGCGCTAAGAAAACATATTAGAAAACATGTTACTTACGAAGAGTACTTGCAAATTAGAAAAGAGAAACACGATGTTGTAGTTACTGTTGCTAATTTATCATTAAACCGTGTAGAATATAAATCTATACAAGAGTGTTCGTATGAAGAATTTTGCAATTGGATATGGATTTCTTGCAACTACGTTCCGTTTATGTCATTAGCTAAGGTTGATGGCTACGAATATGCAGATGGTGGCTTAGGAAGTGTTATTCCTATTAGAGAAGCCATACAACGAGGTGCAACTGAAGTTGATGCTATTGTTTTAGAAGCTGAAAATTTAGGAAAACAAAAGGTATTAGGTAAAAACCCATTTTCATTAATGATAAGCTTGTTTGGGCATTTATTAAATCAAGTAGAGCGCAATGATATAATGATTGGAAAGCTTGCAGCCAGAAATAAAGGTGTAAAACTCAATTTGTATTATACGCCAACTAGTCTCACGGAGAATTCTTTAATTTTCAGTAAACGCTTAATGGAAAAATGGTGGCATGAAGGTTATGAGTACGCTGAAAGACGACACGAAAAGTAGATTTTTAGGTATAGCTATCTAAAAATCTAGTAATCTAACAATCTTACCACATCTCACTAACTTCCTGCTTAATAAAAGCGAGAGCTGCATTACTTGGTGCTGGTTTGTCAATTAATTCGGTTAAAACAACTTCACGTAATTTATTGGCTGTATCTGTACTTTCTAACATTGTAGATTTTCTTATCAGTTGAATCGTAGCATTTTTAGCAGCCTGTGTTATTGACCAGCATTGATCGCTTACATAGATTTGTTGCGATAAATTGTGTTCAAACTCTTGTTCAATGGTAGCGATAAGCAAAGCTTCGTAATCTTCTTTATTTGAGGAGGTTGGGTTGACTCTTGTTAATAGTTTAGAAGGTGCAATTCTCTCTAAGAAAAGTGCCATACGTTCGTAAGCTTGCAAACGTAAAGGAAAGGTTTCTTTCTGTAAATCTTTTTGTAATAGAAAACGTCTTCTGCTGTTTTCATTATCAGTATGCATTTTAAAAAAGTAATAAGCAATTGCGCCAACAACTAAAGCAGGTGCAATACTAAAAATGAGTTCTATTATTTTATCGATATCCATGGTGTAATTTTAAGACACAAACTTAAAACCTTTCAATCTAATGTCCAAACAAAACAGGTAATTGGATCAACTGTATGTTTTATTAAATGAAATCGCCCTTATGCTTGATGGTTGTATGTGGTCTTTTAATTACAAGGTATTTTGCTGCTGTGATTAGTGGTTTTAGTTATAAAAAGCAATAAGTGAAAACTCTAATAGTGCCCTAAATCAATAAATCAATGAAAAATATTAAAACTAGTCTATGCCTGTTTATCATACTGTTTACTTTTAGTTGTAGTGATAATAGTTCGTCAAGTTCATCAGGAAGCACAATTACTCCACAATATGCATATATTACAGATGGTACAGATTTAAAAATTATAGATGTATCTACACCAACAACACCAACTTTGGTAAATAGTATTGCTATTAATACATCTTATTTTGTAAGTGTTTCACCAAACGTCGCTTACGTTGCTCAATACGATGCTATTGAACCATATATTAGTTTAGTAGATATTAGTAATCCAGTGTTTCCTTCAATAGCAACTACAATACCAAAAGATAATACGCTTGCTTTTAGTTTGTTAAGTGATATGTACACGGTTAATGGTATTGGCTATCTAACAGATATTTACAGAGGCTTGCACGTTGTGGATTTAGTAAATCTAAACTTCAGTTCTCAAGTTAATTTGGGAGGCGATGCTATGAGTTTAACAAAGATTCAGAATGAATTATTTGTAATAGATCAAGCCAACGGATTGCATTCTTATGAAGTAACCAATCCTGGTACTCCAACTGCAACAGGAATATTTAATACTACAGATATAGATATTGCTTCTTATGGAGATTCTCCTTTTGGGCAATATCACAGTTGGGTAGAAACAGATGGCACATATGTTTATGTTGCAAATACTATTGATAAAAAAATTAAACAGTTTGATGCTAGTTCATTAACCTTAGTAAATGAGGTGAATATTGAAGGTTATCCAACGGCTTTTGCAATACATAATGGTTATGCTTATATAACGATGAAAGCTAGTGCAAATGCACCACTACAATCTAGTTCTGATAGTGTTAGAATGTACGATTTAGCGACGTTATCGTTACAAGATATGAAAATCCTTTCTAGAGCCAGTGGTGTTGCATTAAGTGGGAATTACGCCTATGTGACAGATGCAGATGGATTACATATTTATGATATAAGTAGTAGTACTTTTAATTTACAATCTTCATTACAAATTGGCTTTGGCAACTTTGTAGCACTTGGCCAATAAACAAATAACAATTTAACCTAAACAAATAATAATTATGAAATCAATTTTTAAAACAATCCTTTTACTTGCAATTACACTTACAATCTCTAATTGCGATAACGACGATGGTAGTGCAGATAATCAAGACGATTGCAATTATGCAGGCTTTACTTTTTATGATAGTCAGAATACACAAACACTAATACCAGAAGCAGACCTAGTCACAGATTTTTATCAAACGTCTTCTAATGGACCAGAAATAGAAATTTACAAAGCTTCGGATCCAGGTGATTTTTGGTTTGTTACAGAAGTTGTTACTAATAATGCTACAGGATCAGGACAATTGAGTGTTGGTGGTACAATTTATAGTGTAAATGTAAAATGCCAACGTGCAGGAACTGCTGTTGGAGAAGAAATGCGATATGATATAACAGGTGGAGGAGTAGAAGCAGAATATTGTGTAATTATTGACGTCTTTCATTAATATTCAAAACCATAATGTACACTCTTAATTAGAGTGTACATTAAAATTAGTATTATGAAAAAGCTTAAACTTTTAATAATAGTGTCTATTTTGACATTTACAAATTGTGATAATAATGACGATGCTGTAACTACTGTTTCAACTGACGGATTTACAATAAATGCAACGTTTTATGATACCGAAAACGCATATATTACCATAGACCAAATAGATTCTAATAATGATGGCCTTCCCGATTATTATAATTTTTTCTTTACTGATGGAAGAATGACAGATACATTTGGAGATGTAGGTGTTGGCCACGCTTATGCTTATAGTTTAAACACAACTTCAAAATTGGTAAAATTAAAAGTATTGGCAGATACTTCTAATCCTAGTTTAACAACAAGTGCAATTGCTGCAGGGCAAACTTATGTTGCGTCTAGTATATTAACTAATGGGTTTAGCTCTGGTTTTTCTACCGATTCATTCATTGGATATAATCTACAAGTAAATGCAGCTTTTGGAACAGATAATGGAATTGATTATTCACACATTTCAGAAAATTTAGGTACTTGGTATTATCCGGGAACAATGGGTCCGACTGTAACAATAAATGCTATTAATATTGATTATTCTGCACCAACAAATAGTACAATTGATATAGATTATACGTTTCTGGCAACAGATGGAACTTTAATTTCAGGTCATTATGAAGGTACTTTAGGAATAATTTTAGATTAATCTCAAATCCATTTTTTAATTCATAAACAATGATGAAAACACTAAAAACAATTCTAATATTATTTACAATTTTAATTTTTAGTTGTGATAGTAATGATGATGCCCAGACGGATACAGCAACACCTTCAGATGGTTTTATGCATAATAATGTGTTTCATGAAACAGCCAATGCTTATTTTGAAATTGATGAGGATGATGATAATCCGGCAGATGGTTTCCCAGATGAGTATAATTTTTTCTTCATAGATGGTCGCATGGCAGATGGAGATTCAAGTTTAGGAGCACCAACGGATGCTGATGAGTATATATTTACATTAAACACGTCTAATTTTGTTTTTTTTAATTTGAAAGTCTTAGATAATCCAAGTTTGGTAAATTCGGTTCCACAAGCAGGAAACACCTATAATGGTGATGTCTACAGCGCACCAGGAAATATATCACCAGACACAGTTATAGTAGAAGACTACTTAGGAACTATGGAGTCTTTATCAACACCATATTTCATTGATGGACTTGAGTATGGAAATCCATCATCAGATGATTCAACTAATGCACAAGGTCCTAATAATGATACACCATTATTAATAGTGAATGCCATTAATATAAATAGTACAGATCCATCACAAAGTACAATTGATGTAGATTATGTATATGTAAACAATTTAGGTGAAATATTTACAGGGCATTATGAAGGGACTTTAGGTGTTTTTCAAGATTAAAAAAAGTTAAAAGATGAAAAAAATAATATATCTACTGTTTGCATTGTGTACTGTTACTTCATGTAATAATGATGATGATGGCTCAACTACTACAGGAAATACAGATGAGTATTTTAAGTACACAATTGATGGTGTAGAACGTATTTTTGATTATGATACGGAAGGGCATTTAGAAACCGATAGCTCTACAATAATTGATAAGTACGAGATTAATGCTTCTGGTCAGCAACCAAGTGGAGATTTTAGGCGTATTTCGGCTGTTTTTACTTTTGATAGTTCTGGTTCATTTATGCCAAATACTAATTATAATTGGGGAATTGCCTTAGATAGTAATCCTACGGCTAAATTTTATTTTTCAGAAAACACTTTTAGTAACCTTTTTGTGCTTTCTCTAGATTTTTCCTCTCACCCAATTACAGCAACTGTAACGTCAACAACATCAAATAATGTTGGTGATTATATAGAGTTTGATTTTTCTGGAACCTATTTAGATGATAATAGTGTCACTCATAATATTTCTGGTGTTTGCAGAGTAAAAAGAGATGCAGATCAAAATTATTAATATAAGAAAGCTTTACTTTGTAAATATATTAAATCAATTCAATTGAAAAAAAACAGGTTCCATATCACAATATATTTTATTTTGATATGGAGCTTTTCATTTTCACAACAATATACTAATATTTCTACTAAAGACGGATTACCTAGTAATCATGTCTATACTATTGTGCAAGATGCTAAGGGTTTTATTTGGTTTTTAACCGATAAAGGAATGGTAAGGTATAATGGTAAAGTATTAAAAAACTTTACAACAAAACAAGGTTTACCTAATAACGATGTTTGGGATGCGTTTACAACACCAGATGGTAAAATTTGGTATATGTCTAAATCTACACACTTAGGTTACATAGAAAATGATAGCGTATTTTCTTTTCCTAATGAAAATGAAGAGGAAGTAATAAATCCAATTTTTAGTACACAGATTGATAATAAGGTTTATCTCTCTGGTCCTAAAACCAGTCACCATTTAAAGGATAACGTTTGGAGGCGGTTTGCAAATCCAAAAACGTCAATAAATAAAATAAAGAATTATACTAGAGTTTATAATAGTAAAGTAAGATATCTAAATGTAGATTTTAATTCAAGCACTTTAAATTTATATGACGAAGCATTACATGTTTTGGCTCAATATTCAGCTAAAGATATTATGTATCAAAATGCTTCTCGAGGTCAGATATCAGATAGTTTGTTTTATTTAATATCAGATAAAAATTATACTTTTTTAAACTTAAATACCCTAGAGTTAAAAAGTTTCACCCACAAAGGAGAAGTTGGTATAGAGAGGCTTAAGCATCCAAGAATAAATTTGGTTGGAAATCAAATTCAGATTTCAGGTGATAGTTTTGTCGCTAAATTAGATAAAGATTTTCATGTTATAGAACCCATATTTTTTCCTTCGGAGTTAAATGCGCATTTCGGCTTTATAGATAGGCAGAATACGGTGTGGCTATCTACATTTACCAATGGTGTTTACAAATTGCCTTTTGTAAAGCAAAACATAGCCTATAAGTTTACTAATGAAAAGGTTCAGAATCTAAACATTGTAAATCGCAAATTGATTGCTAGTGTTTATAATAAAGGATTTTTTGTTTACAATGACTTAGACGAAACATTTAATCCTTATTTAAATTCTAAAGATTACATTTTTGGAGCGCTATCTATTAATAGTCTTAATACAAATTACTATTTGTCGTGGAGCAGTCTAATTGCAGAAAAGAATGGGAAGCGAGAAATCTTTAGTTTTGATGTATCGATATTTGACTCCTTAGAAGTCAACTCTTTTATAAAAAAGCTTACCTATTTTGAATCTCATATATATGGCATTTATTCTTTTGGTATTTATAAATTAGAGCCTAAAACATTAAATATAAAAAAAGACCTTGTTCTCAGAGGTTGTAATGATTTATTGGTTTTTAATTCTAGATTAATATTAGCAACTAATAATGGTTTAAAAGAATTAAAAAAGGATGCAATAAAAACAATTAGGTTTAAGAATGAAAAATTTAATAAGTCTGTATTAAGTATCGTACCGATATCAGAGTCAGAAATTTTAATAAATACGGATGGTTTTGGTAGTTATATTTCAGATTTAAAAACAATTAATCCTTTGGTTAATTCAGAGTTTTTGATTGTTCAGAATGCTTATGTAAAGGATGAATCTATTTGGTTGGCAACAAACTCAGGCGTTTTACATTTCCTAAAAAAAGATAACAATTATGAGTTAATTAGGACTTATAATGTAAATGACGGATTGCCTAATGATAATATCAATTCTGTTTATGTTACCACAAAAGATTTAATTGTAGGTGCAAATAATGGCTTAGCAATACTACCAATTCATCAGGCAAGAAAAGATTTATTAATAGATGTACTAATTAATAGCGCAACCTATAACGCAGAAGCTATAACAAAAGACCAATCTAGTTACAATTATAAAAGTAGCAATGTTGTTAATTTTAAGTTTGAAAGTATTGATTTTTCTGATGCTAACTTTAAAAATAAAGATTATCAATATAAACTAGAGCCTTTGCAGTCTAATTGGGTAAAGACTTCTGTGAATACGGTTAATTTTAATAATCTTCAACCAGGAAATTATGTCTTTAATATTCGGGACAAGTCGGTTACAAAAACTATTAACTTTAGAATAAAAGCGATGTGGTGGCAGACATTTTGGTTTAAAACTCTGATTGTATTTCTAGGTGTTTTTCTGGTGGCATTAATATCTGTTATATACGTAAAACGTTCCCAATTCAAAAAGAATCAAAAAATATTTGATGATAAACGATTGTCAGAATTGCAATTAAAGGCATTGCGTTCACAAATGAATCCTCATTTTGTGTTTAACTCTTTGGCAGCAATTCAATATTATATAAACGAAAATGATTTTGAAGCTTCAGAAATGTATTTGGTTAAGTTTTCTAAATTAGTAAGGCAATTCTTTGAGCTTTCTAAAGAAAATGAAATATCGTTAAGGGCAGAAACAACCTTGCTTAAAAATTATCTGGAAATTGAAAAACTTAGATTCAAAGAAAAATTAAACTTTCAAATTAATATAGATAATAGTTTAGATATTCAAAATACAACAATACCAACAATGATTTTACAGCCTATTATAGAAAACGCGATAAATCATGGTATATTTAATAAAATAGACGAAGGCGAAGTTGTTGTAAATTTTAAAAGTGAAAATAACCACACTATAATTGTAGAGATTATAGATGATGGTGTTGGTTTTGTAAACACTAAAAAAAGACAAAATGAAAATATAAAGTCGTCTCATGTATTAAAAGATAGACTTCATTATTTAAATAATTCTAGAAAGTGGAAAATCTCGTATTCTGAGGAAGAAATTTATCCAAATAGAGATGAAAAAGGAAATAAATCAATTTTTATAATTCAAAAGTTATGACAGATAATGTAAAAGCTATATTGGTTGATGATGAGATTTCTAATTTAAAAGGCTTACAAAAAAAGATAGAAAAACTTTTTCCTAATTTAAATATTGTTGGCACATATCAAAAACCAGAAGCGGCAATAAATGCTATAAAAGAACTAAAACCGCAACTTGTCTTTTTAGATATACAAATGCCAAGAATTAATGGTTTTGAGTTGTTAGAGGCTGTTAAGGTTATCGATTTTCAGGTGATTTTTGTAACCGCTTTTAGTGAATATGCTATTAAAGCATTTAAGGAAAATGCAATAGATTATATTCTTAAACCAATAGATAATAATGAACTGCAAATAGCGATTGATAAAGCCTTAGAGGTTATTGAATCTCAAAATTCTGTTGACCAAAATTCTAGACTTCTAAAATTGATTTCGGCCACAGTATCGGATAATAATAAACTAATTGTGCCAACAGCAAAAGGGTTGTCTTTTATTCCTCAAGATGAGGTTTTGCATATTGAAGGCTACGAAGGTTATACTAAGATTCACGTAGAAGACAATACAACTTTAACGAGTTCTTACAATTTAGGAAAGTTTGCAAAAAAGATGTCTTCTATTTTTTTTAAATGCCATAAATCTCACATTGTTAATATCAATAAGGTTAGGCATTTTGAAAATGAAGGCTATTTAGTTTTAGATAATGAAAAACGAATACCTATTGCTCGCGCTCAGAAAAAAGTGTTTTTAGAGCTTTTTAATGCTTAACCGTCATTCGTTTATGAGTTAAGAAATTTTCTGTTATAGTTAAGTAGTTGAAGGTGGTTTAGGTAATTTTATTCTTAATTATTCAATTCTAAAATTCTTCAATAATGATAAAGGACAAAGGTAATAGAATTCTAATTTCAATTACCATTGTATTTGCTATTACGTTGCTAACAACGCTAATTACAAATCGATTTATTGAGGACAAAATTGAAACTGCAATCAAAGATTTACCAAAATCAATTAAGTTAGATTACGCTGATGTGAATTTTAATATATGGACAGGTAATTTAGAATTAAAATTTCCACAATTAACTGTTCTAGGAAAAACAACAGACAAAACTATTCTCAATGCTAAATTGAATGTAATTGAAATAAAGGATGTTAGTTATTATGATTATTTAGTGAATAATGAGGTTACAATTGACGAAATAGTTTTAGATCAGCTTGTTGTAAAATATAAACATAATCCAAAGGTTAAGAATGACCAATACAGTAAGGGAATTCTAGACAATTTAAAACAAATCATTAAGGTTGACAAAATAGTAATTAACAATGCCGATGTTTTGGTTTTAAACTCAGACACGGATTCAACTCTTTTAAGTATTCCAACATTTAATTTTGAATTAAAAGGACTTCAAATCAATCCACGAGCTTCCAAAATTGAAAAGCGGATTAAATATGTGGATTTTAATTTAAACGCTGAAAAAGTGAAATATGCCATTAATAAGTTTGATGGTTTATTTGCAGACTCGATTCTAATTACTAATACGAATGCGACGTTTAAAGATTTTAAAATAAAAACAAAATACAATAAGATTGAATATTCTAAGATTTTAAAAACCGAACGTGATCATTTTAATCTAAAAATAAAAGAATTGAAATTCCAGGATACCGAATATGGATTAAGTCCTGATAAAAAGGTCTTTTTTAAGTCAGAAAAAGTAAAAATAATTTCACCAGAAGCTGAAATTTACAGAGATAAGTTAGTCGCAGATGATACAACATATAAGCCATTGTACGGAACGATGCTAAGGGATTTAAGTTTTGAATTAGGTCTTAATTCCGTTGAAATTTCAAACGGTAAAATATCCTATTTAGAAAAAGTAAATTCTGAGAAACCAGCAGGACAATTAGGTTTTAAAGACATAGAGGCTACAATTTTTAACCTAGGTAACATTAACCAAAATGAACAGACAGAAATTAAGGTGAGTTCAACATTCATGGAGAATTCAGCTTTAAAAGTCAATTGGAATTTCAAAGTAGCTGATATTACAGACCATTTTGAATTTAAAGCCGATTTAGGATTGTTTAGCGCAGATCAATTAGATCAGTTTACAAAAGCGAATCTCAATGTGGATTTAAACGGTGAGTTAGAGCAAACTTATTTTACCATTAGTGCTAATAAGGAACTGTCTCGTGTTGATTTGAAAATGAAATATGAAGATTTTGAAGTAGCTATTTTAAAAAAGAATGGAAAAGAAAAAAACAGATTTTTATCGAATTTAATTAATTTGATAGTTTCAAATAATAGTGAAGAACAAAAGAATAAATTTCGTTACGGACAAGATAAACAGGTAGAAAGGGATGTTTCTAAATCTGTTTTTAATTTTGTTTGGTTAAATGTAAAACAAGGTTTACTTACAGCTATGACAGGTGATGGGCTTCAAAAAGAGTAATAAAAATCAGTAATTTAAACAATGTTTTAATATTTAATGGCTTTCAATTCGGATAACTATAAGAGTATCCGTAAATTTACAGCTTCAAAAAATTTTAACTTGGAAAAATATCTCAGTCAACTTAATGACGCTCAACTAGAACCTACTATTCAGGTAAATGGACCAATGATTATCATTGCTGGTGCAGGTTCTGGTAAAACGCGTGTGCTTACTTATCGTATTGCTTATTTAATGAGTAAAGGTGTCGATTCTTTCAATATTTTGGCATTAACCTTTACCAATAAAGCGGCAAAAGAGATGAAAGGCAGAATTGCGGACATTGTTGGTGATGGTGAAGCTAAAAACCTTTGGATGGGAACATTCCACTCTGTTTTTGCTAAAATCCTTCGTTTTGAAGGTCATCATTTAGGTTTTCCAAGCAATTTTACAATTTACGATACACAAGATTCGCAAAAATTAATGGGCTCTATTATTAAAGAAATGGGACTCGATAAAGATATTTACAAAACCAAGCAAGTTTATAGCAGAATCTCATCTTACAAAAATAACCTAGTTACCGTTAAAGCTTATTTTAAAAATCCTGAATTAATGGAAGCAGATGCCATGGCAAGGCGACCAAGAATTGGAGAGATTTACAAAGAATACGTAGATCGTTGTTTTAAAGCTGGTGCAATGGATTTTGATGATTTATTGTTGAGAACCAATGAGTTATTAACACGTTTTCCTAATGTGTTGGCACAATACCAAGATAAGTTTAGATATATTTTGGTTGATGAGTACCAAGATACTAATCACTCACAATACTTAATAGTAAGAGCTTTAGCTGATCGTTTTCAAAATATTTGTGTGGTTGGTGATGATGCGCAGAGTATATATGCCTTCCGTGGTGCTAATATTAACAACATCTTAAATTTTCAGAAGGATTACGATGGTGTAAAAATGTTTCGTTTAGAACAAAATTACCGTTCTACTAAAAATATTGTAGGTGCAGCAAATTCTGTAATAGAACATAACAAAACTAAGCTAGATAAAATCGTTTGGACTGCTAATGATGTTGGTGAAAAGGTTATTGTGCATAGAGCAATTACAGATGGTGATGAAGGTCGTTATGTGGCTAGCACAATTTGGGATACTAAGATGAATGAGCAACTGCATAACAGTGATTTTGCAGTTTTGTATCGTACCAATGCGCAATCTAGAGCCATTGAAGACGCGTTGAGAAAACGAGATATTCCGTACAGAATTTATGGAGGTTTATCATTTTATCAACGTAAGGAAATTAAAGACGTTACAGCTTATCTACGCTTAATTCTTAATTCTGCAGATGAAGAAGCATTAAAACGTGTTATTAATTATCCTGCCAGAGGTATTGGACAAACTACAGTTGATCGCTTAATTGTTGCTGCAAATGCTACAGGACAAACCATCTATGATGTTATTAAGAATATTGATTCAGTTAATGTAAACATTAATAATGGTACCAAAAATAAACTTAGAGATTTTGTAACACTTATTGAAAGCTACAAGGTGATGAACCAAACTGCGAATGCCTTCGATTTAGCAGAGCATGTTTCCAAAACAAGTGGTTTAGTTAGAGAATTAGGAAAAGATGGCACACCAGAAGGTGTTGTCAAAATGGATAACGTACAAGAATTACTTAACGGTATTAAAGATTTTGTTGAAGGACAAATGGAATTGGCAGATGCTGGTGATTCTTTAGCAGAATTTTTAGAAGATATAGCCTTAGCAACGGATTTAGATGGAGATAAAGGCGATCCAGACCATGTTGCGTTAATGACAATTCACTTAGCTAAAGGTCTAGAGTTTGGACATGTGTTTATTGTTGGTATGGAAGAAGACTTATTTCCGAGTGGAATGAGTATGAATACTAGAAGTGAACTAGAAGAGGAGCGACGTTTATTTTATGTGGCATTAACAAGAGCCGAAAAACAAGCCTATTTAACGTATACATTATCGCGTTACCGTTGGGGAAAACTAATAGATGCAGAACCAAGTCGTTTTATCGAAGAGATTGATGACAAATTTATAAATATTACTACACCATTAAAAGAACGTTTTAACCCTATGTTAGACGCTTCTATATTTGGAGATATTGAGCCAAATCGCGTTAGATTTGCAAAACCTAAAACAGCCAAGATTCATAAAAAAGAGATGAGCAAAAAATCTGAAAACTTTAAAATTAGTACACCAAAAAAATTGAAGAAACTAGATAAGACTGAAAGTGATTCAGGTTCTTTTGATAGTAAGTTAACTGTAGGTAGAACAGTTAATCATCAACGTTTTGGTAGAGGTCAAGTGATGAGCTTAGAAGGTGCAGGAGGTGATGCAAAAGCCGAAATTAAGTTTCAGAATGGTGATACTAAAAAGTTATTATTACGTTTTGCTAAGCTCGAAATCTTAAGAACTAAGCAAGATTAAAGAGTAATTATTTTATCATACAAACGGAATTAATATTCCCTTTGCCATCATATTCTTTTACCGAATTATGTGGGTCAGTAATCCATTGGCCATCAACAATAAATTTATAATGGTGTTTTCCTCCAGATAATCTTTTGTTGTATGTCCAGCAGCTGTCTTGCCATATCATTTTATAGTTATCTATAGACCAATCATTAAAGTCGCCACTTAAAATGACGGTTTTGGCATCTTTAAAATCGCATAATTCAAAAGTTACGTTTTTTTGCACATCAATCACAGAATTGTAACCGCTGTATTCGTTTTCAATTTTTGAAGGATTTTGTGGGTCCTCAATCCATTTCCCATCAATTATAAACTTGTATTGATAGATATCTGGTTTCAATTGTAATGTCACTTTCCAACCATCTTCTGTAGGTTTCATTAAAAAACCTGTTTCGTCCCAACGGTTAAATGTACCACTTAAAATAACTTTTTTGGCATCCTTGAAACCTTTCAACTCAAAATTAACATTGCCATTATCTGTTGCAAAAGCACTATAAAGTTTAAGGTTGTAAACCATTAATGGAAAACCATCAGGGTTTTTTGCGTCTACGCTGTTTTCAAAATCGCTTGTTGGTTCTGCCCAATGTTCACTGTTAACTATAAACTTAAATTCCCATCCAAAATTTGAAGTAAATACCGATAGGTCTTTTTTTAATTGGTAAATAGTATCATTGACTTTAGTCATTGGCCATTGGTCTAATGCCCAATTATTAAATTCGCCAGAAACAAAAACATCCTTTATGTTAACATCATTATTTTTAATATTGGGATAATCATTAACGTTGAATACAAAAGTGACCTGCTCACCATTAATATCGAAGCCTTTTTTTGTTTGGCTTTGGGCAAAAATTTTACAGCTAAATAGTAAAGTTAATAGGAGAAAAAAAAGATGATTTGTTTTTATTTTCAAGGCTTTATAATCGGAAACTTAATAAAATAGAGTTTCTGTTTTTTGTAGTTAATAATCGTTCGTTGTTGAGCGAAAAATTCAAAACCAAGAATGCCATCGAGATTAGTGCCAAATGCACTATTCATTTGCCTTAAATTAGTAAGTACAGTTTTCATTGGTCCAAAGTAAATTGAATCATTCAATCTAACTCTATACAATTTTCCTGCCATAACTTTCAATTTCTTACCGCTAGCACCTGTAAGTTTTAATTCTTTACTAGGATAAAAATAGTCTAAAATTTCTGAATCTATATTTTTATTCAGTTGATTGTATTCTGCACCTGTATCTAATCCAAATTTCACTTGTTTATTTTCAATTTGTGCATCAATAATTATTGTGTGCTTCTTAAGTTTAAAATCAATGCTATCATGGATTGTTTCTGCATAAACTTTTTGGGACAAACGCTCACCATTCTTATCTGTTTTAGTCAACGTGATTTGATTTAAGTGCATATCAATAAAAATTTCAAAATCTTTCAATACGCTAAAACCAATAATGCCTAAAACTTCAATTTTCTTAATCTTTTCTATATGAGATAAATCGATAACATCAGCATTTAAATTTTCTAACCTAAAATCTTCTAAACTAAGTTTTTGAAGGTGTTTTTCTACTACATCTTCAATTTCAATATGAACTCCACTTCGTTGTTTGGTATTCGATCTATAGGATCTTGAAGCTTTATAATGAACGCTATTTAAAATTAAGGTTTCAGACCCAGTATCAATAATAAAATTACCTTCCTTATCTAAGAGTTCAACTTCTACAACAATAAGTTGGTCAATTACTTTAAACGGAATTCTTGTGGTTGATGTATTTACAAATTCTGCTTTAGAAAAAACGATAGGAGGTTTATAGTCAGTAGCATAGAGCTTAACTGAAATAAACAAGGCGAAAATGATTTTGATTGATTGATGCATATTATATAGACATACAAACTACTCTTTATTTTACATTATTTTATGTTTTTAACATTTTTCAAACTGTATTTTAACACATTACCGTTATAGGTGTGTTTCTATAAAGTTCTTTAATTTTATAGTAGTATCTAAAAGATTAAGCCCAACCCAACCATGGCCTTCATCTGGGTATAATGTAAATTCATGCGTTACATTCAATTCTTCTAGTTTATCTCGCATTGCTGTACCTTGTGTTGTTGGTACTAAAGGGTCTTCTCCACCATAAAACATAATTGTTGGAGGAGCTAAAATTGTTGCTCTGTGGTACGGACTTATTTCTTCAAGATATGGTATTGATGTATCTAGACCTAAATTAACTAACAAGCCTTGTAGTATAGGGTCTGTATTATCTAGGTAAGCAGGATCCGTGAAATTAGTTGGGCCTACAACGCTGCAAACCATTTCAGTTTTGTTATTAGTATCAAAACCATAACTCCATAATAATGACAAATGCGCACCAGCACTAACACCTACAAAACCTATATCTTCAGCAATTGTGTAATAGGCTTCATTAGCTTCTAACCAATTAATTACGCTTGTAATATCATCTATTTGCATTGGGTATGCTTGGTTATTTGTATCTGCTAAGCGGTAATTTATGTTTACAACGGCATAGGAAGGCATTTGATCTAAAATAAAATCTTTAAAGTCATTCATGTCGGCTTTGTCGCCAGCAGACCAGCCTCCTCCATGCACAAGGATTAAAGTTTTAGTATTGGCTGTTCTGTTTGCAGGTAAGTATAAATCAAAAACCTGATCACTATCTGATCCATAAGAAACATTGAGTTCTGTATACGATTCTAATGGGTCTAAAACTTGTGGTTGGGCATTGTCATCATTATCGGATGAGCATGAAAATAGTGCGGAAATTGAAATCAATAAGATGAATACTAATTTTAAATGCTTCATAATAAAAAATATAGTTACTTTGTAAACGTGTCCTAAAGATAGTTATTATGGCTGAATTTGTTAAAATATATCCAGAAAATCCGAATCCAAAAGCGATTCAGAAAGTAGTTAAATCGCTGAAAAGTGGAGGTTTAGTAATTTATCCAACTGATACCGTTTATGGTTTAGGTTGTGATATTACTAATATTAAAGCTTTAGAACGAATTGCTCAAATTAAAGGTGTTAAGCTTGAAAAATCGAATTTTTCCTTCGTTTGCGAAGATTTAAGTAATCTTAGCGACTATGTAAAACAGATAGACACTACAACTTTTAAAATATTAAAAAGGGCATTACCAGGACCTTATACTTTTATTTTGCCAGGATCTAAAAACTTGCCAAACCCATTTAAAAAACGAAAAACAGTAGGGATTAGAGTTCCAGATAATTCTATAGCACTAGCTTTAGTTGCTGCCTTAGGAAATCCTATTGTTTCAACGTCTATCAGAGATGAAGATGATGTTTTAGAATACACTACAGATCCAGAGTTAATTCTTGAAAAATGGGATAAATTAGTCGATATTGTTATTGATGGTGGTTATGGAGACAATGAAGCGTCAACTATAATTGATTTATCAGAAGATGAACCTGTTATTGTTAGAGAAGGTAAAGGTGGTTTAGAAATCTTTTAAGATTCCTAGCCTATATCTCTAACTGGTTTTTTTACACTGTAAAATAGCACTAAAGCAATAATACCTGTGATAAAAAAACCTATAAAAAGAGGCAGAACAGATGTTTTTATAAAACTCCCTATATAGTTAGCTATTGGTACTGCCATTACTGTTGATATAAAACCATTAAGAGCAGAACCGATGCCTGCAATATGTCCCATGGGTTGCATGGCTAAAGCTCTATAATTACCAAATAAGAAAGCGACACTAGCAAACTGAAGCATTAGAAATACGATAAGAATTTCTATTGGAGGATTAACGCCAGACCAAAACAGAATCACATATATAAGTGAGATTAATACAAAGGCTATTAAGGCAATATTTACCAAATTCCACATCCCAAAACGCATTACAATGGCACTGTTTAAAAAGGTTGATAACCCAATAGTAATAGCTAAACTCGCAAATATATAAGGGAAATATTCTCCTAAATCATATTGAACTTGGAAGATTTGTTGAGACGTACTCAAGTATACCATAAACGAACCTGTAATTAGACCAGAGAGTAAGGTGTATATAACAGCAGACTTTATTCTGAAAAATGTAATAGTACCAGATTTAAATATGGCTAACCTATAGGTTTTTCTATACTGATCATGTAAAGTTTCTGGTTGTCGTTTCCAAAACCAGAATATAATTAAGGATCCAAAAATTAAGTTGACATTAAAAATGGATTGCCAATCGAAATGATTTAACAAAAACTGACCTAACATTGGAGCAATCACAGGAACCAAAATAAACGTCATCGTTACAACAGATAAGATTTTCGCCATGTGATCACCACTATAAGAATCTCGCACAATGGCAATACTCATAGTTCTTGGTGATGATAAACCAATACCTTGCAGAACACGTCCAAAAAGCATCATTTCAAAATTCCTGGTTGTAATACAAATTACGGAAGCAATTACAAAAACACCAAAACCAGCATAGACCATTGGTTTACGGCCAAAACTATCCGAAAGTGGACCAAATATCAGTTGCCCAAAACCAAGTCCTAAAAAGATAGTTGTGATTAGTTTTTGATTTTCGGTTTCGTTAACACTACTCAAATAGTCTCCTATTCTTGGTAGAGCAGGTAATACAGCATCAATTGATAAGGCAACAATAGACATTAAAGCTGCCATTAATACCACAAATTCTAACTGAGACCGTTTTTGATTTTGCATGGCGCAAAAGTAACTATTATTGTCTATTTTTGATTACAAAGAATCTTAATATAACATTAAATTAATCTAGATTTTAAACCTATGCTAACAGAGACATTAATTAAATTATTTAATAGAGATCTTAATAAATTAATTGAGGAAATTAGTCAATATAACGATGACGCAAATATCTGGAAGATAGATGGGCTAATTACAAATTCTGCAGGTGCTTTAAGTCTTCATATTTTAGGTAATTTGAATCATTTTATAGGTTCAATATTAGGGAATTCAGGTTATGAGAGACAACGAGGATTGGAGTTTTCGTTAGAAGATGTGCCAAAGTCAGAATTAATTCAACAATTTGAAGATACAATAGTTATAGTAGAAAGCACTTTGAAAAATCTAACTTCAAAAGATTTACAAGCAGAATATAAACCTCAGGTTTTTAAAGAGCCAATGACAACTGAATATTTTTTGGTGCATTTAGCGTCTCACTTAGCTTATCATTTGGGGCAAATAAATTATCATAGACGATTATTAGATAAATAGTTAATTAAGTTATTGAAAAATTTAAACCCAACAAATTATTATAGTTTGTTGGGTTTAAATTTTAAGTTCTATTAATAAATTACAACGGGATATTTCCGTGTTTACGATCAGGTTTTACAACGTCTTTATTCTCTAGCATACTAAATGCTTTTATTAATTTTCGTCTCGTGTTTTGTGGTAAAATAACATCATCTATAAAACCACGTTCTGCTGCACTATATGGATTGGCAAATAAATTAGCGTATTCGGCTTCTTTCTCTTTCCACTTCGCTTCTTTGTCTTCAGCTTTAGAAATTTCGCGTTTAAATATGATTTCGGCGGCACCTTTTGCTCCCATAACAGCAATTTCGGCATTAGGCCATGCAAAATTCATGTCAGCTCCAATGTGTTTAGAGTTCATAACATCATAAGCACCTCCATACGCTTTTCTTGTAATTACCGTAATTCTTGGCACTGTAGCTTCGCTAAAAGCGTATAATAATTTCGCACCATTAACGATGATGCCATTCCATTCTTGGTCTGTTCCGGGTAAAAAACCTGGTACATCTTCTAATACTAAAAGTGGAATATTAAAACAATCGCAGAATCGTACAAAACGCGCTGCTTTTTTAGAGCTATTAACATCTAGAACACCTGCTAAAAACATAGGTTGGTTCGCCACAATACCAATACTTTTTCCACCTAAACGAGCAAAACCTACAATAATATTTTCTGCATAGTTTTTATGAATTTCATAGAAAGAATCTTCATCTATAATACCTTCAATAACTTGATGCATATCGTAAGGCTTATTAGGATTCTCAGGTACAATGCTAGCCAAAGAGTCTCTAACTTCCTCTTTGAGTTCAAAAGAAATATCTTCAGGTTTCGTTTTATTACTTTGTGGTAAAAAACTCAAAAGTTTTTTGATGTCCTCTAAACATTCTACATCATTTGTAGATGTTTTGTGAGCGACTCCAGACTTAGAAGAATGAACACTTGCGCCACCTAATTCTTCACTTGTTACTTCTTCGTTAGTCACTGTTTTTACAACATTTGGACCAGTTACAAACATATAACTTGTGTCTTCAACCATTAATGTGAAATCTGTCATAGCAGGTGAATAAACCGCTCCACCAGCACAAGGACCCATTATGGCAGAAATCTGAGGGATAACACCAGATGATTGCACATTTTTATAAAAAATATCAGCATAACCAGCTAATGAGCGCACGCCTTCTTGAATACGTGCACCTCCAGAATCATTAAGCCCAATAATAGGAGCGCCAACATTAACCGCTAAATCCATAATCTTACAGATTTTTTCAGCATGTGTTTCGGATAATGAACCACCAAAAACGGTAAAATCTTGTGCAAAAACATAGATTAATTTGCCATTAACAGTTCCGTAACCTGTTACCACACCATCACCATAAAATTGCTGGTCTGCCATGCCGAAGTCTTTAGTTCTGTGTGTAACTAAAGCACCAATTTCCTCAAAAGAACCTTCATCTAAAAGATACATTACGCGTTCTCTTGCGGTTAGTTTTTTCTTTTGGTGTTGTTTATCAATTCTAGCTTGTCCTCCTCCTAATTTGGCTAAGGCTAGTTTGTCGTTGAGTGTTTTTATTTTGGATTCCATGCTGTTTTTTGTTTTTCACGTGAACGCAAAGCGTTGTCTGATTTTTAATTACTGCTTACTGCTTACTGCTTATTCCGTACTCGTAATAATTTCTGTTCTTTTAAAAAATGCTTTAATGCAATTTTTGCTGCAATTTCGGCTTCTATTAGATGTTGTTCTTTTAATAAGCTAAAAGAGTAGTGGTTTTTTACAAAATGGGTGTCAAAAACACCACTTCTAAAAGCATCATGTTCACAAACAAAGCGACCAAAAGGTAATGTACTTTGTACACCTTTTATCTGGTAATTATTAATGGCTGTTATCATCAATGCAATTGCTTCTTCCCGAGTGCTTCCGTAAGTAATTAGTTTAGATAGCATTGGGTCATAATAAATAGGGATATCCATGCCTTCTTCATAACCATTATCTACTCTTATATTCTCTCCTTCAGGAAGTTTATAAACCTCTAAGTTTCCAACGCTTGGTAAAAAGTCATTCATAGGATCTTCAGCGTAAACACGAAGTTCTAAAGCATGACCATTAATTTTTAAATCTTCTTGTTTAATATTTAGTTTTTCACCTCTTGCAACTTTAATTTGAAGTTCTACTAAATCTACACCAGAAATCCACTCGGTAACCGGATGTTCTACTTGGAGTCTAGTATTCATTTCTAAGAAATAGAAATTGAAGTTTTCATCTAAAAGGAATTCCACAGTTCCGGCTCCGACATAGTCACATGAGCGTGCTACATTTATGGCAGCTTGTCCCATTTTTTCTCTTAGTTCTGGTGTTAGTGCAGCAGAAGGTGCTTCTTCAACTATTTTTTGATGACGACGTTGTATAGAACATTCGCGCTCAAAAAGATGAATTATATGACCATGTGTGTCTGCCATTACTTGAATTTCTATATGTCGAGGAGAAGCCACATATTTTTCAATAAACACAGAGCCATCACCAAATGAAGACTTCGCTTCACTAATAGCTCTATTCATTTGCGATTCAAATTCGGCTTCGTTTTCAACAATACGCATGCCTTTTCCGCCGCCTCCAGCTGAAGCTTTAATAAGGATAGGGAATCCTATCGTTTTTGCGATTTTTTTTGCTTCAGGAATATCTGTAATAGCCTCGTCCGTTCCAGGTACCATAGGGATATCATAATCCTTTATGGTGTCCTTAGCGGCTAATTTATTACCCATTAATTTGATCGCTTTAGAACGTGGTCCGATAAAAATGATATCATTGTCTTCGCACAATTCTGCAAAATCAGCGTTTTCACTTAAAAAACCATAACCAGGATGGATGGCATCAACATGAAGCGATTTTGAAACCTCTATAATTTTATCGCCTCTTAAATACGACTCATTTGATGGAGCTAGACCAATACAAACGGCTTGGTCTGCATATTTTACGTGAGGTGCATTACGGTCTGCTTCAGAAAATACAGCAACTGTTTTAATGCCCATTTTCTTAGCCGTTTTCATGACTCTTATGGCAATTTCGCCTCTATTTGCTACTAATATTTTTTTCATCTTTATGTTCCGTAAAAACGGAAGATCTATTTTAATTATACTTACTTTTCAATACACTTAGACTGTGCTTAGAGCGAGATAAAAAAGACTTTTATTTAGCTTTCAAATTCAATTAAAAGTGCGTTTTTATCTACCGTCTCACCATATTTTACGTGAATGGATTTTATAATTCCTTCTCGAGGTGAATGCATTACATTTTCCATTTTCATGGCTTCAAGAATTATTAAAGTATCATTTTCTTTAACTTCATCACCAACTTTTACGCTAACTTCTAATATTAAACCAGGCATAGGAGCTTTTATATCATTAACTTGTTTTAAAGCACCAATTTCAAAACCTAAAGCTTCAATTTGTTGATCTAAAATGTCGTTAATAGTAACGTCGTAGGTATTGTTATTTACTTTAATTGAGTAGGTTTTCTTATTAAAGTCGGTTTGTAATATTTCAGCTTTTACTGAAGTATTATCTTCAAGAATATGATAAGTGTCGGTAGAAGTTTCTACAATGTCTAATGTTTCTAAAGTATCTTTTGATAATTCAAAAGTATCTGTAGAATTGACTTTTATTTTGTACATATGCTATGTTTTGTTAAAGAATTGCTAAGTTATAACGAAAACATCAAACAAAAAATGAAATTAGTAAGGATATTTTGAGAATCTCATAAATTTATAAGCATTATGTTGTATTGTTAGCGATAAAATCCGTTAAATATTTCTTTGAAAGCTTAAGAAGACTTAAAATGAGAATCGTCTTGATGTTTTTTAATAGCTTTCCGAGATAATAGAATTCCAATAATTAAAGAGATAAAAGCACCAATTGAAATTCCAGGAATAAAATTGATAAATAAGAAGAAATCGTAAGCACCATGGAATATGGTTGCTAAAAGAAGACCTATTAAATTAAGAACCAGTCTGTTGTTTGAGAATTTCGCTTTTCCCATGTAATAACCCATTAAAACACCGAAAGTAGCATGAGCTGGTACCGCTGTAAAAGCTCTTACTAAAGCTGTTTGGTAGCCACCATCGATAACGTACATTAGATTTTCGGTACATGCAAAACCCATAGAGACCATTACAGCATAAATAATTCCATCGTAAGGTTCGTTAAAAGCTTTTTTGGGTTGTGCAAAATATTTTACAATGACGTATTTGCTAAATTCTTCTGATAATGCAACAACGACAAAAGCCTGAATAAACTGTTGCCACACACTAAATTCATCTGTGATAGGTATAAACCTGCCTGTAAAAAAGTACAATACAAAGACTATTAATATACTTACAACAGCACCTAAAAGAAAACTAGAAATTAATAAACCTCTTGGTTCTTTTTCGTGTTTATCTTGAACATAAATATATAAGAGGATGGCAAAAACAGGTGCGATTGCTAATAGAAGTAAATTCATTCAGAGATTTGATTAAAGATTTCCCCATTTATAAAATGGTAGTAATCGCTATTACTTTCAACAAAATGCATGTTTTTAGAACTATTAAAAACTAATTCTGTAAATGTATCTAATGTAACTAGTTTTATGTCTTCAACTTCATCTGGTTGAGGAATCAAATCTTTTAGTGGTACCTTTAATTCTGAAATAAAAATATGATGAAATTCGTTATCTTGGATAGCACCATTATTATAAGTGGCTGTATGAAAATGGGTAGCAATTCTTCTTAAATCGTTAGCGCTAATGTCTAATCCAATCTCTTCTTTAGTTTCTCTAACAGCTGCAGATTCTATAGATTCACCAGCATCAACATGTCCTGCAACAGAAACATCCCAAAGTAATGGGCAAATTAATTTTCTATGTGAACGTTGCTGCAAAAGTATATGGCCATCTAAAGTGTAAAACCACACATGAACGGTATTATGTAACCAACCGTTTTTGTGAATTTCAGATTTTAAAGCTGTTTCACCCGTAGGTTTGCATTTTTTGTCTACTATATCAAGATATTCATCCATAAAAAAAATAGACCTATTAGGTTTTATAAACCTAATAGGTCTTAAGTAAGATTATTTAAAATAACTAAAAGTTTCTCCGTCTTCTATTTTTAATAATGTTTCATAAATTAATTTAATCACATTTTCTACGTCTTCTTTATGTACCATTTCTACAGTTGTATGCATGTAGCGCAATGGTAAAGAAATTAGGGCAGAAGCAACACCACCATTACTGTAAGCAAAAGCATCTGTGTCAGTACCTGTTGCTCTAGATAATGCAGCACGTTGAAAAGGAATTTTCTTCTCTTCAGCAGTATCTGTAATTAAATCACGTAATTTTTGTTGTACAGCTGGAGCATAAGCAATTACAGGACCTTTACCAATTTCCGCATAACCTTGCGTTTTTTGTTCAATCATTGGTGTTGTTGTATCGTGTGTTACATCTGTAACAATAGCAACGTTTGGTTTAATCGTTTCTGTAATCATTTCAGCACCACGTAACCCAATTTCTTCTTGTACAGAATTGGTAATGTAAAGTCCAAAAGGCAATGTCTTATTGTTTTCATGTAGTAAACGAGCAACTTCGGCAATCATAAAACCACCCATTCTATTATCTAATGCTCTACAAACAAATTTGTCTTTATTAAGAATATGAAATTCATCTGGATACGTAATTACACAACCGACATGAACACCCATTTTTTCAACTTCGGCTTTATCTTTTGCTCCAATATCAATACAAATATTATCTGGTTTAGGAGCTTGTTCTTTAGCTTTGCTTCTGGTATGGATTGCTGGCCAACCAAATACTCCTTTTACGATACCATTTTTTGTATGAATATTTACAATTTTACTTGGTGCAATTTGGTGATCGCTCCCTCCATTTCGGATAACATATATTAATCCATTGTCTGAAATATAGTTAACATACCAAGAAATTTCATCTGCATGTCCTTCAATTACAACCTTGTATTTTGCTTTTGGGTTTATTACTGCAACGGCAGAACCATAAGTATCTGTGATAAATTCATCTACATAAGGTTTTAGATAATTCATCCATATTTTTTGTCCTTCCCACTCATAACCTGTAGGCGACGCATTATTTAAATATTTCTCTAAAAAGTCCATAGACTTTTTGTTCAATAATTGTTTTTTAGCCATCTGTGTAAATTTTCCTTAAAAATAATAATATTAATGCGATTTTAGGGTTATAGACTATAAATATTGCTAATTTTGAATAGTATTAAAATCGAAACTTTGGAACGATTTTGGCAATAAATAAACTGATGAAGTATATTATTTACATCGCAATGTTTTTTTCTGTGGTTTTATCAGCACAAGAAACACCTGTGGAGCAAGAGCAAGACTCCACAGAAGTGCAGTATATGATTATTGAAGGTGATTCTATACCAGTAACAGCTGTAGAGTTAAATGAAGTGTTAGTATTACCTAATTTAAAGTTTGCAGATAAAGCAGCTAGAATTAGATATATCATTTTAAGACGAAAAACTTTAAAGGTTTATCCTTATGCTAAACTTGCTGCAGAACGTTTAGAGGCACTGCAAAAACGACTCGATGAATTAGAGCGTAAACGAGATAAAAAACGCTATGCAAAAGTTATTCAGAAGTATATTGAAGATGAATTTTCTGCAGAATTAAAGAAATTGACAAAAACGGAAGGTCAGATTTTAGTAAAATTGATTCATAGACAAACCGGAAAAACTACTTTTGATCTTATTAAAGAATTACGAAGTGGTTGGCGAGCCTTTTGGTTTAATAGTACTGCTAGTTTATTTGATATATCATTAAAAAGGGAGTTTAATCCTTTAGAAGAGGAAGAAGATTATTTGATTGAAGATATTTTACAACGTGCGTTTCAAAATGAACGTTTAAGTCGACAAGAACCAGCATTTGATATTGATTTTTATGCCTGTTATAATAAATGGTATAAGCCTCAAAAAGCAACTACAAAGACTTTAAAAGTTAAACATGCGAATCCAAACTAAACAAGAAGAAAAATTAAATGCTTGGACACACGGTTTTGGTGCAGTTCTAGGCTTGGCAGCTTTGGTTCTTTTAATTTTAAAAGTAGACCATACGCAGCCTTGGCATTTGTTTAGTGTTATTATTTACGGAATGTCTATCATTATTTTATTTTCTGCCTCTACACTTTATCATTCTGTTGAAGATGAAAAACAGAAGCATTACTTTAGAATTGTTGACCACGTAAGTATATATTTTCTAATAGCAGGAACGTATACACCAGTTTTACTGATATCATTAACAGAGACCTTAGGTTGGACACTCTTTTGGACCGTTTGGGGAGTTGCTGCTTTTGGTGTGATTTTAAAACTTTTTTTTACAGGACGTTTCGAGATATTTTCAACGCTTTTGTATTTAGTAATGGGTTGGTTAATTGTTTTTGACTTTGCTAATGCCTCAGCATCTCTAGGACCTGAAGGGATTTTATGGTTATTTGCAGGAGGTTTGTTTTACACTGTTGGTATCATTTTTTATGCGATACAAAAGATTCCTTATAATCACGTCATTTGGCATTTGTTTGTTTTGGCAGGCGCCATTTCTCATTTCTTCATGATTTATTTGTTTGTGGTTTAGCTCTCATCTAGCTTTTCTCAATTCTTATTTTATCAGGATTATTTTATTTCCCCTTTTTTTATTCTTTTCTTACTTAGCTTTTTAGTTTAACTATTTAGGATTGTGATTGGCTTTTGTATGCTTGTTTATACGCCTTGCTCATGTGAATAGTCATAAAGTGTATAAAGCACAGGTGAATTTGCTTGTAGGTTTTATTTAATATTTCAATATCATTCTACATAATTTAGTCAGTCATTTATTTACATTATTTTTTAAATAATAAAACAAGTTATGAACGTAAGTTCATTACCTTTGTAAAAAACAGATAATGTCACGGCCCAAAAAAAAGAGGAAAATTAACCATCCACCTAAAATGCTTGGTTTTAAGCCATTCGGAATTCGATTTTGTGATACAGAGCAAGTTATCATGCAATATGAAGAATACGAAACGGTTAAATTGGTTATTTATGATAATCTTTCTCAAGACGAAGCAGCTGAAAAGTTAGAGGTTTCAAGACCAACACTCACCAGAATTTATAATAGTGCTTTAAAAAAAATTGGACAAGCTTTTGTGGAAGGCAAATCTATAGTTATTAAAGGTGGAGACTTCGAATTTGATAAAGATTGGTATAAATGCAAACGATGTTTTAAATTAATAGATGGAATTGAAGATTCTATTAAATGTAATGAGTGTCCAGATGATGATAAAGACGAATTAGAAAATTTAAATGAATAGATTATGCCGCACTTTAATCACAAAGGCCCAGAGAATTTAGGTCCAAAAACAGGAATGAAATTAGGAACATGTAGAAAGACAAAATCTGATACTTATTCCTATCCTGAAAATAGACCTTTTGGAAAAGGACGACGAAAAAAATGCAATAATAAGATTACAAAATTAAATGTTTCAAAAATGAAAAGAATAGCAATACCAATAACAAGTGATAACACCATAGAAGATCACTTTGGGCATAGTAGGTTTTATGAAATATATACTTTTTCTAGTGCTAATGAAATTATAGATTTAAAACTGTTAGAGTCTGAGGAAGGTTGCGGATGCAAATCAAATATTATTAATGATTTAGTTGATGTAGGTGTAAAGGTTATGTTGTCTGGTAACATTGGAGATGGTGCTGTAAACAAATTAAATGATGCAGGTATAAGTGTTATAAGAGGTTGTTCTGGTAAATCTTCAGATGTAATTTTACAGTATGTTGAAGGCGATATTTCGGATAGTGGTATTAGTTGTTCAGACCATAATGCAAACCATGAAAATGAGCATGTCTGTAGTCATTAATACTTATTTCAAAAAAACAGTTTAGTAAATATAAAATTTATGACAGACACTCATATTTTACAAGGGGAACGCGTTAAACTTCCAACTAAGTATGGACAATTTGAATTGGTTCCATTTCAAGAAAAAGTAAATGGAAAAGAGCACATGGCACTTATTAAAGGAGATTTAACTTCTGAAGATACGGTCTTAACTCGTATTCATTCGTCTTGTGCTACTGGAGATTTATTTGGGTCATTAAAATGCGATTGTGGAGAACAATTAATAGAAGCTATGAAAATGATTGAGAATAATGGAAGTGGCATTATTGTTTATTTGCAACAAGAAGGAAGAGGTATTGGTTTAATGAATAAGATGAAGGCCTATAAATTACAAGAAGAAGGTATGGATACCATAGAAGCCAATTTACATTTGGGTTTTGCTTCAGATGAACGAGAATATGATGTAGCTGCCCAAATTCTGAAAAATTTAGAGGTTAAGAAATTAAATTTGTTAACCAATAATCCGGAGAAAATTGTAGGATTAGAAGCATACGGAATTGAGGTTGTAAAGCGCATCCCGTTAATAATTCACTCTAATCCGTTTAACCAATTTTACCTTGAGACTAAAGAAAACCTTATGGGTCATCAACTTAGTAAAAATAATTAAATACCATGAGCTATGATAACTGATGTATTTCAATTAAGAACCCGTTACGGAGAGGTTGACCAAATGGGATATGTTTATCACGCCAATTATGTAATTTATTGTCACCAAGCTCGTAATGAATTATTAAGAAAGTTGGGATTAGATGAAGTTGAGCTAGAAAATAACCAGATCATATTGCCTGTAATTTCATTTGATATTAAGTATAACAAACCAGCTCATTTTGATGAACTGATTGCCATAAAAACAATCATAAAAGAAATGCCAAAGGCACGCTTTAATTTCGAATTTGAAATAAAAAACGAACTAAATACGCTATTATGTAAGGCTAAATCGACGGTTTTGTTTGTAAATAGTGAATCGCGTTTACCAAAACGTATTCCAGATTTTATACATAAAATATTGAAATCCAATTTTAAAAATACATCTCATGAAACTAACAGTACTTACTGAAAATTGTGCAGGGTCAGGATTTTTGGCAGAACATGGATTATCCTATTTAATAGAACATGAGGGCGAAAAATTCTTGTTCGATGTTGGGCATACTGATGTTTTTATTAAAAATGCCCAAACACTTGGTATTGATATTAAAAAAGAGGTAGACAAGATTGTTCTTAGCCATGGTCATTGGGATCATGGAGATGGACTTCAGTATATAGAAAACAAAACTTTAATTACCCATCCCGAAGTTTTTATAAAGCGGTCTAGAAATAAAGATTATTCAAGCCTTGGATTAAAGTTAAGTAAAACCGAGATTGAACAAAAGTTTAAATTAATTCTCTCAGCTGAAGCTTATTATATTACAGACCATATCATTTTTTTAGGACAAATACCAAGACTGAATGATTTTGAATCAATAACAACTAATTTTTCAGATGAATTGAGGCAACCCGATTTTGTGAACGATGATTCTGCTGTCGTGGTTATTCAGAATAATGAAATAATTGTAGTAACAGGTTGCTCACATTCTGGTGTTTGTAATATAATTGACTACGCTTGTAAAGTAACCGGAATTAATAATGTAAAATCTGTGACAGGAGGTTTTCATTTAAAATACAATGACTTACAAACCAAGAAAACCATAGAATTTCTTAAAAAGAATAATATAAATCATATTCATCCATCTCATTGTACCCAGTTTCCTGCTTTAGTTGCTTTTTCTGAAAATTTTAAAATTGAACAATTAAAAACAGGAATGGTTTTAAATTTATAAAAAAACCTATTTTTATAAAATAATAAATAGAAAAGTCACCAAAACTGATAGCTTTTATAATCAGTGAAATATCTAAGAAGAGTACGTCGTTCACGCGAACGTTTTAAATTAAATCATTTATGACAAATAATATATTAATAGAGGATCAATATAAAAGGACGAGTTTATTTGAAAAAGAAAATGTGAATTATCTGGTTCACGTTTTAAAGAGATTTAATACAGTTCCAAAAATGAACAATATCAATATTATTACATCTAATAGTGATCCCAATATATTTAAAATTATACCTAATAAATCTATTATTATTGGTTCATCATATCTAAAAAAGCCTGTTTTAGCTTTAGTTTATTTGAGATATGGTATTGAATGGCAATTATGGCATAAAGCCCTGATTAATAAAAAGGAAGATTCAGTATTATGTGATATTTCGGCTTATAAAGTCACAAGAATATTTTATGAATTGCTGCCAAAAGAGGATAAGGAAAAATTAGAATCTCTAGATTATTTCTTAATTAATTTAATTAAAAAAGATGAAGATATAAGTGCCGAATCTTTACTGCAATTTAAAGAACTTCAAGAATTACATGATTTAAAAAACACAAGCAAGGTATTTAAAGACTCTTGGAAACCAATTGTAGATAATTTAGCAAAACCAACCGAGTATTTATTAATGGATGGTGGAGATTTAAGATTAAATATAGATGAGGTTGCCTTGCTAAATAAATATGGTTGCAGACCGTTTCCTAGACCTGATGCATTTACTTTTGCTTCATCTACAGCAACAAGTGTTTCTAATTTTGCTTTTGACAAAACAGATAAAGTTAGAAGAATTGTAATTAAGAATAGTTTAAAAAATGGATTTAAAAGTTCTACTATTGAGTTTTCAGAATCACTAAAAAATAGACTTAAAAAGATTTTTAAATTAAATAACGAAAGTCAGATTATTTTTTCTCCTTCTGGCACTGATTCCTCCCTTCAAATAGCGGGTATCACCCAAATTATTACTGATAAGGAAATTGTTCACGTTTTAGTGGCAGCAGACGAAACGGGTAGTGGAGTTCCGGCAGCATTAAAGGGATGTCATTTCGAAAATACAACAGCACTCAATTTTCCTAGTAAAAAAGGCGATAAAATTGAAGGTTTTAGAGATATAGAATTAAATAAAGTGACGCTTAGAGATGAAAAAGGAGAGTTGAAATCTTCAACTCAAATAGATCATGAAGTTTTTACAGCCATTTCAAAAGCTAATGATTCTGGTAAGCATGTTGTATTACATGTTATGGATCAATCTAAATTAGGTTATCAGTCGCCTAGTGAAAAAATGATAGAAGATTTAGATACATTAGAGAATTTGTCTATACAAATAGTTGTGGATTCTGCACAAGTAAGATTAGACCCAAAAGATATTCAAAACTATTTACATAAAGGCTATATTGTCTCTATAACTGGAAGTAAATACTTCACAGGACCTCCATATTCTGGAGCATTAATTCTGCCAGATAGCGTGAGTAAATCTATCCAAGGAATAAAAAGCACATTACCAGAAGGTTTAACTAAGTATTACAATCATTCCGATTGGCCAACCTCATGGCATTGTTCAAAAGATTTATGCGAAGGATTTAATTATGGTTCTTATATGCGTTGGAATGCTGCCATAGTAGAAATGGAAAGATATTTTATGACACCAGTTTTGTATAGAAACATGGGCATTGAAATGTTTTGTAATTTTGTTGAAGAATCTATAGATGAAGCCACATTTTTAAAGCCACTTTATGGTAATGAAACGAATACTAATTCTTATAAGAGCAAAGAATTTGGGATAAGAAATATGCGTACTATTTTTCCTTTTTTCATTCTAAAGGAGAACAAAGTATTATCTGTAGATAAGGTTAAAAAGCTTTATGTGTTGTTAAATTCAGATTTATCAAATCACTATAAAGATTCATCTTTAGAGATTATTAGGCTTGCAGCGCAAAAATGTCATATTGGTCAGGCTGTAAATGTAAAATATGGTAACGATATTCAAAGTGCTATTTTAAGAATTAGCTTAGGTGCCAGAATTATTTCGGAGAGTTGGGTAAATAGAGATATTAGTCTCTTTTTTAGAAATATTGAAACTCAAATGAGTCAGGTAACTGTAATTATTAAAAAAATTGAACTGATTCTTAGTAATCCAGAATTGTTGGAGTAATTTAATTTATAAAATAAAACGAGTAGGGCTTAAAAGTAAACTTTTAATGAGTTTTTAGTAAAACGTTTAATAGGTATTTAATTTGAGTCATTTCATTCGTTTTTAAGACAAGTAATTTACTATTGTTTTTCTATGTAATCTTTTACCCAATGCATTAATTCTTTACCATGAAGATTTTTTGCAATAACAACTCCTTTGTCATTTAAAATAAAGTTAGTAGGAATGGTTTGTACACGTATTTTTTTTAAGAAAGGTGTATCATCTCCTTGTAAATCAGATACGTTTAACCAACGATTGGCACCATCTTTATGGGTTGCTACTTGCCATGATTTTTTACTACTTTCTAGAGCGTAGGCAATTATCTGTAATCCTTGAGTATTGTATTCCTCCCAAAGAGGAACTAAAACCTCTCGGTTTTCTATTCGGCATGGTGCACACCATGAAGCCCAAAGGTCAATAATTGTGATTTTTTTACCTAATTGATTATTTAATGAAAGTGTATCTTTAGTTATCGTTGGTAATGTCATATTAGGAAATTGATCTCCTATGAGCACAGGTAAATTATCAGGTTCGCTTTGTTTACATAATTGCTTAACCCAAGTATGTTCTGGTTGTACTTTGCTCCATCTGTGACATTGGTTGACTAAAAATTCAGGAATACGTTCATAATCATTTTCAGGGCTAGCCCATCTTATAGCTATTAATGCAGGCATTAGATATTGTGTGTTATTCGCAAATTTCATTAATTCGGTTTGGTATTGTAAAACAGCATGTTCTTTGTCTAATATTTGATTACCATCTTCCAAATGCCATTCCTTACCATTTAAGTATGTTTCATAGGCTTTTAAATTTATATCTCTAAGTTCTAATATGGCTTTATTAATTTCAGAAGGGTTTTCAATCGTGAAACTTTTTTGTAGGTGATTAATATTGGCTTTAACTTTTATGATTTCATCCGTTTGCCATAAAATCGGCATGTAATTCGCTAGAATGGGATTATTCGTAATTAAATAATTAGAACTTTTATCTGGTTGTTTTAAAGCTAGTTCCAATAGTATAGGTTCGGTTGTGTTAGGCGTGTTTACAAATTTAAAGTAACCTTTAGTATCTATGATAGCAGAATCTATAGCCTTTCCGAAATAGGAAGCAGCTGCCTCCTTTAAATTATTTGGTTTAATCAGGTAAATTGTAGCACCATCTGTTTTGTTTCCTTCTAATTTTCCTGATATATATGCAGGAGAATTACAGGATATAAGAGTTAATGTTAATAGTATAAGTATAATACTATGTTTTATTAAGACAGTTTTAGGTTTGACCATGTTAGAGCTATTATGTGTACTAAATTAAACAACTAATTTATTTGTTTGTAGTTTAATTGCAAAGAATTGACAAATAAAAAAGCCACTTTGCAAATGCAAAATGGCTTTAAGATTTGGGGACTCTTCAACTAATGCCAACCACCACCTAAGGCTTGATAAACTTTTACGTTCGCTAAAAGCTGATCTCTTTTTGTTTCAATGATTTCAATTTTAGAATCTAATGCTTCGCGTTGCGTTAATAAAACTTCTGTGTATTCTGCTCTTGCAGATTTAAAGAGTCTTATAGAAAGGTCAATCGCTTCCGTTAATGCTTCAACTTGCAATTCTTTTAAAGCATAATTTTCTTTTAAATTGTTAATATCAGAAAGTGTATTAGCCACTTCTATATAGCCATTTAAAATAGCTTTTTCATATTCAAAAACAGCTTGTAATTGTCTGCTATTTGCGTTTTTATATTCTGCTTTAATAGCGTTTCTATTAATTAAAGGGCTAACAACATCACCAACTAATGAGTAAGCCAGAGATTCTGGCGTGCTTGTTAAAAATTCAGTTTTAAAAGCTTGTAAGCCAATACCAGCATTAATACCAAGAGATGGGTAGAAGTTTGCTTTTGCAATTTTTACGTTCAACTTTGAAGCTTCTAACTCATATTCGGCTTGTCTTATATCTGGTCTATTGGCTAAAAGTTGCGCAGGAATCCCAGCACTAATAGCATCGATAGGAAGGTCAATAAAATTTTCTGAGTCCCTTTCTATTGGCTGCGGAAAACGGCCTAAGAGAAAATTGATGTTATTTTCGACTTCGACGATTTGTTGTCTGATTTCAAATTTGTTGCTTTGGTTTTTATAAACTTCAGCTTCAAATCGTCTTACTGCTAATTGCGTTGCTCTAGCCGCTTCCTTTTGAAGTTTAACCATTTTTAAAGCATTTTGTTGAATCTCTAAATTTTGCTCAATAATGATTAATTGATTATCTAAGGCTAACAATTCATAATAAGAATTCGCAATTTCAGAGACAATAGTTGTCACCATAAAATTCTTACCTTCAATGGTGCTTAGATATTCTAGAACTGCGGCTTTTTTACCGTTTCGAAGTTTCTTCCAGATATCTAATTCCCAAGAAACATTTAATCCAACAGAAAAATCAGTTAAAGGCTCAGGGAATTCTTCATGTTCTCTAATGTTTAACTGTTCTTCTACAGCGCCATCTCTAGTGTATTCACCTACTTTTTCAACTTCAGTACCAGCATATACATTTACAAAAGGCAGATATTCCCCTTTTCTAATTTTGATTTCGTTATTTGCCATTGCAATTTGCTGTAACATAATATTGAGCTCTTGATTGTTGGCTAGGGCTGTTTCAATCAATTCAATTAATTTTGGATCTACAAAAAAATCTTTCCAATTTACAGTAGCCAAATTAACAGTGTCTGTCGCTCTATTTTTGTATTGCTCTGGTACAACTTTATTTTCTTCTCTTATAGCCTTTTGGGTAGGCACGCAAGAGTAGAGTAGAAGTATAGCGAGTACACCAAAGAGGTGTGATTTATTAATTCTTATTCTATTCTTCATCTTTATCACTTTTACGAAGTTTTTTTAATAATTTTTTTAGTTTGCTGATATTTTCAGCATTTTCTAAGGTTTGATTTTTGCTTTCACTTACTCTCATCATTTCCTCAGAAATAGGTTCGCTTGCTTCATCTTTAATAAGACTATTGCCATCAGCCATGGTAGCGAAAATGTAATACAAACCAGGAATAATTAAAACACCACCTAGTGTACCAATTAGCATTCCACCTAAAGAAGAACCACCAATAGTTCGGTTACCAATGGCACCTGCTCCAGAAGCAACAACTAACGGTATTAGTCCTGCGATAAACGCAAAGGACGTCATTAAAATAGGTCTAAATCTTGCTCTAGAACCTTCAATGGCAGCTTCTAAAATTGTGGAACCTTGCCTACGTTTTTGTACGGCAAATTCAACAATTAGTACTGCATTTTTCCCCAATAAACCAACGAGCATAATAACACCAATTTGCGCATATACATCATTAGCTAATCCCATGGCTTTTAAAAGTATGAAAGAGCCAAATACACCTACAGGTAAGGATAGTATAACGGCAAATGGTAATAAAAAACTCTCGTATTGTGCAGCTAAAACGAAGTAGACAAAGATTAGTACGACTATAAAAATATAGATAGATTCATTGCCTCTTTTTGCCTCGTCATAGCTTAAACCTTCCCATGCAATGTCATAACCTCTTGGTAATTGGGTAGCAGCAACTTCTTTTATAGCCTTAATGGCATCATCACTTGTAAATCCGGGAGCAGGTAAACCTCTTATAGAAGCTGAGTTGTAAAGGTTGTAACGTGTAATTTCGTTAGGTCCTAATTTTTTCTCAATACTCATAAAAGCAGAATAAGGAACCATTTCGCCTTCTTCGTTCTTTACAAAAAGTTTTTCTAAATCAGTAGGAAGTCTTCTGTACTCTGGTGCAGCTTGTGTATAAACTTTAAAGAATCTACCAAAACGAATAAAACCTTGCTCGTAAGTACTACCAATTAAAATGTTTAGGTTTTCCATGGCTGTACCAATCGTAACCCCTTTTTGCATGGCGATTTTATTGTTTATTTTTAATTCGTATTGCGGATAGTTAGCCGAAAAGAATGTAAATAAACCAGTAAGCTCTTCGCGTTTAGATAACGCTTCCATAAATTCATTATTGATGCTTTCAAAATGATGATAATCTGTAGAGTTGGTTTTGTCTAATAAACGCATTGCGAAACCTCCTGAAGATCCAAAACCTGGTACTGCAGGTGGTTCAAAGTATTCTATGACAGCACCTAAATCTTTGGTTTCTTCTTCTAGTTCTTCCATTATTTCATGAACTGAATGATGACGCTCTGACCAAGGTTTAAGGTTAATTAAACACGTACCAGCATTAGAGCCTCGACCTTCGGTCATAATTTCATAACCAGCTAATGAAGATACCGATTCTACACCTTCAGTTTCTTCACATATTTTCTGAAGTTTTTTAGCTACTTCATTTGTTCGTTCTAAAGTAGCACCAGGAGGTGTTTGGATAATGGCATAAATCATCCCTTGGTCTTCGTTAGGAATAAAACCGGCAGGTAATACTTCATTTGTAAAGAAAATACCAGCACAAAAGGCAGCTAGGATTCCAAACGTTACAATTCTTCTGGCTACAATTTTGTTTAAAATCTTAACGTATTTTCCAGTTAGTTTTTCGAAACCTCTGTTAAACCAATCGATAAACCTATCTAATGGTGACGTTCTTTTTTTGCCATGATTGTTTTTTAGTAACATAGCACAAAGTACAGGTGTTAAGGTTAACGCAACAATAGCAGAAATTACAATAGAACCAGCCATGGTGATGGAAAACTGTCTGTAGAATACACCAACAGGACCTGTCATAAAAGAAATAGGAATAAAAACCGAAACCATTACCAAAGTGATGGCTACAATGGCTCCTCCAATTTCTCCTAAAACTTCAGACGAGGCATTATAAGGGGAAAGATGTTCTTCTTCCATTTTTACGTGAACAGCTTCCACAACAACAATGGCATTATCTACAACAATACCAATAGCTAATACTAAAGCAAAAAGTGTAATAAGGTTAATAGATAGCCCAAATATTTGCATTACAAAAAATGAGCCTATTAAGGAAACAGGAACGGCAATAATAGGAATTAACGTTGAGCGCCAATCTCCTAAAAATAAGAATACTACAATAGCTACTAAAATAAAAGCATCTCTTAATGTATGTAATACTTGCTCAATAGAGGCATCTAAGAAGTTTGAAACATCATAACTAATTTGAAAATCAATTCCTGGTGGTAAATCAACTTCCAGTTCATCTAGTTTCTCTTTTACTAATGCGATGACATCACTACCGTTACTACCAAAGGTTTGTTTTAATACAATTGAAGCAGAAGGTTTGCCATCTAAATTAGAATAAATATCAAAAAATTCACTCCCTAATTTAACTTCGGCAATGTCTGAGAGTTTTACAAACTCACCCTCTTTGTTGGCTTTTACAATAATCTCTTCGTATTGTTCGGGCTCATTGTATCGGTTTTGATACGTTAAAACATATTCTAAAGATTGTGATGTTTTACCAGAGCTTCGACCCAAACGACCAGGTCTTGCCAAAATACTTTGATCTTCCATAGCTTTTAATACTTCTTCAGCAGAAATATTATAAGCACGCATTCGGTCTGGTTTTAACCATACACGCATAGCGTATTTTCTACTTCCTAAAATTTGAGCACTTGCAATACCATTGATTCGCTGTATTTCTGGAATTATTTTGGTGTATGCATAGTTGTAAAGAAACTTTTCGTCGTTGTCTTTGTTTTCACTAGACAGGTTAACGTACATAAGCATACTAGGCTGAACAGGCGTAATAATTACACCTTCGCGCTGCACCAATTCTGGTAATAAAGGCATAACCTGATCCACTCTAGTTTTCACCCTAACAACAGCTTCATTAGGATCCGTTCCTGGTTCAAAAATAACACGTAATGTACCTTCACCAGCACTAGTAGCATCAGATGCGATATAGCGCATATCTTGAACACCATTAATAGCAGTTTCTAACGGAATTAATGTTGAGTTAACCAATACATCTGCACTAGAACCTGGATAAGCAATAAAAATGTTTACTGTTGTAGGTGCAATTTGTGGAAATTGAGATATAGGTAATTGCTTTATGGCAAGTCCACCTATAAATACAATGATTACCGAAATGACAATAGCCAAGACGGGTCTTTTTATAAATTTTTTAAACATAATGTCTGAAGATTAAATAAGAATTACTCAGCGTAAAGCGCTAGGTTAGATAATACTGAAGTGCCATCTACCATTTTAATATGAATTTTCTCTTGGTCTTTAACCATTCTTATCCCTTCTAGAAGTATATTCTCATTTTCAGATAAGCCTTTATCTACAATAAATAAATGTGGTAATTCTGCACCAATTGAAATTTCTCTTTGATGTACAACATTGTTTTTATCAACTACAAATACGTAAGTTTTATCTAAAATCTCGAAAGTTGCTTTTTGTGGAATAATCACAACGTCTTTGTAAGGTACGGTCATTAATACGCTACCAGTTTCACCATGTCTTAAAATTCTGTCTGGATTAGGGAATGTTGCTCTAAAAGCAATATTACCAGTCTCACTATTAAATTCACCTTCAATGGTTTCTACGATACCTTTTTGATTAAAGCGCTTATTATTAGCCATTAAAAGTTCAACGGTTTTATTGTTCTTTTTGGTATCACTCATTATGTAATCTAGATATTCAGCTTCAGGTACATTAAAATACACCCACATTTTACTGTTATCCGATAGGGTAGTAAGCAATTCGCCTTCATCTAAAAGGCTACCTTCTCGTGCTTCTAAATGGTCCATGATTCCATCAAAAGGTGCTTTTATACTGGTGAAACCTAAATGTGTTTGCGCAAGCGCTACTTCTGCATTGGCTTTATCTAAATTGGCTTTGGCCATGGCCAGTTCGTTAGGTGAAACAACATTCCCATCAGCTAGTAATTGGGTGTTTTTAAGTTCAATTTCGGCAACGTTAGATTCGGCTTTAGCCTTTTGTAATTCGGCCTGATAGATGTTTGGCATAATCTGAAACATCTGCTGTCCTTTCTTTACATGTTGTCCTTCATCTACAGAGATATGTTTTAAATAGCCTTTTTCTAAAGCTCTTAATTCTATGTGTCTAATAGAGTGAATTTGACTTACATAATCCTTTGTAATTAAAGTGTCTTTTTTTACAGGATTGGTAACAAGGAAGGTTGCTTCCTCAGGTTTTTCTTCTATCTTTTTATCACAGCTAGCTAAGGTAATAAGCATAAGCATACCTGTAAAAACGGTTGTTTTCTTAATGATATTCACGTGTTAAAATGTTTTATAAAATGATATAATTTATTAATCAAGCCTATTTAGGATTGATACTTTTTTGGAGTTTAGATAAAAACTCTAAAACTTAAATTAAATACAGACAAATGAGAGATGTCTGCTTTGTGATTATCAAATTATAAAAACCTGAAATTGTACATGAAGCCTAAGTTTAGGCTCAATACTATCATTTTGAGTACGATAATTATTCTTTTGAAGTACTTTAGAAGCATTTTTAAATAAAGTAGCATTTATAAAGAGTAGCTTTAAATAATCTTTATAGAGTGCTTTATTACCAGAAGATAATTCTTCATCTTCCCCTTCGTTTATTTCAATAAGCTCAAAAACCAATTGCTCATCCGTTTCATTGCGAGCAGGATTTATGGTGGTTTTAACTAAACTTTTAAACTCAGAAGAATGAGTATTAGATTGTGTTACGCTAATATTCTGCGATACATACCCGTTGTTATTATTAACAGCATCACTTGCTTGCATATGGGCAAACGTGCTTAATAATAAGACAGAAAGTAATACTAAGTATTTGTTAAAAGTTGGTTTCATTTCAGAAAGCAAAACTAGATTATTAGATTAATATAACCAACAATGGATGAATTAAAATTTTCTTAATAATGTGATTTTAGTTTTTGTTAATTGAAGTTTCTATTGGCTCATATAAATTTCAAAAAGTGAAAAAAGATCTGTTTATTAGGAGTTCCGCAGAATTTTTTTGATATGCTTTAAATGTTTTTTTTTTAATCCTTAATAGCAATTAATTATACTCGTTATTATGTGCTGCTTTATTTTCATCTTTATCATAAACAACTAAATAGTTACTATTCATTAGTTCCGTTTTCGAATTTCTTAAAACTTTCCATTCATCTTTTGTATCAAAGACTAATGTATCAGATTTAATAAATAATGAAGGCTTATGATTTTCGAAAAACGAAAATGAAATTGAGTCATTGAATTTCTTATAACTCCCTGAATAATATCCTGAATTTGCTATTCCTAAAACTTTAGAATAATATCTAAAAGTTTTATTTTTCCTTAAAATCAGTATATCATCTCCCATTTTCCATCCACTTGAAGCTCTTAATTCCGTTTTAGAGAATCGGTTATAAAAATCTTGTCGTCTAACTTTTCTATCAACCTTGTCCATTGTTCCGCAAGATGAAAAAATCAGAAGGGAAAATATAAATACTAAATATCTCATATTCTAAAGTGTTCGGTTGCTTTTAAGTTACACATAACGTGTTTATATATGGTTAGTTGCGTGGTTAAGCAAGTAAGTACGTAAAAAGCAATTAATTATACACGTCTTAAGTTAGCATTTTAATAAAAGTACTAATTTTAAGATATAAATAGATGGAAAGAACAAAAGAGAGAAATAAGATTAGTATACACGGTGAAGCTTAAGACTTCGACAACATTGATAATCCTCTCTCTTTTACTACTAAGATTTCGTTCAGTTCTGTGAGACCTAGATCTCGTTTTCAAGTTGTTGAAACATCGGTAGCTATGTTCTTTCCAAATTTCAAGTTGTTATGAATAAATATAAAGAAATTTATGGAATTGACATCAGTAAAGATGTCTTTGATGTTTATGGTTCAAAAAGT
>NZ_CANLYI010000004.1 GCF_947495255.1 uncultured Winogradskyella sp.
ATATTCTATCTGTGATTTATTTGCTAAATTAGTTGCTTAACCACGCAACTAACCATACACAACAACGTTGGCAACAAGCTGAAAATGAAACACGCATTAAACATATTACTTCTGATTTTCACTTTGATTTCCTGTAAAAATCAATCGGAATCAAAATCTGAATTGAGCATTGAAACTGCTGAATTGACTAAAGAATTTTCCCAACCCGAAATTCAACAGACCGATTCAATTGCTGAACAGTGGAATTTTATGGTCTTTGAAAAAGGAGGTTGTTTAGGTGGAACACAATATGTTGCAGAAAAAAAGAGAAAAATTCCTACTATGGTTTTTAGCGAAAAGGAATGGGAGAAATTTGAGAAAAATGACAAAACGGAATTGACTGAATTTCTTATAACCAAGCTTTCTGACACAACTAAAACCAAAGTGCATACTTGCCCATTTTTTGGAGCAACAAACGGAGAAATGGCTGTTTATTCACTTCAGCATATTCACAACAAGAATTGGCTTGAATTTTCGGAATTTAAAGAATATAAGGATAGAGAATACGGGAATGCAACTGACCAACCACAAATGTGGCTACAGAATATTTTAAAAAACGAAAACGAAAGGAAAAAAATAGCGGAATTGTATAAAAACGAACTGAATAAATAAAAGCCAGATTGCCAACACCGTGTATAATTAATTGCTTGGTCACTGCCGACTTACGAACATTCCTGCGGAATATTCTATCTGTGATTTATTTACTAATTTAGTTGCTTAACCACGCAACTAACCATACACAACAACGATGTGGTGAAATTGCCTGCGGCACGTAGAATCGCGTTTTCCAAACGCTTCCTTTCTACTAATTTCACCACATCGTCCACTGTTAATTGCACCTCGTCTAATTTTGTGCTATATTTAGTCGAGTCTACGAGAGCTCCACACGAAACTAAACACATCAAAGTGTATAGCGAATGAGGCGCAATTATGGCTTCCCATGAGGCGCGCCTCACTTCGCCATACACAGTGGACGTTAGCCACAAGTTAATCAAGCTAATCACAATTTATTAAAGAATCTATTTTTCTAATTCTTTAGGAAAATATTAATATACTCAGTCGATAATTTAGGATATTGAAAATGCATTGCGTGACCTGAATCAGGTAAAATAATGTGTTGAATTGTAGGAGCGTTTTTTAAAAGTGGAAACCAATTTTCCGTAGCGTATGATATATCGTGGTCTGATGAAATAACTAAAATTGGTGTCTGTAAAGTTGTATACTTTTCTCTAAAATTTTCTTTATCCTCTACCACAGATGGAGCAACAGCAAAATAGCGTTTAAATTCTTCTTCACTAGATGGAATTTTTGAAATATCTATATTAGAATGAATTCTACTTCTAGATTCTTTAGCTGCTTTTCTACTCTTCACTGATTTAGGTTCATAAAAAATAATAATTTCATCCTCTAAGTCATTTATTGGTTTTAAGGCGTGTTTCAGAAACAAAGGCTCAAGAGGTACTTCATTTTTTCCAATTGGATTACTACCTATAATTACAGTTTTTAAAACTCTTGACAAATTCATAAATGTAACATATTGTGCGACCCAACCACCATATGACCAACCTAATACAAAAAACTTATCAATCTTTAAATAGTCAGCAAGTTCAATTATTTGACTTGCAATCTTTTTAATATCCATTGGCAATTCACCCTCAGAATAGCCTACACCCGAATAATCAAAAGTAATTACAGTATTGTTTTCCGCTAATAAATCTAAAAAAAGCGGGTCCCAAGTATCTAAAGTTCCTCTAAATCTATTAGCTAATATAATTGGAATGCCATTACCTCTTTTTCGATAGGCAATTTTAAAATTATCAATATTTGCATATTCTGTCTTAATTGCATTTGAATTTTTCATCTCTTAAAATTTTATATTATATATTTACTTTCGATTTGCAAGTGCTAATATACAAATTCACTTGCATAATGCAAGTGCTTTAAAAATAATTTATGTCAAAAGATAAAGAAAGGTCGAATTGTCCCATAAGTTGCTCTCTTGATTTATGGGGAGATAAGTGGTCATTAATAATCATTCGTGATTTAATGTTTGCCAAACAATGTACTTATGGTGATTTTTTAAAATCAGAAGAAAAAATATCAACCAACATTTTAGCCTCAAGATTAAAAACTTTAGAACAGAATAAGATAATTGAGAAACTCGAACATCCAAATAGCAAATCAAAAGTGTTATATAAACTCACTAAAAAAGGAATTGATTTGCTTCCTGTACTTATTGAAATTAATTTATGGGGAGGAAAATATTTTTCTGACATTCCTGATAAAACAAAAACACTATTAAAAGAGGTTAAAAAAGATAAAACAGCTTTTCTTAAAAGAACAATAAAGAAATTAGCAGATAGTTAAAAACCTGTGGCTAACACTGTATATAATTTATTGCTTGGTTCTAGCCTACTTACGAAAATCCTCGCGGATTTTCTATTAGGTTTTTATTTGTTAACTTAGTTGCTTAACCACGCAACAAACCATATACAAACACGATGTGGTGAAATTGCCTGCGGCACGTAGAATCGCGTTTTCCAAACGCTTCCTTTCTACTAATTTCACCACATCGTCCACTGTTAATTGCACCTCGTCTAATTTTGTGCTATATTTAGTCGAGTCTACGTGAACTCCACACGAAACTACACACATCAAAGTGTATAGCGAATGAGGCGCAATTATGCCTTCCCGTGAGGCGCGCCTCACTTCGCCATACACAGTGGACGTTGTGCTTCAATACCAGAAACCACTAACCAATGATAAAATTCTTTAGAAAAATTAGACAAAAAACGCTGATTGAAAATAAATTCAGTAAATATCTACTTTATGCCATTGGAGAGATTATTCTTGTAGTTATTGGAATTTTGATTGCTCTTTCAATAAATAATAGGAACGAAAACCGAAAACTTGAAGAAAAAAGAGTAATATATTACCAACAACTTATAATAGATTTAAAAAGTGACAAAGCGTATGCTAAAAGTTTAATTTCAACTTTTGAAGATTATTTAAAAACATATGAAGATTATACGGAAACCTTTGAAGAACCTAGTTTAAATGCTACTAAAACCTTGCATAATCTACGTAATGTAAAATATACTGTTGTGCTTATGGACTTTGAGACAAACACTATTAACACCCTAATAAATTCGGGAGACATAAGTCTTTTACCACAAGAAATCAATAATAGTTTGACAACTTATTTGGGACGTCAAAACAAAATGATTGACGGAAATAATGGAAACGTAAAGGAATTAGTTGGAATGCTACGAAATGCATCCACGCTTGGAGGAAATATATCTTTAAGAAAAAGGCTAGAAATTCAGCCAGAATTAAATGATGAATTAAAAATTACGGACAATCAACCTCAATTAATTCTTGTACTCGAAGCTTTTCATTTATGGAATACGAATACTTCAACTACATCTATTAAACGACTTAATGATTTAATTGAGGATGCTGATGCAACTATAGATAGTATTGATAAAGAATTAAATAAATAACGAAAGCACAACACCGTGTATATTTAATTGCTTCATTGAGCTTACTTGCGAAAATTCCTGCGGAATTTTCACGGGTTCGTAAAAGTTTGCTAAATTAGTTGCTTAACCACGCAACTAACCATATACAATCACGTTGTGCTTAATTTAAAAACATTACTCGAATTTATCACAAAAAAATCAATTCAATTAATTAAACTGTTTTTTCTACTTGAATTCATCAGTTTCCCTAATTTAATTGGTAACTATTACCCATTTTTTTAAACTTTCTTCAGTTTCAGATGAAAGCTCCAAGGTTAGCGAACGAAACATATAGATACCAGCAACGCCACTTGTATTTCCTGCGGCCAGGCAAAGGTTAGTATCTGCCTCTGGATTAAATTCTCCACTATTTTCGTCATAAATAAACTTCTGATCAGATGAATCTGTATTACTTTCAACAAGGTTTAAGCTCATACCTTCAGCAGGTCCTCCTAGCATTTCTATACAAAAACCCGTAAACTCTACTGAGCAAATCTGAAGAGTCTCTTCATTATAAATAAATTGCACATCACCACCAGTAGGCTTACAAGAATGTGTATGAAGATTTTCACTGAAGCCATTGCCTTGTGTATCTATGCACCATCCTAATTGATCCTGTTCGTCCAAATTATCTGCAAGATGAATAAGAGGTGTAGGACTTTGGATAATGGGCTCATTCAATTCCGGTTCTTCGAGTACAACTGTATTACTATCTTCATCATCTGAGCCACAACTCCATAAAAAAGCAAAAATTATTACAACGAATAAGCATAATCCTTTTGCAGGATAAGACTTTACTTTTTTTACATACGCTTTATTTTTTTTCATATAATATATTTTAGTTACTCAATAGAAGTAAGACTTTACTTTAACTAAAAGGTTTAATCAACAATTAAAATAAAAAGAAATAGAAATCGAATTGAGTGAGGGAAAAGTGATATCGTCCAATCCTATATCTCTACTAAAAATACTACGGAATAAAACTCTATTTCTAATTTACAAAGTTTATATACCTTTAAAATGCTTAAAAAAAATATAGAATTGAAAAACTAAAACTATACACAACACCGTGTACAATTAATTACCTAGCTATAGACTACTCGCCAAAATCCTCAAAGATTTCCTATTCGGTTTGTATTTGCTAAATTAGGTGTTTTAAATACGTAACACCAGAGCACAGTAAACAGACAAAGCAAAACATATACAATAACCTTATACCAAATTAAAAAATAAAAAGATTCATCTTGCAAGTAGATACAAAAAATCCAAGAATCCAATGTTACAAGTGCATGAGGCCCTCAAGCACTTGTATTTGTAAACACATTAGTACTTTCCAGACTAAGACCCGTTTTATTATTCTTATGCACCCTAAGGAGTACAAAAAAGAAAAAAACGGAACAGGACACATGACGAAGCTTCAACTTGAAAATTCAGAGATTATAGTTGGTGTCGATTTCTCCAATGATAATCGCGTAAATGAAATACTGGCTAATGACAGTAATTCTTCTTTTTTACTTTATCCAGGAAAGGATAATTTCAACTTATCGGCAAGAAAAAGTTCAGAAATGAATTCTTTTATGGGTAAAAATCCACATATCTTTCTTATTGATGGCACATGGCCTTGTGCTCGTAAAATGCTTAAACTAAGTAAGAACTTGCAAAAACTAAAAAGAGTGAGCTTTGATAATAACATAAAATCAAAATTTATTATAAAGCAACAGCCAGAATCGCTTTGCCTTAGCACTATTGAGTCCGTCTATACCGTTTTAAATTTACTTAACGAAGGCAACTTAGAACAATGTGACACAAAGGACTTTCTTATTCCTTTTGAAAAAATGATTGAGTATCAACTCGACTATATGCTAAACCCTAATAGTAAAAACTATTGTCCAACCGCAAACAGAACAATTATTCCCAAGAATATGTATAAAAAAAATACAGAAAGAAATATTATTTTCGAACAAGAATAGACTAATTAAGAATAATAAAAATCTCATATTCAATTAAGTGAATAATAAATGGAAAACATATAATCCTCAGTGACTTGTTAAAATAGCAAATGAGCAAATTCTTATCACAAAAACTCATTCGGTATTATCTAACAAAACTGAACTAGTAACAAATTGATTACCAAAAACTGTATGGAAATAAACCAAATTATTGATACTATTTATCCGTTAACAACAAAAGCAAAAAACTTGTTAACGGAATCAATAATTGAAACCAAGTTTCCAAAAGGCCATATTTTATTTAGAGCAAATAAAATTGAAACCAATATTTATTTTATTAAAAAAGGAATAGCAAGAGCATATGCTTTTTCAGATGATAATCAAATTACGTTTTGGTTTGGCAAAGAAGGAGATCCTATAGTATCAATGCAAAGTCATGTTAACAATCAAAAAGGATATGAAGATGTAGAATTATTAGAAGATTGCGAACTCTACGAATTAAAAACAGAAAAACTTCAAAAACTCTTTTTAGAAGACATTCAAATTGCAAATTGGGGACGTAAATTTTCAGAATTAGAACTTATTAAATCAGAAGAGCGCCTTATTTCTTTACAATTTAATACCGCAACCCAAAGGTATTTAGCACTTCTTAAAAATTACCCTAGCATTATACAACGTGTACAACTATCTCATATCGCATCCTATTTAGGCATTACCCAAGTTAGTTTAAGTAGAATTAGAGCCAACATAAAATAAATCTCGTTTTTATCATTTGTTAAATGGTTTCTCGCAAATGTTTAAGACTTTTGCCTTGTAGTATTATTCTATTTTGGAGGTTCTAAAATTATTTTCACCTTCTCATAAATGGAATAATCTAAAACATTATTTTAAAATAAATTTAGAGATGTCAAAAACGATTAAAATTAAAACGCTTCTTTTTCTATCCTTGTTTACAGTTGTTCTTATAGGCTGTAATAATAAAAGTAACTCAGAGAAATCAACTGTAAAAACAGAAACGAAAGCACTAAAAAAGATATTATTTGTAGTAACAAGCCATAGTGAAAAAGGAGATACAGGAGAAAAAACAGGATACTATCTCGGTGAAGTTTCTCATCCTTGGGATGTATTGCATACTGCTGGTTACGAAATAGATTTTGTAAGCCCACAAGGTGGAAAAGCACCTTTAGACGCCTTTGACATGACGGATGCTATCAATAAGAAATTTTGGGATAACAACATGTATCGAAACAAAATTGAAAATACCAAAAAACCGAACGAAGTAAATCCAGATGATTATGTAGCCATCCATTATGCAGGTGGTCATGGTGCTATGTGGGATTTTGCAGACAACTCAGAAATTGCAGATATAGCAAAGCAGATATATGAAAACAATGGTGTAGTAAGCGCTGTGTGCCATGGACCTGCTGGTCTTGTAAATATTAAATTAAGTAACGGATCATATCTTGTAGATGGTAAAAAAGTAAACGCATTTACAAATGAAGAAGAGGTTAAAGTAAAACTTGAAAATGTCGTTCCGTTTTTACTAGAAGATCAATTAATAGCGCATGGTGCTATTTTCGAAAAGTCAGCACCTTTTACTAAGCACGTTGTTACTGACCAAAGACTGGTAACAGGCCAAAACCCGCAATCTGCTCATAGTGTTGGACAGGCTACCTTAAATGAGCTACTAAGACTCAATAAAAGCGCTGAATAAATGAATGGAGAAAAAAATTTAGAGATGCTTTTAAAATCAATGAAACCTAAACACAATTTAGGCGAATTTGTATTTTGTAAAACAGAAAATCTGGATCAACTCAACTTGAGCCAAATCATAATGACTTTTAAAGAAGAAGAAAGCACTACCATTATTACTAAAAAGGAAGTTGCAGACCAACTAAACTTAGACTATTCTTTTATTGCGTCTTGGATTACGCTTACAGTGCATTCCTCTTTAGAGGCAGTAGGTCTAACAGCTGCATTTTCTAGTGCCTTATCCGAAAACGGAATTAGTTGCAATGTTGTTGCAGCTTATTATCACGACCATATTTTTGTAGATAAAAAAGATACAGATAAAGCAAAGGGAATTTTGAATGCATTTTCAAAATAATGAATTAATAACTAATGAACTGGATACTACTAATAATTGCTGGTCTTTTTGAAGTCGGATTTGCTGCTTGTCTCGGCAAAGCAAAAGAGGCTACCGGAACTGAATCTACCTATTGGTACATTAGTTTTTTAATTTGTTTAGTAATAAGTATGTCTCTTCTTATAAAAGTGACACAACAACTACCTATTGGCACAGCCTATGCTGTTTGGACAGGTATTGGTGCTGTAGGAACCGTATTGGTTGGGATTTTCATTTTTAAAGAACCAGCAACATTTTTACGCTTATTTTTCATTTCTACATTAATTATCTCAATTGTTGGGTTGAAGATAGTTTCGCACTAAACCATCTAGAATACTAAAAAACAATATCAATTATATTTACTATTAATTGCTAGTTCTCACCTACATTCAAAATTATTGTAAGTTTTCTATTCGGTTTTTATTTCCTAAATTAGGTGCAAAACCATATAGAAATACATTTCAAATTTGAATGACAAACAATAATGTAAAAACGGAATTGTTTTTGATAAAAAACCAAAAGATACAATACCAAAATTTGAGTTAACTACAAGAAGACATTTTTCGAGATTGTTACATTTTAAAAAAAATGTTAGATTATTTTGACAGAAATTATAGTCGTTATTAACTTATTAGATTCAACCGTCTTTAAATCCTTATTATTCGTTACAATTGCATAGTATAAAACCAACCACATAACCCACAAATTATTATTTCTTTCTATGAAGCGATTGCTCAGCTATGTTTATCCTGTTACCAAAACTATTAAGTCTAATTACAGCGGAAACTTAGAAATTACATGGTACAATGGTAAAAAACACCTCAATACAGAAAATGCAAATTACAGCTATGGATCATTACAACGTATTTTAGAATTCGGACTCAATAAAATTAAGCTCAATAAAGTAGATGCTGTTTTGGTTTTAGGAATGGGTGGCGGAAGCGTTATAGAAACCCTCAGAACCAAATTTAAATACACTAAAAGTATTGAAGCTGTAGAAATAGATGCTGTAATTATTGATATTGCAAAAACCGAATTTGGTATCACCGAGAACGAGCAATTAAAAATTTATTGTGCAGATGCTGCAGATTTTATGGTGGACAACACAAAACAATTCGACTTAATTATTATCGATTTATATATTGACCTTACAGTGCCAAGTAAATTTCTAAATACAAAATTTTGGAATCAAGTTTTAAATTCAAAATCATCTAAAGGCGTGATACTTTTTAATGCTTCTGTTGAAGAAGTAAATAAGGATAAAGTTGAAACTCTAATCTCTTATTTAAAAACAAAAATATATGACGTTAAGATCTACAACAAAGTTAATAACACCAACACTGTAATCATTGCCAGTGGTTTATAAAAATTATAATTAGTATATTGTTGTTACAAATACAAGAATATGCGCAAAAAATGTCCAGAATGTGGCGATGTAATAATTGGCAGAATAGATAAAAAATACTGTAGTGATGGCTGTAGAAATGCGCAAAACAATCGCCTTAATAAAGATTCTAAAAACCTAGTAAGAAACACTAATAACCGCTTACGTAAAAATTACAGAATTCTAGAGGCTCTAAACCCTAACAAAAAAATGAAATGCTCTAGAGCTAAACTAATTGAAAAAGGTTTCGATTTTAATTACTTTACAAGCATATATACTACAAAAGCAGGCACTATTTACTATTTTGTATATGACCAAGGTTATTTACCATTAGAAGGCGAATATTATGCTTTAGTAAAACGCGATGATTAAGAACCACCTTTAGTTGTACTATTCCAATTTTCTCCTTTAAGCGAAAGTGCTGCTTTCAGAATATCCTTCTGACTAATTTGCCCAATTAATTTTCCATTTTCCACTATTGGAAAACGTCTTCTCTTAGACTGTAGAAACTTGTTTGCAGCATCAAACACATCTAAGTTGGCATCTATAGTTTCAACATTTGTTGCCATTCGTTTTTCAACATTATCATGATCCAATGGCATATTGTAATATCTACTTTCACTCAATTGTTTTAGACAATCACCTTCAGAAATAATACCTACTAATTCTTGGTTACTATTAACTACTGGTCCTCCAGAAATTTTATGCTTTATTAAAGCTACAACAACCTCTTGCACAGACTGGTCAGGTCTAAATGTTATGAGATTAGTGGTCATATAATCTCGCACTTTCAAATTAACAGATTCTGTAGTGTTTTGCTGCTTTCGCGCGCCTTGAAAACTTTTAAATGCCATAGCTATAATATTTAGAGTGAATCTTAAAGTTACTGAAAATTAATTGGTTAACCAAATCCAAAGCTATACGGACTAATAAGTTGTATTTTTGTCGTCAATTTTAACTCTCTATCTTGAAATCACAAATTAGTGTTATTGGTTGCGGTTGGTTAGGCCTAGATTTAGCTAAAAAACTAGTTGAAGAAGGTTTTATTGTTAACGGTTCTACAACGTCTAAAAACAAATTAGAAGTAATAAAAAAATACTCCATTCAACCTTTTTTAGTTGAATTAAACGAAACTGAAATCTCAGGTAATTATTCTCAATTTTTAACAGGAAGTGATACTGTAATTATTAATATTCCACCAGGACTGCGAAGAAACCCAAATAAAAATCACATCTTAGAAGTAAAACATTTAATGTGTGCCATAGAAGCTCATGCTATAAAAAATGTACTTTATATAAGTTCTACTTCTGTTTTTAAAAACGAAGCCAATTCACCAACAATTACAGCGCAAACAAAGCCAAATGCTGCAGCTAGTAATGCAAAACAACTTATAGAGATAGAGCAAATGCTTCAAAACAACCCTAATTTTAAAACTACAATTTTAAGATTTGGCGGTTTAATAGATGAAACGCGTCATCCATCTAGTATGTTATCTGGAAGAAAAAATGTATCTAATCCAAAGGCTCCAATCAACTTAATTCATAAAGTAGATTGCATTACAATAATTCAAAATATAATTGAAAATAAATATTGGAATACAACCCTAAATGCTGCTTACCCAAAGCATATAAATAAAGACACATATTACTCAGAGGATTGCAAGCGTAAAAATTTACCACTTCCGGAGTATAATTATAAGGAAGAAAGCAAAGGAAAAATTATAGATTCAACAAGTTTGGTACAACTATTGAATTATACCTTTACAGTAGAACCATAGAAATTATGAAATTTATAAGACCTTTTCTTATTAATTTTTATAGTTTTAGCCATAATATTAAACTAATTATAAAACAAATGAAGACGATTACTATTGCATTCCTTATGCTATTTTCAGTAAGCATGGTCGCACAGACGAATACTGAATTAAAAAAACACTACGAAGCATATTATAAACAAATGAAAAAACAAGGTGATGTACAAGGCATTATTAATGCTATGACACATCTTGAAGTTTTAGAACCTTCTGTAGCACGTAGAGATACGTTAGCTTATATCTACCTTTCCGAAGGTCAATATATGCAAGCAATAAATACTATTGGAGTTGAAAAATCAGATACTGATTCTGATATTAATGTTGAAGTAAAAGCTTTAGCCTTAAAAAATCTAAATCAGCCAAAAATGGCATTAGAGCATTTTGAAGTTTTATTTATTCGTAATCCTAATGTTTATTTAGCATATGAAATGGCTGATATGAAAATTCAAATCAACGATTTAGTAGGTGCAAAACTAAATATCGATTACGGTTTAGCTAACGTAAAAGACGACATGAAACGTACGTTTTACGAAAGACAACAACCTTATGAAACATCAATGAAAGCGGCTTTACTCTATCTTAAAGGCCTTTTAAAATATACAGAGAACAAGACAGCTAATATGGATACAGCTTTAGCTTTAATTAATGAAGCTCTAGCCATTGATCCTAATTTTAATATAGCTAAGATTAGCCGAGAAGCTTTAGAGGCTCAAAAAGCACAGAAAGCAGCTGCTGCAGCAAAAAAAGAATAATACTTCCTTAGATTTATAAATAAAAAATGCAGCTCAATGAGCTGCATTTTTTATTTATAAATTATTCTGGCTGAATATCATTGTACATGTCGCGCTCTAACTTTTTATTAATCTGATAATTAAGATTAGAAAAAGCAACAAACACTTCTTTAATACCTAACAGTTTATCCTTTCTCTCAATATTATCTAGAGTTAGATATTCATTCAATTTCAACAGCGCTGTTTCTATAATAGCATTTCGAGAAATTATTGGGTTGGTTCTAAATTCATTTGGCAAACTCGCCTTAAAACCTTTAATAAATTCTTGCAAATCAGCCACATCTTCATTAAAAAATGAAAAATCACCTTTCTTTAAAAACCCTATTTGTTTCGATAATTCTTGGTATTGTGTCCAAGGAATTACAACTGCTTGCGCTTCAGGGCTAAGTGCATAATCTTTATAATCAATACTCTCAATAGTTTTAGCGGTAATTTTTTTATCTTGATTAGTATTTTCAGTAACTTCTATTTCAGTCGTTGTTGTTTTATCATTATCGCAACCCATAATCATAAAACCACACAGAAACAAAAGGATAGATGTAATCTTCATAAATGTATTTTATTTTAAATGGTAAAGATACTTAAACTATATATTTTAATATTTAGTATTTTACATTCCATTTTGAGATTGAATATTTGATAATAGAATAGACTTTTTTCTGAAAAATTTAATATTCCGTAGTGTATATTCTTACTATTTTTGCGAATAAAATAATTAGAACTCATGTCTTCAAAAATATTAATCATTGGTGCCTGTGGGCAAATTGGTACAGAACTCACTACCAAATTAAGAGAAATCCATGGTGTAGATAACGTTATTGCTAGCGATATTAATACCAGAAAATTAGATTTGGTTAACGCAGGGCCATTTGTAATTTTAGATGCTAAAAACTTTAATGCGATTAAAGATTGCTGTATTAATCATAAAGTAGATACCGTTTATCTTATGGCTGCATTACTGAGTGCAACTGGAGAAAAATACCCAATGGAAGCGTGGGATTTAAACATGAATTCACTTTTCCACGTACTTAACTTAGCTAAAGGCGGACAAATTAAAAAAGTATTTTGGCCAAGTAGTATTGCTGTTTTTGGACCAACAACACCTAGAGAAAATACACCTCAACATACTATTTGCGAACCTACTACAGTTTACGGAATTACAAAACAAGTTGGTGAGCGTTGGTGCGAATACTATTATAATAAATATGGTGTAGATGTAAGAAGTATTAGATATCCAGGTATTATTAGCCATAAAGCAATGCCAGGAGGAGGCACAACAGATTATGCCGTAGAAATCTATCATGAAGCCATAAAAGAGGGCAAATACGAGAGTTTCTTGTCTGAGGATACCAATTTACCAATGATGTTTATGGATGATGCTATTAAAGCAACTACAGCGATCATGGCTGCACCACCAGAAAAGTTAAGCATAAGATCATCTTATAATTTATCTGCTATTAGTTTTACACCAAAAGACATTGCAAATAGTATTAAGGCAGAAATGCCAGATTTTAAAATGAGCTACAAACCAGATTTTAGACAAGCCATAGCAGACAGCTGGCCATCGTCTATAGATGATAGCGTAGCTCGCGAAGATTGGAACTGGTCTCACGATTTTGATTTAAATAAGATGACCTCAGAGATGTTAACCCAATTAAAGAAGAAGTATAAGGCTTAACCTTTTATTCGTTTTAAAACACCATTCAAAATCCTATCATTAATATGATGGGATTTTTTTATTTTTTAAAGTTTCATTTTTTAAAAAAAATTCAATAAAACCCTATAAAACACAAAAAAACCGACACTTTCGTATCGGTTTTGTTTGCTCCTCTTCAAAGACTCGAACTTTGGACCCTCTGATTAACAGTCAGATGCTCTAACCAACTGAGCTAAAGAGGAAGGTTATTTTTCGCGTTAGCGAGCGCAAATATAAATCATTTTTTTTATTCCAACAAAATGAAATTATATTTTTTTTTCATTTTAATTTAAAATTTATCTGGTAATGGCTTTAAAAATATCGTTACCGTTTGCAAATAAGACTAATGCGATTAAAATAAAAAATCCTACCATTTGGGCACGCTCTAAAAATTTCTCGCTTGGCTTACGCCCAGAAATCATTTCGTATAATAAAAACATTACATGTCCACCATCTAAAGCTGGTATTGGTAATAAGTTAAGAATTGCTAACATAATAGACAGAAAGGCCGTTAAACCCCAGAAATCTTGCCAAATCCATTGGTCAGGGAAAACATCGAAAATAGCCTTAAATCCTCCAACGCCTTTATAAGCTCCCGTACTTGGTGTAAATATCTTTCCTAATTGACCAAAGTAATCAGAAACTTGTTCTTTAAACTTATCTACGCCTCCACCAAAACTTTCATAAAAGGTGTAGTCTTTATGGATAATATCAAAATAACCTAATTCACCAAATCTAGAATTATGAGTAGCAAGACCAACTTCAAACTTTCCATCTTCACTAACCTTTAAATCTCTGTCAATTTTTTCATCTTCTCTTAAGAAGTTCACTTTAACAGTTTGATTTTTATATTTTTCTAATTTATCTCCGACTTGATCAAAATAGCGAATCTTTTCACCATTAAGAGATAATAGAATATCGCCAGTTTTTATATCAACGCCTTTATTTATAGATGTATCTGGTACTGTACCAACCATAAATGGAATTCTTAATCTAAACGTTCCATTCTTACGTTCTCCAGATGATAATTGACCTAAAAAATCTTCAGGTAATACAATCTCCTTATTTACACCATCTCTTACGATAGAATACTTTTCACCTTTGATTAAATTTTTTCTTACTTCAGAGTATGTACTAACTTTTTCATCGTTAATAGCTATAATTTTATCGCCTGTTTTAAAACCAACGTCTAAGAGCAACTTATTTTCTATCCAATACCCATCCTTCATACTGTCTGTTGTAACATCAGTATCTCCATAGGTAAACGAAAGTGCTACGTAGATGAAATATGCTAATATGAAGTTTACAGTTACACCACCAAGCATAATAATTAATCGCTGCCAAGCTGGTTTAGAACGAAATTCCCATGGTTGAGGTGGCAAAGCCATAGCCTCTTTATCCATGCTTTCATCAATCATTCCTGCAATTTTCACATAACCACCAAGCGGTAACCATCCAATACCATATTCGGTATCACCAATTTTCTTTTTAAAAAGTGAAAACTTAACATCAAAAAAGAGGTAAAATTTTTCAACTTTAGTTTTAAAAAGTTTGGCTGGTATAAAATGTCCAAGCTCGTGTAACACAATAAGCAAAGATAAACTGAGTAAAAATTGAGATATTTTTATAATAAATTCCATGTAATCTTTTTCAAAATTCGATTTGCAAAAGTAAGGTATTTAAATCAAAAAGATTTATTAAAATATTTGACATCGTTTTATGATGCTTAGTTCTAAATTTTAATAATTCGCCTATTGACTATTTGATTTTCTGTTTGAAATTGCACAAACAATAAGCCTGATGTTAAACTATTTAAATCCATTTGAGAAGACCAACTAGATTGCAACAACAATTGCCCTAAACTATTGTATATTTTAATACTTTCTACCTCTAAATGGTCTGGTTTTAAAATATGAATAACAGACGATGTTGGGTTTGGGTAAAGCGTAATATCTGAATCAATATCAAATTCTAAATCACTTAAGGTTACTGTATTGTTTTTTGAAATAAGATTATAGTCCGGATCAAACAAAACCTCCTGAACAGTAAAATTTACAGTTTCAAAAAAATCTTCGTTGTTTATAGTATTATCTAGAACAACATCTAAACTTTCGCCCAAAGTTCCTACAATCCTAACTGGAACACCTGCTTCAAAAAACGATACAGACGCATCACTTTGGGTTTGGGATACTACCAACTCTAACTGATTTCCGTTTTGGTCCCAATTTACCGTATAACTTGGATAGCCTTGATTATAAATCCAATCATCAAAAAATTCATCTAAAGTTTCACCTGTTGACAATTCCATGGCATTAATAAAATCTTCCGTTTTAGCAAAATCGAAAGCCAAAGCTGGTGTATCTAAATAATCTTGTAAACCTTGGTAAAAATCGGTGTCTCCTAATTTACGTCTTAACATATGTAAAACCATAGCACCTTTATTATAACTAAGGCGACTACTAAAAATTCTATTTACAGACGTTGTATCTTGATCAGAAAGGTAAACGGCTCCATTTGTTTGAGACGTAATGGTATTTACAGATTGTTGTCTCCAATTTTTAAAACTAGCCTCACCATCTAAATCTTCAATAACCAAAGCTGCTAAATACGTCGCAAATCCTTCATTTAGCCAAATATCTTTCCAACTACCACAAGTAATTTTATTACCAAACCATTGATGTGCTAGCTCATGAGCAATAAGTCCTCTACTAAATCCACCCATAAAAGAAATTGTAGTGTGTTCCATTCCTCCTCCCCAACCAAATTGGGCATGACCATATTTTTCATCTGAAAAAGGATATTCTTCAAACAAGTTCGTGAAAATATCCATAATATCTACAGTAATTTCTGTGCTAGCTTGAGCCGTTATTAAACTTTCTGGATAGACATAATTTATAATATCAAAAGGGCTTCCGTTGTTTGGTACTGTATGCGAATACACTTCATAATTAGTAACCGCAAATGCAATTAAATAAGCAGGAATGGGATGACGATGTTTAAAATGCGTCGTTTTATCAGAACCTACAACTGTTTGGCTTATCTCTAAACCATTAGAAGCAACAACATAACTCTCATTAGTAGCGTTAAACTCTGGTGTTGTAATATGTACATCTATAGAATCTATTTTATCTATTAAATCTTGTTTGCAAGGCCACCAACCTTTAGCACCATAGGGTTCAGAAAGTGTCCACATTATTGGAGCACCATTATGTGTGGTTTGCTCAAAAGAACCAAAACCTGAACTTATTGGATTACCAGAATAGGTCACTGTTAAAGAATCTAAAACGCCTTGTGCTTGTGTAAGTGGCAATGTTATTACTAATTCATCATCAACATTTTGTAAATAGCTTAAACTATTTCCTCGTTGTAAAACCTGAGTAACCGTCATATTATCAGCCAAGTCAAAAGTAATTTCTGTCATGATTTCATTAGCTTCAAAATAGGTTGTGATTTCACCAGCAATTTGAGAGACTGAAGGGTCTACATTTAATTCTAATCGATGATATTTCACATCATAATTCGCTGTATTAGCATTTATGGTATTTACCATTTGACGCAATGCCATATTAGCTTCAGAAGAGCGAATTGCTTTTAAATTTTCATGATAATCCTGAGCATTTATTTGCGTCGCAAATAATAGGATAAAGCATCCCAAAAGTTGTTTCATAGCACTCATTTTAATGTTAAAAATAAAGCTTTTATTATCATTGGGTCGTATTTTTGCCTTTCAACTTTCTATAACTCAATTATAATGTCGTTTCTTTCTTTTTTTAAAGGTTACAAAAACTTCGGAATATTCTTTTCTATACTTTGTATCATAATCATTGCTATTATTTATAATATCCTTAATGTAAAACAACCGCTTCCTATTTATCAACCTGCAATGGTTGCTGAAGAATTGGTAGATAGCACCATTCAGCATCAATTAAAATATCATAAAATTGCCGATTTTAGTTTAACCAACCAAAACGGAGAAATTATAACGCAAGAAAATTATAAGGATAAAATATATGTAGCAGATTTCTTCTTTACAACTTGCCAAACCATTTGTCCTGTAATGACAAAAAACATGGAGCAAATACAAAAGGAAATTATTAATGATGATGACGTTATGCTGCTCTCACATTCAGTAACACCCAAAATAGATTCTGTAGCACAATTAAAAAAATACGCCAAAGAAAAAGGTGTTATAGATAGCAAATGGAATTTAGTTACAGGTGACAAAAAACAAATCTATGAATTGGCCAGAAAAAGCTACTTAGCGGTAAAAACAGATGGTAATGGTGATGAGTATGATATGATTCATACCGAAAACTTTATGCTCATTGATAAAAAGCGTCAAATAAGAGGTTTTTACGATGGTACAAAACCAGAAGATATTGAACGTATTTTAGAAGATATTAAAACCTTAAAGTACTTTGATGGCTTGTAAAACATTATAAAGCTGTTAAATATTTATTATCTAGTTTTATTCACTAATAAATTTCTCTTACTTTTGCTTCTTTAAAACAATTCTAAATAAGCAACGTTTGACATTAGCAGAATTAAAACGAGGACAACAAGGCGTAATTACAGACGTGTCTTCAATTCATATTCCTTTAAAACTTCTCGAAATGGGCTGTTTACCTGGTAATTCAGTTGAACTTGTGCAAGTTGCACCATTTGCAGACCCAATGTATCTTAATATAAACGGAACACATTTGGCGATTAGAAAAGAAACTGCTATTCACATTATAATTGAAACCATAGATGAGTAAGCAGATTAACGTTGCATTAATAGGAAACCCAAACACAGGAAAAACTTCGGTGTTTAACGCGCTTACTGGTTTAAATCAGAAAGTAGGTAATTATCCTGGCATTACAGTCGAAAAAAAAGAAGGTATTTGCAAGTTACCTCGAGGCGTAAAAGCACATATTATTGATTTACCTGGAACTTATAGTTTAAATGCATCGTCATTAGATGAAAATGTTGTTATTGAATTACTTCTTAATAAAAACGATAAAGATTATCCAGATGTTGCAGTTGTAGTAAGTGATGTAGAAAACTTAAAACGAAATCTATTATTATTTACGCAAATTAAAGATTTAAAGATTCCGACAATATTAGTCATTAACATGTCTGACAGAATGGAATACAAAGGAATTTCATTAGATCTAGATTATTTAGAAGAGCAACTAAAAACTAAAATTGCGTTAATTAGTACCCGAAAAAATAAGGGAATAGATAAACTAAAAGAATTAATAGCAACACACAAAGAGCTTTCTATAGAGCCTTGTATGGACGCATCTACAATAGATGAAGCCTATTTTGGAAACTTAAGAAAAGCATTTCCTAATCAATTATTATATAAACTTTGGTTAGTTATTACCCAAGATGTTAACTTCGGAAAAACGGACAGAAAAACCTTTGATGCCGTTGAAGATTTTAAAACTAAATCTAAAGCAGATTTAAAACGTCTTCAGCAAAAGGAAACCATAAAGCGCTACCAGTTTATTAATCATACGCTAACAAAAGGGCAAACAATAGACCTTAAATCAGCAAAAGACTTACGCATTAGATTAGATAGAATATTAACCCATAAAGTTTGGGGTTATTTAATTTTTGGGGTTATTCTGTTAACTATTTTTCAAGCTATTTACGATTGGTCTGGGATTCCTATGGACTTTATCGATAGCTCTTTCGCTTCATTAAGCGAATGGACAAAAAACACATTACCGGAAGGCATATTTACCAATCTACTTGCCGAAGGTATAATTGCAGGCCTTGGAGGAATAGTTATTTTCATACCACAAATTGCATTTTTATTCCTCTTCATATCTATACTTGAAGAAAGCGGTTATATGAGTCGTGTGGTCTTTTTAATGGACAGAATAATGCGACGTTTTGGACTTAGCGGAAAAAGCGTTGTGCCTTTAATTTCTGGTACCGCTTGTGCTATTCCTGCAATTATGGCCACTCGTAATATTGAAAGCTGGAAAGAACGCTTAATCACCATTTTAGTTACACCTTTCACCACCTGTTCTGCGAGATTACCTGTGTATCTTATCATTATTGAATTAGTAATACCAGAAGGAAGAATACTTGGTTTAGGCTACCAACCACTAACCTTAATGTTATTATACCTAATTGGGTTTGGCGCTGCTGTTGGTTCTGCCTGGATTTTAAACAAGATAATGAAATTTAAAAGTAAGAGTTTCTTTGTTGTAGAAATGCCAAATTACAAACTTCCGCTTTTCAAAAATGTAGCTTTTACCGTTTTAGAAAAAACAAAGGCTTTTGTCTTTGGAGCTGGTAAAATAATTTTAGCCATATCAATTATAATTTGGGTTTTAGGCTCAATTGGAGTTAATGATAAATTTGATAATGCTAAGTCAATTATAACAGAGCAATTTGATTCTAATGGCTTTAATGACATTCAAGATATATCTCTAAGTAATAAAGTAGAACGTTATACGGAAGATTTAATTACTACAAATCTCGAAAACTCAATTGATCTTTCTCAAGCTCAAATTTCAGATTCATTAACTCTAAAAATAGATGGATTTAAAAAAGCAGTTATTAACGATGAAATTTCGGCTTTAAGACTAGAAAATTCAGTTTTAGGCTATATAGGTAAAGCAGTAGAACCAGCAATAAAACCTCTTGGTTATGATTGGAAAATAGGAATTGCTATTGTTAGCTCTTTTGCAGCAAGAGAAGTTTTTATTGGTACACTATCTACTATTTATAGTGTTGGTAGCGAAATGGAAGATGAAGAGAATAAAACCATTCGAGCAAAAATGGGCTCTGAAATGCACCAAAACACCAATAAAAAAGTGTTTACATTTTCATCTGGTATTTCATTACTATTATTTTATGCCTTTGCCATGCAATGCATGAGTACACTTGCCATAGTAAAACGCGAAACAAATTCTTGGAAGTGGCCAATATACCAATTGGTAATTATGACGGGATTTGCTTATATTGTAGCATTGATTGCTTATCAGCTTTTAAAATAGAGTTAATAATTTAGTAGATATAAAATTATGAACACAATTATTCAAAACATATTAGTAGTAACAGCAGTAGCTTTCGCTTTATTGTTTTTGATACGCAAGTTTGTTTGGTCTCCAAATAAAAAAGCATCTAAAGCTTGTGGTGGAGATGACGGTTGCGGATGTCATTAAATAGTGTAATACTATTTATCTTACTATTTCTAAACCTTTTTTAAATACAGGTTTTTAGCAACGTTTTGAGAAACAACAATTTCAGAACTTTCAATTTCTATCTTTATTGAATTATCATAGGGTTCCTTATGTTTAACTGTAATTATAGTACCTAAGGCTATCTTATTGCTATCAAGATATTTCAAAAAACTAGAGGACGTATCATCTACACCAACACATTTATAAACAGAACCAACTTCTGCTTTTGCTAAGGTTATTTTCTCAATGTGTTGAAAATTCCCCTCCTTATCTGGAATTGGATCACCATGTGGATCATATTTTGGAAACTCTAAAAAAGCATCTAGTTGATTAATTAGTTTTTCAGACTTAATATGCTCTAAATGTTCTGCGACCTCATGAACTTCATCCCAAGAAAAATTCAATTTCTCAACCAAAAACACTTCCCAAAGTCGGTGTTTTCTAATAATGTTTGTAGCAACAAATCGTCCTTCTTTTGTTAAAGTAACACCTTGGTATTTTTTATAGTCGGCATAATTTTTTTCAGAAAGCTTTTTAATCATATCAGTAACCGAAGAAGCTTTCGTTTGCATCACCTCAGCAATAGCATTTGTATTTACCGTTTTTTCACCATTGCTTCCAAGGTGATAAATAGCTTTAATATAGTTTTCTTCAGTTAGTGTAATCATAGTATAAGTCTATTGTACAAATATAGAAAAGATATATTTCTTAAAATATTTTTAGACTAATCTAAATTATATTTTATATTTGTGTAAAAATAATTCAAGGTAAAACTAATTTAAACCAAAATGAAACTAATTCAAGCTTTAATTTTAATACTTTGTACTTCTGCTTCAGCCCAAGTTATATACTCTATAAAGGGTAAAGTTTTATCCAATGGAGAACCACTACCTGACACTAATATTTATATTGAAAACACCACAAAAGGAACAACAACCAATGATGATGGTATTTTTATCATAGAAAATCTAAAATCAGGAAACTATACCATAGTAGCTTCTTTTACAGGTTATAAAATTCAAAAGAAAACTATTACAATTAGAGATGAGTCAGCTTTTTTAACCTTTAATTTAAATGAAAGCGACAATTTAGATGACGTCATAATTACCGGAACCCTTAAAGCAGTTTCAAGATTAGAAAGTCCGGTACCTGTTGAAGTTTACACACCAACGTTCTTAAAGAAAAACCCAACACCCAATATTTTTGAAGCGCTACAGAATGTGAATGGTGTGCGTCCGCAACTTAATTGTAATGTTTGTAACACAGGTGATATTCATATTAATGGCTTAGAAGGTCCTTATACACTTGTTTTAATTGATGGTATGCCAATTGTTAGCGGTTTATCTACAGTTTATGGTTTATCTGGAATCCCAAATTCACTCATAGAACAAATTGAAATCGTAAAAGGACCAGCTTCTTCTTTATACGGAAGCGAAGCTGTTGGTGGCTTAATTAATATAATCACCAAATTACCAGAAAACGCTCCTCGTTTTTTTGCTGACGGTTTTGTTACAGGTTGGGGCGAAGTTAATTTAGATGTTGGCTTTAAAGCAAACGTTAGCGAAAAAGCAACTGTTTTGTTTGGTACCAACTATTTTAAATACGATAATATTATCGATAACAACAACGACAACTTCACAGATTTAACACTCCAAGATCGAATTTCCATCTTTCAGAAATGGGATTTTAAAAGAGCAAATAACAAGAAATTATCTCTTGCAGGTCGTTACTTTTATGAGGATCGGTGGGGCGGAGAATTACAATGGACCAAAGTTAACAGAGGCGGAAACGAGGTTTATGGCGAAAGTATTTACACTTCTCGTTTTGAAATTCTAGGAAACTATGAGTTACCAATTAGAGAGAAAGTAAATTTTCAATTTTCGTATTCTGACCATGATCAAAACTCAGTTTATGGAGATACACCCTATTTAGCACAACAACGTATTGGATTTGGTCAATTTATTTGGGATAAAACAATCAGTAACCACGATTTACTCTTTGGCTCTGCAATTCGTTACAATTATTACAATGATAATACCACAGCAACCCTCAATGCAGACGAGGTTACTATTCCTTCATTGTTTGTTCAAGATGAAATTGTACTCAGTAAAAAACAAAGTTTATTATTAGGTATGCGCTATGATTATGATAGCAGACATGGTAATATTTTTACACCAAGAATTGCCTATAAATACAAACCAACGGACAACGATATAATTAGATTAAACGCAGGTACCGGTTTTAGAGTCGTAAATCTATTCACCGAAGAACACGCTGCACTCACAGGAGCAAGAGATGTTGTTATTGAAGAAGCTTTAGAACCCGAAGAATCATATAATATTACACTTAATTATATGAAAAAATTGTACTTAAAAAACGGAATGTATTTCACTTTTGATACTTCTACTTGGTATACTTATTTTACAAATGCTATTATTCCGGATTACGATACCAACCCAAATCAAATAATTTATGGAAATCTCGATGGCTATTCAACCTCTACAGGACTTAGCTTTAATATTGATGCTGTTTTAGGTAGTGGCATAAATACATCTATTGGTGCTACATATCAAGATGTATCACAAACTGAAAATGGCGAACATACAGAACAAATATTAACTGAGAAATTTTCTGGAGTATGGTCTTTTAGTTATAAAAATTATCCAACAAATCTTACTATAGATTACACCGGAAACATTTATGGACCAATGCGACTACCTCTTCTTGGTGATTTAGACCCTAGGCAAGAATATTCGCCAACCTGGAGTATTCAAAATATTCAAATAACGCATGATGGCTTAGAGAATCTCGAAATTTATGGAGGCGTTAAAAACCTATTAAACTGGACACCCAACAAAGGGAATCCATTCATAATTGCAAGGTCTGACGATCCTTTTGATGAAAACGTTCAGTTTAATGGAAATGGCAATGTGCTTGCTACTTCAGATAACCCTTATGCCCTAACCTTTGACCCCTCATATGTTTACGGTCCAAATCAAGGTATTCGTTTATTCTTTGGAGTAAGATATAAGTTAAATTAATCACTCATTTTTAGTACCTTCGCAATAAATATTTAGATACATGAAAAAAGTAATATTCCTCTTAGCTATCACACTAATTATAACAGCTTGTAAGAATGACTCAAAAACAGATGAAAACCTAAATAAAAAACTCAATGTTGTAACTACTACAACAATGATTACAGATTTAGTAAAAAACATTGGAGGAGATTCTATAAACGTACAAGGTTTAATGGGAGCAGGTGTAGATCCACACTTATACAAAGCAAGTGAAGGCGATGTTTCTAAACTGGTAAACGCAGATGTTATATTCTATAATGGATTGCATTTAGAGGGTAAATTAGTAGAAGTTTTTGAAAAAATGAAAGGTGCAGACAAGACACCTATAGCCTTAGCAGATGAGCTTAATAAAAAACAATTGATTGGTTCAGATTATTTTGCCTCAAACTATGATCCTCACGTTTGGTTCAATATTGATTTCTTTCAGCAATTTGTAGAAAAAGTAACACTAGTATTATGCGAAAAAGACCCAAAAAATACAGAGACATTTAGAGCTAATGAAAAACGTTATTTAGCAGAATTAGAAGATTTAAAAAAAGATGTACAAGGAGTTGTTGATGCCTTAGAACCAGAAAAAAGAATACTAGTCACAGCTCACGATGCTTTTAATTATTTTGGAAAAGCATACAACTTTAACGTTGTTGGTCTACAAGGTTTATCAACTGCTACGGAAGCAGGCGTAAAAGACGTTCAAAAATTGGCGGCTTTTATTATTGAAAAGAATATAAAAGCTATATTTATAGAAAGTTCGGTTCCAAAACGTACAATAGAAGCTTTACAAAAGGCTGTAAACTCTAAAGGTCATGATGTTGCTATTGGAGGAACGTTATACTCTGATGCACTAGGTAATGCAGAATCCAGAGAAGGGACTTACATTGGTATGTATCGTTATAACATTAAAACAATTGTAGGAGCGTTAAACAAATAAGTATTATCCTATTTTATAAAAAACAAATTGAATAAAATATTATACATGTGAATACACCAATAGAAAATAAGACCTCTTCTTCCAAGGAAAAAATTGCAGTAAAAGTAGATGACTTAACCGTTGCTTATAATTACAAACCTGTTCTTTGGGATATCGATTTAGAAATTCCAGAAGGTGTTCTTATGGCTATTGTTGGACCAAATGGTGCCGGAAAATCTACATTAATAAAATCTATTTTAGGTATTTTAAAACCCATTGCAGGTAGTGTTTCTATTTACGGAAAACCTTATGAGAAACAACGGCAATTAGTTGCTTATGTTCCTCAAAAAGGAAGTGTAGATTGGGACTTTCCTACGACAGCTTTAGATGTGGTAATGATGGGAACCTATGGAAGCTTAGGTTGGATAAAACGTCCTGGTCAAAAAGAAAAAAAGGCAGCACTCGAGGCTTTAGAGAAAGTAGGTATGTTGGCTTTTAAAAGTCGACAAATTAGTCAGCTTTCTGGTGGACAGCAACAACGTATATTTTTGGCTAGAGCATTAGTACAAAATGCTGCTATTTATTTTATGGACGAACCTTTTCAAGGTGTAGATGCGACAACAGAAATTGCTATCATTAATATTTTAAAAGAATTACGAAAAGCAGGTAAAACAGTTATTGTGGTTCATCACGATTTACAAACTGTTCCTGAATATTTTGATTGGGTAACCTTTTTAAACGTAAAAAAAATTGCCACAGGTCCAGTAAAAGACATCTTTAATGATGATAATTTAACAAAGACATATGGTATTAATTATAAAGTGAGTATTCAGGAGTAAAGCTAGTTTTCAGTTTATAAAAAAACGTCACTTCGAGTGATTTTTGAGCTAGAATAAAATAGTATCGAGAAGTCTTTAATAGGTTCTAGATACAAAACCATAAAAAAGTAATTTTACTTAAACTGACGGAAATTAAAAGGAATAAAAATGAAATACGCATACACCATTTTATATGTAGAAGATGTTGAAAAGACAATTTCATTTTATGAAAACGCATTCGGGTTTCAAAAAAAATTCATCTCACCAGAAAGTGATTATGGTGAATTAATTTCAGGTGAAACAACCATTGCTTTTGCTTCAAATGTATTAGGAGATTCAAATTTTAAGAATGGATTTAAAAAGCTTTCAATAAACGAAAAATCAAACGGAATAGAGATGGCTTTTACATCTGAAAATATAGAAGAAGATTTTAACAAAGCTATAAACGTTGGTGCAGTAAAATATGAAAGTATAAAAGAGAAACCTTGGGGACAAAAAGTAGGTTATTTAAGAGATATCAATGGATTTTTAATCGAAATCTGTACGCCAATTAAAAATTAGAAACAATAGACTTTTTAGAATACATAGAACTCGTCTTCACAGACTATACATTACGAACCATAACACTTGGTACAGCAATTTTAGGTGCTGTTACCGGAATGTTGGGAAGTTTTGCTGTGCTGAGAAAACAAAGCTTATTAGGTGACGCCATTTCTCATGCTGCTTTACCAGGTATTGCAATTGCCTTTTTAATTACAGGTGCAAAAGACACCAATACCTTATTAATTGGAGCTCTAATTAGTGGTTTAATTGGTACGTTTTGGATAAAGAGCATCGTCACTAAAACGCATTTAAAATCAGATACAGCTTTAGGGTTAATTCTTTCATTGTTTTTTGGGTTCGGAATGTTGTTACTCACGTTTATTCAAAAACAACCCAATGCCAACCAAGCAGGTTTAGACAAATATCTATTTGGACAAGCTGCAACCTTAGTAGAAAGTGACGTATGGATGATGGCCATTGTTACAGGACTTTGCTTAATTGTAATGCTTACTTTCTGGAAAGAATTTAAAATTCTATTATTTGATGCTGACTACACTAAAACACTAGGTTTCAATACCAAATTTATAGATATTCTTATCACCACATTTATAGTTTTAGCAATTGTTTTAGGATTACAAACCGTTGGTGTTGTATTAATGAGCGCCATGCTTTTAGCACCAGCTGCTGCTGCGAGACAATGGACAAACAGCTTGTCCGTAATGGTATTTTTAGCAGCCATTTTTGGAGCGTTTTCTGGTGTTTTCGGAACCGCAATTAGTGCTAGTCAAAACAACCTATCTACAGGTCCTGTAATTGTTTTAGTGGCTTCTGTGTTTGTTGCTTTTTCATTTATTTTTTCTCCTAGTCGAGGTTTACTTTTTAAACAAATTAGGGTAATTAAAAACAGACGCGATTTAGAATTACACAAAACACTAGCATTTATGCATCATATTGCAGAAACACACAAAGATATTTCACATCCTCATGCTATTAAACTACTCAATAATTTTCAAGGATATACTAAAAGCACACTTCAAAAATTAGTAGAAAAAGATTACGTACAGATTAATGGAAACATGTGGAGCTTAACTAAAACAGGTTTTGAAACGGCTGCTAATTTATATACTAAACAATCTACAGAAGATGAGTAGTGCACAAATAGAAATACAACTAATAGCTAGTATCGTTGCTGTTGCATGCGCTATTCCTGGAACGTTTTTAGTGCTTAGAAAAATGGCAATGATTAGCGATGCAATTAGTCATTCTATATTACCAGGAATTGTAGTTGGTTTTTTTATCACACAAGATTTAAACTCACCTGTACTAATTTTACTGGCAGCTTTTACAGGTATTATTACAGTAGTATTAGTAGAGTACATTCAAAAAACAGGATTAGTAAAAGAAGATACAGCCATAGGTTTAGTATTCCCAGCATTGTTTAGTATTGGTGTGATTTTAATTGCTAAAAATGCGAATGATGTGCATTTAGATGTTGATGCCGTTTTATTAGGCGAATTAGCTTTTGCTCCTTTTGATAGGTTATTAATTGGAGGTACAGATGTTGGACCAAAATCACTTTGGGTTGTAGGCACCATTTTGCTTGTAACCATTTCGCTTCTAATTCTGTTTTTTAAAGAATTAAAAGTAAGCACTTTCGATAAAGGTTTAGCTGCTTCCTTAGGGTTTTCACCAGCTATTATTCATTATGGTTTAATGTCTATTTCATCTATAACAACCGTTGGCGCCTTTGATGCTGTTGGTGCTATTTTGGTTGTTGCATTAATGATTGCTCCTGCCGCTACAGCCTATTTACTAACAACAGACTTAAAGAAAATGCTAGCATTAGCAATAGGTTTTGGGATTTTTAGTGCCATTTTTGGGTATTGGGTAGCACATTGGTTAGATGCTTCAATTGCAGGATCAATATCAACGGTACTTGGTTTAGTATTTTTATTAGTGTATTTATTTGCACCTTCTAAAGGAATCATTGCAGTAATGTATAGAGAGAAGCAACAACAAACAGAAGTCTCTTTACTGACATTTTTATTACACTTAAAAAACCACGATGAGCTTGAAGAACGACACGTTAATCACCTCAACGAACATATTAATTGGCAAAAAGTGCGAGCTCAAACGGTCTTAGATTTAGCCCTAAAAAATAATATGATTCATATTGAAAAAAACATTGTCTCTTTAACTAAAAAAGGCGATGAATTTACCTCAAAAGCCATCGACTATATTATGACTAATGAAGACGCACAGATTGAAGACATGAAAGATGATTTCTTTTTGTTTAGAGGGTAAATTTTATTTAAACCCACGTTCTTTCTGAATATGCTCATAAGCTTCTTGTACCTGTCTAAACTTAGCTTCGGCACCTTCTCGATGTTCTTTTCCTAAATGACCAACGCGATCCGGATGGTATTTTTTAGCCATGGTTCTATAAGCTTTTTTAACAGCATCATCTGAAACCGACTTTTCTATTTCGAGAATTTTATACGCATTATCACTACTATTATAGAACATCGCTTTAATACTTTCGTAATCTCTACTACTTATGCCCAAATAGCCAGTAATAGTATAAATCTGTCTTAACTCATCTTCAGTAACATGTCCATCTGCTTTAGCGATTCCGAATAAAAAATGAAGTAATTGCAAACGCGATGCATGATCCATCATTTGCTTAATTTGCGTACAAACCTCTCGTGTAGAAATATTTTGTTTGGTAATACGCTTAAACAATTCAAAAGCCTTGTTCGCTCTATCTTTACCATACATATTAGTAAATTGCTGACGCACAAAATCTAGTTCGCGCTGATCTTGTTTACCATCAGCTTTTATAACAATAGAAGCTAATATTAACAAACTGACTTCAAAATCTCCAGACTGTGTTTGTGGACGAGAAGATGTACGCTTACCATAATTTGGTTTTGTTCTATAAGTATCCCGTTGTTTTCCCGTTTGACGATCACCAAGTAAAGGTGTTCCTTTATCTGTTAAATTATCAACAAAACTACCAATAGCCAATCCTATAATAGCACCAATAGGACCTCCAAAAGACCAACCTAAAGCACCACCAACCCATTTTGCAAAACTCATATTCTATTTATTTTATGAAATTCAAATATACTATATGTTAGTGGTTTGAAAATGCAATTTGTTACGTTTTGCATGCAACCTTTTGTATAAAATTCATCTTATAGGTATAACCAATACTAAATTATTATGAAACACACTTTTTATCTTTTAACACTTATGCTACTTACACTAAGCTGTAATAGTGATGATGATAACTCTGAACAGAATGAACCCACACTTTACAGCTCATGGTCTTTGGTCAATGTTTCTGGAGGTTTAGCAGGCGCTAATGACGATTTTGAAATGGATTTAATCACATGGGATTTTGATGAAGCCAACCTAGAACTGACAGTTACTAATAACAATACTGCAAATGTTATTTATGATGGTTTGCCATCTGGCACTTATGACTATGAGGTTCCTTCAACAACAAATGAAGTTACAACCGTTGTTATTGACAATATTAATTATGTCATAACAACACTAACAAATTCTCAACTTATATTAGATGAAGGTGTTGCAGTAGACGGTTTTTTACTCACTTTTAGTCAATAATAATTATTGTACTAAACCACTATTGAAAACCAAAATACCATCATTTAAACTCCTAACTTAAGACCAACTGATTCGTACTATTTTTCATTATCTTTGCAATTCAAATTAAGAATAATTAAAATAAAAAAATATGTATCCAGCAGAATTAGTAAAACCAATGCGTGAGGATTTAACCAACGTCGGTTTTGAAGAATTACATACATCAGAAGCTGTAGAAGGAGCACTTGCAAAAGAAGGTACAACATTAGTTGTTGTAAATTCAGTTTGTGGTTGTGCTGCAGCTAATGCAAGACCAGGAGCTAGAACAAGTTTAGATAATGCAAAAAAACCAGACCATATCGTTACTGTTTTTGCAGGTGTAGATAAAGAAGCCGTTGATGCAGCAAGAGCGCATATGATTCCTTTTCCTCCAAGTTCGCCATGTATGGCTTTGTTTAAAAACGGAGAATTAGTGCACATGTTAGAGCGTCACCATATTGAAGGTCGTCCTGCTGAATTAATCGCAGAAAACCTTAAAGATGCATACAACGAGCATTGCTAAGAAAGTTTAAAGTCTTAAAATAGATTTATAAAACCACGAATTAATTTTCGTGGTTTTTTTGGTTTTAGACGCAACCATTTCATGTTTTCTTCATCTATTAAAAAAGCCATATCATGAAATCAATCAAACCAATTATTCTCAGTTTTATTTTAATTCTATTTTCTTGTGAATATAACGAAACAAACTCTGATTCATACGTCGATTTTTACGGTATTGAATTTGCCGGAGATCAATATAATGAGATTGGAGAAAACCAATTCATTAGTACGGAAACCATTCCTATTTCTACATTTTCAATAGATGCAGATGGTGCTTCATATTCCAATATTAGACGATTTATTCAACAAGACCAATCATTACCTCCTGTTGCGGCTGTAAGAACAGAAGAACTCATTAATTATTTCAATTTAGATTACGCCTATAATGATGCTACACATCCTATTAATTTAAATGGTGAGATCAGTTCTTGTCCATGGAATACTGATAATAAACTGGTTAGAATTGGCATGAAAGCCAAACCTTTAAACCTAAATGATACGCAAGCCTCAAATTTTGTATTATTAATAGATGTATCAGGATCTATGGGCAGTGAAGACAAATTAGAACTTTTAAAAAGCGGTTTTAAAGATTTTGTAGACCAAACCTCTGATACAGATAAAATTGCCATTGTTACTTATGCTGGTTCTGCAGGTCTTGTTTTACCATCTACAGCTTGTTCTAATAAACAAACTATTAAAGATGCCATTGACAGCTTAGGCTCAGGAGGTAGCACAGCTGGTGCACAGGGTATAATTACAGCCTATGATATTGCTTTAGAAAATTATATCACTAATGGAAATAATAGAATTATAATTGGTACAGATGGAGATTTTAATGTTGGCATTAGTAACCAAGATGACTTAATAAGTTTAATTGAAGAAAAGCGAGATTTAGGAGTTTTTCTGACGGTTTTAGGAGTTGGACGTGGTAATCTTAATGACGGAACATTAGAACAAATTGCCAATAAAGGCAATGGAAACTATGAGTATATTGATACTATAGAGCAATTAAGAAAAGTCTTTATTTATGATTATAGTAAGTTTTTTACAGTAGCTAAAGATGTAAAAGTGCAAGTAGAATTTAATCCAGAAATCGTTGATGCTTATCGCCTAATTGGCTATGAGAACAGAGCCTTAAATACAGAAGATTTTGAAGATGACACAGAAGATGCTGGTGAGATTGGTGCCAACCAAAACATAACAGCGATTTACGAAATTGTACCAACTGTAGAGTCAAACCTTCTTAACGATAAAGCTTTTACAATTGCAGTGAGATATAAGCTACCAGATAATGATACTAGTATTCCAATGACTTTAGATATCTACGACCAAGAAGTTGCTTTTAGTCAATCTTCAGATTTTATGAAATTTACAGCGAGTGTTGCCTCGTTTTCAATGTTAATTACTGATTCTGAATTTAAAGGAGATACCAGTTATTCTAATATTTCAAATTGGCTGAATCAAACTAGTCTTTCAGATGAGCACAATTTTAAGAATCAATTTAAAACTATCGTCCTAGACGCTTCGTCTCTTTAATTCTTTTGTCTTTTAAATTAGAAGGATTTCTTAAAACTATTGACATGAAAAAAATTATATTTTATCTCACATTTATAATTGTAACAAGTACAATCTTTATTGCTTGCAGTCTGCCTGACGACGATCCTGTAACATGCGAAGAAATGATTGAAGAATTACAACAATTAAAAATTACAATTACCGAATACGCAGCAACTTCAACTTGTAGCGAAGAATTTGAATGTCAATATATCGCCTTTGGTTCTAAACCATGTGGTGGTCCTTGGGAATTTCTTATTTATACCACATCTATTGATACAGAACAATTAGTGACTTTGGTTAATGATTATAATCAACTAGAGAGTAATTACAATGAAAATTGTGGAGCGATTTCTGATTGTTCAGTTCCAAATGAACCAACTGGCTTTACTTGCGAAGATAATCAGTGTATTCCTGTTTTTTAAACTTTAAAAACTTAGTTATTTAGTTATTTTTGTACCTATAAACCTTTTGTTGTGCAAAAAATACTCGCCTATCCGCTTTCGGTTATTTTCTATTTATGCTTTGGCTTAACCTTAGTTGTATTTCATGTTATACAATGGTTTTGCCACAAAGTATTTGGCTATAAAGGCCTTAAACATGCAGTAGATGCTTTACAATTTGCCATAATGCGATGCCTTAATCTTTTAGGCACCAGAATTACGTTCAATAATCCATACGATATTAGCACAGACAGACCTATAATTATTGTTGCTAACCACCAAAGCATGTATGATATTTCTCCAATATTATGGTACATGCGCAAGCATCATGTAAAATTTGTGTCTAAACAAGAATTAGGAAAAGGCATACCTAGTATCTCCTATAACTTACGTCATGGTGGTTCTGTATTAATAGACAGAAAAAATCCTCGTCAGGCATTACCTGCAATGATGAAATTTGGAGAGTATATTGAAAAAACAAAAAGAGCAGCCGTTATTTTCCCTGAAGGTACACGAAGTAAAGACGGAACACCACGACCTTTTAAGACTAAAGGACTAGAACTTTTAATAAAAAAAGTGCCTTCAGCTTTGATTGTTCCTATTACTGTAAACAACTCTTGGAAGATGTTACGCTATGGCGCTTTTCCTATGGGAATAGGAAATCATATTAAATTTACGGTGCATAAGCCCTTAGAAATTATTAACTTTACTGATAAGACTGAATTAATTCAACAAGTTGAAAAAACAATTGTTGATGCTATTGAGCATTAAACATCCTAAAAACTACTATAAATATGTCGTTGAAAAATGTAAGATTGGAAGTGATGCAGCATCTTGAAAAAGATGTACAATCGCTTATTGAAAAATATTTAATTCCTGTTGAAAAAATTTGGCAGCCTACCGATTTCTTACCAGATTCTACTAAAGACACATTTTTTGAAGACGTAAAAGAAATTAGAGAGCTTTCTAAAGAATTACCTTATGATTTTTGGGTGGTTTTAGTTGGTGATATGATTACAGAAGAGGCTTTACCAAGTTACGAATCTTGGCTTATGGATGTAGAAGGTGTTGATCAAGTAGAGCGTAACGGCTGGTCTACATGGTTAAGACATTGGACAGGTGAAGAAAACAGACATGGTGATGTTTTAAATAAATACTTGTACTTATCTGGACGCGTAAACATGCGTGAGATTGAAAAAACCACACAATATTTAATTAATGATGGTTTTGATATTGGTACAGGTAGAGACCCTTATAAAAACTTTGTTTATACTAGTTTTCAAGAATTAGCGACTTATGTTTCTCACAATCGTGTAGCTAAAATTGCCAAACAAAAAGGGAATAAACAATTGGCTAAAATGTGTAAAATTATTTCTGGTGATGAAATGCGTCACCACCATGCTTATTCTGAGTTTGTAGAGCGCATTTTTGCTGTAGATCCAAGTCAGATGATGATGGCTTTTCATGATATGATGAAGCGTAAAATCGCCATGCCTGCACATTTTTTAAGAGAATCTGGTGAAAGTATAGGAACTGCCTTCGAAGAATTTTCTAACACTGCACAGCGTATTGGTGTTTACACCTCAAACGATTACGTAGATATCTTACAAAAGCTAATTGACCGTTGGGAAATAGGAAATATGACAGGTTTAAGCGAAGAGGCTGAAAAAGCTAGAGATTACTTAATGAAGTTACCTCCTAGAATGTATCGTTTATCTGAACGTATAAAAATTCCTGAAAATTCGTTTCAATTTAAATGGGTTGATCCTGCATAATTTTTTATAATGACAATTTCTGAAGCACAACTCATTGAGTCTACTATAAATTTCGTTAAAACCGAACTTAAAAATGCCGAAGGTGGACACGATTGGTTTCATATTGAACGTGTTTACAAAAACACCTTATCAATTGCCAAGCATGAAGATGTGAATACTACTGTCGTTACTTTAGCTGCTTTGCTACATGATATTGCAGATTCTAAATTTCATAATGGTGATGAAACTATTGGCTCTAGAAAAGCAAGCGAATTCCTTTTAAGTAAAAACGTAGATAGTGAAATTATTGAACATGTAACTCAGATTATTGATAATATGTCTTTTAAAAACACGTTTGATTTAAATACATCCTTTACCTCAAAAGAAATGGAAGTGGTACAAGATGCCGACCGTTTGGACGCTATTGGAGCTATTGGTATTGCACGTTGTTTTAATTATGGAGGTTTTAAAGATAGAGCACTTTACAATCCTGATATTAAGCCTAACCTAAATATGACAAAGGCTGAATATAAAAACTCTGATGCACCAACAATTAATCATTTTTATGAAAAATTGTTACTCTTAAAAGACCAAATGAATACTAAAACTGGGAAACGTATGGCCTTAGAGCGCCACAATTATATGAAAGGCTTTTTAAAGCAGTTTTATGCAGAATGGGAAGGGAAGTTGTAATTAATCCAAATCGATTTCTATTTTCAATGTTTTTCCATTTCGAACTTCAACCATCTCATTAATTATAAAGTATTTACTTAGAGGCACTCCCACTTCATCTCCTACACTATAATTATTTTCTGTTGCCCAAAATTCAAAAGCGTAATTATACAGTCCAGAAGAAACATTTTTGAATCTAATCTGTTTATCACCATTTCCGTTTACTTCATCAAAAACATTAGCCTCCTGCAGCTCAATACGAACTCTTGCGATAGCATAATTATCAGGAATATTAAAATTAAATTCTACAGCTCCAGTACTTTGTGAGGTTCCTATACCTCCAGAAATATATTCAGTATCTAAAACTGTTATATCTTCTTTTTCACAGCTTAACATCAATAATGTTAATAATAGAACTCTAATTTTAAAGAATGATTTGAATTCCATATTGTAAATTATTTTTGAATTTACGAGATTTTTTAAGAAGTTAACACAACGCTATTAAAACGCACCTAATTAATTCTCCTTTGCGACCTCTAAAGCCGTTAACTTATATTCAATTGCAGCCATTTCTTCACCATAATGAATAATTTGATCTGCAGTAAGATTATCACTTGAGTTTACGGCATCTATGATTTCTTGGCCTTTTTTGGTATAGTATGTAATTGTAATATCTATTTTATCTTCCATATGTATTACACTATAATTATTGTACCATTAGTTTTAACTCACCTCTATACTTAGATGCACTTTTACCTGTAAATTCTTTAAATAGTTTATTAAAGTGAGAAAAATTATTAAAACCACACTCAAAACTAACATCAGCGATACTCATTTGACTTTCGGATAATAATTTGGTAGCGTGTACTACTCTATATTCATTAACAAGTTTAGTAAATGTTTTACCTGTAACTTTTTTAAAGTAACGACAAAACGCAGGAACCGTCATGCTCACCTTCTCTGCAATTTCATCTAAACTAATATGTTCTTTAAAATTCTGATTAACATGTTTAAATACAATATCGATTTTAGCACTGTCTTGTGGTTCAGTTTCAAATGCAAAACCATCCACGTTTAACAATGTATAATCTTCGGCTTTTGCTAAACCATGTAAAACTTCTAGTAATATTAAAATCTTTTTAAAACCTTCTTTTTCATTTAATTTTTCAATTTTAGCACCAAGTTTTTGCTTCGTCTTTATGCCAAAAAGAATTCCTTTTTTAGAACGCTCAAATAAATTATTAATTTTTTCCATTTCAGGAATATCAAAAAAATGATTCCCTAAAAATTCAGGTTTAAACTGCACTAAGGTTTCAGAGCCATTAATGGTTAAACGATCTGTAAATCCATTATGTGGCAAATTTGGTCCTATTAATAATAACTGGCTATTATTAAAGTAAGACAAATGGTTACCAATGTGTCTTTTCCCTTGACCCTTGTTAACATATACTAATTCTATTTCAGGGTGAAAATGCCAAAATGGTTTCGTTTCACCCTTGTAAACATCCATCTTATGTTTCTTAACTAATAATGAACTTCCAAATTCAGGGCTAATTTTTTCTAAAGTAGGTTTTCTTGCTTTCATTTTACAATTATTAATACAAAGTTAAACCTAATTAAAAAGCTCAACTATGTAAAATTACCAAAATTATATAGCATATTAACTCTTTAACGTTTATATAACAAAGTTGAGGTTAATTTTGTACATAAATTTGCCAAATCTGATGTTTTCTAAAACGATATGCTAATCTAACTTTGCAGTGTTGAATTACTTAAACTGATTTTAAATCAAAAAAAATCGGTTTTCACAAAAATGAAAGATTATGAAAACATTATTTAAAAACATTTTAGTATTAGCAGTGATGTTAGGAACATGCACAAGCTACGCAAATGCCACGTTAGAAGTTTCACCTACTTTTAATAATGTAAACGAAGGAGATTTAATTTCTGTATCTGATGCCTCTGGAGAGGTTATTTATAACGGACGTATTAACTATGCTGGTAATCTAGAAAAACTTTATGATTTCTCTCAACTGAATAATGGAATCTATACTGTAGAGGTAAACAAAGATTTTGAAATTATAGTTAACTCAGTAGAGGTAAAAAACAATGTTGTTACTTTTATTGAAAATTCTAACTCTAAAATTTTTAAACCTGTATTTAGAACTATAGACTCTAAAGTTATTATTTCGAAATTAGCAATTGACACTGACGAAATGGAAGTGGAATTATATTTTGAAAATGAGCTAATTCATACAGAAGTTGCAAAAGGTAAAGAGACTATTAACCGCGTATACCAATTAGACAAATCTCTTAGAGGTGATTATACAGCAATCATTAGATCAAATGGTCGTGTATTTGTAAAGAGCTTTAAATTATAATTTATTGTTTATACATTAGTTTTATTAGTAAAAAAAGTGGGCTTAAAAGCCCACTTTTTAGTTTTATATATTTCTCTTTTAGTTTTTGCTACATCTAAATATGTAGCGTTTTTTATTCTCAATCATCCAATAAAATTATGCACTAAATCTAATGTGTATTATATGATTTCAATTAGCCAAATATAATTAAATTACCAGCTACTAAAATTAAATATACTAAGCATCATAAATATATTGAGTTACGAATATAAGTTCTAGCTCCTCTTATTGCATAAAAAATCCACTCTATATCAAATTAACACAAATATATTCTATTTTACCTCAATAAAAACAACAGGGCATATATTCAGTTAAAATAATATATAAATATGATAAAACTCATGTTTTCTAAGTTGTGAATACCCTATACATTTGTATCAGTAATCACTTAATACCATATTATTATGAAAAAAGTATTTAAAATTATTTTAGTATTAGCTGTAGTGTTAGGAACATCTACAAGCTACGCAAACGAAGTTGTAAAAGCTGAATCTGCTTTTAACTACGTTAACAAAGGAAATCACATTTCTGTATCTGATGCTTTCGGAGAAGTTATCTACAGTGGAGAAGTAAACTATAGCGGAAACCTAATCACTCTTTATGATTTCACACAGTTAAAGAATGGTATGTACGATATAGAAGTAACCAATGGTTTTAAAATTGAAATTAACACAATTGAAGTAAAAGATGCCATTGTTTCTATTTTAGAAGCTAACAAAAAGGTAATTCACAAACCTGTAGTTAGAAATAAAAACTCCTCTGTTTTAATTACCAAATTAGCCCTAGATGGTGCGGATATGGAAATAGAACTTTATTTTGATGGTAATCTAATTCACACAGAGACGCTAAAAGGGCAAACTGTATTTAACCGTGTATACAAGTTAGATGACAATCTTAGAGGCAATTACACTACTATTATTAAGTCTAACAATAGAGTGTTTATTAAAAACTTCAGCATATAAATAAAACTCATTATTTATTTTAAAGTGGACACTTACGTGTCCACTTTTTGTTTTTAACTATTATTATTAAATGCTTAGCTAAGGGTTAGTATGTATTAAAATATCCATTTTATAAAATCAAACGCTACGAAAATAGTTTTATCAAGAATTATCAATTCTAATAATCATAAAACTAACTAAAATTAGATTTAAACATTAATCCTTCTCCTACATGAGTCGAAATGTTAAATGTATAGAAAATTACCCTAAAATAATAATATATTAACCACAATAAACATAACCAACACATACTTGGTTAATATACCATACAATTATGCCAAAATGCTTGTTTTTTTAAAATGTAATTATGTATAAATTTGTGTAAGCACTTACATATTGAAGTATTAAAATTTCTTATCGATTCTGAACATAAAGAAAGATAATAAGATTTAAAATGTGCTTACAAGATGAGACCAGATGTTCATCAAAATTTAGAATATAAATTGTTGTTTATATATTATTAGTTTATTTATTTAGTTAAAAAAGTGGGTAGTAGAGAACCCACTTTTTTTTGTTTAAAACAATTTTATATACTCTCTTTATAAGACCCAAGACGTTGCCTGAAAAAGGGTAATTCTGCACAGTTATTAGGTAAAAATATTGTTTTTTAGGTTGAAACCAGGCTATACATTTGTCAAAAATTAACACTTAAACTTATGTATCAAATCTACAAAATACAATTACTAATAATGAGTCCACTTGTTGTGGCTAGCTTTATACTAATAGCACCTCTTTATTTTATAACTAAACTATTTTCAAGGAAATCTTGAGTTAAATAGGTTTAACTGCAAGTATTCTATTTACCAGGGAACTCAGCCTTGCGTTTTTCTAAAAAAGCAGTTGTACCTTCTACAAAATCTTCAGTCCCAAAGCATTTTCCGAATTGCTTAATTTCCACTTTATAACCATCCTTACCATCTTTGTAGTTAGCGTTAATTGCTTTAATCGCTTTACCAATGGCAACAGATGAATTACGCATAATTTTACTGGCTAATTTTTCTGCAAATGGTACCAATTCTTCTTGAGCAACTACATGATTGACTAGACCATAATTTAAGGCTTGGTTGGCATCAATCATTCCTGCTGTCATAATCATTTCCATAGCTCTACCCTTACCTACTAATTGAGGTAAACGTTGAGTTCCTCCATAACCAGGAATCACACCTAATGAGGTTTCTGGCAAGCCCATTTTAGCATTAGTACTTGTAATTCTAAAGTGGCTAGCCATTGCAAGCTCTAAACCACCACCAAGCGCAAAACCATTAATTGCCGCAATAACAGGTGTCGTTAAATTCTCAACAAAATCGAATAATAACTCTTGTCCCTCAGCTGCTAATTTTCCACCTTCCTTAACACTAAAGTCGGCAAATTCACTAATATCCGCACCTGCTACAAACGCTTTTTCACCACTTCCGGTTATAATAATTACTTTAGTGTTTTCATCATTATCAGCATCGTTAAAAGCATTGTGCAATTCTGATATAGTTTCTCTATTTAAAGCATTTAGTTTTTTAGGTCTGTTGATTGTAATCGTTGTGATGCCATCTGAATAGTTAGCTAATATATTATTGTAGTTCATTTTAAGTATGTTTTATTTCCACAAAAAAGGGAAGCTTGTTGTTTAATAGTCTAAGTTTCTTTGCAAGTCCTCAAGTTAAACATAACCTTAATATTCGTTGCTAAGAAACCACTGCGTTAGCAGAATTTGATGGGTTCTTAGGAAATGTAACCGTAAAAATAGTTCCTTTTCCTAATTGAGATGTAAAGGTAATACTTCCGTTATAAGTTTCCACAATGTTTTTTACCATCGCTAAACCTAAGCCCATTCCACTCGTTTTTGTGGTGAATTTAGGTTCAAATATTTTTGATTTTGTTTCCTCTTCAATTCCTAAGCCATTATCTTCTATAGTGATACTAACATTGTCATTTTCACTCAATACACGAACTTCTATTTTTGGATTTTCCGCATCATTAGGAATTGCTTGAATACCATTTTTCACCAAATTGGTAACCACTCTAATTAACTGCGTTCTATCAAATTTAGCAATGATTTCTTCCTCTTCAGAATAGAATTCAATATAGCTTTCATTAAAAATATCGAGTGCTAATTTTACAATATGCACTACGTTTAAGTTTTCACTTTTTTGCGCTGGCATTTTAGCAAAATTAGAAAATGCTGAAGCTATAGAACTCATAATATCAATTTGCTGAATCAATGTATTACTATATTCATTAACCTTTTGATGGATGTTTTCATCTTCTGGATTAAACTTACGCTGAAAACTTTGAACCGTTAATCGCATTGGTGTTAGAGGATTTTTAATCTCATGCGCTACTTGCTTTGCCATTTCTCGCCAAGCTTGCTCACGCTCATTAGTCGCCAAAACCACAGCACTGGCTTCTAGCTCATCAATCATACTATTATAAGCATTAACTAATGCTTCAATTTCTGCACTAGTGGATTCTATTTGTATTTTTTTATTCCGTTTTTCTAATCGTGTTTCATTCATCTTATCACTAATGGTTCTCAGTGATTTGGTTATGAATTTAGATATAAAATAAGCAAAAATAATAGCAACGAGAATTAACACCACATAAGCCAAAGCCAAACGCAATAAAAACTCTTTTAGCTCTTTATTTAAAAAATCATCATTCTCTAAATAAGGTAAATTTAGAATCGCCAAAGTCTTAAACTTCTCATCCGTTATATAAGTGTAAGACGACTGAAATGTTTGTCCGGCTTCAACATTTTTCACCACATAACGATGCTCTAATGTATTAGATAGGGTATTTAATATTTCGGGATTTAGACATGTATCTGTCGTATCTCTTTGGATAGTACGTTTTGAACTTTTGAGTAATTGACCATCTAAATCGTATAAATTAATCTGAAGATTATGAATAGCATCAATATCAAAAATTTCATCTTTAAAAATTAATGGAACATTCTCTGTTGTAACAGGATATGTGGTTTCACGTATAACAAAATCAATGCTCTGTTTTATCGCTTTTTCCTTACGCTCTAAACGTTCTCTGTGATAATCCTTCGCTTCTTCTCTATATTGATATATAGTAACAGCAGCTATTAAAACTGAAGCCACTAGTACCAAAAGTACCATGTTTAAAATGATGCGAGCTCTTAAGGAAAGACGTTTTTTATTCATAGAAATGCCCATGCAAATGGGTATCTTTTAATTCTGAATTATAAGTTTTAAATATAGCAATAATCAATCCAAAAATGCGAAGGCCAATTCTCAAATTATAAATACCAAGTATTTAAAAACTCTGTTTTACTAGAGTTTAAATTAGGCTTCAGGATTTTTGGACCTAATATTTTTATACAATTTGAAGCCTAACATAATTAAGACACCTAAAACAAGTAGACCTAAAATTCCAAAAATCCAATTGATAGAGTTTTTAAGAATCACTAGAAAAACCACGGCAAACAATATAAAAGTTGCGCCTTCATTCCAAATACGCATAAAACTAGAGGTTATTTTTACCTCATCCTTTTGAAGTTGCTTATAATATAGATGCGTTTTAAAATGATAGATGAATAACAAAAGAACAAAAAGCAGCTTTACATGCATCCAACCTTGTTGAAACCAACTTGGCAATAAAATCATTAACCAAACAGCAAACAAGGTTGCCAAAATTGCCGAAGGCCAAGTAATAATAAACCACAAACGCTTAGACATTAACTTTAGTTGTTTGCCTAATATTTCCTTATCTGGTGATGGCTTATGGAAAGCTTCTATTTGATAAACAAACAATCTAGGAATGTAAAACAAACCAGCAAACCACGTAATAACAAAAATGAGGTGTAAAGATTTTATGTAATTGTAATATTCCATATTATAAAAAACAGTGTGTTTAAAATTGAATAATTATGTCAATCTAAAATTACGGATTAAAAATTACTCTGTTGTTTTAGATTTTAGATTTAAATTCACTTCGCGATATAAAAAATAACCTGTTACTAATGTTGAAAGCACATCTGAAATTGGAAAAGACAACCAAATACCAAATTCCCCAAAATACAGTGGTAAAATATACATTAAAGGAATAAAAAAAATAGCCTGTCTAGTTAAGGTTAACAATAATGCTGGCAAAGCCTTACCTACAGCCTGAAAATAAGCTGCTCCAATAAGTTGAAGCGCTAAAATAGGCACAGCTGCAAACGTCCATCGCATATTGCTTGGCGTTTCTCGTATAACATCCGCATCTGTTGTAAACCATTTAGTAATTATCTCAGGAAAAACCATTAAGCCAATAAAAACAATGGTTCCTAAAATAGTAGCATATTTTATAGCTGTGAAAATAACCTCTTTTACTCGATCATATTTTCCTGCTCCAAAATTATAACCTGCAATAGGAATAAATCCTTGTGTTATCCCAAAAACAGGAAACAAAGCGAACATACTTAATCGACCAACAATAGCATAAGTTGTTACTGAGGTTTCACCTCCAAAATCATATAATGCGTTATTTACTAATAAAAACGTAACGCTTACTATTGCTTGTCTTGCTAGGGTTACAAAACCTAAAGAACCTATTTCAGACACTATAGTTTTATCGAATACGAAATGCGAAAGGTTAATTTTTAATTCAGAATGTTTAGATAAAAAATACCAAAATATAAATAGAAAAGAAACAATATAAGACCCTGTAGTTGCCCAAGCTGCTCCAGCCATTCCGTAATCTAAAACATTAATAAAAAGATAGTCTAATACTAAGTTACCAATAGATGGAATTAGCATCGCATACATGGCAAATTTAGGTTTACCTTCTGCTCGGATAACATTATTACCCATCATTACAAATCCTAAAATAGGAACACCATAAAGTATAATTTCGTAATACACTTTAGCAGGTTCAAAAATATTTCCTTTTCCTCCAAATGCAGGAATTAACGTATCTACAAAATACAAACCAAATACCGCAAATGTGATGGTAAATAAAAATGTGAGGGTTAATTGATTACCGAACGTTTTTAGTGCTTTAGCCTTATTATCTGCGCCCAAAGCACGCGAAATAATTGAAGAACCACCAACACCAATTGCCATACCTAAAGCAGCAATAAAAAAGGAAACCGGAAGCACAACATTTATAGCTGCAATGGCTGTAGAGCCAATCCAATTTCCAACAAAAATAGTATCTACTAAAATATTTAGAGACATTACCAAAATACCAATAGCTGCAGGCACAGCCTGTCTTATCAGTAATTTACCAATGGATTCTGTTCCTAAATCTTGTGAAGACACTTTTGCCATTATTTGGCTATAGTTTCAGCATTTACCCATTCGTCAGCAATATTTGCAAGTACTTGAGCAAAATCATCGCGCTCATTAAGACACGGAATAACAGTGAATTCTTTACCTCCCATTTCGTGAAAAATTTCCTCACCTTCCATGGCAATTTCTTCTAAAGTTTCTAAACAATCACTCACAAAAGCAGGCGTTACAATAGCCATTTTATTAATGCCTTCCTTTCCCATTCTTTCAATCGTACGATCTGTATATGGTTTTAACCATGGATCAAATCCAAGTCTAGATTGAAACGTTGTAGAATAAGTTCCATTTTTTAAGCCTAGTTTTTTAGCAACATTTACCGTTGTAATTTCACATTGATGACGGTAACAAAACTCATGCTGCTTACTACCTTTTTTAAAGCAACATTTTCCATTCATTTTACAGTTGCCATTGGTAATATCACTTTTTCTAATATGTCGTTCTGGCACGCCATGGTAACTAAAAAGAATATGCTCGTAATCTAAATCGTTTAAAACTTCACCAATACTTTTAGAAAGTACATCTATATAATCTTTACGATGATAAAATGCAGGTGTTCTTGTAATTTTTACCTCAGGAAAATATTCAGCAACCAGCTCATCTACTTTTACATCAATTGTTTCTGTAGTTGCCATAGCAAATTGTGGATACAATGGAACGGTTTTTATTTCAGTACATCCTTTGTCTACCAATTCTTGTAATCCTTTTTTAATTGTCATACTTCCATAACGCATGGCTAATGCAACAGGATAATCTACTTTATTTCGAAGTTTTTCTTGAAGTCGTTCTGACAGTACAATTAAAGGCGAACCTTCCTCCCACCAAATTTTCTTGTAAGCAGCGGCAGAAGCCTTAGGCCTCGTATTTAAAATAATACCTTTTACCAATAACGTACGCGCCAGTAGCGGTAAATCTATAACACGTTCATCCATTAAAAATTCCCCCAAATATTTCTTTACATCCTTTGGGTTTGGACTTTCTGGAGAACCTAAATTAACTAATAAAATTCCTTTTGACATGCTTATTTTTTTCAACTACAAAAATACAATACTAATTACAATACTTTACGAAGAACAGTATTGGTTTTATTTATAGTGATATCATCAAATATTTTAATGATTTTGAAGTTATTCTATTGACCTTAAACATCTATAAATCTAACTTTTTAACGAGTTTTACTAATTATATATGGCTATTTAAAGGATTTAAATATCTTTACAAGACTCGACAAATACATATTATGAAAAAAACCCTATCTCTATTTCTTACATTATTTACAATAATCGCTTTCTCTCAACAACAATATCAGAGCCTACTCTGGGAAATTACCGGTAACGGATTAGAAAAACCCTCTTACCTTTATGGAACCATGCACGTTAGCAAAAAAGTGGCTTTCCGTTTAGATGATGTTTTTTATAAAGCATTAGAAGAAAGTGATTGCATTGCATTAGAATCTGACCCAACAACATGGCCAGGTTTTAATTATGAAATGATGTTAGACCAAATGGCTGCTTATAGCAATTATAGCAATGAGTTTTACACCAATTTATTTAAGTTAACGCATCCTGAGGAAATGGCAATTAGAGGTTCGGTTAGAATGGATAATAATGCCGTAAATGCTTATTTGTATAGAAAAAGCTATGCTTCAGATAATTTTGAAGAAGAAACATATTTAGACATGTTTATTTTTCAAGCAGGAAAGAAAAACAATAAAGACATTTATGCTTTAGAAGATTTAGCAGAATCTCGCTACTTAACAACTAAAGCGGCTTATAATGCTAACAAAAAAGAATTGGATCCTTGGGTACAAAAATTGTATGCTAAGGAAAACCCATATTTAATTCAAGAAAATCTTTATCGAGACAGAAATTTAGATTTATTAGATTCTATTGGTGCAGGTGTAAATACAGAATTCTACAGAGAGAATATGCTTTACATTCGTAATAAAAATATGGTAGTAGCTTTGGCAAAACTAATGCCAACTAAATCCGTATTTGCTGGTGTAGGAGCTGCACATTTGCCAGGTGATCAAGGTATGATCAACATGTTGCGTAAAAGAGGATATACTGTAAAATCGTTAACGTCAGAACAAACAGATTTTAGTAAAACTGAAAAAACAAAATTAGATAGTCTTTTTATTGCGCCAACACTTAAAATTCACAGTACTCCAGATAACTTTTTAAGTATTAACACTTACGATAAGCTACGCGAGTTTTCCTATGGTGGACAAAAATACTATCTAGACCCAGACATGACTAATGGTGCTTATTTAACCATGAATAGAATTAGTCGTTTCACCTATTTACCTAACGAAAAGGAAAATATTACACTAGAGGATATAGACCATTTGTTATATGAAGATATTCCTGGAGATATAATAAAAAAGGAAGAATTAACGACACCATATCCTGGTATTAGTATTGTAAACAAAACAAAGAAAGGCGAGTTTCAGAAATATCATATTTACCAAACGCCATTAGAAATTATAATTATAAAATTTGCTGGTCGTAGTGATTTTGTTTTGAAACATCAAGCCAAAATTTTTGAATCTATTACTCTAAAAACACCAACAAATGACACACAATTGTTTGTTGCTCCTAATAAAAAATTTGAAGTTGACTTCCCTAAATATTACGTCTCAAGTAATATGCATAACTATGGAAAAAAACTAATTGAAGGTCATAAAGATGATGCATATTACTTTGTAGAAGAAGCGGTTTTAAATGACATGTCTTATATAGAAGAAGATAGTTTTGAAGCTAAATATTTTCATCATGCCTTGTATAAAAATTATAAACTTGAAGAAGTAGATGGAGGCTTTAAAGCAGGTGATTATAAAACGTACGAATCTAGAGCTATACTCGATTCTACCTCTAACAAAAATTTACATTTAAAAACCATTGTAAAAGATGGTAGTTACTATTTGTTAGGCTATGTAGGAAGTAATGAAGATGATAAATCTGCATTCTTTAAATCTTTTAAATTCAACAAAACAGATTATTCTGGTTTTAGAAAAGTAATAGATACAACATTACATTTTTCTGTGAATACAAATTCTAAAGCACCTGCTCCAAATCCTTATGGATACGGTTATAATACCGGAAAAAAAGATAAAGACTACGAGCGAAAAGTTAACGAAACAACTTACTCAACACACGCTAACGAGCAAATTGCAGTTTCTAGAACTAAGTTTCATGATTTACAGATGTATCATAACATTGATAGTCTTTGGGCTGACTTAGAAAAGCAAGTTAATTATGGTTCATATTATTTTAATACCAATAAAGGTTTTAAAATTTCTAACCGTTCTTCATCTAAAAAAGATTCTATTTATACCAATCGTTTTAGCTACACAGATTCCGCTAGTGCGAAACAAGTATTAGTAAAAAACATTTTAAAGCAAGGTGTACTTTTTGAATTAAAGACTCTGGTAGATTCTATCAGTGGACCTTCAAAATTTGTAACAGAATTCTACGATACATTCACACCGATAGATACCCTTTTAGGTAAAAGTGTACTTAAAGATAAAACAGGTCAGTTTTTTGAAGCATTGCGAGCAAAAGACAGTATTATTTTAGAATCTTATGGTTTAATTAAATTCAAAAAACACAATAGTAAAGACATTATTGCTGTACTTAAGAATTTTGAATTCGATAAAGAACGCTTAGACATTAAATCTCATTTAGTAGGTAAGTTGATAGAAATAGATTTAAAGAACAACCTACCGTTTATTAAGCAACTCTATCACGACAGTTATTCTGATACACAAACACAAACTGCTATTTTAGATGGATTATTTGCCTCTAACAATAAAGAAAATTATAAGATTGCTTTAGACTTAATGGAGCGAGACTTACCTTTAGGAAGCGTTAGTAGCATGTTCTATAATTATTACGGAAAAGACTCCTTAGAACTAAAGGCTACACTTTTCCCTAAAATCCTAGAATATTCAACGATTACGGAATATAAGCAACCTTTGTATAACTTATTGGCAAGAGTAAAAGATAGTGGTTATATAAAAACAAAATCTTATAAAAAATACAAGAGTCAACTAATTAATGACGGTAAAATTGAAGTAAAACGTAACTTAGGAAATTCTAATTACGGTTATAATTCTTACTCTTACACTTTAGCAACTTACGTTAGACTTATTTTCCCTTATAGAACTGAGCGTTCTGCACAAGATTTCTTTGAGAAATTATTGAACGTAGATGACACTAATGCATTAGTTAAATACTATGTTCTATTAACTAAAGCAAAGGAACCTATTCCAGCCAAATTAACCGAAAAGCTGGTTGACGATGAAGAAAATCAATATTTGCTTTTAGAGGAATTAAATGAAGCTAAACTTTTAAAGAAATTAAAATCCTTTAAAATAGATCAACTGCAATTTGCCAAATCTAAACTCTTATCTGATGCTAATTTTGAAAAGGAAACAGATTCTGTTCAATTTCTATTTAAACGTGAGTTTATAACTGATAAAGGCAAGAAAAATGCTGTTATGTACTTCTTTAAAATAGACAAAGATGATGAGTACTCAGGCAAGTCAGAAGTTCTACATTACATCTCTTTTATTAAACCAAAGGATCTAACACAATTGGTCGTAGACTACTATTCTAAATCAGATAGCTACGGAACTATTGTAGACAAGACAAAAGAACTAGAAGAACAATACACTGAAATAATCAATTTAGCGATTTACAAAGATCGTGAACGTGTTACACCAAGTGGACGTGATAATTATTATGATTATTAAATTAAGACCGAAACTTATTTTGTCTTGCTTTAAATAAAATGGCATTTCCAAAGAAAAAATCTAGAAAAATTACTGTAAATAACCATCCTTTTAAATGGATGGTTAAACCAGATTATTACGGTGTAATGTTATTAATAATTTCTGATGAATATAATTCTCAAAAGCTGTTTGCCAATTTCAGACATAAAATTAATGGAAAGAATGCAAGTATGTATAATAACCCTTTCATCGTTGAGCCTAATTTAGTTAGAAAAACCATTTTGTATGGATTATTAAAAGACTATTCTCCAGAAATAAAAGGAAATGATATTAATTTAGGAGATTTAAGTAATGTTCTTCTTTTAGACTATGGGTTACAAACTAATCAATAAAACTGACATAGTTATTCCTAATGTTTAGTATTTCAACTAGAGGCTGTTATATACTTCTTAGGCGTAGTCCCAAACTTCTTTTTAAAAGCTGCAATAAAGTGGCTTCCTGTGCTGTAACCTACCTTTAAACCTACTTCGTTAACATTATAATCACCAGATTCTAATAGCTTACGAGCCACTTCCATTTTATAATCAAACAAAAAACTAAAAACAGAGTCACCATAAATCTGTTTAAACCCTTCTTTTAATTTTTTAAGACTTAAACCTATATCATCAGCAAGTTCCTGTAATGTTGGTGGTTCAGCCATATTAGCTATAATGATGTCTTTCGCTTTTTTAAGTTTAGCCACATTAACCTCATCAACTAAAAAAGGACATTGCTCAATATCTGCATCTTCACTTCTATTAAAAAACAGACTCAACAATTCGTAAGCTTTTCCCTTAAAGTATAAAGATTTAATAGAACTATTAAGGTTAAAACTAATCATCTGATTTAAAACTACAGCAATAGATGGTGAAATTTTACCATCTTTATAATATTTTTTATCCTTATTATCATCCGTTAAAAACGTTACATAATTAGCATCATCAGAAAATAACGAATGGAATTTTTTAATAGAAATCACCAAAGAAACTAACCAAGAGTGTGGCTTTAGTTCTAAATGAATGGGTAAATCGCGTTGTGGATTATAAAGTAACAATGATGTCTCTTCAGCTATATTCAACGTATAATTGCCTTCATTAAACATAAAAGCCGCTGAACCCTTAATACAAAAATGAAACTGAATATAACTGCTATCAATCTCACGCTCAATAACTTTTGGAATATCACCATCATTCTTACTCGTTAGTAAAATAAAGCCGTCTTCAATACTAATTTCGTCAAAAGTACCTTCAGCGTTACTTTTTAAAGCTGATTTTTCTAATTTCATTTCAATACTATTTAGATTCGTTCTAAACAAAGACTCTAAAAACCCTTGGTTTCACTGCAAAAATATGATATTTATCATGTTTTTGTTAAAAACCATCCTAAAAAACCACAATCGATACTTTAAGTTCTTCTAGCGTTGTTTTTTTTTAAATATCAAAATTACATTTGCGCTGTTACTTTCCATAGTCAGGTAAACGAGTAAAGCAACACATGCCAAATAGAAGCAAATATTTTTACGCAATAGGGCTCAGCTATCAAAAAGCTGATGCGCAAGTACGTGGTCATTTTAGTCTTAGTGATGATGCAAAACAAAACGTTTTGTCTCAAGCCAAGCAAAATGGTATAGAAAGTCTTGTGGTGATATCTACATGCAACAGAACCGAACTTTACGGTTTTGCAGAACATCCTTTTCAATTGATTCAATTGTTATGTGAAAACACAAAAGGCACTGTTGAAGAATTTCAAGAAGTAGCATACGTTCACAAAAACAAAGAAGCCATTAACCACATGTTTCGTGTTGGTTCTGGTTTAGATAGTCAGATTTTAGGTGATTTTGAAATTATCAGTCAGCTTAAGTTTGGTGCCAAAGCATCAAGGAAAGCAGGATTATTAAATTCGTTTACAGAACGTTTAGTGAATTCTGTAATTCAGGCTAGTAAACGTATTAAAAACGAAACCGAAATATCATCTGGTGCAACATCTGTGTCTTTCGCTTCTGTTCAATACATCATGAATAACGTAGAAACGATTTCTGAAAAGAACATTCTACTCTTCGGAACAGGTAAAATAGGAAGAAACACTTGCGAAAATTTAGTAAAACACACTAAGAATTCGCACATAACTTTAATAAACAGAACAAAAACTAAAGCTGAAGAAGTTGCTGGTAAATTTAATCTTGTTGTAAAAGATTACGAAAATTTAACCGAAGAAATTAACGCTTCAGACATTATCATTGTTGCTACTGGCGCGCAAAACCCAACGGTTTACAAATCTTTAATTTCTACAAAAAAACCATTATTAGTTTTAGATTTATCTATCCCTAAAAATGTAAACGAAGATATTACAGAACACGATAATATTACGTTAGTACATTTAGATGATTTAGCTAAAATTACCGATGATACTTTAGAAAAACGCAAAGCATTTATTCCAGATGCTGAAGCAATTATATTAGAAATTACAGCCGAATTTAATGCTTGGTTAAATACCTTAAAATTTGTACCAACCATACAGGCTATAAAACATAAATTGACAGATTTTAAAAATTCTGAATTCAATACACAACGCAAAAAATTAGCTGATTTTAATGAAGACCATGCTGAACTGATTACTAATAATCTCATTCAGAAAATCACTAATCAGTTTGCACACCACTTAAGAGAAGACAGTAATTCTTCAGATGAAAGCATTGAGCTTATCAAAAAAATATTCCAGTTAGAAACTACCGATAATGTCTAAAATAATTCGCATTGGCACACGCGATAGCCAGCTCGCTATGTGGCAAGCAAAAACTGTTCAATCTCAACTTGAACACTTAGGTCATAAAACTGTCCTTGTCCCAATAAAATCAACAGGAGACTTAGTGCTCGACAAACCGTTGTACGAACTTGGCATTACAGGGATTTTCACAAAAACCTTAGATATTGCAATGCTTAAGGGCATTATTGATATTGCGGTTCACTCACTTAAAGATGTACCAACCGTTTTACCAAAAGGTATTATTCAAGCCGCAGTTTTAAAACGTGGAAATATTAACGACACCTTAGTTTTTAAAACAAACGAAGAGTTTTTGTCAGCCAGAGATGCCGTTATTGCAACAGGAAGTTTAAGACGACGTGCACAATGGTTAAATCGTTACCCAACACACACAATTGTTGGTTTACGAGGAAACGTGAATTCTAGATTAGAAAAACTTGAAGAAAACGAAGATTGGGATGGTGCTATTTTTGCAGGAGCAGGTTTAGGTCGATTAAATATTACACCAGAAAATTCTATTAATTTAGGTTGGATGATTCCTGCACCAGCACAAGGTGCTATTATGATTACGGCTTTAGAGTCTGATGAAGAAACAAGAGAAATTGTTGCAGAAATCAATGACGAAGTTACTCAAATCTGTACCTCTATTGAGCGCGAATTCTTAAACCGTTTAGAAGGTGGTTGTACAGCACCAATTGGTGCTATTTGTTACATCAACAAAGAGGAAGAAGTTAATTTTAAAGGAATTCTTTTAAGTAAAGATGGTACCAAAAAGATTGAAGTAACTAAGGTTGCTGCTTTAGGAAGCCATCACAATATTGCAGAATTCTGTGCTGATTATATTATTGGAAAAGGTGGTAAAATATTAATTGACGAACTCACCCAAGGCGACAAAATAACCAACATCTATTCCACTAAAAAATTAACAAACGACCAGGTTGCTAAGTTTCATGACGATGTGGTTGCGCAAAGCAATGATTCTGTAAAAATTAATCCTAATCGATTAACAAAAAGCATCGTTCGTAACGAAATTGAAAACGTCATTATTACAAGTCAGAATGCTGTTGAAGCCTTATTGACTAACTTTTCAGCTGTAGAATTACAATTCAAAAATATTTATTGCGTTGGTAGAAAAACGAAGCGTTTAGTAGAGAAAAAAATAGGAAAAGTTAAGCATTACGAACAGTATGCTAAAGATTTAGCCAATCATATGGTTGAATTTATGGATGGTTCTGAAGCAACATTTTTCTGTAGTAATTTGAGATTAGATACTATTCCAAATATTTTAGAAGAAAACAATATCAAAGTCAACGAAGTAGAAGCTTACGAAACAAAGTTTGATGCAGAAAAAGTAGAAGGCGATTTAGACGGAGTTATGTTTTACAGCCCATCTACAGTTCAAAGTTTCTTAAAGCAGAACAAAGCAAAAGGTATTGCATTTTGTATTGGCGAAACGACAGCAACTGAAGCTAAGAAGTATTTTGAGGAAGTTCGCGTAGCGAAAGTTCCATTAGTAGAAAGTGTTGTTGAATTAGTTAACGAATTTTACGCTTAATCATGATAAAAAACGATTTATTCCTAAGAGCATTAAAAGGTGAAATAGTAGAACGTCCACCAGTTTGGATGATGCGTCAAGCAGGTAGATACTTACCAGAGTTTATGGAAATCAAAGCAAAGTATGATTTCTTTACACGCTGCCAAACACCAGAATTAGCAAGTGAAATTACAGTACAACCGATTCGTCGTTATGGTATGGATGTTGCTATTCTGTTTTCAGATATTTTAGTGATTCCTCAAGCGATGAATATTGAAGTACAAATGAAGCCTAATTTTGGGCCTTACTTACCAAATCCTATCCGCTCTCAAAAAGATGTGGATAATGTAATCGTTCCTGATGTAAAAGAAGCTTTAAACTATGTTTACGATGCTATAAAAGCAACCAAAGAAAAACTTAATGACGAAATTCCGTTAATTGGTTTTGCTGGTTCACCTTGGACAATTTTATGTTACTGTGTGCAAGGACAAGGTTCTAAAAACTTTGATAAAGCCAAAGAATTTTGTTTTACAAATCCGATTGCTGCACATCAATTATTACAGAAAATTACAGATACTACAATTGCTTATTTAAAGGAAAAAGTAAAAGCTGGATGTAATGCTGTACAAGTTTTTGATTCTTGGGGAGGCATGTTATCACCTGTAGATTATCAAGAATTTTCTTGGCAATATATTCAACAAATCATTGATGCGTTAAAAGACGATGCACCAGTTATCGCTTTTGGTAAAGGGTGTTGGTTTGCTTTAGATACTATGGCTAAATCTGGAGCGTCTGCTTTAGGTATAGACTGGACGTGTTCTGCACGTAACGCACGTTACCTAACAGGAGGAAATATTACGCTACAAGGTAACTTTGACCCAACGCGATTATTTTCGCCACCTGCAGAAATTAAGAAGATGGTTACTCAGATGATTAACGACTTTGGAAAAGATAAATACATTGTTAATTTAGGCCATGGTATTTTACCAAACATACCTTTAGAAAATGCCAAAGCATTCATTGATGCTGTTAAAGAATATAAAGCAGAATAAGTTTAATTCTCTATTATTGTAACTTAAAACACCTTTTAACGTCTTTTAAGTATAGCCAATTAAAAACAATAATATGATTAATAACATATTAAAAGGTATAAAAGCTTATACCGGAACTTTTGCTTTAATTTCTCAGTTAAAACTTTGGAAATACTTCGCCATTCCTATTATTATTAGCGTTGTAACAGCCTTAATGATTGGGTTATCTGCTTACGGATTATCTGACAACATTGGACGTTTTATTGCTAACATTTGGCCATGGAAATGGGGAAGTGAAACCTTCACCTCAATTTCTACCTTTATTGGTGGCATTGTTGTTATTGCCACTGGCCTAATTCTATACAAACACATCATCATGGCTTTTTCTGCGCCATTTATGAGTCCGGTTTCAGAAAAAATTGAAGCACATTTAACAGGTGTAGAAAGACACAACCATAGAAAAACGTCTTTTCAAGAACAATTATGGAGAGGTATTAGAATAAATATTAGAAATTTAGGAAAAGAATTACTCTTTACAATACCTCTATTACTATTGAAATTTATTCCAATAGTCAATATATTTTCAACCGCATTATTGTTTTTATTGCAAGCCTATTATGCAGGTTTTGGTAATATGGATTATACTTTAGAACGACATTTTAAATATAAAGAAAGCATCAATTTTGTTGGAAAACATAAAGGCATTGCAATTGGTAATGGTATTGTTTTCATGCTCTTTTTATTAATTCCGGTTGTAGGTGTAATTTTGGTTTTACCAATGAGTGTAACAGCTTCTTCAATAAATACCGTAAATCTATTAGAACAAGAAAATTCTCTAAACCACAATAGCGTCATAGTATGATGGTTGCAAAATTTAATGATTTCGAAATAAATCCAATACATAAGGGCGACGCTTGGAAGGTTTGTGATTTGTGTGTGGCCAATGCAGATAGATTAAAACGCTATTTTCCAAAAACCTTAGAACAGAATTTAAATCCAACCTTATCTCAACTATTTGTTGAAAAAATGGTAAAACAGTTTGAAGACAAAGAAACGTTTCTATTCACTTTAAAACATTCTGAAACTAGAGAACTCGCAGGACTTATTTATATCAAGGAGCTCGATTGGAACATAAAACAAGGAGAATTCGCCTACTGCATTGGTTATCCTTTTGAAGGGCAAGGCTTAATGTCTAAGGCGATTGATAAACTATCACAACATGCATTCACTAATTTAGGTCTAGAAACGCTTCAAATTATTGCTCATAAAGACAATTTACCAAGTGTAAAGGTGGCTTTAAACAATGATTTTAAATGGATTAAAACTTTAGTCAATGAGTTTACACCAAATGGAGAAGCACCTTTGGATATGGAGTTATATGAATTATACAGACCTAGCAGGTTTTAAAAATCTAATAGCAAATATCACAATCCTGCAAGGTTTCCAAAACCTTGTAGGTATTTAAGAGAAAACACCATGAAACTAGAAACTTTAGAAAAAGACCATTATTATCATATATATAATCGTGGAATTGATGGCTGTAATATCTTTAATTCCGATGAAAACAAACGTTATTTTCTAGAGTTAACAGGAAAATATTTAGACAACAAAATAAAAATTTCGGCTTATTGTCTTTTAGATAATCATTTTCATTTTCTAATTCAAATTAATGCTGAAACAAAGGAAGCTACTCAAGCTTTTTCTAATCTTTTCAATGCTTACTCTAAAGCATTCAATAAGCAAAACAACAGAACTGGAAGTATTTTCGAAAAACATTTTAAGCGAAAAAAGATAGATTCAGAAGCTTATTTTAAAACTGTATTTTGTTACATTCATCGTAATCCTAAAAATAATTGGCAACATTACAAATTCTCTTCTTATTCTTTTTATCATCTTGAAAAAACACCGAAATACTTTAATTTAGACAAAAATTACAGTTTGGATTTATTTAGTAATTTAAACAATCTAAAGTATGTCCACAACCAATATAAAATAGAAGACCTACAAGGTTCTGAAAACCTTGCAGGTCAAAATAACAACAATCATAAATCTCACAATCTACAAGGTCTCAAAGACCTTGTAAGTTTTAAACCCAACAATATTATCAAAGACAAATTCTTCAAATACATACACCAATTACAAGATACTATCACTTCAAAGCTTGAAGAAGTGGATGGTAAAGCGAAATTCCAAGAAGATATTTGGGAACGACCAGAAGGTGGAGGCGGAAGAACACGCGTCATTGAAAATGGTGCTGTTTTCGAAAAAGGTGGTGTAAACATATCTGGTGTTCATGGTAAATTACCAGACAGCATGCAAAAATATTTTGGTGTAGAAGATGCTGATTTTTTTGCTTGTGGTTTAAGTTTAGTCTTGCATCCTACAAATCCAATGGTTCCAACGGTTCACGCGAATTGGCGCTATTTTGAAATGTATGATAAAGAAGGTAACATCGTTGACCAATGGTTTGGTGGTGGACAAGATTTAACGCCTTACTACTTATTTAAAGAAGATGCCAAACACTTTCATCAAACTTGCAAAACGGCTTGCAACAAACATAACCCAGAATTTTACCCAAAATACAAGTCGCGTTGCGATGAATACTTTTACAACGCTCATAGAAATGAAGGTCGTGGTTTAGGTGGTTTATTCTTTGATTATTGCAAAGCCACAGACGAGATGAGTATGCAAAATTGGTACGATTTTGTTACCGAAGTTGGAGATAGTTTCCTGGAAGCTTATGTACCAATTGTTGAAAAACGAAAAACTTTAGAATACACCAAACCGCAACGCGACTGGCAAGAAATTAGAAGAGGACGTTATGTGGAATTCAATTTAGTGCATGATAAAGGCACATTATTCGGTTTGAAAACTAATGGACGCATAGAAAGTATCCTAATGAGTTTACCACCACATGTACAATGGGTTTACGACCATCAACCAGAAGCCGGAAGTGAGGAAGAAAAACTAATTAAGGTCTTACAAAATCCTGTGGATTGGGTTTAACTTTCAAGTAAATTAAAGATGAATTGTTACTGCGGAAATTCAAAATCATATACAGATTGTTGCGAAGTTTTTCATCTCAATAAAGGAAAAACAGAAACCGCTGAGCAACTCATGCGTTCTCGTTATAGTGCGTTTGTTTTGGCCGATGGCGATTATTTAATGGCAACACATCACAGTTCTACAAGACCAATAAAAGAGAAAAAAGCCATTGTAAAATGGGCAAAATCCGTACAATGGATACGACTAGAAGTATTAGAAACTTCAAATGGCTCAATAAATGATGTAGAAGGAATTGTTACCTTTAACGCTTATTTCTTTGAAAAAGGAAAAGTAGACGTCATTAGCGAAAAGTCCGCTTTTGTAAAAGAAAATAACCAATGGTTTTACTTAGGATTGAGTAAATAAAAAATCAAATTATGTGGAAATTATTTAAGCGTGTCTTTTTAATTATTAATATAAAAACATTTGTAATTACAGGTTTAGCCATTGCATCAACGGCCTTTTGCTTACATTTTCATATTAAAGCGGATTTCCCATTAACGCTAATTGGTACAGCTATTGTATTTCCTATTGTGTTTTCAATTGGTGGTGCATATAAACGTAGAGAAGTTGCACTTGATGAATATGGTTCAATTAAAGCTCATGGACGTGCGTTGTATTTTGCAGTATCAGATTGGTTAGAGAATCCACCTCAAGAGCTTAAAGACGAATTAAAAGTCCACCTTGGAAATCTATTAAGCTCATGTAAACATGTCTTCTCAAATCCTGTGAGTGATTTAGAAGAAAACGAAAAAGCAGTTTATAGAAGCTTTCAAGATTTATCAAAATTTATTAAAAGCATGCGCTCTTATGGCTTACCATCTGGTGAAGCTTCAAGGTCTAATCAGTTTTTAAGTAAAATGATGATTTCTTTTGAGCGCGTTAAACACATTTACCAATACAGAACACCTAGAACTTTAAGAACCTATAGTGATATTTTTATAGTGGTTTTACCTGTTATTTACGGTCCACATTTTGCGCATAACGTCACAAGTTATAACTACGGATTAGAATTTGCAGTTCCAATTATGTTTAGTGTTATTTTGGTGGCTTTAGATAATATTCAATCGCATTTAGAAAATCCTTTTGACCAACAAGGCGAAGATGATGTTTACATCAATGATGAGAAATTTATCAGGAATTTAGATTAGACATATATCTAACTATTTCCAAACCATAACTTCTTTAGTCACTTCTTTAAACGCATTGTAAACATGAAACAATCGTGCTTTTAATAGTAGTTTTCTACCCTCAACACTTCGGGTAAATAATAATTTGTTTTTTCCTAAATAATGCGCCCAATACTTTTGAAACACTAATGCATTGTCCTTTTTATCACCAAATAATTCTGGGATAGGATAGAAATTTTCAACATCGAAATGCTTTCTGAAAAGATTCGTTTTTATTATTAAATATCTAGGTGATTCAATGGGTTCTAAAAGCTCACTCAAGGCTTTGGTGAATAATGAATTTTCTAGCGCATTGGCACCAACTAAATAACAAACCACATCGCCTTTTCCTAACAAATAAGAATTGACTATAATGTCGTTTCTGTTTGAAGTGATATATCTCAACTCATTTAGAGTATCAAGAATGGCTAATCCCATTTTTTTAATTTTCTTATACAAATAGCCATGTCTTACGAAGAGTTTTAAGGCTTTATACAGCTTATAGCCAAACATAGCCACAAACGCAGCAACAAAAGCATAGACAAAATAAAGTACACCTCTTTGTAAAATGAGATTGAAACTATTAACTATAAATTCTACATAAAAAAGCGTTATGGTAATTAACAATTCCATCACAAAAAACCGAAGTACATCAAAATAATAGATTTGTTTTTGTCTTTTAAATGGTCGCTTTCCTTGATGTAAAATCTTTACTTCTTTGGTTAACTTCGTGCCTTTTCCTATAGCATTATTCCATTTTTCGGTAATTAAAATTCGCTTTGTTGCAACATTTAATGTCGATTCATTTAATGCATCAATAGATTCTACAGGAATCTCATCAGGAATATTCAACCGTTCAAAGCCATTAGAAATAAGCGGAATCGTACTGTTTGTAACACCTACAAAAGCTTCAAACCGTCGCTTTAAAGTATCTACTTCTTTTCCGCCGTCTAAATCGGTTGGGTCCACACAAGCTAAATGCCAAATGTTTCCGGTTTTTTTAGGCGAATCTAAATCTTTCCGAATCGCTCTACCTCGCATTTGGTTAGACGATACAAACGAACCAATAAACGAAGCCAGAATTAAACTGTTTATAGATGGCGCATCCCAACCTTCGCCTAACAAGGATTTTGTACCGACTAAAACTCTAATATTTCCAGCTTCAAAAAGTTGTGTAATAATGCTTACTATTGAGTTTTTCGGTTTTCCTTTCGCTGTAACCAATAAAAACGAAGCATCGATTTGCAATGGTGAAAACGAAAAATTATCTAAAGATTCAATCGCTTCAAAAGCATTTAAAATGGATTGATGAATAATTACAATACTGCCAGAAAGCACAGCTAATTCTTCAGGTTTATTGCAATAATGTCTTATATATTGAAAAATAGGAAGCACACCAATTTTATCGATATTTTCTATTTCTTCAGTTGTAATATTTAAAAATTCCTTTCGGATATAATCCGTTAGAATCACGCATCTTAAATCTCGTTTTAAGCTTTCGCGTTCTGCCTTAACAATACTAACGATGCTTTTCAATTTGCTTGGACTGTTAGACAAGGATTTGTAAAGTAGTTGTTCGCCAATAAAATCGACTGAATTCCGCTCAAAAACATTAAGCTTTCGTAATCGTTTCTCTAATGTTAAAATGTACTTCTCTTGCTCTATTAATTGTTCTCTATCGGAAACTAAGATATTCTGAAACAAAATACCAAGCCAATGCAAATTGAGCTCTGGAAACTGAATCATTTCCTTTTCATCGAAACCAAGAACTTCTAATTTTTGATGTTCTATTTCAAAGCCACAGGCATCCAAAAAGATGAGAATAGCAGAAAAATATTCGGTATTAGAATAGAGTTCATCTAAATGCCAATTTGGGTTTTTATAAAAACGATGTTCAATTAAAAAATTGATAAAGGTTTCATCCTTTAATAATTCATCTTTAAAATCTGAAATATTTCGTCTGTAATCAACGATAAAATTTATCTCTAAATCTTCGGGTTTTGAGAAATAAACAAAATCTTGATGTGGACTTAAATCCCCTTCGCGCACTAAATTTGGCACTGCAATTTCATCATCAACTTCGCCACAAAGCGTAAAATATTTAGACACTTCTGCTCTACTGCTATCATAAGGTGGTGTTGCGGTTAATGCTACGATGTAAAACTCAGAATTCCGTTTTAAGTCCATTAAGCAGTTCCACCATGCATTTTTTAAATGATGCGCTTCGTCTAAAACTAAAGTTTCAATATTGTGTTTTTTAAAGAATTGATAATAATCGGTTTTATCTTCAAAGGTTTTATAAAATGCATGAAGCGATTGATAGGTAGAAAATGTAACATCACTTGGCTTTTTAATATCGAATGAATAGGTTTCAAAATCGCAATTCTCAGTAAAAAAAGATTGTAAACGGTCTTCCCACTGATTTCTTATGGTCAACGTTGGCGCTAAAACCAGTGTTTTCTTTCCTAATTTTCTAACGATTTCTAATCCTAAGATGGTTTTCCCAGAACCTGGAGGTGCAATTACATGAAAATGATTATCTGCAATATGACTGCTAAAATGTTTTAAAAGTTCAGCCTGATAGCTTCGCCAAGGAAAAATAAATTCTAAATCATCTAAGGATTTGAGCACTTAAAAATGGGTTTAAATCGTTAACTTTGTATTTGATAAAAGTAATCATAATCCTCATACATTAAAACCCGTCAGGTTTCTAAAACCTAAAAGGTCTACAAAATATAAAATCATGTTTCCAATTAGAAGAAATCGAAGACTAAGAACTAACGACGCTATTAGAAGTTTAGTTAGAGAAACTTATATTACACCAAATGACTTTTTAGTACCACTTTTTGTTGTTGAAGGAAAAGGGATAAAAGAAGAAATTGCATCGATGCCAAATTACTATCGCTTCAGTTTAGATTTACTGAAAGAAGAAGTGAAATTATTATGGAGTTTAGGTTTAAAATCAGTTTTACTATTTGTAAAAGTTGATGATAGCTTAAAAGACAATAAAGGGACAGAAGCTTGGAACCCGAATGGCTTAATGCAACGTGCAATTAAAACCGTAAAAGAGGTTTGCCCAGGAATGTTAGTAATGACAGATGTGGCTTTAGACCCATACTCATCTTACGGACACGATGGTATTGTTGAAGGTGGAAAAATTATAAACGATGCAACCGTTGAGGCGTTAGCTGAAATGAGTTTGTCTCACGCAGAAGCCGGAGCCGATTTTGTAGCACCAAGCGATATGATGGATGGTAGAATTATAGGTATTAGAGAAGCCTTAGACCAATCTAACCTTATTGATGTTGGTATTATGAGTTATTCGGCTAAATATGCATCTGCATTTTATGGCCCTTTTAGAGATGCTTTAGATTCTGCACCAGTGGATTTGGCAGATGTTCCGAAGGACAAAAAATCTTATCAAATGGATTTTGCTAATAGAGACGAAGCTATTAAAGAAACCGAAATGGATATTAATGAAGGTGCAGATATTGTAATGGTAAAACCAGGTCTTTGTTATTTGGATATCGTACGCGATATTAAAAACAATTTTAATGTTCCTTTGGCTGTTTATCAAGTATCTGGTGAATATGCGATGCTAAAAGCTGCAGCCGAAAAAGGGTGGTTAGACCATGACGCTGTAATGATGGAGCAAGTGACTGCTATTAAGCGTGCTGGTGCGGATATTATTGCTAGTTATTTTGCAAAGGATGTGGTTAAGCTACTTAATAAATAACGAATACAGAATACTAAACAAATTATTTTTACTATTTTCAGTTTCGAATCAATCGAATAACCAATAAATTGATTTCGAAACTAAAAATGGACAACATTGACGAAAAAATCATAAAAATGCTCAGTGCAAACGCACGAGAGTCATTTGCAACCATCAGAAAATCCGTAGATTTATCAGCTCCAGCTGTTGGAAAACGCGTAAAACAATTGGAAGAAAAAGGTTTTATTTTAGGGTATTCGCTTCGTGTTAATCATGAAAAATTTGGAGTTAATGTTAAGGCTTATATCAATCTAAAAATCCATCAATCTAGTACTTTAAAAACAGCCTCTAATCAAATTAAAAATATAGATGAAGTTCAGCGTTGTGATCGCGTTACAGGCGAAGATAGTTTATGTATTCTTGCTTATTTTAAAAGCAATAAAGACTTGGTCTTTTTATTAGAACGTATTTCTCAATATGGTGTACCAAATACCAGAATAATTCTAGAAAGTTAAAATTAATCTTCAGCAAAAGGATTACCACAGAACTCTGTAAATTCTTCTTTGGTCATTAAATCGCCTTCATCTGGTTCTATAATATCATCAGCTTCTGGACTTTCAAAATCTATTTTAATGGCTTTCCATAAGTAAATAACGTCTTCAATTTCCATAATTAAGCCTGGTAAACCAAGAAATCCTTTTGGTCCATGTTTCACTGGTATTTCGGGTGTATACCATGCCTTTAGCTTTTTATCATTAAGCTTATCAATTGTGGCTAAATAACAGGTGTAACCATCAATAACTTTAGATTCTTCGGTAAGTGTCCACTCTTTAGGTTTTTGAATCACTCTTACCGTTGGACCCATTATTTCATTTTGTGTAATAGAAAAATCACGACTCATATCATTATAATATGTAGAATTACCGCCTGCCAAAAACAATGACATATTCATTTTACTTCTCGTTATTACAAGACCATCACTACCATTATTCCATCCAGGAATATCAATCTTTGGCTCTACCATATAAATAGAAACACTATCATTAAAGACTAAATAAGCTTCTACAGGCTTAGAATCTTTAAACATTTGTAACGCCTTATTTTTGGCATCTGTGTTTTCTAAATTTTTAAAAGGCTGTTCAATACTATCCATAATAGCTTGAATTCGGTAGGTTACTTTTCCCTTATTTTGAGCAGATAAGGCGTAGGTTCCTATTAAACAGATTATTAAAATAAAATTTTTCATGCTTCAATTTACAAAATATATTAATTCGGTGTTTACTACTAAAAAATATAACTTGGTAATAACTAAAAAAATAGCTAGCCATATTTAAGTATTCATTTTGTAACTTTGTACATCTAAAACTTCAAAATATTAATGGGCTTACTCATTTTTTACGCTGTCATATCGATTTTCTTTTCATTTCTATGTTCTATTCTAGAAGCCGTACTTTTAAGTATTACACCAACTTTTCTTAACCTTAAAAAGAAAGAAGGCAAAGCTTATGCTGAAGAATTAGAGGAACTAAAAAAAGATGTCGATCGTCCACTAATCGCCATTCTTACGCTTAATACCATTGCGCACACTGTTGGTGCTATTTTGGTTGGTGTACAAGCCAAAGTGGCTTATGCAGAACTTTATGGTCGTACAAAACAAACGTTTTTAGGTATAGAATTTACTGAAGATATTATGGTTGGTGTTGTATCCACTTTAATGACCATTTTAATTTTGGTCGCTTCCGAGATTATCCCAAAGACCATTGGTGCAACACATTGGAAAAAGTTAGCCAACTTTACAACTAAAGCACTTAATATTTTGATATTTCCTTTAAAATGGACTGGTATTCTATGGTTACTTCAACTCACCACAAAATTAATTGGAGGTAAAGGTCATGGCAGTGTTTTAAGCAGAGAAGGTTTTGTAGCTATGACAGAAATTGCGCATGAAGAAGGTGTATTTGAAGAAAATGAAAGTAAAGTCATAAAGAACTTACTTAACTTTAAAGAAGTAAGAGCTAAAGATGTAATGACGCCTCGTACAGTTGTAAAAACTGAAAATGAAAGCATGACGGTTGAGGCTTTTTTTAATGCTAATTCTAATATTCGTTTTTCTAGAATTCCTGTTTTCACAAACGAAGCAGATAATATCACTGGTTTAGTTTTAAAAGCTGAAGTATTTAAAGAAATGGCACTTGGTAATGGTTCTAAATTATTATCAGAAATTAAGCGAAGTATTATAATTGTAGATCGTAATTTACCTATTCCGACGTTATTTGAACAACTCATTGAAAGTAGAAATCATTTGGCTTTAGTTGTTGATGAATACGGTACTTTAAGTGGTTTAGTAACTATGGAAGATGTTATTGAAACCTTACTTGGCCTTGAAATTATGGACGAAAGTGATAATGTTTCGGACTTACAAATGCTTGCCAGAAAAAGTTGGGAAACTAGAGCTAAACGTTTAGGCATTATTGATAACGATAAGCCTGTAGAATAATGCATACATGCTATATTGAAACACCTCTTGGACATGCCAAAATTGTAGGAAACGAAAATGGTATTGCTTCAGTTTCAATATTAGATACTCAAGAAGAATTATCAGATACCATTCCAGAATCTTTATTAGATTGTGTGATTCAGCTTAAAGAATACTTTAACGAAACACGCCAAACTTTTGACTTAAAATTGAATCCTGAAGGGACTACCTTTCAGAAAAAAGTTTGGAATCAATTAGAAACCATTCCTTTTGGAAAATCTATTTCCTATCTTCAATTATCTAAACAATTAGGCGATGTAAAAGCCATAAGAGCTGCTGCCAGCGCTAATGGTAAAAACCCTCTTTGGATAATAGTACCTTGCCACAGAGTGATTGGCAGTAATGGAAGTTTAACCGGTTACGCTGGTGGATTACACAGAAAACAATGGTTGCTTAACCATGAAAGTGATTACAAACAACAATCTTTATTTTAGCTTAATATGTACAAAATTGCAACCGAATTTTTAAAACGGTTTATGAAGGTGTCTACCATTTACAAATATGGTTTTAATTGGTCGCCAATGTATAGACGCACCACGGCAAAACTTATAGACGTTAGTGATGATTTACATTTTGTAAAAATTAGATTAAAACTTAATTGGAAAAACCGCAATTACGCAGGAACACTTTTTGGTGGTAGCATGTTAGCAGCCACTGACCCAATTTATATGATACAACTTATTCAAATACTTGGTGACGATTATGTAGTTTGGGATAAAGCAGTTGAAGCTCATTATAAAAAACCAGCAAAATCTACTATTTATGGAGAATTCATCTTTTCGGCTGAAGAAATTACAACTATAAAAGAACTAGTTTCAAAAGACCAGAAAACTGATATTATCAAAACCATGAACCTCGTTGACGACAAACAAAATATTATTGCTACTTTTAAAAAGACGTTATACATTGCTAACAAAGCCTTTTATAAAGAAAAGCTAAAAGCAATGAAATCAAAATCATAAATTCTTACCACAATAAAAATATGAAATTCATTAAAAAACTATTAAAATGGCTCATCGGAATTATTGGTGTGCTTGTTATAGCATCTTATATTTTTGATTACGACTACATTCTAAAAGGCATTAGAGTTGTTTACTTTACAGGTCATACTACAGCTTATATTGATGACTATCCTAATTTTGAAAATGACACTATTAAAAAAGGAGCACATACTGATGTTTGGCCATTACATAAAAATTATAATTCTGTTAATGCTACAAATGGATTAAAAGCAATAAATGAAGAGTATGGCACAGTTGCTTATTTAATTATAAAAAACGACAGTATTTTTTATGAACAGTATGCTGAGGATTACAGTAAAGATTCTAAAACCAATTCATTTTCAATGGCCAAAAGTATAACTACCTCATTACTTGGTAAAGCTATAATGGATGGTTATATTAAGAGCTTAGACCAACCTGTTAGTGATTTTTATCCGCAATTTAAAAACTCTAAAACTACTGTTGGCGACTTATCTTCAATGTCTTCTGGCTTAGATTGGGTAGAATCTTATACAAGCCCATTTTCGATTACTGCAAGAGCGAATTACGATGATGATTTAGCTGAAACTATTTTAAATCAGAAAGTCATAAAAACACCAGGTAAAGATTTTGAATATTTAAGTGGAAGCACACAACTACTTGGTATGGTTATTAAAAAAGCTACCGGAAAACAATTAGCAGACTATCTTTCTGAAAGTTTATGGCAACCACTAGGAGCTCAAAGTGATGCCTTGTGGCAATTAGATGATGATGAAAATAAACTAGCAAAAGCCTTTTGTTGTATTTCTAGTAATGCTCGCGATTTTGGTCGTTTTGGCAAACTTTATAAAGACCATGGAAAATGGAATGGCAAACAAATACTTGATTCTACTTTTGTAGCCACAGCAACCAAGTCTAGATTTAGTGGTCAACCTTATGGTTATGGCTTTTGGGTTAGTGATTATAATAATAAACACACCTTTGCAATGATTGGTATTTTAGGACAATATGTAATTACAATTCCTGAAGATAACGTAATCATTATCAGACTAGGACATCACAGAAGTCCTGAAAAAGTTAATTTTTTCCCTTCGGATTTTTATGTTTATATTGATGAAGCTTATAAAATGATGGGAGAATAATTTTAAAATTTGGATAAATTAATAACAAAACAGCATCTACTTTTTTTAGTAGTGGGAGGATTCAGCATTCTATTAACTGCTGAATTAGCATTCTTTGTAGGTCAAATTACACATCAATTATTTATTATAACCAATCAAAATCCACTGTTTACAATTATAGCTAAGGAAATTGTTCAATTAACAGTATTTATTATTTCCGTTTTTATCATTTTAAAACTAATTACAAAACAAAAAGTATTCAATCAAAAACATCTCAAAAGGCAAATAATTTGGCTGATTACCATCTATTTTATAGTTCAAATTTTACAAGTTCTTTATAATATATATGGTATATCCTCTTTTGAAGGTTATAATGATGAAATAAAAACTTATAGTGAATTTATAAAAGAAAACTATCTCATATTAATTAGTTCATCAATTGTATATTATCTGCAGTTGATATTTTTTGCCTTTATTATAATAAATTATTCTATTAAAGATGATAAATAAACTCAACCTAGAAAATATTCTATTCTTAGATATAGAAACCGTTCCGGAAACAGAAAACTTCTCTGATTTAGATAAAACCAAGCAAGACCTTTGGGATGCGAAATCACGTTACCAACGCAAAGACGAGTTTACAGCTGAAGAGTTTTACGACAGAGCAGGCATTTGGGCAGAATTTGGTAAAATAGTTTGTATTTCTGTTGGGTATTTTAAAATGGAAGGCGAATCTAGAAGCTTTAGAGTTACTTCGTTTTATGGAGATGAAGTAAAACTATTAAAAGACTTTAAAAATCTTCTAATTTCACATTTCAGCTCAAATAAGCATTTACTTTGTGCTCATAATGGTAAGGAATTCGACTTTCCGTATATCGCAAGACGAATGATTATTCACAATATAGAATTACCATACAAATTGAATCTCTTCGGTAAAAAGCCTTGGGAAGTTCCTCATTTAGATACTTTAGAACTCTGGAAATTTGGTGATTATAAAACGTATACTTCTTTAAAACTATTAACCAACGTCCTAGGTATTCCATCTCCAAAAGATGATATCGATGGTAGTGAAGTTTACAGAGTCTATTACAAAGAGAATGAAATAGACAGAATTATAATCTATTGCGAAAAAGACACAATTGCTGTCGCACAGATTTTCTTAAGATTACGAGGTGACGAATTACTTCATGAAAACGAAATAAAACACATATAAAAAAAGTCCTGATATAAAATCAGGACTTTTTCATTACTAACTACAATACTAAGGACCATTTATTCCTTAATAAAACGTTTTACCTGTTTCTTTTCTCCAATATTTAATTGTAAAATATAAACACCATTTTCAAATCTAGACACATCAATTACAGACGTATATCGTCCTTTTGAAACGGTCTGTCCTAACATGTTTTTAATTTCAAATGTTTGTGCTTCATAGCCTACCAAATCAACATTAAGAGTTTCCTTAACAGGATTTGGACGTACTTTGAAAAATTGATCAGGGTTTTCTGAAATTATACTAGGATTACTTACAAATGCTGTACTCGAATTTCCTAAACAGAAATTTGTAGTTTCAGAACTGGTAAAACTAGCTCCTGAAGCCAATATTATACCTGTATCAGTGCTTGTTAATGAATATGAACCATTTCCATAAGAACAGCAAATACCATCACCATAAACATCTGTAATTATAAAATCATAACAACCATCATCTAAACATCCTACAGCAACAGTTAAAGTAGACCCATCTGCTTGAGAAGCATAAGTTCCTCCTGAAGCTATTGTACTACCTGAAGCGTTAACAATACTCCAAGCCGTTTCTTCTGGGTAATTATCAAACGTAATAGATAATGAAACATCAGAACATGTAGTACCTGATCCACCACCTGTAGATAGATTTACAGCATCTACTGCCATATCTCCTTGCCAAGTTGTACCAGTAATACCATTAAAACGTAATTGAACTGAACTACCAACATAAGCAGCTAAATTAACAGTCGCTGTTAACCATGAGTTTCCTTTGTTACCAGATTCGCTCCAAATACTTGTCCAAGATGCACCATCATCATCACTTAATTCTAAAGCCAAACTTCCCATTGCTGATGTGCCATACATATGATACTTAAATTCGAAAGTTGCTTGAGACGCACTACTCAAATCAAAACAAGGTGAATTTAAAATCGCTCTTTTAGTTGAATAATTAGGTGAAGAAGATTCCATATAAATATAATATGTACCGTCATCTGCACTAGATGGACCTGTATTACTAGAAGGTGTAGACCCACTTTGTGTTGTCCAATTAAAATCATCTCCTGTCCCTTGAGTCCATGCACCTAAAGTGTTTTCGAAACTTTCAGAATAAGGGAATGTAGAAATACCACTTGTACATCCGCTTCCCGTAGAAGGCTCTGTTACAATAATTGATCGTGTTCTTTGCGTTGCGGCATTTCCAGCTGCATCACTTACATTATAATACTTTGTATATGTGCCTGCAGAACTCGTATTTACTGTTCCTGTAATTACAATACTAGATGTTAAGTTACCATCTATATTATCTGTGGCTGTTGCACCTAATTCACTATAAGTATCACCAACTTCTAAATTAATTGTAGATGCTCCTGTTAGTGTTATTACTGGTGCTGTTGTATCTGCTGGTTGCGTTACATTTACTGTTCTCGTTACTTGGCTAGCTGAATTTCCGGCTGCATCACTCACATTATAATACTTAGTGTATGTACCAGCTGAATTGGTATTTACCGTCCCTGTAATTACAATACTAGATGTTAAGTTACCATCAATATTATCTGTGGCTGTTGCACCTAATTCATTATAAGTATCTCCAACTTCTAAATTAATTGTTGATGCTCCTGTTAATGTAATTACTGGTGCTGTTGTATCTGGTGTACCACCTAATAAATTTACAGTATAATCCTCTACTTCACCATAAGTAAATGATTGACATTCTGTTGGCACTGCATTATAACTCATAGAAACACGCATTCTAGTATTCCCTGCATAAGTTCCTGTAGGAATTGTAAAATTACCACTAACAGGTGTGTTTTGAGTTGCTACTTGAGACCATACTTGTTCTCCAGAATCAGCAAAGTCACCATCATGGTTATAATCTATCCAAACTGAATAGCCTTCTGCATACGCAGTTCCGGTCCAAGTTGGAGTTACGGTAATCGAATAACTCTGACCTTGACTTAATGCTGTTGACAGATTAGTGAAATCTGAATAAAACTGAGCACCTGATGTATTATCTATAGTGCCTAATTGTACACGACTAATATATTCATCGTTAACATTACTACTTGTAGATGTACAATAGTTTAGTTGCACTTCGGTAGTTGTAAAGTTTACAGAATTAGTATACGATGATGTTGAATTATCAGCACATATACTTCTTAATTGAACTTCATAAGATGTCTCAGGTGTTAAACCAGATAAAGACGTTGAAGTTCCAGAAACTGAAGATGTTGTCCACGTTGATGTTCCTACTTCGCGATATCTAAAATCATATGATGCTCCTGGTACAGCATCCCAAGATACAGTTGCTGTTGATGACCCAAAACCATCAATAGATAATCCTGTTGGTGTAGTTGCGCTACAAACTATTGGTGTACCTGATAAACCTGTTACAATTAATGAGTAGTTTTGGCTTCCTCCAGTTAATGAACCTTTGTGAGTAATAGTAATTGTATAAGTTCCGGTAGCATTAGCCACATCTACTCTTTCATAAGGATCCTTAGAGTTATCACCTTGTCCATTAGTAGTTACGCCTGTTAAACGCCAAGGATTATAAGTCGTTCCTCCTTGAGTTACTCTAATATCTAAATCATTAACTAAGACAGCTGAATTAGAATTAGCTGTAGTTGTAGCAGTTCCTGCTCTATCTGTCCAAGAAATGGATGCATATAAATCATTAACACCATCAGAATCAACCGTAATTTGGTATGATTGTCCATTTGTTAATGTTAATTCCTCTATTTTAGATTCATTTCCATTATTTGTAATGGCTTCAGCAGCACTTTTTGTATTCATTAATCCCCAACCATAGACAGCATCTGGTCCATTAGACCCAACATCATCAGCTGTGTGAAGCGCTAAACCTTTTAACGTAGAAGCTCTTAAATAACTTCCATTTACATTATTAGCATGTTGTTGTAATAACAATAATGAACCAGCTACATTAGGAGAGGCCATAGATGTACCAGTTATACTATTATAAGCTGAATCACTAGACTCATATGTAGAATACACCGAAGTTCCGTTACCAGTAATATCTGGTTTAATTCTATAATCATCAGTTGGTCCTTCACTACTACTACTGTTAATAGAAACACTTACTAAGTTTCCGTTGGTATCTATATTTGCATCATTTGCATTAGCAACAACCATATTGTTTTTTGCCGTAGCATGACCAGAAAGTTTATCATAAGAAGAGTTTCCGTCTAAAGGAGACCCATTTGCAGAATTATCAGAACCATCATTACCTGCTGCTACAACCATTAAATAATATGGTGCATTAAACATAATTTCATCCCAATCTCTAGAATCGGTAATATAGCCTCCAAAATAATAGTCAGGTAATTGTGCTTGACCTGCTGAATTTCTTGCAGCATATCCATAAGAATGATTAGATACTAGCATTCCATTTCCTGCAGCACTTGTTGCTTCAGATGTATCATTATTCCATTCATAACCAACTGCACTTGCTTGAGGAGCCATCCCTTTAGCATTGGCAACAACACCAGATGCAATAATAGTACCTGTAACGTGAGCAGAATGGTAATTTAAGGTTGTAGTTCCGTCACCAATTGAAAATCGGTTGTTACCACCTGCTCCATCGTATTCTTGATGTGAAGCACGAGCCAAACCACCATCCCAAACATGAGCTGTCATATTTTGACCGTCTAAACTTAAACCCAAAGAACCGCCAGAATTTAAATGATTGGTTCTTGTAGATTTTGAAGCAGCAACATTAAATGTAGTATAATATATTGGTGTCCCTTCTGAAGAGATTTTTTGAAGTTCTAAATACGAATTTTCATTCTTTATAATTAATGGCCAGCCTTTTATTAACGCCATATTAATAGCTTCAGCCTTTTCTACTTTTGCTTGTTCATTGAATTTTTCAATTAAATCTTGAATTGCTTCCGAATCATAACGACTTACAATTTGCTCTTTTTGAAGATCTGTTTGTGAATAAGCTGGTAAAATACACAACATAAACAACATTAAACAAACACTATTTAAATAGTTTTTTCTCATACCTATTATCTATTTTTTAAGTTAATTATTGTTAAATATTTACTGAAATTATTAAAATTTTGTTAATTCCGAAAACGTTTTCAAAGAAATACAGCCGAATTTTTAGAGTTACGGTTTTACCACAACACTATTGAAGAAATTGACTACATTTACCTATGGCAAACAAAAATTTACTCGTTGTTGACGCTTTAAATATTTCGTTTTTTAAGAATAAAATAGAGAAGCATATAATTAAGAATATCACATTTCAAATTGAGACTAATGAAATTGTAGCTGTTGTTGGAGAATCTGGTTCAGGTAAATCCATATCATCCTTAGCATTAATGGGATTATTACCAAAACAGATTTCTAAAATCACCTCTGGCTCTATATTATTTGAAGACAAAAATCTTATTGAGTATTCTGAAAAAGAATTTCAAACCTTAAGAGGAAAAGAAATTGCCATGATTTTTCAAGAACCTATGAGTTCCTTAAATCCTTCTATGCGTTGTGGTAAACAGGTTGAAGAAATTCTGAAACAACATTTTAAATTATCATCTTCAGAAATTAAATCTGAAGTACTAAATCTCTTCGAAAAAGTAAAACTTCCAAGTCCAGAACGTATTTACAAAGCCTATCCTCATGAAATATCTGGAGGACAGAAACAACGTGTAATGATTGCGATGGCAATTGCCTGTAAACCAAAACTACTAATAGCAGATGAACCAACAACTGCTTTAGACGTTACTGTACAAAAAGAGATTTTAGAATTATTGAAAGACATACAAACCGAAACAAAAATGAGTGTGCTATTTATTTCTCACGATTTATCTTTAGTCTCTGAATTGGCAGATCGCGTTTTAGTAATGTATAAAGGTGAAATTGTAGAGCAAGGCACAACTAATGAAATTTTTAACGCACCAAAACATAACTACACCAAAGCATTAATAGGAGCGAGACCTTCAACAGAGTATCGTTTAAAAGAGTTACCGACCATTTCTGACTTTATGAATGATAGTGTTAGCACAGCAATTATTTCTGATGCTGAGCGAGAAGCAAATCATAAAAAATTATACAACCAAGCCCCTTTATTAGAAATCATTGATGTAGAAAAAACATACCTATCTAAAACAGGTTGGTTTACAAAAGACCTAGAGTTTAATGCTGTTGATGGTGTGAGCTTTAGAGTGTTTCCTGGTGAAACCTTAGGTTTAGTCGGTGAATCTGGTTGCGGTAAATCTACTTTAGGAAACGCTATTTTACAACTAGACAAAGCTACTTCAGGTAAAATTTTATACAAAGGAAATGATATCACAAAGTTAAAACCATCGCAGATGCGTGGTTTAAGAAAAGAGATTCAGATAATATTTCAAGACCCTTTTGCTTCTTTAAATCCTCGCTTAACTGTTGGTAATGCTATTTTAGAACCTATGGAAGTCCACAATATTGGCAGTTCAAATAATACAAGAAAAGAAAAAGTAATAGAAATATTAGAAAAAGTAGGATTAGATGCTTCAGCTTTTGATCGTTATCCACATGAATTTTCTGGAGGACAACGTCAACGTGTTGGTATTGCAAGAACAATAGCATTAGAACCACAACTTATAGTTTGTGATGAATCTGTTTCTGCATTAGACATTTCTGTACAAGCACAGGTTTTAAACTTATTGAATGATTTAAAAGCGCAATTTGGATTTACCTATATATTTATTTCACACGACTTAGCCGTTGTAAAATACATGGCAGATCAACTGCTTGTAATGAATAAAGGAAAAATTGAAGAAATTGGAGATGCAGACCATATTTATGCATCACCTAAAGAAGCTTACACAAAAAAGCTAATTCATGCTATTCCAAAAGGCTTATAGCATGAATACTTTTTTGGCTAACTTTAAAACACCTGAGACTAATTCAAATGTGTTTTCTAAAATTGAAAATTCTTCATCTTCATTAAAAGTAGGTTCTGGTAGATTAGAATTCATTTTCATAATTCATGGTAGATTTGGAACAAAAAGGTAAATTAATTTGGGTTAATCTATTCGTTTCGTTTGGGACTGCAATATGAAACATATTTTGAATTAATCTGCTTAAATACACTATTAATCGTTGAAATACATATTTTTTTAACACTTAACGTCTTTATCAAAGAAATTACGCACAAAAAAGTCGCTAAAAGTTAGCGACTCATATAGTATTCAGAAAGATTATTTTAGATATTCATTTCAGGAATTTCACCTTCAATAATCAAATCTCCTTCTGTAGCATTTTTAATTTCATCTACAGAAATCCCAGGTGCCCGTTCTAAAAGTTTAAATCCTTTAGACGTTACTTCTATAACAGCCATGTTAGTTACAATTTTCTTTACACAACCAACTCCAGTTAATGGTAGAGAGCACTTTTTTAATAATTTAGAAGCTCCTGCTCTATTAGTATGCATCATAGCGACAATGATATTTTCTGCACTTGCTACTAAATCCATTGCGCCTCCCATTCCTTTAACCATCTTTCCCGGAATTTTCCAATTGGCAATATCTCCATCTTGTGATACTTCCATTGCTCCAAGTATAGTTAAATCTACATGTTGACCTCTAATCATTGCAAAACTTGTTGCAGAATCAAAAAAGGAAGCACCTGGCAAAGTGGTAATGGTTTGTTTACCTGCATTAATTATATCGGCATCTTCTTCACCTTCAAAAGGAAATGGTCCCATACCTAAAACGCCGTTTTCACTTTGAAATTCAACTTCAATATCATCTCTTACAAAATTGGCTACCAAAGTTGGTATTCCTATCCCTAAATTAACATAGTAACCGTCTTTTACTTCTTGTGCGATACGTTTCGCTATTCCGTTTTTATCTAACATAACTATGCTCTTTTTCTAACTGTTCGTTGTTCTATTCGTTTTTCAAAATGCACACCTTTAAAAATACGTTGCACAAAAATTCCTGGAATATGAATTTGATTAGGGTCTAATTCTCCAACAGGTACTAATTCTTCAACCTCAACAACGGTTACTTTAGCTGCACCGCACATATTAGGATTAAAGTTTCTTGCTGTACCTTTAAATATTAAATTTCCGGCAGCATCACCTTTCCATGCTTTAATAAAAGCAAAATCCGCTTTAAATGCATATTCTAATACATGCATTTTACCATCAAATTCTCTTGTTTCTTTTCCTTCTGCGACTTCCGTTCCGTAACCAGCAGGAGTATAAATTGCTGGAAAACCAGCTTGTGCTGCTCTACATCGTTCTGCTAAAGTGCCTTGAGGTATTAATTCTACATCTAATTCGCCAGAAAGCATCTGACGTTCAAACTCATCATTTTCGCCAACATAAGACGAAACCATTTTTTTGATTTGCTTTTGTTGTAATAACAAACCTAAACCAAAGTCATCTACACCTGCATTATTAGAAATACAGGTTAAACCTTTTATATTAAGTTTTACTAAGTGGGCAATTGCGTTTTCTGGAATTCCGGACAAACCGAAACCACCAAACATAAAGGTCATATTATCAGCAACACCTTGTAATGCTTCTGAAATATTCTCTACTTTTTTATTGATCATATTGTTTAAAAATTTAGCTTTTTAAAAATACGAAACTAAGTACTTACTTTATAATTTAATGGTGTTAAATACAGGTGTGACTATTGCTAGATTATTAGAAATCTACATCAACATTATCTTCAGGTTGCTCTGAACCACCTAAATCCCCTTCGTCTCTTGCTTCACAGTTAATATCAATTTTTAAGTTTGAAGGTTTTTCAAATTTACCCTCTGAGACATCTAATGTTTTATCAGCATAACAGGCTTTCATGTACAATCCCCAAATTGGCAAAGCCATTGAAGCTCCTTGGCCATAGTGAATTGATTTAAAATGGGCCGCTCTATCTTCTGCTCCTACCCAAACACCTGTAACTAAATTAGGCACCATTCCCATAAACCAACCATCACTTTGGTTTTGCGTTGTTCCTGTTTTACCAGCTATAGGGTTTTTTAATTCATAAGGATAACCAGTCATTATTTCCTTGTAAACAGCAGATTTTGCTAACCAATCTGAATTATGTCTAAGTCGCTTTCCGGAACCTGCTTGCGTAACCCCTTCCATAAGATTTACAGTAACATAAGCAACTTCTTCACTCAGTACATCTTTACTTTCTGGTTTAAACTGATACAATACAGTACCGTTTTTATCCTCTATACGTGTTACCATTACTGGTTTATTATAAACACCTTTATTGGCAAACGTAGAATACGCAGCAACCATTTCATAAACACTAATATCTGGTGTTCCTAAAGCAATAGCAGGTACTGGTAGAATCTCTGAAGTGATTCCTAATTTTTTTGCCATTTCAACCACAGGTTGTGGTCCAATTTCATTCATTAAACGAGCCGTAACCGTATTAGTAGAACTTGCCAATGCATCCTTTAAAGTTTGCTTACCAGAGTATTTTCCGTCTGAATTTTTAACAGTCCAAGGTTCTGGATTACCATATTTATTGGCTTCAATCGTAATTTGTGTTCTAGGAAAAGAATCACAAGGCGAAAATTGTAATTGATCAATAGCTGTAGCATAAACAAATGGTTTAAATGTAGAACCCACTTGCCTTGCACCTTGCTTAACCATATCGTACTGAAAATGCTTATAATTCATTCCACCAACCCATGCTTTTACATGACCAGTTAAAGGATCCATAGACATCATTCCAGGACGTAGAAAAGATTTATAATAACGCATAGAATCAATAGGTTTCATAACCGTATCTACTTCACTAGCTTTACCATCTATCCATTTAAACACACGCATTTCTGTAGGCTTCTCAAAAGAAGCTCTAATCTGTTTCTCTGATTTTCCTTGGTTTTTAAGAATTCTCCATCGCTCACCTCGTTTCATAGCATCATTCATTAGTTTAGTAACCTCTGATTTATCTAAATCTACAAATGGTGCTGTTTTATTTCTATCTGGTGTGTTTTGGTTATCAAACTCTGCTTGCAATCTTGGCATGTGCTGAGAAATAGCATCTTCCGCATATTGCTGCATCCGAGAATCTATAGTTGTAAAAACTTTTAGACCATCACTATACAAATCGTACTTGCTTCCGTCCGGCTTTCTGTTACTTTCCTTATTAGCCCATTCTTTCATAAAACCTCTAAGGTATTCTCTGAAGTAGGTTGCAATTCCTTCACGATGGGTTTCAGGAGAGAAGTTTAAATCTAATTCTGTTTTTTGAAGTGAATCTTTTTCGCTTTCGCTAATATATTCATACTTCATCATTTGAAATAAAACAACATTACGTCTGTTTTTTACACCAATAGGATTTCTTTTAGGAATAGGATTATATAATGAAGAATTCTTTAACATACCTACAAGCATAGCAGATTCCTTAATATCTAAATCCTTTGGTTCTTTTCCAAAATAAATTCTAGCTGCAGAACGAATTCCATCTCCATTATTACCAAAATCATAAATATTTAAATACTGCGCTATAATTTCCTCTTTGGTATATTGACGCTCTAAACGAATAGCAATAATCCATTCTCTTACTTTTTGAGAAAGTCTTTCAATAATATTTTTAGAAACTTGTTTTGTAAATAAATTTTTTGCTAATTGTTGAGAAATCGTACTCGCTCCTCCTCCTGCACCTAATTTATAAATAGCTCTAAGCGTACCTCTACCATCGATACCTGAATGCTCATAAAACCGAACATCTTCAGTTGCAATCAATGCTTCTACTATGTTTTCTGGTAAGTCTTCAAAAACAATAGGTGTTCTATTATCATCAAAATAGAATTTACCCAATGTTTTATCATCTGAAGAAATAATTTCCGTTGCTAAATTTGTCTCAGGATTTTCTAACTTAGTATGATCTGGCATTTCACCTAACGCTCCCAAAGAGGCTAATAGAAAAATCAAAACGATAGCTACTAAACCACCTAAAAAAAGTATCCAAAACCAACGTACGTATTTTGTATAATCTAAAGTCTCTGTTTTAGACTGTGTTGTTTTCTTTTTTGCCATATTTACTACTTTTGAGCCTGTTCTACTCTAAATCCAATATCTGTTATTCCTTGTAAATTTTCTACACCATTTACTTCGCCATTATTTCTCATGGCATGCTGTATATTAACAGTGTAGTCTCCTTCTTCGCTAAACTTAAAAGGCGTTTTAAAACCTCTAAACCACAATTTATTTTCTTTAATATCTGAAAACCCTGTTCCTAAAAGTTCACCATTTGGTGCTGCCATTTTATACTCTAAAGTATCTTTTACAGCTTTTCCGTTAGGATAATTTAATTCTACAAGAAGAAATAAATTACTAAACTTATAAGCATCTGTATTCCTTAAATTAACATACAAATTGTAATTATTAATAGTATCTGGAGCTTTAAAATTAAAACTGGCAACGGAATCTTTATTCCACTCATTAGGTACTGATTGATACTCATCAAATACAGCATTTGAGTCGCAACTTGTAATTAAAAAACAACTGAGTACAACTAAAAATAACCGATTAGTCTTTTTTAGCATTTGGTTTAGCATTTGTTTTGGCTTTTGGTTTTTGATTGCGGTTTCGATTTTGAGATTTATTAGTGTTTGTATTACCCTTATTGTTGTTTCGGTTTTTGTTATTTCTGTTACTCTTATTGTTTTTACGTTTCTTATTCGGTTTTGGACTATCGAAACGTGTTAAACTATCTTGACCTACAACGTTCTCAAACTCATTTTTAGTGTCTTCTATGTGCTCGGCAGCATATTCTTCTAGACTTGCTACTTTTTCTCTCTTCTTATTTTTCTCTATGATTTCATTGGCTTGCTCTGTAGTAATAATGTGCCAATTCATCCATTCACCTTCATATGCATACCACATTAAACCTTTAAAAATGTCAGTTTTTTGACAAACCGCATTTCCTTTTTCAGTGTATAGTTTAATGTCAGATTTAGGAAACGCTTTTAAGGCATCTAAATATGAATCTAACTCATAATTAAGACAACATTTTAGCTTTCCACATTGTCCTGCAAGCTTTAATGGATTTAAAGATAATTGCTGGTAACGGGCCGCAGATGTACTGACTGATCTAAAATCTGTTAACCATGTAGAACAGCATAATTCCCTACCACAAGAACCAATACCTCCAAGCCTTGCAGCTTCTTGTCTAAAGCCAACTTGTTTCATCTCAATACGCGTTCTAAACTCACGTGCAAAGACTTTAATTAACTCTCTAAAATCTACACGTTCTTCAGCTGTGTAATAAAAAGTTGCTTTACTTCCGTCACCTTGAAATTCAATATCCGAAATTTTCATTTTCAGATTTAAATCTATAGCAAATTGACGGGCTCTTACCTTCATTGGTTCTTCCTTATCTCTAGCAGTTGACCAAATATCAATATCTTTTTGTGATGCTTTTCGGTATATTTTTAAAACGTTTTCAGCGTCGTCAAGTCTCACTTTTTTACGCTTCATTTGTATACTTACTAACTCACCAGTAAGTGTAACCATTCCAATGTCGTGACCAGATTTTGCCTGAGTCGCAACAATATCTCCAATACTAAGTGTAAGGTTTTCTGTGTTTTTATAATAGTGTTTTCTTCCGTTTTTAAAACGTACTTCTACACCAATAAACGGTTTTTGTCCGTTTGGAAGCGACATGTTTGCTAACCAATCAAAAACAGTGAGTTTATTACAGCTATCTGTGCCGCAAGTCCCATTGTTTTTGCATCCTTTTGGTTGGCCATCTTCTCCAGTTGCGCAACTGTTACAAGCCATAAAAATTTTATATATTAAATCTAGACTCTTTAAAATACTAGATATCGGATTCGTAAATAATTAATGAGTAAAGATAAGATTATTTCTTTAGCTTACTAAGACCCAAACTTTATTGTTTTTATTCTGAACAATAAAGAAGCAACGGTCAATAAGGCTTTTATTATATATTTTTGACTGAAATAATTTTTACAGGACAAGCTTTTGCAGCATTTTCGCTTGGTTCTAAAAGCTCATAATCCTTAGATTTAAGTGTAAAAAAGCCTTTTTTTTCTTCGGAATGAAGCAAAACTGATTTACCATCTTTTTTAGACATTTGAAACTGATTTGGTGCTAGCTCCACACAGTAATTACAACCAATGCATTTTTGTCGTTGTAAAGTAATAACAACCATTAGGCTTCCACTTTATTTTCTACAATTTTATATAACTTATCTGATGGTCTAATTCTAAAATCTAAAGGAATTGTAATAGAATCGCCTTTAGTTCCTTTTAATAATTGCTCATCATTAACCAACATTTGCTTTAATTGAAACTCTTTGGCTCCTGTTGTTGGACCTGTAATTAAAATAGTATCATCTATAGAAAGGTCATACGCTTCAATTTTAAATTCTCCTACTTTAGCTTTAGGGTAAAAATGAACCCCTTTACCAATATAAACTTTCTTTTGTGTCGCATGGCTACCTGAACCTTTACTCCATTCACCTAGTTTCTGACCTAAATAATAACCGCTCCAAAAACCACGATTATAAACCTTTTCTAATTCTTGCACCCAAGAAATAACTTGTTCTTTAGAATAATTATCAATGGCTATGCTATCGATGGCTTCTCTGTAACATTTTATAACTTTAGCAACATATTCTGGCGCTCTACCTCGACCTTCAATTTTTAAAACTTTAATACCAGCACCTGCAACTTGGTCTAAGAAATCTATAGTACATAAATCTTTAGGCGACATAATGTACTCGTTATCTAAGTCCATTTCCACACCAGTTTCCTGATCTATTACGGTATATTTTTTTCTGCAATTTTGCTTACAAGCACCTCTATTTGCAGATGAATTGTGCGAATGCAAACTCATATAACATTTGCCAGAAACAGCCATACAAAGTGCACCATGACCAAAAATTTCGATTTCAATTAATCTGCCAGATGGTCCCGTTATCTGCTCTTTTTCAATTTGTTCTGTTATGTATTTTACTTGGCGTAAGCTTAACTCTCTACTCAATACCATAGTATCTGCAAAGAGTGCATAGAATTTTACGGTTTCAATATTTGTAATATTAATCTGTGTAGAGATATGCACTTCCATATTGTGCTCTCTTGCTACAGCAATTACAGCTTGATCCATTGCAATAACAGCAGTAACGTTTGCTTGTTTTGCTTGCTTAATCAATGTTTTTACAATTGATAAATCATGATCGTAAATGATGGTATTTAAAGTAAGATACGTTCTAACGTTTTTTGCTTCGCATCGTTTTACAATTTCTGGTAAATCTTCTAATGTAAAATTAATTGTAGCTCTCGCTCTCATATTGAGTTGCTCTACGCCAAAGTAAATTGAATCTGCACCATTATCTAAGGCTGCCTGCATAGATTCAAAATTTCCTGCAGGTGCCATTAACTCTATATTTTGCATAACTAATTAGATATTGTTAGGCTTCATGGTTTCAAAAATATTACGCAAGTCCTTTTTAAAAGGCAAATGGTCTGCGCGTCCTTTTTTGAAAATATCGTTACTATTACCCTGTCCTTTTCTTAACGCTTTTTGCTCTTCAAAAGGCAAACTATGTATTTCCATACAGTTTGTTGAACAGCAATTTTCCATCTTTTCTTTGCAGTCTTCACATTGAATAAACAATAAATGACATGCTTCGTTTGCACAATTAGTATGCATATCTGCAGGATTACCACATTGATGACAATTGGCAATGACATCATCAGAAATTCGCTCTGAACGTCTTTCGTCAAAGACAAAATTCTTACCTAGAAATTTATTTTCTAAACCTTCGGCTTCAATTTGACGCACATAATTAATGATACCTCCTTCAAGCTGAAATACATTTTTAAAACCCTTATGCTTGTAATACGCACTTGCTTTCTCACAACGAATTCCGCCCGTGCAATACATTACAAGCTTTTTATCTTCTTTATGCTCTCTTAAATCCTCTTCAATTAAATCTAAAGATTCTCTAAAGGTATCTACATCTGGAGTTACTGCATTTTTAAAATGACCGATTTCACTTTCATAATGATTTCTCATATCTACCAAAACAGTGTTTGGGTCTTCAATGAGTTCGTTAAACTTTTCGGCATTAACGTGAACACCTTTATTGGTCACATCAAAAGACGCATCATTTAATCCGTCTGCGACTATTTTATTACGCACTTTTACTTTTAGCTTTAAAAAGGCAAAATTATCGTGCTCTACAGCAATGTTTAATCTTACATTTTCTAAAAATGAAATGGTGTCTAAATGATTTTTGAAATGTTCAAAATTTTCGGCTGGCACAGATAGTTGTGCGTTAATACCTTCGTTTGCCACGTAAATTCTTCCTAAGACATCAAATTGGTCCCAAGCTAAATAAAGATGGTTTCTAAAAATTTCGGTATTATTAATTTTAGCGTACTTGTAGAAAGAGATGGTTAAGCGTTCTTTTCCGGCTTGTTCAATAAGCTCGGCTCTTTCTTTAGAACTTAAGTTGTTGTACAGTTGCATGCTATACTAATTTTAAGGTTAAAGAATAATTGAATAACAAAGGTATTGTTTTTAATGGAATGAGTCAATTACAAAAACAAAAAAGCACTTTGATAAATTCAAAGTGCTTTTAGATTAACTTACTAACTTAAAACAAACTTAAAAAGTTAATCTGCATCGGCTTCACAATTGTTGAGGGATTAACTACAACTGAAACACCTAATGTTTTACTAACCATTTTTTAACCCGCTAATCATTTCTGATTTAATGAATTATCAAACCGAGAAGATTAAATGGCTACAAAACTCTAAAGCGTACCTTAGAGTTTGTTTGTAGCGCATTTCATAGCAATTATTTCCTTTTTCATTTAGTAGATGCAAAAAGTGTAAAAGGGTTGCGTTAAAAATTTCAAAAAATTAAAATAAATGTTTGTTTTTAATTATTCTTTGAAGAATTTTAACGAATCCCCATTTTCAAGTTTAAAAATATAAAAACCAGATATAAGGTTACTAATATCAATTTCCTCTTGATTAGAAATAATTCCACTTTTAATTTTTGACCCTAAAACATTAAAGATTTCATAATTTTTATTGAATTCTAAACCTAATATTTTTATAGTATGTTTTGCAGGGTTTGGATATAATACTAATGACTTTTTATTTAGATACTCATTGATTGACAGGGAAGAAATATCAATCTTTGAAACTTTGTTCCCAAAATCTTCAGATATATATAGTTCATTATTTTTAAACACAAGTCCTGACGGACCATTGAGATCTGTTACAACATCTTCAACTGAATTTGAGGGATTAGTAATATCGATTTTAATAATTTTATTTGTGGTATACTCACTTATATATAGATCATTCCCATTTAATGCCAAAGCTGTAGGATTATTTAAGCCCGTTACAACATCAGTGGTTATTGGATTGGCTGAAGAAAGGTCAATCTTTAAAATCTTATTTGCGCCATAATCAGCAATATAAAGTTCGTCATTAAAAATTAACAAACCTGAAGGATAAAACAAACCAGTTACAACATCAACAACGGTTGGTGGGTTTAATGTTGTATCGATTTTTGAAATCTTACCATCTGTCTGACTAGAAACATAGAGGTCACTACCATTTAACGCAAAATATGTAGCGCGATTTATACCTAAAGCTACATCAATAATTATTGGATTATTTGAAGAAATATCAATTTTTGAAACTTTGTTTTCACTTTGTTGAGTGAAATACAGTTCATTACCTATAAAAATTAATCCCAAAGGATTATATACATCTGTAACAACATTAACTACTGTTGGTGAATCTGATGCAGTATCGATTTTTGAAATTTTATTAGCACCAAACTCACTGATGTATAGCTCACCTCCATTAAATATTAATCCAATTGGCCGATTCAATCCTGTAACTACATCTATCGTTTGTGCTTTAACTACATTAAATAAAAAGATAAAAAGTAAAACGTAAAAATTTTTCATAGTATTTTTCTTTTAAGATGCTATTAACATAAAATGGTTGCGTTATAAAATTGAAAAAATTAAAATAAGTGGTATTTTTGATGTTCATAATTAAGAAAAAATAGAAGAGATGAGCAGTGAAAAAGACGCAAAACTAAAGGCTTTAAAATTAACCTTAGATAAATTAGATAAAGCATACGGTAAAGGAACCGTAATGAAAATGAGTGATCAGGCTGTAGTAGATGTAGAGGCTATTTCTTCTGGTTCTTTAGGTTTAGATATAGCTTTAGGCGTCGGTGGATATCCAAGAGGGCGTGTTATTGAAATATATGGCCCAGAATCTTCTGGTAAAACAACGTTAACACTTCATGCAATTGCAGAAGCACAAAAAGCTGGAGGTATTGCTGCATTTATTGATGCTGAGCATGCTTTTGATCGTTTTTATGCTGAAAATTTAAATGTTGATATTGATAATTTAATTATTTCTCAACCAGATAATGGTGAACAAGCTTTAGAGATTGCTGATAACCTAATTAGATCTGGTGCTATTGATATTGTAGTTATAGATTCTGTTGCCGCCTTAACTCCAAAGAGTGAAATTGAAGGTGAAATGGGAGATTCTAAAATGGGCTTACATGCACGTTTAATGTCTCAAGCACTTAGAAAATTAACAGCTTCGATTAGTAAAACTAATTGTACTGTAATTTTCATTAACCAATTACGTGAAAAAATTGGAGTAATGTTCGGGAACCCAGAAACTACAACTGGTGGTAATGCACTTAAATTCTATGCATCTGTTCGTTTAGATATTAGACGTTCTACTCAAATTAAGGATAGTGACGGAAACGTAATGGGTAACAAAACCAGAGTAAAGGTTGTAAAAAACAAAGTAGCTCCACCATTTAGACTTGCTGAATTTGATATTATGTATGGTGCAGGTGTTTCTAAAGTTGGTGAGATATTAGATTTAGCTGTAGACCATGAGATTGTTAAAAAGAGTGGCTCTTGGTTTAGTTATGGAGACACAAAACTTGGTCAAGGACGAGATGCTGTTAAGCTTTTAATAAAAGATAATCCTGATCTTATGGATGAACTAGAAGAGAAAGTAAGGACCATTATTAAAGAGTCTAAATAACCAAATATTTAAAAATCCTGATTTTTCAGGATTTTTTTTAGTTTTAGACGCAACCCTTTTACACTTTTTGCATCTATATAGTGAAATTGATTATAATTAAGTATGAAAAAAATTGCCCTATTAGCATTTGTATTCATTTTAACCTTCTCATCTTGTAGCCTTGATGATAATCCGGCTGAAACTTTTTATTTAGAAGTTTTACCTATTGAAAGTGTTGAAATGCCTGAATATTTTGTGCACGGAGAAACGTATGAAATTTTAGTAACATACACCAAACCTAATTCTTGTTATTACTTTAATGATTTTATTTACGAAATAGAAGACCAAGAAAGAACGGTTGCCATTGTGAATACAGTCTATTTAAACAGTACAACTTCTTGTGATGGCGAACCAGAACAAGTAACTGTTAGTTTTGATTTTCTTGTTAATGGAAACGAAACATACGTATTTAAGTTTTATCAAGGTGAAGACGAAGATGGAACTGACCAGTATTATTTGGTAGAAGTACCTGTTATGGACGGAAGAGGATATTTTGATCAAACTGCGAGAGACTAATTATTAATTAATTCCGAGAATCATGTGAGTTTAGACAAGCTCATAAAAAATTGTATTAAACAAGATGCTCTAGCACAAAGCCAATTATACAAGCAATTTGCAAGTAAATTATTTTCGGTTTGTCTTAAGTACTCAAAAAACTATGCACAAGCAGAAGATAATCTGCATGATGCATTTATAACTATTTTTAGTAAAATAGAACAGTACAATAATAAAGGTTCTTTTGAAGGTTGGCTTAAGCGCATTGCAATAAACACATCATTGCAACGCTATAGAGAAGATGTTGGCGTTTACGATATTACTAATGAAGGGAATATTGAAGACGTATCGGTAGATATTAATGAAGATGACGTAAGTATTGATTATTTATTAAAAATAATTCAAGAATTACCAGACAGATACAGATTGGTATTTAATTTGTATGTCTTAGATGGTTATTCGCATGTTGAAATTAGTGAATTAATAAATATTTCAACCGGAACGTCTAAATCGAACCTAGCGCGAGCGAGGTTAATTTTAAAAGATAAAATAGAAGATTATAACGCGAATTCAAATTCGCACTCAGTATAATGAACGATAAAAAGAACATAGACAGACTTTTTCAAGAAAAGTTTAAAGATTTTGAGGTAGCACCTAACGATGCTATTTGGGATCGTATAAACGAAAGTCTTCCTAAGAAAAAGAAAAAACGTAGAGTTATTGCACTTTGGTGGCAACTTGGTGGTGTTGCAGCTGCTATTGCTATTATGCTAACTGTTGGTGTTTCTGTATTTAATAATGACGGAATTAATTCTGAAGATTTACCTATCGTAAATACGGACGAAAACAATGAAACTAATTCTGAAATTGACAACACTAACCAATCAATAGAACAAGAAAAAATCGACTTAAATTCTATTAAAGATAGTAATTCTAAGGTAACAGATTCAAATATTGAAAACATACAAGAACCAACCTCAAAAGACGCAACAAATGAGGAACCTTACAAATCCAATCCTTCAAATCAATTAAGGTCGCCTAATCATTCTGTTAATACGTCTAATGCAGTTGCTAATACAAATAATAAAGAAACAATCCGTTCTTCTCAAAACAGCAATAAATCTTCTATAATTTCAAACAAAGAAGAGCGTAGTAAAGTAGCGAATCAAAAGACCTCAAACGAAACTTTAGAGTCTGAAAACAAAACACAACTTAAATCTGAAACAGAACGAAAATCTGCCGTTAAGAAAGCTATTAACGAAAGTGAAACAGCTGTTGTGGTAAACAAGACTGCGAAAGAAACCAAAAAGGAGGTGAATTCAAACACAACTGTAGAATCTAAAAATAAAACACAACTTAAATCTGAGACGGAACGAAAATCTGCCATCAAGAAAGCTATCAGTACAAATAAAACAACTATTGCAGAGAATAATACCTCAAAAGAAATCAAAGGCAGAGAAAATTCAACCTTAACTGATGGAACAAATGCTGAAGGTTCTGATGTTGAGAATTCATTGATTGAAGACCCAATAAAAGAATCTATAGAAAAAGCTATAGCAGAAAATAATGAAACTATTGATGAAGAAGAAAAAGAAGATGACCAAAGCAGGTGGAGCATTGCACCAAATGTTGCGCCTGTTTATTTTAATTCCTTAGGTCAAGGCTCTTCATTAGATAAACAATTCAACGAAAATGACAAAAGCAGTGATGTTAATATGAGTTATGGTATTGCTGGTAGCTATAACATTACTAAAAAACTAAAAATTAGAGCTGGTATTAACCGTGTTAACCTAAATCAAACCACTTCTGATGTTTATGCATTTACGGGAGCAGAAACGGCTGCAAGAGGTGTTGATGCGGAGTTTAATAATATTTCATTTAACGGTAGCGAACAACACGTGTCATTAATGAGTTCTACTATGATGAATAGATCTTCTACTCCAGAATTATTCAACACTAAAATAGCAGGTAAAATTGATCAAAAATTTGGTTTTATTGAGGTACCTGTTGAATTAGAATACAGATTATTAGATAGAAAATTTGGAATTAACGTGATTGGTGGTTTTAGTACGTTCATCTTAAACAACAATGAAATTTACGCAGATGTTAATGGCGCAACTACATTAATAGGTGAGGCAAATAATATAAATGATACTAGTTTTAGTGCCAATTTTGGTTTAGGTATGGATTACAGTTTATCTAAACAATGGAATCTAAATTTAGAACCAACATTTAAGTATCAAATTAACACATTCAATAATACAACAGGTGATTTTAAACCTTTCTTTATTGGTGTATATACAGGATTAAGTTATAAGTTTTAGGTTAGGTTATTGCAACAAAAAAGCTATGATGAATGCAAATGCAATGATTATAAGAGCTACTCTTGGTTAGGGTAGCTTTTTTTATACTCTTACAGAACTTAATTCATTCCAAATTAGAGTTCTCGTTTTTTCATTTAAAGGTTTTGTGTCTTTTGTTGTTAAACCTTCCGTTGGAATAAATCTATGAATCTTAGCACGCATTTTGCCTGGGCTTCCACTAAAAAAAGTATAAGAAAATCGCTTCTTATTATCGTAAAATGTAATTGGAACTATAGGAATTTGATGATTAATCGCCAACCTAAAAGCACCATCTTTAAAATTATCTAACAAAACATCTTCTTCTGGCACACCACCTTCAGGAAATATACAGATACTCACACCTTGTTTTAAACGTCTTTGTGCTCTTAAAAACACAGCTTGTCTACTTTTAGCACTACTTCTATCAACTAAAATACAAGTGCGTTTGTAAAAGAAACCAAATAATGGAATCTTAGCCAATTCTTGCTTACCAACAAAAACAAATGGATTCTTTACAGCAACCAACATTAGCATAATATCTGCCATAGACGTATGGTTGGCAACAAACATATAACTTTTGTTTGGATCCGGAATTTCCTCTCTTTTAATTTTATAACCAAAGCCCATACCAATTAATATAAACTTAGACCAAATACGAGCAAGTTTAAAAAACAAAGGATACCATTGCTCTCTCGAAATAGAAATTATAAGAATAGGGAACATTACAATAATCGGAATGGCTACTAAAACATAGAACCAAATACGATATAAAACCCAAAATGGATATTTAAAAATTGCCATAGCACCAAAACTAACTATTTAAATTAAATCGCTTCTTATAGTTATGCTAAAAAATTTACCTTTGTTCTTTATTTAAGACGGAAGATTAACTTTAAAGAGATTCCTGCTTTTGCAGGCAATTAACATGGCAAGAATATTAACAGGAGTACAAAGTACAGGAACACCACATTTAGGAAATATATTAGGAGCAATATTACCAGCAATAGAAATGGCAAACGATGCTAAAAACGATTCGTTTTTGTTTATTGCTAACCTACATACATTAACTCAAATTAAAGATGCTGAAGCATTGAGAAGTCATACGTATTCTGTAGCTGCAACTTGGTTAGCTTTTGGCTTAGATATTGAAAAAACAGTATTTTACAGACAAAGTGATATTCCGCAGGTAACAGAATTATCTTGGTACTTAAGCTGTTTCTTTCCATATCAACGTTTAACATTGGCACATGGATTTAAAGATAAAGCGGATCGCTTAGAGGATGTAAACTCTGGCTTATTTACCTACCCAATGCTTATGGCTGCAGATATTTTGTTGTATGATGCTGAAATAATTCCGGTAGGAAAAGACCAATTACAACATATTGAAATGACACGAGATGTTGCGTCTCGTTTTCATGCAAAAATGGGTGAAGCTTTTGTATTGCCTGAAGGAAAAGTACAAGAAAACGGTATGTTAATTCCTGGTACAGATGGTGAGAAAATGAGTAAAAGTAGAGACAACTTTATCAATATCTTTTTACCAGAAAAAAAATTACGTAAAAAAATAATGTCTATCGAAACCGATAGCACACCTCTAGAAGAACCAAAAGACTGGAAAACATGCAACTGCTTTGCTATATTCAGCTTATTAGCTTCTAATGACCAAATTTCAGAAATGAAAACCAACTACGAAGGTGGCAACTACGGTTATGGACACGCAAAACAAGCTTTATACGAATTGGTTTTAGAACGTTTTGCTAAACAAAGAGAACGTTATGCATATTATATGGATAATCTTGAAGAAGTTGATGCTGCCTTAGCTAAAGGTGCAGCTAAAGCAAAAATTGTTGCTGACGAAGTCTTAGGCCGTGTAAGAGAAAAGGTTGGGTACTAAAAACAGCTTCAAATTGAATATAAATAAATCACCGCTTAGTTCAGTACTTGTTATTATCGCAATGATATTAATTACAATTTCAAGATTAAAGGATAACGGTTCTATGGATTGGCTGTGTTATGCAGCAATTGCAGTGCTTATCGCCAATGTTTTAAAGTTAATTTTCATAGATAAGAAATCTAAATAACCTCAAACAACTTACCAGGTAAAGGCCTCACAACACCTTTCAATTCCATATTAAGTAAAATGCCAGCAATTTTATAGGTTGGCATTTCACATTTAATAGCAATGACGTCTAATAATTCTTTGTTGTTTTCTTTTAGAAAATTGTAAATAATCTTTTCATCGGGTTCTAGCTCTACAAATAATTGTTGCTGTACTACCGGTTTTTTGTTAGACTCTAATTCCCAATTTAGCATGTAAGGCACATCTAAAGGGTTAGATAATAAATGGGCTTTTTGGAATTTTATTAAATTATTACAACCCACACTTTGGCTATCCGTAGTTCTACCAGGTACTGCAAAAACTTCTCTATTATAAGAATTAGCAATATCTGCGGTAACTAAACTACCACCTTTTTCTGCAGATTCTATAACAATCGTTGCTTCACTAAGTCCTGCAATTATTCTATTACGTTTTAAAAAGTTATTACGATCAAAATTATCTGAGCTCCAAAAATCAGTATAAAACCCACCATGATTTTCAATATCCGCAACATACTTTTTATGGACTTTAGGATAAATTTGATTGAGTCCATGCGCTAAACAACCTATAGTTTGTAAATTATGTTTTACAGCTGCTCTTTGTGCTGTAATATCTGTACCGTAAGCAAAGCCTGAAACAATTATTGGATTAAATTGAGATAGAGCTTCTACTAGTTTTTCACAGAATGCAATTCCACTCGTTGTTATTTTACGTGCACCAACAATACTAATGATACGTTGTTGTTTTATATTTATGTTTCCCGATTGAAACAATACAATAGGACCATCAATACAGTGTTTTAAACGCTCAGGATAGGTGTCTTCTGTAAAGTAATGGGAAATAATATTGTTTTCTTTTATAAATTTTAATTCGAGTTCAGCTTCTTCCAAATGAGTTTTATCAAAAAGACCTTGAATAGTAATGGTACCAATACCATCGATTTTTAAAAGTTTAGAATGTTTCTCTTTTAAAACTGCTTCTGCAGAACCACAATGATTTATTAATTTTTTAGCCGTTGTTGCACCAATTTTTGGAACGTGTTGCAAAGCTAAAGCGTAAATAAGTTGTTGGTCTGTCATTGAAAATTAAGCAGTTGAAGACATTATTCTTCTATTTACGAATATAATTATTTAATTCTGAATGCATTTAAATTTCAAAAAAATATCAATTTATTGTCTATTTTGTTTCGTCATTCAAATACGACTTCAACCTCCTTATCACTTAAGAAATTTGAAGTTTTATGACAATAATTATTAGCTCGTTTGCAACATAAAAAAATAATTTTAAACAAAATTTTTACTGCGAATTAGTAGTAAATCAAACATATATAAAATATTTTTTTTAGATGTTAATAACTAAATCTCACTTAATTTCGTTCAGAAATAAAAATTTTTAACTTTGCCTTCATATGCAGTTAGAGACTTACATTAGCGACCTTTTATACCGTTACGATTGTGTTACTGTTCCTGGTTTTGGAGCATTCTTAACACAGCGTGTTTCGGCCAAAGTGCACGAATCCACAAATACATTTTATCCTCCTAAAAAGGCATTGTCTTTTAATGAGCAACTACAACAGAATGATGGATTGTTGGCTAATTATATTGCTGAGGTTGAAAAACTACCTTACACAACAGCTCTAAACAACCTCTCTAACAAAATAAAATCTATAAAGACTTTATTGGCTGATGGCGAAACTATTCAGCTTAAAAATATAGGTGAGTTAGTATTGAATGCTGATGGAAAGATTGAATTTGACCCATCTCGTCATATCAACTACTTAACCGATTCTTTTGGTTTATCTCATTTTACATCTGCTGATGTTGATCGTGAAATACATTTAAAGAATGTTGAAAATATAGAAGTACATGCTCCTATAATTTTAACTCCAGAAAAACGTGCTAACCGTAATTGGATAAAATATGCTGCTGCAGCTGTATTTGTGCTAGGTTTAAGTGGTTTTAGTGTTGCAACTTATTACAATAACAACACTATTAAAAATCATAATCAATTAGCGCAAGAGGAAGCTAATGAACAACTTGATGCCAAAGTACAAGAAGCAACTTTTGTGATTAGTAATCCTTTACCTGCTGCTACTTTAAATATAGAAAAGCAAGGTGGTAACTACCATATTGTAGCTGGTGCTTTTAGAGTAGAAGCTAATTCTGATAAGAAAGTAAATCAACTTAAAAACAAAGGTTATAAAGCCAGAACAATTGGTGTAAATCGTTATGGTTTGCATGAAGTTGTTTACGGAAGTTATAACTCTAGAGAGGAAGCTCAACAAGAACTTTTTAAGATTCGTCGTGAGCATAATCGTGATGCTTGGTTGTTAATTAAGAAACCTAAGTAATCTTTCACTAAAGCTTTAAGCATTTCGCTAAAGGTGTTTTTCTACTTTTTACTAATATTATACATCTCATTCTAAAATCGCTCTATCTTTGCACAAATTTTAAAATTTATGCAATCTAGAACTGCTTCTCAGTCTAAAACAATAGTTACCGATTTAGTTTTACCAAGTGAAACTAACCCTATCAATAATTTATTTGGTGGTGAACTTTTAGCACGTATGGATCGTGCAGCGAGTATTTCTGCTAGAAGACACTCTAGACGCATTGTTGTAACTGCTTCTGTTAATCACGTAGCTTTTAATAGAGCTGTGCCCTTAGGAAGTGTTGTAATGATTGAAGCAAAAGTGTCGCGAGCTTTTAAATCTTCTATGGAAATTTACATGGATGTTTGGATTGAAGATAGAGAGTCTGGTGAACGCGTTAAAGCCAATGAAGCTATTTATACTTTTGTCGCTGTAGATGACATGGGAAGACCTGTTAGAGTACCAGAATTAGTGCCTGAAACCAAATTAGAAAAACAACGTTTTGATGCTGCTTTACGTCGCAAACAACTGAGCTTACTTTTAGCTGGTAAAATGAAACCTGCAGATGCTACAGAACTTAAAGCACTTTTTGATTAATATTTAGCTAACCAAGGTTCTGGATTAAGAACTTGGTCATTTTTATAAATTCTGAAACCAAGTAGTGATTCTCCTGATGATTTGTTAGAAAATACCTTTCCTATAACTTGACCTGTGACGACTTTATCACCTTTCTTTACATTCACTTCAGAGAGATTAATATAAGCAGAAATATAGTTTCCGTGTCTTATAAGTATCGTTGGGTTTCCACGTTTCATTACATGAATTCCTGTAACAACTCCATCAAAAATAGCTTTAACATCTGAGTTGGCATTCGTAGCGATGTAAATACTCTTATAATTTTGAGTTATAGTATTATCCGTTAAAGAACGTCGTTTACCAAACTTACCTTTTATAACACCTCTCGCAACAGGCCAGCCCAATTTCCCTCTGTTAGCTTCAAAACTCGAAGATAATTTTTTAGCTTCTGGTGTTAAAACAAATTTACCTGTAGAAGATTTTTTTCCAGCCTCTTTATTAGATGCTGCAATAGCATCTTTTATCAAACGATCAATCTCTTTATCTAATAGTGCAGCTTCTTGCTTTTTCTTTTTAATCTGAGCAGAGAATTTTCCCATTTCAGATTTAATAGATGCCATTAAAACTTCGCGTTCTTTTAATTCGCCTTCTAATTCGCGCTTCGCAATACGGTTTTCTTCAATTAGTTTTTGCTTGTCTTCCTTCTGTTTAGACAATTCAACATTCAATTTCTCTAATTCTTTAGTCTTAGATTTTATAGCTTCACCTTGCTCCTTTTGGTAATTAGAATATTGCTTTATATACTGTAGTCTTTTATAGGCTTGCTGAAAGTTGCTAGAAGAGAGTAAAAACATCACTTTACTTTGCTCAGACTTGCTCTTATAGGATTTTACGACCATGGCAGCATAATCTTCTTTAAGCTCTTTTAATTGCGTCTTTAAGCTTGAAATTTCATTTTGATTGCTATTGATTTCTCTTGTAAGCAAATTAGCTTGTTCGTTAGTAATTCTAATTAAATTTTTACGAACATTCACTTTGTAATTAATGTCTTCAATCAGTGTTATGGCTGATTTTTCTTCTTTCTTTTTAGTGAACAATAAAGCATTTATTTGCTTCATTTCTTTTAAAACCTGCTGACGTTGAAGCTCAAGTTTCTTTTGCTTATCGCTTTGCGCAAAAAGTGAAGAACAAGACAGCAAAAGTCCTATTACAAGTGTGATATAAAAACGATTAGTCCTCATTATTTTAAAACTATTTCTTTATAGCCTGAAGGGATTTTAAACGGAAACCGAACCTCATTATTCAAAGATACGGATTTAAACTCCATAGAAACGGTAACTTCATCTGTATCATCTACAGCAATTATACTTATATTTTTAGGAAGAATTTCCTTATCAACTTCTTGGTACGTTGCGTAATCTACCTGAAGCATTCGTTTTTTAGAAAGCTGTTGCAATTGTAAACTGTCCATTTTAAAATGAGACGGGTTTATTAAATAAAACAACTCCATTAACACATCTTGATCTTTTGGACTTACAGCATAAGAGTTTCCGTTTACAGCAACCTGATGTGGTTTTGCTTTAAGATCATAAATTGCTTGACCTAAAAGAATGTTTTGCACTTTAGTAAAATCTAAATTAATACCAACAACATCACTTAAAAGCTTGTAGTCACCATCAAAATATTGATTGTCTAATTTGTTGTAGAATCTAACTTTATCTGGCGTAATCATCATACGAGCCATACCCAAAATAGATTCGCTTAACCATATTACTTTATCTTTTTCTATACGCAGTGTAAAACCAGCGCCTTGCGTTTTGTTATTTTGAGTAATATCTATTTTAACCCTAGCTTTTAAGGTTTTAAAATCACTGCTATTTTTCTCGTGCTGTTTTATAACCTGTTTTACAGAAAGCTTTTCACTCGCTTTACCAGACGCAATAACATTTTTAGCAGAATTACAACTAAATGCTAAAAGGATAAGTAAAGCACCAAGAGTAACTTTGGTGATTTTATAGAATTGAGGTATTTTCATTTATTGTCACAGTTTAAGGGCTTTTGCCTTTTTAGCAAACGTTTCAGATTTACTAATATTATTTAAGGCTTTGTAGGCTATGCTTAATTCAGAATAAAAATCGGCTTCCATGCTTGGGTTATCAATTAAATAATCTAATCCCATTTCTAGGTATTCAATCGCTTTTTTAGAATTCCCTAATTTATTATGAGCAACACCTGTTACTAAATACAACATAGGTTGTGCAGGATATAACTCTAAAGCACTTTCTCCATCGTTTACAACCGCTTTATAGTCTTCTATATCTAATTGAAGTAGTAATACGTCTTTTATTAATTTAAAGTCGTTAGGATTCTGTTTTAAAGCTTCTTTAAAGTTTGAAAGCGCTTTTAACTTATCACCTGCTTTTAAATAATAATGCCCTAAATCGCTATGAGTTTGTGCATCCTTATTTTCGTCGATTAATGAAGTGACATCAATTAAATCAGCTTCGTACTCGGGATTTCTTGCTACAAATGCTACGAAGTCTTTAAGAACCTTGGCTTTGGCGTCTGCATTAATTTCTGGACTCGTTAAAACCGTTTTTACAGAATTAATAGCATCATCTACTTTTCCATCCTGGAGATAAAACTTATACAATGCTAAATGCACAAATCTAGAATCTGGCTTTGCTTTTAATAAATTTTTAGCTGCTTTATATGCGTTTTTCCTATCTCCAGTTTGGCTATATCTGTAAATGAGTTTTAAGTAATTATCTTCATTATTAGGATTATTAACTATACGTTGTTCTAAGTTTTCAATACGATCGTCTGCATTACCAGTAATACTATAGATATCATTACGCATAGCATCTCTAGATTCGCTCAACCCAAATTCAGCATCTAACTCATCTAAGATATCTAAAGCTTGTTTGTACTTTTCTTCTCTAACATAAAGTGATGCCAAATCTTCTTTATAATCTGGGTGATATTTCACCAATTGCTTTATCGTTTTTAAGGCATTTTTAATATCATCTTGCCGAAAATACACATCGTAAAGCTCATCTAAAAACCAAACATTGTCTGGTTGCATAGCAATAGCTTTCTTTAGGTTATCTTCTGCTGCACCAAAATTTTTAAGCTTGTTATAATTTTTTCCAAGTTCAAAATAAATAACAGGAAGCTTACTATTAAGATTTAAACATTTAAGAAGTTCATCTACCGCACGATCATAATTTTCAATTCCCTTTTGTTTTAAGGCTTCGAAAAAATGTTCTTGAAACTCGTCTTCATAATTTCCTAAGTCGTCATCTGGCCTTTTGTTGAAATCAACTTGGGCATAAATCCTCTGAGGAACACTTATCATTCCGAAGAGAAAAACTAATATCAAGATAAATTTCTTATTCACTTTGTTGTTCTTTAAGCAAGTCTTTAATTACTTCTAACTTTTCTAGCACTTCAAATTTTTCGCAAGTTGATTTCATTATATTTCTATAATGATTTGCTTCTTCTGGCAAACTTCCGCCAGCATTATCAAAAGCACTTTGATTAGGCCATTGTGCATATGCCATATAATTTAATGCATCCTTTTTATGTAATCTTGATCCTAAACTACCTTCATATTTATAGATTAAAGATGTTAAGCCTTCCCAAGATTCAATAAATTTTTCTTCTTGGTTAGGTTTTAATAAAAATGAATATATCACAACGTACATACTTGTTTATTTCTATTAGAATGATAAATCTAATTCAATAACTATTCCATAATGGTATAATCACCAATACTAATCTTAGTAAACTCGCCATTATACTTTACGTGATTACCAATCATAGCCTCATCTAACTTGGCATTTTTAATAGTGCTTTGGTTTTGAATTAAGCTATTTTTTATAGTTGAATTCTCAATGACACAATCTTTACCTATTGAAACATACGGTCCAACCGTAGTATTTCTCAATATAGTGCCTTTACCAATATAACAAGGCTCAATAACTTTTGAATTTTCTAAAACGACCGAATCGTCAATTAATTGCTCTTCGTTATCGGCTGTTAAGAAACCTAACATTTTGGCATTTGTTTCTAAAGTAACGGCTTTGTTTCCGCAGTCCATCCACTCGTCAACAGTTCCGGTTTTAAAGACTCTTCCGTCAGCCATCATGCGTTTAATACCATCATTAATTTGGTATTCGCCTCCATTCATGATGTTTTCATCTAAGATTTCCTGTAATTTTTCTTTTAAAACAGCAACATCTTTAAAGTAATAGATACCAATAACAGCTTGATCGCTCACAAAAGTTTCTGGCTTTTCAACTAACTCAACAATATTTTTATCGTCGTTTAATTTTACCACACCATAGGCTTCAGGATTCGCTACACATTTTGTCCATATTACACTATCTGCAGTTGGATCTAAATCAAACTCCGCTCTAATTAAAGTATCTGCATAAGCAATTACTGCTGGTCCAGAAAGTGATGGCTTAGCACTCATAATAGCATGACCAGTTCCTAACGGTTTATCTTGTCTGTAAATAGATGCTTTTGCTCCTAAACCTTCAGCAAGTTCAGTTAAACTTTCTACGACTTCATCACCAAAAAACGCTGGATCACCTAAAACAAAGGCTATTTCTTCAATTGGTTGTTTTAAAACTTTTGCAATATCCTTTACCAAACGATGCACTATAGGTTGACCTGCAACTGGAATTAAAGGTTTTGGTACTGTTAAACTATGTGGTCTAAGGCGAGACCCTCTGCCTGCCATTGGTACAATTATTTTCATGTTTTATGCCTGCGAAAGCAGGTGTCTTTTAATGTTAAACTTTATTTATTTTATTTTGAGACTCTTTATTTTATTAAGACTCATTTTTATTTTATGCCCGTACTTCCAAAACCGCCTTCACCTCTATCTGTATCAGATAAAATTTCAACTTGTTCCCAATCAGCACGCTCATGTTTTGCAATAACTAGTTGTGCAATACGTTCGCCATTATTTATAGTGAAATCTTCATTAGAAATATTCACCAATATAACTCCTATTTCGCCTCTGTAATCTGCATCTACAGTTCCAGGTGCGTTGAGTACTGAGATTCCTTTTTTGGCAGCCAAACCGCTTCTTGGTCTTACCTGTGCTTCTATACCAATAGGTAATTCTATAAATAATCCTGTACCCACAATAGTTCGTTCTAATGGTTTTAAAATCCTAGATTCCGATAGGTTAGCACGCAAATCCATACCAGCTGAAGCTATGGTTTCGTAATGTGGTAAAGCGTGACTCGATTTATTTATTATTTTAATTTTCATGTTAAATTCTATTTAATGAGATTCTTCGCTATCGTTAAGAATGACGCATTAATTTCGTTTTAATAGTTGTTTTAGTTCGTTCTTTTCCAATATAATAACTATTCCCAAAAATACAATTAACATTACACTTCCAATAATATAATTCTCTCGATAGTTGTAGAAAAAGATAAATGAAAATAGAATGGATATAATGAGATACAAGCCTATTTTCTTTAAATCATAAGGAATGGGATAGTATTTTCTACCGAAGTAAAATGATAAAATCATCATTATTGAGTATGCGGAAAGTGTTGCTATTGCTGAGCCTTTAAATCCGATTCTAGGAATTAAAACAAAATTTAAAACCAAGGTTACAATCGCTCCAAATATTGAAATATAAGCACCAAACTTAGTTCTATCCGTAATTTTATACCAAACGGAAAGATTGTGATAAATACCTAAACAAAAATTAGCTAATAAAATAAAAGGTACAATCCACATGGCTTCGTAATACGCTTCACTTAAAATAATATATGGTTTTAAGAGGTCTGCAAAAACAACCACCACCAAAAGAATAACTGATCCAAAAGCTACAAAGTATTCTAAAATTTTAGCATAATTTTTTTGTGGGTTTTTGGTTTTAGAATGACTAAAAAAGTAAGGTTCTATACCTAATCGGAATGCTGTTGCAAACAAGGTCATAAATAAAGCGAGCTTGTAACATGCTGAATACATACCAATTTGTTGGTCTGCAACATCATCTGGTAATAGATATTCTAATAAAATACGATCAAAGGTTTCATTTACAGAATACGCAATACCTGCAATAAGCACTGGCATTGCATAACGCATCATTTTTCTCCACAAAACAGCATCGAATGTTAGCTTTATTTTGGCGTAGAACGGTAATAATAAAAGTAGTGTTAATGCACTTGCAATAAGATTAGAAATAAAAATATAACTAATTTGATAATCTGGAATATATAAACTGTTGAAAAATGAATTGACCTCAGCAAGATCTTTTAAATACAGCAACAAGAATATATTTAACCCTAGATTAACTGCAACATTAAAAATTTTAATAATTGCAAACCGCATTGGTCTTGCAGTTGCTCTTAACCAAGCAAAAGGAACAATAACTAAAGCATCTAAAAGTAAAATTATAAATATTAAATTAAGATACTTAAGATCTATATTTATGAGTGTTGAAATCTGATTTCTAAATAGAAAAGCAATTCCCATTAATGCGAAAGAACTTATAATTAAAGAGATTGCAGATGTACTAGTTACTTTATCTTGATTCTCTTCTTTATTGAAAAACCTAAAAAAAGCGGTTTCCATTCCGTAAGCCAATACCACATTAAAAATTACAAAATAGGCGAATATAAATGATACTCTACCATATTCCTCAACCGATAAAACAGAAGGATTTGTGTAAAGTGGTACCAAAATAAAACTTAACATTCTAGGTAATACAGTTGCTAAGCCGTAAATGAAAGTTTGTTTAAAAAGTGATTTGAATCCGCTCAAGAGTATTGTTAACAGTAAAATTCAAAAGTATTAAATTAATACGTTTTAGTATCAACTAGCTAAAGAATTAATCTTAAACCATTAAAAACTTAATTAAGCATGGGTGTTTTTCACTTTTGCTTATAATGATTACGTAACAAAAACGAAGGAGATTGCTTTTACTTTAATCAACTTTTCATTGATGGAATGCAATAACATCTGTTGTAGTTTTTCTTTGATAAATGTCAGGTGGACCATTTTTGTAATAAACCCCCTTTTTCTCACTAATATCAGACACTTTTACATATTTTACTTCACCATTTTCAATAAAGCTAATAGCACATTCATTGTCCTCTAAAGTAAATGGAAAATCATCATCTTTTTCCGCCTTTTTAAAGGTATAATAGGGTGATTTATTTTTTAAAACTGCAGTATACCTTCCAGAATTCTCAACCAACTTGGCTTTTAGGTTTCTAAAGTATACGCTATCGATTTTAATATTATCTTCTTTATTTACAATTGGAACAAAAACATTCATACCTGTTCCTCCTATTTTTATGCCAGCATACCATTCTTGAAAAGAAATAGTTTTCACTTTAAAGGTTGTAGAAGGTTGAAACTTTGGTGTCGGATTTAAAGCTGAACCTTCACCAGAAACAATCATAGCTTCTCGTCGTCTTTGATATGCTAAAGGGGGACCATCTTTGTAATAAATTCCTTCTTTTTCAATCACATCAGTGACTTTATGGTATTTAACTTTACCATTTTCCACATATCTAATAGCACATTCGTTATTTGATAAAGTGAATGGATAATCAATTCCTTTGTCTGATTCTTGATGGATATACCTAGGAGAGTCGTTTTTTAAAACTGTAGTATATCTGCTGAAATTTCTAACAAGCTGACCTTTAAAGTTTCTGAAATAGATACTATCTATTAATATATTATCTGCTTTGTTAGTTATTGGCACATAAATATTAATACCAGTGGTTTCTTCATTAACACCAGCATTCCATTCTTGAAAAGAAATCGTTTTAACTTTAAAAGAAATTGGTTCTGTTGTTTTATTAGTTACTCTTGAACTCGAACACTGGAAAGTTAATGATGAAATAACACATACAATTATAGCGAATAATGCCTTTCTAAGATGCTTCATTTTTATGTAGGTTAAAGATTTGGGTGTGCAATATATAAATAAATCTATAAAACACACAATAAGTCCGATAAACTACGCTAATTTGTACGTAATTAGGTAAAAATTGTTAAAATCTAGAAGAATCACCAGGATAATTTAGAGTTTTTCTCATTTTAACGTTTACAATTCTATAATACTTCAAGGTGTTGTTTTTAAGAAGTTTATAGCTAATTAAGCATTCATTGTCCTTAATTTGAAATGGAAAAAAGGAAGATTCAGCTAACTCATTATATATCTGATTGTTAAAGCTAAACCGACCTATATACAATAAGCTGTGATTAGAACTCTTACTGAGTATAGATAATTGCCCTCTAAAATACACACTATCTAGTATAATAGGATTGTCATGTAATCCTATGTATAAATCCGTTCCTGAACCACCATCTTTTAATCCAGAATTCCAATTTTGATAATAAGCCTCTTTTAAAGCCTCAGGAGCATGATTAGTTAGTTTCGACACAGAAGCACATTTAACAAAAATTAATGCAAATACAAGTGTAATTATGGCAATTTTGAATACTTTCATAGCTTAAATATAAGACTTAGAAAAATAACGGCATAAAAAAACCTAACTCGTAAAAGTTAGGTTTTCTATTTTATGTGAAAAAGATTATTCCTTTCTCTAAAATTAATTATTTAAAGCTTCTGCTCCACCAACAATCTCCAAGATTTCGTTAGTAATAGCAGCTTGACGTGCTTTGTTATAAGTTAATTTTAATTGATCTCTTAATTCTGTTGCATTATCTGTTGCTTTATGCATTGCCGTCATACGTGCACCATGCTCAGAAGCAAATGAATCTCTAATCCCTTTGTATAACTGTGTCTTTAATGACTTAGGTATTAATTCTTCTACAATTTCTAACTTTGAAGGTTCAAAAACGTAGTCTAAATTTACATTTGTATCATTATCAACAGGCACAATTGGTAAAAATTGCTCAGTTAATACAATTTGTGTTGCAGCATTCTTAAAGTGATTATATACCACTTCAATCTTATCATACTCACCACCGACAAATTTCTCCATTAGCATTTCAGCTATTACAGAAACATTATCAAAAGTAAGATTATCGAAAACTTTACTTTCGTTAGCAATCACTCTATTTTGCTTAGCAAAAGCGTCGTTTGCTTTCTTACCAATAGCTAAAACAGAAACGTTTTTAGTTGGATAAACATCATTAATCAAATTATTAGTTTGCTTAATAATATTAGAATTAAACGCACCACATAATCCTCTATTAGACGTTACCGCAATGATAAGTACATTTTTAACTTCGCGTTGATCCGCATACTTGCTTCCAGAATCTGCGTCTAACGTTGCGCTTAAATTCTGAAGCAACTCCGTTAACTTATTAGAGTAAGGACGCATCGCAGTAATAGCATCTTGGGCTTTCTTTAACTTTGCAGCAGATACCATTTTCATGGCACTAGTAATCTGCATCGTTGAGGATACCGATGATATTCTGTTACGTATTTCTTTTAAATTAGCCATTCTTTATATTATAAAGACTCTTCTGCACTTAACTTACGCATTACGCAAGAGTACCTTAGAGTGACATTAGTTTAATGATTAAGCTCTATACTTTCCTGAAAGATCTTTTGCTACACTTGTTAATGTATCAATAACCTCATCAGTTAATTTACCTGCTTTAAGTAAATCTAGAGTTCCTCTATGCTTTGCATTTAAAAGCTCTAAATAATCGCGTTCAAATTCTTTTACTTTCTCTACAGGAACATCTTTTAATAAGTTCTTAGAACCAGCATATATAATTGCAACTTGATCTTCTACTTTAAAAGGATCATTTTGTGCTTGCTTTAAGATTTCAACGTTACGTTTACCTTTATTAATTACATTCAAAGTAACAGCATCTAAATCAGAACCAAACTTAGCGAACGCTTCAAGTTCACGGTATTGAGCTTGATCTAATTTTAAAGTACCAGATACCTTTTTCATAGACTTAATCTGAGCGTTACCACCAACACGAGATACAGAAATACCTACGTTAATTGCTGGACGAACACCAGAGTTAAATAAATCACCATCTAAGAAAATCTGACCATCTGTAATAGAAATTACATTGGTTGGAATATAAGCAGAAACGTCACCTGCTTGAGTTTCAATAATTGGTAAAGCTGTTAATGAACCACCACCTTTAACCATCGGTTTTAAAACGTCTGGAAGATCATTCATTTCTTGAGCAATAGCATCATTATTAATAATCTTAGCTGAACGCTCTAATAATCTTGAGTGTAAATAAAATACATCACCAGGATATGCTTCACGTCCTGGAGGACGACGTAATAATAAAGATACCTCACGGTAAGCAACAGCTTGTTTTGATAAATCATCAAAAACAATTAAAGCTGGTCTACCAGTATCTCTAAAATACTCTCCAATAGAAGCACCTGTAAAAGGAGCATAAACTTGCATTGCAGCCGGATCTGATGCATTTGCAGCGACTATTGTTGTATAAGCTAAAGCGCCTTTTTCTTCTAAAGTTTTAGCAATTAAAGCTACTGTTGAAGCTTTTTGGCCAATAGCAACATATATACAATAAACAGGCTCACCTGCATCGTAAAATTCTTTTTGATTTAAGATAGCATCAATACAAACGGCAGTTTTACCAGTTTGACGGTCACCAATAACCAACTCACGTTGTCCTCTACCTACAGGAATCATAGCATCAATCGCCTTAATACCTGTTTGTAATGGTTCAGTCACTGGCTCTCTATAGATAACACCTGGTGCTTTACGCTCTAACGGCATCTCATAAGTTTCACCTGCTATTGGTCCTTTACCATCTATAGGGTTACCTAAAGTATCTACCACACGGCCAACAATACCTTCACCTACTTTCACAGATGCAATACGGTCAGTACGTTTTACTGTAGATCCTTCTTTAATTCCTACCGAAGTTCCTAAAAGTACAATACCTACGTTATCTTCTTCAAGGTTAAGTACGATTCCTTCTGCACCACCATCGAATTCAACTAATTCGCCATATTGCACATTAGCTAATCCGTAAGCACGTACAATACCATCACCTACAGTTAATACTGTTCCTACTTCGTCTAATGAAGCACCTGCTTCAAAACCTGAAAGTTGTTGTTTTAAGATTGCTGATATTTCAGCTGGTTTTACTTCTGCCATCTTATTTTAGATATTAGATTTATAGTCACTTCAACGAGTTCAGTGAACAAAATCAATTTAGTTTAATGTAAATTCTCTTTTTAATTTATCGAGTTTATTTGAAATACTAGCGTTATACTGTATATCTCCTACTCTTAATATGAAACCACCTAAAATGCTTTCATCTATAATATTTTTTACTTCCGCTTCTTTACCAGTAAGTTCTTTAACCTTAGCAATTACTTTAGTCTTTAAATCATCACTTAATGGTACCGCAGTTGTTACTGACGCTACTTGACTATCTCTTAACTGATTATACAACTCAACATAACTAGAAGCAACATTATTTAATAATGGCAATCTCTTGTTGGTGATTAACGTATCAATTAAGTTTGTAGTAGCAACATTTGCATCTTTAAATACGGCTGTTAATACTGCTTTTTTGTCTGAAGATCTTACTACAGGACTTTGAAGCATCTGATTTAAATCTTCACTTTTAGCAATAGCTTTAGTAATAGATTTCATATCACTATTCACCGCTTCTGCAGATTTATGATCTGTCGCTAAACTTAAAACTGCTTTAGCATATCTAATGGCTGCTCTTGATCCTGACATTTATCTTAGTTTAAAGTTGCTTCACCTAACATATCTTCAACCAACTTAAGTTGTTTGTCTTTGTTAGATAATTCGTTACGAACTACTTTTTCTGCGATATCTAATGATAAACCTGCAACATGACTTTTTAATTCTGCCATAGCTGCTTTCTTTTCACTAGTAATTGCTTCTTGCGCTTGTGAAATCATTTTATTTGCTTGTGATTTTGCTTCTGCTTCAGCATCTGCAATCATTTTGCTTTTTAATTCACGAGCTTCTTTAAGCATTGTTTCTCTTTCTAAACGTGCTTCTTGCAATAACTTTTGGTTATCTGCCTGAAGATTCTCCATTTCACGCTTCGCTTTTTCAGCTGCATCTAAAGCACCTTGAATACCTTCTTCTCTTTCATTTAATGAAGTAAGAATTGGTTTCCAAGCAAACTTTACCATAAGTGCTATTAATGCCAATAACAATATTGTTGACACTACGAATAAACCTGGTGAAAAATCGTTTAATAACTTATCCATATTATTAAGTAATTATGTGTTTTGTCTTTTTTTTAATTTAAAACACGTCCTGTAACCAACCGTTACAGGATAGTGTTTTTGTAATTTTGATTTGGCTCTTATTTCCCTAAGAATAAAGCTCCAAATGCTAAACCTTCTAAAAGTGCTGCGATGATAATCATCGCTGTCTGGATTTTACCAGTCGCTTCTGGCTGACGAGCAATACCTTCCATTGCTTTTCCACCAATTTGACCAAGTCCAATACCTGCTCCGATTACGATTAATCCTGCTCCAATTAAATTGTACATAGTAAATAAATTTATATAGTTAAATTAAAAAAAACTCTTATTAAATGAAATCTCCTCTTACGTCTTGCGCATCAGGGACTTCGTGACCATGATCATCGTGCTCATGCTCGTGATCATGTTCTGCGACAGCCATACCAATAAATAACGCTGAAAGCATTGTAAATATATACGCTTGTAAAAACGCAACTAATACTTCAATTAGTAATATAAAAAATGATAATACAAATGATAAACCAGTTGCACCTACAACACCTAATGATTCTTTTAAGGTGAACATAATAGCGATTAAGCTCATTACGACAATGTGACCTGCCGAAATGTTAGCGAATAAACGTACTAATAACGAGAATGGTTTAATGATTAAAGCACCTGCTAATTCAATAATAGCTAATACAGGACGAATTAAAACTGGTACTCCTGGCATCCACAAAATGTGCATCCAATAATCTTTATTTCCGCTTACCGTATATATTACAAGTGTAAATATTGCTAAACATGCCGTAACTGCTAATTGACCAGTAACATTAAAACCTAAAGGCGTTAAACCTGCTAAATTTAAAAACCATATAAAGAAAAATACAGTTAAAAGATATCCTGTAAATTTACGGTAGTGCTTTTCACCAATATTTGGTCTAGCGATTTCATCTCTAACGTAAAGCACTAAAGGCTCTAATACACGTCCAAATCCTGTTGGTATTTGTTTCTTCTTATATTGTCTTGCTAAACTAGAAAACCAGAACAACATTAATAATCCAATTACTAAAACACCAAACACACTTTTAGTTATAGAAAAGTCTAAAACTTTATGACCATTTGTAGCGTGATGTTCTGCATCGAAATTTACAGCAGACGCATCTGCATCTAGTTCGTAAATTTTTGAGTGAATCTTGGCGAATTTAACACCGTCTTTTTCTACAATTACATGTCCATCATCATTGTGATGAAATTCAGAAGACATAAATGTTCTTAATCCATCTGAAGACCAAAGTATCACTGGTAATGGAAACCCAAAGTGCTTACGCTCTCCTTCTTCACTTGTATAAGAAAATAATGAGAAATCGTGAGAATCTTGAATGTGATGCAGAATATAATCTTCCACCTCCTTTTTCGTATCTACCTGACCACCATCTCCTCCTTCATTAAGAGCAAAAATGGATACAGGAAGAAACACTAATAATACTAGTGCTAAACTTTTAAAACTTTGTTGAAATATCTTCATCATTATAAAATCAAAAAAAAATCGTCTCAAATTCCGTGCAAAAGTACGTAATTTATTAAAATAACAATACCTTTTTATATTTAAAATTCAGACCTCGTTTTTAGAAATGATTTTTACGACAAAATACACCTCTAACCCTAAGAATAAGAACAATGGAATTAAAAGATTTAATCGTTCAACTATTGACAATACGTCTAAACCAAATACAGAAGATTGAAATATGATAAAAAATAAGATCCCTTTAATAAAAAGGGTTGGTAGATAAATAAAACCTAATTGTGGTTGTAAGCTTTTTTTTAATGAAAAGAACTTAAGGTGAAAACAAATTACCAAAGAAGATATTGTAAAAAACAAATTGGTATCCCAAAGGTTGTACCTAACTGTAAAATTAAAATAATTGAGAATAGAATCTTGAAAAAAATGAACCACTAAAAATAATACCATAAAAGATATTATATAAACCATAATCGTTTTAATCATCTTCTTTAGATACTTTTATAACTTGAGAAATTACTAAATACATAGAAGCAAATACTGATAAAAGGGTAATTGTAGTTTCCCAAAAATCTTTATCGTATTTAGCATCTAACCATTTCCCCAAATAATTACCAAGAAAAATTGTGCCTCCCATTTGAAACGCAACAGATGTAAATCGTAAAAATTTACTTGGTCCTTTTTTATTTGCTTTGGGCACTTTGTGCTTGTTGTGGTCTACTTGCCTCATTAGATAATGACTTAACGGTCCCTTTCATACTACAAGTAGCATTAAAAGTTGCTCCTGGTTCTACAGCCAATTTAGTAATATGAACTTCGCCTTCAATGTGAGCAGTAGACTTTAATGTTAAAGTACCAGACAAAATAAGTTTACCTGAAAATTTACCTTCAAAATCAGCATTTTCACCTTGTAAAGTACCTTTAATATAACCTGATTTACCCACAACCACTTTACCAGAAGTCTTTACATTTCCTTCTACGGTTCCGTCTATTCTAAATGGACCTTGACTAGCTATATCACCTACAATTTTAGTGCCTTGTGCTATTATATTCTGTTGTGTAGTTGCTTCCATGCTTGAGTTTTTTTGTTTTTTTTTGTCTGGAGAAAACATGTTGATTTGGTTTTAAATTACTGTAACTTTAAATACGCATTTAAGTTTTTATGTCTTTGAATTATAGCATAATTCGGTGATGAAATTGCAAAATAAGTTCGCGTAATTTTAGGTTTAATAGGACGTCCTCTTTTGTCTTTTTCTTCTGTTCTAAGCAGTTCTGCAAATCCATTTGCACCACCAATACTTTTTAATCCATGCACTACTACAAAGGTAGTGTTTTCGTCGTAAACATCTTTAGAGGTAGTGAGATCAAAATATGTAATTTTAGCAACCTCTTCATCTAAAATTTTAATAAAGGCATCTACATCTTCTCCTGAATTATTTTCGAATTGAAAAATCACATTGAATTTATCAGAATCATCATCAGCTACAAATTCTTTTTTAGCTAAAACAGGTAAAGCATTATCAATAATGTCTTGTGCTTTTTTACCTTCTTCAGTATTAACATAAGTTAAAGCGATATAATTAATAGCTTCCTTATAAGCTTCAAAACCATAAAGCCTTCCTTTTGCTGATGCTTTTAAAATTTCGAATTTAGGAACATAATCATCACCTTCTAATCGTTTAATCTGTGTTTCTGCTTCGGCAATTACAGCGGCATAATCTTCATCATTAAACTGATTATAAAGTTTTGTATATATAGCTTCTGGACTATTTTCATCTTTAGATAATTCAGACTGTGGATTTAAAAGAATTTCAGCATAACGAGAATCTGGATACTCCTTAATAATAGCTAACTTCATGGCTTCAGCCTTTCTACTTAATCCCAATTCTAAATAAATACGATATAAGTTATATTTTGAAGGTAGAATTAATCGGTCTTCAGGATTGTTACCTAAAAGACTTTCGAGTTTTGATTTTGCTAATTCTAGTTCTTTAAATTTCTCTTTATAAATAATCCCTAATTGATAATATGCGAAATTTCGTTCTTTAGCAATACTATCTAATTCAGTTTGTTTTGTTGGTAATGACGCTAAATATGTTTCAGGATTAAAACGAATATCTTCAACTGTAGAATCTGTTAAAGTATCAGTTTTTGAAGTATTTGTTACATCTGCTCTTTGGTTTGAATGTCTCCAATTATCTTGAAGTTTTCTTTCTCCCCAAATTTTTAAAAATTCACTTTTGCCATAAGCAACTGTTGTTGTATTATAAAAGTAGAAATTACTACCACCTTTGCTCGTTGTTTTTGTTTGAAAACCGCTTCTTGATGCGCCAGGAGGACCACTTAAACTTCTTTGGTCATTATTTATTGAAGTTGTAGGTGCTGATTGGTTCTTCTCTCTCCTTAAAGCTTCTTCTTGTTCTTTTTTTGCCTCAATTTCCTTTAGTCTTTGATTCTCTGCGAATTTTGTATAAATAGCCAGTTGCTCTGCTTTTGGTAAACTAACCATTCTAAGAATACTGTCGTTAGTTTTAGCAATACCCTCATAATAAATAACATCATCAAGATTTTCGCGTTTCTTTTTTATAATTCTATATGGCTTAGTATTAACAACCATTGCTGTCATTGTAGAATCATAATATGCACCTGCAGTTTTATATACATTTTTATCAAAATACATATTACCTAAGGTTTCATAACTAAGTGACCTTAAATATCTATCTGAAGTCGTTTTTCTAAGTGATTTATTATAATACACTTCTGCAAGACTGTCTGACATTTTATTGCGATGATATTCTGCAATACGGTAATAAATTTTGTCTAAAAACGGTCTGTTTTCTCTATTCTCTTCTAAATCCGTTAGATATTCTTGAAACTCAATATCGTCACCGCTTGAAGCATCAAAATTATAAGATTTTTCAAGATGAGCATTGATGTAAAAAGATCTTGGAACTTGACGATGCATTTCTATAACAGCATCGAACTCTAAATTAGCACTATCCTTTTTTCCGAATTCATTATAAAGTTGCCCTTTTATAAAATGATAACGCGCTTTCTCTCTTTTAATTTTTGTGTTTTCTGCTGCAATGGTTAATTGAGCAATAGCACTATCATTAGATTTTGTATTTAAGTAAGCTTGAGCCAAAGCTGCAGAAGCATCTGCTAAATCCTGTCCCTCAATAGCATCTTGCTCTTCTTCGAGTAAACGTTTTAATTTTTCAATAGCACCTGCATCATTATCTAAACGCATACTTGTTTTTTCGCGCCAGATTTTAACCTGATTGATTTTATCGCTTGTAGGATATTTATTTAAAATATTATTAAATGCTGCCATAGCTGGCACAAAGCGTTGATCAAAGTAACGTGCTTGACCTAAAAGCAAATAAGCTTCGTCTATTTGAGGATTTTTTTCCTTGCCTCCTATATTCATTCCGTGTACCTGAATCGCTTTAATAGCTTTTTCTTCTGCACGTTCAAAATCTGCATTTTTAGTTTGTCCTGGTAGAAAAATATCTTCAGAAACACTCATTCTTTCAATAGGTAGAAGTTCCCAGAAATTTTCCGTAAACTCATTGTTTACACCTTCAATTCCTCGTTCTAAAGCAATATTACCATTATAGAGTACATTGTATTTTGTTGCTGTAGCGTGAAACTTTTTATTTAAGAATTTATCTTTTTTACGAGAACAACTTTGAGTAATCAAAGCTATACAAGATAAGAGTAATATGATTTTGTAATAGGTTTTCAAACGTTGGTTCTATTTGGTTAATAGATAACTGAAAAACACACTGTTTAGTGTGTTACGTGGTAAAAATACGTATCTTTTTGAATTTTTGAGTTTATTTCAAGGTTTTTCGAAATAATCGCCAACGTTAAAGCATAAAAAAGCTCGCAACAAAATTAGTTACGAGCTGTAAAATTATAAAACATTTTATTCTTATTCTTCCTCCTGAGAAACCGTTGCACCACTAGCAAAATGTACTTCTAATTCTTTTAATGTTTCAGGATTAGTTTCTAAGTCTTTAATTACATTTCCTTTTTCTAACACAACTATACGCTCACATACATCTGTAACGTGCATAAGATCATGACTAGATACTAAAACGGTTACACCTTGTTTTTCAGCTAAATCTTTTATAATCTGTTTTAGTCTTATTTGTGTGGTTGGGTCTAAGTTAGCGAATGGCTCATCTAAAATTATTACTTCAGGATTACCAATTAGTGCTGCTACAATTCCGGCTTTCTTTTGGTTTCCTTTACTTAAATCTCTAAGATATTTTTTCTTACCTATAATTTCTCCGTTAAAGAAATCTTCAAACTTAGACGTTAAGCTATCTACATCAGCCTTATTTTGCCCACGTAATTCACCTATGAAATAAAAATATTCTTCTGGTGTTAGGTAGCCGATTAAGAAACTTTCGTCTATAAAAGAAGAGGTAAAAGGTTTCCAATCTTCACTTTCATTTACAACAACACTATTGCTTGTGATGTTTCCGGTTGTTGGTTGAATTAAATCGAGTAATAAACTAAAATAAGTGGTTTTACCTGCTCCATTATTTCCTACCAAACCAAAACTTTGGCCTTTAGGAATGGTTAATTCTTCAATATTTAGAACCGTTGTTCCTTTGTATGTTTTTGAAAGGTCTTTTGTATATATCATAATGCGATGTATTATTAGTTGTCTTGACTAAAAGCGTCAATCATTTTGTATTTAGAATCGAGGTATTTTTTTGTAATGCCTTTCATTAATTTTTTATGAAACACAATACCTACAACACCAAGAACGATTAATAAAGCTATTGCGGCAGCAAAACCAGCGAGCCAGTTTACAAGTCCAAACAATGCCATTGGCACCAACATTAATGGAATACCAATTAACCACTGTACAGCTCCTGTACCTTGATAATTAAAGGCTGCTTTTTTATCTAAATCTATTTTTTTACGGTTAAAGGATCCTCCCCAAAGTATCACATGCGTATTTACACCAATATTGTAAATAGCAGCAGCAAAGTGTGCTATTAAGATTTTATATCCGAAATACACGTAAGGAATTCCTAGGACAAAAAGTAGCACAACACTTATCACCATTAAAATAAATTTTGAACGTAAATATTGCTCGTATTTAATATTCTGACTCATTAATAGTTTGTAATAGCCACTATCCCAAGCCGGAATAAATTGCCCGAAATTGATTAGAAAAAATCCTGTTGAAACTATTCCAATTAATGCAAACATAAATACCATGTCAGCATACACTGGGTTTGGGTAAAAGAACAAACCATAAAGCACGCCAATCAATAATAAAAATGCCATAGATTTAGTACGTTTGTTTCTCCAGATGAGTTTTAAATCTAACTGCATAAATGGTGCAACATCTCCAAAACGTTTTGTCCATGATAAATCTGCGGCATTTACCTCAGCTACTTTAGATTTTAGTGAGCTATCTAAATACAGTTTGCTTTTTAAAATTTTAAAGTTGAAAGCATAACATGCCGCCAAAATTACTATAGGAATTATAATAAGAATAGGATTACTCGCTATGGCTAATAATCCACTACCTATTAAAGTCGTCATTGAAAGAATTTCGAAATGATTTAAGGCAAATAAAACTCCAACAACAGTTATAATAGGAAGAAAAGATAATTCCGAATCTGCTGAAAACGCTTCAATTATAAAATTGAAAAAGTTAATAATGAGCACTAGGATTATCATGGTAAAAATCCACGTGATTATCATAGATGTTTCATAGCCATCAAAAATTAACATAATACCAAAAGGTATAATTGCAAATAATGGTAGGAAATTAAAAAATGATACCACCGATTTTCCTAAAACAAAGTTCACAACTGTTGAGCGTTTAATAGGAAGTGTCAACAATGGCTTTACGCTCATTACAGGAAGTTTTTGCATAAAGAATCGCATAAGTAAGTCTCCCATAATCCAGAAAAATATAAATCCGTTTGCAAATACAAATGGATCTTCATCTGGAAAAAACTTTTTTAAACCTGGTAAAAGTCCAAAGCCTAAACTTAAAAACATGACAACAAAATAAAGCGCAAAAAATACCAGTAAGATATTTATAGCCATATTTTTTTGCCAATAAGACGAACGGAAATATTGTTTCCACTCGAGATTGAAAAAATGTTTTATCATAGTGTTATGATGGGTTGGTTTATGAGATAAGTATTAAAAACCACAAATTTGTTACAAACTAAATTCTGGATAGGTTTCACTAAGTAGTTTTTCTGCTTTGTTTGGGATGAGTTCAAAGCTAATGTAATATATTAAAGCAATTGCTGTAAAGGCAATTGACAGAATGAAAATTACATATGGGTTAGATAAAAAATCACCAGTCATTATATGAATATTATAAATCTGTGATAAGAATACGAGAGAAGTACCTCCTGCTTGTTTAAAAATCATTTCTTCTAACAGCCATTTCTTTTTAGATGCTTTTTTTCTTCGTTTAAACTGTCTGTTAAGTAAGAAGCTTTTAGTAATAGACCAAATAACCACTATAACATAGTATGCTATTGCCAACTCAATTGCAAAAGAAGACGTGAAAGACAAATAAAAGAGAAGAAACAGACATAGGGTTGCAAATATCTGAGGAATCTCAAACCATTTTTTAAGCTCGTTCCACAAATATTTCATGTAACGCCTGTTCATTGCTTTTCCTTTTTGCTCAATAGCATCCATAAAACCAAATATCCCGAATTTTTTGAAGGCTTTGTTTTTAGCGTCTTCAAAAGTGAGTTTCGGTTGCTCTTGCCATTGCGTTTCAATATCATTGGCTAAATGGTCTACAAGTTCGGTTTGTAAATCGTAGTGCTCTACAAAATGTTGTCTTGTAAAAGCGTAAAGTTCTTGTATTTGAGTTTCGGTTAGTTTCATGACATTAAAAGTGCAAAGCGTTCTTTATACGTTCTATAAATACTAATGTAATTATTTAGACCATGCCTGCTCATTATAACTAATAAGGTGAAAATCACGAATAATATATAATATGGTTTGGACTCAACACCTTCATAATGATAATTGAATAACATCATTATCCAAAAAGGAATCTGAGTCATTAATAAAGATGATGCAACTGCCATTTGAATGTTTAATGATTTTGATTTGAATTTTTTCAAACCTCCATAAAATAATTTAGTGAACTCTGAAATTATAACTCCTGAAATCAAAACTAAAAGACCAGATTTAATACTGTATTGATACCCTATAAAAGTAAAAAGGCCTAAAACTAGAAACTCCATTAAAAATCTAAATGAGAAAACAAAAGGTAAAAATGTTCTCCAATAGGTATTCCAATGTTTTCTTCTAATTTCTTTCTGTTTTTTTAGTGTAAATTTTTTAAAACCCTTATTATCAATAAACAAACCCTTATTAAAATCAAAGCGATATGTGTAGCCATTACGAATCCTATTACCAAATTTGTGGTGAACCTCCAACAAAGCTTCATTAAAAGAAACACCTTCGTTAGTCATTTTATCTTCAACCGCAGAAACAATGTGGTCTAGTAATTCTAAACGCACATCCCAATACTTCACCTCGTTTTTAATGAGGTAGTTGTCTATGAATTGTATTTCTTGTTTGGTTAGTTTCATAGCTTAAGCTAATTTAGGATTCATCAAAGCTTGCATCGTTTTAATATACTCAGCTAATTCTTCAAGTTTATTTACGGTTTCTTTGGTTCCGGTTTCAGTGAGTTTATAATATTTACGCAGTCGGTTGTCTACTTTTGCAACCTCAACATCTAACAAACCTTCTGCTTCTAGTTTATGCAACGCAGGATATAATGCACCTTCGGTAATTTTAAGTTCGCCTTTTGTTAATGCTTTTACCTTTTGGGTAATCTCGTAACCATACATTTTATCGTGCTCATTTAAAAGCTTTAAAATAATAGTCGTTAAACTTCCTTTATATAATTTTGAATTGCTCATCGTATTACAAATATATACATAATTTTCTTATGTATAAGAAACTTAGGTATGTGTTTTATCATTTTTTAGACCTACAAGGATGGTAAAACCTTGCAGGTCTTTGTCAGGTCTGTAATAGAAATGTTTATCTTTGCAAAAAATTATTTATAATGTCACATTTTCATTCACTCACCATAAAATCAGTTGATAAAGTAACAGACAATTCGGTTGCCATTACTTTTGATATTCCAGATAACCTTAAGGAAAAATTCAGCTTTAAAGCCGGACAATACATCACCTTAAAAACCACCATTAATGGTGAAGACATCCGCAGAGATTATTCTATATGTGCTTCTCAAAATAGCGGAAACGTTACTGTTGCCGTAAAACAAGTTGAAAACGGAACATTTTCTGTTTATGCTAATAACTCATTAAAAGCAGGCGATATATTAGAGGTTGCAGAACCAAATGGCCGCTTTGTGTTTGAAGCTAATGCTGCCAAAACTAGAACTATTGCTGCATTTGCTGCAGGTAGCGGAATTACACCAGTTCTTAGCATTGCTAAAACACTTTTAGAAGAAGAACCTTTTAGTAATTTCATCTTAGTTTATGGTAATAAAACGCTAGCAGATGCCATGTTTGTAGATGAATTACTTCAACTAAAAAAACAATACGATAATCGTTTTCATGCCCATTTCATTTACAGTCAGGCTCAAGAAGAAGATGCCTTATTTGGACGTATTGAAAAAAGCACGGTTAACCTCATCGTAAAAAACAAATACAAAGGTGTTACTATAGAAAATTTCTATCTCTGTGGACCAGAACAAATGATTCATACTGTAAAGGATGTTTTAGTTGAGAATGGTGTAAAAGAAAAAGTTATTAAATTTGAGTTATTTACTGCTCCTGTTACAACTGAAACTGAAGTTTCAACTGATTTACCTTCAGGTGAGACTAAAATCAAAGTTACTGTTGATGAGGAAGAGTTTGAATTTAACATGTCACAGAAACAAACTATTCTCGATGCTGCTTTAAAACAAGATATTGACGCACCATACTCTTGTCAAGGTGGTATTTGTAGTAGTTGCATAGCTAAGCTTACAGAAGGTACTGCAGAAATGCGTCAAAACAATATTTTAACAGATAGCGAAGTTGCAGAAGGGTTGATTTTAACTTGCCAAGCACATCCTACTTCAGCGACTGTTGCAGTTGATTATGATGATGTTTAAAAAAGAACAAAGAATTTAGACCGCTTCGCTTATAGAACAAAGACATTAGACCTGTTAGAATTAAGATTTTGACAGGTCTTTTTATTTCAAAAGGTTTTCGATACAAAATGCTGAAAAAAAGAATTTCACTCGAACTGACGTAAAGTAAGTGATTTTTGAGGCATAAAAAATTTTAAATAAAAGGTACTAAATAACCGCTTTTATTTTTGAAAGAATAGTTTGTTCAGAAACACTACTTGCTGCATTCTCGTAACCTTCTGGAAATTTATTTCCGTAAATTGATGTTGGTATTAGCGGAAAATGCTCTCTGTCTGCCGTCAATGCAAAATCTTTAGGTTGCTCAAAAGGCGCAAAACCAGCAAAAGGATGCGTAACTCCCCAAATTGTTATCACTTTTTTGCCTAACATAGCAGCAATATGTGCGTTACCAGAGTCCATGGTTAGCATAAGGTCTAAATTTGAAATGAGGATTAACTCCTCTTCTAAATTTAATTTACCTGCTGCTGATTTTACGTTATTGTAGTTAGCTTCAAACTGATTTAAAACTTCTATTTCTTTTTTTCCGCCTCCAAATAAAATGACATTGTAGTTTTTAGAAAGTGCCTCAATTACCTTTTCCATTTGAGCTAATGGATACATTTTACTTTGGTGTGCTGCAAAAGGTGCAATTCCGATTGTTTTAAAGTCTTTATTTAAAATGAAAGATTTTAAGTTTTCCGATAACAATTTTGGTTTAGAAAAAATAGGTTGTGATAAATCCACTGAATACCCTAAAGCCTCAAAAACCTCAGCATAACGTTGATGAGTTGTTTTTAATTGCTGAAAATTTTGCCCTGAAGTCAAAGCCTTCTTTTCTTCTCTGCCTTTATCTAATTGCACTACTTTTTTTCCGAAGAAAAAGAACTTTAAAATTTTACTTCGTAATACGTTGTGTAAATCAGCAACAGCATCAAATTGCAATGCTTTTAATTCTTTAGATAGTTTGTAAAGTCCTAAAACGCCTTTGTGATTTCCTTTAAAATCAGCCTCATTAACACTAACATTTTTTAAACCTTGAAAAAATGGTTTAAAAAATGCTCTAGTAACAACTGTGATTTTTAATTCGGGATATTGCGCTGTTAATGCTCGCAAAACAGGAACCGTCATTGCCACGTCTCCCATTGCAGAAAACCTAAGGACTAGTATGTGTTTTGGTTTTGACATTCTTATACAAACCTGTCAGGTTTTAGAAACCTTAAAGGTTCATCAATTATTTCTGTCCTCTTAAAACAGGATTTAATTCATCGTCATTGTACATTTTCATTTGCTTATAAACTTTCATGTACTTATCTCCATTAGAGATATCGTTTAATAAATCGTCAATGGCAGTGCTTAAATCTACTCGTTGTTCTAACAATACATCTAACTTCTTTTGGCAAGCTGCTTTATGCTTATCACTTGCATCATCTCTAACAGTTTCGAGGTGCATGTGGTAAATTTTAAGGGCTAAAATAGATAGTCTATCAATTGCCCAAGCCGGACTTTCAGAATTGATTTTAGCTCCAGGTTTAACCGCAACATCTTTATATTTATCTAAGAAATAGCTATCAACATATTCTACTGTATCTGTTCTGTCTTGATTAGAAGCATCTATCATTCGCTTTAGCTTTAAAGCCGCAACTGGATCTATATTTGGGTCTCTAATAATATCTTCGTAAGCCCATTGAACAGTATCTATCCATGACTTTCTGTATAATAGATGAGCGATTAAATCGTCATTTTTATCATACTTATTTGTAAAAGGTTGATCTACTGTATTTAAAACTTTATAGGTTTTAATAACATCTTGAAAAATTGCGTTTGCTTTTTGCGAAAACATAATGAAATCGATTTAATGTACACAAATATAATAGGAATTATTAACTTTAACGACAGAACTAATTTCCATATTATGCAAATTCATAACCTATCTGATACACCTTCTATTTTAAATACTTTTATGTCTGAGTTAAGGGACAAAAATGTCCAAAAAGATAGTATGCGTTTTCGGAGAAATATTGAACGCATAGGTGAAATTATGGGTTATGAATTAAGTAAATCGCTACAATTTGAGCCTCACAATATTGAAACACCTTTAGGGACTTCTAAAACTTTGTTACATAAAAAAGACATTGTATTGTGTTCTATTTTAAGGGCAGGTGTTCCGCTTCATAATGGGTTATTAAATTATTTTGATGCAGCCGAAAACGCTTTTATTTCGGCTTATAGACATCATAAACATGATCCAGAAAGTTTTGAAATTATCGTTGAGTATTTAGCTTGCCCAAGTTTAGAAGGTAAGACCTTAATTTTAGCGGATCCAATGTTAGCCACAGGACAATCTATGGTTGCTACTTTTGAAGCCCTAAAACCATTTGGAATACCAAAAGAAATTCATTTAGTTAGTATTATTGGTGCTCAAGAAGGCGTGGATTATGTGTCCAAGGCTTTCGATACTGATGTTACGCTTTGGATAGCTGCTATAGATGATAAACTAAACGAAAAAGGATACATCATTCCTGGATTAGGAGATGCTGGTGATTTAGCTTTTGGCAATAAACTACAGCATTAAGCCAATAATTGGTGTTATAATTAATAGAGCGACAAAGACTTCTTTAAACCATCGTTCTGAAATAACCTCTATATAATTCGCCATTATTATAGAAAACGGAGCAAATAAAAAGAGATATTCACTTCCGTTTTTTATTGGTGCTATGATTGCTACTAAAACTGCAATAATAGAAGCCCAAGCAATTATAAAATAAGAAGGCTTTAGCTTTTTATTTTTATCAGGAATATTCTTAAAATAATAAATAAGTGTCCACACAAACGATGCAAATAATACTGTAAGTTTAAGAATGCTTTTTTTAGAATTATATGCTGTATAATCTAAACTTGCAAAACGCTGAAAGTCTGTTGTTCTAAAATACTCATCATACATTACAACATTATAAATTAATAGTAACATTACTGCTGTAATAACACCTGTAAATGGAATAATTATATTCTTAAAATCGTTTTGAGAATAGTAAATCAATGCCACTATCACCAAAGCAAAAAACAAAATTGACCAAAAAAAGAAAAAGGATGCTATTGTTATCCAAAATGCAGCATCAAACAACTTCTTTTTAATGTTTAGTTTGGTGTGTAAACTTATAAGTCTACGTAAAGCAAAAAACACAAATAAATTAGATATTAGTAAGTCTAAATGGGTCATCGCTTCTGGAAAAATTCCTAAAAGCAAACCAAAAGTCATTATAGCATAACTGTTTCTCTGTGAAAGGTTATTTTTAGCCACAACAAAGTCTAGTAAAAAAATCAAAAATAAGGTCATTACCCATTTAAAAAGTGTTGAAAAAGCGGCATTTAAGTCAGAAAAAAGTAACGTGTACGTAGTAATCACAAAAAGCAACGATACATAAACTGCAACAATTATGAAGTTTATAGGCTTAGATTTACTAAAAACACTTGTAATCATGAACTCTTTTTGTATTTTTGCTATTCGATTCCAATTCGATATAAAAATTAGAATTGGTGTAAATTTATAAAGTTATGAATGATTTCTTTAACGGAATAGCGGATTTATTTGTGAATGTATTATTCGCACCTTTTGATGGCCTTAGAGCATTAGAATTAGAAAGCTGGTTTGGCGCTAATTTTATGTCTTGGATTTTTATGGCTATAGGATTTGTTGCAATGGTTTATTGGATGTTACAACTTAAAAAACATAGCGATAATAATGAAGAAGACAAAAGTATTTCTTCTCACTCTTATTTATAAATCTCTTATTGGTTTATAAATCGAAACCAATATCCTTACGATAATTCATCTTATCAAAGTTTAGTTTATCTATACTTTGGTAAGATTTTTTTATGGCCTCTGGATACGTATTCCCGTAAGATGTAATTGCCATTACACGACCTCCTGAAGTTACCACTTTACCATCTTGGTATTTTGCTCCTGCATGAAAAACTATAGAATCTGTTACAGTTTCTATTCCTGTAATTTCTTTGCCTTTCTCATAAGCTTCAGGATATCCACCAGAGACTAATACCACTGTTGTAGCAGCACGCTCATCAATTTCAATATCAATATTAGATAAGGTTTGGTTTGCCATAGCTTCAAAAATGTCTACCAAATCTGTTTTTAATCTTGGTAAAACAACTTCAGTTTCTGGATCACCCATTCTTACATTGTACTCAATCACTTTAGGTTCATCACCTACTTTAATTAATCCTATAAAAATAAAGCCAACATATGGTAAATTATCTTTCTTTAAACCTTCAACCGTAGGAATTACGACCTGGTTTTCAATTTTATCTAAAAACTCTTTAGTTGCAAAAGGTACTGGTGACACAGCTCCCATTCCGCCTGTATTTAAACCTGTATCGCCTTCTCCAATGCGCTTATAATCTTTTGCTGTTGGTAAAATTTTATAATCTTTTCCATCAGAAAGCACAAAACAACTCAGTTCAATACCATCTAAAAATTCTTCAATAACGACTTTAGTACTTGCCTCTCCAAATTTAGAATCTACAAGCATGCTTTTAAGTTCGTCTTTAGCTTCTTGTAAATCATTAAGAATTAATACGCCTTTGCCAGCAGCTAAACCATCTGCTTTTAAAACGTATGGTGCACTTAAGGTTTCTAAAAATTTATATCCATCTTCCACATTAGCTTTTGTAAAACTCTCGTAAGCCGCTGTAGGAATGTTATGGCGAACCATAAATTCTTTAGCAAATTCCTTACTGCCTTCTAACTCAGCTGCTGCTTTCTGTGGTCCAATAACTGAAACATTTTTTAAAGCTTCATCTTGTAAAAAGAAATCGTGAACACCTTGCACTAATGGATCTTCTGGTCCAACAACTACCAAATCAATTTTATGTTCTAAAACGGCAGATTTAATCGCTTCAAAATCAGTAACACCAATATTTAAATTGGTAGCAATAGCTTCTGTTCCTGAATTTCCTGGAGCAACAAAAATCGCCTTGCAACGACTACTTTGAGCTAATTTCCATGCAAATGTGTGTTCTCTTCCGCCAGAGCCAAGTACTAAAATATTCATGATAAAAAATTCTTTGGACAAAAATAATTGGTTTTAAGCTTAAAAAACAATTATTTTACACAAACCTTAATAGCAGAAACAAACCTTGCGACTATTCGATTTTTCTTTAAAAGTTAATGGCTTTAAAATAGACGAGGCTAAAGCTGCTCTGTCTAAAATTCAGGCTAAAAACGATTCTGATTTTAAAGCTTATATAGAGCAACAAAAACAATCTATTATTTCTTATCATTTAGAACATAATTTGTTTTACAAAACTCTAGGGAGCTCTATAAATATAAATGATTGGGATTCTGTACCTATTATAACCAAACGTCATTTACAACAACCTATTGAGCAACGTTTAAGTGATGGTTTCACAACTAAAAATGTCTATTTAAATAAAACATCTGGCAGCTCAGGAGATCCTTTTATTTTTGCCAAGGATAAATGGTGCCACGCGATGACTTGGGCTCAAATTATGGATAGATTTGCTTGGTATGGCATTGATTTTAATAGCTCTAGACAAGCGCGTTTTTATGGGATTCCGTTAGATAAAAAAGGCTATTATAAAGAACGATTAAAAGATTGGTTTAGTAATAGATTTAGGTTTTCGGTTTTTGATTTAAGTGATGCTGCTTTTGAAACAACTTTGACAAAGTTTAAAACTAATAAATTTGATTTTATTAATGGCTACACAAGTCCTATTGTGCAATTTGCTAAATATTTAAAGCAAAAAGATGTTGTTTTAACCTCTGTTTGCCCTACTCTAAAAGTTTGTATTGTTACGTCAGAAATGTTATTTGATGATGACAAAACGTTAATGGAAACTCAATTTGGTGTACCTGTGGTTAATGAATATGGAGCTTCAGAATTAGATTTAATTGCATTTCAGAATACTAATGATGAGTGGCAAATAAATAATGAAACATTATATGTTGAAATCCTCGATGATAACGGAAACGTTTTACCGTTAGGAAAAGAAGGCCGAATTGTAATTACATCATTATACAATAAAGCACATCCATTAATAAGATATGATGTTGGTGATATAGGAATCCTTTCTGAAAAAAGTACTTTAAGAAAGCCTATTCTAAAAAAACTAGTAGGAAGAACAAATGATATTGCCATTTTACCAAGCGGAAAAAAAGCAGCAGGATTAACCTTTTACTACATTACTAAAAGTGTTATTGAGAATGATGGCAATGTTTCAGAATTTGTAATTGAACAATTGGCTTTAGACCATTTTATAATTCGTTTTGTGAGTAGAACAGAACTTTCTAATGAACAAAAAGAAATTATTACAACAGAAATGGAACGTTATTTAGAACCTGGAATTAAAGTGGATTTTGAACGTGTTTCTCAACTAAACAGAACTAAAGCCGGAAAATTAAAGCAGTTTATTTCTAAACTATAGACTTAATTAATCGCTTTTTAATTAATAAATGTTCAAACAAAAATTGTACTAAATACAACGAAGATTTTATATAAGAATACCCTAAGCCTTTATAATACACATTGAAATTGTGTTTTATTAAATTGGTTTTATTTGAAGATAAGGAACCTTCCGTAATACGATAATACGCAATGGTTTCTTGAATACTAATTGCTGGTTTATCACTTCGCTTTAAAGCCTCCAACCACAACAACCAATCTTGACGTTTTTTTAAATCTTTAGTGTAAATTTTACCAAGTTTTTTACAGTTGTAGATTCCTGTTAAATTGCCGACGTAATTTGCTTTAAGTAATTTGTTATAGGTTAATTGTTTTAAGGCTTCTACCCTTTTGTTTAATGGTTTACTTTTAGAATCAATCCATTCATAGGTTCCGAAACTAACATCTGTAATATTATTAATTAGTTGACTAACCTGAAGCTCTAGTTTGTTTTCTTTCCAAAGGTCATCTGCATCTAAAAAGGCTATGTAATCTCCTGTTGCCATTTTAGTGCCTAAATTACGTGCTTCTGCTGCGCCTTTGTTTTGATTGTGTTGAAATAGTTTAATCCGTGAATCGGATTCTTTAAATAGCTTTAAAATAGCTATAGTTTCATCTGAGGAGGCATCGTCAATTAGAAGTAACTCCCAATTGCTGTAAGTCTGATTAATAACACTTGTAATCGTCTCAATAATAACATTAGCGTTATTATACATTGGAGTTATGATAGAAACTAGCGGCTGCATTTTATAATTTAATAAGCTTTATCATCACCTTTTACAGCATTAACAAAAGTTTGAAAAATAATCTTCATATCTAATAAAAGTGACCAATTTTCGATATAGAAGATATCAAATTTTACTCTTCCTATAATATCCTTATCTGTCTCAACTTCGCCTCTGAATCCACTAGTCTGAGCTAGACCTGTTATTCCTGGTTTCACAAAATGTCTCACCATGAATTTATCGATTCTTTTAGCATACATAGTTGTATGGCTCACCATATGAGGTCTAGGGCCAACAACAGACATGTCACCAAAAAGAACATTGAAAAACTGAGGCAATTCATCTATACTTGTTTTCCTAATGAATTTACCAACTTTGGTTACACGATCATCGCCTCTTGTGGCTTGATAAAGATGTGCATCTTTATTTGGCATCATTGACCTAAACTTAAAACAATCAAATTCTTTGTAGTTAAAACCATTTCGAGATTGTTTAAAAAACACAGGGCCTTTAGATTCTAATTTAATTAAAATAGCGATTATTGGTGTTAGCCACGATAGGACAAAAACAATCATAAAACTGGAAAACAAAATATCAAAACCTCTTTTTAAAAAAGTATTAACCGAATCTTCAAGTGGAATATTTCTAAGCGTTAGAATTGGAATATAATCGTAATACTCGTATTGTAGTCTTTTTGCGTAAATTTCTTTACTGTCTGGTATAAACTTTAGGATTTTTAAGTTGTTATCTGCAAAATCTACTGTATCTGCTATTTGTGCATTTGTTAATTCGGAAATTGAACAATAAATTTCGTCTATGTTTTCAGCTAGCACATATTGAAAACATTCAGCTAAAGAATGTTCTTTTTTCTTAAAATCAAAGGTTTTTTTATGTGAATAGCCATATTCTGGATTCTTATTAAAAAAATTGTCTAACGCAATAGTTTTTTTATTTAAACCAAATATAACAGTAGTTCTATAATTACCGCCAAAGGAAGTTCTATACTTCTGCAACAAATAATAGATTGCAAACTTAAAAATAGTTATAAATAGAAAACATAAAAGTAAGTATTTTACAATGGGTCTTGGATATATATCTAACTCGTGATACAGCCCAGAAAATGCAAATACTAGTAATAGAAATAAAATGAACTGTTTTACTGTTAGTGATAAAATACTTATCGGCCTGGTGTATCTATATACTTCATAAAATTGTGAATAAACAGATAATAAAACCCAACCCATTGAAATAAAGATTGAAAAAATAATAGAATTCTTCTCGCTTAATAAATATATTATAGCAATACTGTTGATAACACTTAAATCAATTATATATGAAATAGGCCTTAAGTATCCTGAATATCTTCCCTGTTTAAATAAACTCAATTTTTTTATTATCTAGAAATAGAATACAAATGTATCGTTTACAAAAGTTACGACAAAGATATGTATCTACAATTGTTTTTGGATTGAGTTTTGATAAAAACTAATAGTTACGGCATAATAGAATATTATCAAGTATGGTAATATTGGAACATTGGTAAAAAAACTACCAGAAAGCAATCCACACAATAAAAATGCAATCATAGGAAACCTTAATTTTTTTATTCTCAATAGCTCAGAAAGGATTTTATTATAAAATATTTTTAAATATATAAAAGTCCCTAAAAAACCTAAGAACCAATACAAATCCACGATTTCAATCTCTGTTCTGAAGTTATTAAATTCAGCACCACCGAAAATATAGTTAATGACACTCCAGTTTTTATGAATATAGGGTACAAAACCATCTGTTACATTTATATCTCGATAGCTAAATAACATTGTTAAAATCCCATGATTTTGGTAAACTTTATGAAGCACATAAAAGTTATCTTTAAAAATTTGAATGCCAAAAGAGTAAGTGAACATTATAAATATACCAATAGCGAATAATATAAAAAGCGCATAAATTCGTTTTACAGAAGTATAAAGTAAATACAATAAGAAAAGTAAATTGAATAAATAAATTGTTTTTGTACCAATCATAAAAGAAAAAACAATTGAACACAATAGAAAAATAAAATTAATGTTGGTTTTCTTATTTAAGTAACTGGCAAAGAAATACATTATTAAAATGATATATATATAACTTGAATGACTAGCGTGTAAAAAAAGACCATTGTAACCAAACCTATTAGAGAACCCTATATAAGTTTTAAATAAATCTAAATTAAAAATAAACCCAATCAGAATTGCAAAAGCATTTATTATAAAAATACCTTTAATTGTTGTGTCTAAATAACTCAATTGTTTTTTTGCAATTATTCTGTCAGTTTTGTTTATAGGCTTAAAGGCATAGTACAAAATGAAAACAAAAACATATGAATTAAGCGTATATAAATTTAAAACGAGTCTGTTTAAAAAACTTTCCTTTAAAAGAAAAAATTGTCCCAGTATATAAAACATAGTAAATAGAACTATGCCTTTTAATAATTGTTTACTAAATTCTTTCTTATAAATAAAAATATATCCACATAAAAAAATTTCAACTAAAAGCTTAACAACCCCTGAGACTCTAGTGAAATCAAAATTACTAAACTTTAGATATTTACTTATAAATTCACTGAAGTAAAAAGCAAATAAAATAAGAGAAGGTAATACTAACTTTATATCAAATGAATTAAAGTCAATCTTTTTTTGATCGAAGGATTCTATAGTATTTAACATTCCATTTTATTGTAAACTTTATTATACTTTTTATATTCCAAAAATTATACTTACTAAAAATATTTTTTGAACTAGTCTCATTTAAGTGATGAAATACTATCGCGTCTGATACTGCAATAATTTTAAACCCTTTATTATGAGCTTCAAAACAAATATCAATATCTTCGCAATATAACCTATATCTTTCGTCTAAAAGACACTCATTTTCTTTGAGTAATTTATCGCTAATTAACATACATGCACCAAGACACCAATCTATTTCGGGTCCTTGCATTTGTGATTCGTCTAAAGCTTTTAAAATCCCTAATCTCTTTTTAAATACATTGATAAAATTAGGAAAATGTTTCCAAGTCTTTTGGAGTCTTCCGTCTGGATATTTTAATAATGGTGTAGTAATAGCAATTTTAGGATTGTTTTGCATGGTTTTATATAGAATATCTATAAAATCCATTTCAAAATAAGTATCCGGATTTAATAATAAAAAATACTTTGTTTTAAGATTGAAGTGCCTAATTAGATCATTATTGTTCTTAGAGAACCCTTCTAATTTCTTTTTAATTAAAACAGAATTACTGTAGGAACTATTTAAGAGTATCTCTGCAGTGTTATCACTAGATTTAGCATCACAGAAATAAACGTTTTTTATATTAAAGCGTGTTAAAGAGTTTAATAATTTTTGAATAAAGTCTCCGTGATTATGAGTAACCACAAGAATACTAATATTTCCTTCTTTAGCCATGAAAAGTAATTTTTTTTAGTTCCTTTATATAATCAGCAAACGAATAATTACTAAGATAGGTACGTCTTACAATAGGTTTAATTTCTTCTTTAGTTCTCGAAAACTTATTAAACAATATTTCGAAATTATCTAAATCGTTATTTAAAACTTCAGCTACATTATCATCACAAAGATTTTGCGATACAACTTGTTCTGTTGTGAATACGGTTAGTCCACTCATTAGAGCCTCTATATAAACCAATGGAGAAACTTCATAATTTTCATCACTTAAAAATAATAATGCATCATTTTGCTGTAATGCTTCAAATTTATCATTTTCATTTAGTAAAGGTCCATAATAAGTAAGAAATTGATACTCTTTGTTTAATGCTTTAATCAATGTCTGGTCTTTATCACATAAAATACCACCATAGATATTTAGCTTACATTTAATGCCTTTTGCTTTAATTAATTGTGCTAATTTATCGATTCTATAAATTCCTTTTGCTTTAGAAATATTAGATAAAAAAATAAAATTTACCTCATCAGATTGGTTATATCTCAAAGGTTTAGATGTATAGTAATCTGGCAACGCATTAGGTAATAAAAAACAACTTAGTCCTAATGCTTCAATAATTTTGAATTGAGCTTTATTTATAACAATAATTTTTGTTTTTAAAAACAACCTTTTGTTATAAAACTTAATTTTATCCTCCAATCCATTTGCATGAATATGAATCGTAACATTTAAGGTTTTAAAATGACAAACAAATAAGATGATTAAATCGCGATAAAAAGCAAATCCTTTTGGTGTAAAATTAAGATAGACACTGTCCTTTTTTCTAATTTTAAAAAGTCGTTTAATGACCTTTAAAAGAAACGATATTTTACTAAAACTAAACTTACCAAAATTATCATAGTCCTTGGCTTGTGCTGTATCTATTGTATTAATTTCTATTTCATTATCTAATTCAAGAGCATCTTTTATATGCGTAGATATAACCTTAACACCATTGTTGGGTCCAGAAATCGGAAAAACAAAGAATAGACTCATTTAGCGTTTTCACTTAATTTTTTGATTATTATTAAAATTCACATTTACGAGTAAACATGTAAAAAAGACAAAGAAAATAATTCCTTTATTTCTTACCAAAGCAGACTCTGTTAAATTAAAACACAAATATATAAACCCTATCGCAATTAAAAGCTTATTATGACTTACAAGTCCCTTTTTAAATATAACGAAGAATAGCGAGACTAATACTAAAAACCCAAAAACACCTGTATATATAAACTCAGTTAGATATTGATTATGTGAATTAAACTTTTGGGTTTTTCCATGAATAAAATTATTCTTTTCGTAATACTTCATCAATTCATCAATCTCATCTCCTGGAGAAACTCCTGTCCAAAAATTATTTGATATAAGATCTATTGAGCAATAATATTTAGCAACTCTTGCTCTAACAGCAGTAAAATTAGAGCCAGAAAAATCGCGAGATGTAATATCATTTTTTATATCTATACCATTTAATTTATCTACTACAAATAGTGATGAGAGCGAGACACTAACAAGCAATAAAGCTGCAATAAATAATTTAAATTTAGTATGCTTTTTTAGTAAAAACCCAAAATAAACTATCATTATTAAAAACAATCCCGTCAATAAAAATGAATTAAGAAAAAACAATAACACTGTTAAATATAGAGTTAGCGTTAATCTAAGCGCCATATTTATGTTTAATATTCCTTTTGACTCAATCCCATCATAACCAATAATAAATAGCGCAAACAACACTTGAGTTCCAAAATAAATAGGGTGTGTACCTTCTATAACTTTTGTCAGCTCCATATATGAGAAAAAATTACCATTAATCTGGTTAAATGGATTTGGAGATGCATAATACAAGGTTCTTAAAATAGCCGCACTATAAAAGATAAGACTTGCCAATAGAATTGACAAAACATACCATTTTAAGGTTTTAAAGACGAGTTTTTTATTAATAAAACCAGAAAACAAATAACAAATTATAGGTATTACTAAGAAAACAATACGGTGCTCTAATTTTTTAAACCCTCTATCTAAATTATTTGTGTATAACAACGCAATGACCATTAAAGCAAATAACAATATAAGCGGTGTATATAAAGGTTCCCACTTCTTTACAGACATTCTATTTGTTGCAGAATAGACAATCGCAGTAACCAGAGTTAAAATAATAGCAATATTGTTAGCTAACATCCAAAATGGAATCGTAACTGCAATAGTTATGAATAAAAAATCAACTACTTTTTCGTACTTCATAACTTTCTGGTTGTAGACTGTAATATATTATCAATAGATAAAAGATAAAAAGTGTATCAAAATAGATAAATACATTATCTGACAAAAATAAGAGATTCATAAATATTAAAAGAGGAATCGCCTTTTTGCTCACTAAGTTAATTTTAAAAAAACCAAAAACCCATATTAAGTAGGAAACAAAACCCATTTCCACTATTATTTTTAGAATATCAGAATGTAAGAAACTAATATTCTCAAAATTAGCAGACAAAAATAAATTAGTAGAACCTAACGAATTACCAAAGAAAATATTAGATGAAAAATGATTAATTGTATCTGTATAAACTCTTAATCTTCCTTGTGTAAACCAATTGGGACTAATACCTGTGATATCAGTTATCAACTGGTCAAAATTACCTTGTATAAAATTATATATTATTATTAATAACGTAAAATTGAGAAATATAAACCAATAGTAAACATTTTTCTTATTTGAAGCTTTTTTATTTCTAATACTAAAAAACCAGTATACAGCCAACCCAAGCAATGCGCCTACTATTGAAATTCTTTTAAAAGCCAACAAAAATAAAATGATAGACACAATTGTTCTCACTTTTCGTTTTTCTATAATATAAAAGATCATAAACAAACCAAATGGGAAAGCCATCCAAGATTCTGTTTTTAGGGATGATGTTTTTAGCGCTAGGATAAAATCATTTATAATATTAACATTAAAGAAAAAGCTAATATTGGTAATAATAAAAATTATAGCATAGACAACAAATAGTGAGTCTAAAATAACACCTACCGGCTTTTTAATAACTGTGGTTATTAAAATTATGGATAAAATAGGTAACAATATTAAAAGCGCCTCTTCAAAAAATCGAAAAGACAAATCGTAACTAACTATAGAAACAAATAAGTTAAGAATAATTAAACCCGAAAAAAGCAAAAGGTTTTTTAAAGGCGTCGCATAAATTTTTAATTTTCTAATCCCAGAAAATGCAAATAATAAAAAAATAGGCGGTATCAAATATTTGGTATAGCGTAAAACCGAACCATAGTTAGTTGAAATAGCGGATACACCAACCAACAGGCACAAAAACCATAGTAATAAAGAATCTTTTTTTACTATTAGTTTTTTATCCATTTAAAAGTCTTTCTAAATCAAAATTATTTTTTTCTCTAAATGTTTTAAATAGTAAGTCGTTATCTAAATAATCTTCATAAGAAAAAACCTCACAACCATATTCACTCGCATAAAACAATAATGATGTTGTAAAACCATAAACTTTTAAGCCAGAATTTGTTAAAATAATTTGCTCAAATGCAATATTATTGGGTATAACTTCTGTGTTTATGTTGTGTTGTTTAATTAGGTTTTCGATTTTAATACAGTTCGTTTTAGATTGTGCAGGATGAAATTTTATATAAATTTTACCGGCTGTAACATCTTCTAATATTCTTTTTATTCCGTTAAGCATTGTGCTTAACTTCATATTGCCTTGCTCAACAGCTCCTTCTAAAACTAATACAGAGCTCCCAGAAATGTCATAATCGATATGATTAGATGGTAGCATTTTTATTCTTTCTACATGATATGGTAAACCCTGAAATCCTTTTGAAGTAATTGAATAAAAAATTGAAGGTGTCTTTTTAGCAAATCTTGTTAAATCAAAAGTTTTGACAAAAAAGATACGTTTTTTTCCAATAAACGGTAATGCATTTAAAGTACTCTTAACCAATTCCTTTACGATGCTCTTGTCATTATTATTCATTAAGTATAATGAATAGGCATTTACACCTTCTTCTATAATATGAAGTTCGTCGCATTGATTGTGAGTTACTATAATCTGCATTGCAGGATGAAATACATGTGGCAAATACGCTCTAAACTTTATACCATCTCTAAATTGATTAGTTAATAGTTTATCAATCTTATTAATCTGCTTATGTTTTTTGTAAAAATTTGTGAGTCCAAAAGAATCTAAATCATCATGTATATCAGTAATGTCTATTATTGTGAAGTTACTAATTTCATCGTTTTCATAGTTTCTAGAAATCACAAATACAATATCCTCATTTACCAAATGAAACTTTTTAATAATCGCTTTAGTCACATAATAAGTTAAATGGCTATGTATATAAAAGAGATTTTTCATTTAAACTTATTCACTAGGTTTTTGAAGAATTTACGCTCTAAAATTATTAAAATAATCAAATAATAGAATATAGACAAAGGTACAATGTAATACTTTTTTTCATCTGCTATAAATAAATCTTTTGCTATAAAATAGAATGGTAAAGCTACTAAAGTAGATACTATTATTACTTTAAGAATTTGAATAATTGGGAAGTATGAGAACAAGTTTGTTGATAGCCTTCTATTAATAAATAAAATAGGAATAATTACGGTAGTATAGCTTGCTATTAATGTTGCAATGACAGCTCCAATATTTCCATATATTGGAATCAAAATCAAATTACAAATAACATTCACCACAGCACTCGCAACAACATGGATTGGAGCTAAGTTTTTTAATCCAATTATACCCATAAAAATACTAAACGGAAAAACTGATATTAAAAAACGTAAGGTGTATATTTTAAAAATACTTCCTGATTCTTCAAACCGAGAACCAAATAGTAGAATGATTATCTCTGTAGAAAACAAAAAGCAGAATACTATAATTGGAAGTAATAAAACAGAAATTTGTTTCGTCGTTGTTTTAGTAAGTTTTAGTGTTTTTGTAATATGGTTATCTCGTAATAGTTCTGTTATTTTAGGGGTAATCACGGTAAATAACGATGTTGTAATCACTGCAATAAAAGGAATATTAAATGCACCAACTTGATAGAAAGCAAATACCTCTGGAGTTTCTATGGCAGAGATCATATATTTATCTATTTGCATATTTAGTATGCCTGCTAAAACCAAAAATATAGTTGGCAACACAAATTTTAATTCTTCATTCTTTAGATTAACATCTGTTTTAAAATTAAACTCTTTAAATGATTTAGCAAAAGGAATACTATACACTAAAAACTTCACCACTTCGTATATTAAGAAAAACTGTAAGATTTCAGTAATTGTAAACTCATGGGTTCCGAAATAAAAAAAGCCAGCTAGATAACTTATTAAAAACAAAAAGCTAGTTACGTTTAAATAATTGAGCTTATCAGAGAATAAGAAGAAATTAGAGAAAAAAGTATTCGTTATTTTAAACAAAATAATAAATACAAAATAGACAATATAGATTGGAAAAAAATCATTTTCGAACCATAAAGCAAGCTTGTCCTTTAGTACAAAAAAAAGAAATGCGGCTAACATGGAAAAGAAAATCATACTAAAGAAAAAGCGCTTGTATAGCGCGTTTTTCTCTAAAAAGGTATTGTATTTACTAATATAATAATTGAGTGTTGTCGGAAACGCAGATGCGACCGTTACCGCAAAGGTTAGGATAACGAAAAACTGCTGAAGCTTACCAAATTCAGAAACGTCTAAAATCACTCTAGCTAAACCAATGTTTAAAACTAAAGTCTCTAGAAGTCTAATAAAATTACTTGCACTATATTTTAATTGAGTTTTCAATTCAGTTTTACGGCATCTTGACTAAATGTAGAAATATAATTTGGGCTTACCTCCTTTAGGCTTTGGTTATTATAACCATAAAAAGAGATATCATTATTATCAGCGGCTTCAAAATCATTTATAGAATCACCTATTAAACACGTACTCTGCTTTTCGTAGTTATGTTTACTAATAATATCTTTAACCAACTTGTTTTTAGCTGTTGGCGAACCTTCAATAGATAAGAAATATGCAGATAAATTTAATTCCTTACATAAAAAACGAAGCTCTTCTTGATCAGATCCTGAGACAATGTGAAACTTATAATTACTATAATTTTTTTCTATAAATGAAACACTATCTTTTATTAGATTTTTTTGGTCTATAAGAGATTCTCTCATAATAACAGAAAAACGATTAGCATAATCCAAAATTTCCTCTTCAGTTGTTTCTCTACCAATTATGTGTTCAAAAAAATATCTTATTTTAACATATCTAGAAAGACCACCATTATATCTGTGATAATCAACAAGCTTATCAACTTCTAACGGCTTAAAGTCTTTAAAGATCTCTCTAAACCCAAAGTCTCTAACTTGCATGGAGTCTAATATAACACCATCGAAATCCCATAGAATTGTTTTAAATTTCATTTAATTAAGGTGTTTATATATTAATTCTGCCATATCAAAATCGTCCGGCCAGTCAATATCAAATGATGCATAACCTTTTGTTTCATATAAAAACGGTTTGTTTCCAATTCGATCTAATGTTTCAATGTATTTAGAAACGGAATTTATAAAAATACCACTATTTATCTCATAAAGCTTTGGTAACGTTTGAGTTCTTGGCCATTTTTCTTTATTCCTATCGTAATTAATACTTCCGTTTTTATCCCATAAAAACGTTTGTAAGTTATTTACAGACATTAAACTATCAAATGTATCTTCTTCTAAATTTTTAAGATACGTTTTTATAGCTAAATCATAATGTTCTGCTTTTAAAAATGGTGATGTGACATGTGTCCATAATACATGGCCAGATTTTATTATTTTAGGCACATATTTAATTAGATCATCTGTACTAGTAGAGGATGATGCTAGATGCTCTGGTCTATTGTCTACAATAATTTTATCACCAAAGCGCTCTACAATTTTCTTTACTTCATTATCATTTGTAGAAACAACTATAGTGTCAACTAGCTTAGCTTTTAATAATTCTTTAATCTTTAAAAATAATAATCCTCCTTCTACTTCAGCAAAAGGCTTCGTGTTTTTATTAGGAACTCTTTCACTACCTGCTCTACATGGTAAAAATACTGTAATCATTATATTAGACTATGAATTGAAGATGTTGATAAATTCTTATATTTTGTAGGTGTTAAGGCTAATACATTTAAGTTTTTAATTAATAACAAATCGTTAATAATAGCCTGATTTTCTTGTGCTAATATCTGTTGTGTTTGGTTAATTAAGGCATCATAACCATCAAAACCGACTAAATATACATTGTGGACTCCAAGATCTAAACCTATTTGAATAGCGATAGTTAGAGGTGATTCCGTGGATGATTTAGTAAAGCTTATAGAAGAGAGTTCTTTAGATATTGATTTAATCTCTTTGGGAATAACCGTACCCATTACTCTAGGAAATGGCGGATATATGCACGTTTGAGATAGTTTTGTGTGGTCATTTATGTTACTTAATAACTTTTCGCTCTCAAAGCCAGATAAAGCATAAAACTGATCACATTTCACGTCTAAATAATCCGATACATTCCGTGCGCCAGCATGTATTAAACATACACTCTTTTCTTTTTTTATTAATTTTTTAATCGCAGTGTTATGATTTCTTGCTGATTTTCCTCCTCCCAAAATAATAGTAGTTTTGTAAAACCTCTCTTCTTTTTCTAGAATTGGTAATTTAAAATTATCCTCAATATCTTCCTTTTGGTTTTTTAATGCATTTACCACACTACTCATAGGATATCTATTCATCCCAACCCATTCCATCACTTGCTTTTGAGGAAGTGAAAAAGCACCAGAAAACATATATGGTAAATTTGTTCCCCAACCATGTTTCTTTTTCATGTCTTCAAATGAAGCAACGACTTTACCTAATTTAGTATATTCTATTTCTATGTTTTTAGCTTTATTTAAATAAGTTAAAAAAAGTTCTGTTTTTAGATTACCTGCTCCTCTTCCCATTCCTGTAATTGTACAATCTACAATCTCACAACCTTCATTTATAGAAGTAATAGTATTAATGAGTGCCATTTCTAAATTATTATGTCCGTGAAAACCAAGTTTTACATTCGTTTTTGATTTTACTAAGGTCATAATGTCTACAACATCATTTGGCATGATACCTCCAAAAGAATCTACCATATAAAAATAGTCTATAGTATCTTCTAGTCCTTCTAAGTCATTTAAAAAATCAGAATCTTGTTTCCAATTAGACATATACATAACATTAAAAGCGACCTCAAAACCCATCAACTTTACGGCTTTTGCTAACTCTATTGCTCTTTTAAAGTTTTTTGGGTCTATGGCAATCCTAACCATAGCAATATATTTAAGGCATGGCTTTAATAAATCTTCTACATGATGACCTCTTATATCCTTTTCATTAAGAATTATAGCCAGTTTTTTTGAAGGCATTAACGCTTTCAATTCTGCCATTACATGTTCTGGGCAATAAAAATATTCTCCTAAATACCCATTTAAAGGAATGCTTCGGTAGCCAATTTCTACATATTCAATGGGAAGAACCTCTATGGCCCTACAATAATCATGTACAAGGTCTTTATTAAAGTCCCAATTAGTATAATAACCACCATCTCTTAATGTACAATCTAGTGTCTTAAATTTTTTTTCCATAGCTCTACTAAAATAATCCCATTACCATCTCTTCAATATTTATTGTAACAAAGAATGGGTCATAAAAATTATTTATTGTTTGTCTTTTATACGTGTTAATTCCGTCTGTTTTTTCTAAGTACTTGTTTGGTTTAAAAATTAAATCGAACTCGTTAGAGTTAATTATCTTTTTTTTATTGCCAGTAGAAAAAACGACTTCATCAATTTTAATAACGGTATTATGTTCTTTAGCCCCAACATCTAAACGCAGTTTTATTGGGTATATTTCTTTAGGAAGATTAAAAACTAATTCTTGAGTATTGTTACCTCCTTTAACCTTTAAACTTACGTGCTCGTCTGGGTTATATTGACTTAAAATGTGCTCCGAAAAAAACAAATCAAAAGTATCATCTTCTACAACAATAGCTTTCACTGTAACTGTTAAGAATTCTTGTTTTGCTTTAGCGTTGTCAATAATAGTTGGTTTATTTTTTTCCTCACAACAAAAAAGTGTTAGCAAAACAAAAACTACTAATACTTTTCTCATTAAAAATTTGTTTTAAAATCAATAAAACAAAGATACAATAGTAATCTAGTATACCAAGTAGTCTTATTTTGAGAATGTCAGTGAAAAAATAGAATTATTACGACTATCTTTGAGTTTAATCAATCAGTTTCAATGGTATTTAGTTCTACTGTATTTCTATTCCTTTTTCTCCCCATTTTTTTAACAATACATTTTATAATCCAAAAAAAATACCGAAACATTTTCATTCTGTTTTCAAGTTTGTTCTTTTATGCTTGGGGCGAATTTTATCTTGTGTTTTTAATGATTTGCTCTATTTGCGTGAATTATCTTATTGGCTTAGGACTCTCTCGTTTTGAAGGCAAACAAAAAAAAACCATACTTTTACTAGGTGTTTTAGCTAATTTACTCGTCCTAGTTTATTATAAATATACTGGATTTATTATTGACAACCTTGCAAATATTGGGCTAAATATACCTGTGAATGCTGATAGTATTATTCTTCCTATTGGTGTTTCGTTTTTTACGTTTCAAAATATCTCCTACCTCGTAGATGTTTACCGTAAAGAAGTACCTAGTCAAAAAAATCTTGTGCATTTAGGTTTATATATCTCACTTTTTCCGCAATTAATTGCTGGTCCAATTGTTAGATATGCAGACATTCACAAAGAGATAAAAAACAGAAAAATTGATGCGGCAATGTTTGAATCTGGTATTCAAAAATTTATTAGAGGTTTAGCAAAAAAAGTGCTTATCGCTAATAGTTTAGGTTTTATTGCTGATAAAACTTTTGAAATTGCACCATCAGATTTATCTTCAGGTATTGCTTGGCTAGGCATTATATGTTATTCTCTTCAAATATATTTCGACTTTTCGGGTTACTCAGATATGGCTATAGGATTGGGTCGTATGCTAGGCTTTAATTTTAAAGAAAACTTCAACTATCCTTACATTTCTAAATCTATAAAAGAATTTTGGAGAAGATGGCACATTTCATTATCGTCCTGGTTTAGAGATTATCTTTATATTCCTTTAGGAGGAAATAGAAAAGGAAAACAACGTATGTATTTAAACCTCATCATTGTATTTTTAGTAACAGGTTTGTGGCATGGTGCAAGTTGGAACTTTGTTGTTTGGGGACTATTTCATGGTTTTTTTATTCTGCTCGAAAGAAATATATCTTTTCCATGGGCTAAAAAATTTACATTTCTAAGTCATTTTTATCTTTTACTCACAGTATCGATAGGGTGGGTTTTCTTCAGGTCCGAAGACTTAACTTATGCTGTATACTATATTGCAAAACTATTTTCCTTTTCTAAAGGAACTGATATTTCGCCAATTATGTATTTAAACAATTATGTTGTTTTTATCTTAGTTATCGCACTGCTTTTTTGCACACCAATAAAGACATTTATAAAAAATAAAATATCAGCACTAGTTATTAATAATTCGACCTTGAGCAATTCATTAGGACGAGTTTTTTATTTAATACTATTTGCTTTTACAATTTTAGAATTGTCTCAAACTACTTATAATCCTTTTATTTATTTTAGATTTTAATATTATGAGTAAGAAAACATCTTTTATTATTTCAATCCTTGTTTTTATTCTAGGCTATTTTCTCTTAAGCTTAAAAAAAACTAAGCCTAATGAGATTGAAATAACCATTGAAGCTAAGGTATTAGAAAATGATAATTTTCAAGTTTTCTATTCTGAATCTCAAAATTTTAATCAAGAACAAAGTACTAGAATTAATGTTTTTGGCTCTAATGATTCTCAAAATATTAATTTTAAAATACCTCTTCAAAACATAGAAAATTTAAGATTAGATTTAGGTATTAATAAAGCGCAAAAAAACATTGAGTTAAAAAGTATAACGCTTAAAACCGAGACTGATAAAGTCGTCTATAATGCAGGTGATGTTTCAACTTATTTTAGTCCTAATAAATTTATTAACATCAATAAAGGCATATTAACATTAAATGAAGTTGCTAATGTTTATGACCCTTACTTAATCTCTACAGAATTAGTTACGGCAGATATCGCTAAAATATCACAGATTAAAAACTATATTAGTCCATTAATTGCTATAGTTATTTCCCTTATTATAGGACTTTCAGTTTTCTTTTTTTGCGTGACGGGAATCAAGAATTCAGTACCTTATAAGCCATCACAAATTATTTTTATAACCATTTTTATCGTAGCTCTATTTTCACCTCTAATAGTTAAATTGTTAGGCGTTAATCCTAAAACTAATTTTGTAGAAAAAAGAGAATTAAATACTTTTCCTGATTTTGAATTTTCAAAAGTTTACACGAAGAAATTTGAAGCTTATTATAATGACAATTTTGGACTAAGAAACTTCTTTGTTAAATATTCTGGACTAACCAAAATATACTTATTTAAAACATCTCCTGCACCTGATAGAGCTATATTTGGAAAAGACCATCATATGTTCTCAGGAAGACCTTATGTTTTAAATCCTAAGTTATTTTCTCATTCAGATTTAAAATATAAATGTGAAAGTATCATTGCAAGAAAAACGAAACTCAACAAACAAAACATTACTTATATAGCAGGTTTTTGGCCTAATAAACACTCCATATATCCAGAATTGCTACCAAGTAATGTATATATATCTTTTAAAGATAAAAAAGCCATTAGCGATCAAATGGTCGAGTACTTTAAGGATAAAGACTTTAACTTTTTTGATGTAAGAGAGGATTTAAAGGCAAAGAAAAATGATTATAATTTATATCAAAAGTTAGATGGACATTGGAATGAATATGGTGCATATTTTGCTTATCGTTCTTTCTGTAAACAAACAAAAAAAGAACTTCAACTAACCGCATTTGATTTAGATAAGTTTAATGTTGAAGAAAACACCATATATGGAGGTGATCTTACAAACATTATTGGTGTTAATAGAATTGATGGTTATTCAGATATTTTACCAAAATTCTCTTTAAAAAACCCATCAGAAGGCTTCATGTATTTAGATACAAATGGTTTTCCGCCTCAAACAGTTAGAACAAAAAACACAAACTGTAATAACAAACTGAAAGTATTAGTTTTTAGAGATTCTTATACTATTAACTTGGTTCAATTTCTATCTCTGCATTTTTATGAAGTAACTTATATTTGGAAAACGTATGATGAAACTTATGTAAATAAGTTAAATCCAAATATTGTTATTAGCGGTAAATTAGAAGGCAGCGTTAAGTATATCTAATTTAGAAAAAACTGGTTTGTACTATAATTTTGAAATAGCAATCACCAAACTCTCTTTCCAATTAGGAATCTCAAGACCTAATGTTTTCGTTATTTTTGAAGTCTCTAAAACACTGTACTTTGGTCGTTCTGCTTTTGTTGGGTAATCTTTAGTTTCTATTTTATTTAACTTAACGTTGCTTTCACTTATTCTAAATATTTCCTTAGCAAAACCGTACCAGCTGATAACACCTTTGTTACTGTAATGATAAATGCCATAAGATGTGTTTGTAGATGCAATTAAACGAAGAATAACATTTGCCAAGTCTACAGCATAAGTTGGACTACCAATTTGATCACCAACTACACCTAACTCATCTCTAGTGCTTCCCAAGCGCAACATGGTTTTTAAGAAATTATTCCCAAATTCTGAATACAACCAAGACGTTCTTAAAATAAAATGATTTTCTAAGGTCTTAGAAATTTCTATTTCACCTTTTAGCTTTGTTTCGCCATACACTCCAATAGGTTTCGTATTAGAGTTTTCAGTGTATGGTGTGCTTCCTTTTCCGTCAAAGACAAAATCTGTAGAGATGTGGACTAAAGTTACCTGATATTTAAGACATGCTTCTGCTAAATTTTTAGCCCCTATTACATTAATTTTATAAGCTAATTCTGTTTCTGTTTCTGCATTATCTACATTTGTATATGCTGCGCAGTTTATACAATAGTCATATTGTTGAACACTAAGAGCAGACTCAACTTTAACTTTATTAGTAATATCTAATTCTGAGGATGCTTTAAAGTCAAATTCTAGATTAGGATATTGATGTGCAACGCTCTTAATACATTGTGCTAATTGACCGTCCTTTCCAGTAACCAGTACTTTTAACATTTCTCTGCATTTTTAAATTGTGGTAATACTAAATCTTTTTCGGATAGAATAAAATCAGAAACTGGTAATTGCCAATTAATATTCAAATCTGTATCGTTATAGATAACTCCTGCTTCAGATTCCTTATTGTAAAAATTATCGCATTTATAACTAAAAATAGTTTCGTCTTCTAAAACAATAAATCCATGAGCAAAACCTCTAGGAACAAATAATTGGGTTTTATTAGCTTCCGTTAGTTCTATTGAAATATGTTCTCCAAATGTTTCTGAGTCTAACCTCATATCTACAGCTACGTCTAAAACACTACCCTTTACAACCCTAACTAATTTCGCTTGAGCATATATGCCTGATTGATAATGTAAACCTCTTAAAACACCTTTAGATGATTGAGATTCGTTGTCTTGCACAAAACTAATATCTAAGTTTAATTTTGAATTAAATGTCTTTTGGTTAAAAGATTCTATAAAATAACCGCGTTTGTCGCTAAATATGCTAGGCTGAATTACATAACAACCTTTTAATTTTGTTTCCTTTACAGTCATTCTATTCCGATACTAAACTTAATAAATGTTTTCCGTAGCCGCTTTTTGTTAATGGCTCGACTATTTTTTTAAATTGATTTTTATCTATATAGCCCATTTTGTATGCGGCTTCTTCTATTGCACCAATCTTTAAACCTTGTCGTTCTTCTATAACTTGAACAAACTGTGAGGCTTGCATAAGAGATTTAAACGTTCCAGTATCTAACCAAGCTGTTCCTTTGTCTAATACACTAACCTTTAAGTTTCCTTGATTTAAATACGTCTTATTTATATCCGTAATTTCTAATTCTCCCCTTTTACTAGGTTTTATGTTTTTAGCGATTTCAACAACAGAATTATCATAAAAATAAATTCCAGGAACGGCATAGTTAGATTTTGGTGTTATAGGTTTTTCTTCGATTGAAATTGCAACATCATTTTGATCAAACTCTACAACGCCATAACGTTCTGGGTCATGAACATGATAAGCATAAATAATTCCGCCATTTGGATCGTTATTTTGTTGCAATAAATCAGCTAAACCAGATCCATAGAAAATATTATCACCTAAAATTAAAGCTACTTTATCGTTACCTATAAATTCTTCTCCAATTATAAAGGCTTCAGCTAAACCATTTGGGGATTCTTGCACTGCGTATTGAAAGTTACAGCCATAACACTTTCCATCTCCTAATAATTTTTGAAATAAAGGTAAGTCTTGAGGTGTTGAAATAATTAAAATCTCCTTAATCCCAGACAACATTAGTGTAGAAATCGGATAATAAATCATCGGTTTATCGTAAACAGGCATTAACTGCTTACTTACGGCTAAGGTTAATGGGTGCAATCGGGTGCCTGATCCACCAGCCAAAACTATTCCTTTCATGTGATTATATTTAATGTTTTTTAAGGTCACATAGTGTTCTCTATTAATCATATCCTTGAATGATAAACTTTAGAACTTGCTCTTTTCGTGCTCTTTTAATTTTTGTACTTATCTAAATACCACTGAATTGTTTTTAATATCCCTGTTTCAAAATTTTCATCAGCTTTCCAATTAAGTTCCTTTTCAATTTTAGAGGCATCAATAGCATACCTAAAATCATGTCCTGGCCTATCTTTTACAAAAGTAATTTGTTCAGAATAAAGATTTGTATTTGGTGATAATTCATCTAATATATCACAAATTTTATGTGCTATATATAAATTATCGCGTTCATTTTTTCCTCCTATATTATAAGTTTCTCCTGCCTTTCCATTTTGAAATGCTAAATCGATACCTTTACAATGATCTTCTACATATAGCCAGTCTCTAATGTTTTTTCCATCACCATATATTGGTATAAGCTCATTATTAATCGCTTTTCTAATAATAGTTGGAATAAGCTTCTCATCATGTTGTTTAGGACCATAGTTGTTGCTACAATTTGTGGTAACCACATTCATTCCATAGGTATGGAAATAACTTCTCACAATAAAGTCTGATGACGCTTTTGAAGCACTGTAAGGGCTATTAGGCGCATAAGGTGTTTCTTCTGTAAATAAACCTGTTTTACCTAAAGTTCCATAAACCTCATCTGTAGAAATATGTAGGAATCTGTTTTCTTCACAACCCTCTTTAACTGAAAAAGGAGCATCCATCCAATGATTCTTTGCCGTATTTAATAAATTAAATGTGCCATAAACATTTGTATTGATAAATGTATCTGGATTAGTAATAGAATTATCCACGTGAGACTCTGCTGCAAAATGAATAACACCAGAAAATTCATACTTACCAAAAAGACTTTTCACTAATTTTTTATCACATATATCTCCTTTTACAAAAGTGTAATTAACGTTCGTTTCTAACTCCTTTAAATTTGAAAGATTACCAGCATACGTTAACAAATCTAAATTAACGATTTCAATTTGTCTATTAGTATTTAACAAATAAGAGATAAAATTAGAACCAATAAAACCCGCACCACCAGTTATTAAGATTTTTTTACTCATAATCTTTTATGAATTTGAATGCCTTTAAAGCCAAAAAGATCAAAAAGAAAAAGATCAATGTTAACAGAGGAAAAAGTAAAGAATAGCGTTGCATAATATTATTATCCGTCTTACCAATTTTATCAAAATTAGATAAAACATCATAATAAGTATTTTCTTCCGCAACTATTTGATTTAGCTTATTCAAGTTTCTTCTAAGTTCTTGCTCTTTTAAAAACAGTTCATACTCCTTTGTTTGCGTTTTCTCAATTTGGAGAGGTAATGCTCCTCCTAATCCAAGCGATAAATTTGGTTTTTTTGAATCATTTTTAATGGCTTCTAAATACGTTTTTTGAATGCTATCTAAACGTTCTAATTGCTTATTTAGTGATTCACGTTCAATATATGCCAATGTATCTCTTACCTTTTTTTGGTGCTCAGAAAAACCATTCTCAAACGTTTTTCTAAACCCTTCTGCTAACTTAGGAAAAATATCAATTTTAGAAGATTTTGCCTTAATAGCAAACAACCTACCAGACATTAAATCCCTATTTTTTAAATAGTCTACATAACTTAATTCGTCAACTAAAGACGTGTCTATTGACATTACATACTCATCATATTCCACAAATAAATCGTTCTGCGTTTCTGGACCAGCTAAAAGCTCAAAACCGACTAATACTTCAGCATCAGATTCATCAATTTCAAAAACTTCAGATAATTCACTTAAGTTTTTAGAACCAATTAATGAATTAAAATAACCGATATTACTAGCGAGTTGGTATTTAGAATCAAAATGAGGTTTAACTACCATTTCAGAAAAATAGATAGGATCCTTAGACTTTTCAAATACATAACCTAAAACAGCAGTGATAACAAGTGCTGCTGCAACTATCTTAAAATTATCAACTAATGGTTTTATGGCGTGAATTATCGCAGAGAAAATCCCTTTGAATATGCTACCTATAAAAGCAAATAACTTCTCAAACAATTTACCAATTGCATTAAATAATTGCCCTAAATCAACCTCTTCGTTATTTGGTTGTTGTGGTAATTTTTCACTCATGTGTTATGAATTAAATATTTGTTCTAGTATCTTTTTTGTAATAACGTAAGTTGGTTTTACACCAGATGTCCCTAAACCACCAGAAGCTAAAGTACTCCCTGTTTCTAATGGGTTATCACTTGCATAATATGCATATCTTACTTTTACATCTTTATTAATACTGCCTCTTACTCGAGATGCTGCTTGTATTGCTTTTTGGTAATGTGCACCTTCCATTTCTAAGCCAATAACGTTCCAAGTTGAATTCTTAAAAAACTTCAATATCTCTTTATTTTGAAGCGAAGTACCTAATACTGTAACCATTGTGCCTTCATAAACAGAAACGCCACAATCTAATAAATCATCTTTACTAAGTTCATTTTTAAAAGGATAATTATCCGCAGTACCCTCAAAAATATGTGCATTCGGAATCATTACATCACCTTTTCCACCTTCTAAAATTCCAGCTTTTCCCATTATTGAAATAGACTTCACATCTAAATGAACATTCTTCCCATTAACTTTAATAGGTTTTAAAAATTCATCTAAAGTTTCATAAGCCTGCTCTCCAAAGGCATAATCCATAACAAAAATTACCGCTTTGTTTTCTTTTACTTCTTCCAAATACTTAAATTCTGAATTAGAAAAGTCTATCTTGTCGGTATCAAAAATCTGAACATCAATATTGGTCCCAGAACTATCTTTTATTGGAATCATTCCACTTTGCAACGCTGATTTTTCAACTTTATTGCGTAAAACCGAGTTTTTAGAATCACTTAAAGCTTCATAGGTTTCAAAAATATCTTTTTTAGCATCAGCACCTTTCAGTGTTCCTTTTGCAAACAAAGAATTCATTACACTATGCATATTAGCACTAATGATGTGAATAGGTCGCTCTAACAATCCGTTTTTGTGTAATGCTGATTTAATAGTATCAGCCCACATTTCGCCATGGATATGGTGGCCTAAGCGTTCCCTTAAAACCGGACTAAAAGTAATTGTGCGCTTATTGTTATTAATTGTTTCTTCAATCGCTAATTTACCTAACCAGTAAACAATGTGTAATAAACGCTCTGGTTGGGTATCGGTAGCAAATTTTGGATAAGCTTCCGTTAATTCATTAAACGTTCTACCTAAAATATTCGCTGTATGTGTAATTGCAATTTCGCGTTCTTTCTGTGTCAGTTTTTTAGTTGAAGAAACGGCATTTTCTAATTTCTGCCAATCTCTAACCGTTGTCCCTTCCTCATCAATAATGACGCGTTTACTAATTTTATGAGACTCAACAAACAAGAATGTAAGATGCGTTAAGATATCGTAAATCTCAGAACGGCCTCTTGTAATTTCTATATTCATTTGCTCATCGTCAATACGATAGCAGTTACGTCTTCTTTTTGGTGGAATTATAGCTTTAAAATGTGAATTACCATAACCTTCATCACTAGTTAAGTTAATAAATGTACACTCTTCAATGCCTTGTGGTAAACGGTCTACAACATATAGTAACCCTTCTAATTCTGCTTTTTCCTCTCCAATTGAACCATAAATTTCTGGTCGTAAAAGCAATAAGGCTTCACGTAATGTTTCTCCAGAAACACCCATTGGTTTATAAAACCCACGATTAAAGAGGTGACGCATTGTAATATACATGCGTTCTATGGCACTAGAACTTTCTTGAGCTCTAGTTCTTTTATCTATTTTTTTCATTGTACTCATACGTTACTTTAACACACAAATATAGCTTTATTTAGTCAGATTAAGTTGGTGTAGACTGTCAGCTATTTTTCGGTCGTTAGATAGTCTCGGAATTTTATTTTGTCCACCTAACTTCCCTATTGATTTCATGTAAGATTGAAATCCATCTTTCTTTATTTTTGTAATCTTTAACGGCCTTAAAACTTTACCATCAATTAAGTCTAAATAATAAGAGTTTTGTTTTTTTAATGAGGTCTCTAAGGCTTCAAGTAATTCAGCTTCATTTTCTGGTTCATTTTCAAATTCAATTAACCATTCGTGGTATGGTAAGCCTTCTTCTGGGTTTATTTGAGGTGCAACCGTAAATTCGTTAACCGAAATAGAAGTGTTTTCAGTCGCTTCCTTTAAAGCCAGTTCTACTTCTTTCCCAATAACATGTTCACCAAAGGCTGAAATAAAATGCTTAATTCTTCCACTTACAATCACTCTATATGGTTTTAATGATGTAAACTGAACAGTGTCTCCTATATTGTATGCCCAAAGTCCGGCTGTAGTAGAAATAATCATTACGTAATTTACGTCTAACTTTACATCTGCAATGGTGATACGTTTTGGGTTAACTTCAAAGAAATATTCTGCTTCTACGAATTCATAAAAAATGCCAGAATTAAGCTGAAGTAACATGCCCTTTTCATCCTGTTTATCTTGAAATGCAAAAAATCCTTCACTAGCAGGATACAGTTCTATGCTATCTACTTTTCTTCCTATTAAATTTTCGAATTTGGCTCTATAAGGTTCATAATTTACACCTCCAAAAATGAAAAGGTTAAAATTCTTAAAAAGGTCACCAACGTTTTTACCAGACTTTTCAATCAGTTTTTCAAAATACATTTGCACCCAAGAAGGAATACCAGAAATTATGCTCATATCCTCATTTATGGTTTCATCTACAATGGCTTCAACCTTAGTTTCCCAATCATCAATGCAATTTGTTTCAAGACTTGGTAATCGGTTTTTCTGAAGATATTTAGGAACATAATGTGCTACAATACCTGAAAGTCTACCTAATTTAATACCATTCTTTTCTTCTAAAATAGGGCTCCCTTGAAGAAAAATCATTTTACCATCTACGAACTTTGCATTTCCTGTTTCGTTAATATAAAGTAGAATCGCATTTCTAGCCGCTTCTATGTGTGTTGGCATGCTTTCCTTAGTTATAGGAATGTATTTTGCGCCAGAAGTTGTACCAGAAGTTTTAGCGAAGTAAATTGGTTTCCCTTTCCAGAGAATATCTTCTTCACCTGCAACAACACGTTCTACATATGGTTTTAATTCTTCGTAATCTCTTATGGGAACATTATTCTGAAATTCTTTAAAAGAGGATATAGAACTAAAATTATGGTCTTTACCAAATGTTGTATGTTTAGCTTCAGAAACTAAATTATCAAAAACCTTTTGTTGGGTCTCAACCGGATTGGATGACCATTTTTGAATTCGTTTTGCAATATATTTTGCAAATGGTTTTGAAAGAGCGGCTTTAATTGATGGCATTATTCAAAATCTATAAAATTTGTTGGGTTTACAGGATAACCTTTACTCCATAATTCGAAATGAAGATGTGGTCCTGTGGTTAGTTCACCACTATCACCAGACATGGCAATAACTTCACCAGACTTCACTAAATCTCCTTGTGACTTTGTGATTGCTGCATTGTGTTTGTAAACAGAAATTAACTCTCTGTTATGTTCTATAATGACTACGTAACCAGTTTCTACAGTCCATTCTGCAAAAATCACGGTTCCGTCTGCTGTTGCTTTAACTGGTGTGTTTTCTGGAACAACGATATCTACAGCAAAATGCTTCTCTTCTAAATTGTAACTTTCTGAAATAGTACCATTTACAGGTGGAAAAAGCACATAACTAGAATGGTCACCTGCAATTTCAAATAAATTGTATTTATCTTCTTTACCAACTTTTTCTCTTAATAATGAATCTTCACGACTCGTTGGTACTTGTAAAATATCGAGGTCATTTTTAGCTGCTTCTATTAAAGAATCTCTATTAAAATCTAGCGTAGAAACATCTCCTGTTAGTACTTTTCTAATAGATGCAAAATACAATTTATCGACTTCTAATTTCTGAACTAAAGAGTCTGTTTTATAATTTAACAACGTAGCTTCTTTTTTCAGTTTTGCAGAAGAATAACCAGGAATATACTCTCTTAATGGCGTAAATGCAATCAGTAGAACAGTAAGAAAAACAAGTGAAATAGCAGAAATTGACGTCAAAATAAAAACATTGAGACGCGTTAACTTAATTGCAAAGCGCTCTTCAAAAGTATCTTCGTTTAAGATGACTAAACGATACTTATGAAGCAGCTTTTTAGCTAATTTCTTTTCCTTTTTTTTCTTTTTTGCCATTAAAACAAAATTAGTTAAAATACTCAAATAGCACCATTATAAAGTCCTAAAGTTGCTATTACAACGCTATAATTAAACTATAATTACTAACTTTGCAATCTAAATTAAAAGTTATGAGTTTAAACATTGTCCCATTAATGATTGGATGGCCTCAAGTAATTCTTATTGCTGTTGTTGTTTTATTGCTATTTGGTGGTAAAAAGATTCCAGAATTAATGAAAGGATTAGGAAGCGGTTTAAAAGAATTTAAAAACGCTAACAAAGATGATTCTGTTGACGCTAAAGAGAAAGAATAGCAAATAAACAACGGGAAAACCCATTGTATAAAAAAGGTCTTCTAAAACAATTGTTTTAGAAGACCTTTTTTTGTCTCATAATACGACTTAATAGCGATTATTTAATCACAATCGATTTAATAATCGCCTCTAATTCAAAAATATAGTCTCTCTTTGGTAATGATGGCGCATAAACATAGCCATCTGCTACTAAATATCTGTTGTTAATTTTATCTTCTATAGCATATGTTATAAATGGTCCACCCATACTGTAACCTTGCATATCCCACATTCCTCTTACTTCGTAAGCTGGTTTGTTATCTATGATTGCATTAAATAAAGATGGCGCATAAGCTTCTTCAACAGCCATATAAATACCATCTTCACCAAGAATCTTAGCTTTAGTAATATTATTACGCATTTTTACAATATCTACAATTGTACTATCACCTTTAGAAATCGTTTCCATTGGCACTTCGTAAAGCATTAAATCAATAGTCTTTGTATTTGATAAACTTTTTCTAATCCAGAAGAAATCGTCTTCAGCTTTACCAATTCTATAAGCAGAAGGCATATCTATTGTAATACCCAACTTATCCTCCATTGCTTTATCATCTAATAATGAAAGGTTGATCCTTCTTAGATTCTCCTTAACTTCTTCCTTATTAAAAGCATCAATAATTTTATCTCTATTTTCAGTTAATTGTGCAATAATATCTTTATCCGTTTTACCTCCTACAATTACAACAGTTTGCGGTTTAGCAAAAGCTTCGTGTACTATTTTAGTCGTTGCTTCTACGTTGCCTTTTTCTATTTTTAACACTATTCTACTCCTAGCCGCAAAACCATCGAAAACTTGTGGCGGAATTTGTCTCACATTATACATTGGCTCTTCTGTTGGTAAACCATTTAATGGTGCTGCGAAAATCTTTCGGATATTTTCTCCAACATTATCTTCCCATAATATGTTATCTACAACAACTGAAATTGAATTAAGATTACCATTAGAATCTGGTAAATAAATCTTATTCTCGTCCTTCTTAGTTGTTTCGCCACAAGACAATAACAACGCACAAAATAATACAGTATAAAACGCTCTCATAAATTTAAAATTTTGTTGATTTATCTATTTTGAAACAATTAATGTTGTTCCTATTTTGAGTTTATTACTACTAATATCGTTCCAATCTTTAATATTTTGAACAGAAACTCCAGGAAATTTTTGGGCAATGGTCCAAAGCGAATCTCCAGAGCTCACAATATAGGTTTGTTTTCCTTCGGTATTAATTACTTTTTTGGGAGGTTTAGACTGGCTAACTGCTCCATGATTTCTTGGGTAAATTGTTAAACGCTGTCCTATTTTAAGGTTATTACTTCTTAAACCATTCCATTGTTTTAACTGACTTACTCTTACACCATGTTTTCTAGCAATTTTACCTAAGTAATCACCATTTGCTACCCTATACCTAATTTTCGTATCTGAACTAATAACTTCTGGTAAAGGTTTTTCACGCTGGTTAAACTCGGCATTAGCAAACTCATAAATACGATCTTCGTTTGTTACAAATTTACCAATAGCTTCACGAGGTAACCGTAATGAATACGTTTTGCCTTCAACCTTTGGAATTATATCTAATTTATAAGATGGATTTAAAAACTGTAATTCTTCAATTTTAATTCCTGTAGCTTCAGCAATGTGGTCTAAAGAAATCATTTGCTTTACATGAACAGTATCGGTTTGAATCAATTGAAAAGGTGGACGTTCAGGTTTAAAACCATGCTCTTCAGCATATTCAAAAATATACATCGTCGCTAAAAATGCAGGAACATAGCCAGCCGTTTCTCTAGGTAAATTACTTCTTATATTCCAATAATTCTTAGAACCGCCAGATCGTCTAATCGCTTTATTTACGTTTCCTGGACCCGAATTATAAGCTGCTAAAGCCAAATCCCAATCACCAAAAATGCGATACATTCTTCCTAAGTACTCTGCTGCAGCTGTAGTAGATTTTATTGGGTCACTGCGATCATCTACATAACTACTTACGTCCAAATCGTGCTCTTTACCAGTGCCATACATAAATTGCCAAATACCAGTTGCACCAACTCTAGAGCGTGCTCTTGGTTTTAAGGCAGATTCTACAATCGCTAAATATTTCATTTCTAATGGAATATCATGATTGTCAAATTCTTGCTCGAACATTGGAAAATAAAAATGGCTTAATCCCATTAAACGTTCCATTGATGTGCGTCTATGTTTTAAATACCCTTTTATAACACTTTCTAAAGACGTATTGTATTCTACGTTAAAAGGTGTTCTGGCATTAAGTCTTGCAAGCCTTGCTTTTAATGTATCCGTAGAAAGCTCAGGATAATAAACTGGAGCATAATCTAACTCAGTTACCGATTTGTAAATAGTATCATAAAGTGAATTACTATAAAGTTCCTCTAGCCACTTTGCATCTAGTTCCGCAGCTTGTGGTAGGTCCTTTAAACTCTTAACACCTGACGTGTCTACTTTGGCTTGTATTTTTTTTCCTGTTGAAAAAAGCTTACCGTCTAAAACTTCGCCTTTAGTTGAATCAACTTGAGAGGAATTATTAGAAATGCTATCTGATTTAGTTTGAGAAAACCCACTAAATATAGACAAGCAAAGACAGGCCAATAAAAACGTTTTTAATGTCATGGTTTACAAATTGATTCTTAGTAATCAACGTTATATAAACGTTGGAATCTTTAAAAATAGTGTTTTTTTGCTATTAATCTAATATAGCAGCAATTCCTGGTAAAGTTTTACCTTCTAAGCTTTCTAACATTGCACCACCACCTGTACTTACGTAACTTACTTTATTTTCAAAACCAAATTGTTTCACAGCAGCAACAGAATCACCTCCACCAACTAAAGAAAATGCTCCGTTTTTAGTAGCATTTGCTATAGAGTTTCCAAGTTCAATTGTACCATTTGCAAAACTTTCCATTTCAAAAACTCCTAAAGGACCGTTCCATAGAATCGTTTTACATTGGTTAACAACGGCATCAAAGTTTGCTATAGATTTTGGACCAGCATCCAAACCTTGCCATCCATCAGGAATATGCATAACATCACAAACTTTCGTATTTGCATCGTTACTAAAAGCATCAGCAGCAATAACATCTACAGGTATATGTATTTGTACACCTTTCGCTTTGGCTTGCTTTAAGATATCTAAAGCTAATTCCATCTTATCATCTTCGCAAATAGAATCTCCAATACTTCCACCTTGTGCTTTAATGAAGGTAAATGTCATTCCTCCTCCAATAATTAAATGATCTACTTTATCTAAAATATTCTCAATAACCGTAATTTTTGAAGATACTTTTGCACCACCAAGAACAGCTAAGACCGGTTTTTCACCGTCTTCCATCACCTTTTTGATACTATCAATTTCTTTAGCTAATAAAAGTCCAAAACATTTGAGTTCTGGGAAAAATTGAGCCACAATTGTTGTAGATGCATGTGCTCTATGTGCTGTACCAAAAGCATCATTTACATAAATATCTCCTAATTTAGATAATTGTTCTGCAAAGGCTTTATCGCCTTGTTTTTCTTCTTCATGAAAACGTAAATTTTCAAGCAATAAAATCTCTCCTGGCTGTAAGGCATTAGCCATTTCTTCTGCTTCAGCGCCTACACAATCACCTGCAAATTTAACTTCTACACCTAAAATGTCTTCAATCTTATTTACAATATGCTTTAAAGAGTACTCATCTTGTACTCCTTTTGGCCTTCCTAAATGCGACATTAAAACACAGCTTCCACCATCTTCTAAAATTTTAATAATTGTTGGTTTTGCAGATACAATTCTTGTTGCGTCTGTTACTTCAAAACTATCATTTAATGGTACATTAAAATCTACTCGAATTAATGCTCTTTTATTTTTAAAATTGAAATCGTTTAATGTCTTCATGAGAATATAAATAAGATGTGAAAATATTTTATTTTGAATAACAAATATAAAGATTAGTAAGTTATAAAATATACTTTAATGAATCACTTTTTAATAATCGCATGCCTTTATTTACGATAACCTTTTCGCTTATCTACAATATATATATTTTAGATTCAAATAATATAATTGAAGTATAATTTTAATTCTCTAGTTTGAAAATAATGATGAACTCGAATTAAAAATTAAAGAATAGATTAATAAAAAAAACATAGTTTTGCTTTATGCAATTTTCTGAAGTTTTAGGTCAAAAACATATTAAAAAACACCTTACCACAAGTGTTGATGCTGGTAGAATAGCACATGCACAATTATTTGTTGGTCCTGAGGGTTCTGGTACACTACCAATGGCATTGGCTTATGCCCAATACATTTTATGTAGCAACGTAAATGGTGAAAATACAGGCGGAAAGGATTCTTGTAATATAAAATTTAAGAATTTTTCGCACCCAGATTTACATTTTGCATTTCCGGTAACCACAAGTGATAAAGTAAAAAGTAAACCTGTTTCTAGTTTCTACTTAGAAGAATGGCGACAACTTTTAGACCAACAACCTTACGGAAACTTATTTGATTGGTACAAAATGCTCGGTGTTGATAATAAACAAGGGCAAATTGGTGTTGAAGAGGCCTTACAAATTGTAAAATCACTAACTCTTAAATCTTACGAAGGTGGTTACAAAGTAATGCTCATTTGGATGGCTGAAAAAATGAATACAGCAAGTGCCAACAAACTTTTGAAATTAATTGAAGAGCCACCAGAAAAAACGATATTCATACTTATTGCCGAAGACGAAGAGCAGATTATAAATACCATCCGTTCGCGTTGCCAGATATTACATTTTCCACCTCTTGCAGAAGAAGCTATTTCTGAAGCTTTGATTAAAAACTATCAGATTGAACAATCGGTAGCTACTAAAATTGCCCATCAGGCTAACGGAAATTACAACAAAGCTTGTGACCTTATTTATCACGATAGTGAAGATATACAGTTCGAAAAATGGTTTGTTATATGGATTAGATCAGCCTTTAAAGCTAAAGGTAACAAAGCTGCAATTCATGATTTAATTTCATGGTCAGAAGAAATTGCCAAAACAGGTCGAGAAACTCAGAAGAAATTTCTCAATTTCTGTCTAGATTACTTTAGACAAGCTTTACTTCTTAATTATCAAGCAAATGAATTGGTTTATTTAGAGCCAAAGTCAAACGATTTTAAGCTCGAAAAGTTTGCTCCTTTTGTACATAACTCTAATATTATGGAAATTTCAGAAGAACTTCAAGATGCCATATATCATATAGAGCGTAATGGTAATTCTAAGATTGTTCTCACTGATTTATCCATAAAGCTAACGAGATTGTTGCATAAGAAATCAGAATAGTCTACAAATTATTTTTTTGAGTTTTAAAAAATAATTGAGAAATAGGAATGAACATTAACCCGCAAACGACTAGCGTAAAAAAAGCGTTTTTTAGTCCAAATGCATGCGATAAATAACCAATAAGTAGTGGTCCAATAAACATACCTACAATAGCATAAGTCCCAATAATAGAAATAGCCATTCCTGCAGAGTATTTTTTTGATTTACCAGCTAAAATATAGGTCATTGGAAAAATGGCAGAAACACCTATTCCTACTAAGCAGAATCCAATTAATGCCGTCCAAAATTGTGGAAATAAAATAGTTGTTAATGTACCTGTTGAAATCAACAAACCACTAATAATATATAGTTTTGGCATGCCAATTTTATCTAATACTTTATCTAAGAAAAATCTAGACGTCGCCATAAAAACCATAAATAACAAATAACCATAAGTGAAGACATCCTCTTTAACAACCTCTTTAAAATAGATACCACTCCAATCAAACATACCACCTTCGCATATCGCAGCAAAAAAGATAAGTAAACCTAAATAAAATATAAAAGGGTCTGGTTTGCCAATAATGAGCTTATTTCCAGTTATAGACTTGTCTTTTGTTAGTGAATATTTATAAGCAATTATAGTCGCTAAGATTGTTATTAGAGCAATAGCTAAAAAGTGATTTTGAATAGTAACATTAAACCTTACCATAAACGTAGAAAAAACTACGCCTACGACTCCTCCAAGGCTCCATACACCATGAAAAGAACCAATAATTTTTTTCTCATACAGTGCTTGCAACGTAATAGACTGAGCGTTCATTGCTATATTTAATACTCGCATACAAATAGAAAATAGAGCTAATACAATTATTAATAAAACGGAAGTTTTAACTAAACTAATTCCCAATAATGAGAGGGAGAAAAAAAGAAAAGAAACCAGGAGTAAATCTCTATTGTTAAACTTAGAAATTAACCAACCAGACGTTACTGTGCCAATTAAAGCTGCAAATGGCATTACCAATAAAATACTACCTAACTGAGCATCATTTAAATTAAAATACGCCTTTAAGGTTGGAATACGCGAAGCCCAAGTCGCAAAACACAAACCTGAAAGAAAAAAATAGCCACTTAAAGCAACACGGTTAACCTGTTTTGTATTCAACCTTATTTAATTTTTTTTATTTAACTAAAAAGAGTCAGGCTTTATACCTGACTCTATTCTAAATTTTATAATACATTAACTATTCCTCTGACTTAGGCTCTTCTTTTGAACCACTCGCTTTGTAAGCTTCATTAATTTCTTTAGTTACAACTTCAGTTATGTCGTTAGCTTCAATTCCATAAACAACACTACCTGCTTGATTCTTACCTAAAATAAAAGTATAACCGTTCTTTTTTCCGTAATCTTCTACAAATGCATTCATTTTTGAAATTACAGAATCCATTTCTACATTAAACATTTGCTCCATTTGTTGTTGTTGCATTTGCATTTGTTGCTGAACTGGTTGCCATTTTTGAGAAAAAGCCTGAGACTCTTGTTGTTGTTTTTGTGGCGATAATTTACTTATACGTTGTTGTATAGATTGCATTTCCATTTGGTAAACCATAGCAATACTATCTCTCCTTTTAGAAAAGATTTCATTTTGAGTTTTAAACTTACCCTCAGTATCAATTTTCATTTGATAATCGTTAATCACTTCACCATTATCTATAAATGCTATTTTTTGTTGTTCTTGGCAAGAAGCCGCTCCAACCAAAACCATTAAACCTAAAATTACCTTCTTCATTTTTTTTTGTTATTTAATTATTTACGAAATCTCAAAACTCTCATGTTTGCGTTTCAATTTAATTTTTGCAAATGTATAAAAGTTCAGTTTTGTTTTCATGAATTTTTACACTATTGATATTTTCTATACTATTTTATGTGTCATATTTTTAAAATCTATCAAAAACAAAGCCATATAAAGCGATTTAAGCACGTTTTAAAATTTCGACTTGTTATTCCGTATTTACAATTAAGATACAAAAACAGTGTTGCTTATATTACGATTCAGCGTTCTTTAAGACATAAATATGCGAAGAATACTCCTCAGAACGATTTGCTTTGCGATTAGATTGCCATCCTATCCAAAATGCTTTGATGGGATTCATAAATCCAGATTTATATTTTTCTGAAAGTAAACAGACATAATAAGCGTCAAATTTCATTGGTAAGGTTTTTACCAATGTCATATTCTTAGTTTTAAATATTTCTGAAATTGAAGTTTTAGAAAAATGCCAAAGATGTCTTGGCACATCAAAAGCAGCCCAAAAATTTTTATAATAGTCTGCATCATAACTTTTATAATTGGGAACAGCAATTACCAAAGTACCATTTGGTTTTAAAAGTGATTTAAATAAGGTAGTATGCATTTCTAAATCTGGTAAATGTTCTAAAACATGCCAAAGTGTAATAACATCAAAACTATTAGGTTTAAGCTTCTTTAATTTTTCAGTTTCAAAAACCGAATTACTAGTTTTTGAATTTGCTATTTTACGCGCGCTTTCGTTTGGTTCAATCCCTGTAACCTTCCAATTATCATTTAAAGCCGTTTGTAAAAAATCACCTGTTCCGCATCCAATATCTAAAAGTGATTTAGTTTCTGACTCAAAAGAATTAATTAATTTCAATTTTCGCTTTAGAGAAATTTCCCTCACCTTGTGGTATGCAAATTCTAATAGATTTCGCTTCGTATCTGTATGCGAAATATAGTCTTCACTTTTATAATATTCAGATAACTTTTCTCCCTTTGGTTGAGGAAAAGTTTCTAACATATCAAGTTCCTTATTGTATAATAATTGGAACTGGTCGCCAGAAACTGAATGGTCTTTTAGGGTTAGGTATGTTTGTTTATTGTTTGGCACGAATTCTATTTACATTTTAAATAATTTACAATATCAATGATATAATATTTCTTCAATTTGTCTAACAAATGAAACATTATCCTTTTTTGAAATGAAAAATGCGGAAGGATTAAGTGCACCTGTAAGCGCCAAAACCCCATAATTTTCATTAAATAGGGTGGGTTCTATTCCATCAACTATTGGATTCTTCATCTTATAACAATCAAATGAATTTCCTTCTGAATCGGACAATACTTTTAATTTATCTACTTCATATTGAGAGCCAATATCAAAACTCAAAATTTTAGAATTCAAATTATAGCCAATCTTTAAACTTCTTGACAAGTCTGTTTCGCTAATATAATTATACATAATTACTGAATCTGTAATTGTTTTACTTAGTCGATATTCAGTTCTTAGTTTTAAAGAATCATTAAACAATCCATACAAATACCGTGTTTCAGAAATGGTAGGATTTTGTACAAAAGTCTGTTCATTATATTTTTCTTGGACATCACTTAGCATATAAAAAGTAAATCCAATCGTTGACAAAACAATAATTGCGAAAACAAAAATCAGTATGTCTTTAGTTTTATTCAAATGATTGTTTCACGTGGAACATTATTTTATCTTCCTAAATAAACCAATAAAACAGAAATATCATTAGGTGAAACTCCACTAATTCGAGATGCTTGAGAAATGGTTACTGGTTTAATTTTATCTAATTTTTGCCTAGCCTCTATACTCATGGATTTCAATTTTGAATAATCAAAATCAGCAGGAATCTTTAAACCTTCTAATCGATTTAATTTATCGGCATTGTTTTTTTCCTTCTCAATATAACCAGCATATTTTACTTGAATTTCAGTTTGCTCTATTACTTCATTATCTAAATCATTAGCCTGAATATAGTTTTCTACAGCTTCAAATTTACGTACATCATCTATTGTAATATTTGGTCGAGCATATAACTTAAACATTTTATCTTGCTGCTTAACAGTTGCAGAATTCTTAGATTCTAAAACAGGATTAGCTTCATCTGGTGTTATACTTGTATCTTTAAAAAACTGCACAAAGGCTTCAGATTTAGATTGCTTTTCTTCCATACGTCTTAATCGTTTTTCCGATGCTAAACCTAAACCATAACCTTTTGGTGTTAACCTAAAGTCTGCGTTATCTTGTCTTAAAAGCGTTCTATATTCGGCACGAGATGTAAACATTCTATAAGGCTCTTCAGTACCTTTTGTAATTAAGTCATCTATTAAAACACCAATATAAGCTTCATCACGCTGTAATGTAAACGCTTCCTTTTCTTGCACTTTTAAACTCGCATTAATACCAGCCATCAAACCTTGAGAAGCTGCTTCTTCGTAACCCGTTGTTCCATTTATCTGACCAGCGAAATATAAGCCTTCAACTAACTTAGTTTCTAATGTGTGCTTTAATTGTGTTGGTGGAAAATAATCGTATTCAATTGCATAACCTGGTCTAAAGAATTTTACGTTTTCAAAACCTACAACAGAACGTAAGGCTTTAAATTGAACATCTTCTGGTAATGACGTAGAGAATCCATTTATATAATATTCGCACGTATTCCACCCTTCTGGTTCTACAAATAATTGATGTCTATCCTTATCAGCAAACCGATTAATCTTATCTTCAATTGAAGGACAATAACGAGGGCCAACACTTTTAATTCGACCATTAAACATTGGCGAACGGTCAAAACCTTCACGCAATAAATCATGGACCGCTTCACTCGTATAAGTCAAATGACAAGAACGCTGATGTGTTAGTGGTTTTGTAATATCCAAATATGAAAATTTTTCAGGATTCTCATCTCCTGGCTGTTCAACCATTTTTGAAAAATCTAAAGAACGACCATCAACTCTTGGTGGTGTTCCTGTTTTCATTCTTCCAGATTCGAAACCTAAATTTACAAGTTGTTCTGTAATTCCGGTTGCCGCTCTTTCACCTGCTCTTCCTCCTCCAAAATTCTTATCGCCAATATGAATTAATCCATTTAAAAAAGTTCCGTTAGTAAGTACAACTGACTTTGCTCTCACCTCAACTCCGAGTGATGTTTTTACACCAACCACTTTGTGATTTTTAACAATAAGACCAGATACCATCTCTTGATAGAAGTCAAGATTTTCGGTTCCTTCTAAAAGCATTCTCCAATCTTCCGCAAAACGCATTCTATCAGATTGCACTCTAGGACTCCACATTGCAGGTCCTTTAGATTTATTAAGCATCTTAAATTGTATCGCAGATGTATCTGAAACGATTCCGCTATAACCTCCAAGCGCATCAATCTCTCTTACAATTTGCCCTTTTGCTATTCCTCCCATTGCAGGATTACAAGACATCTGAGCGATGTTTTGAAGATTCATGGTAATCAATAATGTTTTGCTTCCCATATTTGCAGCAGCCGCAGCAGCTTCACTTCCTGCGTGACCTGCACCAACAACTATAACATCATATTCCTCGTTAAACATATTGAATTTTTATTTTGTTCCACGTGGAACAATTAAATTATTAAAATTTTGGATTTGCAAATATACGCTGAAATCGTGACTATAGATTTCGCTTTGCTAAGTAATAATCCTCTTTAGACCTCATCATCTTTTCATCGTCTTCCGATTTATCTTTGTAACCACAATAATGCAACACACCATGAATGATTACTCGCGCCATTTCATCATTAAAAGATACTTTAAAATCTGAAGCATTTTCCTTCACTCTATCCACTGAAATATAAATATCACCATGTAGTTCTTTTCCTACTGAATAATCGAAGCTAATAATGTCCGTTAGTGTATCGTGATTTAAGAAATCAACATTCAATTTGTGTAAATAATCGTCTGAACAAAAAATGTAATTTATCTCTCCTTCTTTACAATGTTCTTCTAAAATGGTATTGCTAATCCAGTCTGAAAAACCTTGTTCTTCGTCTAAATTAAAATCGGTTTCGTAGTTAAAACTAATCATTGGTTTTCTTAAAATACTCTTGAATTTTTTTCTTTAAATGATTTTGCAAAGGTAATGCTTGACGATTTAAAATTTCAGTTGTATTAAAATATTGTTTTGCCGTAGGAATCTGACTTGGATTATTTTGATTAAATTCTTCTTTATTAGTTTCAGATTTACGCTTGGTGTCTTGACCTTGCATAAAAGTCGCGTTCTCCATCTTTAATAATTTATGTTGTACATCCATCATTTTTTGAAGCGTTTGGTTTGTAAATCCTGTATTCAACAAATCGAGTTCAATCTCTTCCATTTGCTTTATTAGTTGTCCGGCAGATTCAATTCTTCCTTCCTTACCAAGTCTGTCTTCTAGTGCTTGACGCAATAATTGTTGTTTCTGATAAATCTTAAATAATTCTCCATTCTGCTCCTCACTTCCACCTTCACCATAACCGTCATTTTTTTCGCCTTCACCTTCGCCATTGCCAGCACCACCATTTTTACCATCTTTTCCATTCTTGCCCTTACCTTCTCCATTTTTACCTTGACCATCACCTTCTTTCTGTCCACCTTCATTGCCCTCATCTTTCTGTTCACCATTCTTACCAGACTTTCCACCTTTTCCACCTTTTCCTTGTCCTTCTCCACTCTTACCGTTATCACCGCTTTTACCGTCATTTCCTTCTTTTCCAGCTTTACCCTTATCCCCTGGTTTTTCACCTTCACCTTCTTTTCCATCTTTACCAGGTTTCTGTCCTTCACCTTCCTTACCCTTATCGCCTTCTTCACCCTTTTCTCCTTCTTTACCCTCTTCACCTTTCTTTACGCCTTCTTCCATCTTTTTATTGAGTTCTTCTTGACTCATAATAATATCTTCCAATTGAGATTCTCCTTCGCCTTCACCTTGAGACGGATTCATATCCATTTCCATGTTATCTAAAACATCACTTAAAAAACTCGCTAATTCATTAGTAGAAGTTACTGCGTATTGTTGTGCACCAACGCCTTGGTACAAACGATTTTCTGAGAGCTGTTCTAGGGCTTTATCGATGTTAAAATAAACCTCTGTAATTTGCGAATTCACTTTTTCAGAAATCTTAGGTTGTCTTAAGGATAACGCAAACAAACTATCATCTATATGTTCAAAATGTTCTCTTAAATTACTTTGTTCAATAATATACTTTCCGTAGTTATTATTATTGATTCCTATACTTTCAAAAGTTTCCATAAGAGCCTCTTGGTCGAAAGAATACAGTAACGAATTTTCTAATATTTGACGTAACGCATCAATATCTTCTGCCGCTTGGTCTCCTCCTCCTCCTCCTCCAGCCGCAGCTTTCTTAAGCATATCACTGATTTCCTTCATTTTCTGAGCAGCTTGCTTTTGCTTCTTTTTAGCCTTCTCTTGCTGTTCCTTAGCTTTTTCAGCATCTTCTTTAGATTCACTATCTTCTTTCTGTTCTAAGGCTTCTTTGGCTTCCTTTTGGTCGAATTTTATCTCATCTTCTAAAAATTCATCTCTAGCAATCTTCATAGGTTTTTGAAGTTGCCTGTCTTCGCGTTTTAAATCTTCTAAATCTTTTTGAAGTTTATCAAAATCCTCATTCAATTTTTCTTGAGCTTCTTTGGTGTTTTCTTTTTCCTTTTTGGATAACTCGTCTTGTTCTTCTGACAGTTTTTCTAATTCACTTGAAACTTTCTCAGCCTTCTTCATCACATAAAAACGTTTCGTCAACTCTAAAAGTTGCTTCATGCTACGTTTCTTATTCTTGTTTTGTTTGGCTAATTCTTCAAGCTTTTGTGTGAACTCTTCCTTGTTGATTTTATCCTTTAATTCTTCAAGCTCTTTGAGTAATTCTTCGTCTTTCTTTAATTGTTCTTCATTCTCTTTTAAACGTTCCTTTAAATCTTCTTTAAATTGGTCGTCTTTCTTTTCGTCTTTTTGAAATTCTTCTAAATTATCTTGTAGTTTTTTGTTGAAATTTTTCATCAACTGTTCCTGATTTTTCTGACGTTTTAAGAACTCTTCAAATTTCTTCTTGTCATTAAAATTTAGACTTTCTTTTTCCTTTTGGGTTTTAGATAATTCTTCGAGTTTTTTATCTTGCTCTTGAAGTTTATCGAACGTTTTACTAATATCTTTTATAGTTTCATTTTGCTCGTTAAGCTGCTTCTGCTCTTCTTCATCTTTAGTCAATTTTCGGTAACTAAATGTTGAACTTTTTGTACGCTTATAATTATGTAATGCATCGTTATCAAAAACCTCAAAATACAGTTGGTAACTTACACCATCTTCTAGGTTGAACTGATTAGGAAACGCACTAACAAACTCACTAAAATTAGACTTTGAAATATTAATAGGCTCTACTACTTTTTTTGATTCATCTTCACTAGGATAATACACCAATTGTAGCTTTGTTAAACCATAATCATCACTTGCTTGACCATAGAAATACAAACTTTGTTGGTCTATTGAATCTATTTGAACCTTGATATTCAACTCTGGATAAATATCCTTTACTACATTAATATTGTACGCCAAATTCTCGTAATCTTTTAAATCACCATTACTTGTTGTAATACTGTAATTGTAATTTTTATAAAGTTGTTTTGACCCTTCAAAATTACCGTTGTCTTTAGACTTAAAACTTAAGGTATCTTGAGCATAAATATGAACACCTGTGGTGGATTTTGTCTTTGCTTTCCAGGTGATTTTAGTCCCTTCAGGAATAACAGCAGAACCTGTACTTTTTAAAACTTCATCTTGTTTTTTGGTGTGTGATGGGTAATCTAATACCATTTCAAAATTCACCAAATTTGGTGTGTTCACCACAGTTAATTTATACGGTTTTGATGTGACATCATTTGCTGATAAGGTAAACTCAACCGCTTCTTTGGGTAAACTGAATGTGTACTGAAATTCGCCAGCTGCAATTTGTTGCAAAAAGTACGATTGACCGTTAAATTTAATTTGTGCGTTCTCAGGAATTACATTTCCTGCAGTTGAAACTTGTAACCTAAAATCTTTATTTTCTATAGCTTGAAGCGATTCATTCAATACAAAAAACTGAAAAGGTGCTGGTGGCTCGTATGCCGTTTTGTAATTAACAACACGTTCGTAACTATCACTAAACCAATTTATTTTTCCGGTAACAAACGACAACAATAAAATAGCAATAGGAATAGCTGCATATTTTAAATATTTGGTATTTGATTTAAAATTAACGGCTGATTTAAAAGGAATGGGTTGTAACTCTTGAGACTTCTGCTCTATACTTGCTAATAGTAAATCGGATTGTTGAGGGCTTTGATTAAGTTGAAGTACGTTTAATAGTTTATCGTTCACTTCTGGAAAATGATTTCCTATAAGTTTTGAAGCCGTTTCAAAATTGATACCTTGTCTTAGTTTGAATAAATGTGACAACGGAATGGCTATGAATTTAACGAAGAGTGCTAATTCTACTGCGATAAACGTCCAAAATAATATCGTTCTAGCTGTTGGATTAAGCCATAACACATATTCTACTAATAATGTAATTATAAGATATAACAAACCAATGGCGAAAAATAAGATAGCACCTTTTAGTAGTTCATTGGTATAATACCTTTTAATGAATTGCTCTAGCTTTTGTTTTATAGTTTCGAAATTGCTCATTTAGCCAATTATAATTCTTCTTTTAACTCCAGTTTATCAAATTATCTTTATCAACAATAGACCAACTGTGCGGATGACGCTCTCCATTAGAACGGTAACCTTTATTTTCTGTTGCAATATACTGCACGTCTTTAAACCCAAAATCCTTCAAAGATTCAGATAGGCTTTTTATATAATATGCATTCATTTCATCATATTTAGCCATTGTTCTTTCTTTCCACCAAAGCGTATCTGGTTCTGTATAAAGTCTAATTCTTGTGTTTTTTAAGTTTTCTATATTATCAAAATTATTCGTCTCTGACGTAAACACAGCAAACGCTTCATAGTTAGAAATGTTTTTATGAGGATTACCAAATTCTTTTCTTAATGTTTGCAGTATCCATGTGCTTTCTTCCATTGTAGAATTAGACAAATTACGCTTTATGTTTTTTTCTGAAGTCTTATACAAAGCTACTAAATCAATAGGCGAATCAACAATAAAAACACCTTCTGGAACTAAATTAGAATTTCCATTAGTCATGTAATCACTTATTAAAAGTGCCATATTTCCACCACTAGAAAATCCACCTATAAAAATATTATCTTCAGGCAATTTATGCTCATTAAAAATAAATTGAAGTTCCTTAGTTAGTTCTTCTAATTCACTTTTTCCGAGCCATAATTTTCTATTATAGTTCATATACAAAACGGCAACGTCATTATTTTTAGCGTTTTCAAGTATTTTAAATTCTCGCTTTACATCTTTAGCCGTTTCAGGAAAACCTCCAAAAAGCACTAAGCTTGCTTTTATATTTTTTGTTGGTTGATGTAATTCATAATTATCGCGTTTTATCTCTATAAACTTTTCTTCTACTAAGTTTTCTGTTTCCTCTTTTACCTCTTTCACTTCATTTTTACATGAGATAAAAACAGTAATTATTAATAGTATTACTAAAAGCTTCTTCATGGATTCAATTGTAAAATAAAAAATGCTAAACTACACTCTATATTACCTTTAACTGACTAAACTACAAATTTATTTTAATCGAAAATAGTTGAAAACTAATAAGATTCTGTTAATATAGAAGAATTAACGCTTAAATACGGTAAAACTTAACAACTGCTTATTTTCTTTGTTCTAAAAATCTATCAAACTATCTTTGCGCTTTAATATACAATTATGTCTAAAAAAGTACGTGTGCGTTTTGCACCAAGTCCAACAGGACCATTACATATTGGTGGTGTAAGAACCGCTTTATTCAACTATTTATTTGCCAAAAAACATGGTGGTGATTTTGTCCTCAGAATTGAGGATACAGACCAAAATCGTTATGTTGAAGGTGCTGAAGATTACATCGTTGAATCATTAAATTGGTGTGGCATTTCTTTTGATGAAGGCCCAAATAAAAACGAAAAATTCGGTCCTTACAGACAAAGTGAGCGTAAGGATTTGTATAAACAATATGCAGATGAATTAATAGCAAGCGGAAATGCTTATTATGCTTTTGATACTGCAGAACAATTAGATGCTGAGCGTAAAGGACATGAAGAAAAAGGTAAAACTTTTATTTACAACTGGCATAACCGTGAAAGAGGACGTTTAGTTAACTCTTTAGTTTTAACTGAAGACGAAACGAAAGCTAAAATTGATGCTGGTGAGGATTTTGTAATTCGTTTTAAATCGCCTCAAGATGAAACGTTACATCTTACAGATATTATTCGTGGAAACATAAAAATTGATACCAATGTTTTAGACGATAAAGTGTTATTTAAAAGTGATGGCATGCCAACCTATCACCTAGCGAATATTGTCGATGACCATTTAATGGAAATTACACATGTTATCCGTGGTGAAGAATGGTTACCATCTTTAGCATTGCATAAATTATTATATGATGCATTTGGTTGGGAAGCACCAGAATTTGCACATTTGCCATTGATTTTAAAACCAACAGGAAAAGGAAAACTAAGCAAGCGTGATGGAGATAAAATGGGCTTTCCTGTATTTCCTTTAGAATATACAGCACCAGACGGAACGGTTTCTAGAGGTTATAAAGAAGATAGCTATTTCCCAGAAGCGGTTGTAAATTTCTTAGCCTTTTTAGGATGGAATCCTGGAACGGAACAAGAGATTTTCAGTTTAGAGCAATTAGTTGCTGATTTTGATTTAGCAAGAGTAAATAAAGCTGGCGCACGTTTTGACCCAGATAAAACCAAATGGTTTAATCATCATTACATGCAACAGCAATTAGATTTAGATTTAGCTGAGCAGTTTAAAGCTATAAGACCAGAATTATCAGACATTGATGTTAATTACATCGCTTTAGTTGTTGGGTTAATTAAAGAACGTGCAACGTTTGTTAATGATTTTTGGGATTTGAGTCACTTCTTTTTTACAGCGCCAACAGCTTATGATGAAAAAGCGTCTAAAAAAGCTCTAAAAGAAGGAACAGCTGATGTAATGACAAAGGTTATTGAACTTGTTAATGCTACTGATGACTTTACGGTTGAAAATCTTCAAACCAACATTAAAGGTTGGATTACTGATAACGAAATTGGTTTTGGTAAAGTTATGATGCCTTTAAGGCTCGCTTTAGTTGGAGCATTACAAGGACCAGATGTTTTTGATATTATGTATATGATTGGTAAAACAGAAACGGTTAGTCGAATTGAAGCTTTAATCAAGCAAGTTTAGTGTACCAACTAAGACCTGTCAGGTTTTAAAAACCTGACAGGTCTGAAAATTATATATATGAAGTCCAATTTTTTCATTTTAATCTTTGTTTTAACGCTAGTTACTTCATGTAAAAGTGAAAAAAAATCAGAAATAGATTTAGTGACTAAAGAATTGCCTTTACACAATAAACGTGTATTAATTTTAGGTAATAGTATTACGCAACATGGTCATTATGTAGACTTTATAGAATATTATCTACGTAAGCAATATACTGATAATCAATTAGATATTATCAGTATAGGCTTATCTAGTGAAACTATTTCTGGGACCTCAGAAGACCAACGTGAGTATCCTAGACCAAATGTTAGAACACGATTAGATAAGGCTTTAACTGAAATTAAACCAGATTTAGTTATTGCGTGTTATGGGATGAATGATGGAAATTATCATCCACTAGATAGCCTTAGATTTCAAGAATATAAAACTGGCATTTCAGAATTAAAAACTAAGGTTGAAGGCATCAATGCTCAATTAATTTTGATGACACCAACTATTTTTGACCCAAATCCTATTGAAGAACGCGTGTCAAAAGATGGTGAAAAACATGAATATTGGCACCCATATTATAAGTATAATGATGTATTAGAAGCGTATGCTGATTGGTTGTTGAGTATAGAAACTGATGCGCTTCAAGTTATAGATTTACACCATCACCTTGGTCCTATTTTGGCTGAAATGAAAACGATTAAAGCAGATTCTACTTTTATTCCAGATGGTGTTCATCCTAATAAAATTGGACATTTATATATGGCTCAAAAAATTTTAAAAGATTTATATCCTGAAATTTCTATTGAACATCCTATTGCTGAAATAGAGTTTTTAAAAATAGATTCGCTTTATAGTTTAGTTAGCAAAAGACGCGAACTACGTTCTGAAGGTTGGCGCAATTACGTTGGTTATACTAAAAATGGTGAGACTATAAAATGGGATTCTATTTCTGCTACCAAAACGGAAGTAGAAAAATTAGATAAAGCCATTGAAAACTTAATGAGTAAATAGGAATTTATTACTACAATGTAATATTTAAAGTTAAAGCCATTAAAGATTGATTCCCTTTAAACTTATCACTAGTTCCAATATTTAAATCTTGGTTATTTAATTTACCTAGCATATTTGTAAAGCCATAAATATATTGCGCTCTAATAAACAAACGTCTTACACCTAAAGTTAAACCTACAGCACCATTGGCATTAAAGTTTGATATTTTTCTGATATCTTCAGTCAATAAACTATTATAACCTATAATAATATAGCCTTCTTTACTTTCGTCCTTAAGTTCTAATTCGCTATTATATTGTAGAATAGGACCCACATCTAATGTTAGGTTATTACTAATTAATTTTATGTGAAACAAGAAAGAAATGTCAGCAGTAAACATTTTGTATTCTACAAACTCATTAGTTAAAAGTCCAATTTTAGATGCATTAATATCTACATGGTTCTGAGATAATTGCATAGTATAACTAACATTATACCATCTATGAGGAAGGTCTACTGAAGCAGACATTCCGCCAATAAAACCAGTATTAGCTTTAGTTTCAAAATTATCTGTCAGAATATCAAATTGTGTAACGCCTCCTTGTAAACCAATACCATTTTTGATTTTATAATTTTTGCGTTGTGCGTAACTTATTGTAACAAAAAGGATACAAATGACGACTAATAGAATAGATTTTGTGTTTTTCATGCTAATAATTAAAAGCTGATAGAGACAAACCTAAGTAAAATAATTAATATTACTTACTTTTAGAGTCTCGTATTATTTAACCTTAAAAAACGTGTTATGGGTCAATTTATTCTAGTTCCAATTATATTTTTTGGAATAATCATTTTAATTTCATCCTTTTTTGTGGTGAAACAACAAACCGCAGCCATTATAGAACGCTTTGGTAAATTTCATAGTATTAGACAATCTGGTTTACACCTTAAAATTCCTTTAGTAGATAAAGTAGCCGGAAAACTGAGTTTAAAAATTCAACAATTAGATGTTATTATAGAAACTAAAACATTAGATGATGTATTTGTTCGTCTTAAAGTTTCTGTTCAATATAAAGTGATTAGAGAAAAAGTTTATGACGCATTTTACAAACTAGATTATCCACATGATCAGATTACATCTTATGTATTTGATGTTGTGCGTGCTGAAGTTCCTAAAATGAAATTAGATGATGTATTTGTGCGTAAAGATGATGTTGCTATAGCAGTAAAAACAGAATTAAATGATGCCATGATGGAGTATGGTTACGATATCATTAAAACCTTAGTAACTGATATTGATCCAGATGCACAAGTAAAAGCTGCTATGAACAGAATTAATGCTGCTGATAGAGAAAAAACAGCTGCTCAATTTGAAGGTGATGCTGCAAGAATTTTAATTGTAGAGAAAGCAAAAGCTGAGGCAGAAAGTAAACGTTTACAAGGACAAGGTATTGCAGATCAAAGACGTGAAATAGCACGTGGTTTAGAAGAGTCTGTAGATGTTTTAAATAGAGTTGGTATTAACTCACAAGAAGCATCTGCACTTATCGTTGTTACACAACATTATGATACGTTACAATCCATTGGAAGTGAAACAAATAGTAATTTAATATTGTTACCTAATTCACCACAAGCAGGAAGTACAATGCTTAACGATATGGTGGCAAGTTTTACAGCTAGTAATCAAATTGGTGAAGCAATGAAGGCCTCTAAGAACAAAAAGAAAAACGATGAATAAATTAAAGAATATTCTATTATTAGTATTATTAGTGAGCAGTACAATTGCATTTTCCCAAACTAAAGAAAGTGCTATAAAAGATGCTACAGCAACAACAAAAGCCAATATAGACATGGATTTTGATACTGTAATAAAACACACTTTACCTGCTGTATTAGACATGATGGGTGGAAAAGATGCTGCTTTACAGGTTTTAAAATCTACTATGGAAGGTGCAAAAGCACAAGGTTTAGTATTTGAAAAAGCGGAAGTTATTAAGGTATCTGAACTAACTAAAGAGCAAGGTCAATCGCGCTGTATAGTTGAAGGCTACACACAAATGACCATGTCTGGACAACGAGTAAAGACTAAAATTCATTACATTGGAATATATAATGATGTTGATAAATACTGGTGGTTTGTAGAAGCAAAGCAATTGAATAATAAAGTTTTGGCTAATAAAATATTACCAAATTTTGAAACTGCTCTTGAGATTCCTGAAGATGATGTACAGGTTGAAAAGATTTAATTAAGTATTATACTATAAAAAAAGCCCTCTAGCATTTTAGAGGGCTTTTTTTATTTTAAGTTTATTTTAAACCACATAGAATACTTCCCATTACAGTTAAAGTTACAATCCAATACCCAACATTTACAAAAATATACTTTACGCTTTTACGCTCAAATAGTGCAATAGTCCCAATAATTGGAAGTGCACCAAGTACGCCAAACATAGCACCATGTAATGCACCATGTTTATAAGTTCTAAAAGTATTTCCGTAATCTGCCATAAACGCTTTAAACGATGGTTCTGCTAACTCTGGTTCTGCTCCTACCATGCTTAAAGCTCCCCATTGATGGTTTGTAAATTGCATTAACAAGAAACTCAACATTGCCGCAAAAATTAAGGCTAAACCAAAAATAATAGCAATGTTTCCACTTTTCATACGTTCTTCGGTCATTCCAGATTCGCGCATCCAAGTAATCCCAAATCCAAATTTAGGATTGTACCATAAAGCTCCAATAAATAAGGCCGCAACAGCTGCAATTGGTATCGCAATTAGATTGATAGGTAATTCCATAATGTCTTTTGTTTTATTAGTTAGTTTGAATTAAAAGTACAAAAAAACCTCTAAACGCTAACGTTAGAGGTTTATGACTTAAAGATATACTCAAATTCAGTATGTCAAATTTTTAACTAAATTTCTGAAGCTTCAGCTACTAAAATCTCGTTTTTATCTTCTTTTGCTTTTTCAATGAAATCATTAATTGCTTCATTTTCTTCTAAGCCATTTTTAAGCAACACTTTTAACGCAATTAAAACTGCGATGCGAGTACCTGATTTTTTCACTGCAGTGCAAAATAATGGCTCTAAATCATCATAAGCAACATCTTTAGCTAACGCTTGTATTTCAGATTTAACTTTTTGTTGTTTTTCCTCTGGCAAATTGGTGTATTTTTTACCAAATTGCTGAATAACACTAATCGCAGAACGTTTTTGTTGTTGCGGTTTTGGTTTATTCTGGTTTTCATTATTTTGAGGTTTAGGCTTTTGTTTTGCCCAACTATCTCTTAACCCAACCGTTTTGTTGAATACTAATTTTTGAGGTGTAGAATCATTGTCTACATTAAAATAACCTAAACGTTGAAACTGAAACTGCTCTCCTACTTCAACATCTGCTAAACTTGGTTCTAAATAACCTGTTTTTATTGTTAAAGAATTCGGGTTTAAGAATTCCATAAAGTCTTTATCCTTATCACTATCTGGTGATTCGTGCATAAACAAACGATCGTATTCTCTTATCTCTGCGGTAATAGCATGTTTAATAGATACCCAATGCAACGTTCCTTTTACTTTTTTAGACGTATCTTCATCATACGTACACTGAATTTCTAATATATCTCCATTTTGGTCTTTTACAACCTCATTAGCTTTAATGATGTACGCATTTTTTAAACGAACTTCACCACCAAGTTTCAACCTAAAATATTTGTTTCTGGCTTCTTCCTTAAAATCGTCTCTTTCGATATAAATTTCTCTTGAAAAAGGTACTTTTCTAAATCCAGCTGAATCATCTTCCTGGTTATTTTCAGCTTCTAACCATTCCTCTTTATCTTTAGGATAATTGGTTATAACTACTTTTACTGGATCTAAAACAGCCATTACTCTATTAGCTGTTTTATTTAAATTCTCACGAATACAGAACTCTAAAAGCGATACATCAATAATATTTTCGCGCTTAGCAACACCTACTTTTTCAATGAATTTACGAATAGAATTTGGTGTATAACCACGACGACGTAAACCAGAAATCGTTGGCATACGAGGATCATCCCAGCCAGAAACTATACCTTCTTCAACTAAACGTAATAACTTACGCTTACTCATTATGGTATAACTCAAATTTAAACGTGCAAATTCACGTTGTTTAGGTGGTAATGGAAATTTATCCTTACTGTATTCATAAACATTATCTCTAAACCAATCGTAAAGCTTTCTGTGAGGTTTAAATTCTAATGAACATAGTGAATGCGAAATTTGTTCTAAGTAATCACTTTCTCCATGCGTCCAATCGTACATTGGGTAAATACACCAATCATCACCAGTTCTATGATGATGTGCATACATAATACGATACATAATTGGATCTCGCATTAACATATTTGGATCCTTCATGTCAATTTTAGCACGCAATAAATGTGTACCTGCTGGAAATTTTCCGGCTTTCATACCTTCAAATAATTCCAAATTTTCTTCAACACTACGATCTCTATATGGACTATTTGTACCTACTTGTGTTGGTGTTCCTTTTTGTTTCGCCATCACTTCAGAAGATTGAGAATCTACATAAGCTTTACCGTCTTTAATCATTAAAACTGCCCAATCGTATAACTTCTGAAAATAATCTGATGAGTACAATTCATTTTCCCATTTATAACCTAACCAAGCAATATCGCGTTTTATAGCATCAACATACTCTTGCTCTTCTTTAGCAGGATTGGTATCATCGAACCTTAAGTTTACAGGTGCATCATACCGCTCTCCTAAGCCAAAACTAATACCAATGGCTTTGGTATGCCCAATATGTAAATAACCATTTGGTTCTGGCGGAAAACGAAAACGAAGCTTATCTTTTGGTAAACCGTTTGCTAAATCTTCTTCTATGATATGCTCAATAAAATTGAGTGACTTTATTTCTTCTGACATGTTTTAGGTATTCGCTGTTGGCAATTAGCTGTTGGTAAAATCTATACACAACAATAAAACTCAACATCATTGTTCCAGTTGGTAAAATTAAACAAATTGTAACATTAATTTACTTTTTTAGACTGATAGTATGTATCAATAATCTTATACAATTATGAATTATAAATGTCCAAAATGCGATAACACAACTTATGAAGTTGGCGAAATGAGAGCCACAGGTGGTAGATGGTCTAAAATATTTGACATTCAGAATAAGAAATTTAGTTCTGTTACGTGTAAAAAATGTAGTTATACTGAGTTTTATAAAGCTAAAACAAGTGCATTGAGTAATATTTTTGATTTGTTTACTAATTAATTATTTCTTCTACTCAACTCAGCAAGCATATAGCTATAAACTGATTAAAATTCATTAAGAAATATTACTTTTGAATTATGGGAATAATAAAAGTTGAAAATATAAGAGTATTTGCAAATCATGGTTGTTTAAAAGAAGAAACAGCGATTGGTAGCGATTACAGAGTAGATTTAGAAGTTAAGGCCAACTTAAAAAAGTCTTCAAAAACTGATGAACTACATGATACTGTAGATTATGTATTTTTAAACAAAGTAGTTAGAGAAGAAATGGCAATACCTTCTAAACTTTTAGAAACAGTTGCTAAGCGTATTTTAGATCGTGTTTTTAAAGAAGACTCATTAATCACTAAAGCCAAAGTTGGTGTTAGTAAAATAAACCCTCCAATTGGTGGTGACGTTGAAATGGTTACGATAAAAATGACTCAAAAGCGAAAAAAGTAATACAGCTTTTTACTACAAATAGATTGAAACATCAAAACATAGCTTAAAATATAATTGTTATAACGTATATAATTTTTATATTTGCGCTCTCATTAAATTAATGAGATTCCTAATTTACTAGGAAAATAAGGTGTCGTGGCCGAGTGGCTAGGCAGTGGTCTGCAACACCATCTACAGCGGTTCGAATCCGCTCGACACCTCCAAAAGAGTTACTTTTTAAGTAGCTCTTTTTTTTGTTTAAATTTTAAGAAAGTTTATAAATAATATTTAATTCTCATTTAACTGTTTAGCATTTCTATCGATTAAAAAATAATCATATATCAATAGAATGCTCATTAGTAAAATTCCAGTAGTAAACAATAATGCGCCATAAGGCCAATGTTGAATTTTAAATAATATTCCGAAAAACAAAGCAAAGATAGTCATTGAAATTAAAAGAAAATAGAAAGCCTTAAGGAATGCATTCTTCTTGTATTTTCTATTTTTAAAATAATAGATACCTTCAAATATAAACCAGTAAATAAAGAGAATTAGTAATGCTATTTCAAATATATAAGGAATATTAATAGCATGAAATGCACTGTTTAAGTAACTAAAAATCCAAAGTAAAATCATAGCAAGTTTTACATAATCTAAACTTTCTTTATTCCTTTTAAAAATAAAACGAAAGGTGTATAATAATCCAACTAAAATACTTCCTATAAGCATTAAAATATTTGCATAAGGCCAATACATTATTTTAAACAACGCACCAAAAATTAAAATAATAATTGATAGACGTAAAGGAAAGGTTAAAATCTTATTTTGCATTTATATAGTTTCCATTAAAGTTTAGTTAATAGGATTAACCTTCTCAATTTGCTCAATACTCTTTTCATAAAGTTCTGGAAACAAACCTTGACTTAAAAGAATAATACCGAAGATTAAAATTACCAAAGACACAATTTTCTTAGTCTTAAAAATACGTCGAGGTGTGAGTTTATTTCGTAATCGTTTTGCAGCAGCAATTTTTACTAAATCAGTTAAAAAATAAGAGATTAACATAGTTGCAATAAAAATCATTACGCCATTTTTAGAAGTTGTTATAGATGTACCAATAACTATAAAGCCTAACCAACCCAACAGTACACCAATATTAATAAAATTGAGTAAAAATCCTTTAATAAAAAGTTTACCGTAATCCTTTTTTGGTAACTCTATTCTGTGATGCTCTTTAACAATAGAACGGAAAGATTTAGAGGTTTTTATAAAGCTTATAAGGCCATATATAAAAAGTAAAACACCACCAAAAACTAATAATTTTGGATCATCTTTAATTTTATCTAAAAGGGAATCTGTACTCTTAAAAATAACGAAGATAAAAACGATATCAGCGAAAATAACACCAAGGTCAAAAATAATAGCACTAGTAAAACCTTTGGTTGCACCTGTTTCTAATAATACAAAAAAAACAGGACCAATGGTAAAGGCTAAAATAATTCCAAACGGAATCGCTGTTAATATATCGTCTAACATCTATAATCTTGCTGTTTACACAAATGTAACAAACTAAGCCGAATTTACATACGTTTTATTCTACCTCCAAGAAGTGTGTTTTCATTAATTTCTTTTGGCTTACCATAAATAAATACATCTCCACCTGCTTTAATACGTACATCTACAGTTTCAGTAGCATTTACATAAGCTTCACCAGCTGCATTAATACTGACTTCTGTATTTTCTGTAATAAATTCTTCACCATTAAAAACACCACCAGTGTAAATCGTAATATCTTGATTTTTAGAACTGCCTGTAATATTAATTACTCCACCTGTAACAGCTCTAAAATTTGCATATGTAGATTCTAGTGATAAAGTGATTTCTGCGCCTTCTTGTGTCCTTAAATCAACCTCATATTGCTTTAAAGTTTCTTTTAACGTAACTTTAGCACCTTCGTTAGCATCAATAATATCTACTGAAGTAAAATATAACTCAACTACTGTATCATTACCATCGTAACTTTCTTCAAGATTCATACGTATTTTAAGTTTTCCGTTGTTGTTTACAACTTCAACATCCTTTCTGTTTTTTCCTGAAATAATCACTTTATTCTCATCTGACTCAATCATTTTTACATGAATTAAATCAAAGACTTTTACGGTTGAGAATTCACCTATTGTTTTCTCAATAGTGTCTTGAGCGTTTATTGTAAAACCTATAGTCATTAGGATTATTAAGCATATATTTTTCATAATTAATAATTTATTTTAAGGTAATTACTTTATTAATAAATAACCATTTGAGTTGAATTTCGTCTCCAGAACGTTTTTTAACAATACGTCTTTGTGGTGATAATAACACCGTTATTACAGCAGAAATTGCTGTTAATAAATACCTGTTAATATCACTGTAAACCAATTGAATTCCGAATCTTATTACCAGATAAGTCACAAAGAATATTAAAAAAACGTAGATGCTTGCTTTTGTAGATGTCTTCATAATTAAACGGCAACTTTTACTGCTGTTCCTGTTACTGAAACCATAGCATAATTAGATGTTGTTAACTCTATTTCAATTTTAATACCAACAACAGCATTTGCATTTAATTTTGCAGCATTATTTTGTAATGTTTGAAAAGCTTCTTCCTTTACAGCTTCAATACTATTCTGTAATTTTGTATAATATTTTGAAGCACTGAAACCCATAGAAACAACTTCTTTATTTAGAGCAACACCTGTTACTATACCTAAATAATCTATTATTTTATGGTCTTCTATAGAATTAGTTGTGGTGAGTATCATAATTTGAATATTTTCTTATTAGTAATTTTATATACCGTAAAGTTACAATTCTATTCGCTTTCAATGAATTTTAATATGCCTTCATAAAAAACGAGAACTGTTATTACTCACTATCAACTTCTGGTTTCCCAACCATATAAAAATCAAGATGTTTCTTGGTTAAATCTGCATTTTTAACTTTTACAATAACTTCATCTCCTAGTTGATACATGATACTAGATTTTTTACCAACCATAGCATATTGATCCTGGTCAAACTGATAGTGATCATCTTTCATATCTCTAACACTTACCATACCTTCACATTTATTAGAAATTATTTCTATATAAATTCCCCAATCTGTTACACCAGAAATAACACCCAAAAATTCTTCGTCTTGATGATCTTGCATAAAACGAATTTGCATGTATTTAATAGAATCGCGCTCTGCTTTAGTTGCTAAATATTCCATATTACTAGAATGTTTACAACGTTCTTCGTAAATTTCTTCGTTAGCTGATTTTCCACCATCTAAATACAATTGTAATAAACGATGCGCCATTACATCTGGATAACGACGAATAGGCGATGTAAAGTGACTGTAATACTCAAAAGCTAAACCATAATGACCAATATTATGTGTTGTATACTCGGCTTTAGACATGGTTCTAATCGTTAATGTATCTACTAAATTTTGTTCTTTTTTACCAACAACATCTTTTAGTAAGTTATTTAAAGATGATGCAATACTACCTTTATCTTTAAAATTTAATTTATGTCCAAAACGTGCTACAACCGTTTGAAGTTGTGCTAGTTTTTCATCATTAGGTTCATCATGCACACGATACACAAAGGTTTTCTTTTGTTTTCCAACAAATTCTGACACCTTTCTGTTAGCTAATAGCATAAATTCTTCAATCATTTTATTCGCATCTTTACTTGTTTTAAAGAATACGCCTACTGGATTTGCTTCTTCATCTAAATCGAATTTTACTTCAACTTTATCAAAAGAAATGGCTCCATCTCGCATACGTGCATTTCGCATTTTACGAGCCAATTGATTCATTTTTATAGTTGCTTGTGCAATATCTACATCAGTTTGATATTCTTCTCCAGTTAATGAGACCTCTGCAGGAATTGTAGTATCAATCTTTTTCTTATGCTTTAAAACATCAACTTCGTTAATTGTTGCGTTGTTTTCAATGATAGCTTGCGCTTCTTCATATGCAAAACGTGCATCAGAATAGGTTACTGTTCTACCAAACCATTCGTTTTTAATTTCGCATTTTTCATTCATTTGAAACACTGCAGAAAACGTATATTTTTCTTCGTGTGGGCGTAATGAACATGCTCCATTAGATAAAACTTCTGGCAACATAGGCACTACTCTATCTACTAAATAAATAGAGGTTGCACGCTCATAAGCTTCATCATCTAAAACAGTTCCTGGTTGCAAATAATGCGATACATCTGCAATATGTATTCCTATTTCATATAAGCCATTATCTAACACTTTAAAAGATAAAGCATCATCAAAATCTTTAGCATCTTTTGGATCTATGGTAAAGGTTAAATCTTTACGCATATCTCTACGCTTTGCAATTTCTTCTGGTTTAATTTCTAAATCAATGTTGTTGGCATAATCTTCTACCTCTTTAGGAAACTCCATTGGTAATCCATATTCTGCCATAATAGAGTTAATCTCAGTACCATGTTCACCTGGTTTACCAAGTACTTCAATAACTTTACCGTTTGGTGAATCTGATTTTTCTGGCCAATCTTCTAAAGAAACCAATACTTTATCACCATCTTCGGCTTTATTAATTTTATTGATAGGTACAAAAATATCAGTGTACATTTTGTTGCTATCTGCTACAACAAAGGCAAAATTCTTTTTCTCATGAATTTGAATAGTACCAACATATTCCGTTTTTGCACGTTTAATAATATTGGTAATTTCTCCTTCTTGTTTGCCTCTATGACGTCTCTTATAAGCGTAAAATTCTACTTCATCACCATTTAAAGCTTTATTAATATTGTTTGAAGCAATAAATACGTCTTCTTCAAAATCATCGCAAATAATATAACCGTTTCCTTTAGCAGCTAAATCTAAAATACCTGTATGATATTCTGTATTTACTATAGCTTTAAATTTACCACGATCCACTTCTTCAATCTCTTGTTTTGCTTTAAGTTGTTGAAGTTTCTTTATAATTTGATTGCGACTACTAGCATCATTAACGCCTAGTTTAGCTGCAATTTGTTTGTAATTAAAAGTTGAGTTTCTTTCTTTTTTTAAAATACTAAGAATTGTATTTGTAAGGTTGGAAATCTTGTTATGTGAAGGTTTCCTGTGTTTCTTTTTTGTCATTTAATTTGTAATCATATTCATTTCCTATAAGTGATAGGAATTCTAATTTAAAACTTAATTAAGGCGAAGAGAGGTTATTAAGTTTAATACAAAGTTACGTTTTAATTTTTTAATGGTGTTTATAGAACGTTAAATTAATGAAAAAGCACTGTAAAATTTACAGTGCTTTAGGTTAGAATTATAATATTAAAACTAGTTTATAATTAACTTTTTAGACCGTTTTCCTTTGTTTGTTTCTATTTCTATTAAGTATAAACATAGTATTAATTTGAGTTATTCACTCATTAAATAGAGAATTTATATTTTACTAAAAGTATATTATTATAAAACAGATTTTAATACCATTTACCTATTATTCACTAAAATTTACAGTTATCAACATATATATACATATAATCAGTTTTCTTTTAAAATTTTAAAAAATAAATGGTGGTTATTATAGTATGTTAATAGTGACTATAACTTTTTGAAATTTTATTTTGATTAACCGTAGTTTACATTTTACAACATTTTAGTTAACATTAAATTTACATATAACTACTTCATTTTAAAGCTAAATTAAAAAGCTATTAACAGTTGTTAATAACAGATGTTAATAGAAATAACTGATATGTTTATTTATAAATCTTGTTCATTTCACTACAAATGATCTTTAATAACTATCTCTAAAAAAATAGCTAACTAATTAGGTTATCTCATCTGTTTTTTGGTTTGGAAAAATAAGTGGATAAACCTAATTTTAGTTTTAAAGAGTTGTGAACAGTTATTAACAAGTAGTGATCATTTTTAGTTGTACTTATGAACAGTGATAATAAAAGCTTATAAAGAACTTAAGTTTCAAACTTAAAATTTATGAATAAGTATGCCGTTATAAGTTATGCTTACTTATAAGCAATTATTAACTTTGATGTTTAATAACAAAACACTTTTTATTATGAAAATTTCTATAGGTAATGACCATGCTGGACCAGATTATAAATTTACTATCGTAAAACATTTAGAAGCTAAAGGCTATACAGTTACAAATTACGGAACAGATACGTTAGATAGTGTTGATTATCCAGATTTTGTACATCCTGTTGCTAAAGATGTTGAAGCTAAAAAAGTAGATTTTGGTATCTTAATTTGTGGAAGTGCAAATGGTGTAGCAATGACTGCTAATAAGTATCAACATGTAAGAGCTGGTGTTTGTTGGACTAACGAAATTACAGAATTAACACGTTTACATAATAATGCTAACATTATATGTATTCCTGCGCGTTTTACATCAATTCCACAAGCCATTAAAATGGTAGATACGTTTTTAGAAACAAAGTTTGAAGGTGGTCGTCATCAAAATAGAGTAGATAAGATTCCAGCATCATGTTAAATGAGTCACTCACATAATCATTCACATAATCATAAAGATTTACAAGGACAGAAGTTATTAATTTCAATATTCTTAAATATTGTTATAACAGTAGCTCAGGTTATTGGCGGACTAGTTTCTGGAAGTTTATCTTTACTTAGTGATGCCTTACATAATTTTAGCGATGTTATTTCTCTGATAGTAAGTTATGTAGCTTCTAAATTATCTAAGCAAAAAGCATCAATAAATAGAACTTTTGGTTATAAACGAGCAGAAATTCTTGCTGCTTTTATCAATGCAAGTACGTTAATAATTGTAGCTGTATTATTAATAATTGAAGCCGTAAAACGTTTTAATAACCCGCAAGAAGTAGAATCTAATCTTGTAATTTGGTTATCTATTATTGCAATTATTGGTAATGGCTTAAGTGTTTTATTATTAAAAAAAGATTCTAAAAATAATATAAATATGCGTTCTGCATATCTGCATTTGCTTACAGATATGTTAGCAAGTGTTGCTGTATTAATAGGTGGATTATTAATGAAGTATTACCAATTATTTTGGGTAGATAGTTTATTAACATTGTTAATTGCTTTGTATTTAATTTGGGTTGGATATGATTTATTAAAGGTCTCTACGAAGATGCTTATGTTGTTTACACCAGATGATATCAATATAAAAAAGGTAGTAAGAGCTGTCAATAAACTACCTAAAGTAAGTAAGCTTCACCATGTACATATTTGGAATTTAAGTGATGACGAATTACATTTAGAAGCCCATTTAGATTTATCAGAAGATATTACGACTACAGAATTTAATAATTTGCTTTTAAAAATTGAGACTATTTTACACAACGAGTTTAATATTAACCATGTCACTATTCAACCAGAGTTTAATAAAGAAGATCCTAAGGAGGTAATTGTACAAGACTAATGCTAGATATATTCACTAAAAAATTCAATGAATTAACAACACAACAACTCTACGAATTGCTTCAATTAAGAAGTGAAGTTTTTGTAGTAGAACAAGATTGTGTATACCAAGATATTGATGGTAAAGATCAAAAAGCGCTTCATATTTTAGGTTATAAGAATGAAAAATTAGTGGCTTATACAAGACTATTTAAACCAGGTGATTACTTTAAAAAATCAAGTATTGGTAGAGTAGTAGTTTTAAAAACTGAAAGGCAACATAAGTGTGGTTATGATATTATGGAGGCTTCAATTGAGGCTATAAAAAATCATTATAACGAAACTGAAATTAAGATTTCAGCACAAGTTTATTTGAAGAAATTTTACAATAACTTAGAATTTAAAGAAATAGGAGAGGAATACTTAGAAGATGGTATTCCTCATATTGCGATGATGCGTTCTTAACAGAAATTTATTTCTTCTCGTAAATCTTAGTTACCAAAATTTCTACACGTCTGTCTAATTTAGGTTCGCCACCAAGTGGTGCTTTACGTCGCATACCAGCAAATTTCATACGGTAAGGTTTTACACCTGCTTTTACTAAATAATCATATATATATTTAGCACGTGCCATAGAAAGGTTACGTTTTTTAGTCTTACGATCAATGGCATCTCTTGTACCTTCTGTACAGCATACATGACCTTCTATAGTGAAATAAACATTGGTACGTTCTACTAAAATTTCTGCAATGCCATCGAGTACCAATTTAGATTCTTTGGTTAAATAACTGTAACCGGTTCTAAATAAAAGATTTTCGAGTAAAATTTTATCACCTTCTTTTAATTCACCTTTTAGAATTTCTTCTGTATTTGGTGTTTTTGGTTTTTCTTCTTTTGGTTTTGGAGGATAAACAGGTGTTACAATAATTTCTACTTTACGGTTTAAACCACGTATTTTACTTAAATTTTCTTCGTGAATAACATTTACTAAGATTTCACCTTTACCATCAACATTGGTGATTACAGATTCATCAAATTCGTTATTAGAGAATACTTCTTTAATAGATTCTGCTCTATTTTGAGATAATACAAGGTTATAATTATCACTACCTCTATCATCCGTAAAACCATAGATAGATATTTTTTGGATATCAATATCTTCAATTTCAGTTAAAAAGAGTAATAATCTACTGTGTTCTGTTTCGGGAATATCGTGTTGATCGGTTTCGAAATAAACTTCGTGTTTCAATTCTTCCTGAGAAAAAGAGAATTGAAAACATAAGCATAAAAGGATAACTAGGGACTTCATTTTATAATAATTTTCTTACTAACAGAAAATGTTTATGATGATAAATATAGAAAAAAATTACGTTTATCTCAAAATACTCGTGTATTGTGTTGGATTATTGAGGATATTTAACGCTTTCTTTATTTCATTATTATTTGCGGTATAATAAGTATATAAACCTTCACTGTAAAAATATCGTTTAATAATTTCGTCTGTTAGTAATGATTTTAATTGTTTTTTATTGCTATCAATAGCACTAGATTTATAAGATTGTAATGCATTAGTTAAGTCATTGTATTCTGATTTAATCACGGCATCTAGTTCTTCTTCTTTTGCTACATTAATTGCATTTGTTAAAGCTATTTCGGTTTTAGTTTTAAAATTAAAACCACTTGTTTTTATATAGTTTTTAAATTTTTTAAAGTCTGAGTCTGATAATTCAAAGCCTTTTAAATCTTCAACTTTATGATCGTAATAATATTTTGTTGCAAAATTAAATACTAGATTTTCATTTGATATTGCTTTAGAAATAGGTGTTTGTTTTGAAAATTCTACTTCAATATCTGGTTGTACGCCTCCACCATCATAAACAGCTCTACCGTTTTTTGTTTTAAAGGCATTATAATTTTCTTCTTGTGTTCTTGTTGCTTTTCCGTTTTCGTCTCTATTCCAATAATCTAATGCTTGAATACAGCGACCAGAAGGTGTATAGTATCTAGAAATAGTTATTTTCATTTGTGTACCATATGTTAATGGTTTTGGTCTTTGTACTAAGCCTTTTCCGAAACTTCTGGTACCAACCACAACTGCTCTATCCATATCTTGTAAAGCACCAGAAACAATTTCACTGGCAGAAGCACTGCTTCCGTCAATTAAGACTACTAGTGGGATTTCGGTATCAATAGGTTCACGTTGTGTATGATATGTCTTATTATATTTTTTAACTTTAGATTTAGTAGTTACTACTAACTGATTTTTAGGCACAAAAATGTTAGTGACATTGACTGCTTCATGCAATAAACCACCAGGATTTCCTCTTAAATCTAAAATAAGTTGCGTTGCCCCTTGATTTTTTAAAGCTTTAATAGCTCTAATAGTTTCTGAAGATGCTTTATCATTAAATTTTCTTAGTACTACATAACCCGTTTTCTCATCTACCATAGAATAATGAGGTACTGCTTTAATATCTAAAGACTCTCTAATAATTTTTACTGTATTGGTTTTACCTTGACGTTTGTAAGTAATAGAAACTTCAGTACCTGCAGCACCTTGTAGTAAATTAGCAGCATCATCTTTAAAATCTTCTACTGTTACTTTATCTACTTTTATAATTTCATCACCTGCTTTTAAACCTGCTTTATCAGCTGCATAATTTTGGTATGGCTCAACAATCACCAATTTATCTTTTAGCGTTAAAACTTTTGCTCCAATACCTGTATAATCGCCTGCATTATTTATTCTAGAAGCTTCTACATCTTGTTCGTTATAAAATTGTGTATAAGGATCTAAATCCTCTAACATGCTCTTAATAGCCGTATCCATTAAATCACCAGGATTGGTATCATCAACGTAATTCATGTTAATTTCTTTAAAAAGCGTTGTAAATATTTCTATTTGTTTTGCAATTTCGAAGAAATCATTTTTAAATGCTGTGGTACTAAAAAAGATAATTACTGCTACAGCAGGAAATAGTATTTTTTTATGTAAAAGTCTTTTCATGAGTCTGCTTATAATGTTTTTGAAGTCGCATTGAGACTTCAATATATAAAATTACAACTTTAATACTTTAGACCTTATGCGTCTGAAGTATTAGATTTTGTATTTTCTACCAAAAGTTCATTTTTGGCGATGAATTTTTTAAACAACAATTTCATACTATGATTAAGTTTATCAAAAGTTGTTCCATCTTTACTAAGATATAAAATCATAAACGCAAAAGAATGAGAACTATTGTTAAAATAAAGCTGTTTATTAAGCCTGTACGCTTCACGTAATAAACGTTTAATTTGGTTTCTAGATACTGCTGTTTTATGTAATCGTTTACTAACAGAAACACCAGTTTTTAGCTGCGAACCATCTTCAAAATCGGTTTTAATATATATAAGTTTAAGTGGGTAAGCTGTTACTGCCTTCCCTTCTGTAAAAAGTTGCTCTATGAGCTTTTTACTTTTTAATTTATCCTTTTTAGAGTATTTAAAAGACATTTTAAGAAATTATGCTTTTAGTAAAGCTTTAAAAATTTACGGTATAATAAGTTAACAAAGTACGTTTAAATCTAAGCAATACTAAAGCTTTAGTGCCAAAAGTTTAATAACCTTAGTAAATGTATGTCTAAATTTTATTAGCAGTTTATTTACAATAATATTAAGTTATTTTTGTTGTTAAGATTTATTTTAACCCAAATCTACTAGTACAATGACAAAGAAGAAATCTCTGTTTGTTATAACCTTACTCATTTTAGGTTTTGCTTTATACTCATTTTACACGTTTTATATAGACAATAATGATAATTTGAAGTCTATATACTTAGTGCCAGAAGATGCGGTTTATATCATAGAAACTCAGGATCCTATTGATAATTGGAATGACATTAGCAAAAGTGATATTTGGAAACACCTTAACACCAATTCTTATTTTAATGAATTAGCAGAAAGCCTTAATAAAATTGATACCATTTTTAAACAAGAAAAAAGTATTTTTAATAGAATTGGGAATAGAGAAATTTTAATATCTGCACATGTTTATAAGCCTAAGAAATATGATTTTTTCTATGTAGTAGATTTACAGAAAATCGCAAAATTAAATATTCTAAAAAATCATTTAAACACCTTTACAAATAGTAATTATAAGGTGAGTAAGCGTAAATATCATAATCATGAAATTATAGAAATTTATGATGTTATAGAACGCGAAACTCTACATATTAGTTTTATTAAAAACCAAATGATAGCGTCTTATGTGCATTCTTTAGTTGAAGCATCTATAGATCAATATCTAGAACCTAAGATTGGTAGAAATTTAGATTTTATTGAAGTTGAAAAAGAGGTTGGATATGGTGATATGTTTAGATTATACGTGCAGTACCAATATCTAGATGAGTATTTAAAAGTTTTTACTAACGATTCTGGTTCCTTAACAAAAACGCTGAGTAGTAGTTTACATTTTAGTGGGTTTAATTTTGATGTGGATGATAATTCCATCACAGCAAATGGCATCACCAATTTTAATGAAGAGGTTAGTTTATATTTAAAATCACTTCAGAATTCTGGAAATAGCTCTAGAAGAATTACAGAAATAGCACCAAAACAAACGGCCTTTTATTTAAGTTTTACTTTTGATCGTTTTGATAAATTCTACACAAATTTTGAAAACGTTTTAAAAGAAAAACCAGAAGAATTTAAAGCTTATTTAGATGGCACAGAACAAATTGAAAATTTCTTAAAAATAGATTTAAAAAAGCATTTTATAAGTTGGGTAGATGATGAAGTAGCCTTAATTCAATTACACTCAACGGTTACAAATTCTAAAAAGGATGTTGCTTTTATTTTAAAAACAACGGATAGTGATGATGCTAAAAAGAATCTACAATTTATTTTAGAACAGATACGACGAAAAAGTCCGGTAAAATTTAAAGAAGTCAGTTACAAAGGGCATTCTATTAACTTTATGGACATTAAAGGTTTTTTTAAAATCGTATTAGGTGATTTATTTAAGGAAATTGATAAACCGTATTTTACTATTATAGATGATTATGTAGTGTTTAGTAATCACCCAAATACATTGAAGAGTATAATTACCAGCTACATTAATGACGAAACACTTGCAAATTTTGAACCTTTCGAAGATTTTGATAATAATTTTGATAGTAGGTCTAGTGTTTTTGCATACATCAATTCACCAAATTTATATAATAGTGCCTATAACTTTGTAGATGCTAATACAAAAAAGGAATTGAGGAATAATAAGGATTATTTTATTTGTTTTTCTCAAATTGGCATTCAACTAAAATCAGAAAATGACCTTTTTGAAACTAAAATTGTGGTAGACTATGAGGACCCTAAAATTGTAAAAACTAAATATACATTTACAGATTCACCAATTAGTAACAAAGGAAACACAACGAGTAAACAAATAGAAATAACAGAGGAGACTATTAATAAAGAAACCGTTTTTAATATTAAAGAAATTTTCCCTTCAGATTTAACGGCTAAAAAATTTGAAAAGAAATACTACAACGGTAAACCAAGATTCTCTGTAGAGCTTAAAAATGGATTAAAACAAGGCGACTATTTAGAGTATTACAATAATGGAAAATTAAAAATAAAAGGAAAATACAAACGAGATAAACAAGATGGTACTTGGCGTGTTTATAATTACAAAGGCGATGTTGTATTTAAAAAACGATTCTAAGCTAAGAAACATAAAATAAAAAAGAGCACAACCAATTAGTTGTGCTCTTTTTTAATTAAGATGATTAATGATTTACTCTAAAGTAAATACATTATTCGCTCTGTTTACATCTGCCATCATTTTAGAATGGTCAATTTCAACAGATTTTACAGCTTTTTTAGCATCAAAAGAATAGGTTGGCATTGCCCAAGCCCAATCATTGATAATAGTAGCTGAGGTTGGCTTTTCGCCACGCATCATTTGTAAAGGAATGTAAAAATCTTCAGTAGTTCCGTCTGTATAAGTTACAGAAAGATCAATAGGCATTGGCATTAAACCAATACGATCTAAAGTAATTGTGTTTCCTTCAACTGTATTTATACCATAGTCAATAGTGTTTGTAGTTTGTGCAAAATCTATAAAATACCAATCGAGTTCAAAATCTGTAACACGTTCTGCAGTTCTAATAATATCAAATGGTTTTGGGTGCTTAAAAGAAAAATCATAAAAATATTTTTTAATGGTTTTATCTAAATTATCATCGCCAATTACATAACCTAATTGCGCTAAGAATACAGCACCTTTACTATAGGCAGCAGCTCCATAAACCTGATTGAATTTGTAACGGTCAGAATGTGTAGTCAATGGTTGTTCATAACCAGAATTAGCTAAACCAATGTAACCTCTATAAGAACCTGAAAGCGGATTAGGATTTTTATCATCCTTAAGCGAGTTCATTGCTAATGCAGAAATGTAACTAGTAAAACCTTCATCCATCCACTCATGTTTAGACTCGTTAGATGCTAACAAAAACTGAAACCAAGTATGTGCTAATTCATGCGCTGTAACGCCTAATAAGCTACCGTATTTACGTTTTCCAGTAATTAAGGTGCACATAGCATATTCCATTCCACCATCACCACCTTGAATAACCGAATACTGTTTGTAAGGATACTGACCAACATGAGTACTAAAGAAATCCATAAGTTTTGCTGTTTCAGCCGGTAACTTTTTCCAATTATCTAAATACGCTTGCTCTAAATCTTTTTTATAGTAGAAGTGAAGCAATGGACCATTTGGCATCTGAAACGTATCATGTATAAAATCTGGATCTGCAGCCCAAGTAAAATCGTGCACATTAGGTGCTTTAAAATGATGGGTTTTCTTTCCAGATTTTTTTGTTGGTTCACCTTGTAAATAGCCTGTACCACCAACAACATAATTTTTGTCGATTGTAAGCTTTACATCAAAGTTTCCCCAAACACCATGAAATTCTCTTCCAATATATGGATCTGCATGCCAACCTTCGTCATCGTATTCTGCTAATTTAGGATACCATTGCGACATTGATAAAGCAACACCTTCCTCGTTATCTCTACCAGAACGACGAATTTGAACAGGAACTTGAGCATCAAAATCCATATCAAAAGTTACTTTTTCACCTGGTTGAATAGGTTGATTTAATTTCACCTCTAAAACCGTTCCTACAGTTTCGTAAGAAATAGAAGTTCCATTTTGCTTTAACCCATTAACTTTAATATAACCTATTTCATTAGGTTGAAGTTTGCTAATACGGTCTGCAATTTTTGGACTAGGATCCTTGATTGTACGTGAGCGCACATCCATTTCACTTCCAGGTTGAAAGGCATTAAAAAATAAATGATAATAGACTCTATTCAGTACATCTGGCGAGTTGTTAGTATAAACTAACTTCTGTTTGCCTTTGTACTGATAGTTGTTAACATCCATATCAATATCCATAGAATAATCTACGTGTTGTTGCCAATAACCATTTATTGAATCTGCTACCTTAGTTATTCCTTTTGTAGATGGGTTTGAAGCACCACAAGAAGATAAAACTAAGAATGAGAAAAGGCTAAAAATGAAATGTTTCATGTAAAAATATATTTTATAGAATTATAACTTTGAAGCCATAATTAAAGCATTATAAGCATTAACTATTCTTCCGGTTTTAGACAATTCTGAAAATGGTTTCACATCAGAAGCATCACCACCTACAACTACTTTAGTTGTTAATGCTAAGCCAGATTCTAAAATCACTTGTTTTACCTGAGAAGCAGTTAATTTTGGATAATAAGAACGCACTAAAGCTGCAACACCAGCAACGGCAGGAGAAGCCATAGAAGTTCCACTTATACTCTTATAATCGTTTTCTGGGAATGTAGAATAAATAGCAGAACCTGGAGCAAATACATCTACGTTGTTTTTTCCGTAGTTAGAAAAACTAGAAACTAATTTAGATCCGTATTTAGATGTTAAAGAACCCACTCTAATGTACGTATTTGAAATCTCTACGAAATCAACATTATCATCAGGGAAATTAGGTTCAACATCTATGTTTTCACTAGAGTTACCTGCTGCATGTACAAATACAACATCGTTATCTGAAGCATATTTTATAGCATCTCTTACCCATTGAGAATGTGGAGAAAAAGATTTACCAAAACTACCGTTAATTACTTTTGCACCATTATCTACAGCGTAACGTATTGCTAAGGCAACATCTTTATCATATTCATCGCCATTTGGTACAGCTCTAACAGACATAATTTGTACATTGTTTGCTACACCATTTGCACCTAAACCATTGTTACGTTCTGCACCAATAATACCAGCAACGTGTGTTCCATGAGATTCAGATTTTTTTACAGGTTTAACGTTTCCGTTACCATAACCTTTATCAGATAAATCGTTAATATCGTCTCCAGTTTTACGACCATTAAAGTCTTTATTTAAGTTAAAGTTTAAACGTTCGTTAATACTTTCTAATGCACCATCAATTTCTACAGTAGCTTCTGCTAAAGTTAAACCATTATCGTTCATACCTTGTGCTACTTGAATAGCTTGCGCTAAAGTTTCATCTTCAGTTTCTACAGTATTAACTTCTTTAATCGTATAATCACTTTTTCCGAAGTGTTTAGTTAAAGTTTTATGTGCATTTTTTACAGCTTGTGCAATTTGATCGTACTGTGTTTTACGACCTGTCCATAATTGGTAATCTTTATCGTACTGTGCTTTTGCAGCAGTAAAACTTGGGTTAGAGGTATCACCAGAAGCTAAAATACGTACAAATTCTAATTGCTCATCGTAAGCATCTCCTAAGAAATTCCATCCATGGATATCATCTACATAACCATTTTTGTCATCATCAATACCATTGTTTGGTATTTCTCCTTTGTTTGTCCAGATAACACCATCTAAATCTTCATGATCAATATCAATACCAGAATCTATAACGGCAACAATTACAGTTTTACCTTTTTTATTATTAATGATTTCAGCATAAGCTTTATCAACACTCATACCAGGAATCGTATCTTTTACAAGATCTAAATGTCCCCAATTATTCTTTTCTGCATCTGTTAGTTCTGTTACTTTTAACGGTGAAGTATCTATATTTTCAATTGGAGTAGAAATAATATCTCCTGTACCACAACCGAAAAATAGTGTTCCCGCAAATCCTAAGTAAGCAACTAGTTTGTAATTAAATTTCATTTTTTTTGTTTTAAAGCTTTAGTTAAATAGTGAGTTTGTTGTAAATGTTTCGTTTAGTCGTACACCTTTTTCAGTGTGTTTAACTGTTATAATTTCGTTATGAGCATCGTGTTCTAAAAACAGATAGAAGTTGTTATCTGCAGCCATGTTCAAAAATAATTCTTTTTCGTCTAATGTTAATAAGGGTCTTGTATCATAACCCATTACAAACGGTAACGGTAAATGACCAACAGTTGGCAATAAATCTGCCATAAAACAAATGGTTTTTCCTTTGTAGTTTATCATAGGAATCATTTGTTTATCTGTATGTCCATTGGCAAAGAAAATATCAAAGCCTAATGCCGAATTTTTTAACATATGCTGATTAGGTACATCAGTAAATTTCAGTTGTCCACTTTCTTCCATAGGGAGTATATTCTCTTTTAAAAATGAAGCAACTTCACGTCTGTTCGGTTTTGTTGCCCAATTCCAATGATCTTGGTTACTCCAAAAGTGTGCGTTTTTAAAAGCAGGTTCATAACCTGTTCTATCTTTATTCCACTGAACACTTCCACCACAATGGTCAAAGTGAAGATGCGTCATAAATACATCTGTAATATCATCGCGATGAAAACCATAAGACGCTAAAGATTTATCGATGCTATCATCTCCATAAAGAAAATAGTAACCAAAAAATTTATCGCTTTGTTTGTTTCCCATACCTGTATCAATTAAAATAAGGCGATCACCATCTTCAATTAATAAACAACGTGCTGCAATATCAATCATGTTGTTATTGTCAGCAGGATTGGTACGTTGCCACAAGGATTTTGGAACCACACCAAACATGGCTCCACCATCTAATTTAAAATTTCCGGAATTAATAGGATATAATTGCATAGACAAGAATTTATAAAGTCTTGCAAATTACTAAAAGCTTTAAAACTAATTGTTGTTAGTTACAATTAATTACAGGATTTTTAACAAATTAGAACCAGATAATCTTATATCTATTCTCAAAAAATAATTACATTTATCTATTAAGCTTTATAAACGATTTATTCAAACTCATGAAGACACCCAAACAGAAATCTAAAAAAAAGTATTTATTGAGTTTTGGTCGTGATTTTAATCCGGATCAAAAAGTAATTTTAAGAGATTATTTAGCTATAGAACGCACACGTTTGGCTAATGAACGTACCTTATTATCTTACATTCGTTCTTCGTTGTATTTATTACTTGGAGCAATTGCGTTATATCAACTAAAGGAGTTTGCTAATTTTGAATATTTAGCATTAGTAGCGTTAATATTCAGCGTTATCTTTTTTATAATTGGTGTGTATCGTTTTTCACTTTTAAAGCGAAGTTTAAAACGATTATACTATAAAACAGAATCGCAAGAAGAGATGTAGTTTTGGTTACTTAGAAATTGCCTGTTTTAAACGTTTACCATAATCAAATAAGGCCTTAACTTCTTTTGTACTTGCTAAACGTTCTTTACTAAAAACCAACAAACATTTACCATTAGATTCTACGTGGTAATAAGGATTGCTTTCAAAGAAATGAGTGATTTCATCATTAAAAAGTGATTTAATAGCCGTTTCATTTTCTCCCAATAAATAGAAACGTTTGTTAAAATCTGAATGTTCTTGAATAGGAATATCCTTATAGCCAGCTAAAGCATATACTTTTTCAAGAAAACCTTCACGATCTAGAGTGAATTTAGGAATGTTTTTATCTAATGTCATATACAACATCGTAGTTCGTATGGTTTCTTTAGCTATAAATTCACCTTCAGAAAATTCGATATCAAAAATGCTAATAGCATCATTTTTAGTGGTTAGTTTATTATAAATATGACCAATAGTTTTTGTTCTAAAAAAATGGAATTTATCTAAAAAGTGAGTTTCTTTTTCGTTCTTAGAATGATAGGATAATTCATAATTTTGAGCAAAATCTTCAAGTGTATTTTGGCGTTTTGTTAAACCGCTTTTAAGAATACCAGGAACGGGTAATAATCGCCTAAGTGCAAATGGATGCTTAGAATCTGAGTCGTGTAAATCTAAACCAATGACATCAAAATGACCATCTCGTTTTATAAACAAATCGCGATAGTTATTAAGGTTTTCCATCACTGTATGATCTACAAATTTGCAAAGTGAAAAATCAATAATGACATCACTATTTTCTGGTACTGCATCTAGCTTTTCTTTTAACCTATAGAAATTTAAAAAGCTACAAAAGTGTTTTACACTCACATAGTAATTTCCATTGTCTTGTTCTTGATACATTAAGACATTGGGTTTTAAAACATTTCTAAAGAATAGTGAAGCACTTTTATTAATAACGATATGAATTAAAAATGTAACAATTACACCAGAAAGAATTCCCGTAATAAGACCAACTTTTAAGGTTACAAATAATGTGACTAAAAATATAATAACCTGTTCTTTACCTATCGAAAATATTCTTTTAATGGTTGTTGGTGATGCTAATTTGTAACCTGTAAATACTAAAATTGCCATTAAAGCAGGTAAAGGAATCCGAGTTAACTGTGTACTAAATAATACAATAAAGATGACTAAAAACGTAGCATGAAAGAAGTTTGAAGACCGATTACTTGCGTTGTTATTAACGTTTACAGAACTTCTTGCTATTACAGTAACGACATTTAAACCACCTAAAAAACCACTACCAATAGTTGCTAAGCCTAATGCTTTTAAATCTAAGTTTACGTTAGAGCGTCTTTTCTCTGGATCTAATTTATCTACAGCTTTTATACTTAGTAGAGATTCAATACTAGCAATTAAGGTTAAAGCTAAAACACTAGACCAAAAAGGAAATGTACCAGCTTTTCCAAAATTTACAGTTGGCAATTGTGCTATGATATCCTTAAATTCTGGTATACCAGAAATCATGTATAACGAAGAAATAGGATTGGTTTCATGTGCAACCAATTCAAAATAATAACTGAATCCAACAGATAGAATAACAATCCACATTGGTGCAGGTATAAGCTGTAAATACTTGTTTCTAATTTTAGGATAGAACACCATAATAATTAAACTTAAAATACCTGCAGCTGCAGCATAAATTAAACCGGTTTTATCATAATGAAGTGCATCGTTTATGGTAAATGGAATTTCTATAAGATAATCTATAGTATCTGCACGCTTAATTTTGTGAGCGAGCATAATATGAAATTGTTTTCCTAATATAATAAGTCCGATTGCAGCAAGCATACCTTGTATAGCAGAAGAAGGGAAAAAATCAGCTAGTTTTCCCATTCTTAAAAATCCTAATACAGCTAAAAGAATTCCAGAACAAATAATAGCAGCATAAGCACTCTCTAAACCTAGTGTTGTTATTGCTACTAAAAGAACACCAACCAATCCGTTACCAGGACCAGCGATGGTAACATTACTTCCACCGAAAATAGAGACTACAACACCTCCAACTACTGCAGCTATAATACCTGAAATCGGTGGAGCTTCACTTGCCATTGCCAAGCCTAAACCTAATGGTAATGCGATAAGACTTACCACAAAACCCGAAAAAATGTTTTTAGGTAATGCCTTAAAAAATGCTTTTAATTTATTTGGTTTTGGGCTCATTGAATAATTAAAACGTCTGTTGGTAGTTCTGTTAATATGTGTTCAATATCGTGAGGGAAAAGACGATCCCAAAAGGTCATTTTACTAGGTGAATTCATAATTAATAAGTCGGCTCTTGCAATTTGAGCGTAATGACCAATGGAATACCCTTTTTTACCAAAAATGGGTTGAGATTTTATAATAACATCTTTTGTGTGATTCTCCGGAATATCCGCAATTATGGCTTTTACACGTGCATTTTCTCTAAGTTTAATACGTTCTTTAACAATATTTGCCATTCTTAGAGATTTATCATCTTCTACTTTTACGGCTAATTCATCTTGTGTTATTTCTTCAACAATTGTCACCTTATTAACACTTAAAGCATTTGCAACATAAAATGCAGAAGCAATAGTTTCTTTAGTTTTTGGGTCTTTTAATCCGTTAACTACAATATGCTCACAAGGAATTCTTTCTACAGACGGTTTTATAAGCAATAAAATAGAACATTTAGCTTGTCGTGTAATTTTTCTGGCAATAGAGCCTACATAGTATTTTAAGAAATTTTCGCGCTGTAGTGCACCTAAAATCAGTAAGTCAATATGTTTTTCTTCTGAAGTTGATAGAATAACATCAACCGGATCTCCTGGCTTAAATACAATTTCTACGTCTAAATTATCATTTAAAAAAGGTTCTAAAATAGCATTGAATTTAGCTTGCTTTTCAGAGGATTTATCACCAACATGAATTAAAACCAAACACGTTTTAAGCATTTGCGATAACCTTGCAGCTTCATAAATATTAGCTTTGAGATTTGGTGAGAAAGTGACACCAATACCTATGGTTTTAAAAGGTTTTAAAGACAATTTAGTTGTTATTGTTTAGTTAGTCAGTTTTGAAAGATAGTAAAATTTAAAAACCTTTAAGTTATAAAACCAATTACTGCACTTTAAAAACTGTATTTATTTAGTATTTTCACAAAAAATGTAATTAGATGTTAGAATTAGCAGGAATCATTATACTTGGCATATTAGCACAATGGGTTGCATGGAAATTTAAAATTCCAGCAATTTTACCATTGATATTAATTGGGCTTTTAGTAGGACCAATTGCAGCAGAGTTTTTAAGTGAAGATGGTACGAAATGGATTGAACCTATTTGGAATGGAACCGAAGGATTATTCCCAGGAGAAAGTCTATTTTATTTTGTTTCTCTTGCCATTAGTATTATTCTTTTTGAAGGTGGTTTAACACTAAAATTAAACGAAATAAAGAACGTTGGACCCGTAATTACAAAGTTAATCACTATTGGTTCTATCGTTACTTTTTTTGGAGCGTCTTTAGCAGCTCATTTCATTTTTAATTTAAGTTGGGAAATTTCATTTTTATTCTCAGGACTTATTATTGTAACGGGTCCTACGGTAATTACTCCGATTTTAAGAAACATACCTTTAAAGAAAGATGTATCTGCCGTTTTAAAATGGGAAGGTATACTTATTGATCCAATTGGTGCTTTAGTTGCCGTTTTGGTATTTGAATTTATTAGCGTTGATGCAGGTGGAGAATTCACAAAAACGGCGTTAATAGAATTTGGTAAAATTGTATTATTCGGTTCTACATTTGGTTTCACTTTTGCACATGCTGTTAATCTTATTTTGAATAAAAAATGGGTGCCACATTATCTTATAAATGTATTCTCTTTAGCCGCTGTATTAGGTGTTTTTGTTTTATCAGATAGTTTTGCTCATGAGTCTGGTTTATTAGCGGTAGTTGTAATGGGAATGGTTTTAGGTAATTCTAATTCTCCTCATTTAAAGGATATTCTATATTTTAAAGAATCACTTAGTGTTTTACTAATCTCAATTCTGTTTATTCTTTTAGCTGCAAATATTAATTTTGAAGAGTTATTATTAATCTATAATTGGAAAACAGCTGTACTTTTCTTAGTCATAGTATTTTTAATACGACCAATAGGTGTGTTTTTAAGTACCTATGGTTCTACATTAAAACTAAATGAAAAACTATTTATAAGTTGGGTAGGCCCTCGTGGTATTGTTGCCGCAGGTATTGCTTCACTATTTGGGTTAAAGTTGGCTAGTAAAGGTGTTACAGGAGCAGAGTATATTACACCTTTGGTATTTGTAATAGTATTAGGAACCGTTTTATTAAATGCCACAACAGCACGATTATTTGCGAGATTAGTTGGTGTATTTTTAACAAAATCTAACGGAATATTAATTGTTGGCGCTTCTAAAGTATCGCGATTATTAGGTCATTATTTAGAAAGTAACGGAAGGCATGTCGTATTAATTGACAGCAACCAAAGCAATATTAATAAAGCCAAAGAATTAGGCTTAGAGGCTTTAAGTACTAATATATATTCAGATTCTTTAACGGATAATATAGAATTAAATGACGTTGGTTATTTAATGGCAATGACAGGAAACTCAGACATTAACAAATATGCTATTAGTAAATTTAGAAAGCAGTTTGGTGAGAATGGATCATTTAGATTAGTGACTCCAGACGAAATGAATAATCCAGAAGATAATCCTAGTGAAGGGTTATTTTCTCAAACAGATGATTTTATTCAACTTTCTGAAGTAACTAGAAAATACCCATCAATTCAAGAAATACCTTTAGAAGACAAAGCACATTACCTAAGTCTTATTGATATTACTAATAAAAATGAAGACATGATTCCTTTATTTTTAAAAGATGAAGATGGTGAGTTACATATTATATCTTCAAACAATACCAATATTGATAAAATAGGAGAAGACTATAAATTGGTTTATTTAGGAAAACCTTTTGATGTTGAAAAAGTTATTTTAGAAGATGCATAATTTTTAGAAAAATAAAATGAGTAATAGCGAAAGTTTAAGAGTAGATTATTCTAAATACCAAGTAGATGAAGTATCAGAAACTATTGCTGATGCTTTATTTTTTCCGCTCTATATAGGTAAAGTCTTAGGTACCAATTTGGCTATATTTTGGGTTTTACTAACTCTTTTTTGTATATTTTTTATAGATAATACGTTTTTAAGTGTATTGTTTTGGGTGCTCACTTTTGTAATATCAATTCCTTCAATATTGTTGTTCTCAATAATTAGGTTGTTTAGCACCATTAAGAATGATATTGATAATGTCTTTAAAATTACTCTAGAAACCACAAAGCATGTCTACGAAGATGCTGGATTATTAAAAGATCAACGTGCAGCTAATTTACCATTAAAAGCAACATTCTCAGATGTTTTTAAAGGTGTTGCAATGTATGTTATAAGACCATCATTAAAAAAAGTACTCGAAAAACGAATAAAATATTTTGCTTGGCCATTGACGTTTTTAATAGATTTAATCTTTAAAAAAACGGTAATAAATGGGTCTCCAGAAATAGGAGTAGAGTTAGATAGTGAAGATCATATTGTATTAAAAGATAACACAACGCTAGGCAAAATTAATAAAGGAGGTGAAAAAACAACCTCAGTAGCTTTTACGGTCGTTAAGTTTCCGTTTCGCTTAGCGCTAATAATTTATGGTTTGGTAAATTATACAATAGTTTATCTGTTGTATTTATTGTTTAGGTAGCTAGCAAATTCCTGCGAATGCAGGAATCTATTTGTTAGATTTCTATAATTAAGATTAAGTAATAAAATTAATAGAACAGTTTATGAGATTCCTTTTTTCAAAGGAATTGCTTTAATCATTCAACTTCAATACAGCCATAAACGCTTGTTGAGGTATTTCTACATTACCAACCTGGCGCATACGTTTCTTACCTTTCTTCTGCTTTTCTAATAACTTACGTTTACGAGAAATATCACCACCATAACATTTAGCTGTTACATCTTTACGCAAGGCTTTTACAGTTTCACGAGCAATAATTTTTGCTCCAATCGCTGCTTGGATAGGAATATCAAATTGTTGTCTTGGTATTAATTCCTTTAACTTCTCACACATTTTTTTACCAATATGGTGAGCATTGTCTGCGTGAATTAATGCTGAAAGCGCATCAACTGGTTGCGCATTTAATAAAACATCTAAACGTACTAGTTTTGATGCTTTCATACCAATTGGATGATAATCAAAAGAGGCATAACCTTTAGATACCGTTTTTAAACGATCATAAAAATCGAATACAATTTCTGCTAATGGCATTTCAAAAATTAACTCAACACGCTCTGTCGTTAAATACGTTTGGTTAACAATCATACCACGTTTTTCAATACAAAGGCTCATTACATTACCAACAAAATCAGATTTAGTGATAATAGTTGCTTTTATATATGGTTCTTCAACACGGTTAACCGTTGTTGGTTCTGGTAAATCACTAGGATTATTTACTATAAATGCTTCGTCTGGGTTCTTATTGGTGTACGCATGGTAAGATACGTTAGGTACTGTTGTAATAACCGTCATATCAAACTCACGCTCTAGACGTTCTTGAATGATTTCCATGTGTAACATACCTAAGAATCCACAGCGGAATCCAAAACCTAACGCTGCAGAACTTTCTGGTTGAAATACCAATGACGCATCATTAAGTTGAAGCTTTTCCATAGAGTTTCTCAACTCTTCGTAATCTTCTGTATCAACAGGATAAATACCAGCAAAAACCATTGGTTTTACATCTTCAAAACCTTCAACGATATTAGTTGTAGGATTTGCAAAATCTGTAATAGTATCACCTACTTTTACTTCTTTAGCCGTTTTAATACCTGTAATTAAATACCCAACATCACCAGCTTTTACACTTTGTTTTGGTACTTGATTAAGTTTTAAAGTTCCGACTTCATCAGCAAAATATTCTTTTCCTGTCGCAACGAATTTAATTTTTTGACCTTTTTTTATTTCACCATTAAAAACTCTAAAATACGTTTCAATACCTCTAAAAGTATTATAAACTGAATCGAAAATTAAGGCTTGAAGCGGTTCATCTACATTACCTTTTGGAGCAGGAACTCGTTCTATAATTGCTTTTAAAATATCACCAACACCAAAACCTGTTTTTCCACTGGCATGAATTACTTCTTCTGGATCACATCCTAAAAGATCAACAATATCATCTGTAACTTCTTCTGGGTTTGCACTTGGTAAATCTACTTTGTTCAATACCGGAATAATCTCTAAATCATTCTCTAAAGCCAAGTATAAATTAGAAATGGTTTGTGCTTGTATACTTTGGGCAGCATCAACAATAAGTAATGCACCTTCACAAGCCGCAATTGATCGCGAGACTTCGTAAGAGAAATCTACGTGACCAGGTGTATCAATAAGGTTTAATACATATTTTTCGCCTTCAAATTCATAATCCATTTGAATAGCATGAGATTTTATAGTAATACCACGTTCGCGCTCCAAATCCATACTATCTAATAGCTGAGCCTGTTGCTCTCTAGCAGTAACTGAGCCAGTAAAATCGAGTAAACGATCGGCTAATGTGCTTTTTCCGTGATCAATATGTGCAATGATGCAAAAGTTACGTATGTTCTTCATGTCTGTTTATAAGGCAATGAACTTAAAAAAAAGTTCTATATGTAATTTGCAAATATAATCGATTTCTTGTGCTTTAAACTATCTATTATTACAATTAAAACAGTGGTATTTACGTTAAAACCACAGTGAAAAGTTAAAAACAATTAATATATTGCCATACAATTCTTGCTAATGATATTTAGTTTTCGTTATTATTTTTGTTTTGTGTGTCTCGCGATATCTTCAGTAATCTTGGCGCAAGAATCGTCTATTTCTGGTAAAGTTGTGGACGCTAATAATAACCCTATTTCATTAGCTAACGTAGTAATATTCAGTGAAGATGGTGGTTCGTTTTTAAAAGGTACATCTACTGATGACCAAGGTTTATTTAGAATTAGTAACCTTTCTACTAAAATGTATTTAGTAAAAATTAGCTTTATTGGTTTTGAAGAATTTCAGCAAAAAATTATCCTAACAGGAAATTTAGATTTGGCAGAAATTCGGCTAAATGAAATTTCTGAAAATTTAGATGAAGTAACAGTAATTGCTAAAAAACCTACCATAACTCGTAAGCCAGACCGCTTAGTATTTAATGTAGAAAACACAGCCTTAACAGAAGGTTCTACACTGGGAGTATTAAAAAGCACACCTGGAATTATAGTTTCAGAAGGAAGCATTAATATTAAAAGTGCACCTGCAACAGTTTTTATTAATAACAGACGTGTACAATTAACCTCTGATGAGCTTATTAGTTTACTAGAAAGTGCACCTGCAAATAGTATTAAATCGGTTGAGGTGATTACAAATCCGCCTGCAAGTTACGATGCAGATTCTGGATCTGTAATCAATATTGTAATGAGTAAAAACTTGGTAACGGGTTATAGAGGAAGTGTGTTTACCAATTATACGCAAGGTGTTTTTCCGAGATATAATGGAGGCACAAGTCACTATTTTAAAAATAATAAAATCAATCTTAATTTAAACTATAGTTATTCTCAGAATAAAATAAATAGAGATCAAGATGATACCGTTAATTATTTAGATAATTCTGATGAAATTGAGCAGATTTGGAAATCTAATATCAACAGAAATACATGGTCTCAAACACATAATTTAAATCTTAATTTTGATTATTATATCAATGATAATAACACGATAAGCTTAACAAGTACAGGTTTATACATACCATATTTTAAATACCAAATAAAGAACAAAACCAATATTACAGATCAAAACTTAGATTTCTTAGGTCGTTTTACCGCAGATAATTTATCTAGAGATAACAAGTATAACATTGGAACGGATTTAATTTTTAGACACGATTTTGAAAATAGTGCAAGTCTTACAGTGAATGCACATTATACAGCATACGATTACAAGCGTAGTCAAAACGTTTTCATTGATAATTTTGATGCTGATGACGTATTTATAAATAGTTCAGAATTTAATACTGATGCCGATCAAAAGACCAGTATTATCAATGGTAAAATTGATTATAATTTACCAATAAATGAGACGTCTAGTTTTGATGTAGGAGCAAAATACTCTAACGTAAATACAGATAGTGACATTACTAGGTTAGATATTATTGGTGGTACCGAAGTTATAAATACAGATAATACAGATGCTTTTAAATATGACGAAAAAGTATTAGCAGCCTATTCTAACTACACCAAATCATGGGATAAGTGGGATTTAAGCTTTGGGCTTAGAGTAGAACAAAGTAGTATAGAAGGTAAATCTGTAACCTTGTCTGAAGCAAATACTCAAGATTACTTAGATTGGTTTCCTAATGCTAGTTTATCGCATCAAATTTCAGAATCTGTAGGTATTACAGGAAATTATAAGCGAAGCATTTCAAGACCAAGTTATACTAATTTAAATCCTTTCACTTTCTTTTTAAATGAGAATAACGTAGTTCTAGGTAACCCTAATTTAAATCCAACCTATAGAGATCATTTTTATTTAGGAGTTAATTTTTTAGAATACTTTACGGTTTCTTCATACTACGATAATTACGATGGTGATATTGTGGAGTTAGCTCGTCAAGATAACGATACCAACATTATTGCTTACACACCAACCAATCTCGACAAAAAAGTAGAGTTTGGTTTCGATTTTGAATTTATCTATGCACCTACAAATACATGGGACTTATATTTTGTAACTTCTTTTTACAATATTGCTGAAGAGGCTAATTTTGAAGAAGGCTTTGTAGAACAAAACCAATGGTCTAATTATAGTATTTTGTCCAATAGTTTCTCTTTTTTAGAAGATCGAAGTTTAAATGCTAGTCTCACATTTACATGGGTTGGTAAAAATTTACAACAATTTCAAACTATTGATAATAGGTTAGTTTCAGAATTAAGTGTCTCTAAAACTATTTTAAAGAAAAAGGGAATTATCACTTTAGCTGTAGAAGATTTTTTCAATTTACAAGATTATAAATCTAGAACGCGCTATTTAAATCAATCAAGTTTTGGCAATGTAGATGTAGATAACAGATCCATTAAGTTAGGTTTCCGTTACAAATTTGGTAACACAAAATTATCTACCAATGAGCGCACTACTGATGCAGAGGAACGCGAAAGGCTATAAGTTTTAGATGATAAAGAGATTTCTATTTACAGACAATATTTAATCTTGCCACTCAGCAATAAACAAGTTAGTATCTCTTCCTCCTCCATTATTTCTATTAGAAGAAAACGCTAAATACTTACCATCATTAGAAAAAACAGGGAAGGCATCAAACGTTTCACTATGTGTTACACGCTTTAAATTTTTGCCATCAATATCAATTAAATATAAGTTGAAAGGAAAGCCACGTTCAGATTCAAAATTAGAAGAGAACAATACTTTATCCCCAGAAGGATGAAAAAACGGACTCCAATTAGCGTTTCCTAAATCGGTTAATTGTCTTAATTCAGAACCATCTGCATTACAAATGTAAAGTTCCATTTCTGTTGGTTCTACTAATCCTTCAGCTAATAAATCTTTATAGTTTTTAATTTCTTTTTCAGTTTTAGGACGAGAAGAACGAAAGATTAATTTACTACCATCTGGTGAAAAGAAAGCGCCTCCATCGTAACCTAATTCGTGTGTAATTTGCTTAACATCGCTACCATCAATATTCATAGTATATAATTCTAAATCACCACTTCTAGTTGAAGTAAATACAATTTTGTCCCCTTTTGGAGATACTGTTGGTTCTGCATCATAACCAACTTCATTGGTTAATTGCTTTACAATATTACCCTCTAAATCAGCAACAAAAATATCGTAGCTATCATAGATTGGCCAAATATATTTACCATTTTTCTTAAGAGGTGCGTCAGGACATTCGTCTTGTACTAAATGCGTAGAAGCGTAGATTATATGTTTGTTATCTGGTAAAAAATAAGCACACGTCGTTCTACCTTTTCCGGTACTTAACATTGGTGGTGCAATACTATCTGTAAAAGTTTCATTGGCATTCATTAAAAACATTTGATCACAGCCAACTCCCCATTTTACATTATTAGATTGAAACACTAACTGTTTGTCATCAAAACTCCAATAAGCCTCAGCATTATCGCCACCATAAGTGACTTGTCTGATAGATTTAAAGTGCGTTTCTTCTGGGTAGATTAACGAATCGTATTTTTTAGTTGCTCCAGAGGTTGTATCTGTAGAGTAACCAGAAGCGTCAGAGCTCTCATTTTTACAAGAAGAAAATGTAACAAGTAGAATTAAAATAACAGTGATTCTGTTCATAATAAAGAATTATAATAAATGGCTTTTAATGCCTAATTTTGTGTAAAAGTAAGATTTAGTGACGAAATGAGCGACTCACAACACTTAAAAATTGACTTGATTTTTAATAGTGAACTACATTTTACTGAATTAATTAAATAGATATTTTGAAATGAAAAATTGGATATTTTTATTCGTTTTAGTCGGATTGTTATCTTGTAAAAACGAGCCAAAAGTTGCAGAGAATAAGATAAAAGATGATGTTGTCTTTTTAGCTGATGATAAGCTTGAAGGTAGACAAACAGGTACACAAGGTGAAGTCTTGGCTTCAGAATATCTGATAAAAAGGTTTGAATCTATTGGACTCCAACCAAAGGGAACAGAGGGGTTTTTGCAATCATTTTCGTTTAAACCTAAAACGGATCCACATAGTGAAGTTGTATTTACAACCAATGCAGACAGTACAATTACAGGTCATAATGTTATTGGTTTTATTGATAATAAAGCTAAAACAACCATTGTTATAGGTGCGCACTACGATCACTTAGGTTTTGGTGGTGAAGGATCTTTATATCGTGGAGAAGATAAAGCAATCCATAATGGTGCTGATGATAACGCAAGTGGAGTAGCAGTGCTTTTAAATTTAGCAAGCCGATTACAAGTAAAGAATGACCAAGCTGAAATTAAAGATAAAAATAACTATTTGTTTATGGCATTTTCTGGAGAAGAAATGGGATTGTTAGGTTCTAATTATTTTTCTAAAAATCCAACTATTGATGCTACATCTATTAATTACATGATTAATATGGATATGGTTGGCAGAATGAAAACAGATAGCACATTAGCAGTTTATGGTACGGGAACGTCACCAATGTTTAAACAAACTTTAAAAGCAAATAACGATAAATTTAAAATCGTTGAAAACGAAAGTGGAGTAGGACCAAGTGATCACACCTCTTTTTATTTAATTGATATTCCTGTGTTACATTTTTTTACTGGGCAGCATGAAGATTATCATAAACCAGGTGATGATTCAGAGAAGTTGAATTACGACGGAATGAACCTTATTTCGCATTACATTTTTGATATTATTACAGATTTAGATGATAATGGTGAATTAGCCTTTAGAAAAACGAAAAATGAAAGTGAGGAATCGCCGCGATTTAAAGTAGGATTAGGTGTTGTGCCAGATTATTTATATGACGGTAAAGGGATGCGCATTGATGGTACTAGAGAAGAAACTCCAGCATTTAATGCTGGCCTAAAGAAAGGCGACGTTGTCTTAAAATTAGGTGATAGCACTATAACTGATATGATGAGTTATATGAGAGCTTTATCTGTTTTTGATAATGGTGACGAAGCAGCAATAACAGTAAAACGAGGAGAAGAAATTATAAATACTAAGGTTAAGTTTTAAAAAAGCCCATATAAACCCTTCCCAAAAAGAAGGACTTTTACTAAATGTTTATTACATAAAATAATAACTTAAGATTCTATAGAAGTCAATTAATATGTTGAAAATAATTCGAATAGTTTTCTATCTAGTATTGTTCTTTTTTATATTAGATATATTCAATTATTTTCAAACTAAACTTAGCTTTTTTAAGACCTTAATTTATTACAGTGTTTTTTTATTCCCAATTCCGTTACTGGTTATGGAATTTAAAGCAAAACAAGGTATAGCTGAACCCATTTTAAGAAAAGCAATTCCCGTAGTAACCATCATTGGATTAGTTTATTTAAATCCTTTAAAAATTCTATTTCACGCGCAACCATGGAGAACTCAATCAGTTGAACTTATTAATAAAAACAGCAAAAACCATAAGGTCGAATTTCAAAAAAAGGATATAGGAGCTTTAGGATATGCCAAGCGAAACGCTGAAGTTTATTATATAACCAAGCATTTTTATTTTGTATTATCTGAGGATTATGACGACAGAAATTTTATTGGAACAAACTGGAAAAGAATAGACTCAAAAAAATAATGTAGATTTGTGGTTCAACAAATAATTAATTCCCAAATAATATGAAAAAACTTTTATCTCTATTCTGTCTTTTTGCTTTATTAACAGCTTTTACGTGTGAAGATGAACCATTAGACGATGGTATAGATACTGGCTCTAATAATGGTGATACTAATGTTGCGCTAATTGGGTCTTGGGACTTAACAGATTTTGATGTAACGCTAATAACATCTACTGATTTTGATGGACAGAGTATTTCGTCTGATATTGATATACAAAGTACAGAAGAAAACTATGTACTAACTTTTACAGAAAGTAATTTTACTACTAATGGCAGTTATACATATAATTCTAACGTTGTAGTTAATGGAGTAACAATGTCTTCAGAGCCATATACTTTAGAGAATGTTAGTGGAAGCGGAACGTATTCTACAAGCGGAAACGTAATGACAATTGATGGTTCATTTTTTGAATTTGAATTTGAAGGAATGGATGAAACGTCATTACAAGGAGAGCAAACAACAACATTTTCAATTTCTGCAGATGGGCAAACACTTACGTTTTCTCAAAACGAAACGGTTACTCAAACTGAGCCAACAACAGGTGCTGTTATAACTAGTACTACAAGTGGAGGTTCTGTTTGGACTAAACAGTAAGCTTTTAATCAACATTTAGGGATTGATTTTAGTATAATTACATCATCATACTACCACAAATTCCTAAACTTATTATAACATACGTGGCAGCTAGAATAAATAAAATTTTAGCTGCTTTTTTGTTTTTTTTAAGCACTGCGAATCCAATAATTGTTAAAATAATAGCTGGTAAAAACATAATGGCTACAATAACAATGACTATGCCACTTAAGTCCATTCCTCCTGTTGCTTCAATGAGTAAATTTGTCATAGTTATATTTCATTTCTAAGTTCTTCTAATCGTGCTTTTTTGTCATCCCTATAAAAGAGATTCATCGTTTCAAAAGGAATAATTTTATTGTCCTTACCTACAATATGTACACAAGATTTTTTAATCGCTCTCACATCAAAATTATAAGCGTCAATAAATTGCATAATAATCACTCTAAACAAGTTGTCGTAACCCAAATTTGGTGCATCAATATTGGGCAAGCAGCACATAATAGACTTTAAGTTTTCTTCAGCAACCTCAACCGAATTCCCTGTACTAAACAACTCAATCATTTTATCTTGAAGCTGAGAATCCTGCTCATAAATAATGGTATTTTTACTATTGTCTAATAAATCGTTCGGATTAATATAACGCGTTAATGGTAACACTTCATCACCTAATTTTAAAGCATAACCCATTACTAACGCATCTGGGTTACAAGGTACAGGCAATAAATCATCAGGATTAAAAATATTCGTTTGCTCCATAATTTTGCGACGCACTTCCGTTAAAGTCATGCGATCCGTTTCTGGATTAAAATTATCTAAGCGACCAGCAATTTGAGTGGGTTGAAGCGTAACACCTCTCACACATTTCTGTTTTAAAGCAAAGTCTATTATTTTTCCTATTTCGTTATCATTTAAACCTTTTTGAAGCGTAACCACCAAAGTTGTTGATAGGTTTAGTTTATTGAGATTTTCTATCGCTTGCTTTCTTATATCATTTAAATCTGCTCCTCGTAATTCACGCAATACACTATTTTCAAATGAATCAAATTGGAGATAGATTTCAAAATCTGGAGCGTAGGTTTTCAGTCTTTCAGCAAAAGCGAAATCTTTAGCAATTTTAATTCCATTGGTATTCAACATTAAATGTCTAATAGGTAAGGATTTTGCATAGTCCATAATTTCCCAAAACTGTGGATGTATGGTTGGTTCACCTCCAGAAATTTGTACCACATCTGGTTCCTTTTCATTCTTTACAATAGTGTCTAACATGGCCTTAACTTCTTCGAGTGTGCGATGTCTTCCGTATGTTGGAGAAGAGCCAGCATAACACGTTGGGCATGTTAAATTGCAACGATCTGTTACCTCAATAACCGTTAAGCAACTGTGTTGCTCATGGTCTGGACACAAACCACAATCGTAAGGGCAACCATAATCTGTTTTGGTATTGAATTTATATGGCGTTTCACTTGGTTTATTGTAGTTTCTTATGTTTTTGTAATACTCAATATCGTCTGCAATTAACACCTTAGAATTGCCATGTTCTTTACAGCGTTTTAGCATGTAAACATTATCATTTTCAAATACTATTTTAGCATCAATACGTTTTAAACATTCAGGACAAAGGCTTAATGTAAAATCGTAATAAGTGTAGTTTCTAACTGGCATTCTTAAGGCTTTGAAAGATGAATTTATAATAGTATATGTAACAAATTACACATAATAGTTGAATGCTACTTAGTCCGAAGACATAAAATACATTCGGCTTTAAAAATTCTATAAAAAAGCGAAACCCAAAGTAGCTTAACATAAAGAGTTTAAAAAGGTTTCCATTTTTTAAGTTTGAATTCTTTTTAATATGGTTTAAAATAAAAAATAGAAGGATTAAAAAAGTGAGTTCATAAAGTGATGTTGGATGACGGCTTATACCATTGCCTAAGTCCATTCCGAAAATTGAAGTGGTTTCACTCCCATAGGTGAATTCGTTTATTCCAGATAAGAAACAGCCAATGCGTCCTATAAAAATCCCAAGCACAATAGGAAAGACAAAAAGGTCTCCAGAAGATTGTTTTTCGCCAATAATTTTCTTCGCTAATTCTACGCCAAGTAAACCACCAAATAAACCACCTATTATGGTTTTTGTATTAAGTAATTGAAGCAGATTTTGTTGCGTGTATTCAACAAGTGGGTTTTCTAGTATACCAACTAAGCGAGAACCAATTAAAGCACCTAAAGCTGCACCAAGAATAATTGATAAACGATTATTAGAAGAGATAACATCTTTTTGCCTTCGTTTTAAGAAAATATAATATCTAAAACCAAGAAAAAACGCAGCATACTCTAAAATTAGATGTATGTTAATATGGTAACCAAATATTATAGGTTCAAAAGGAATTTGCAAATTGCTTCTTTAAATTAAACACCTAAAATTTTAGCATCTACTCTAAATTTAGTGTCAATAATAATATCATGAGTTTCACTAATCGTTTCGTCTGTAACGGTTTTTACACGTAAATTAAAATTATCTTTTTTAATATATGCTTTCAGTTCTTCTCCAAGAACATTTAATTCAACAAGGTTAGAATTGGTATTTTCTAAATCGAATACATTGGCAATTTCTAATTCTTCTAAATCCTCAGCTTCAATATAAATATGTACTTCTTTCAAGAAATTGAAATTACCGCTTTCTGGAGCATCAATAGTAAGTTTTAAGTTCTTTAATTTAATGCTTTCAATTAAGTCTTTATGCGTGTTGTTACTTTCAAAATTTGAATCTGATTCTGTTGTAACATCTGGAGTATCTAAACTAAAAGGTGTGTTTATTATGGTTGTCGCTGCAACGGAATAATTAGTCTGATAGTCTAAATCGAATTTGGTTAAATCATCCACAACATCGCAACTATTGAGGACAACAAATGCTAGGAATAATGTAAGTAGGTTGTTTTTCATAAAAAATAGATTTGGACGTAAATATACATTTTATAGTGAAACCACATTATAACACTCAAAAAAACAATACAAATTCTAAATTATTGAGGTTAATAAGGTTCATTGTATATTTGCAGCCAAATTAATCTAATTTTAAAATTCATGTTAAAAAAATCACTTACTATACTTTCGTTGTTTTTAGTACTTTGTTCTTGTTGGAAAGATAAAAGTCCTGAAGATTTAATTCGTTTAAAAGATAAGTTTAAATCTCAAGTTTCGGATTTTGAAAGTAAGAAAGAGGTTGCCAATAAAAAGGTATCTCAAGGTTTAGAATCTTTAGGTGAGTTAAAATTAGCTTTAGAAGATGCTAAAAATGAAGACAAGGAATTTGCTAAAGTTTATGGTGATTGGGAAAAAGTAGATAAGCGCGTTAATAACTTAAATAAAGAGTATGAAGATTTAAAAACTAAAGCTTCAAATTTATTTACAGCAATGGAAACGCAAACCAACAGCTTAAGTGATGAGAAAAGTAGAAACACCTTGTTAAAAGCGATAAATAAAGCCAAAACAAAGTATAATGTAACCTTAGAAAATACTTCTGAGGCTATTGGTAAATTAAGATTATTACATAAAGATGCTGTTGAAGTGGTTAAAGCTTTAGAAGTGGCAGCAGCTTTAAATTCGTTCGATTCTATAAACGGACAAATGAAAAGTATTGAAGATAGAGTAGATGGCATTATGCAAGAATTAAATGTTGCAGTTGTTGAGAGTAAAAAGCTCTACGAGAAAAAAATAACTGAATTAGACAACGACTAAAAAGAGACAACTTGGTTAAAATAGGCGACATAGAATTACCAGACTTCCCATTGCTTTTAGCACCTATGGAAGATGTAAGCGATCCTCCATTTAGAGCATTGTGCAAAGAGCAAGGCGCAGATGTGGTGTACACAGAATTTATTTCTAGCGAAGGCTTAATCCGTGATGCTGCAAAAAGCGTTATGAAATTAGATATCTACGAAAAAGAACGACCAGTTGGTATTCAGATTTTTGGTGCCAATATGGAAAGCATGTTGCAGACCATTGATATTGTAGAGAAATCTAATCCAGATATTATTGATATAAACTTTGGTTGTCCTGTTAAAAAGGTAGTGTCTAAAGGTGCCGGAGCAGGTATCTTAAAAGATATCTGTTTAATGGAACAGCTCACTGCAGAAATGGTAAAAAGGACCAATTTACCAGTTACTGTGAAAACACGTTTAGGTTGGGATCACGATTCGATAAGGATTGTTGAGGTTGCAGAACGTTTGCAAGATGTTGGTTGTGCTGCTATTTCTATACATGGCAGAACTAGAGCGCAAATGTATAAAGGTGATGCAGATTGGAAACCTATTGCTGAGGTAAAAAATAATCCACGTATGCATATTCCTGTTTTTGGAAATGGAGATATTACGTCGCCAGAAAGAGCAATGGAAATGCGAGATTCTTATGGATTAGATGGCGCAATGATTGGTAGAGCAACCATTGGAAATCCGTGGTTTTTTAAACAAGTAAAACACTTTTTCGAAACAGGAGAACATTTAGCACCAATATCATTAGCAGAACGAGTAGAGGCTGCTAGACGTCATCTTCAAATGGCAATTGATTGGAAAGGCGAAACTTTAGGTGTTTTTGAAACCCGCAGACATTATACCAACTATTTTAGAGGTATTCCACACTTTAAAGAATATAGAATGAAAATGGTTACTAGCGACGATTCTAAAGATGTATTTGCTGCTTTTGATGAGGTTTTAGATAAGTTTTCAGACTATCAGTTTACGTCTTAAGTATTTTTAAAGGCTCCAAAGTTGAAACGTCAGAAAGGTTTAAAATTCGTTTTTAGCTCTTAATTAGACTAGGTGTAATACGTTGAGAAGCAATTTTAGAAGCTACAATTCCTAGAGCAAAAATCGTTATTAAAACCACAATAACATTAAAGAAGTTAAGACGCACAGGATAAGCTAAATCTGGCGTTAGCATTACAAACTCAAAATTCTGCTGTAAAAACACTACTAATAAGCCAATTGTAACGCCAATAAGTCCACTTACAACAGTCATTAAACTACCTTGTAAAAAGAAGATGGACTTAATGATTTTAGTTTCTGTACCTAAGTGATATAAGGTGTTTAGTGATTTCTTTTTATCTAAAATCATCATAATAATGGCGCCAATAACATTAAAAAGTGCTATAACAATGACTAGAGTAAAGATGAGGTAAATGGCAAGGTTTTCGGTGTTTAGCATCTTAAACAAAGCATCATTTAATTCAGCTCTATTTTTAATGATAAACTTATTTCCAAAGGACGCTTCAAGTTGCGCTCTAATGTCATTTTCGTTACTATTAGGTTTCAATTTAAGTTCGATAGCACTTAATTGTCCGTCAGAATAGCTTAGTAAGCGTTTTGCTAATTCAATATCAGAAAAGATATATTTGTTATTCAATTCTTCATTGATTTCAAACAAACCAACATTATTTACAAAAACCGAATTATAATAACCTTTAGGTGTACTCGCTTGTCCTACGCCTACTTTTGGTACATAGAGCGATAAAGGTTTAAGATAATTTATAATACCAAAAGAGAGATTGTTAGAAATTCCCCAACCAGAAACCACTTCATTACTTCCTGGTGATATCCAATTACCTTTGGTTACCATAGAATCAATATTAGTTACTTTTAGGTAATTAGCATCTACGCCTTTTAAAGTAGCAACAAGATTTTTGTTATTAGATTTTATGAAGATACGTTCCTCTATAATTTCAGAATAAGAAGCAATACCTTCAATTTTAAGCAATGTTACTTTATCATTTTCTTCCCATTGAAACGATTTTCCTTCCGATGGTATTATTTTTAAATCTGGATCTACAAATGAAGAATACTGAAGACTAAAATCCTTTAAGCCAGCGAAAACAGACAATACAATAAAAAGTGCTGCAGATGCAATAATGACGCCTCCAGAAGCAATTAATGTCATTATATTAATAGCATTATTACTGCTTTTAGAAAACAAATATCGTTTTGCTATATATAAAGGAAAATTCACTTAAGACTTTTTACGCTTACCTAATAAATCTGGATCTTCTAATGGGTTGTCTTCGCCTTTTAGCGAGCGCTCAATACCATCAATATATTCTAGAGAATCATCAATAAAAAACTCTAATTGTGGCATACGTCTTAATTGGTGACGCGTACGTTGAGACAACTCGTGTCTTATAAGTGGTTTATTAGACCTAATACCTTCTAGTAAAGGTTGTGCTTCTTTATTTGGGAAAATACTAAGATATACCTTAGCCACAGATAGGTCTGTAGTAACATTTACCTTACTCACAGAAATAATTACACCACGCAAACCACCATCAGTTGCTGCTTTTTGTAATACTTGTGCTAAGTCTTGTTGGAGTATACCTCCTATTTTTTTTTGTCTTTGTGTAAATTCTTCCATAATGCCTTTTCTAACTAATCGTCTGCAAAAGTAGATGATATTTAAGGATTATCTTATTTTTGATAGTAGAATTTGACTTTAAGAGTCAATAACATGAAGATTTAAGTCACAATTTAAAAGATAACTGCGCTGGCAGGCATAAACATGAAAAAAATTGAACACATTGGCATTGCTGTGAAAGACCTAGAAAATTCTAATCACTTGTTTAAGGCTTTATTTGGGAAAAAACATTACAAGATTGAAGATGTAGAGAGTGAAGGTGTTAAAACATCATTTTTTAAATGTGGACCTAATAAAATTGAATTGCTTCAGGCAACAAATAAAGAGAGTCCTATTGCTAAATTCATTGAGAAAAAAGGAGAAGGTATTCACCATATAGCATTTGCTGTAGATAATATTGAAGCGGAAATAGAACGCTTAACAGGTGAAGGTTTTACAATGATTCATGCAAAACCAAAAAAAGGAGCAGATAATAAGTTAATCGCTTTTTTACACCCAAAATCTACAAATGGAGTTCTTATTGAGCTATGTCAAGAGATTAAGGAATAAAAATTCTTGTAGAGTTTTAAAATATGTAGTAATATTGCACACTCTTTTAAATAAGAGATAAAATTAACAGCAATGTTAATTGGTCCCATAGCTCAGTTGGTTAGAGCACCTGACTCATAATCAGGTGGTCCTTGGTTCGAGCCCAAGTGGGACCACTTTAATAAAGACAAGCCTTTCGAGAAATCGAGAGGTTTTCTTTTTTTATACCAGTACAACATATGTACAACAATTGGCCTTTCTTTTGTTTTTATTTATTCTTAACTCTAAAATCACTTAAATAATCTTTATACTGACGTTCTCCAATGGAGCTAATATTGCTGGTTCAACATTAGTGCTTTATCCCGATTTTTTATATGGATCTATTTTGTTTAGGCCTATGCTTCCTTTTAAGAAAATGCCAGCATTTCAAACGACTAAAAAGGTTCCTGTTTTTATTAGTTCAGGAAATTTGGATGGCATGGTTAGTACGTCAGAAATTAAAAATTATACAAATTTATTAGAAGAGAATCAATTTAATATAGAGCATCATCAATTAAATACAGGACATAATTTAACGGATGAAGATGTGGTACTGGCTGTAAAATGGGTGCATAATAATTTCAAATTATAACTATGGATTTTAAAATCACAAGGATATATTCAGATACCAGAGGCGAAACACACTTTGAGGATCTGAATATTCCTTTAAATAATAAAGGAGATATAGGGTTTCTATCTGAAGCTCAAAAAGCAAATTCCATTATTTTTAGAAAAGTAACAGAAACCTATGATTATAATTTTCATGTATCACCTTCCCGTCAATATGTTATTTTGTTGGATGGTATAATAGAAGTTGAAACGTCTTTAGGAGATAAGCGCATTTTTCAATCTGGAGAAATCTTATTGCTTGATGACACAACAGGCAAAGGACACAAAACTAAGAATATACAAACTCAAGTTAGATCGTCATTATTTATTGAATTATAAAAAAAATAAAAGCAGATAACTAAGTAAAATTGGTTTAAACGAAGAACGAAGCGAAAATTGGAGAAATGTTAAATGATTAACAGAATAGATGATTAAGAAGGAACAAATAATAAATTATTAAAGGATATGAGAACAGGACGATTAGAAGCATTTAGTGATGGAGTATTTGCTATCATAATTACAATAATGGTACTTGAGCTTAAAGTACCTGAAGGCGACACTTTAGAGGCTCTAAAACCTCTACTGCCAACCTTTATAACATATGTATTAAGTTTTATTTATTTAGGGATCTATTGGAATAACCATCATCATTTATTGCATGCTTCTAGTTTGGTTAATGGTAAAGTCCTTTAGGCCAATTTACATCTTCTCTTTAGGTTGTCATTATTTCCTTTTGCGACTGGCTATATGGGAGAAAACCATTTTCAAAAGCTACGAACAGCATTGTATGGATTCGTACTTTTTATGGCTAGTATAGCTTGGTTTATTTTGATTAAAGTGTTACAGTCAACACATACTAGAGAGACTATATTACATAAATCATATAAAAATAAATCAAAGGATATTCTTTCTATATTAGCTTATGGTTTTGCAAGCATAATCAGCTTTTGGGAACCTGTTTATTCAGTTATAATATACGTTATGATTGCAATTATTTGGTTTGTACCAAATAAGGATTTAGAATAATAGAGGATTGTAGTTATCTAATTAACTTTAAAAGAAATATAATTAAAAGTAAAGGTGTTTTCTGCTAATAATCAGGTGCTTATTGATTCGAAACTAAGTGAGACCACTAATAAAATCAAGTCTTACAGAGATGTAGGGCTTTTTTTATCCCAATATTTTATAATTATTATTTAGCTTAAATGTGAAAAATGTTTAAACCTATAGAAATTATAAATTTTCTCTATTTTTTTTGTCTAAAGGGGTAGATTATTTGAATAAACTTAAGGTTTTATAAGATTTAGACAGACATTTAAATTCATATTCTGAAAGGAAATATGAATTTTTGATGACTATAAGTTATTATAAATTAAACAAACTTGGTAACCATAGTGTTAATTGCGGAAAATAGGTTACTAAAAACAAAGCCACTATCATTGCTAAAAACAATGGTAATAAAGGTTTCATAACTTTTTGTATGGTGGTTTGAGCGACACCAACTCCTACAAATAAGACGGAGCCAACAGGTGGAGTACATAGCCCAATACATAAATTAAGAACCATTATTATACCGAACTGAACAGGATCCATTCCTAAATCAACTACAACGGGTAAAAAAATTGGTGTAAATATTAATACAGCAGGAGTCATATCCATAAAAATTCCTACAAATAGTAATATTAAATTGATAATTAATAAAATGATGATTTTATTATCACTTATTGCCAATAAAGATGAACTAATATTCTGAGGTATATTCTCATAAGACATCACCCAAGACATACTCATAGAAGCACCAATTAATAACATTACAACCGCGGTTGTAACTGACGAATCTAATAGAATTTCTGGTAATGACTTCATGTTTATTTCCTTATAAACGAACCCTAAAACTAAAGTATAAAATACAGCAATTGCAGAAGCTTCTGTAGCCGTAAAAACACCTGTAACAATACCTCCAATTACAATTACCAAAAGGAATAAGCTTGGTAGAGCATCAATAAATGTTTTAAAGACTTCTTTAAACGAACTTCTTTTACCTAGTTTATATCTCTTTTTTTTTGCCCAAAAGGAGGCAACTATCATTAAAAATAACCCTGTTAAAATTCCAGGAATATAGCCTGCTAAAAATAAGGCAGCAATAGAAACTCCACCACTGGCTAATGAATACACAATTAACACATTACTAGGTGGAATTATAAGACCGGTTGTTGCAGAAGTAATGTTTACGGCTGCTCCAAATTCTTTAGAATATCCCTCTTTTTCCATTTCTGGTCCAAGAATACTTCCCATCGCAGAAGCAGAAGCCATTGCCGAACCTGCAATTGCGCCCATCAGCATAGCACCGATAACATTAATTAACGCTAAGCCACCAGGCAATGATCCAACTAAGGTTTTTGCAAATGCAATGAGCCTGTGGGCAATTCCACCTTTGTTCATTAATTGGCCTGAGAGTATGAAAAAGGGTATAGCTAATAGGGCAAAACTATCTAAACCAGTACCCATCCGTTGAGAAACTGTTGTAAATGCAGGTAAAGCTGGAATACTTACTAACATCGTTAACACTGATGAAATGGAAATACTCCAAGCCACAGGTGTCCCTATTGAAAGCAGACACAGAAAACTAAATATTAAAACTAAAATAGGTATATAATCCATACTACTTAATATTTATAATGTCTGAAATTTTATAATAAATGATTAATAACCCACTTAAAGGAATAGCTAGATAAACCATAGCTAAGGGTATTTGTAATGCTGGAGATTGTTGGTCTAATACATATGTAATATAAACTAATCTACTACCTCCCATTACCATAGCAAACAATGCAAATACAACAATAATTACATACACTACTAATTTTAATTTTTTTTGAGTTTTTACAGTTGCTTTCTGTGGTAAAACATCAATAGCGACATGCATATTTTTCCCAGATACATAAGCAGCACCCAATATGCCTAACCATATCATTAAATAACGCGCCAACTCATCTGTAAAAGAACTTGGTGTACCCACTATAAACCTTGTAAATACTTGCCATAAGACATTTACAACCATTATGCCCATTATTAAAATAAGCAACTTGCTTAAAATGCTATCTATATTTTTTCTGACTGCCATTAGTTGTTATTTTTAATGCGACTTATTAGATCGAGCATATCTTTATCTTCTTTATAGGAATCATAAACAGTGTTAACATTATTAGAAAAGGCCTCTTTATCCGGCCTTATAATTGTTACTCCAGCTTTTTTAACCTCCTCTATTGCTTCTTTTTCTGCTTCAGCCCAAAGTTTACGTTGATAGGTAACTGAATTATTAACTGCTTCTTGTAACCATTTTTTTTCTTGATCTGATAGTTTTTTCCAAATGTGAGTTCCTATAATTAATACATCAGGTAAAACAGTATGTTCATCTAATGAATAATATTTACAAACTTCGTAATGTCTAGATAAGTAAAAACTCGGTGGATTATTCTCTGCACCATCAACAACACCTTGTTGTAACGAAGTGTATAACTCTCCCCAAGAAATAGGTGTAGCCGAACCGCCAAGACTTTTTACCATATCCATAGCAGTAACGCTTTCCATCACTCTAATCTTTAGACCTTTTAAATCTTTAGGTGTGTATATGGGTTTGTCTTTGGTATAAAAACTTCTACTACCAGCATCATAATAGCATAGTCCTTTTACCCAATACTGAGTTCCTTCATCTAACAATTCTTGTCCAGTTGGACCATCTAAAATACTGAAAGCGTGTTGTTTATCTTTAAATAAATATGGCAAACCAAACACTTTCATTCTTGGTGCAAAGTTTTCCATAACGCCTACAGAAACTTTTGTCATATCTAGGCTTCCTATTTGAAGTAACTCTATACATTCACGTTCAGTTCCTAATTGTTGACTGGGATAAATTTCTAAAGCCATTTTACCTCCAGAAATTTCTATTAAATCCTCACCCATTTTAACCATAGCCTTATGAACTGAATGATTAACATCTAATCCATGTGCCAATTTAATAGTTTGAGTTTCATCTAAATCCTCGCAACTAAAAACTAAACTAAACACAGCTAAAGCGAATACTATTTTCTGCAATATTTTCATATAAAGTGAGCTTTTAATGTTTATAAAAAGTTGAAATATGCTTTTGCGTTATTATAGCTAATGTCTGAAACCATTTTGCCTATACATTCCATTTCCTCTTTTGGTAATTCGCCACGTTTAACCTCATCACCCAATAGGTTGCATAAAATGCGTCTAAAATAGTCGTGTCTTGGAAAGGATAAGAAACTGCGTGAATCGGTTAACATTCCTATAAAACAACTAATCAACCCCATGTTTGACAAAGCGTTTAATTGTTTGGTCATACCATCTTTTTGATCTAAAAACCACCAGCCAGAACCAAATTGGACTTTACCCTTAACACTGCCATCATTAAAATTACCAATCATAGTGGCCATTACTTCGTTATCTGCAGGATTAAGATTATATATAATAGTTTTACATAGTTTATCCTTACTATCTAGGGTGTTTAAAAATGCTGAAAGCTTTTGTGCTTGCGGATAATCACCAATAGAATCCCAACCTGTATCCGGACCTAAAATTGAGTGCATGCGTTTATTATTATTACGCAATGCACCAATATGAAATTGCTGAACCCAACCAAACTCGTAATAGGTTTCACATAAAAACAATAGGATGGCTGTTTCAAATTTTAAAACTTCAGTGTGTAATAATATTTCACCTTTTCTTTTCTTCTTGAAAATAGTATCTATTTCATTTTCTGTAAAGGTTTCAAAAACCATTTGGCTTATACCATGATCACAAAGTCTACAACCGTTAGTATGAAAGTATTCAATTCTACTTCTTAAAGCATCTTTTAAATCGCGATACGTTTCAATGATTGATCCTGTTACTTTGGCTAGGCTATCTACATAAGCATTGTAACCTTCATTGGCAATTAAGAAGGCCTTGTCTGGCCGAAAAGCGGTATTTACTTTAACTTCAAAATTACTTTTCGCTAATGCTTTGTGATGTTCTAAGCTATCGATAGGATCTTCCGTTGTACAAACTAATTCAACATTAACTTTACGAAGCAAGTTTCTACAGCTATAAGCGCTGCTACTTAATTGTTCTGAAGTTGTTTCGTATATTTTTTCAGCTGATTTTTCGTTTAATAAATCAGTAATATCAAAGTATCGAGATAATTCTAAATGTGTCCAATGATACAATGGATTGCGCATAGTGTAAGGCACTGTTTTTGCCCATTCCATAAACTTTTGTTTATCTGACGCATCACCTGTAATAAACTTTTCCTTTACACCTAAAGTACGCATGGCACGCCATTTATAGTGATCACCATTGATCCAAACTTTAGTTAAATTATTATATATTTTATCTTCTAAAATCTCTTGAGGTGGTAAATGATTATGATAATCTATTATAGGTTGATTTTTAGAGTAGTTATGATATAACTCTTCAGCATATTGATTTTCTAAAAGAAAATTACCGTGTATAAAATTTTTATTTATCATTTTTGAAATTCAATGATTAAAGGTGTTTTTAATTTTTTTGAAAAGTTACTTAAGTAAGCATCCCATTGTTGTTGAGTATTAAATTGCCCATTTTTTTTCCAACCAAATCCCGCATAATAAACGACTGTATTATTAGCCACGGTTAACTGAGCATATAAATTACTTTCATCATTCTTGGAAGTGATATATTTATCAAAGTCTTTGATGGTATTTATTGCAACTAAACCTAAACCTAATTCAGAATCATCAAAGGGCTCCCAATAACTCATCCAACCTTCATTTAGGTTGGTTTTACTGATGCCATCTTGTTTATGTAATGTTATTCCTGCAGAAATTGAATCGGTTCCAGAAAGGTGAATTTCAAAACGCGATAGGTTTTGACCATAATCTAAAGAAATGTGTTTTGTTTCCTTTATTTCTTTTCCATTGGCAGACCAAGTTGCATATTCTAAGATAAAACTAGTTCGTATTGGTCCTGAGGTTATTGTTTTTGATGAGATGAAATTTTTAGAAAAAGCATATGTACTGTCTGTTTTTACGGCAATACCACCTATGCCGCGACTTGCTCCAACATGAAAATTATCTAAACCTTCACCTGTGTCTTTATGATATGATCCAATGCCAGACGTATGTTTTTTATACCATTTGTTAATAATTGGGTATTCTACTCGTTTTAACCAAGCGTCTATTCCGCTAGACAGGGTACCGCCTTTAACGCTATCTTCAATCATTTTTTGAGCTGTTGGCCCATAGGTTCTAAAAGCAACTTTATTGTTTTCCCAAGCGTAATCATCCGTGCGTTCTGGTACAAAACGCGAATAACAACGTATTAAAGTACTGTCTTGTATTTTATTAGTATTTACACCAATAATTTTATAGGTCTTTGTACGATTTGCAGAAATTTTCGGTTGAAAAAGTAAAACCTCATTAATTCCATCTAGATTATAATCAACCGTTTGAGAAATAATTTCTTCTTTGGTTTCAATATCAATAACCTTGTAAAAATCTGATTTTATTGTTGCTAAAATTTGTTCGCTGATTTCAACAGTTTCAAAACTTTTATCGATATCTAGGGTGTTTTGCACAGTAAAGAGAATTTCTTTTGATTCTTTTTTATCACATGAAAAACAAATAATAGTTAATAAAATGTATAAGATTTTTTTCATTTATAGTTCATTTGAAGGTTTTCCTATTGTTGCTAAAATTCCACCATCAACATATAAAATATGACCATTAACAAAGTCACTTGCTTTAGAACTTAAGAATATGGCTGCTCCTGCCAAATCCTCTGGGTTTCCCCATTTGGCAGCAGGTGTTCGATTTACAATAAAATCATTAAATGGATGTCCATCTACTCGTATTGGTGCTGTTTGAGATGTGGCAAAATAGCCTGGCCCAATTCCATTAACTTGTATATTAAATCTAGCCCATTCTGTGGCCATATTTTTAGTCAACATTACTAAACCACCTTTTGCTGCAGCATAAGCACCAACCGTATTTCTTCCTAATTGACTCATCATAGAACAAATATTTATGATTTTACCTTCTTGGCGTTCCATCATACCTTTTACAACATGTTTGGACACTATAAATGGACTTACCAAGTCAATATTTAAAACGTGTTTAAAGTCTTCAACTTCCATTTCTGCTAAAGGTGTGCGTTTTATAATCCCTGCATTATTAACTAGGATATCAATAAAACCGACTTCGTTTACAATTTTTGCTAAGTTTTTAATAACATCAGCTTCATCTGCAACATTAAACTTATAACCGATAGCCTTAACTCCTTCTTTTTTATAGTGAGCAACAGCAGTGTCAATTTTTTCTTGGGAAGAATTTCCATTTACAATGATGGTTGCTCCTGCTTTTCCTAAACCCATGGCCATGGCCATACCTAAACCATGTGTACTTCCGGTTATAAGGGCGATTTTTCCTTTTATATTAAATAGTTCTTGCGACATATTATCTTAAGTCCGTAATTTTTGCAACATCCATATCATTATAATCTAGATTTTCACCAGCCATTCCCCAAATAAATGTATAGTTTGAAGTACCAGAACCTGAGTGAATAGACCATGGTGGTGAAATTACAGCTTCATGGTTATGCATCCATATGTGACGCGTTTCCTGTGGTTGTCCCATAAAGTGGCAAACCGCTTGTTCTTTGGGTACATCTAAATAGAAATAGATTTCCATTCTGCGATCATGGACATGTGCTGGCATTGTATTCCAAACACTTCCTGTTTTTAATTCTGTCATTCCCATTTGTAATTGGCAGGTGGTAATTATTCCTCCAATTATCATTTGGCTAACAGTTCTATGATTAGCTGTTTCTAAACTTCCTAATTCAATTTTATTGGCTTCAGCTAGACTTGTTTTTTTTGTTGGATAGGCGTTGTGTGCTGGTGCAGAATTCATATAGAATTTAGCAGGATTACTACTGTCATCACTCATAAATATCACCTCTTTTGCTCCTTTACCAATGTATAAAGCATCTTTGTGATTTACTTTAAAAATGTCTCCATCAACAGAAATACTTCCACTACCACCAACATTAATAATTCCAAGTTCGCGACGCTCTAGAAAGTAATCAGCTTTTAAGGGATCTATGGTTTCTAGTTTTAAATCTGATGTTGGTACTGCTCCTCCTGCCATATAACGATCGTAATGCGTGTAAACGAATTTTACTTTGCCGGTCTGCATTAAATCTGGAATTAAAAACTCATCTCGTAATTGTTTAGTGTTGTATTGTTTTACCGCTTTTGGGCTTGATGCGTAACGTGTTTCAAATATTGTTGACATATATATTATTTCTTAAATTAGTATAAATTTATAATGAACGTCTTATTCCAAGCTCCAAACCACGTAATTCGGCAAGTCCGCGTAAACGTCCGATTCCTGAATAACCAGGGTTTGTTTTCTTCTTTAAATCATCAAGCATTTTATGACCATGATCTGGTCTAAATGGCATCCGCAAATCTTTACGACCAGCGTTTACGCGCTTTTGTTGTTCTAAAACCAAAGCTTTAATCACAGCATACATATCTACGTCACCTTCTAAATGATCTGCTTCATGAAAGTTTCCTTCGATATCACGTTTTGTTGCACGCAAATGAATAAAATGAATACGATCTCCTAACCGCTCAATCATACCTGCTAAATCATTATCGCTTCTAACACCGAATGAACCTGTACAAAATGTTAATCCATTATTCGGACTTTTAACCGCATCGTACAAATCGACTATATCTTGCTCAGTACTTACAACTCTTGGTAATCCTAATATTGGAAATGGTGGATCATCTGGGTGAATGCACATTAATATTCCAGCACTTTCAGCCGAAGGAATAATTTCAGCCAGAAATGAAAACAAATTTGCTTTTAGTTCTTTTGGTCCTATATTTTCATATGTAGCTAAAATTCTATTAAATTCCTCTAGCGTATAACCCTCTTCCGCTCCAGGTAAACCTGCAATAATATTTTTTATTAATTGTTGTTTTTGTTCACCTTCAAGGTTTTCTAGATAAGCGATAGCTTTCATTTTCTGTTCTTCCGTATACTGGTTTTCAGCACTTGGACGTTTTAATAGAAATAATTCGAAAGCAGCAAAAGCAGCAGATTCAAAACGTAATGCTGTTGACTTATCTTCTAACTCATAGTCTAAGTTGGTACGTGTCCAATCTAAAACAGGCATAAAATTGTAGCATACGATATCAATATCGCACTTGCCAAGATTTAAAAGTGTTTGTTTATAGTTTTCTATGTATGTTTTATAACTGCCTGATCTGGTCTTTATGTTTTCATGAATAGGAACACTCTCTACTACAGACCACGTTAATCCAGCGCTTTCAATTTCAGCTTTCCGTTTTTTAATATCATCAATTGTCCAAATCTCACCATTTGGAATATGGTGTAATGCAGAAACTATGCCTGTTGCACCAGCTTGTTTTATATTTAAGAGAGACACTGGGTCTTTAGGGCCATACCATCTCCAAGTTTGTTCTAATTTCATATTTTATATATTTTAAACACCACTATATGCTGCAAAGCCTCCGTCTATTGGCACTACAACACCTGTAACAAATTTTGAACCTTCACCACATAACCAAAGGGTTGTTCCCACTAAATCTTCGGGTTCTCCATAACGATTCATTGGTGTTTGATCAATAATTTGCTGACCTCTATCAGTTAAAGCACCATCTTGATGTGTTAAAAGTGAACGATTTTGATCAGTTAAGAAAAATCCAGGAGCTAAAGCGTTAACACGAATTCCAACTTTTGAAAAATGAACTGCTAGCCATTGTGTAAAATTAGATACTGCTGCTTTTGCACCACTATAAGCAGGTATTTTGGTTAAAGGAGTAAAAGCATTCATTGATGAAATATTTAGAATACTACAGCCATCTCTGCCAACCATATCTTTAGTAAATATTTGTGTAGGTAATAATGTTCCTAAGAAATTTAAATTGAAGGTAAATTCTATGCCTTTAGGGTCGAGGTCAAAAAAAGTTTTGAAACCATCGGTGGTATTATTAAGATCTTCCATTTGAAAAAAAGGATTACTTGTTGTTCCCAAGGGATGATTACCACCTGCTCCATTTATTAAAATGTCACATTTTCCGAAGGCTAAATTAATTTCTTTTTTGGCTTCAATTAGTGAATTTTTTTCTAAAACGTTGGCTTCAATTCCAATAGCGTTTCCACCGTTTTTTATTATTTGATTAGCAACTTGATTTGCAGCTTCTTTTCGTAAATCTAACACTGCTATACGGTAACCTTCTTTTGCCAATGCTTCTGCAAGTGTACTGCAAAGTATACCTCCAGCACCAGTTAATACAACGACCTTTTTCATTAGTAGATAGTTTTATAATCTTTTTAATTAAGAAATTATTTTATAAATTAAATTTATGGTTAAATAGAAAAACAACAATACGTAATGAGGGGTTTAAAAGTTCATCTTTCTGTTTTTCAGAATATTAGGCTTAGCTAATGTTTTGTTTTTAATTAGGCTATTGATTTACTGGTATTATTATTGAAAAATGTAAAAGCATTATATTTTTAAGTTTTATGTAAAAAAGGACTATTGTATCACTTAATTTGAATTATAAAACAATACGATTGAATAACTTTGAGTATTTTACACTTGTTATAATTTTTTAAATGAAAAGGTCTTTTTTAAATTCAAATTTTACCTATATGATTAGAGCCTTTTATATAGGTGTATTGACTTTTGCATTAATGAGCAACGTTTATGCTCAAAATTCGAATTATAAATTTAAACAAATATCAACTTCAGAAGGCCTTTCTCAGAGTTCGGTAATAGCCATACATCAAGATAAAATTGGCCAAATGTGGTTTGGTACTAGAGATGGTTTAAATAAATATGATGGAAGCAATTTTACTTTATACAGAAATATTAACAATGATTCGCTTTCAATAAGTAATAATGATATTTTATCCATAAAAGATGATAGTGAAGGTTTTATTTGGATTGGTACTTATAATGGGTTAAATAGATATAATCCTATCCAAAATAACTTTACTAGATATTACCGCAACAGTAATAACAATTCTTTACGTAGCAATACGGTATGGTGTCTTGAAGAAATTGAAAATGAAATTTGGGTTGGTACGACGAATGGTTTATCAATTTATGATAAATCGAAAGATCAATTTAACACTATAGTTTATCCAGACAATGAAACGGTTAATTTAAGTAACACTTTTATTACTAAGATATTAAAAACCAAAAAAGGAGATGTTTGGGTGGCTACTACAAAAGGGCTTCATAAGCTTTTAAAAAGAGACGCAAACGATTTTTATTTTAAATCTTATCACTTACAATCAGTTGCAAAAGAACCCAAAAGTGAATTAATGATTCAAGATATTTTAGAATCTAAAAATGGTAAGATTTGGGTAGCTACTAAGAATGAAGGCATACTTTTTTATAATTATAAGACAGATGCTTTAGAAAAATTAAACAATAAAGCCTTTAAAGAACTTGAATCGAATGATTTTAGAGCATTATCCATTGATAAAAAAGGAAACCTATGGATGGGTGCGAATGATGGTATTTATATATATGATTCCAATAAAGAGGTAAAACTACTATCTGGACAACAGAATATAAGTAAAGTTAAATCTTTATACACAGATTCTAGTGGATCTATGTGGGTTGGTACGTATTATGGTGGTTTAAGTTTATGGGATGAACATAATTTGAATTTTGCAAATTTACACTATAATGATATAGGTAAAACGCTAAACTATAATGTGGTAAGTTGCATTGTTACAGATAATAAACAGAATGTGTATTTAGGAACAGAGGGAGGTGGTATTACTATTTTAGATTCTCTTAATAATAGAAAAAACGTAATAAATCAAGATATTTTTAAAGGATTAAAAAGCGATAATGTTAAGTCTTTATTATTTTTAGAAAAGGACTATTTATTAATAGGAACTTTTGGAAATGGATTAACAATTTTAGATTTAAAATCGAATAAAATTGTTGAAAATTATATTCCAAACAAATTATATAAACTCATAGAAAATGAAAGTGTTTACTGTATAAAAAAAGGATATGATAATACCATATGGCTAGGTACTTTTGGACAAGGTTTAATAAAATTAAATATTGAAGACAAATCTTTTAAGGTTTTTAAAAATAAATCTAATGATTTAGAGTCTTTAACTAGTAATAGAGTAAGGGCAATTTTGGTCGATTCTAAAAAGAGAGTATGGGTTGGTACGCAAAAAGGCTTAAACTTAATGTCGGGTTCAAGTCAGTTTAATAGTAATTCTATATCTCATTTCTTTTTTAACGAAAACACAAATTCTGGAGATGACATTCTTACTATTTATGAAGATAGCCATAATACTATTTGGGTAGGAACTAAAGCTCAGGGATTATTTAAATATAATGGTAGTAATTTTAATAGAGTTAAAATTATTAATAAGGATAACAAGGTTGAAATAAAATCAATTCATTCAATAGTTGAAGATGATAATAATAATTTATGGTTAGGGTCAAATCAAGGCATTGCTAAGTTTGAGATCAAATCAAACAAAACGGTTATTTATAACCAAACTGATGGTTTATTAGGTAAAGAGTTTAATGATAATGCAGTACTAAAGATAGCAGCTAATAAATTTTATTTTGGTGGACCATCTGGTGTCACTTATTTTGAAGCCAATAAAATTCATATTAATGAAAATAGCCCACAGGTTATTTTAACCGATTTTAAAATTAAAAATAAGTCTGTAAGCATTGAAGATAATGGAATTTTAAAAAAGCATATTTCTTTTACAAAATCGATTTCTTTGACCTATGATAATGCAAACTTTTCAATAAATTTTTCAATACCCAATTTTATAAACTCTGATAACAATCTTTATTCTTACAGATTAATTGGTGTTCAAGATGATTGGCTAACTACAAAAAAAAACGAAGCTTTTTATACGATACAAAAACCAGGAACATATGTGTTTGAAGTAAAAGGCGCTAATAATGATGTCGTTTGGAACGAGCGGCCGACAAAATTAGAAATAATAGTAAGTCCTGCACCTTGGAGAAGTTGGTGGGCATTTACAATATATGTTTTATTAATAGTGGCTTCCCTTATGATTTTGATGTGGTTTTTAAAATCTAGAACCAAGTTAAAACACGAGTTAGAGTTAGAGCATGTAGAAAGTGAGCGGAACGAAGAATTAAACCAGGCAAAATTAGAATTTTTTACAAATATCTCTCACGAATTTAGAACGCCTTTAACACTTATTCTCGGTCCTTTGCAACAAATTTTAAACGATTACAGAGGTAGTAATAAAATGCATAAAAAATTACTAGTTATTGAAAATAATGCTAATCACTTACTGCATTTAATTAATAGGTTGATGAATTTTAGAAAGCTAGAAAATAATCAATCAAAACTACAAGCGGCAGAAGGTAATATTGTTAAGTTTTTAAAGGAGATATATTTTTCTTTTACCGAACATGCAAAAAATGGTGGTTATGAGTACACTATAGACACAAATAGTGAAGAGATTTTCGTTTTTTATGACCGAGTAAAATTAGAAAGAGTTTTTTATAATCTTTTATCAAATGCTTTTAGATATACAAAAAAAGGAGGTATCATAAAACTTAATATTCTAAAACAGAATAATCAACTTGTGGTAGAAGTTGAAGATAATGGTGTTGGAATTTCCGAAGAATATATTGAAAAAATCTTTGACCGTTTTTTTGAAGTACCAATTCATAACGAACCTCAAAAGAATTATAACAAAGGCTCTGGAATAGGACTTTCAATCGCTAAGAACATTGTTAAATTGCATAAAGGAACTATAACAGTTAAAAATAAAGTTAATGGAGGTGTGGTTTTTAAAGTAGAATTACCTTTAGGAAGACTGCATCTTTCTGATGATGAGATAATTTCTGATTTTAAAATTAGCGACGATATAAGTCAGTATAAACCACAATTATCGCAACTTGAGATAAGTTTAGATGATTCTATTGATGATCAAATTATCGATGCCAATAAATTAACACTACTAATTGTTGAAGATCATGAACCATTACGTTCTTTTATTAAAAAGCTTCTCAAGAAAGACTATAATGTTTTAGAGGCCGAAAATGGAGAAGTAGCAATGAAAAAAGCTTTAGAAGCTATACCAGATTTAATTGTGAGTGATGTTGTAATGCCTGTAATGGTTGGTACAGAACTCTGCGCAAAGATTAAAAGCAACATTAAAACAAGTCATATACCTGTAATTCTACTAACCTCTAGAACATCTTTAATTTATAGATTGGAAGGATTAGAAAGTGGCGCAGATGAGTACATTAGTAAACCATTTAACATAAAGGAGTTTTTACTAAAAATAAATAACATTCTAGACTCTAGTGAAAGGTTGAAAGATAAATTTTCAAGCGAAGACTACCTAACACCTAGTGAAATTACAATGTCATCAATGGATGAAAAACTATTGAAAAAAGCGTTTGATATTGTAAATAAAAATATTTCAAACGAGCAATTTGATATTTCTACTTTTTGTTCTGAGCTTGGTGTCAGTAGAACAATGTTATTTACCAAAATAAAAGCATGGGCTAATGTAACACCTAATGAATTCATTCAGATAACGAGAATGAAAAGAGCAGCTCAGTTACTAGAGCATAATAAGCTTAATATATCTCAAATATGTTATAAAGTTGGTTTTAAAAATCCAAAATATTTTAGTAAAACGTTTCAAAAAAGATATGGTTTAACACCTACTGATTATAGAAATAAGTTTTTTGATGATAATTTAGACTAAGATACTTTTAACGTACCACTTTTGAATTTCTATATCCGTTTTAGCTATTATTTTTATGGTATGAAATCTAAACATAAAATAAATTCAGTTATGGCTATTCTGATATTAGTAATTATCGGTCTAAGTGCATGGATTATATATTTAATATAGATTTATTATTTATAATTAACGATTATGGTATTAAGCAAGAAAATTATTTTTATCCTTTTTTTAATTTTAAACTTTTGTTGTTTCTCTCAAACTACGTTACCTGTTTTTTTTAGTGATAATATGGTGTTACAACAAAAAGATGATGTTGCGATTTGGGGAAATGATAAGCCAAACACAGTGGTGCATATTGAAACTGATTGGGGAATTATTGATTCTACAAAATCAGATAATAAAGGCAATTGGAAAATTGAGATTAAAACGCCAATTGCTTCCTATAAAAATTATAGTATTAATATATCAGGAAGTTCTACAATTGCATTAAAAAATGTCTTAATCGGTGAGGTGTGGTTTTGCTCAGGTCAATCTAATATGGAGATGACCATGCGTGGTTATTCTAATTCTCCTATTAGAGGATCAAATGAGTTTATTTTAAATTCAGAAAACAAAAACATTAGACTTTTTAAAGCCAAACGGCAAGCAAGTTTAAACCCGTTAGATAATGTTGTAGGCGATTGGAATGAAGCAACACCATCTGCAGTTTATAATTTCAGTGCAGTAGGCTATTTATTTGCAAAAAAAATGCAGAAAATACTTCAAATACCTATAGGTATTATTTCCTCTAGTTGGGGAGGAACAAAGATAAAAGGATGGTCTTCAAAAGAAGCATTAGAAAAGTATGATTTCATTACGTTTCCCACTGAATTACCGGAAAAAGGTAAAAAGGAAAGAGAAACACCAACGCTGCTATATAATGGAATGATTCATCCATTTCTTGGGTATAATATTAAAGGCATTTTATGGTATCAAGGAGAAACGGATAGATTTGAATATGAGAATTATAAAGAATTATTCCCTAACATGGTTAATTCATGGAGACGAGAATGGAATTTAGAAAAAGAAATTCCGTTTTACTATGTTCAAATAGCACCTTATGATTATGCCACTAGAGATAAAACAGATAAGCCTAATAGTGCCTTGATTAGAGAGATACAAATGCAATCTTTATCTAAGATTAATAATGCTGGTATGGTCGTTACTGCAGATGTTGGGGATTGTGAAAATATTCATCCATCAGAAAAGAAAACTGTCGCAACTCGATTAGCATATTTAGCTTTAAAAAACAACTATGGTTTTACTCAAATTGGTGCACAAAGCCCTATTTATAAAGAAATGAAAATAGTTGGGGAATTTATAGAAATCATTTTTGATGATGAAACAGCAAAATCTGGTAATGGGTTGTCGAGTAATCAAAAGGAACTTAGCGGTTTTTTAATTGCTGGTGAAGATAAAATATTTCATCCAGCTACGGTAATAATAACTAAAGATAGAACTTTAAAGGTTTTTAGTGAAAAAGTAAAATTTCCTATAGCGGTGAGGTATGGTTTTGACAATTGCTTTAAGGCATCTTTATTTAATACTACAAACTTACCAGTTTCGCCATTTAGAACAGATCAATGGGAAATAAAAGATTAATCTTCTCAGAATAAAATAGTCTAAATACATAATAACCAAATATTTTATTCTGAGAAGAGATTAATTTAATTATATAAATACCATTTTAAATTATCAAAGTAAATAGACTGTGTACCCAAAGAACCACTCCAATCACTATTTCCGCCACCCCTGAAAGTACTAAAATAAATATTAGTTATTTTTCGTTTCCATTCCGAAGTACTTCCAGACCATCTCATATTAGAGTCTTCCCATACAGTAGTATAATTTGTTCCATAGTTAGTGCTTACTTCCATTTTACCATATCCATCATTTGCGTTTCCAGCAGAGTTTGATTTTATAGTTAACCTAACTCTATAATTTGTATTATCCGTTATATTAAATTGGTTGGTGTTTAGTAATTCATTACCATAGGTTCCTGGCATATCTGCATGATAAATATATGGGAAAAGATAAGTTGAGCCACCATTGTTGGTGTACCACATTATTCTAAAACTACCTCCTTCGTGATTTTCAGTAGCGTCTATAGAATTACCACCTGTAACTCCTCGTCCAATTGCATAACCAAAACCCAATTTGCCGCCTCTAGAGAAGTCAAAACCACTTTGAAATTTAACATCAAAATATAATTGATACCCAAAAGTGTTAGAAACATCAATATTTGCCTTCATACCCTGTCCATAAGTTTCGGGTAATTTAAAATTTAACCTCCCTTTGTCTATAGCGTACATTTCTACGCTAGCTAAACCAGAGTCCCAGCCATTAATATCATTATTAAATTCTGCCTCAGCATCTAAAGTGGTATTGAGGTCATGATTAAAAGTATTAAAATTTACATTTCCTGTATTGCTAATTGATTTGGCAACTATAATATCTTTTTCATTTTTTTTATCTGGCTCGTTATTGTCATCTTTTTCGCAACTAAATACAAGAGTAAATAATGAGATTAGACATAGAGCGCTTAACATTTTGGAACTTCTAATTTTCTGTGATGTCATAATTTTAGATTTATAAGTTTATGGTTTAAAGCTAAGATGATTTTAGATTTGAATAATTCAAAATCAGGCAAGTAAATGTTCAAGTAAATTTAATTTGGTTAAGTATTTTAAAAATTTGAAGAAATAGTGATAACTCTTTCGTTAAACACTAGTCAATAAATAATTTCAAGCAACTGTAATTCAGTATCTTGTATTATTTTCGCCCTGTTTTTGAACTATTGTAATTGCGTTGCAGATTATTTTTATGAAAACTAATTATATGGTTTTATAAGCAACCATTAAAAAAAATAAAAAATTATGAAAGCAAAACTACAAACAAAGTTTTTTTTACTTTTCTTATTTACAGTACTGATATCACATGCTCAGCAAGTCTCTACTTTGCCTGCCTATGAGAGTTTTGATTATGACATTGGAACTCAATTAATAGCAGATGATGCTACAATTGGTTTAGGGTTTTGGAGTACTACGGGTCCAAGAGCTGGTGATGTAATCGTAGCTAGTTCACCTACATGGTCTACAATCACTGGTATTGATTTACCACAAGGAAATGCTATAGAATTTGCAGGCTCTGGGCTTAAGCCAGAGTTTTTATTTACACCTCAATTAGATTCTGATGATACTACTTATACATCTTGTTTAATTAAAGTAACTGATTTTTCTTCAATTAATGCTTCGGCATCTCGGTTTTTTGGTTTAGGAAAATTGAATAGTGGTGGTACAGTTTCTGGTGCGACTCACGTTTTTGTCAGAATCGACGCATCAGGAAATGGTTATAATTTAGGGTTTAATGCAAGTAATTCTAGCACAGGAGTTACTTGGGATTCTACAGTATTTGTTGCAGATCAGGAAGTTATGTTAGTTCTTTATCATGACAACACCAACTCTGCTACCGATTCAAAAATATGGATTAATCCAGTTGTTAATGGAACAGAACCAACCCCAACTTGGGTAGGAGGGCCAAGAAACTTAACTGTAGATAGAATTCAGATTTACCAACATAGTTCTACAAACACTCCTGCTATGATTTTAGACGAATTAAGAGTTGGTGAAACTTGGGGTGATGCCACTAAACCATCCATTTTAGGTGTTTCTGACTTAGAGTCTTCTTCTGAATTAAGAATATATCCAAACCCAGTTACAAGTGCAAGAGAATTGTTTATTGAGTCTTCTAATGAAGATAAAAAAGAGGTAAATATTTATAACCTTCTCGGACAAGAAGTTTTACAGAAAAGTATAGTTTCAGAATCAATTAATTTAACAGATTTAGCTTCAGGAACGTACATAATTAAAATTACAGAAAACAATACAACAACCACAAAGAAGTTAGTTCTTCAATAGTATATATAATACATAGTTGCTAAAGACACATTATTTTTATTAATAATGTGTTTTTAGTTTACTATTACTTATACAAATGAAATTTTCAATCAAGAATTTTTTAGCATTTTTAGTATTACTTATTAGTAATATTACTTATTGTCAAGTTAATTTAACGGCAGATGGTGTGGGTAATACCTATGAGTTAATTAACAACGTATTAGCGTATGGTTACACCTCTGTAGAAACGCCAGATTGTGGACATAGTGAGTATGGTAGGCATATTGAAGAAGTCTGGGACACAGACTTAGAAAAGTATGTTTTTAAGTTTACCATGCATTTATCACCAGATAATGATCGTTGTATTAATTTTAATCGTCAAAGAGTAGAAATAAAAACGTATTCTCCCTCTCCCGAAAACCTCAAGGGTACAATTAACGAGACTATAACTTATAAATGGAAATTTAAACTCGCTAATAATTTTCAGCCCTCATATAATTTTACACATATTCATCATATAAAATCAGTTGGAGGAGATGATGCTTTGCCTCTTTTTACTTTAACACCACGTAAGGGTTCTCCTAATAAGTTAGAGCTCATTTATATAAAAGATGAATTTTCAGGAATAGATAAAAAAGCAATTGTAGATTTATCTAATTTTGAAGGAGAATGGGTAGAGGTTGTTGAAAAAATCAAAGTAGGCGAACATGGATTTTATTCAATTGTAATAGAAAAGGTAAGTGATGGAAATATACTTTTGTCGTATAATAACGCTGATATAAGTACAATTAGAGCTGATAACAATTTTATTAGACCAAAATGGGGGATTTACAGAGGTCTTAATACACCTGCAGATTTAAGGGATGAATCTGTGCTTTTTGCGGATTTTTCTATAACAGAAGCTCCGAGAAAAATTTTCTTAAAACTAGACGATGTGGTTGTAAATGATCACTCTGCAATGGCTTCGTCAACTCTTAATTATCTTAGAAATAATGATATAAAAGCAAGTTTTGGTTTAGTAGCAGATAGAAATGATGCATCTACGCTCAGTGTATGGAGTGAATATTTAAATGAAAAAGATGATAATGGTAACAGGTTATTTGAAATTTGGAACCATGGCTTTGATCATTTAAATCCTGAATTTGATGGAACTTCTTATGCCTATCAGAAAGCGCATTTTGAAAGCGCAGATAGTATTATGAATAATCTACTAAGGTTAAGAATGCACACTTTTGGTGCACCATTTAATCATAATGATGCAATTACAAATTTGGTAATATCTGAAAATCCAAATTATAAAGTAACATTTTTTAATAACCCAGCACCAGATCCAACTATTGGAATAATAAACCTAACTAATAGGGTTAATATGGAAAATGGAACTGGTAATCCTCAATACAATTTTTTTGTATCAAATTATAACACTTATAAAAATACATATATAGATTATATGGTTTTACAAGGTCATCCAAATGTTTGGGATAGTAATGACCTAATTGAGTTTCAAAATATCATTAATTTTTTAATATCCGAAGGATGTGAATTTATCTTACCGTATGATTATTATTTAGAGTTGCATCCAGATGTTTCACAGCCTAATTTATCTCAAAATATTGTTTTTCCAGATATACCGCTAAAGGCTTTAAATGATTTAGATTTTTCCCCAGAAGCAATGGCAAGTTCTGGTTTAGATGTTCTGTACAATAGTTCTAATCCTGAGGTGGCTATTATTCAAAATGGAGAAATCCATATTGAAAATGTAGGTTCTTCAATTATAACAGCTTCTCAAATGGGAAATGGCACTTATAAAACTGCAAATTATGTTTCTAGAGTTCTTAATGTAGAAGAGGGTAGCTTAAGTAACACTGATATTATAGAGAAAGAAAGAATTGTTTCATATTTTCCTAATCCTACAGATTCAAATCTATTAATTAAAAGCTCTATTCCAATATTATCTGTTAAAGTATATAATCTTTTAGGGCAAAAACTTTTAATATCTAATTTTAATGATACTAATGTAAAGGTAGATTTACGAATATTACCTCAATCAATATATCAGATAGTAATAGAAACAATAAGAGGAAAAGAAATATTCAAGATAATTAAAGAATAACAGTGTAACAAAGGCTTTTTTGCAATGAAAAGTACTATTTCACACCCATTTCTGTACTATAAAATTCCTTAGATACTCTAGCTTTGAAAGCACAACAATTATTAAACAATAATTAAATGAAGATTAAATTTATCATTTCTATATTACTGGGATGTAGCTTATTATTAAATGCTAGCGTTTATAACTGTAAGACAACTGACGATATTATTTCTGCTTTAAAGACGGTAAAGGCAGGAGATGAAATAATAATAGAACCAGGTACATATATTAAGAAAAGCTTATACAAAAGCGCTTATTTTTATTCAGATGCAAATGGGACACTTAACTCACCTATTGTAATAAAGAGTAGTTCAGAACTAATTAAGCCCAAACTACAAGGTAATGATATTAAAAAAGGAGCTGTGTTAAGGATAATTGGAGATAATTGGGTGATAGAAAACTTGGATTTTTCGGTTGGTCTAAAGGGGTTGGTTTTAGATAATTCAAATAATAGTACTATTATTAATTGCAATGTACACAAAATAGGCAATGAAGCTATTCACGTTAGAGATGGTTCTGATTTTACAGTTATAAATAATTGTAAAATATATAATACAGGGAATGAAAATTCGGGCTACGGAGAAGGTATTTATATTGGAACAGACAGAAAAGGTTGGGACAAATTTAATCCTAACTGTGATAATACAGTAATTAAAAATTGTGAAATAGGACCATCTGTTAGAGCAGAGGCCATAGATATTAAAGAGGGTACTCAAAATACCACAATTAATAATAATATTTTTAATGGAGAAGGTATTTCGGGAAGTAATTCAGCTAGCTCATTTATTAGTGTTAAAGGAGCAAAAACCAATATATTCGATAATGTATTTTATGCAAATAACGAATTAAACCTTTCTAATGCTATAACAGCAGTTTTTCGAGACACACCATTATCAGGCTATGAAAGTTGCATATATAATAATATATTTAATATGGACGGTGTACAGGGTAATATGGTACAGGCAAATAATGGCACATCTGATATATGTGCTTGGGATAATGTAAGGAATCCAAAAGGAAATAACTATAGTAAAAAGGTATTAAACTATAAACCAACTTGGTATAACAATGAGGAAGTTGTGGTATATGAAGATAATTTCGATGCTGCTAAATTCAGGTTCTTAGGTTCAGCATTAAAAAATATTAATATTTCTGCTCCAAAAAAAGGGGAGGTTAAATTAGAAATGAAACCTGGTACTACATTACCGCCATATAGTCCAATAATGTATAGGTTTCCTTCTGCAATTGATTTTTCTAAATCATTAAAAATTGTTGTCAGAGTAAAATCCTCTGAAAGTTTTAAACTAAGATTTGATTTGCATGATGGCAACAAAGCAACAAATGGAAAAAACGGAAGAGTCTCTCAAACAATACCATCTGGTTTAGATAAATGGACAGATTTAGAATTTACATATTCAGATGTTGCTTTTCTAGATAATAGAGTCAACAAATCAGGTATAGAACGTATAAATATTCAATTAGATTCTGGGAAAGAAAATTTCCCTAGTGCTTTATATATTGATTTTATAAGGATTATTGAAACTTCTACTTCGAGATCAATACCAACTAACGACACTAAAGAGAGCACTAAAGTAAATAAACACGTGATTTTAAAAATGGATGACCTTAGAGCAAATAAAAAGTTATCATATAACGATAATTGGCAAAGGTTTGTTAATACAATTCGCAATCACAAAATAAAAGCTGCTCTTGGTATAGTTGGGGAAGATCTTCCCAAGGCTTCAAACAAATATAAGGATTCATTAATGTCATGGCATAGTAGCGAAAATTTTGAAATTTGGCATCATGGCTGGGATCATAAAAGAAAAAATCATCCTCCAGAAAATAGTAATGTAGGTGAGTTTAGTGGTACTCCTTATGGTTTTCAAAAAGAACATTTTGAAAGAAGTATAAAGTATGCTAAATCCGAGTTAGGAATTGACATGAAAACTTTTGGAGCTCCATTTAATCAAACAGATGAAACGTTCGCAAAAGTTTTAGAAGAGAACCCGGAGATAAAAGTATGGTTGTATGGTAAAAAGAATACAACGTATTCTGGATTAGTGCTTTCAAGAGGTGCAAAAAACCGGTTAGAATCCTCAACGGGAGTTGTTAGTTTTGAGAGTTTTTTAACAGCTTATGAAAGTAGTAAAACTCCATATATTGTGCTACAAGGACATCCTGGTAAATGGGACGAACAAAGCTTCATTGAATTCGATAAAGTAATTCAATATTTAAAAAAGATAGAGGTCACTTTTATGTTACCATATCAATATTATGAAGAGTTAAATAAAAAAATAAACTAACTAAACAATAACTAAACAATAACTAAATGAGAACTAAAAAGAGTAAAATATTTATTACTGTACAAGTAGTTTTATTGCTGTTTTGTGTTAATTACGTCAGTGCACAAAAAACGGTTACAGGAACAGTAATGTCTAAAGATTTAAAGCCTATACCAGGTGTTAATATTCTTTTGGAAGATACAAATACTGGTGCAACTACTGATTTTGATGGTAACTATAGTATAACAATTAATAAAAGTAAAGCGTTTTTGGTTTTTAGTTATTTGGGATATGTTACTCAACGTGTGGCTATTGGTAGCAAAAGAGAACTTGACGTGATCTTGTTGGAAGATACTGAAGCACTAGATGAAGTGGTGTTGATAGGTTATGGGTCTAGTCTAAAGAAAGATCTAACTAGCTCTGTTTCAGTTATAGATGTGAAGGATTTATCAACTGGACAAACACCTCGTTTTGAGCAAATGTTAACGGGTAGAGCTGCAGGTGTAAATGTTTCAAGTGTAAATACTGAGCCCGGCGCCGCTTTAAAAATAAGAATTAGGGGAAATAATTCATTAACTGGTGATAATAGCCCATTATTAGTTGTAGATGGTGTTTTAGGAGGAGACTTTGAAGCTCTCAATCCTAATGACATTGAATCTATGCAAATTCTAAAAGATGCCTCCGCTACTTCAATTTATGGTTCACAAGGTGCTAACGGTGTAATTATAGTAACTACAAAACAAGGGAAAATAGGGAAATTATCTATTGGTTTTTCATCTACTGGAGGAGTGCAGAAAGTGAGAAAAAAATTGGATCTTCTGACAGCAGAAGAGCATGTTGCTATATTGCAAGACGATCCTAATTTTGATTTTCCGGGAGATATTGATGGCTTAACAAATCCAATTTTATCAGGAGAAGGAACAGATTGGCAGGACGAAATATTTCAAACAGCTTCTTATCAAAATTATCACATTGATGTTAAGGGAGGTGTGGGCAATTTAAGGGCTTACACATCCATAGATTATCTGAATCAAGAAGGCGTTATTAAAGGGTCTGACTACAAAAAATTAAATGGAAGGGCCAACATTAGTTATAGAGCTTCTAATAAATTAACTGTTAAAAATAATCTTGCTTTTTATAATACAGAATCTAATCAGGTAAGAACTAATGAAGGTTATGGTTCTCTTGGTGGTCCTGTTACTATAAATGCAGCTTCTTTTTCGCCTATAATCCCTGTTTTTGCGGAAGATGGAACCTATAATGGACCTTTAAACACAGCTTCAATAAGAGATAACCCTGTAGCGCTTGTTGATAATTTAGATGATTTATATACCCAAAATTATTTTAGAAATGTTTTATCTACAAAATGGAAAATGTCTAAAAATTTAACATACGATTTTTCATATACTTTTTCAAACAGAACAATTGATAATAAACGTTATACAAGTAAAATATTACGAAGAGCACTTAATTTAGGTGAAGCAAGATTAGATAATAGGCAAATTAACACATGGCAATTAAGAAACTTATTGACGTATAAGAAAAATATTGATAATCATAATTTTAGTGTTCTCTTAGGTCATGAAATGTTAGAAAACAAATCTTTTAGAACGATAATTGAAGCTTCTGGTTTTCCAACAGATGCTTTAGGATATAATGCCATACAACTGGCAGACCAAATTTTAGAGTATTCAACTACAGATTCTGTCAACAGTTTACTTTCTTTTTTTACTAGATTTACTTACGGATATAAGGATAAATACCTTTTATCTTTTTCAGCCAGAGCAGATGGGTCAAGTAAGTTTGCAGCAAACAATAAATGGGGATATTTTTCAGCAGGTTCATTGGCTTGGGTAGCTAGTGAAGAACCTTTTCTAAAAGAGAACTCTACCATTAATTTCTTAAAGTTTAGAACAAGTTATGGCGAAACAGGTAGTCAGGCTATTAATCCATACCAATCATTAGCAGCATATAGTTTAGGGCAATTATATTCAGATGGTTCTGGTAGTCTGAATACTAATGGAGCAATCATAGATAGAGTAGCAAACCCTAATCTAAAATGGGAAACTACAGTTCAATTTGATTTTGGTTTAGATTTAGAATTGTTTGATGGTAAAATAGGAATTGTCGCAGATTATTATAATAAACAAACAACAGACCTTTTATTTAATAGAAGGTTATTGCCACATACAGGTATTGCGGATCAAGTTCAAAATATTGGAAGCATGGAAAATATTGGATATGAATTTGCTTTAGACGCAGTAGTATTTGATAAAGATTTTAAATGGAATACCTCTGGAAATATAAGTATTGTAAAAAATAAAGTTTTAGACCTTGGTGGGGAAGATGATTTGTTTTTAGTACCACCTAGTGGATCAAGAGGGTCGGGATTTAGTACAACAGGTATTTTAAGAGTAGGAGAGCCTATTGGTAATTTCTTTGGATATGTAGCTGATGGTATTTTTAGATCACAAGAAGATTTAGATGCTATTGATCAACCAGGCGGTGTTATAGGTGATGTTAGATATAAAGATATTAGTGGTCCAGATGGAGTCCCAGATGGTATAATTGACGACAACGACCGAAAAATTATTGGTAATGCATTACCTGATTTTACATTTGGTTTTAGTAATGATTTTAGATATAAAAATTTTGAGTTGAATGTTCTAATGCAAGGTTCTATAGGCTTTGATGTTGTAAGATTCGATAAAGGAAGGATTTTAAATAAAGAAAGATTTGATGGTTGGAGAGAAGATAATACCGATACCAATATTCCACGAAATGGTTTTTTAGGTAATGTTGCTAATTCAAATTATGTTGAAGATGCTTCTTTTGTTAAATTTAAAAACATATCCATAGGATATAATTTTTCTACATCAACAATTGAAAAACTAGGCCTTAGTTCTTTAAAAATATATGTGTCTGCAATAGACGCAATTGTATTAACCAAATACACTGGTTATGACCCAGAAATAAATTCTTATTCAAGTGGAGATAATTTCCAACAGAATGTTTCTATCGGCTACGATTCTGGTGGTTATCCAGGTATCAGTCAGTATGTAATGGGTTTAAATTTATCCTTTTAATAAAAATAATACTTAAAATAAACACACATGAGAAATTTTGATTATAAGACAATTTTTAAGGTATTAGTTGTTTTTACCTTTATAACAATGTTTATGGGATGTGAAGATTTTTTAGAAGAAAACCCTGAAAGTAATTTAGGGCCAGAAAATTTTCCTCAATCGGCAGAAGATGCAGATTTAATAGTTGGTGGTATGACAAGACCATTATATCGTTCTGTTTTTGCGAGTAGAGCTTTTGTTTTTGTTGCAGGTGTTTCTGATGATGAAATGACTGTTTATAACACAAGTGGTGATAGATATGATATGGATCAATACACTTATACTACAGATAATATTCATATCCGACAAGTTTACGAAACTTGTTATCAGGTGATTAATCAAGCTAATTCACTTGTTGCGTACTTGCCAAGTGATCAGGAATGGGCAAAACCTTATATTGCTACTGGCAGGTTCTATAGATCTTGGATGTATTCGTATTTGGTTCGTTTGTATGGACCTTCAATATTGCGTGACACGCCAACAGAAGAGATAGATTTTGATGAAGAAATCACAAAAGCATCAGAAGAAGAGATTTATAATTTTATAATTAATGATTTAGAGCAAGCTCAAAATGATTTGCCGATAAACTGGACGGGTAATGATTCTAGAGATGATGGTAGGCCTACTCAAGGTGCTGCAAAAATGTTATTAGCAAAAATGTATATATCATCTGCAGGTTACCCTGTTAATAATTCTGAAAATTGGGTAAAAGGGTTAGATAAAGCACAAGAGGTTATAGATTCTGGTGTATATAGCTTAATGCCAGATTTTGAAGACATGTTTTTAATTGCAAATCAAAACAGGGAAGAAAGTATTTTTTCCATTCAAGTACCAATAACAGAGGGCTTATTGAGCATGTCTTTTAGACCTCGACAAAGAACTAGTGGTATTATTGATAATCAAGGTTGGTATTTGTTCTGTGGATCGGAAGATCTTTTGGATACTTTTTCAGATAATGATGATAGAAAAGAAGGAACTTTTTTAATAAATCTTGAGCAAGAACCAAGCCCTCCTGCAAATTACTTAGATTTTCGTTACAATAGTGCGTATGGACAAGTTCCTGGTGTTCAAAAATATCAAGATTTTGATAGAGATAACATTTCTGATTATGCATTTAGGTCAGCAATGGGTATTAAAATTTTTAGATACGCAGAGGCTTTTCTAATAAAAGCAGAAGCAGAAAATGAAGTTAATGGACCTACAGCAGTAGCAATTGAAGCTATAAATGCATTAAGAAGCCGAGCCAATGCAGATCAAATTTCTATTGGTATTTCTCAAGATGAACTTCGCGAAATTATACATGAAGAATGGACATTTGAGTTTGCGTATGAATTTAAAAGAAGATTCAATATGTTAAGATGGGGTATTATTGATGATGTTTTAAGTTCAGATACTAGAGCAATTAATGGTTATGCTCCTTATAAAAAATACTTTCCAATTCCACAATCAGCTTTTGATTCTGGACTTGATCCAAGTTTACAAAACCCAGGATATTAAAATTAACCTTTTGCAATTTCTTTTTATTAGTTAATAGTACCCATTGTTTAGATATAGGCTTTTTGTGCAAAATTTGAGTTAGTGCACAAAAAGTCTAAAGGGTTATTATTATATAAAACATAAATTAATGTCTAAAAATTATATTATAACAATACTTTGTTTTGCGGGTTTATTATGTGGTGTAAGCTGCAAGAAAGTTGACGAAGAACAGTTTGATAAACAGACGAAAACAGATTTACTGGACACAAGGTATAATAGATTTTTGCAGTACCCTTTAGATTCTTTAGCGTTTCCCAGAAGTGCATCACTAAATTCACAAAAAATAAAAAAAGTGTCTTCCAGTGATTGGACAAGTGGATTTTTTGCAGGTAATTTTTGGCAAATGTATCAGCTAACAGGTGATGAAAATTTTAAAAATAAAGCAAAAAAATGGACAGCTTTTATTGAAAAGGAAAAGTTTAATGATCATACGCACGATATGGGTTTTAAAGTTTATTGCAGTTTTGGTAAGGGCTTAGAAGTTGAAGAAAATGAAGATTATAGACATGTTATAGTAAAAAGCGCTCAAACGCTTTCTACCCGTTTTAACAAGAACATGGAAGTCATAAGGTCTTGGGATTTTAATAAAGATAAATGGCAGTTTCCAGTTATAATAGATAATATGATGAATCTAGAACTGCTGTTTGAAGCCACAAAAATCTCAGGTGATAGTTCTTTTCACAAATTAGCCGTAAAACATGCTAATACAACTTTAAAGAATCATTTTAGATCTGATAATAGCACTTGGCACGTCATAGATTATGACACTATAAATTATCAACCAAGATTAAAAATTACACACCAAGGATATAACGACGATTCATCTTGGGCTAGAGGTCAGGCTTGGGCTATTTATGGTTTTACTATGGCGTATCGTTATACTAAGGATTCTAATTATTTAGAACAAGCAATAGCTACAGCTAGTTTTTATCTTAATCATAAAAACTTACCAAAGGATGGAATTCCCTATTGGGATTTTAATGATCCAACAATTCCAAATGCTCCAAGAGATGTATCAGCTGGTGCAATTGTAGCTTCTGCATTTGTAGAATTATATTCTTATACAAAAAATGAGATTTACTTAGACTATAGCAAAAAACTGGTTAGTAGTTTAACATCTGTTGATTATATACTAAAAGACTCAATTAAAGCGCCCTTTATTCTTGATCATAGTACTGGTAATTGGCCTAAAAAAGATGAGGTAGATGAGCCAATCGTTTATGGTGATTATTACTTTTTAGAAACCCTTATTAGACTTAAAAATTAAACCTACAATGAACAAAATTTCAGTATTAATTCTATCACTATTTTTAATATTTTCTTGCGAAACGGAAAAAACCGAAGGTAATCAATCGCGCAGTAAAACCAACTTAAATAATCATTGGCAATATTCAGAAAGCGATATAAAGGATATTAGTCAGATAAAAGATAAGGGTGTATGGCAAAATATAAATTTACCACATACTTGGAATGCCGTAGACGCAACTGATTTAGATCCAGGTTATAGAAGAAGCACTAGTTGGTATAAAAAAGACCTAGAAATACCATCAAAAGTATCTAACCAAATTTATCAACTCTATTTTGAAGGCGTAAACATTACAAGTGAAGTATACGTTAATGGGAAGAAAATGGGCAGCCATTTAGGTGGTTATTTAGGTTTTAATATCGATATTACTGAAGCTGTTACAACAGGTTCTAATGAAATTATGGTGAGAGTTGATAATAGTTATAATCCTGAAATTATTCCTTCTCAAAAAAATGATTTCTTCATTTTTGGTGGTATTACAAGAGATGTTTGGTTACAAACATTGCCAGTTCAACATATAACTGATTTAAAAATAACGACACCCAACGTTTCTAGTGATAGTGCAGAATTAAATACAATTGTTTCTATTGCAAATGCTATTGATAATAGCTCATGCAAAGTAAGAGCAAGTTTAATTGATAACGAAGGGCTTAGGGTCAGAACAGATATTTTCGATATAGTCAATGAGACTTCTAAAATTCAATTTAAAGACATAAAAAACCCAAAACTTTGGGATACAGATAGCCCTAATTTATACACTTTAAAAGTTGAACTCATCGAAAATGAAATCATAAAAGATGAGTTTTCTGAAAATTTTGGCTTTAGGTGGTTTGAATTCAAAGAGCATGGTGCCTTTTATCTCAATGGGAAAAGATTATTGTTAAGAGGAACGCATAGGCATGAAGAGCACGCAGGTGTTGGTGCTGCGATGAGTAATGAACAACATCGCAATGATATGGAACTCATAAAAGAAATGGGAGCCAATTTTGTGCGTCTAGCTCATTATCCTCAAGACCCAGAAGTATATAAGGCATGCAATGAGCTAGGAATATTAGTTTGGGATGAGCTACCATGGTCTAGAGGAGGTTTGGGTAATGGTCGTTGGAAACAAAACACCAAAACAATGCTAAAAGAAATTATAGAACAAAATTATAATCATCCTAGTATTATTATTTGGTCGTTAGGAAATGAGATTTATTGGTTGCCAGATTTTGAGAATGGAGATGATGTAGAAAAAATAAATTCTTATTTAAGTGAGCTAAATGATTATGCTCATCATTTAGATCCATCTCGAAAAACTGCAATTAGAAAATACTATGAAGGAGCAAATATTGTCGATGTTTTTTCTCCATCAATTTGGTCGGGTTGGTACTCGGGTAGTTATAAGAGTTATCAAAAAGCAATTGATCAATATAAAGCTGAGTATAAACATTTTTTACATGCAGAATATGGTGGGTCCAGTCATTTAGGTCGTCATACTGAAAATCCTATAACTGGTGAAGGAAAAATTAATGCAGATGGTTGGGAGGAGGCTATTGTACAAACAGATGTTGCAAATATTGCCCAAATTGGAGATTGGAGCGAAAATTATATTGTAGATCTATTTGATTGGCATTTAAGAATTTCTGAAAACGATTCTACATTCATCGGTAATGCACAATGGGCTTTTAAAGATTTTGGAACTCCACTTAGACCCAATAATGCTATTCCTTATATAAATCAAAAAGGTATTGTAGATAGAGCTAATAATCCTAAAGATGCTTTTTACGTATTTAAGAGTTATTGGAATAAAACAGATCCATTTACCTACATAGAATCGCATACTTGGACAGAAAGACAAGGACCAAAAGACGAGTCTAGAGATATTAGTGTATATAGTAATTGCCCAGAAGTTGAACTTTTTTTAAATGGAAAAAGTTTAGGGACTAAACAACGAAATACTAAAGTATTTCCAGCAATGGGTTTAAATTGGGCATTAAATTTTAATGAGGGTGAAAATACATTAGTTGCAATTGGTAAAACTAAAACTGGTAAAACAGTTAAAGATAGTCTTGTGGTTAGTTATAGATACACTAAAAATCTAAAACCAAAAGAATTAAAGTTAGAATATAAACGACTTGAAAATGGTAATTATTTAATTACTGCTACTGCTATTGATACAAATAACTTACGCTGTTTAGATTACGAAGACAAAGTTTACTTTCAATGTTTATCTGGAGGAGAATTGCTACGGTATCAGGGAACTCCATATGGATCAGATGTTATTGATATGGCAAATGGAAAAGCAAGTATTGAGTTAATCCCAAATAAAAACACATCAACTATAAATGTAACAGTTTTAAATCAAGACTTTAAAGGGACTTATTTAGAAATAAAATTGTAAAAGTTTATTTCGTCAATGATGCCCTAACCATTATAAAGAGATAATATTAATTAACACTTTTTTTGTGTTTTGAACTTAAGTCTATATTATGCAATGTGAGTCAATAATACGCTTTATTAGTCAAATAGTTTAAAAAGAAGTGGGACCACTGCAATAAAGACAAGCCTTTCGAGAAATCGAGAGGTTTTCTTTTTTTTGCACCAGTACAACATCTGTACAACAATTGGTGTTTCTTTTGTTTTCATTTATTCTTATCTTTAGAATGTGGAACGATTAGGTGAAATATTCGCGAATTGGTTATATCAAAGTAGAAAGGAATTTAAACTTCTCTGGGTAAGATATGGCTTGTTAACCACTGACAAACTTTCTATTGTCGTTTTAATATTATTTTGCATAATACCATTAACGCTTTATTTTTTAATTTCTACTGTAGCTTATTCCTTGATGCAAATTATTGCAAGCTACATTTTCGTTACATTATTATTTAGTTTGTCATTGTTGATGGTGATTACTTGGTTTAAATCTGAAGAATTGTTCAAAAACAATATACAAGGTTTTTCTTTTTTAATGTTGTCTCAATCAAGAATCGATACCGTTTTTTTTGATTTTGATAATAATGATGTTGAGAATCTTTTGAGGTTAATCAATGGGCTCCCTGCAGTGCAAAAAATTGTAATAAGAGAAACTCCTAAGAACAAACAATCTGGAAACATTCGTTTTTTATTTACTTTTTTGGATTTGATAGTGCGTGGAGGGATCTTTAGAATGGAAACCAAACCCAAAGAGTCATTAAATATCCTTATGTCGAAACGCTTTACGTTTCAAGACTCAGAAATAAATCAAAATACGCTTCCTTCGAGTTACTCCAAATGGTGTTCTGCGACCGAAGAAGGGAGTTATGATGATATGCGAAGGGACATTTCAAATGCGTTGGGTATCTCTTAATATTTATAATCTTTCAATTTATAGGGAAAACTTAGGGCAATCCTAAAGCAATCGTCATTTCTCTATTGTTTTTACTGTATTTAACGTCATATGTTTGTTCTGTACAATTAAAGTGAAAGGCCTTTTACTCATTATTAATTCTTAAACATAAAGATTATGAATGAGCAAGAAAATGTTGTGGAGTTATTGCAGGATATTAAAGGTCTGCTTTCACACAGCAAAAAAGTATTGAATGTCAATGACCTTGTCAAATACACAGGTTTGTCCAAGAGTAAAATATACAAACTCTCGCAGTTAAAACTCATACCAACAGGCAACAACAAATACATCCGTCAACTATTCTTCAGTAAAGCAGAGATTGATGAATGGCTTTTAGGAGAACCCAATCTTTCTGATGAATTCTTGGAATTGCAGTTTAATAAACAGATGCTACGAAATAGAAAATCAGGATTATGAATGACGCAACATACATCCGAGTGGGAACGTCTTATTATAAATCGGTACAAGTGCCAACTATTGCTGGACATTTTAATGAAATCATTGTACCATGGACTTTGGAAACAATTCGACAAGATCATGGAAGAAGTTTTATTGGTACCATAAAAAAATATGATGGGTTCACCTGTCTTCCAAGTCATATTGACTTTCAAAGGGAATGTTATGGTTTCTACAATACGTATGCTCCCTTGCCTCATAAACCTGAAGAGGGTGATTTTCCTTATACTTTAAAACTATTGGATCATATTTTTGGTCAGCAGTTGGATATAGGAATGGATTATTTACAGTTATTATTCGAAAAACCCATCCAGATACTACCCATCTTATGTTTGGTGTCCAAGGAGCGTTCTACAGGTAAGACGACCTTTCTAAAATGGCTAAAAATGATTTTTGACAATAATTTGACTTATCTGACCAATGATAGCTTTAGTAGCCAATTCAATGCAGATTGGGCCAATAAGCTTTTGATTTGTATAGACGAGGTGCTTTTTAATAAAGAAGAATTGACAGAGCGGATTAAGTACTTGAGCACAACCAATTTTAATAAAATTGAAGCTAAAGGAAAAGACAAAAGAGAAGTAGAATTCTTTGGGAAATTTATACTTTGTAGTAATAACGAGGATAACTTTATTAAGATAGACAACAATGAAACCCGTTTTTGGGTATTGAGAATACCTTCTTTAAAAAAAGAGGAAACACGATTTCTTGAATACTTGGAATCCGAAATTGCTGCATTTCTTTACCATTTACAACATCGTGAATTGATTAGTGTAAATAAAACTCGAATGTGGTTCTCTCCTTCGCAAATTAAGACCAAAGCTTTGGAAAACTTAATGCAGAACAACCGAAACCGTGTAGAGAAAGAGCTTGCTAGTATTCTTCTTAGTGCCATGGAGACTTTGGAGACAGAAGAAATATGTTTATGTCCACTAGATGCCCTTCAGCTATTGAGCCGCACACGTATCAAAACGGATCTTACCCAATTGAGACATATTCTTAAAAGGGACTGGAAGTTAGTGAATCAAGATAACTCGATGTCTTATAGTAAATTAATGATTTGGCAAGACGGAGGATTGGGGTGGATGGATGCCAAGGGGCGATACTATTCTATACATAAGGATTTTCTAACGGAATATTTCTGTGAAGCTTAGAAAACGATGAAATGATGATAAAATGATGATGTGGAAATCTATTATTTACAGGTATTCCAAGAGGTTATGATCAGTTCTCGTAAAAAAGGCAGATGAAAAGAAAAACACATTACCATATTAGACTTTTTTTGATGAAACGATGACAGATAGTGCTAAAGCTAGTAAAAGCAAGGGATAAGGTTGTCATCAAACTGTCATCATTTTGTCATCAAAAAAATAATGATGACCGATTACTGTAAAAATACACGAATAGTGAAATGTGATTAAAACGATAATACCTAGACCTAATAAGAATAGGTCTTGAGGGTGTTGTTATCATATAAAATATTTTAAAACATATTGGCTTATGAAAAGAAAAATAAACTGTGAAAGAGCCCGAGCTTTTTCCATCGAAAAAGCGCTGGCAAAACTCGGGCACTTTCCAAAAAAGACAACGGAAAAAGAAGCTTGGTTTCTAAGTCCTTTCAGGTCAGAAACCCAAGCCTCTTTTAAAGTTTCTAAAATAAGGAACCGATGGTATGATCACGGCGAGGGTGTAGGTGGAAACGTAATAGACTTGGTTTGCAGAATTTTAAAGTGTTCAATTAAAGAAGCTTTGGTATTCTTGAGTGAAAATATAGCGACTAAATCACTCTTATTAGACGAAATTTCAAATGAAGAAGTTTCATGTATTGTAGTCACAAACGTAAAGAAGATAACACATCCTGCTTTGATCCAATATTTAAATAATAGAGGTATTCCATTGAGAATTGCCAAATTCTATTGTAAAGAAGTTTGGTACATGTTTAATAACTCCAAGTTTTTTGCCATTGGTTTAAAGAACAATAAGGATGGTTGGGAATTGCGTAACAAGATTTTTAAAAATAGTTGCAGCCCAAAATTCTATACATATCTTCAAAGAAATAAATGTCAATTAATCATGTTGGAAGGGATGTTCGATTTATTATCCTTGGCGGTTTTAAATGAAACACTATTAAAAGATTCTGATGTGTTGATTTTAAATTCCATTTCATTTATAAAAAATATAGAGACGAGAATTTTGAATTATCAAGCTGTTCATCTCTACTTAGATTGTGATTCAGCTGGACAAAATGCGGCTCAATATTTAACGACAAAATACAGTCATGTTAAGGACAAAAGTGACTTCTATAAAAACCTTAAAGACTTAAACGAATTTTTGTGCCATGAGAAAAGAAGAAATCATTAGTTCAGTTGATCAACAGAAGCAGGATCTAAAGATTCCTACTGAATTACTAAAACATTCTGATACTTTGGATTTGGATTTAAAAATGGATGCAACCGGTAGGGAAATTGTTTTGGGTAGGAATTCAAGATGTGTGTCTGTGGACACATTCTTGTTTGCTCCCGATGGTCGCAAAGAAAAAAAAGGAGTGTTTACGGCGAAAAAAGCCCTCGTTAAATTTAGATGTTCTGTATATGAGAAGAAGCTTTTAAGTATTAAAGCAGCAGCAGCAGGATTGAGCCTGAGTGAGTATATCCGACGTGCTGTATTTGAAAAGGAAATCAAAGAACGTTTTAAGGAAGAGCATATTGCAATCTATAAAATGCTCATTAAGTATCATAACAATTTTAAGGCCATTGGAAATATGTACAGAAAACGAAATCCCAAGTTGACAGAAGCGGTCTATGATTTGGCGAATGAAATAAAGACTCATCTTAAAAAAATTCAACAATGATAGGAAAGGGTAAAAGTATATCACATACCAAAGCATCGATGTCTTATGGTTGGAATCAAGAAAAGGATGCAGAAATTGTATTGAAAGAGTTTCTTCATGGAGATTCACCAGCTGAAATCACTCAAGAATTTAAAATGCTCCAGGACCAAAATTACCATTGCTCAAAAAACACGTTATCATTTGTAATAAGCCCGACCATAGACGATGGGAAAAAATTGGATAAAGCGAAATTACATAACATCACAAAACAGTTTATCAACGAAATGAAGCTTCGAGAACGACAGGCTATAGCTTTTGTTCATCAAGATAAAGATCACAAGCACATTCATTTGTATGTCAATCGTATTGATTTTAAAGGTGTAGCTTATAATGATAGTTTTATAGGAAAGCGAAGTCAATTAGCAGCAGAAAAAGTAGCTGAATATATGGGCTTAACTACGGTAAAGCAAGTGCAATTTGAAAAGGAATTCAATCTAAAAGAAATACGAACTGAAATCAAACGTAGACATGATCTAAGCATGAGACAGTTTAAACCGAAATCTTTTGATGACTATATAAAGGCAATGGAGACCAATAAGGTTAAAGTCATTCCAACGATAAACAATCAAAACAAATTACAAGGGTTTCGGTTTGAATTTCAAGGACATAATCTAAAGGGCAGTGAAGTGCACCGAAACATGTCTATAGGTAATGTAGGGAAGCAAATAGCAGGCATTGAAGGTGCGCAAATCTTAAAGGGTACAACGGCAGGTGTTCAAATAGCAGGTAAAATGGTTGATCTCACGCCAAACATCGCTTTAAAATTGTCCAAATTCATATTGAAAAAAGTAATTAAGAAGGCGATACAAATAGGCACTTCATATTAAATTAAAAAGATAGAATCATGAAAAAACTAGAAGAACAAATGACACTAATGGTTAATGAGATTAACGATTTTAGAAATGGTGTAGAGCAGTTAGAAAAAATAAAGGATCAATTGAAAGCAACCAAAATCAAAATGGATTTAGCAGACTATAAAACTACTATTGAAATCCATAAGCAGCAAATGACATCTTGCTTAAAATCTATAAAAAGCTTTGAAAACCGTTTTGAGAATACGATTATGCAGGCTAAAATTTATCCGAACTGGGCTGTGGTGATGTTCGTTGTTAGTGTTATAGGCAATGTAGTACTAGTTTTATATCTGTTTATGTAGTAATTCACATTAATATAGGTTATCTTATTGAGTCTTTATGCTTCAATAAAATATTCACATTATCTAAAAACTCACCTTCATCAAAGGGCAGTAATTTATTGGCTAATTGTAAGGTCTTACGAATATCCAATCCATCATCTTCAGTTCCATTAGAGTTATTGACATGACTGGCCATTATACAGACATTAATTAACGATTCAATGGTAATAAATAAATCGAGATAGCCGTCGAACTGTAAAAAAGAGGCTTTAAACTTACCCGTTTGTACATTAGAAGGTTCTAATGTTATTAATTTATATTTAGCTGATCTTATCAGCTTTTCAAGGTCTTTTCTTTTTGGTTTCATATCGTCGTATTTAAGGTTTCGGTTTTTTGAGTTCCTGTGCAGAAAGGATTTCAGTGATCTTATCCAAACAGAACATTTGGTCGTGAGGCAAGAGATCAATAACCATCTCTAGCACCTTGGTTACGCTAGTTGTTGGCGTCCTATTGCTATGTTTAGGAGATACGAAAACCCCATTGCCATCTAGTGCGTAATAGCACAATTCTAAAAGTGCAGAAATACTGCTGGTTATGTCCTCATGGTCAGAGACCTCAAAACGTATGGTCTTTCTTGTTCTATTGCCATGTGGATCTAAACTTACTCCAGGGAAATTTTTAATGTGCTTCTTTATTGCCTTTAATTTCTTTTTTTCTTTCATAAGCTGTTCCTTTTCGGGTTTAAAACTATATCCTTAATGCCATCCAAAACTTCCATTTCATTATGGGGTATCATGTCTAATACATATCCTAAAACTTCTTTGATATTATGCTCTGGATTGGGAATGGATCGTGTAGAGCAGTGGTCTGTATCCATAGCTGTGATACATACCTTTAATAGATTTGAAATCATGAAGGATGTGTCCAAATAACCTTCAGTTAGGACATCGATAGTATATAGCCCTTTTTTATGAGGATAGGGTTTTAGGGTTGAAAAGTCATTTATAGAAAGTGAATTAATAAACTTAGACAATTCTGTATCATTTGGCTGAGAAGATTCTTTTTTCGGAATACTAACATCGTTTGGATTTAATTCGTGCTTTATACAATCGTCCAACTTATTTTTAAATAACAACGTGGCTATTAATTCAATTTTAGTAGCTTTCTCTATTATTCTATGAATTTGTTCATTGTTAATATGGTAATTGTTTTCATAACGTGTAGTGATATAGGCATCATCCAATAATTTTAAAAGGTGTTTCTCTTCTTCTATTTCCGTATTGAAAAGATTACCAAGTTCAGCTGAAAATGTTTTTAGATATGTTTGAAGCTCTTTGAGACTATGACTTTTTCGTTCTTTACCCATTAAAATAAGGGCAGTGTAGCGAAACCACAATTCTATATATTGGTGGAGCATAAAAGCCGCTTGATGAAGATTACTTTTTTCGACAAAAAACTTAGCACCATCCATAAATGCAGCCATTTTATAATGTTCTTTTTCGAAAATTGACTGTATCTGATTTAGCGTTTTTCCTGTTGCATAATACTCATGAAAATTATCTAATTCTGAATTTGGATTATAGAAGATTTGTTTTTCCCATGAGCAGCCATGAACAAAGAATAAGTTTTCTTCTTTTAACTGGTGATGGGCATATTCAAAAGAAAATATTCGGTATAAGAATTCTGTTTCCTCTTGAAATATTTTAGCAACCATCGCTGATAATTCTTTGGTTAAGGAAGAACAATTTCCTTGCAGTATTATAATTAATAACGATTTGAGATATTTTCCTCCTTCGACTTTTGATTTATATACATACCTAATTTCTAAAAGAGATTTTAGTTTGTCTATGATGTGTTTTTGTTTAGTTTGAATTTTAGCATACATAATTCTCTCTCTTTTTTTAGTTATCTAAGACGATTTCTCATCACTTTATAGTATAAAATAGTATCTATTAATTACACGTTAGTATTGAAAATCATTACTAATGTATTTAAAATAAATCCAAATTCAAAACAAAAGTGTAATTATTTTATACAAGAGTATATACTTTCTATATTTAAATATTCAAAAGATGTGTTATGACTAATCTAGGATTATATTTAATTAAAAAATCTATAAATAAGGCTGAAGTGGCTAGAAGAACAGGTATAAGCAAATCTCGATTGAGTCAATTAAGTGGAAATGAATCAACTAAATTGCGAGCAGATGAGCTTTACTTAATTGCTTTAGCTATTGATGAAGACCCATGTGAATTATTAAATGAGGTATGTAAAGACCTTAAACTTCCGAAAGAATGTTGATCAATAGATCATGGTGAGTTAAACCTTTTTGTTGTCTTCTTCATAGGATTGGCTAATGATTTAAATGAGCCGCTTTATTTTTCGTGCTTGATTTAGAAGTATCACAAATTAAATCCACTCTACATAACGCGAGTAATCTTTACGCTTAAGTTAAAAACGAGAGTAATTTTTCGCTATAATTACCTTTGTTAATAAAACAAACGTAATCATTACCCTTGTATAGAATGACAAAATTTAAGAACCTTCCTCTATTACCTCCACAGGCAAGCTTAGAAACGACTAAGGTATTGCGTAAAACGATAGAGGTTAGTAGGCATTAGCACAACTAAATGGAATGCTAACTAATTTGCCAAATCCTACGTTGTTTTTAGACACCATTCATTTGCAAGAAGCCAAGGCGAGCTCCGAAATAGAGAACATTATTACAACTAATGATGATTTATATAAGTCTTTGGTAGCAGACAAAAAGTTTGATAATCCTGCCACAAAAGAAGTCATTTGCTATAAATAAGTCTTACGATATGTGCTAGAAAACGGTATCAAAAAACGTGGTGGTGACGAACTAGGTAAGACTATAATTTTTGCTAAAAATAGAAAGCACGCTCAGTTTCTAAAAGACACCTTTATGGACCTGGACAAAGAACAGTTTCGTTTGGTGCAATTCATTATATCATTAATCGGATTAAGTCCCGAGAAATTAGATGCTGCTTTTGCAATATTCATCAATGATTATAAGCTACATGCAGTACAAATAGAATTTTTAGATACAATTAAAAAAATCTTAACCTCGTAATGATAAGATAGAGCCAAGTAGGTTATACGATGCACCATTTAAGAATTATCATAGTATGGATATAGAGCCAAAAAACAGTACATAAGCAAAATATCATATGTCGTTATCTACAACAAACCAGCCAATTGTTCAAGAAAGTACTCATAAAGAACGTCATTATACTTTTGCAAAAGAGTTGTTTGAAAATTTAGGTTGATATGTTTCTTAATTGCCGTAATGCCATGCTAGTTGTTACTTTATGGTAAAACAAATAGTTAACTTTATAGGAACAACTATAAAGTTGTAAATGTTGATAACTAGTTTCTTTAGTGTTTTTATTTAAGAGGTTGATATGCTTGTGTTTATGTGGGGATAAGCAGCCAGCAACAGGTTTTTTATTTTTATAGAGATGGCTGTGGTAAATAAATGTAAACAAAGACACTTTTAAAAGCTTGTAACAAAAAAAGAGAGAGGGTGGTATTATTTTAGTCTCCTTTTAGAATAAAAAAAATGCCCCGTATAAAAGACGAGGCGACTTAAATGTTTTCACAACGGAATAATCCTTATTGTGAATTGCTTTCAGATACTGTAAATATAGGGTTAAATTTTAAACTTTGCAATGAGTAAAACCGTAAGGTTTTGTAAAAAGATTATTGTAATTTTCTTATCTAAAAGATTTATATATGAAACGAATTTTAGGTTTAGATTTGGGAACCAATTCTATTGGTTGGTCATTAATACAAAATGATTTCAAAAATAAGACAGGTGAAATTGAGGGTGTTGGGGTAAGGATAATCCCAATGAGTCAGGATGTTTTAGGTAAATTTGATGCAGGTCAATCAATCTCACAAACAGCAGAAAGAACAAATTATCGTGGTGTTAGAAGATTATATCAAAGGGATAATTTACGAAGAGAAAGGCTTCATCGTGTATTAAATGTCTTAGGTTTTTTACCAAAACATTATTCTGAAAGCATTGATTTTAATATTCGGTTAGGACAATTTAAAGATCAAACTGAAGAAAAAATAAATTATAGAAAAAATGAGTTAGATAAATATGAGTTTATATTTTTTAATTCATTTCAGGAAATGGTTAAAGAGTTTCAAGAAAAGCAACCTCATCTTTTTTATCTTAAGAAAAATGGAGAAATCACTAAAATCCCATATGATTGGACACTTTATTATCTTCGTAAAAAAGCCTTAAGTCATAAAATAACTAAGGAGGAACTGGCTTGGTTGATACTCAATTTTAATCAAAAAAGAGGGTATTATCAATTAAGAGGTGAAGAAATTGATGACGATAAGAATAAGCAATTTGTTCAGTTAAAAGTAAAAGAGGTTATTAATTCGGGAGAGTCAGTTAAAGGAAAACCTTTGTATAATGTGGTTTTTGAAAATGGATGGCCATACGATAAACAAATTACTAAAACTGAAGATTGGATTGATAGAACAAAGGAGTTTATTGTAACCATTTCAACTTTAAAAAATGGCGATACTAAATATTCATATAAAATAGTAAATTCAGAACAAGATTGGGCGGCTATAAAAGCGAAAACAGAACAGGATGTTGAAAGGTCAGGGAAAACGGTTGGAGAATATATTTATGAGAGTTTACTTTTAAATCCAACACAAAAAATCAGAGGGAAATTAGTAAAAACAATAGAGAGAAAATTTTATAAAGCAGAGTTTAAAAAAATTCTTTCAAAGCAAATAAGTTTACAGCCAGAATTATTTAATAAGGAGTTATATAAAGCTTGTATTTTGGAATTGTATCCAAGAAATGAAGCACATCAAAACAATATAAAAGATAAAGGATTTGAATATTTGTTTACAGATGATATTATTTTTTACCAAAGACCTCTTAAAAGTAAAAAATCAAATATTTCAGGATGTCAGTTTGAAGTAAGAAAATTCAAGAAAAAGAATCATGAAACAGGTGTTTTAGAAGAAGTTGTTGAACCTGTAAAAGCAATTTCAAAATCACACCCATTGTTTCAAGAGTTTCGATTATGGCAATGGCTTCAAAATCTAAGAATTTATAAAAAAGAAATTAAAGAAAAAGATATTACAAATTCTCTTTTAAAAACAGATGTAGACTGGACAGATTTATATGATTTTCTTACTACAAAACAAGCAGTAGAACAAAAACAAATTATTGACTATTTCATTAAAAAGAAGTTTATAAGTAAAGATGAGAAAGAAAATTACCGATGGAATTATGTTGAAGATAAAAAATATCCTTGCTGTGAGACAAAATCACAATTCGTTTCAAGATTAAGTAAAACTGAGGGGATAACTAGTGCTCATGAATTTTTAACTGATAATATAGAAGAGCAATTATGGCATATTATTTATTCTGTAACAGATATTAAAGAGTATGAAAAAGCTCTTAAAAAGTTTGCTAATAAACAACATATAGATGAAACTTCTTTTATAGAACATTTTATCAAATTCCCACCTTTTAAAAGTGATTATGGTAGTTTTTCTAAAAAAGCAATTGAAAAATTATTACCATTAATGCGAATGGGTAAATATTGGAATCTAGATAAAATTTCAAATCCTATAAAAGATAGAAGTATTGCTATCATGGAGCGTGTTAGTCAATTAGAGCTTAGTGAAAATTATACGTCTAAAGAATTAGCAGAAGCATTAATAGATGTTAGTGACGATGATATACCTAAACAACTTATAAAAAGTTTTATTTCTTTTAAAGAAAGAAATCCCTTAATGGGATTAAATACCTACCAGGCTTGTTATTTAGTTTACGGTAGACATTCTGAAATAGGAAATATACAACAATGGAAATCTCCTCTCGATATTGAAAAATATTTACTCTCGTTTAAACAACACTCTTTACGTAATCCTATCGTAGAACAGGTGGTGACAGAAACGCTTAGAGTTGTACATGACATTTGGAAATATAAAGGAAATGGATCTGAAGATTTTTTTGATGAAATTCACGTAGAACTTGGTCGAGAAATGAAAAATCCTGCCGATAAACGTAAACAGATTTCGCAAAAAGTATCTGAGAACGAAAACACAAATTATCGTATTAAGGAAGTCCTAAAAGATTTGATGACAGATCCCTTAGTTGATGGAGGTGTGAGATCCTTTTCTCCTAGTCATCAAGATTTATTAAAGATTTATGAAGAAGGTGTTTATCAAAATCCTAATGCAAGATACGATGCTGTAAGTGAGGACGAAATTCAGAAAATTAGACGTAATAATAATCCGTCTAAAAATGAAATTACACGATATAAGCTTTGGTTAGAACAAGGCTATATTTCTCCTTATACAGGTAAGCCAATTCAGCTTTCAAAACTTTTTACTACCAATTATCAAATAGAACATGTTATACCACAGTCTCGGTATTTTGATAATTCTTTAAGTAATAAAATTATTTGTGAAAGTGAAGTAAATGAAGATAAAGACAATAAAACGGCTTACGAATATTTAAAAGAAAAAGGCGGAAGTATTATAAACGGCCATAAACTTCTAAAAATAGATGAATATGAAGCACATATTAGTCGTTATTTTAAAAATAACAGAACAAAACTAAGAAACTTGTTAAGTGAAGATATTCCTGAAGGCTTTATAAATAGACAACTAAATGATAGTAGATATATAAGTAAATTAATTAAAGGTTTATTAAGTAATATAGTACGAGAAGACAATGAAAAAGAAGCAACTTCTAAACATATAGTACCTGTAACAGGTAGTGTTACAGGTAAATTAAAAAACGATTGGGGATTAAATGATAAATGGAATGAAATAATAGCACCACGTTTTAAACGATTAAATACATTAACAAACTCAGAAGATTTTGGTTTTTGGGATAAGAAAATAAATGCTTATCGTATTCAAGTTCCAGATGAAATCAGCAAAGGATTTAATAAGAAAAGAATAGACCATCGCCATCATGCATTAGATGCTTTGGTAATAGCATGTGTGTCTAAAGAGCATATTAATTATTTAAGTGCATTAAATGCCGAAAAGAAAAATTATGGATTAAGAGATAAACTCTTAGTTAAAAATGATAATGGGCATTATACTAAAATCTTTAAAATGCCTTGGAATAATTTTTCTGTTGAAGTAAAAAATGCTATTGAAGAAACAGTTATTAGTTTTAAACAGAATACAAGGGTAATTAACAAAACGAATAATAAGTTCTGGTCTTATAAAGATGAAAAAGGAAATTTAAATCTAGGAAAAGATGGAAAACCTAAAAAAATACTTAGAAAACAAATAAAAGGTGATAATTGGGCCATAAGAAAATCGTTACATAAAGAAACTGTTTCTGGTATTTACGAAATAAAAACACCTAAAGGGAAAGTTGCAACTTCTGTTAGAGGAGTGCTAAGCGAAATAAAAAACGAAAAACATCTAGCTAAGATAACAGATAGTCAAATTCGAGATGTTATTTTACTAAATCATTTAAAAAATTATTTAGATGAAAAAGGAAAACCTCAATTTGCCTTAGCCTTTAGCGATGAAGGTATAGAAGATTTAAATAAAAATTTAGTTCAACTTAATAATGGCAAAAAACACCAACCAATTAATAAAGTTAAATTTTTTGAGATTGGTAGTAAGTTTCAAATAGGAGAGAGCGGTAATAAATCCTCAAAATATGTAGAAGCAGCAAAAGGAACTAATTTATTTTTCGCAGTCTATTGGGATGATAAAAAGAAGAAAAGAAATTTTGAAACCATTCCTTTAAATGAAGTGGTAGCGCATCAAAAACAAGTTGCTCATTTACCTAAAGAAGATAGAACCCCTATACAAAGTAACCCCGAAAAAGGGAAATTCTTATTTACACTTTCTCCAAACGATTTGGTTTATGTACCAACCGAAGAAGAAAGAGAAAACCCTAATTTAATCGATTTTGATAATTTAAATAAGGAGCAGGTCAATAGAATATATAAAATGGTGAGTGCTTCTAATTCACAATGCTTTTTTCTTTTATCAAATGTATCAACTACCATTAAAAATAAATTTGAATATTCTGCTTTAAACAAGATGGAAAAAGATATTAATGGAATTATGATAAAAGATATTTGTTTGAAACTTAAAGTAGACCGTTTAGCGCATATTTCAAAAATTTAATTTATGATAAAACGCACACTATTTTTTGGTAATCCAGCCTATTTAAGTACTAAGCATGAGCAGTTGGTAGTTCGTTTTCCTGAAGACAATAAAAAAGAAGCCGTTGTTGCAATTGAAGATTTGGGCTATGTGGTGCTAGAGCATCCTCAAATTACCATTACCACAGGGTTATTGATGAAATTGGTACAAAATAAAACGGCTGTCATTACCTGTGATAAACAACATATGCCATGTGGATTTTTACAACCTATGGTGGGGCATACAGAACAGACAGAGCGCATGCGTTATCAATTAAAAGCCAGTGTGCCTTTAAAAAAACAATTGTGGCAACAAACAGTTGTCGCTAAAGTAGATAATCAAGCCAATCATTTATTAGAGCAAGGTAAAAAGGCTTTAAAATTAAAGCGTTGGATAAAGGAAATAAAAAGTGGTGATCCAGGAAATATAGAAGCGATTTCTGCCGCCTACTATTTTCAAACCTTGTTTAACGCGTTAGATGGGTTTAGTAGAAACCAGAAAGGAGTTGCACCCAATAATTTATTAAATTATGGCTATGCCATACTAAGAGCGGTTACCGCCCGTGCTTTAGTGAGTAGCGGACTATTGCCTTCGGTTGGGATTTTTCATAGTAATAAGTATAATGCATTTTGTTTGGCAGATGATGTAATGGAGCCTTACCGTCCCTATGTAGATGCCTTGGTCTATGATATGGTGGAAACAGGGTGTAATATAGAAGACTTAAATAAAAATATAAAAACAGAATTATTAAAAATCCCGGCATTAGATGTTGTTATTGATGGAAAAAAGAGTCCGTTAATGGTGGCTATGAGTCGTACAACGCATAGTTTACAAGAATGTTTTTCTGGAGTTAGCAGAAGGATATTATACCCGGAATTTAGTTAATATGTTACGTGTCATCTCGAGCGCAGACGAGCGGATGAAAAAGATAAATTTAACATTGGTCTCCACTGCGCACAACCTGCCATGCCATGATTCAAAATCGCTTTTCTAGATTAAATCAATATAGAAGTATGTGGGTATTAGTATTTTTTGATCTACCAACGGAAACAGCAACAGAACGAAAGGTTGCAGCTCGATTTAGAAAAAAATTACTAGACGATGGCTTTGTTATGTTTCAGTTTAGTATTTATATGCGGTTTTGTGCCAGTAGAGAAAATGCAGCAGTACATATTAAGCGAACTAAAAGTAATTTACCCAAGAAAGGAAAAATATGTATTATGGAAATTACGGATAGGCAATTTGGTATGATGGAGTTATTTCATGGGCAAAAAGAAGTTGATCCCGAAACACCAAGTCAGCAATTAGAATTGTTTTAGGATTAAAAAAAAGATTTCTAGCTTAAGTTGAGTAGAAAAACTGGGTTACTTTTTTATAAGCTAATAAGTGTTTTAAAAAACAGGATACCAGCTTTTTATGACGGGTATCCTGTAAATGCTATACTAAAATAGTAATCTGAAAGCAATTCACAACAATGTTGTCAGTAAACTCTTCTTGCCATGACCTGTAAATGCTATACTAAAATAGTAATCTGAAAGCAATTCACAACAAATAAGTAATACATTAAAATTCTATTTCCCTGTAAATGCTATACTAAAATAGTAATCTGAAAGCAATTCACAACGCGAACCGGTTGTGTATTTTAATGACCAAACCTGTAAATGCTATACTAAAATAGTAATCTGAAAGCAATTCACAACACACCTCGTAAGGCGTTAATTTATTACGTCCCTGTAAATGCTATACTAAAATAGTAATCTGAAAGCAATTCACAACGCCACTAAGCACAAACTCGATAAGTTTTTTCCTGTAAATGCTATACTAAAATAGTAATCTGAAAGCAATTCACAACGTTATAATAATGACCACCAGAACCAGTTAACCTGTAAATGCTATACTAAAATAGTAATCTGAAAGCAATTCACAACACTAACCGCGAGCATTTAGAAGCACCAGAACCTGTAAATGCTATACTAAAATAGTAATCTGAAAGCAATTCACAACAGATATTGATCAGAAATTCTTCTTTGATTTCCTGTAAATGCTATACTAAAATAGTAATCTGAAAGCAATTCACAACATATAACACCTTATTTACTGAAGGCTTATTCCTGTAAATGCTATACTAAAATAGTAATCTGAAAGCAATTCACAACCCAGCAGAACGTTCCTTTTTTTTAGCCATTCCTGTAAATGCTATACTAAAATAGTAATCTGAAAGCAATTCACAACCCACTAGAAGATTTTACATCTAATTAAAATCCTGTAAATGCTATACTAAAATAGTAATCTGAAAGCAATTCACAACAAGCTGACGAGGAGCAAAAAATGTCTTTATCCTGTAAATGCTATACTAAAATAGCAATCCATTTAACCTTGAGAACCTAAATTGTGAAGTTACCGTTGTAAAATTAATTAAAAGAAAACAAAAAACTACACCCAATTTACACCTCATAACTCGGAAGATATAGTGTTTAATAGAATAGTTATATATTGTATCAAGCGTAAAAAGTAAAATATTTGTATGTAAATTTATCTTTAGGTTTATAACCTCGGAATTTGAAGTTTATTCAGGTATGTTTATACCATACATAAGTTCGAACTCTTTAAAGAATTTTTTTAAGGAATACTTTTCATGTCTACAAATATTATAGATCGTAGTCATTGGAATATCATACCCATCCGAACTTTTTAACTTGCTTAGAGTTGATGAAGATAAGCCACATAAATACGCATATTTGTTTTGGGAAATCGAATTCCCACTTTGGTCGTAATATGATTGTAAGAATTTTTCAGATATGAAGTTGCATAAATACTTATTTACTAAAGTATTAGCTTTATTTAGTTCATTCTTATTTCTTTTACCTTCAATCATGCGTTCGTATTCACTTCAAATCAAATGAATAATCAAAAAATAACTGTTCGCTTTAGCGAATGATTAAATATTTTTATTATTTTTATACCTGAATACCTACATTTGCGATTCTTCGAATAGAAAATACTTGAAGTCATCGCTTAGAGTCTCTGAATAGAAAACTGGTAATTTTTACAATGGAGATGATAAGTAGATTGGCTCACGTTCAGGGCGTGGACTCTCTTATCATTGTAAAGTACTTCAGTACTTTTACTTCGTTAAGTTGAGTATCGCGCCCTTTGTTTTATGGACGCTTATAGCTTTGGGCTGTTTCACTAAATGTTTGGTAGGCTTCCGTAATAAACTGTAAAGTTTGGCGCTCAATGGTTACTTGGGAAAATCTAAACCATTCCCGTTAAATACTATGGAATATGTCCAAGGATAAAATACATCCAAAATGCATTGAAGGGTATAGGTCGCTTTTTGATACCCTTTATCCGCCTTTGTGCCTGTTTGCTAACAAATACCTTAATGATATTGATACGTCTAAGGATATTGTACAAGAGGTATTTATCAAGATTTGGGAACGAAAAATCGAATATCCAAACTTTTTTGCTATAAAATCCTTACTGTATAAATCAGTTAGAAACCGTTGTTTAGACTATCTTAAAAGTAAATATCATAGAAGTATGGTTCAATCTCCTGATATTGACTTTGACCATATGTTAAGTGATGAATTTTTCTATACCCAATTAACACTTATTGATACCTATGACCAGCTAGAGACCGCCATTAAGCATCTGCCCAAAAAAAGTGAAGCTGTTATTAGACTAACTCTAAATGCCTATACTAATAAAGAAATAGCTGAAGAACTCTCTATAAGCAAAAACACCGTTAAATCCCAAAAGCGTATTGCTTACAACAAGCTAAGGCAGTCTCTTGGAAGCCTATTAAATTCATTTTGATTTTTGCTAATGGCTTATAATCTTAAAATATAAGCTGTAAATTCAATACATATAATTTTTATGCTTAATTATTTGTACTTGTTGTCTTTTTATTGATTAAATTAACTCTTTTTCTATCACATTTGTAACACACATAAAGCCTTAACCCCTAGCAATAGTATAGTGTAATATTTTGTATCGAAAATTAAGACCATATTAAAAAAGAATGACCCTGACCATAATTAAACAGCTGAATAGATCATAACCTTTATAAGACTGGGTTAATTGATTTCTATGTAAAAATGAAGTCATTAATAAATGTTTAATATCACACCTTCTTTTGTCATTTCATTCAAATTTACACTTCAACCCTTTGTTAAATACTTATAAGACACATGAGAGATAATAGTTTAAATTTAATCAATGGGATAAACTATTAGTTTCTTTATTTTGGTAATTATAAACTAGTTTATATCTTTGGTTTATATTTGTAAATAATACTACACTATGAGTTTAGAAAAAGAACATAAAATAAACTCTCTTTTGCGTGGTTGGCCACAAAACGCTGTGTATCTTACATCGTGGTTAGTGGAAAACGGATATTCTCATCAGTTATTGAGCCGATATAAAAAGAGTAATTGGATTACTTCTCTAAATAATGGAGCATATGTGAGAAGTGGAGATTCAGCAACCATAGAAGGAGCTGTTTTTGCATTACAATCACAAAGTCATGTTAGTATTCATCCGGGCGGAAAATCAGCTTTAAATCTATTAGGAAAGGCTCATTATCTGGAATTTTCAAGACAACAGTATATTCTTTTTGGAAATGAAAACGAGCGAATTCCTTCTTGGTTGACAAATTATAATTGGGAAATGAAGTTAAACTATTATCCTACATCATTCTTGCCTGCTGATTTTGGTTTTACAGAAGTTGAAATAAATGGATTTTCTATAAAAGTATCAGGTGCAGCACGAGCAATAATGGAGTGTTTGTATTTAGCTCCTAAAAAGCAAGATTTAAAGGAATGCTATGAACTCATGGAAGGTTTGAATAATTTGCGTCCTAATCAAGTACAGCCATTGCTCGAAGCTTGTAAATCAGTAAAAGTAAAACGATTGTTTTTATATCTGGCTAATAAGTGTCGACATCCGTGGTTAGAATTTGTAAGCGTTGAGAACATTGACTTGGGAAAGGGGAAACGACAAATTGTCGCCGATGGCGTATATGATCCAAAATATAAAATTACAATTCCTAAAAATTTGGTGGATGAATAATTATAAGCATCAAGTGCGATTACTTCTAAGTGTAATTCCTGAAGTAGCAAAAGAAAAATGCTTTGCTCTTCATGGGGGTACGGCTATCAATTTATTTGTAAGGGATATGTCTAGGTTGTCAGTTGATATTGATTTAACATATATACCTATAGAAAATAGAACAACTTCTTTTTCTAATATTAATAATGCCTTAGGAGAAATAAAGAAACGCTTGAATACAATTTTTCCAAATTTATTGATCGAACATCAAAAGGACAAGCTAAAATTACAGATAAGTGATAAAGGTGCTTTAATTAAAATTGAAGTAAATCAAGGCATCAGAGGTTTATTGGGTGATACGAGTACTTTGGTTTTATGCAATAAAGCGCAAGAAGATTTCGATGTCTTTTGTTCAATTCAAGGAGTTTCGTTTGGACAATTGTATGGTGGAAAAATAGTTGCTGCGTTGGATAGACAACATCCAAGAGATTTATTTGATGTAAAGGATTTGTTAGACAATGAAGGGTTTACAGAAGAAATAAAAGAAGGTTTTATCTTTACATTGCTGAGTAGCAAAAGACCTATTAAAGAAGTATTATTTCCAAATTTAATCAATCAAGAACAAGCTTTTGAAAACCAATTTATGGGTATGACAGAAAGGCTTTTTTCGTATGTGGATTTTGAGCAAACAAGGGAAAAGCTAATTGAAAATATACAGGAAGAACTAACCGAAAGTGATAAGAAATTTATTGTGAATTTTGAAAACACGTCTCCGGATTGGAGCGTTTATGATTTTGAAAAGTTTCCGGCCATACAATGGAAACTTCAAAACTTACAATCACTTAAGGAAAGTAACCCCAAAAAGCATACTTTCAATATGAAGGAACTGAAAAGATTACTTATCAATTATTAAATTCCTTAAGATAAGTTTGTGAGAGGCTGATATTTTGATGGCCCATAGATTCGCTAATAATATTGGTAGCTACCCCTTTTTATTTTAAGTATTCACCAGCATAATAATGTGCGGAATGTTCCGAATGAAAATTCAATTTTTCAATAGCTCTTGAATTAAAGAAATTTTGTGTTTTAGTATTGTTGTATTCTCAAGGTTTTTTTAATACTTGTGATATTTTCAAAGTTGCTTATAAAAAAAGCCCTCTAGAAAATCAGAGGGCAGTTTGTTTGCGGCTATTTATTTTTTAGCATCTTCTATAGAGACTTTTCTAAATTCTTTTAATAGTTTTTCTAGTCCTAAAGTTGATTTACGTGCTCTTGGCCCAGCTGCTTTTACTCCATTTTCAATTAATGAAGTTGATTCTTTTTTGAATGTTTCAATTTCTGTGTTGATTTTTTCAATTAATTCTTTCATGATTTTTTTTAAATTAGAGGGCAAAAGTAGTGTGTTTGTTTTTGAAATCTAAAAAGATTAGTGTTAAAATAGGATTTTTTAGTGGCTACTGAAATCTATCAATTTTCATTATGAATTGCCACAGTTAAGTCCTTACAAATATTGGTCATCTTGCAAAATTAAATTCACCTTCAAACCAAAATTTCGATCGCATTATCTAAAACTGAATTGTCAAATTCTTTAAGATAAGTTTGTGTGATACTGAGGTTTTGATGGCCCATGGATTCACTAATAATATCGGTCGCTACCCCTTTTTGTTTTAAACAGTTAGCAAAACTATGTCTGGCGACATAGCTGGTTATGGGTTTATCAATTCCACATATTTCGGCAATCTCTTTTAATTCTTTGTTATAGCGCTGAAGGGTTTTATGTTTTCTGTTTTCCAATTGTGGAGGGGTCAAGTTGTTTTTTAAAAGAATAGGAAATACATATTTAGTATCAATTGCAAAGGCTTTATAATAATTCAAAATCTCTCGAACAGGGGGTAGAATTTTAATTTTGAAATTCCCTTTAGTTTTAGATCTCGTATAATATATTTTATCATTGTTAATTGCTTTCCACTCAAGTTTCATCATATCCACAAAGTTCATTCCTCTAGTGTAAAAACTAAATATGAAATAGTTTCTGGTATTGACGTACCGTGGATATCTTGCTAAGTCGAAATCTCTAATTTGAAGGATTTCTTCCATTCTTAAAGCCTTTTTGAGATTTTTACCTTTTAGTTTTGAAACCTTATAAATTTTAAAGGGATAGTCCTGTTCTTTAGCTATTTTTCTTTCAATAGCAAAGTTATATAGTGCTCTTATGGTTCTCATTCGCACACCTATGCCACCATCGCTTCCTCCTCTTGACCTTAAGAAGGCTTCATATTTATTTAAAAAGGAAGGGGTGATGTCTTTAAAATTAAGTCTAGTGCTTTTATGAAATAAATTTAAAGAAGCGAACACTTCTTTATTTACGCGTGCATTGCCTGTTCTTCCTGCATAGATCATTTCACTAATAATTTCATCCCAAAAATAAAAAACATTTTGATATACTGGATTAGACACAAGTCTAAAGCGATTTTCAAAATCTTTTAGTGTGAAATCACTTTTTTCCATTTCTAAGTCGGAAAGAATTTTTAACGCTCTATCCTTGAATTTAAGAAGTAACCTGTTATTTTGGATATTATTTGAATTCTTACTGGTAAAGCTCCCTGTTGTTTGATTCCACTCCATCGGGAATGCTCTAAATATTGTTTTAAAATATTTCGATTTTCTATCTTTCGACACTCTTAAAGAGATGGGATAACTACCATCAGCAAGTACTGTTTTTCTCAATACGGTTTTTACGGTTGACATAGACTTAGATTTAATCAGTACAACATCTGTACAACAAATTGCCTTTTAAAGGTAAATCATATGCAAATAAAAACAAAACAAAATCTTATAAATAACTGATAGTGAATACATAAGGTGCTAAATATTGCTAAATGAAAACTAAAATAATCCGTCTCATAATCAGGTGGTCCTTGGTTCGAGCCCAAGTGGGACCACAACTTAAAAACCTCAATAATCATTATGATTGTTGAGGTTTTTTTATTCATGTATAGGACCGTTTCGTTCTTAATTTACATTAAGCGATGTTAAAAGTTGAATCTCTCACAATTAACTCTGTTTTAATTTCTACAGTTTTATTTACAGGAATTTCATCTACAGCGTCACTTTCAATTTCTTTTATTAAATATTTTATAGCCGTTTTGCCTATTAAATTTCCTGGTTGATTTATAGTTGTTAACTTCGGTTCAATAATCGTGGAGTTAATAGAATTACTAAAACCTACTACAGCAATATCTTCAGGAATTTTTATGTTTAGCTTTTTTAATGTTTTAATAACACCAATAGCAGCAGTATCTGTTATTGCAAAAATGGCGTCTGGCTTTTTTTTGAGACTTAATAAAATGTTAGTCATTCTTTTGCCTTGTATTAATGAAATATCATCAACACTTATAATTATTTTTTCATCAACTTCTATTTGGTGTGCTTTTAAGGCTCTCAAATATCCAGCATATCTTTTTTCAGAGGTATAAGAAAACTCTCTTTCTTTAATAATTGCAATTCTCTTTTTACCAATATTAATAAGATGTTCAATGGCTTTAAAAGCGGCTTCTTCATCATTGATAGTGATTTGCGTACAAGGTATTTTATTAGATACTTTATCAAATAGAATTAAAGGAACGGTATTAATGATTGGCAATATGTGATCAATTTCTTTTGTCATTTTCGTTAAAGAAGCCAAAATACCATCTACGCCAAACTGCAACATAGTATTAAACATGTCCTTTTGTTTAATTACATCATTATTCGATTCAGAAATAATAACACGATATCCAAGTAAAGACGCTTCCTCAAGAATACCACGAATAATGGTTGAGGTGAAATAGTGTGTAACGTTAGGAACAATAACACCAATAATATTCGATTTATGATTACGAAATCCTTTAGCAAAAATATTTGGAGTATAATTCATGGTTAGCGCTAATCGCTTTACCTTTTCTTTTGTTGCACTGCTAATATCTGGATGATCATTTAGTGCTCTAGAAACTGTTGAGATTGATAGTTCTAGGTTTTGAGCTAGCATTTTTAGTGTTGTGACTTTTTTTTTCATATCATAAATTAATAAAAACAGCATTGCAAACGTTACCGCAAACGTTTGCTTAATGATTTCGTAATTTTTATAGAACAAACTTAACGATTTGACAATAAATTTACCATATAAACAACAAAACTATATTACCAATGAAACAATTATTACTCACAATTGCACTCGCTCTAAGTGCATTCTCTGCTTTTTCGCAAACGGAAATAAGCGGAAAAGTAACAGATGCATTAGATATGCCTATTATAGGTGCTAATGTTATTATTAAAGGAAGTACTTCTGGTACTGTAACTGATTTTGAAGGAAACTTTAGCTTTTCTACCGATTTAACAGGTGAACACATTATTCAAATTTCTTACGTAGGTTTTGAGACGTTTGAAAAAACTATTAACTGTACAGGTAGTGACCTTACAGTAAATGCCAAATTAAATGAAGGTGGTAATGCCTTAGATACAGTGGTCTTAACAGCATCATCAACGTTTAGATCGCAAAAAGACACACCAATGTCTATTAGTTCTTTAAAACAACAAGAAATTACAAAGTTGTCTGCTAATAGCCAAGCGGATATTTTAAGAAGTATTCCTGGTATTACTGCTGAAGGTGGTGGTGGTGAAACAGCGACCAATTTATTTGTTAGAGGATTACCTTCTGGAGGTCAATACGTTTTTAATCCACTTCAGTATGATGGAATGCCCTTAATGAGCACATTTGGTTTAAACTCATCTGCGCATGATGTGTATGCACGTCCAGATATTGGATTTAAAGGTGTAGAATTTGTTAGAGGTGGAGCTGCTGTACTTTATGGAGCAGGTTCTGTTGCTGGTATTATTAATTACACAAGTAAAACAGGTGATACCAACGAAGAAAATATTATTAACTTAGAATATGGAGATACCGGAAGATTAAAAACCGATTTCTATTCTGGAGGTAAACTAGGTGGTGAAGATTCTAACACCTACTATGCTGTTACTGGTTTTGTAAGAAAAGATAGAGGTCCTATCGATACAGGTTTAGATACAAGAGGTTTTCAATTAAGAGCAAATATTAAGCAAAAATTTGAGAATGGTTCTTTCACTATTCATGGACAATTTATTAATGATAGAGCACAATTCTTTTTACCATTACCATTAGAAGGAGGATCAAGAGACCGTATTGCTGGTAATGATGGAGAAGATGTTGAACAGTTATTATCTGGCGAATTAGCCAATACATCATTTTTAACTCCAGGAGGTGTTTATAACAGTCCGATTGATGATGGTGTACATACAAAAGGTGGTTACCTTTTAGCTGATTTTGATTATAACCTTAATGATAATTTAAAGTTTAAATCTAAAGTTAAGTACGCTAACTATCAACACAATTTTGCTTTATATGTAGGCGGAAACGGCACTTATGGTAATCCTATTACACTTAATAATTATATAGCTGCTGTTGCACCAGGTAACCTTGGAGCTAACGCAACATACCAAGGAGGTTCAGGTGAGCAAATAAACGGTAACGATTTAGTTATTGAAAATTTACATGTAGACCGTTTAAGACCAATGACAGATTATTCTGGTGAAGCTAGTTTAATCTTAAATTCAGATAACGGCAATCATACTTACACTGTAGGTACGTTTTTAGCTAGTACTGAAGCAGAAGATGTAAACTACCAATATAGAGTGCTTTCAGAATTTAATAATAATCCACGCTTAGTAAATTTAAGTTACACAGACGTAGGTGGAGCAAATGTTATTTACTCCGACGGAGGATTGTATAACAGAATTGGTATGACATCTAATAACTTTTTAACACAAAGTAGAAGTGCGTTTTATATCACAGATGAAATGAAGTTTGATAGATGGCGTTTTGATGTAGGTTTACGTATAGAGTCTACAAAAGGTACGTTTAGAAAAGGAAGTATAGAAGAATCTGAAGTTTATGGTAATACAGAATTAACAAGTGCATTACGAAATGTTCAATTTGCAGACGGAAGTTTCGTAACGGGAGAAATAGAAGCTACAGATTGGGCACTATCATTAGCTGGTTTATATGAGCTAACAGATGTTACAAATTTATACGCAAACTTCTCTCGCGGATTTTTCTTTCCTCAACAAAGAGGATTTGCACCAACACCAGGAATAAGAGATACTAATTACGAAGCAGAGACTATTTTACAAGGTGAATTAGGAGCTAAATTTGGGACCTCTAAATTCTCAGGGTCTGCAGCAGTTTATTATGTAGGCTTAAGTGATCGTATTCGTATAGATCAAGCAATTTCTGGAGGACAATTAGTTGACCAAGCAAGAAGTGAGCAATCTACGAGAACCATTGGTTTAGAAGCTACAGGTAATTATAGATTTACTGATGACCTATCAGCATCTGCAACACTTACTTATCAAAACCATGAAATCACAACTAACCAAACTGAAGATTTAGTAAATGGTGGTATTGTAACAATTAACGAAGGAAATGAGATTGGAAGACAGCCAAAATTTTTAGGTTCTCTTGGTTTAAACTATGATAACCAAAAGTTTGATGCTTTATTTTCTTTCAACCATACAGGAGCAAAATTTACAGATGATTCTAACAACGTAGAGTTAGATGCTATTACAATAGCAAGGTTAGGTGCAGGTTACACTTTTGAAACACAAGGAAATAATAGCCTTAGAGTTGGTTTCTCAGTCTTTAATCTTTTTGATAGTGCTGGTCTTACCGAAGGTAACCCAAGAGCTGGTATTGCAGGACAGTCTGGTGACGGAGATTTCTTTGTTGGACGTCCAATTTTACCACGACGATTTTTCCTAACAACAACATTTAATTTTTAAGATTGATTAGTTTAGTTTAGTTCGGAAGCGTTGGCATAGATTGATTAGATTTTATGTCAATGCTTTCTTTTAAAATTCACAATTTACAATGATAGATAATAGCTTAATTAAGAAGGCAGAAGAAGTTCTCAATAATAATTTTAGAGAAGACAAAGGTTTTACAATACCATGTGAAGGGTTGTATCCTTTTCAATGGAACTGGGATTCTGGTTTTATTGCTGTAGGATTTGCACATTATGATACTAACAAAGCCAAACGAGAGGTAGAAGCTTTATTAAGTGCACAATGGGAAAATGGATTTATACCACATATCATTTTTCATAACGATAGTGATACTTATTTTCCAGGGCCTGAATTTCATCAGTCTAAATTACATCCTTTAGCTTCAAAAAGTCACAGAACTACAGGTATGACGCAACCACCTGTTTTAGGTTTTGTGTTAAAGGAAATGTATGACATTATTGAAGACAAAGCTGATATCCTCAATTTCATAAAGCAAAATATAGATAAGGTATTTAATAATCATCAACATTTCTATACACATAGAGACCCAAACCAAGAAGGTTTAGTTTTTATTTATCACAATTGGGAATCAGGTACAGACAACTCACCAATTTGGGATGATATTTGGGATACAATGGATCCACCAAATTATAAATTTGAACGTAGAGATACAACCCATGTTGATGCGGCACAAAGACCAACAAACAGAGAATACGATTACTATTTGCACCTTATAGAAATTGCCAAAGCGCATAATTACGATGAAGCTAAAATAGCAGAGCTTTCACCTTTTTTAGTTCAAGACCCACTTTTTAATGCCATGTTAATTAAATCTAATGCCGCATTAATTGAACTTTATGAGCTGATTGGTGATTCTGAAGATAAAATAAAAACATTACGTCAGTGGCAAACAAAAGCTATTGCAAGATTTAATGAAAAGTTATTTAATGAAAAACTTGGCGCATATGTGCATTACGATCTTAGAAACGAAAAGCAGATAGAGTTTTTATCATCATCATCTTTTGCACCGATTTTTGCAGACATTCCTAATCAGGAAAGAGCAGAGATTATTGTAAAAACAATGATGGATAAATTTGGTAGTGAAGATAGATACTTATGTGCATCTTTTGATCCAGATAGTGATAGATTTAATCCTAAAAAATATTGGAGAGGACCAGTTTGGATCAACCTAAATTGGTTACTTTTTAAAGGCTTAAAATCTTACGGTTTTTATGATATCGCAAATCGTGTGAAAGACGATTCTATTCAATTAATAGAACGCTATGGTTTTTACGAATATTTTGATTCAAGAAAAGAAATAACCGAAAATGCAGGTTATGGAGGTAATAATTTTTCATGGAGTGCTGCTTTGTTAATCGACTTATTGAAGCGTTAATTTTTTAATATGATGATTCTTAACTTTTCTGAAGATTATATTTTAGAAAATGAAAGAGTAAGGTTGTTACCCTTACAAATATCTCATATAAAAGAATTAATTAAAATTTCAAAAGAAGAGAGTATTTGGATTCATTTTTTTGAAAAAGGAAATAATATCGAATCATTAACAAATTATGTGATTTCTGCGATAAATTATAGAAATCTAAAAAAGGAGTATCCATTTGTAATTTACGACAAATCAAAAAAGCAATTTGCTGGTTGTACAAGACTTTATGACTATTCTGAAGAATTAAATACTATTAAACTTGGGCATACTTGGCTTGGTAAAGATTTCCAAGGAACTAAATTGAATAAAAACGTAAAGTATTTATTATTCGATTTTGCTTTCAATAAATTGCAAGTAGAAAGGATAGGTTTTGGAGCCTATAGTGATAATGAAGTAAGTATAGCAGCAATGCTTAGTGTTGGCTGCAAAAATGAAGGTGTATTACGAAATATGTTTCCAAGTATAGATGGCATCGGAAGAACTGATGCTGTGTTAATGAGTATTCTAAAAGACGAATGGAAAGATTCAATTAGAGTACAGTTAAAAAATAAATTAACATGAATTGGTTAGATTATACAATAATTGCAATTTACCTCATTGGCTTTATGGCTATGGGTTATTTTTTTAAGGAAAATAAGAATTCAAAAGATTATTTTCTAGGAGGCAAAAGCCTTGGATGGTTTCCATTAAGTTTATCTACAATGGCAACGCAATTATCTGCTATTAGTTTTATTTCTGCACCAGCATTTGTTGGTCTAAAAGCTAATGGTGGAATGAAATGGTTAACTTTTGAGTTTGGTGTACCATTAGCTATGATTGGTATTATGTTCTTTATAATTCCGCCATTATACAAATCAGGAATTGTAAGTATTTATGAATATTTAGAACGTCGTTTTTCAAAATCTACAAGAAAACTTATAAGTGTTGTTTTCCAAATTAGTCGTGCTTTAGGTACTGGAGTTATGGTTTTTACTATGGCTTTAATTATTCAGTCTGTCGTTGGTATAAGTTTTCATTGGACGTTACTTATTATAAGTGTTGTAACACTTGTGTACTCTTATCAAGGCGGAATGAAAGCTGTGGTTTGGGGAGATGCTATACAGATGATTATTTTGTTTTCGGGCTTAATAATATGTCTTATTGTTGGGTATTCATTAATGAAAGATACCGGAACTTTTAAAGGTTTTGATCCAGAACGACTTCAGGTCATTGATTTTTCTAATCTTGGTTTTTTTGATGGAGAAGAATATGGATTTTGGCCAATGCTTTTAGGTGGTTTATTTTTATACCTATCTTATTATGGTACTGACCAAACACAAGCACAACGTTTGCTTTCTGCAAAAAATGAAGGGACTATAAGAAAACTATTATTAGCAAACGGACTGCTTAGGTTTCCGGTAGTTTTAGTGTATTGTATTATGGGATTAGTGATTGGCTATTTAGTAAGCAACGTTCCAGAATTTTACGAAAGTATTAAAGAAACAACACGTATTCATTATCCTGCAGAATATGCAAAATCTGGTATTAAACCAGACTTAATGGTTCCTGTTTTTATAACTAAATATTTACCAAATGGACTTATCGGAATATTAATGGTTGGTATTATGTCTGCAGCAATGTCATCATTGAGTTCCACAATTAATTCATTAAGTGCTGTGACTATAGAAGACTTTTTTAATAGTGGAGAAAAGAAACTTTCCGAAAAAAAATACATGCTTTTATCAAAAGGTTTGGTGGTATTTTGGGGAGTTGTCTGTATTTTGGCAGCCTATCTTTTCGGTAATAGTGAAAGCACAGTGATTGAGTTAATTAATGCTATTTCATCTTTATTTTATGGACCAATATTGGCAGCTTTTGTGATTGCAATCTTTTTAAAGAAAGTAAACCATATTGGGATGAATGTAGCAATAATAACAGCTGTGGTTGTCAATCTAATATTTAAATACTTACCAGAGTTAGTGTATTTCTTTAGTCAAGGAAATTTCTATTCTGGCGATGGTTCTATTCATGTAGCTTTAGCTGAATTAGGTATTAATAATATTCCCGATTTGTTTTGGATTTGGTATAACCTAACAGGCTTTGTTATAGCTATAGTAATGGCAATAATAGTGAGCAAATTAACGAGTAAAATACCAGCTAAGAAAATGGATTTATCGTATTCGTTTAACACAAAAGATTTATTGAAGAAAGAGAGCGTTATTTTAATGTCATTTTTCATCTTAATTCTTGTGGTGAGTTATTTTCTTCCAAGCATGTTAAGTTAGATGTATCATTCATGAAAATTATTTTAGCACCAGACAAATACAAAGGCTCACTTACAGGACTTGAATTCTGTAATATCATTGAACCAATTTTAAAAGCTTCATTAAACGCAGAAGTTATAAAAGTACCATTAGCCGATGGTGGAGATGGTACAATTGAAGTTGTTAACTACTATTTAAAAGGAGAGGCTATTCAGACCGAAGTTATTAACCCTATTTTTAAGCCTGTTATAGCCTCTTATTTATATTCAGAAGCCACCAAAACGGCTTTTATAGAAATGGCAGAAGCCTCAGGAATGAAGCTTTTACATCCCAAAGACCAAAACTGTATGGAAACAACAACTTTTGGCACCGGAGAATTAATTCTTAATGCTATAAATAGAGGAGCTCAACATATTATTTTAGGGATTGGTGGAAGTGCCACAAACGATTGTGGTATTGGTATGGCGAAAACCTTAGGTTATCGGTTTTTAGATGAAAATGACAATGAAGTGAAGCCAATTGGTGGAGAACTTGCTAATATTTATAAAATCGATGAATCTCTTAAAGATAAAAGGTTAAGTACTATTAAGTTTCAAATTGCTTGTGACGTTACTAACCCACTTTACGGACCAAATGGAGCTGCATATGTCTATGCAAAACAAAAAGGAGCTTCTGATGAAGAAATTAAATATTTAGATTTTGGATTACAAAAATTCTCAAAAGTTTTAGACAAACATTTTAGCATTCAGACTCAAAATATTGAAGGTGCAGGAGCAGCAGGCGGAATGGGAGCAGGTGCTACAGCTTTTTTAAAAGGAGAGCTTTTACCAGGTATTGACCTCATAAAACAGATAGCAGATTTTGATGCAAATATTAAGACTGCAGATTGGATTATTACAGGCGAAGGTAAATTAGATGACCAAACCTTGTCTGGTAAAACGATAAGTGGTGTTTTATCTTCTGCAAAGAAACATAAAATAAAAGTAGCTGCTTTTTGTGGAAGTACCGATTTACAATCTGATGAATTAAATGCAATGGGAATTAATTATAGCGATTCTATTATGAGTCTGGCAAAAGACCTAGATGATGCTTTGACAAATACATCACAGTATTTAGAAAATATGACTAGAACATTTATTGAAAAAATTAAAAAATAAATGGAATTATACCCTTTAAAATTTAATCCAGTTTACAGTTATCGAATTTGGGGAGGAGACAAACTAAAAACAGTTTTGAATAAAGATTATACGCAAGATTCTATTGGTGAATCTTGGGAAATATCTGATGTTGAAAACAATGAAACATTAGTGAGTGAAGGTCCTCTAAAAGGAAAATCGTTAAAAGAATTAATCACTGAGTTTAAAGGAGAGCTAGTTGGCGATAACGTTTATAAAACTTTTGGTAATGACTTTCCATTGTTAATTAAATTTATAGATGCAAAAACACCACTGTCAATTCAGGTACATCCTAGTAACGAATTAGCAAAAGAGCGTCACAACTCGTTTGGAAAAAACGAAATGTGGTACGTTATGGAAGCTGAAGAAGATGCAGAATTGATTATTGGGTTCAATAAAACTACCAATAAAGACAACTATCAAAAGCATCTTAATAATTCCACACTTCGTAATATTTTAAATATTGAAAAAGTAGATAAAGGCGATACATTTTATATTCCCACAGGTAGAGTTCATGCTATTGGAGCAGGTGTTTTGTTGGCGGAAATTCAACAAACCTCTGATATCACATATCGCATTTATGATTATGATAGAATAGACAAGACTACTGGAAAAAAAAGAGAATTACACACAGATTTGGCATTAAATGCTATAGACTTTAATTTTTACGAAGATTATAGATCGAGATATTCAAAAGAGATTAATTCAGAGAATGAATTAGTGAATTCACCATATTTTAAAACCAATTTTCTTCATATTAAAGGTGAAATGTTTAGGGATTTAAAGGAGCTCGATTCTTTTGTAATTTATATATGTGTAGAAGGTATTTTACAAATGAACGATAAGAATCAAAATATAAGTCTTAAAAAAGGTGAGACGATACTGATTCCGGCAAATACGGATGGTTTAAAATTTACTTCTAAAAATGCTAATATTTTGGAGGTATTTCTATAATTAGACTTGGTACCATATAGCTGGTATTAAAACCAAAATTATTTAAAAAAGACTTTAGTTTTTAGCTAAGGTCTTTTGCTTTTAAAATAGGGAAGCTAAAGACTTTTATTATTATTCAAATTAAAAAATGAGAAACTTTTAGGTTTATTTTTAATGAATAGCACTGTTTAATTGTTGTTTCAAAAATCTAATCAATTAAGTGTTTTTTTATTATGTAAAATTAGAGGATGTGCGTTATACCCATTAAACATTGAGATTTAGCTGATTTATGCAACAAATGTATTAATGTTCGCATCATTAGTTTTACTGTAAAATTTTCATTTCATATAGCTTTACTTTCACTAAGAGTTTAATCTTGTTCTCATTTAGAATTAGATTATTTTAAACCTAATTAACTAAATATTTTATATGAATTTTGTTTCTAAATATTGCAAAATAGCATCATGCCTTTCCCTAATAGTTTTACTTCTTAATTGTGAAAACAAAGACTCCAAAAAATCAGATAGTAACGTTTCAGATTTTAATCAAATAGAAGCTAAAATAGATTCTATAATTCCATTATTAACTTTAGAAGAAAAAGTGGCTATGTGCCACGCACAATCAAAATTTAGTACAAAAGGGGTTGAGCGTTTAGGTATACCAGAAATTTGGATGGCAGACGGACCACATGGTGTAAGAGCTGAGGTGAGTTGGGATGATTGGGCTTATGCTGGTTGGACAAATGATTCTATTACAGCATTTCCTGCATTAACATGTTTGGCTTCAACTTTTAACCCTGAGTTAGCTAATAAATATGGTTTTAGTCTTGGAGAAGAGGCACGATATAGAAAAAAGGATATCATATTAGGACCAGGTGTAAATATTTATAGGACACCAATGAATGGTCGTAATTTTGAGTATATGGGTGAAGATCCATTTTTAACATCTACTATGGTTGTACCATATGTAAAAGGTTTACAATCTACAGGTGTTGCAGCATGTATAAAACATTTTGCACTCAATAATCAAGAACGTTGGAGAGATAAAGTAGATGTTTATGTAAGTGATCGTGCCTTACACGAAATCTATTTACCAGCCTTTAAAGCAGTTGTTACGGAAGCAGATGTTTGGGCCATAATGGGAGCTTACAATAAGTTTAGAGGACAATATACAACGCACCACGAATTGTTAACCAAAAAGATTTTAAAAGGAGATTGGGAGTATGATGGTGTTGTTGTTAGTGATTGGAGTTCTGCCCACACTACAGATGAAGCAGCTTATTTTGGCCTAGATTTAGAAATGGGAACAGGTACAGATGGTTTAGGACTTACAACGGCTAATCATTATAGTCAATATTATTTAGCAACGCCATTTTTAGAGAAATTGAAGTCTGGTGAGATTCCTGAATCTGTGGTAGACGAAAAAGTAAGACGTATACTAAGGCTAATGTATCGCACCAATATGAGCGAAAATCGTCCTGTTGGTCGTGCTAATACCAAAGCACACCAAGATGTTGCTAGAAAAATAGCCACAGAAGGTATTGTACTTTTAAAAAATGACAATAATTTTTTCCCTATTGAAGATAAAAAAGAATTAACCATTGCTGTAATAGGTGAAAATGCAACACGATCTATGACTGCAGGTGGTGGATCTTCTGAATTAAAACCAAAATTTGAAATTTCACCATTACAAGGGTTACAAGAGCGTTATAAAAATGCAACGATTACGCACGCATTGGGTTATCATTCTGGTAAATCTATATATGATGAAATTGTTCCTTCTACTTATAATGCAGATTCCTTAAAGTTAGAAGCTATACAAGTTGCTAAAGAGGCAGATATTGTATTGTTTGTTGGTGGTTTAACGAAAAGCCATTTACAAGATTGCGAAGGTGATGATAGAAGACAATACAAATTACCATTTGGTCAAGAAGAATTATTAAGTGCGGTAAAAGCGGTTAATAAAAAGGTCGGTTTTGTATTAGTTACAGGTAATGCTGTTGAAATGGAATGGTTAAATCAGGTCGATGGCGTTATTCAAACATGGTACTTAGGTTCTATGGCTGGCCATGCCATTGCTGATGTTATTAGTGGAGATGTTAATCCTTCTGGTAAATTACCATTTTCATTTCCAAAAAAATTAGAAGATAATGCTGCAATGTCATTTGGAGAAACATCTTATCCTGGTGTAGATATGAAGCAAGAATATAAAGAAGATATCTTAGTTGGTTACCGTTGGCACGATACTAAAAATATAGAATCTCAATATGCTTTTGGTTACGGAATGTCTTACACCTATTTTAAGTTTGATAACGTTTCTGTAGATAAAGAAAGCTATATAAAAGATGAAAAAATAAAGATATCATGCCAAGTTTCTAACACAGGAAATCGTGAAGGTGCAGAAGTAGTTCAGATCTATATTGGTAAATCCGATTCTAAAGTGAAACGTGCTCTAAAAGAACTTAAAGGGTTTTCTAAAGTTAATTTAGAACAAGGTAAATCAGAAACAATTGAAGTTTCTATTGATGTGAATAAACTTGCTTTTTATGACGAATCAATTTCAGATTGGAATTTAGAGAAGGGAGATTATAATATATACGTAGGTAACGCCTCTAATAACATTTTTGAAACATTAAAAATTAATATAAAGTAAGGTTGTGCTAAGTCTATAAATGAAAATAGTTGTTATTCTTTTATTCTTATGTTTTGGTTGTAATAACGGTTCTAATGAAACGTTGCTTACTCCTGAAAAAATAGATGAATTATTAGTAAAAAACACGTTTAAGGCGAGTAACAATTTAGAGTTGCCTTATCGTTTATTTAGCCCATATAATCAAAGTGTTGAGAAAAAACCTCTCATTGTGTTTTTGCACGGAAGAGGAGATAGAGGAAGTGATAATAGTCCTAAGACATATCATGAGTTTGGATTTGTTACAAATCTAAACTCTCTTGTCTCAAAACAATTACAATCTAAATATCCAAGCTATATAGTAGTACCACAATGTTCTGCTAAAACTGAAAATGAAGAATGGGCAAAATGGGTTGGCAATAGTCCCGAAACTCCTTTTGATGGCTTAGGGGAAGATGGTTCATATATTTTAAATGACGAATCTTCTGCATCTGGACAAGCGGCTTTACAGCTTATAGAAAATCTAATTGAAAATAAGAATATCGATAAAGACAGAATATATATAATAGGCTTGTCTATGGGAGGATTTGGTGTTTGGGAATTTACAGCACGAAAACCAAATTTGTTTGCAGCAGCTGTGCCAATGGCAGGTTACTCAGACCCTTTTCAAATAGAAAACATAAAGCATATTCCCTTTTGGATTTTTCATGGAAGCACAGATAAATGGAACCCTGTAGAAGGATCAAGAACTATGTACAATTTATTATTAGAACAGGATGCAGATGTTACCTATACCGAATATAAAAACACAGGTCATGGAGACGCATTTAAAAAAGCATTTAATGAGCCAGAATTATTGTCTTGGCTTTTTTCAAAATCAAAAAACAGCAATTAAACCATAACTTTATGCTAAAATATTTTCTCTATGTTTTACTTTCCGGAACTTTATTAGGTTGTGGAGCTATGAGTGATAAAATGAATACTACAGAAGAAAACAAAGTTATTTTAGCCTACCAAACAAAAGCTGAATTAGGTGAAGGTGCTATTTGGAATTATAAAACCAAAGAGCTTTATTGGATAGATATAGAAGGTAAATCTTTAAATATTTACAACCCAAAAACTAATTTAAATAAGGTTTTAGAAACACCATCTAGAATAGGAACTGTTGTTCCAAAAAACAGCAAAGAGGCTTTAATAGCATTAGAAGATGGTATTCATACTATAGACTTAGAAACAGGGACAACTTCTATATTTTTAAACATGAAAGACGCCTTAAAAGGTAGAAGGTTAAATGATGGTAAGTGTGATCCTTCAGGCAGGTTTTGGGTAGGTTCTATGCATTTTAGTCAAACCAAAGGAGAGGCTAAACTTTTTTGTATTACTAATGAACCTAATATTGAAACCAAAATAGATAGTGTTACTATTTCTAATGGTATTGTTTGGACAGCAGACAAAAAAACAATGTATTACATAGATACACCAACATCACAAATTAAAGCGTATGATTTTAATAATGAAACAGGTGAAATATTTAATGGAAGAGTTGCTGTTGAAATTCCTGAAAATTTAGGTTTTCCTGACGGAATGACTATAGATGAAGAAGACATGGTTTGGGTTGGTATGTGGAATGGCAATGCCGTTATTCGCTTTAATCCAAAAACAGGAAAAGTACTTCAGCGAATTCAAGTTCCTGCTCATAACATTACATCTTGTGCCTTTGGAGGCGACAAATTAGAAACACTTTATATAACCTCAGCAAGATTAGATATGACGGAAGAAGAATTAAAACAATACCCATTAGCAGGTTCGGTTTTTAAAGTTGTACCTGGCGTAAAAGGCGTGAACAGCACCTTTTTTAAAAATTGATTAACAATCCAAGTACATATATCAACTATGAAATCACCATTCAAAACCCTAACCTTATTATTCGCTTTTATTTGTTTTTCGGCATGTACTGATAAAGAAACAAAAAGCGCATCGACCTCTCAAAAGGAAGATAGAATAGAATCTCAAATTAATGAGATTTTATCTAAAATGACACTTGAAGAAAAAATTGGACAAACTAATTTAAGAGGTACTTCTAGCAGAGTAGAAGGCGAATTACCAGAAGACTTAAAAACAGCAGTAAGAAACGGACAAATAGGTGCGTTTTTAAACGTAATGAATTTAGATTACGTAAAAGAATTACAACAAATTGCTGTTGAAGAAAGTCCAAATGGTATTCCATTAATTTTTGCAAGAGATGTGATACATGGCTTTAAAACTATTTTTCCAATTCCGTTGGGTATGGCAGCGTCTTGGGATACTGAGGTGGCAAGGAAATCTTCAGAAATAGCAGCTTTTGAAGCAAGTTCTGCTGGTATTAGATGGACATTTGCACCAATGTTAGATATTGCTAGAGATAGTCGTTGGGGACGCATAGCAGAATCACCAGGAGAGGACCCTTATTTAGCTTCTGTTTTAGGTAAAGCTTACGTAGAAGGTTTTCAAAGTGACGATTTAACCAATCCTACAACAATGGCTGCTTGTGCTAAACATTATATTGGTTATGGCGCAGCAATTGGAGGTAGAGATTATAACACCGTAAATTTATCGGAGCCTTTATTAAGAAACGTGTATTTACCTCCTTTTAGGTCAGCCTTAGATGCAGGTGCAGCAACCGTAATGAGTTCTTTTAATGAAATTAATGGTATACCAGCAACAGGAAATGAGTATTTATTAAAAGATGTTTTAAGAAACGAACTAAATTTTGATGGTTTTGTGGTGAGCGATTGGGATTCTACAAAAGAAATGATTGCACATGGCTATGCAAGAGATGATAAACATGCAGCAGAATTATCGGCTAATGCAGGTTTAGACATGGAAATGAGTAGCACAGTTTATGAGAATCATTTAAAAGAGCTAATTGATGAAGGAAAAATTTCAGAAGACCAATTAGATGAATTTGTAAAAAATATACTTCGAATTAAATTACGATTAAATCTTTTTGAAAATCCATATCTTCCAGAAGATCATACAGGTAATTTATATGCAGAAGCACATTTAAAAGAAGCTAAAAAAGCAGCTATTAAAAGTGCGGTTTTACTTAAAAACGAATCCGTATTGCCATTGTCTAAAAACACAAAAGTTGCTGTTATTGGCCCATTAGCAAACAAACCACATGAGCAGTTAGGTACATGGACTTTTGATGGTGATAAAACACATACAGTAACACCTGTTGATGCATTTAAAAAAGCAGAAGTTAATTTTCAATTTGTAGAAGGCTTAACGTATAGTAGAGATAAAAGTACTAACGGTTTTAATGAGGCAGTTAAAGCAGCGAAAAATTCAGATGTTATTTTGTTTTTTGGTGGTGAAGAAGCTATTCTATCTGGAGAAGCGCACAGTAGAGCAAATATAGATTTACCAGGTGCTCAAATAGAATTATTAAAAGCCTTAGCTAAAACGGGGAAACCGATTGTACTCGTTATTATGGCAGGTAGACCAATAACAATTACCAATGTAATTAATGATGTAGATGCTGTATTAATGGCTTGGCATCCTGGTACAATGGGAGGAGAGGCTCTACATGATGTAATTTTTGGGTTGAGTCAACCAGAGGGACGATTGCCAGTTTCATGGCCAAAAGATGCCGGACAATTACCATATTTCTATAACCATAAAAACACAGGTAGACCAGCAGAAGTAGATCAGTTTGTGCAAATGGATAGTATTCCTATTGCTGTTTGGCAGAGTTCTCTAGGTAATGATTCTCATTATTTAGATATTGGTTATACACCTCATTTTCCATTTGGTTATGGTTTGTCTTATACCAATTTTAAATATGAAGATGTTTCTGTTTCTAAAGACACAATTAGCTTTAATGAAGATATTACGGTGAAAGCCTATGTTAAAAACACTGGTAAAACGTCAGGCAAAGAACTTGTTCAACTTTATATCCAAGATGTTGTAGGTAGTATTACTAGACCAATTAGAGAACTAAAAGGATTTGAGCATGTTTACTTAAAACCAGGAGAGATTAAAGAAGTCTCATTTACTATTAATTCAGACGATTTAAAGTTTACCAATTCTAAACTGATAAACGATGCAGAAGAAGGAGCATTCAATGTTTGGATAGCACCAAATGCAGCCTCAGGTTTAAAAACATCATTCTATTTGAAAAAAGAGTAATGATAGATTACACTCTTATTACTGCAGTGATTGCTGGTATTGCCATTTTATTGGTGCTTATCCTTAAGTTTAAAATTCAAGCGTTTATATCATTGTTAATAGCGAGTATTACTGTTGGTATACTTGCCGGAATGCCTCCTGGAGATATCATCTCTACCATGAAACAAGGTATGGGTAACACTTTGGGTTTTGTTGCTGTTGTGGTAGGTTTAGGTGCAATGTTTGGTGCAATTTTAGAACATTCTGGTGGTGCAAAAGCTTTAGCCACCTATTTATTAAAAACTTTTGGTGAAAAAAATGCTTCTTGGGCGATGGTAATTACTGGGTTTTTTATAGCCATACCAGTGTTTTTCGACGTTGCTTTTATAATTATAGTTCCAATTTTATATTCACTTCAACGTAAAACAAAAAAGTCGTTACTCTTATATGCCATTCCGTTGTTGGCTGGTTTAGCAATTACCCATTCGTTTATTCCGCCTACACCAGGACCTGTTGCTGTGGCAGATATTTTGAATGCAGATTTAGGTTGGGTAATTTTATTTGGTTTTATCGTTGGTTTGCCAACAGCTGTGGTTTGTGGTCCATTATTTGGAAAATATATTGCCAAGAAAATTTTTGTTGAAGCTCCAGAGCTAGAGGCAGAAGCTTTGTTGGTAGAAAACTATCCTTCGGTTAGATTGATAATGGGAATTATTGGAATTCCGATATTACTAATCGTTGGTAATACAGTTTTAAACAGTGCTTTATTTGATAAAGGTACAATTTCTCAAGATTTAAAAGAATGGTTAGGTATGATAGGTCATCCGTTTTCTGCCTTAATTATAGCTAATTTAATTGCATGGTATTTTTTAGGTATTAAACGAAATTTCACAAAAGAAAAACTACTAGATATTACAACTAAATCTATGGGACCTGCAGGTATCATTATTCTTTTAACAGGTGCAGGTGGTGTTTTTAAACAAGTGTTAGTTAATACAGGTACAGGTGAAATGCTAGCCAACTACTTTGCAGACAAAGGTGTGAGTATTATATTGTTTGCATTTTTAGCTGCTGTAATTGTGCGTGTTTTACAAGGGTCTGCAACAGTTGCTATGATAACAGCAGCAGGTATTACAGCGCCACTTTTGGCAATAGGTATATCTGAAATAGATAAAGCTTTATTGGTTATTGCAATAGCATCTGGTGCATCGATTGCATCTCATGTTAACGACAGTGGGTTTTGGTTAGTAAGTAAATATTTAGGCTTAAACGAAAAACAAACTTTTAAAAGCTGGACAGCAATGACAACCTTACTTGCCTTAACTAGTTTTAGTGTTGTAATTGTGTTATCAATTATATTTTAATTCATTTTTATAAATTGTAAGTAATCATTGTTTTTAGCAACGATGATATAGTCGTTATTTCCAATTTTAATTTTTGATAAATCCTTAGTATCACCTTTTATAAAAAGACCACTTTTTCTTGGTTCAATCGCTTTAAAATCACCTTTACCATTACCTTTAAAATAATAACCAAAACTACCATCATTTCTCGGTGTCTCTACTTCAGAGACGTAAAGATTTCCTGCTATTGTAATATCTAAGTTCCCATCGTTATTAAAATCCTTTACTAATGTTTGGTTTATTGATGAAAACTGAGCTTCAACAGGTAGATTATGACTAATAAACTGCCCATCTTTATTTTCTAAATAGATACTAGCAAAAGATTTTACTTGGTAATGCAATGATTGTTCTAACTCTTCTTCTGTATAGACATCAACCAATGTGGCTTTAGAGAAGCTGTTGTAGTCTTTAAATTTGCTTTTTATTGCAGGTATTTGTTGTGAAGAACAAGATCGTCCTCGTAAAGGTACTTGTTTACCTTCGCTGTAATAACTGAGCACAATATCTTCAGAATTGTTATTATCAAAATCTTTGACATAGATATCAAAAGTTTCGTCTTGGGTCGCTTTATATTTATAGTTTAATCCGTTATTACCTACTATAAAATCTTCATCGCCATCATTATCAAAATCACCAGCTTTGATACTCCACCACCAACCAGTACTGTTGTCTTTATTTAATCCCATTTGCGAGGATACCTCTTTAAAATGAGTTTTATTATTTTTAAAAACTTTGATTGGCATCCATTCTCCAACTACAATAATATCTAACCATGTGTCATTATCAATATCGGTAATTACAGCACTTGTCGCCATCCCCAAGTTTATAAATTCTTTAGCCATGTTTTGTGTTTCATCCGAAAATATTACTTCATTCTCAGTGCTATTATTTAATAAAATATAGCTATTTGTTGGATAAGGATAATGCCCAGCAACTTGTCTGCCAAGTACTAAAAGGTCTTGTTTTCCATCTTTATTAAAATCTGCATTATAAGCTTTTGAGCCACTTATATGCATAGTAGGAAGTGTGCTTTTTGTGAATTTACCTTTACCATTATTTAAGTATAACCGATCTTGAAAATATTTTGAATTAGCAGAAAATTCATAACCTCCACTCACAACATATAAATCGTTGTCACCATCTGCATCTGCATCAAAAATAAGTGCACCTACGTCTTCGCTTAATTTATCGTCTTGTAAAAACTCTACTGAGGCTTCCGTAAAATCATTGTTGGTTTGAAAGTATAATTTACCAGTATGACCATGAGAACCACCAATAAAAAAATCGTCTAAACCATCATTGTTGAGATCTCCAACAGCCAGCGCAGGACCAAAAGCAGACATTTTATGAGGCAATAAGACTTGTTTTATAAAATCGTCATAATCGTTTTCTATATGTTTGTGCTTAGGTAGAGAAGGACTCTCTATGGTTTTAAATAAAGTATTCGTTTTCACAATTTCAACATTTTCTTCACTTGAATCTGCATGGTTTAGTATGAGGTTTTGATTAACCTTTACATTTTTTAATATTTGAGTTTTACCATCTGTCCAAACTACTTTTAGTTTATCTATGGATTTATTTTTGTTTAAACCAAAGTGAAGTCTTGGTGCTACTGAAGATTGAAACCCTCTAGTTAAAGTTAACTCTTGCATTTGAGTTTCATCTTTAGTAGTAATATAAACACGGTTTCCTAAACCAAATTTATTTTTACGTTCACCTATAAATTCAATTGAAATATAATTACTAATATCAGAACTTGTATTCTCATAAATTGAGGCGTAATCATCTACATTGTTGGTTATAATTTCTAAATCACCATCATTGTCTAAATCTGCATATGCAACTCCATTAGAAAAGCCTTTATGTTCTATTCCCCATTCTTTATTGGCTTTTTTAAAATCTAAATTACCGTTGTTTTTAAACATGAAGTTGTCCGTTTTTTCTGAAGGTATTTTTAGGCTTTTTTCGAGGTCAGTAAGATGTGTTGTATTATTTTTAGAATATGTATTAAAGAAGTCTGTGTTGTTTATTTCTCGCCTAACACCATTGGTAATAAATAAATCTTTGTTGCCATCATTATCAAAATCTGCAAAAACGGGAGCCCAACTCCAATCGGTAGATGAGGTGCCTGTTAATCTAGAAATGTTGGTAAATTGTGGAACTCCATCTTCTAAAATTCCGGTATTTAATTGTAGACAATTGTGCATGTATTGGTAATGAAAGCCCATAAAAATAATCTCTTTAAAAGCTTCAGGATTCATACTGGACATATTTGCTTTTTGGCGTCTACTACTTTTAGAATCCATATCTGCTTGAAAAACATCGAGAAATCCATCATTATTAATATCGGCAATATCTACTCCCATTCCGTAAAATGATGTATGGCTTGTGGCTTCTTTTACAACGTTTTTAAATGTGTTATCACCATTATTAATATAAACGTAGTCTGGTATGCTGTAATCACTAGAAATGTATAAATCTTGCCATCCATCGTTGTTAATATCTCCTGCAGTTACACCTAACGAAAATCCATAGCTTTTTACACCTGCTTGTTCAGAGACGTTGGTAAATTTATCACCATCATTTCTATACAGTTTATCAGACTCTTGGTCAGTGACATGCTTCATTCTATTGCTGTATGTGAAGTTAGATGTGTTTACATTAGAGATTGGATAATTAGCGACATAGAGGTCTAAATCACCATCGTTATCATAATCGAAAAAGGTGCCTTGCATAGAATTTGCGCCATCGTTAACGCCATAGGCTTCACCCATTTCAGTAAAGGTTGCATCACCATTATTTATATAGAGTTGGTTACGTCTCTCTTTAGCAATACCAGCTACAGAACAATAAATATCTAAATAACCATCACCATTTACATCTGCCATTGTTGCGCCTGTGTACCACCTGTTATCGCCTGCAATATGTGCAGTTTCTGAAATGTCTTTAAACTGAAGATTTCCTTGATTTAAAAATAGCCTATTTTTAACTTGGTTACCAGTAAAAAATAGGTCTGTTAAGCCGTCATTGTTTATGTCGCCTGCAGAGACGCCTCCTCCCATATAAATGGAAGTGTAGTTAAAATAATTCATAGAGTCAGTTTCTACGAGTTTATTTATAAAGTCAATTCCTGTAGATTTGTATTCTAATTTGCTAAAAATTTTATTGTCTTGTTGAGGTTCGTTTTGACTACAACTCATAACAAAACTTAAGATTAAAATAAATACTATTCTTGATGACATCTTAATTTTATTTTAAAAATGAAAAAACAACGTAGTAAAAATACCACGTTGTTTTAAAAACTAATCTACAAACTATAATCTATTGTTTAATATTAATAACCAGGGTTTTGATCCTCAATAGTCATCAATTCGTTTTTATCAATTTCTGTTATTGGAATAGGGAATAAATCATTCTTTGACGTATAACCAGTACCAGCTAATTCTGTTGCTGCTTTTCCCCATCTTACTAAATCCCAGAAACGTTGTCCTTCATGAGCAAGTTCTAAGAATTTTTCGTCAACGATTGCCTCAAATAAGTCGTTACCCGATATTGAGCTGTCAATATCTAATAAACCAGCTCTGTTTCTCACTTTATTTAATTCAATTCTTGCTAATCCATCTTGGGATGATTTATTATAAGCTTCTGCAGCTAATAATAAAACCTCAGCATATCTAAATACTCTAAAGTTAGTTGAGTAGTTTAATTCAGGAACACCGTTGTTACTAGTATCTTCTGTTTTAGTTGCATATTTAATTCTAATTGCACCTTCATAATCTTCAATTACACCACCTGTAGCAGCTGTTGGATCTACAGATCCTCCACCAGCAATTAAGTCTGCTTCTGACATAACCGTAGCGGCTTTTCTATTGATATCACCAGCAGCGTCAAATGCATTAACTAATTTACTAGAAGGAAGGTTAAAACCCCATCCGTTTATTAGTTCTGTTCCTGTTAAGTCAAAAATACCGTCACCTCGAGGTCCCATTAACTGAATATGTAGGTTGCTTTCATTACGTCCACCCCAAGCTAAATTTCCCCAATCTCTTGCAGTTGTAGAAACATAACCAATTTCTAATAAAGACTCAATTCCAAATTCGTGGTTAATATTCCAAACGTCTTCTGGGTTAGCTTCTAAATCATGAGATGGATTACTTATTACACTTTGAAAATAAGGTAATGACTCTGAATATTTTTCTTGAAAAACAAGAACCTTACCCATTAAGGCTTGTGCAGCTCCTTTAGAAACTCTGAAGTTATCTGCTAAAGCTGATTTCTCTGGTAAATTTGTAATTGCATCTAAAAGGTCAGCTTCAATTTGAGCATAAATATCTGCTCGAGAAGATTTTGAAATTGGGAAATCTTCGGCACTACTTGGAACAGATACTCTTAAAGGTACCTCACCAAACATAGTGGTTAATTCAAAATGACACCAAGCTCTAAAAAATTTAACCTCTGAAACTACTCTATCCTTATTGCTAAGGTCGCTGTCTTGTACGTTTTCTATAATTAAATTTGTTAGTGCAATTGTTCTATAGAATAAGTCCCAGTTACTTGTAATAGATACATTAGATGATGATACTGTATTGTAATCATCTATATCATGCAATTGTTGTTGATCACTAGGTCCACTGCCTCCTGCGCCAGCATCATCCCCTGGAAGTAGTTTAACTAAAAATACACTGCTCCAATCTTTGGCATAATTAAACTGCATTAAATCATACACACCAATTACGGCTTTTTCAACGTTATCTTCTTCAAGAAAGTAGGTGTCTAAATCCTGACCATCTAGTCTAGGGTTATTTGTAAAGTCATCATCACAGCCTACAAAACCTAGAAGTGCAATACATAAAAATGTTAAATATGTTCTTTTCATAATAGTCTATTTTTTTATTAAAAATCTAATGCTAGTCCAAATATTGCTTTTGCTGCAGTAGGATAAAATCCTCTATCAACACCTATAGCATTAAAACTAAAGTTTCCAATTTCTGGGTCTAAGCCTGTGTATTTAGTAAATGTAAAGAAATCGTCTAATGATACGTAAACTCTAAAGTTATCTAATTTCAATTTATCACTAAAACTTTGAGGTAAAGTAAATCCAAGTTGTATTTGCTTTATTCTCATATAAGAACCATCTTCTACTACTAAATCGGTATCATAAGAGTTTGCTACATTAGCCGCTCCTGGCATACTTGCATTATCACCTGGTTGTTGCCATCTATCTTCAAAGAAATGAATAGGTTTGTTTGTTATTGCTCTAGAAGGTTGGTGATAAGTAGCAATAATATCATTACCTATAGTTCCTTGAAATTGAAGATTAAAATCGAAGGCTTTGTAACCTAAACTTATATTTCCTCCAAATAAAAGATCTGGATGCGGAGAACCTATCATTGTTTTATCTGCATCTGTTATGTTACCATCATTGTTTGTATCTGCAAATAGAATTTCACCAGTATTAGAGTCTATTCCAGTAGTTTCATAACCATAGAAGTACCATGCAGGTAAACCTTGAGAAAATCTTGTAATTCCTTCTGCATTTTGTGGCGCTCCTGCTCCTGTTAGATAACCACCTTCTCCAACATAAAGAATCTCTGTAACTTCATTTTTTAATGTTGATAAGTTGGCATTAATATCATAAGTAAATCCACCTTCTGTTGTGTCACTATATCCAAGTTCAAATTCAAAACCTTGATTTACTATAGTACCAGCATTAAATGCTTGAGAATTAAAGCCGGCAGAACCAGGTGTAATTAAGCTTCCATCATCAACAACAGCATCTCTTGTTGTTTTTTTGTAATATTCTGTTGTAAATCTTAATTTATTAGAAAGTGCTCTAAGGTCTATACCAAAATTTAACTGTTCAGAGGTTTCCCATACCAAATTTTGGTTTGAATATCCTGTTATTTGAGCACCTGTATTCCCAAGATAATCTATACCTAAACCATTTAATGCTTCAATGATATATGTTTTGTCAGCGTTTCCTGTTAAATTACTTCTACTACCGTTTTGACCCCAACTTGCTCTAAGCTTAAAATAACTAATAGGTGAATCATCACTCCAAAAATCTTCGCGAGAAGCTAACCAACCACCAGAAAATGCAGGAAATACAGCTGTTCTGTTTGCTTCAGGAAATTTATCAGACTTATCAGCTCTTATTGAAGCTTCAAATAAATACTTACCGTCATAATCGTAAGATAATCTACCAAAAGTTGATACCATATTATCTAAGTAAGGTAGTGGGTTTGAAACATTGGTGTTAAATCCAGGTAAGTTAAAATCGAAGCCTGTAAATTCATCAATACTCACTGACCCGCTTGTAGCTTTTAACGTAACATTGTCTCTGTCTTCAGCAGAATATCCGGCAAGTAATTTAAAGTTATGATTTTTAAAAGACTTATCGTAAGTAATAAAATTCTCCCACAACCATCTTTTGTTTTCATATTTAGTATGAGATCCCGTGTAAGCTGTATTAGAAGCTTCAGATGACACATAATATGGATTTATCATATTTTTTACATCTATTCTACCTGTTTCTTTACCAAATCTAGTTGTAATACTTAGTCCTTCAATAATTTTCAATTTTAAATATGCTGAATATAATGACTGTACATCATTGGTAATTGTTTTGTTCATTACGTTCGCGAAAGCCACAGGGTTTACTACTTCGCCAGTAGAGTAACTTGGATATCCATAAACGTTACCATTCTTATCTGTTAATAAAGGTACATTGTTGGCTGTAGCGTTATCTAATACTGATTGTGGTACATCATCTAAACTGTCATAAAGCACAGGAGTTAAAGGGTCAATTATTAGCATATTTTGAATAACACCTCTCGTGTCGCTATTTTCTTGAATACCAAACCTATCAGAGAAAGAATATGTTGCATTTACACCTACCTCTAAGAATTTTGTTAGCTCACTTTTAAAGTTAAATCTAAATGTTTTTCTTTTATATGAAGAATTCTCTTGTCCTAAAATACCCTCTTGTTCTAAGTGACCCATAGATCCATAAAATGATGTTTTTTCATTTCCTCCAGAAATATTTAAATCATAACGGGTTAATGGCGCTTTATCGAAAGTAGAGTCTATCCAATCTGTGTCATATCCGTTATCTACAACAGAGCTTATACCTGCTTCATTCATATATTGTACAAATTGTGAAGCATTCATTAATTCCATATCAGTATTAACAAACTGCGTACCCAATTGCGTACTAAAACCAACTTTGATTTCACCGTTGCTACCTCCTTTAGTTCTAATAATTACAACACCATTAGCACCTTCTGTACCATAGATTGCAGCAGATGCAGCATCTTTTAAAACTTCCATACTTGCGATATCACTAGGAGCTAGAGTTGCTATTGATGACGATTTCATACCATCTACAATATATAATGGCTCAGACGACCCACTAGAACCTCCACCACGTATACGAATTTGAGCACCTTGACCAGGAGAACCAGATGAAGAGGTAACGGTAACACCAGATGTTCTACCTTGTAATACTTGTTCTACACGTTGATTAGAAGAACTTTTAATTTGTTTAGAATCTATGCTAGAGATGGCACCAGTTACTAAACTTTTTTTCTTGGTTCCGTAACCAACAACAACAACTTCTTCTAAAGAATTTTCATCTTCAATTAAAGTAACGTTAATAACGGATTGGTCTCCTACCACTATTTCTTGAGTAATGTAGCCTAAATAGCTAACTACCAATATGGCAGTCGAAGAGACGTTGTCAATGGTGAAATTTCCATCAAAATCTGTGGATGTTCCATTGGTGGTACCTTTCACTATAATGCTCGCGCCTGGAAGTGGCATGTCAGCACTATTTACTTTTCCTGTAACTGTTTGTGCCTGGGAAAAGACACCAAACAGAATGGTTAAAGTGAAAAATAATTTTTTGAGTAGTTTAAGCTTCATAAAATTGTTTGTTTTTAATTGTTAGTTTATTAGTTATTTAGTTTAAAAAATAAAAACTGCTAAAAAAATGATAAAGCAAATGATTGCAGTAATGAGAATTAACTCGCTAAAGAGTTTCCATTTAGATTTTTTAATTCCCATTAAACAAATGTTAAAAAAATATTAATTTATTAGTATTAATTTTAGAGCATCTGATGTAAATTTTGATGCGTTTTGGTATAAAAACCCTTTAAATTCAGCAAGTTTCTATTTTGTTGCAACATTTTTAATAGTATAATAACAGATTGGTATTTATTCGTAATTCGTAATTTTTGATGGGTTAAAATATGGAATTGACAGAATGTTAATATTTTTTACGGTGAGATAATTAGAGAAAAACGTGTCTTGTTTTGAAAGAATTTAAGATTGTTTATGTTCAATTTCTTTTGGTAAAATACCGAAGTAACTTTTAAAACATTTGGTGAAATATGAAGGAGACGAGAATCCTACTTTATAACAAACCTCGCTAATATTGCTATTACCCATTTCTATCATTTGTTTCGCTTTAAGAAGTCTGATATTTCGTATAAATTCGTTTGCAGTTTGATTGGTAAGTGCTTTAATTTTTCTGTAAAATTGACTTCTACTTAAATTTAGTTGCGAGGCGAGAGATTCTACATTTAAATCTGGATCTCCAATACTTTCGTTTATATAGCTTAATACTTTTTCAATAAACTCTTTATCCATTGAGGTTGTATTATTAGTTTCTACATCACTAATAACATTAAAGTATTTATTAAAAATTAATTGTCTACTTGTAATGAGTTGAGACAATCGAAGTTTTAATAGTCCCATATCAAAGGGTTTTACCATATAGGCATCAGCTCCGTTTTCAATACCTTCCATTCTGTTTTCAATTGTGGTTTTAGCAGTAAGCATTAACAATGGAATATGGCTTGTTTTAATGTCGCTTTTAATGTGTTTACAGAATAAGAAGCCATCCATCTCTGGCATTATAACATCTGTCATTATAATATCTGGAAGGAATTCTTTTGCCATCTGTAAGCCTTCTTTTCCATTTTTAGCTAACAGAATTTTGTATTGGCTTTTTAATTCGTTTTTTAAGTAATTTCTTAATTCAGTATTATCTTCTACAATGAGTAAGGTGTGAGAACTTAAGTTTGTTTCTTCACCTGCATTACTAGTAGATTCCGTGTTTGTTTTAGGAATGAAAAAGCTTTCTTCTTTTACTTGGTCTTCTACTTTTTCTGTTAGTGTCTCTTTTTCACTAAAATAGGCGTTTCCAGCGGGTAATATTATAGTAAACGTTGTGCCTGCACCTACCTCACTAGTTACTTTTATTTTTCCTTTATGTAATTTAACAAAGTTCTGTACCACTTCTAAGCCAATACCTGTGCCACCATAATAGGTTTTGTTTAAATTATCTACTTGGTAAAAGCGTTCAAATATATTAGCGATTTGTTCTTCCTTTAATCCAGGTCCAGTATCAGAAATTGATATTTCTATGGCTTTAATTTTCTCTTTGTCATTAGCTAAAGGTAAATCTACCAAGTCCTCTTTAGAGGAAATATCTATTGTAATTGCGCCACTTTCTGGTGTAACCTTAAATGCATTTGATAATATATTAAAGATTATTTTTTCTAACATGCCTTCATCTGCATAAATCGAAATGTCTTGTACGTCAGTATCAATGCTTAGATGGATATTTTTAATAAAAGCTTCTTCTTTAAAATAACTAGTTACATTTTTTGTAAATGACACTAGGTTTAATTCTCTTACTTTGATTCTTACTTTATCTAAGTCGAGTTTTCTAAAATCTAGTAATTCGTTAATTAATCTATAGAGTCTATTTGTGTTTTTATGAATTGTGTTGTGTTTATTTTTAACCCGATCAGGAAGATTATGGCTATCATTTTTAATTATATCTTCAAGTGGACCAATAATTAAGGAAAGGGGTGTTCTAAACTCATGAGATATATTTGTAAAAAACTGAAGTTTTTTTTCATTAAGCTCTTTTTCTAAAAGCCTATTGTTTCTTTCGTTTAATACAAGTTGTTTGTCTTTAATTCTATTTCTAGTTATTCTGTTTAAAAAATATAAACCTAAAAGAAATAAAAGAATATATGATAATATTGCCCAAACCGTTTTCCACCAAGGTGGTAAAATTGTAATTTTTAAATTCAAAGAAGACTCATTCCAAACACCATCATTGTTAGCCGCTTTTAGTTTAAAAGTATAAGTGCCAGGATCTAAATTAGTGTAAGTTGCGCTTCGTTTTTTACCAACATAATTCCAAGTTGTTTCATAACCTTCTAAATAATAAGCGTATTCATTTTTTTCGGGTCTAGTATGGTTAATACTCGAGTATTCAATTGTGAAAACAGACTGCCGATTTGTTAGTGTAATATCTTCGGTTTTAGAAATAACTTTTTTTAATGGAGAACCTTCCTCATTTGGAAGCATACTTTCGTTAAATAATTTAAAATCGGTAAAGTAAGATGAGGGTAAACTTTTATTAATCTTTATATCAATAGGGTTGAAGTAATCAATGCCTTGAAAATTTCCAAAATATAACAGACCTTCTTTGTCTATAAATGCAGAATTTATATTGTAGTCGTTTGATAATAGCCCATCATTAGAGGTATAGTTTGTAAATGTATTTGTTTTTATATCTAGCTTTGTGATACCAGAATTTCCAGCTATCCATATATTTCCATCTGCACTTTCTTCAATGCAGTTTACATTTTCTTCAACTAAGTTGTTTAATTTATTATACCACGTAAAGGTATCATCAAGTGGACTGTATTTACACATACCAGCTCCTCTTGTTCCTACCCAAATATTCTTATCTGAACTTTCAAAAAGAGATAAAATATTATCTGAGCTGTTGTGGTTATTAAAGTTTTTAGGCAATTTTTCGCGCATTGAAATCACTGAGAGTTTTCCGTTAGTTTCCTTTATAATTTTATAAAGGCCTATTTCTGTACCAATCCATATATTATCGTCGCTGTCAATTATTACTTTTCTTACTTCAATATTAGATAATCTATTTGCTGCAAATTCCCCAGAATTGTAATGTGTAAATTGTTTGGTTTTTGGATTGTATGAATGTAATCCGTTTGCGTAAGACCCTACCCAAATAATACCTTCTGAATCTTCAGCTAGTGTTAGGATAGTATTAGAGTTTAAATTGTTGACATTATTTTCTAAGTTATAATTGACGAATTTCTCCGCCCCCTTTTTTAAACAAAACAATCCCTTGTCCCAACTACCAGCCCAAATGTTTTGGTTACTATCAATTAATAAGGCTTCGATATAATCGCTGGTTAACCCTAGTTTTTCTTTATTACTTGAGTTAAAATGAGTAAATATATTTGTTCGTTTATCTAAAACGTCAATCCCACCACCATCCATGGCAATCCATAATTTATCGTTCTCATCTTGGTCAATGCCAGTTACAGAAACATGTTGTAGCGAATTTGGATTTTGAGAAAGGCTATTTATTTCATTAAACTTATCGTATAATTTATCGTAAACAGAAACACCTTTGTTATAATAACCAAGCCAGATTCTCTCATTGTTGTCAGTGTATAAAGACCAGATAGAGTTAGATAAAATACTATTGTTGTCTGTTTTGCTTGCTTGGTAATTGTTTAAAATATTACCATTATTATCAATGTGATAAAGACCATCATTTTCAGTACCGCATAATAACGTACCGTTTTTTAGATCTACAAGAGATAAGAATTGATTTGTTGAGAAATAAAAATGATTGATTGTAAAAAAGGACGAATTATCAGAGTTTTTAGTGGTGCTAATTTTAATTAATCCTTCAGTTTCTGTACCTACCCAAATATTATTTTGCTCATCTATAATTAATGACTCTATGGAGTTTTCTACATAAACATCACCTTGTTGGGTATTAAAAGCAGAAGGTTTTATGGTATTTGTATGATAATCATATTCTTTAAGACCTCTATCTGTAGCTGCATAAACCTTACCGGATTTATTAATTTGAATTGCTTTTACATTCAGCGGAATAGATTCTATGGATTCTTTGCTTATAACACGTTCTATTGTGGTGTTTTCCAAATTCATTTTAAACATGCCAGAGTTAAGCGTGCCTATAAAAAGATTACCCTTGTCATCTTCCATTAAGCTGTTAATGGAAATGTTTAATTCATTGTTTAAATTAAATGATGATTTAGGTATGCGTTTAAAACAATCGTTTTCACGGTTGTAATAATTTAGTCCGTTGTCGGTTCCGAACCAAAGTCTGTTTTTGCTGTCTAAATAAGAACTTTGAACTAAACTACTACTTAAAGAGGTAGAGTCATTTATAATATATTTATAAGATTCATAGTTAATACCATCATAACGATATAGGCCAGCACCATTAGTGCCTAACCATATGAAACCCAAATCATCTTGAATAATAGTGAAAATACCAACCTTAGAAATTCCTTCTTTTATGCTGACAAAATCATACTTTTGAAAAGACTCTTGAGCCCAAGAAACATGGGAATTCAAACATAAAAAAACTATAAAAAAACAATACCTTATTCTCATGTTTAATTTTATTTCTCGGGTGAGATTTATCCAAATTTACAGTTTTATTTTACATAAATAACAGCCTTTATTTAGCTTTTCTTCCAAAAGTCTTCAATCTCTTCAAGCGACTTTCCTTTGGTTTCAGGAATATATTTATAAGTCACATAAACAATGATAAGAATGAAGGCAATGAAAATAAAATAGGGTAATGAACCATTCCAAGGAGAGGCATTATTTAAATCGCTTCCCATCACCACCGGAAATGATTGAGATACTAAGGCATTTGCAGCCCATTGTGCTGCAACAGCAACAGACATCGCTACACTTCTAATTTTATTTGGGAACATTTCTGATAGTAAAACCCACACTACTGGTCCCATTGATAGGGCAAAAGAGCCAATAAATATTAATACACCTAGTAGTGATATTATTCCAACTGATTGCTGTTGTAGGCTAATACCTAAAAGTAGAAAACCAATAATCATACCTACAGAGCCAATATATAGTAATGGTTTTCTGCCAAATTTATCTACGGTAAACATGGCAACAAACGTGAATATTAAATTAACAAAAGCTAATAGAATTTGTTGTACTAGTATGTCTTCTTTTCCAAAGCCAAGAGCTTTTTCAAAAATATCTGCACCATAATATAGCACAGCATTTATTCCTGTAAATTGTTGTAACACTGATAATGCAGTTCCAATAGCTATTATTCCTATTATGGCTTTAGATAGATAATTGGTTTTAACTTCTGTGTTATCTTTACTTAAAGAACTTTTTATTTCTTGTAGCTCTTTACTAGCTTGACTCTCTTCGTGTATTTTAGAAAGAACTTCTAACGCTTCTTTTTCTTTTCCTTTTAAAACTAACCAACGTGGACTTTTAGGAACAAAAAATAAGAGTATTAAAAATAAAGCACTAGGAATTAACTCTGACCAAAACATACGTCTCCAACCAAATTGAATATTATCTGCTTCAGATAAATTATTACCAATAAAATAAGTTGCTAAAAAGACAATAAAGAAACCAATAACGATGGCTAATTGATAATAAGTCACCATTTTTCCACGTATATCACTAGGTGCAATTTCTGCAATATACATTGGTGCATTCATTGAAGCAATACCAATACCTAGTCCTCCTAAAATTCTAAAGAAAACTAAAGTTGAGACAGTTTGCGGAAACAGTTCTGGTAAGCCTGATCCAAATGCGGAAATAGAAAATAAAATGGCAGAGATAATTAAGGAATGTTTTCTTCCTAATTTTATACTTAAAGGTCCTGCGGCAATTGCGCCAAAGAGGCAGCCAATAAGTGCACTGCTTACAACCCAACCTTTCATGCCATCGGTGAGAAGAAAATATTTACTTAAATAGAATTGTGCTCCATTTATAACTCCAGTATCATAACCGAATAATAATCCACCTAGCGCAGAAACTGCAGTAATTAATAATAAAAAAGATTTTTTAGACATATAAATTGGCTTTGTAATTTGTTCTGTATTTTTTTACTAAATGTAATTCCATATAAGAATAGAAGTATTATATAAATCGAGCAATAAATGAAACAAATGAAGCACATTGCATTTTATAAGGATTACATAAACGATATACAGTTTTAATTTCTCTTTTTTTTCTAAATAAGTATGAGATGTGAGTTGTTTTATAACTGAGAATACATTAATTAATAAAGTAGTATCCTCAATATATTAAAGCTGAATTATTATTTCTATAATTATAGTAGTCACAATTTATTTTCTGTGTAAAAATCGAGGTGTTGATTTTTTAACTACAAAATATTCGTTATGTTTGATAGGATATAACGCTTAAATTAATATGATTTCAGTAAAAAACGCATTAGATATTATTGATAGTTTTCCTAAAATTTATACTTCAGAAAAAGTAAACCTTCAAGATGCGCTTAATTTGGTTTTGTTTGAAAATGTTTCATCGCCTATTAATATGCCACCATTTAGACAATCTGCTATGGATGGCTATGCAATTAAATATTCAGAACAAGAAAAATATACTGTCGTTAAAGAATCAAAAGCTGGTGATTCTGGTAATCACTCTTTAAAAGTAGGAGAAGCTGTTCGGATTTTTACAGGAGCTTTAGTGCCAGATGATGGAGATACTGTTGTGATGCAAGAGCATGTTGAGCGTAATGGTGATTCTATTCTAATTCAAAAAATGCCAGAACAATTTGCAAATATTCGCAAAACAGGAGAGCAGATTAAAGTTGGAGAAATTGCATTAAAAAAAGGAACAAAACTAAATGAAGCCGCAATTGGTTTTTTAGCCTGTTTAGGTATAACAACAGTTACGGTTTATAAAATACCAAAGGTAACTATTTTGGTTACTGGTAACGAATTACAAAAACCAGGAACAGATTTAGAAATCGGAAAAATATACGAAAGCAATTCTGTAATGCTAAAAGCAGTATTGCAAAAATCGGGAATAAAAGACGTCGAAATCATCGCTGTAAAAGACGATTACCAAGAGACTAAAACGAGTATAAAAAATGCTTTAGAGATAAATGATATCCTATTAGTTTCTGGTGGAATTTCAGTAGGCGATTACGATTTTGTAAAAGAAGCCTTATTAGAAAACAAAGTGGAAGAGTTGTTTTACAAAATCAACCAAAAACCGGGAAAACCTCTGTGGTTTGGTAAAAAACAAAATACTTATGTATTTGCATTACCAGGAAATCCGGCTTCTGCTTTAACCTGTTTCTATATTTATGCACTTCCATTAATAAGAAAAATGTGTGGTTATAAGAATAATCACTTACAAAAGGTAATAGCAAAAAGTAAATCAGTTATAAAAAACCCATCTCAAAAAACGCTGTTTCTAAAAGCGAATTTAGAAGGCGAATTTGTTGAGGTGCTTCAAGGTCAAAGTTCAGCGATGTTATACACCTACGCAATGAGTAATGTGTTGATTTGTGTAGCGTCAGAAACTGCTGAAATTAAAATAGGAGAGGAAGTTACATGCATAAAATTAGAAATGTAATGGATATAAAATCTAGACTTTGGATAGAAAAAGATGGCAAACCATTTATTGGTTATGGACGCATAAAATTATTGAAAGAAGTAGATAAAACGGCATCCATAAGTGCAGCTGCAAAAGCGTTAAAAATGTCTTATAAAAAAGCATGGAATTTACTCAATGATATTGAAACGTTAGCTACACAGCCTGTTTTAGTAAAAAATATAGGTGGAAAAAATGGAGGAGGAACACAGGTTACGGATTATGGTAAATCATTAATTGTTCAATTTGAAACCTTAAACGAAAACTGCATTAACTTTTTAGAAAACGAATATAAAAAGTTGGAATTATGAATGTAATGACACCAGAAATATGGGTCTTTTTTTCTGTTGCTTTAATAGCTATTGCTTTTCTGTACGCGAGCGTTGGTCATGGAGGAGCAAGTGGATATATTGCATTAATGGCAGCATTTTCATTTCCGGTTGATTATATAAAACCGACTGCTTTAATCTTAAATATTTTTATATCTGGAATTTCATTTTGGTATTTTAAAAAGCATAATCATTTTAAATGGACATTATTTTATCCATTTGCAATAGCATCTATGCCTGCTGCTTTTCTAGGTGGTTATATTACAATCGATGCACAATTGTATAAAATAATTTTAGCTATTTTTTTATTGATAGCTATTTTTAGAATTCTTTTTTCTTCAAAAGAAACTAGAGAAAATAAAACAGATTTTAAAATCCCTTTGGCCTTAGTTATTGGTTTTTTAATCGGCTTGTTTTCTGGTATGATTGGTATTGGTGGAGGCATTATTTTAAGTCCAATTATTATCCTTTTAGGTTGGGGAAATATGAAAGAAGCTGCTGCAGTTTCTGCACTATTTATTTTTGCAAATTCCATCGCAGCAATCGTAGGTTATTCCTTTAATCATACTATTGAAATGGATTCTTTTAAATTAATACCAATTGCTCTTGTTGGAGGTTTTTTTGGTGCTGTTTACGGAAGTCATAAAATCCCGAATACAGTTTTAAAATACATACTTGCATTTGTTTTATTAATCGCTTGTTTTAAATTAACACTGCTATAAATGAGTACTCAAAACAACATGTCAGTATATATTTTGTGTGGAGGTTTAAGCTCTCGGATGCAAGAAGAGAAAGGACTTGTTCTATTTAAAGGTAAGACTTTTATAGAATATATTTTAGAGGCTGTTCTTCTTGTAAGTACAAACATATTTTTAGTAACTAAAAATGATACATATAAGCAGTTTGGCTACCCTTTACTTGCCGATGTTTATGAAAATAAAGGTCCTGTTGGTGGTATTTATTCGGCTTTAAATCATTCGGAAAATACGTTTAACCTTATATTAAGTTGTGATATTCCTAATATTAATACAGCGGTTTTACAAACGTATTTGTTAGATAATAATAATGGTAACGCTATAACTTATTTAAAAGATGACGAGCAAGAATATCCATTAATTGGTGTTTATTCCAAGACCTTAACACCTTCATTTAAAGAGGCAATTTTAGCTGATAGATTAAAGCTTTTAAGCCTTATAAAATCATTAGATTATAAAACGATTCAGATAAAATCTAAAGACAAAAATGCCGTTAAAAATATAAATACAAAACAAGAATTAATCGCTCTAAGCCAATTAAAATAATGACAGAAACCATAAAACGACCTAAAGTTGTATTAGTTGGCGCAGGACCAGGAGATCCAGAATTGCTAACACTAAAAGCGGTCAAAGCACTTAAAAAAGCAAAAGCTGTTTTGTATGATGCTTTGGTTAATGAATCTATTTTAGAGCATGCACCAGACGCAGTAAAATTATTTGTAGGAAAACGCAAAGGTGAGCATGCATATTCTCAAGATGAGATTAATGATTTGTTAGTTGAGTATGCTGAAAAACACCAATATATTGTTCGATTAAAAGGTGGTGATCCTTTTGTTTTTGGAAGAGGAAAAGAAGAAACAGATTACTTAGAGTCTTTTGGGATTAGAACCGCAATTATACCAGGAATCACGTCTGCAATTGCTGTACCTGCAGCTATTGGTATTCCCGTAACACAACGAACGGTTACCGAAAGTTTTTGGGTAATTACAGGAACAACATCAAATAGAAAAATATCTGAAGACATAAAGCTTGCAGCCAAATCTTCTGCTACGGTTGTTATTTTAATGGGAATGGGGAAATTGGCTGAAATTGTTTCCATTTACAAACAAAACAATCGCGATAACCTTCCTATTGCAGTAATCCAAGATGGCACAAAAGAGGAAGAGAACTCAGGAGTTGGTACCATAAGTACTATCGAAAAAATTGTAGAAGAAAAGCAGCTCGCTAGTCCAGCGATTATCATTATTGGTGAGGTAGTCAATGGACATAAAAGTGCTCTTACTTATTTTAAAGAATCGTTTATGGAAGACGATTTTATTTATCAAAATTTAAACATAAATCCTTAATATGGAAAGAAACGAATTATACCCAGTATTTGTAAAAGTACACCAACTCAATGTCTTAATTGTTGGTGGAGGAAACGTTGGTTTAGAAAAACTATCTTTTCTTTTAAAGTCTAGTCCAAATGCTAATGTAGAAGTAATTTCTATTGAGTTTATGGAAGAGCTAATAGACTTGGCAAGCAAACATCCAACAGTAAAACTTACTGAGAAAGCTTATGATATTTCAGATTTAGAAAAAAGACATATGGTTATTGGATGTACCGATAATCTCGATGTGAACTTACAAATAAACAGAGAAGCCAAGGCCAAATATTTATTAGTAAACATTGCAGATACACCAGACCAATGCGATTATTATTTAGGAGGTATTGTAACCAAAGGTCATGTTAAGATAGCAATTTCTACAAATGGAAAGTCACCAACTACAGCAAAGCGAATTAGGCAGTTTTTAGAAGATGTGATTCCAGAGGATGTAAATGAAATGGTGCTTAATCTAAACGAATTTAGAAAATCAATTAAAGGAAACTTTGAGGAGAAAGTAGAAAAAATGAATCAGGTTACAAGAGACTTAGTAAACAAAAAAAAGTAATATGGCTGTTATAAAATATTATGGTGCAATTGCCGAAGAAACGAAATGCAGCGAAGAACAAATGGCTGTGTCAGATTTAAAGATTTCAGATTGTATGGCGCTTTTAAACAAAAAGTATAATCTTAATGCTTTTGAAGTTTCTATAGCGTTGAATCAAAATTTAGTAGAAATAGATAGTACAATTAAATTAAATGATAGTGATGAATTAGCATTACTACCACCATTTGCAGGAGGATAATTTTGGAAAGATATAAAAGACAAATACAATTGCCACAAGTAGGTAAAACAGGACAACAAAAACTTAAAGAATCAAAAATTTTGGTTGTTGGAGCTGGAGGTTTAGGTTGTGCTATTTTGCCATATTTAACTGCTTCTGGAATTGAAAATATTGGAATAATTGATGGTGATACCATTGAAGAAACCAACTTGCAACGTCAAATTTTGTATACAGAAAAGACGATTAGTCAACAAAAGGTTGTCGTCGCAAAACAACAATTAGAGGCTTTAAATTCTAATGTCAAAATTGAAATTTATAAGTGTTATTTACTTGGTAAAAATGCTTTAGAAATTTTCAAAAATTATGATATTATAGTAGACGCAACAGATAGTATACAAACGCGATATCTTATAAACGATGCATGTATTATTACTAACAAACCTTTTGTTTATGGTTCTGTTTATAGGTTTGAAGGACAGATTTCTGTATTCAATTATAAAAATGGCCCAACCTATCGTTGCTTATTTAAAAACGATAAAGCCAACACAACAAATTGTGAAACAGTTGGTGTTTTAGGTACAACAGTTGGTTTAATCGGTATGCTTCAAGCTAATGAAGTCATAAAAATGATATTACAAATTGGAGAAGTATTATCCGGACAATTACTTGTCTATAACGCATTAAATAACACACAGAATTGTATAAATTTCAATAAAACAGAAACAAATATAATTGATGAAGCTTTTTTTACTTCAACATATAAGAGTCATAAAATAGAAGATATTTCTTTCAACAAAACTATTTTAGAAAAAGCAACATTTATAGATGTAAGAGAGTTGCACGAAACGCCTAAAATCGAATTACATAACAGTATGCAAATACCTTTATCTGTTTTAAAAATTAGTGTAAAAGATTTGGATAAAAATAAGCCTTATGCTGTTTTCTGTCAAAGTGGAAAACGAAGTTTAGAAGCGATTAAAATATTAAAAGAGTACCAATTTAGTAATGTAAAGAACATTTCTGGTGGTGCGCTTAGCATTCAAAAAAGTATTGAAAATGAAGAGCATATTTATTAAAGGAGCTATACAGCCAGCATTTATAGCAGATTCTATTGCAAAGCACCAAACCAAACACAGTATTGGTGCGCACAATATTTTTTTAGGACAAGTAAGAGCAGATGTCATTAATGATAAAACGGTTGCTGCAATAGATTTTACGTGTTATGAGGAAATGGCGAATTCTATATTAGAAGATATTAGAGAAAAAGCATTTAAAACATTCAATTTAACCTGTATGCATATTTACCATAGTTTAGGTGAAATTAAAGCAGGTGAGGTTTGTTTTTTTGTATTTGTTTCTGCAAAACATAGTAAGGAAGTTTATGCAGCAACAGAATATTTGGTAAATATTGTAAAAAAGAAAGTGCCCTTATTTGGTAAAGAGATTTTTGAAGACGACTCACACCAATGGAAAGTTAATAAATAGAAGCAATGGTAGACATCACACATAAAATTAAAACACTCAGAGTAGCAACTGCAGAGGCAACGGTAAAAGTAAGCAAGCAGGAAACAATAGATGCACTAAACAACAATTCTGTACCAAAAGGGAATGTGTTTGAAATGGCAAAAACAGCAGGTTTATTTGCAGTTAAAACGACTCATAATGTCATACCAGATTGCCATCCTTTACCAATTGAATTCACTGCAATCACTTATAAAATTGAAGGTTTAGATGTGAAAATTAGCCTAACCATAAAAACCATTTACAAAACAGGAGTTGAGGTAGAAGCTATGCATGGTGCTTCTGTTGTCGCATTAACCATGTATGATATGTTGAAACCTATTGATAAGAAAATTGAAATAGGAAATATAAGATTGGTAGAAAAAAGTGGAGGCAAAAGTAGTTTTAAAACAAAGCATAGGTCGCAATTAACAGCAAGTGTTATTGTGTGTTCAGATTCTATTTCTGAAGGCAAAAAAGAAGATTTTGCAGGAAAAGCAATCATTGAAAAACTGAAGCAAAGTAATATTGAAATCAGTAATTATGATATTATTCCTGATGAGATAGAGGATATAAGAAACAAAGCAATGTCTTATTCTGAAACGTCAAATCTTGTCATATTTACAGGTGGAACAGGTTTATCATATAGAGATGTTACACCAGAAGCTTTAGAGCCAATTTTAGAACGACGAATTCCTGGTGTTGAAGAAGCAATAAGGAGTTATGGACAAGACCGAATGCCTTATGCTATGTTATCTAGAAGCGTTGCCGGAACAATTGGAGATAGCCTTATTTTGGCTTTGCCAGGTTCTACAAAAGGAGCAAAAGAATCTATGGATGCTGTTTTTCCGCATCTCACACATGTTTTTAAAATATTAAAAGGACAACAACATTAATAATGCAAAAACAAGACAACATTTTAACAGATACATTAGGTAGAAAACACAATTATCTAAGAATTTCTTTAACCGAAAAATGCAATTTGCGTTGTACATATTGTATGCCTTCTGAGGGTGTGCAATTAACACCGAGACAACATTTAATGAATGCAGATGAGGTTTATAAGATTGCAAAAGTGTTTGTTGCAAATGGTGTCGATAAAATTAGATTAACAGGAGGCGAACCATTAGTTAGAAAGGATTTTAAAGAAATTTTAAAGCGTTTAGAGACCTTAAAAACAACACTTTCTATTACTACTAACGGAATTCTAGTAGATAGATTTATTGACGATTTTAAAACCTATGGATTAAAAAACATTAATCTTAGTTTAGATACATTAAGTAAAGAGAAATTTCATCATATCACAAGGCGAAATCAATTTGATAAAGCCTATAATAATATGCATTTATTAATTGAAAATGGTTTTAAGGTAAAGCTAAATATTGTGCTGATTAAGGGATTTAATGATAATGAAATTGTTAATTTTATTAAACTTACGAAGGATTTACCTGTAGTAATTCGGTTTATAGAGTTTATGCCATTTGATGGAAACAATTGGAATAAATCAAAATTGGTTACACAAAATGAAATCCTAGAACAAACAACTAATTATTTTGGAGCTAATGAATTAATAAAGTTAGAAAACGAAAAAAACTTTACCTCTAGAGATTATAAAATTTCGGGTCATAGAGGTGAATTTGGTATTATAAGCTCTGTGAGTAATCCGTTTTGTGATGGATGTAATAGAATACGTTTAACCGCAAACGGGAAGGTTAAAAACTGTTTGTTTTCCAATAACGAAACAGATATTTTAACCGCATTCAGAAATCAAGAATCTATTGAGGAGTTGATAGCAAAAGCTATTTACAAAAAACTTCCAGTTCGCGGAGGAATGAATAGTTTTGAACAATTAAATGACCCAAAACAACACTCTAATAATAGAAGTATGATTACTATTGGAGGATAAGAGTTTAGTTCAGTTTCTTAATGAAAATTTTCTTTTCAAAATGAGATTTTGGTGCTTCACAAAGCGAACACGTATAAGTATCTTCTAAATCTTTAAAGGCTGTGTTTGGTTCAATATTTTGAGTGATGTCACCATACTCTAGGTTGTAAACCGTTAAGCAATCTTTACATTGATATACCTCAATTTCAATTTTTTCTTCAGCAACTTCTAAGGGTTCTAGTTCGTCAGCTTCAGAACCTAATTGTTCAAAATAAAGTCTACTTAATTCTAACAATAAACTTGGTAATTCAGCTTTGTCAACTTCTTGCACATGTATAATGTAATCTCTAGTATTTGGGTCGAAATTTTTAGCGTATAAGAGATTATACGTGTCTCGTATTTTAAAATCTTTGAGACCAGTTGGTGGTGTGTTTTTTTCAATCACAATAGAAGTAAAATAATAGGCTTTTTTTGCATATTCAGTTATCCCAAAGGTTAAGCCGTAAGTACTAATGTCATTGGTGTCAAAATAATCTACTAAATACTTTTTAAGCTTTAATGCGTCATCATTGGCTACTGGTAAATGCCAATTTAATTCTAGCATAGAGTGCCTAACATTGATTCCATATTTACCAAGAAATTTTTCCCAATGTAGTTTAGCGCTAACAGGAATGTCTTTTACAATAAATGATTTCCAAGGCGTGATTGAGATTTTACCAATTTTACAATCAGAACATAAATCGCACATTGCTTTTAAAAAGTCTAAATCATATCTATTATTTCTCCAATATAAACCTAACCAATATTTATCGCTACCAATTCTATTCATGCCTTCATAATAAGGAAATGGATGAAAAGGCACATGCAAAGGTTTGTCTATAGTTATGTTATTGGTCTGAATAGCATCATTAACCAAATCAAAAATCATTTCTACAGATTCAGGTTCTTCTTTTAATAAGTTTTCTATAACAGTTGCTACATTTGCCATATCCCAACTATAAATTAAAACTGGATAAACTTCCATTTTCCCCCAAAAAGGTAATCGAATATAAAGATACCAATAGTCTTCTTGTTCTGAGGCAATAAAATTTAGGTGTCCTGTAAATAATGGTACTAGTCTTTGTTTTGGGTCAGTGATATTAATTTTTAAATTATGAGTGTCTTTAAATTGTTCTAGCACATATAAATATTTATCTCCTGTAAGCCACGATGTACTTGGAAATATATCTGCAGAGACATAAGATGACATTATGTTTTCCGTGTTATTTTTTATAGGATTAACAACTTGAAAACTTTCAATCATATTAGTTTCATCATCATTTAAATCATCAGGAAACAAGATATCTTGTCTTGATCCAAATGAAATAATATCTGAACCCAAATCTTCTGCAGATTGGCAGATTAATTTTAATTCAGCAGGAGATAAAACACCACCTTTTATTATCAATCGCGTTAATTTGTTAATCATACTAATTCTTTTTGGGTATTAAGAATTTCTCTTACTTCTGTTTTACAGCTACCACAGCCTAAACCTGCACCTGTTTGTTTACATAAATCCGTAAAATTTGTGCAACCGTTTGTTATGGCTTCTGTTAAATTGCCTTCACCAACTTGGCTACAAGAGCAAATAAGTTTTCCTATTACTGGTTTGTCGTTAGAGGCACCTCTTAGTAAAGAATCGCGTTTATCTGATAATTCAACCTTACTTTCAATAAGTCCTTTAAATTCTGCAAACTCATTTTTGTCACCTACTAAAACAGCTCCAACTAGTAAATCATCTTTTACAATACATTTTTTATAATAACGCTTGCTCATGTCTGTGAAAATGATTTCCTCGTAACCCGTATCATTTTCTGGTACAATAATATTACCAATACTGCATAAGTCTAAGTCGCTAAATTTTAAAATATTCATGGCTACAGAGCCTTTGTAAATACTACTAATATCACCAAGTACAAAGTTTGCTAAAATCGATGCCTGTTCTTCTGCGGCAGAGGTTATACCTAATAAAGTACTTCTAAATTCAGCTATTTCTCCAATTGCAAAAATGTTTGGGTCTGAGGATTGTAAATGCTGATTTACTTTAATACCACGACCACAAGCAATTCCGCAAGATTTAGCGACTTCAATATTTGGTCTTGTTCCTATAGCGTAAACAATGGCATTAGATTTAAATGCTTTTCCACTTTTTAAAGTCACACCAAGTTCATCGGTATCTTCATCATTAAAAACAGTACTCACTTCGTTAGAAAAGTAAACTTGTATACCTAGTTCTTGTACATGCATAGCAAGTAATTTACTAGAGAGTTGATCAAGTTGTCTTTCCATTAGTCTTGATCCTCTTTGAATAATGGTGATGTTTATATTTTTATGCTTTAAAGCGGCAGCAAGTTCTAATCCTAATAATCCACCGCCAACAATAGTAACATGTTGCTCGTGAGCTGGCAGATGAGTTGCACTTAAGTAAGATTTAAATCTATCTGCATCTGTTTTGTTTCTTAGTGTAAATCTACCAGGTAATTCTAGTTGCACATCATTAGGAACAAAAGCACGACTTCCTGTTGCTAGAATAAGTTTATCATAAGGGTATTCTTCTCCGTTATTATCAATAGCGATTTTATTTTTTCTATCAATTTCAACAATAAAAGTCTTACCGAATAATTCTATTTTGAGCTTTTCTAACTCAATATCTTTAATTTTTTGTAATTGTTCCCATGATAATTCCTCAGTAACATATTCAGGCAATAAAACACGATTGTAAAATGGATTATCTTCTTTAGAAAAAACACTTATTTTATCGTTTTCATTATGGTCACGATAGTTTTGTACAAACCTAAAAGCAGCAGCGCCAGCACCAACTACTATAATTTTTTCTTCAGTTTTTTTGTATTTAGAAACGGAAACGCGAGTGTATTTAAAATCGGGTTCTTTTGATATTGGGTCAACAAGAGTATTGGTTAAATTATTTGCTCGGTTTAAGTCGCTTTGCAATTGTTTTCCCCAATGCATAGGTAAAAACACAACACCTAGCCTAACATTTTTTGTCAGTTTAGCGCGCACTCTAACAATACCATTTCCACTCTTTACTTCAACAACATCACCATCTTTAATTTTATTAACATAAGCATCTGCATTGTTGATTTCTAAAACAGGACTAGAGTAATGGGTTTTTAATCTCGAAACCTTACCTGTTTTTGTCATGGTATGCCATTGGTCTCTAATTCTACCTGTTGTTAGTATTAAAGGGAATTCTAAATTAGGATGTTCAGATGTGTTCTTTATAATGGGAGGAATATTGAATATCGCTTTTTGAGATGGTGTATAGAATTTTTTATCTTCAAAAAGCCTTGGTGTTCCCCTGTGTCCCGCTGAAGGTACTGGCCATTGAAAAGTGCCTTCATTTTTTAATCTCGAATAATTAAGGTGAGAAATATCAATATTTGAACCTTTAGTCATGGCACAATATTCTTGATAAATTTCGCTCGTAGAGTTATAATTAAAGCCGTTAAAACCCATTCTTTTTGCAAAATCACAAAGTATTTCTACGTCTGGTCTTGCTTCTCCTGGTGCTTCAATAGCTTTTGGTAAATATGAAATCCGTCGTTCAGAATTAGTCATTGTTCCTTCTTTCTCTAGCCATGCTGCTGCAGGAAGTACTAAATCTGCATAGTCTACCGTGTCTGCATTTTTTGAAATATCTTGAACAACGACAAACTTTGCATTTTTTAGCGCTTTCTCAATACGATGAGAATTGGGCATGCTCACCATTGGATTGGTACAAATAATCCAAATAGCTTTCATTTTACCGCTTTCTAATGCGTCAAACATTTCTGTTGCAGTCAGTCCAGGTTTTGGTGATATTTTATCTACATTCCAAAAATCCGCAACGTCATTTCTATCTTTTTCATTTAAAAGGTCTTTATGAACAGCTAGCAAATTTGCCATGCCTCCAACTTCTCGTCCACCCATTGCGTTTGGCTGACCGGTTAAAGAAAAGGGTCCCGAACCTGGTTTTCCTATTTGGCCAGTAATTAGTGATAAATTTATTAATGAGAAATTTTTATAGGTACCAATAGCGCTTTGGTTAAGTCCCATGGTCCACATGCTTATAAAACCAGTAGCATTGCCAATCATTGATGCTGCTTTTTTTATTTCCTCTACCGTTATTCCGCAGATTTCTGCAGATTCCTTAAGTGAAGTTGCTTGTACGTGTTTTTTGTATTTTTCAAAATCTTCGGTATGATTCTTAATGAAGTTTTTGTCTATCTTCTTCCTGTCAATTAAACGTCTTCCGATGGCATTATTAAGTACAATATCAGTTCCTGGAATAATCTGAAGATGCAAATCTGCAAAGTTAGCAGTGTCCGTTTTTCTTGGGTCTACAACTATGACTTTAACATCAGGATTTTTTTCCTTGTGCATTTCTAATCTTCTAAAAAGAATAGGATGACAGTAAGCTGGGTTTGCTCCTGTAATAAAAAAGCAATCCGCTAATTCAATATCTTCATAAGAAATTGGTACAGAGTCTTCACCAAATGCTTTTTTATACCCAACAACTGCTGAGCTCATGCATAACCTAGAGTTGGTGTCAATATTGTTAGTACCTAAAAACCCTTTTGTAAGCTTATTGGCTATGTAATATTCTTCGGTAAGGCATTGTCCAGAAACATAAAAACCAACGCTGTCTGGTCCGTATTTATTAATAATAGATTTAAAAACTCCAGCCGCACGATCTAGAGCAGTATCCCAAGAAACGCGTTCGTGAGGATGTGAGCGACTCCAACTCATTTGTGGGTATAAAAGTCTGTCTGAAGTGTCTTTTGCTACATAATGAAGATTCATACCTTTAGAGCAAAGCATACCTTTGTTTACAGGATGTTCTTTATCACCTTCAACAGTTATGTTGTTGTTTAAATCTTTCTTAACGATGATTCCACAACCTACACCACAATATGAACAGGTTGTTTTTATTTGATTTTGATGCACAAGACTTAATTTAATTATTTGTAAATTCAATTAAGATTTGATAGCCAATTTTGGTAGTCTTAATAGAGTTTAATGTTTATAAAAATAAGTATTAGTACGTAGTTTTTGTGTTAAATACTAGGTGTTTTTTTAAGGTTTTGTTAATATAGCAACGTAAGTTTGTTATTTTGGTTATTGTGTAATAAAGAGTCTATTATTTTATTAATTGAATCTAGTTGGTTTATTTGAAATTGAATTCAGCTGCTTTGTTAGAGAGTTCTATTAAGTTTTTTACCTTAAGTTTTTTCATTAAATTAAAACGATGAACTTCTGCGGTGCGCTTGCTAACTTCGAGTTCTGCGGCAATGTCTTTATTGCTATTTCCCTTTAAAACTAATCTTAAAATTTGCTTCTCTCTTTTTGTTAGTTGAAAAGGATTTTCATCTAATTGTTTTTTAGGGCTTTCAGTGGTAGATTTCTTATTTGTTAAGTTGTTTATTATTATGGCAGAAATATCACCCGAAAAATATTTACCTCCTGTTGCTATAGTGTTTAAAGCTTTTAGAAATTCTTCTTTACTTGCTCCTTTTAAAAGATAGCCATCTGCACCAGCTTCAATTGCACTTAAAACATATTCCTCAGAGTCGTGCATTGAAAGCATTAGGGTTTTAATTTCTGGGTATTTTTTTTTAACTTCTTTTACAAGCTCAATGCCGTTCATTTGAGGCATTCTAATATCAACAATTAATATATTGGGTTGCTGTTTTTTTAAAACAGTTAAAGCTTCTATTCCGTTTGATGCTTCGTCAATAACAGTTAGGCCTTGTGCCTCTTCTAAAAGTGCTTTTATACCATCTCTCACAAGAACATGGTCGTCAACAAGAATTATATTTAAGGTATTCATAAATACGTATTAATTTGAAGTCAAAAATAATATTTTTTAAGTAATTATACCTAATTAAGTGAGAGGTATATTAAGTGTAATTCTTGTGCCATTTTCAGGAGAAGAGGCTACAAAGAATCTCCCATTTATATAAGAAATACGCTCTTTCATAAACATCATTCCCATACCTCCAGATTCTTTTGAGGAATTTTTGGTATTGTTAGTATTAAATCCAATCCCATTATCGTCAATGATAATACTAAGTATCGTTGCACTATGTGATAATGTGACTACAATATGACTAGATTCTGCGTACTTAATGGCGTTATTAATGGCTTCTTGGGTTATTCTGTAAATATTGATTTCTACTAAAGAATCTAGTCTTTGGTCAAAGTCGGTCTTATTGTAGAACTCTATCTTTTTATTTGTAAATTTATTAAGCTCTTGTGTGAGTTTTGTAAGTGCTGGGATTATGCCATAATCACCTAATTCTGGTGGTGCTAAATTAAAAGTAGCGGTTCTTACTCCTTGAATTATATTTGAAGCGAGCTCCTTTAAGTATTCTACTTTTACGGTTGTTTTGTTTACATCTTTAGGATTAATACTTTCTAAATTAAATTTTAATCCTGTAAGCATCTGGCCAATACCATCGTGTATGTCTTTTGCAATTCTATTTTGTTCTTTTTCCTGGTTTTCAATAATCTTACTAGCGATTATTTTCTGTTGATTCATTTTTTCCTCATAGCGCTCATTAGTCAATTTTTCAACTTCTAATTGTGCATTTTTTCTTGTTGTAATATCTGAGGAGATAATTATAAATTCAGATTTTTCATTAACACTATAAAATGGAATAATGTACATCTCTAGCCAAACACTTTCCTTGTTTTTCTTGGTGCCTTTTACTTCGCCTTGCCAACCTATTTTACTGTTATGAGTAAGTAGGTTGTCTATAGCTTTTTGCTCGCTTTTATCTATTGTAATAGTTTCGGATAATTTTAGTCCTTTAGTAAAATGAGATACTTTAAATAATCTAGAGAATTTATCACCAATATGAATTATTGAACCATTAGCATCTACTCTTGCAAATAAAAGTGTGCGATCCATCACTTCATTTAATTTACGTAACTCCTTTACTGAGTTTTCGTTTTTTTCTCTAAGAATATCTGCATCTCTCGCTATTTTTAAAGCTTGGGTTTCTGATTTTAATAGTCGTTTTATAGTTGCTTTTACAAATTTTGCTGATGGCCAAAAGATAAATATAAATTCCCCTAATAATATGGTTAAAGTTATAATTACTAAAATCAATTCTAGGTTACGTAAACGGTCAACTTTTGCGTTTGCTTCTGTGTTATATTGATTTACTATTTTATCCATTAACTTAAGAAATGGACCTTCATTTTTTTTAATTAAATCGATGTTTTTGGTTAAGGGAAATCCAATAGCTTTGGGGTTGGTTTCTACGGTTTTTATTATCGATTTAGTTGCCTGAAGTATGTTTTGATGATAAGGATTAATAGATTTATACATTAATAAAATTGCCTCACTATTTTCTCCGGGTAAATTAATGCTGTCGTTACCTTTTTGTAGTCCGTTATGAGAGGTTTCCCATAAATTTAGTGTTTGAATTAATTTGTTTTTTAAAGCAATTTTACTCCGAATATTATTTTCTGTTGATATTAGTAAAACTTCTTTTGTAATTCTTTGGCTTAGCATTCGTTGTCTTCCTGCTACATTAATTACGGTAGAGTCACTTTGTTGGTCATCTAAATAATTTCGCACAAAGATTTGACTGATAAATACAGATAATGCAATAGCGCTAAGTGCTATTATATATAAACGTCTAAGTTTATTAAAAGTTCTATTATCTAATGAGCTAACATTAGTTGCCATTGTTCTTCGTTTTACTCTAGTGCCTTTGTTAATAAGTTAAGACTATTAGAGGATAAATTCGTTTTTAGTGCTAATTCTTGACCTTTAGTGGACATTTTGCCCCAAGTTTTTTGAAGAATATCAATTATTTTTTCATCAGTATGTTTTGCTATAAAATCTTCTAAGTAATATTGAAGAAAAACTAAACATGCAACGTCTTCTAAGGTTTGGGTTTCAGTATCTTTTTTAATTAGCTTTTTATTTATTAAAAATGAAGTACGATTAATAAATTCATCTGAATAACCAACTTTGTTTAGAATTTCACTAGTAAGTTCTGAGTGCATTTTTTTTAGATCATTTCTCCATTGAAAATAACCTATTTTGTCCATTGAATAGGACTTGCGTTTTATGGACCATCTGCAAATATGTTGTGCTCTTACTGCAATTTGAAGTTCTTCAGAAGCATTAGCTTCTATGTCTAGAAGTTTTGTTGTCATCCGTTGGGAATATAATAATTCTTTTGGGAATTCTGTATCTTCAAATATTACTGTGTTTGGGTCTTCAGAATTTTTTTGATCTATAAAGGCTATTGCTTTTTTAAATTTAGTACTCACGTCAAAAGGTTTTATTGTAATTTCTAAATCTATTCAGAAAAACCAATATACACAATGTTATTTTCAATTTTCACTGGGTAAATGGCTATTGGTTCTAAATCTCCGTTGAGGTTTTCGCCTGTTTCTAGAGAAAATGTTTTCTTATGAAGAGGGCAAGCAACCATAGGTATTCCGTTATGGTCACCAATCATCCCTCTGCTAAGAACCATTTCTTGTTTTTCGGGAGATAAATTTTGACTTGCATACCATGTGTTGAGCCTCTCAAAATTAAAAACAGCAATTTGTAAATCTTTATATTTTACGCAAGCCCCACCGTCTTTGGGAAAAGCGTCTACTGGTGCTGCTTTAAACCAAACGTTTACACCTTCTAATTTTGTGGTTTTATATTTTTTTAGAATTTCTTCCATTTTATATTAAATTTTAAGCTGTTTTGTTATTTCCAAGGTTCTGGCATTTTTTGTTCTCTTAAAGGAACAAAAACTAAATTGTCATCTTCATCTTCGCTATTTACAAAGTGATTAAAACGCTTCATCATTTCTGGGTCATTAACGGCTTGCGTCCATTCACATTCAAACTTATTAACTAAAGATTGCATTTCTTCATCTAAATCGGCCGCAATACCTAATTTATCTTCAATAATAACTTCTTTTAAATATTCTATTCCTCCTTCTAAACGATCTTGCCAAGCAGCAGTACGCTGTAAAGGTTTTGCTGTACGCATATAGAACATTAAATATCTGTCTATATATTTAATTACTGTTTCGTTATCAATTTGTTCTGCAAATAACTCTGCATGGCGTGGAGTCGCTCCACCATTTCCTCCAAGGTAAAGATTCCAGCCACCTTCAACAGCAATTAAACCAAAATCTTTTCCACGAGCCTCTGCACATTCACGAATACAGCCAGATACACCGCCTTTAATTTTGTGTGGCGCGCGAATGCCTCTATATCTATTTTCTAGTTCAATACCAAAACTTACACTTTCGTCCATTCCGTAACGACACCAAGTAGACCCTACACAGGTTTTTACTGTACGTAATGATTTCCCATACGCATGTCCGCTTTCAAAACCATGAGAAATTAATTCTTTCCAAATTAAAGGCAATTGATTTAGAGTTGCTCCAAATAAATCGATACGAACACCTCCTGTAACTTTAGTGTATAAATCGTATTTTTTAGCTATTTGCCCAAGTGCAATTAGTTTATCTGGTGTGATTTCTCCGCCTGGTACACGTGGAACAACAGAATATGTACCGTTTCGTTGAATGTTTGCTAAGAATCTATCGTTAGAATCTTGAATTGCATATTCTTTGTTTGCTGTATCTGCGTTTATACTTGCCATTAAGGAGGCAACTAAAGGTTTGCATAATTCGCAACCGTGACCACCAGTGCCATGATTATCTAGAACTTCGTTAAAAGTGGTATACCCTTTTACTTGAATAATTTTATAAAGATCTTGTCTGCTTAAGTCAAAGTGCTCGCAAACACCTTCTTTAACTTCAATACCTAATGCTTTTAAGGTTGCATTTGTTAGGTCTGTTACCATAGGTTTACAGCCTCCACAGCCAGTGCCTGCTTTTGTGTAACTCACTACACCTGTTACATCTGTGGCTTCTCCATTTTCGATAACATTACATATCTGTCCTTTAGTAACGCTTTCGCAAGAGCAAATCTGTGCTTCGTCTGGTAAATCTGTGACATCACCAAAAGTGGTACCACCTTCACTCGCAGGAAGTATTAATTGTGCAGGATCCTCTGGAATTGACATTCCGTTTAAATAAATTTGATGCAGCATGTTGTAATCTGCTGCATCACCAACTAAAATGCCTCCTAGTAGAGATTTTCCGTCAAGGCTAACGTTGATTCTTTTGTATAAATGTTGTGTTTTGTTTTCAAAAATAATAGAATGTCCTTTTGATGCTGGCATAAAAGGCTCACCAAAACTAGCGACATCTACACCAATAAGTTTTAATTTGGTAGACATATCTATTTCGTCTGGCATTAATGTTTCGGTTTGACCTAAAATTTGATTAGCTGCTACATCTGCCATATCATAGCCTGGTGCAACTAAACCGTAAATCATTTGATTATATAGTGCAACTTCGCCAATGGCATATATATCTGGGTCTGAAGTTTGCATTTTATTGTTAACTACGATGCCTCCTCTTACACCCATCTCTAAGTTGCATGTCTTTCCAAGCTCATCTCTAGGGCGAATACCTGCGGAAATTATAAGCATTTCAACATCTAACACGTCGTCTTCTCCAAACTCCATGCCTGTAATGTAACCATCATCTCCTAAGATTTGATTTGTGGCTTTGCTTAAATGAATATTTAAACCTATGGATTCTAATTTTAATTGTAATACTTGGCTACTTCTAGAATCTAGTTGTCTTGGCATTAACTTAGGCGCAAACTCTACAATATGTGGTTCTAAGCCCATATCCATTGCAGCTTTACCGGCTTCTAGTCCTAATAATCCACCACCAAGAACTGCTGCCTTAGCATTTGGGTTTTTCACTTTTAGTTTAGCTGCGTAGCTAAGCATGTCCTCTAAATCTTCTATTGTCCTGTAAACAAAGACACCTTTTTTTTCTACACCTTTTATAGGAGGAACAAAAGCAGAAGACCCAGTCGCTAGTACTAAGTAGTCGTAAGTGTATTGTTTTTCGTTGACGCTAGTTATTGTCTTTTTGTCTCTGTGAATATCAGTAATTCTTGTGTCTGTTATGAGTTCAATTCCGTTTTCTTCATACCATGATTGTGGTGCTAATTCTAGAGCTTTTGCATTTTGATTTTCAAAAAACTCGCTTAAATGTACGCGGTCATAAGCTGGCCTTGGTTCTTCACCAAAAACAATAACTTTATAATTACCAAGGTTTTCTTTGGTAACAAATTTTTCGCAAAACTTGAAGCCAACCATTCCATTTCCTATAACAACTATGGTTTTCATAAAATTTGAATTTAAATATTGAATTCAAAATTAAGTATAAATACGTAATTATGTATACTTAGTGTTAGGTATCTGATTGTTTAGTACTTATTTTTGCGAATAATAGAATATTAGTGTGTTTAAATAATAAAAATGATCAAAAAACCAATATAAAATTCAAAAATCTATGTATTTACTTTGGTTAATTTACAAAGGCTAGTTTCAGTCTTTATTGAATTTTTTGTATTTTAATTTGTAGAACAAACGATATTTTTAAAAATTCAACTTAGTATTTGTGTTATTGTAATTTCTTTAGGTTTTTTTTGATAAATACGTAATAAGTGCTTATAATACGTAGTTTTTGTAATATAATATTGCGTATAAATACTTAGTTGTGTAGTTTTGGCTTTATATATGAAGAACTTATGACAGATTATAAAGATCAAAAAGCTACAAAGCTTTCATTATTAAAATTTAATAATGTTTCTGTTAGAACATTCTGGATTACTTCTATAGCATTTTTCTTATGCTTTTTTGCGTGGTTTGGTATTGTTCCGTTCATGCCAGATGTGGTTAGGGACTTGGGCTTAACTCCTGATCAAAAATGGAATTCAATTATTTTGGCAGTTTCAGGAACTGTGTTTGCAAGACTACTCATAGGTAAGTTGTGTGATAAATATGGACCACGATTGTGTTATACCTGGTTATTAATGTTGGGATCTTTACCAGTTATTTTAATTGGTTTTGTGCAAACACCAATTCAATTTCTTATCTGTAGATTGTTTATTGGGTTTATAGGCGCTTCATTTGTTATTACTCAAGTGCATACGACATTAATGTTTGCTTCAAGTATTGTTGGGACAGCAAATGCAACGTCTGCAGGTTGGGGAAATTTGGGAGGTGGAGCGAATAGATTAGGGATGCCGATAATTGCGGCTGCTGTAGTTAGTTTTGGTATTGCTAATGAAGCCAATGCATGGAGGTATTCTATGATTATTGCTGGTGTTATCTGTTTTGCAATGGGAATTATATATTATTTCTTCACAACCGATACACCGAAAGGTAACTTTAGGGAGCTTAAGGCTAATGGAGATATGCCAAAAGCAAAAAAAGACCAAGTTGGTTTTAAGGAGGTGTTAAAAGATTATAGGGTTTGGATTCTCTTTCTTGTATATGCAGCGTGTTTTGGTATTGAACTTACTGTTTATGGAACTATGGATGATTATCTTCAAAATACATTTCAGCTATCGCGTTCTATGGCTGGTAATATAGTATTGTCCTTTGCTTTAATGAATATTTTTGCACGTACATTAGGTGGTGCTTTGGGTGATAAATTTGGTAGGTTAAAAGGTTTACGAGGTAGAGTATTATTTTTAGTGTTGATTCTTGCTGTGGAGGGTATTGTACTTTGTGCGTTTTCTAGTATTACCTATTTACCATTAGCTATTGTGTTTTTAATAGCATTTAGTTTAAGTGTTCAAATGGCTGAGGGCGCAACATTTTCTGTAGTTCCTTTTATAAATAAAAAAGCAATTGGTTCAATTTCTGGTATTGTGGGTGCAGGTGGTAATGTTGGTGCATTTTTGGCTGCCATGTTATTAAAATCTAAATCCGCAATTGCTGAAAAAACAGCAATATTAATAAATACTGGAGAATCTCAGGAGGTTATAAATGCAGCTCAGGCTTCAGCATCATCCGCAGCTGTTTCTAGTGGGTTTTTAATTATAGGTATTGCTATTATTTGCACTTCAATTTTAGCACTTACTATTAAATTTTCGTTGGACGCAGAAAATAAGGTAGTTAAAGATGTAAGCGGGTTACAGGTTTCAAATTAGATGATCTAAAAATATGGCTGTACCAAATATAAATTGCAAATCTTGTGTTAATCAAAATTGTTTGATAAAAAAGAATATCGCTCTAGATTCAATTCAAGAATTTATGGAAGATAGAAGTACAATCACATGCAAAAACGGACAGCAATTTGTTATGGAAGGCGCGCCAACCAATGGATTGTTTTTTGTTAATAAAGGTAAAGCTAAAGTTTTGAAAACGGGTATTTATGGAAAAGAGCAAATTTTGCGTTTTGTAAATGATGGTGAAATAATTGGACATAGAGGCTTTGGTATTCGTGAAAAATATTCCGTAAGTGCTGTTGCATTAGAGGATAGTGTTTTGTGTAATTTTACAGATGACACCTTAAAAAGAATGCTTAAAGTTATACCAGAATTGACATATGATCTCATGTTGTTTTATGCTTATGAATTAAATAAAACAGAATCTAAGGTAAAGGCCATCGCGCAAATGTCTGTAAGGGAGAAAGTAATTGATGCCCTCTTGTATATTAACAGGAAATTTGGTTGTAACCACAGAGGTTTACTAGACATAAAACTTAGCAGAAAAGAAATTGCAGGTTTTGCTGGTACAACTAATGAGCAAGTTACAAGGGTTATTTCGGTCTTAAAAAAAGAAGAATTGATCTTTACAATGGGGAAAAGAATTGGTATTGTAAATGTTGAGTTATTGAGTAAAGAAATCTCTGAACATAACTATTTTTTAGATAGTTAAATTAATAATAAATAGACTAGTAATTAAATACTTAGGCGAAGAAATTTGTCTAAGTATTTTTGTTTGACATAGTTAATTAGCTCGTTATAAGAGTATTGTGTTTTTTGTTTGCTTTTTGTCATGTTTTATTATTTAAAAGCACAAGTTTATTCAAATCTAAAAACTTGTTTTAACCATTTATAAATCAAGTCTTATCTAAAATTGCGCTTCTATATTTGTCTTAAATAAGTATTAATACTTAGCTAACTATAAAATCAAATAGAGATGAAAACATTATTATCAAAATCTACGTTTATTTTATCACTTGCAATTTTATTATTTGCATGTGGTGAAGACGAGAAAAAGAAAACTGCAGAAAAGGAGATTGTAGAGGTTTCAAAAACAAAAAGTTTAGAAATTGAGAAACCACAATTAACTTTTGGATTTATAAAACTTACAGATATGGCGCCTTTAGCAATTGCTAAGGAGAAAGGATTTTTTGAAGATGAAGGATTATTTGTTTCAGTCGAAGCGCAATCTAACTGGAAAAATGTATTAGATCGTGTAATTGATGGGCAATTAGATGGTTCGCACATGTTAGCTGGTCAGCCAATTGCAGCTGGAGCCGGTTTTGGTCGTCAAGCCAAATTAGTAACTGCGTTTTCTATGGATTTAAACGGAAATGGAATTACGGTTTCAAATGATGTTTGGTCAAAAATGAAGCCAAATGTACCAAAAGATGCTGATGGAAAACCAATTCATCCTATAAAAGCAGAAGCTTTAAAGCCAGTTATTAATCAATATAAGACAGATGGAAAAGCATTTAAAATGGGAATGGTGTTTCCTGTTTCGACACACAATTATGAAATTAGATATTGGTTAGCGGCTGCTGGTATTCATCCAGGAATGTATACTGCGGATAACGTACAAGGGCAAATTGATGCAGAAGTTTTATTATCTGTAACGCCTCCACCACAAATGCCAGCAACATTAGAGGCAGGAACTATTTTTGGATATTGTGTAGGTGAGCCTTGGAATCAACAAGCGGTTTTTAAAGGTATTGGTGTTCCGGTTGTAACAAATTATGATATATGGAAAAATAACCCAGAAAAAGTATTTGTTATGACAGAGAAGTTTGTTGAAGAAAATCCAAATACAGCAATCGCAGTAACTAAGGCATTAATAAGAGCTGGTAAATGGTTAGATGAGCCAAGTAACAGAGCAGAAGCGGTAAAGATTTTGTCAATGTCTCAATACGTAGGAGCTGACGAAGCTGTCTTAGCAAATTCAATGACAGGTACTTTTGAGTTTGAAAAAGGAGATAAAAGAGAAATGCCAGACTTTAATGTATTCTATAAGTACAATGCGACTTATCCATTTTATTCAGATGGTATTTGGTTTTTAACACAAATGAGAAGATGGGGACAAATTCCTGAAGCAAAATCTGCAGATTGGTATGCTAAAACAATTAAAAATATTTATAGACCAGACATTTGGAAAAAAGCTGCAACACTTTTAGTTGAAGAAGGTAATATTCCTGCAACGGATGTTCCAGAAACAGATGGTTATAAGCCAGCGACATCGGATTTTATAGATGGTACAACTTACGATGCTAAGGATCCTATTTCTTATATCAATAGTTTCAAAATTGGAAACAAAGATAATGTTGAGCAATAAATTGTAAATCGACAAAATAAAAAGTTATGAAGCAAAGTATAACATTAGGTAGAGTCACTAAATTTATGGGATTAGGTATTTTCAGTACAATAAAGGACTTGTTTACTGGGAAATTAGAAAAGGAAGATTTTAAAAATTTCTTACGTAAAACAATTGTACCTCTTGCTTCAATTCTTTTATTTATTGGCTTGTGGCATATGGGAGCAAAAGCACTCTACAATAAAGAAGCAGATTTTAAAATTGAAAAAGCGCTTAATGACCAAGGGCAAGAAGCTGCTGACGCCATGAAGGTATGTATTGCATCTGGTGATGTAAGTTGTAAGCCAAACACATTGCCTTCACCAGCCCAAGTGTGGGATTCCTATAAATCTTTATTAAGAGATCATAACATTATTGCTGCGGATAAAGCTGCTTTTAAAGATAAAACGGCAGCTTTAAACGAAAAACGTGTTGCTGAGGGTTTAGATGCAATTACTTATACTGGAAGACCATCTTTTGTGGACCAAATATTTAGAAGTTTAAAAACTGTTTTTGCAGGATTCTTATTGGCATTATTAATAGCCGTTCCATTGGGAATATTTATTGGGCTAAGCCCAACATTAAAAAGTTCATTCAACTGGTTTATTCAAATTTTTAAACCTGTGTCTCCAGTTGTTTGGTACTTGTTAGTGTTTATGATTGTAAAAACATTATTGATAGGCTCAAATGAAGATAGTTCATTTACTATTTCGTTTATAAGTGTTGGTTTGTGTTCAATGTGGGCAACATTAGTTAATACCGCAATGGGAGTTTCTTCTGTAGATAAAGATTACATCAATGTTGCTAAAGTATTAAAATTAGGACCTTTTCAGAAAATATTTAAAGTGGTTTTACCATCATCTTTACCATTAATATTTACGGGTTTAAAAATTACCCTATCTGTAGCCTGGATGGTACTAATTGCAATTGAATTATTGGCGCAAAGTCCTGGTTTAGGTTTATTTGTTTGGGAAGAGTTTCAGAATGGCGCAAATGACTCTAACGCAAAAATAATCGTTGCCATGTTTGTTATTGGAGTTATAGGATTCTTATTAGACCGAATAATGTTAACGATTCAAAATTGGGTGTCTTTTGATAAGACTGATGCTATTTAAAAATTAAACATCACAAGAAAATGGCATACTTAGAATTAAATAATATTTACAAAACATATGGACAAGGTGACAATGAAACCGAAATTCTATCTAATATAAATCTATCCATTGAAGAAGGTGAGTTTGTTGCAATTGTAGGTTTTACAGGAAGTGGAAAAACGACATTAGTCAATCTAATAAATGGATTATTAGAACCAACAAAAGGAGAGGTTTTATTTAAAGGAGAGCCCGTTATAGGAACGAGCCATGAGCGTGGTGTTATTTTTCAAAATTACTCCTTGTTACCTTGGTTAACTGTTGGACAGAATGTGTTTATGGCTGTTAAAGAAGCGTTTCCTAAAAAGAGTAAAAAGGAACTTCATGAGATTGTGGCAGATTATGTTGAAATGGTAAGTTTAACACCAGCAATAAATAAACGACCTAAAGAATTATCTGGCGGTATGCGTCAGCGTGTGGCTGTTGCTAGAGCTTTAGCTATGAAGCCAGAAATGATAATTATGGATGAACCTCTTGGCGCTTTAGATGCACTAACAAGGGGAAATCTTCAAGATGAAATTTTAAATATCTGGGGAAAAGATAAGCGAACAGCATTATTAATTACCAATGATGTTGATGAAGGAATTTATATGGCTGATCGCATTATTCCATTACGTCCAGGACCAAATGCAACTTTAGGACCAGAATTTAAAATAGATATTGATCGTCCTCGAGATAAAACCGAATTGAATGATAATGACAATTTTAAGAAAACAAGAAATGCTATTATTGAGTATTTAATGGATATTGGTGAGGAGCGAAAGTCTGAAGCTAATGAAGAGATAATACTTCCAGATTTAAGCCCTAAAGATTTTGTTAATCAGTTTAAATATAAAATATTATGAGTACTATAGTAGACACAAATAATACTAAGGTTATTGCTGATAATGGACTTTTTCCTTCGAATGAAGTGATGTTAGATTTAAAAAATCTAAAAAAAGTGTATCCAACACCAAAAGGAGATTACGTTGTTCTTGAAGATTTAAATCTTCAAATTAAAAAAGAAGAATTTGTTACAATCATTGGTCATTCGGGTTGTGGTAAAACAACAATGCTTTCAATGATTGCGGGTCTGAATCCTATCTCTGGAGGGCATATTTCAGTGTTAGGGAAGCAAATTAAAGGACCAGGTCCAGATCGTGGTGTAATCTTTCAGGCTCCGAGTTTAATGCCATGGATGACGGCTTTGCAGAATGTATTGCTAGGTGTTAATCAGGTGTTTCCACATGGTACTAAATCGCAACGAAACGATATTGCTAAATACTACTTGCAAAAAGTTGGTTTAGAAGATGCATTTAATAAAAGAGCTTCAGATTTATCTCAGGGAATGCAACAGCGCGTTGGTATTGCAAGAGCATTTGCTATTAAACCTAAAGTATTATTATTAGATGAACCTTTTGGTATGCTAGATTCACTTACTCGTGGCGAACTTCAAGATATACTGATTGAAATTTGGAACAAGGAAAAAATCACAGCTGTAATGATTACACACGATGTTGATGAAGCTATCTTTTTAGCCGATAGAGTAGTTATGATGACAAGTGGACCAAAAGCTAAAATTGGTGATATTCTAGATATTAATTTTGAAAGACCTAGAACGCGTAAGGCAGTTTTAGAACATAATGATTATTATAAATACAGAAAACACTTAATAGACTTTTTAGAGCATTAAAAAGTAAAAATAACAACAGTTTAGTTGGCTTAAAATAAGTTTTTGAAGATTAAATTTCTCAAAAGCACAGGAAAACTACAACCTAAACCAACCAATAAAATGAGGCATAATAACTTAAAAAATATTTCTAACTTAAAAACAAGAACCATGAAAAAACAATATGTTTTAATAGGATTGATGGCATTAATAGTACAATTTGCACAAGCTCAGTTTAGTCTAAACGGAGAATTTAGACCACGTACAGAATACAGAAACGGATTTGGAAGTATAATAACAGATGATGCAGATGCCGGATTTGGAATTTCAACAAGAGCAAGATTAAATGCAGGATTTAAAACTGACGCTTATAGCTTTTACTTAAGTTTACAAGATGTGCTAGTTTGGGGAGAAAACAGACAGATTTTGCCTTATGATCAAAATAATTCTTTTGCTGTATTCCAAGCTTGGGCAGATATTAAGTTAGGTGAAGGTTTCTCAACAAAAATTGGTCGTCAAATTTTGTCTTATGATGATCAGCGAATCTTAGGAGGTTTAGATTGGGCACAACAAGGGCGAAACCATGATGCAGCTTTATTAAAGTATACTAAGGATAGTTTTAAATTAGATTTTGCTTTAGCTTTTAATCAAGATTACAGCAACCCAACTGGTTTTGTTTCCTCTGGAACTTCATATGATACTACAGGTTTTTTCTCTTATAAAACAATGCAAATGTTGCATTTAAGTAAGAAATGGTCTAAGTTTTCAGGAAGTTTATTATTGATGAATAATGGTTTTCAGGAATATGAAGATGATGGTGTAACTGCTGATGGAACAAGTGGATTGCAAACAATTGGTACGCATTTAAAATACAATAGTGGCAAATTTGGTGTAGCTGCAAATGCCTATTTACAAACTGGCCAAAGACAAGGTGAAGTAGATGTAAAAGGAGCACATTTATTAAGTTTGGATTTGTCTTATAAATCATCGGATAAGGTGACTTTTGGAGCAGGTGTAGAAATTATTAGTGGTAATGATGGTGATGCGGGTGAAACAGGAGCGTTCTTTCCTTTATATGGAACAAATCATAAATTCAATGGATTTATGGATTATTTCTATGTCGGTAACCATGCTAATTCTATTGGCTTGGTGGATTTGCATGCTAGTGCAAACTTTAAATTAGGTGAGAAATCTAGTTTATTAGTAAAAGCATTAAATTTTAGTGGAGAACAAGAGTTAGCTAGTGGTGAAAAATCATTAGGAACTGAAGTTGATTTGGTTTTTAAACAAAAATTTAAGGGTTACGCATTAGTTTTGGGTTACTCTCAGATGTTTGCTAGTGATGGTATGTATGAATTAAAAGGAGTAGCAGAAAATGTAGCTTCAGGAAGTCAAAATTGGGCTTGGGCAATGCTAGTTATTAAGCCTAAGTTTCTTTAAGCTATAAATTCTTGGATACGGGTTTAAGAATTTAATTCTACCAGATGATTTAATTTTATAAACTTAAAGACTCTTTTTAACCATGTAATAGTTCTTAGTGTTGTTATTATTGAGTTTTCAAAAGTTATCCAAGAATTAAGTTAAACCTTTCAAGAAATTGAGAGGTTTTTCTCTTAGAAATTAATTGTGGTGTAACTTAAACTGAAGATTAGCGACAGATAATAATAAAAGCTATATTTTGAATATAACACCAATATCAATTTCTCCAGAAGATAAAGATGCTTTAGTCCAAGCTAAATCCGATATGCATAACTTAAGTTGGGCAATTAGGAATGTCAATAAAGTTGGCAATACAGTAGAAACAGGTGTTAAGTTTGTGCCAGAGAAAATACTGTTAAAAGTGCAAAAAATGACAGAATCAGTTTTAATAAAGATTGTAAAAGCTAACTTATTAACTATTCAGAAACATAAAACGTTTAAGAAGCCTTCAAAAAACACTTATAAAGGTATTGTGACTGGTACTGGTGTAATAAGTGGCTTTTTTGGGTCTTCCACAGGTTTTGGTACAGCGATTTTTGCATCAGAAGTAACGCTTACCACTAAGTTTTTAATGCGTACTATTATGGATATAGCGCGCAGTGAAGGTGAGGATATTTATACGTTAGAAGGGCAAATGGCATGCTTACAAGTTTTTGCTTTAGGAGGAGGTTCTAAAAACGATGATGATTTAGAAGCTAGTTACTATACCACGAGATTAGCTTTAAATTCTACTATTAATAATGTGTCTGCTTCTGGAATTAAAATTACTTTAGATAGTTTGGCTAAAGGTGCAGGTGTTTTGGGCTCTAATGCAATTGGTAATTTTTTGTCTAAAATAGCCACAAGATTAAGTCTTTTAATTAGTGAAAAATTTTTAGCGCAAGCTGTACCTGTAATTGGAGCGATTGGAGGAGGAGGATTAAACTATGTATTTGTAAATCACTTTCAGAAAATGGCAACAGCTTATTTTACCATAAGACGATTAGAACGAAAATATGGTGAAGCCGAAATTAAATCAGTTTTCCAAAGTATTAATGTTTAAGAGTATTGTTGTTATTAAGTTTTAATGAAATAAATAAGCGTATATATTGTTATCTAAATAGTTTAATGCGATTATATCCGTTATTTTAATTTAAACACCTTTTCTTTTTTCGTTTAAATGCCTTTTATAGTGTTTATTGTAAGTAAAAATAGTATTATATTTGCGCAGAAATTTGAAGAAAAATGTAGATATCTTCCCTAAAAAACTACATTTTTTGGCATTTTATCGATAAATTTTACCGTTCAAAGATGTTTTTTATACGAATTAATTTTGTATGCTGATTTTTTTTAATACTTTTACACCATATTTAATAGAATGCAGAACAAAAATATGTTAGCCTCAGTCTTAGTTTTTTTCGTTGCTTTCGCATCTATGGCGCAAGGAGCTACGCCTCCACCGCCTTTGCCACCACCACCACCAGGACTCCCAATTGATAGTGGAATTGTTGTGTTGTTGGTCATTGCCCTAGGTTATGGAGCTTATAAAATGTACAGTTTTTCTAAAAAGGCAGTTTAACTTCTAAGGTCATTTAATCGTTTTACGTATTTTCCAATAACATCAAATTCTAGATTTACCTTATCTCCAATTTTTAATGTTTTAAAAGTTGTATTATTATAGGTGTATGGAATAATTGCTACAGAAAATTGGTTTAATTGAGAATTTACAACGGTTAAGCTAACACCATTCACAGTAATAGAACCTTTTTCTATTGTAATATTGTTTAGATTTTTATCGTATTCAAAGGTAAAAACCCAACTTCCGTTTTCTTCTAAAACACTAATGCAATTTGCCGTTTGGTCAACATGGCCTTGCACAATATGTCCATCTAATCGGTCACCTAACTTCATGCCACGCTCAATATTAACCAGTTGATTGTTAGTTAATGAACCAATATTGGTTTTGTCTAAAGTTTCTTGTATAGCCGTAACAGTATAAGTATCGTCTTCAATATTAACAACAGTTAAGCAGACACCATTATGGGCAACACTTTGGTCGATTTTTAGTTCATTTGTAATAGAAGATTGTACTGTAATATGAAGATTGCTTCCTTCTTTTACCAACTTATTAATCGTAGCTAGATTTTCAATAATTCCTGTAAACATAATATGTACTTTATTTAGTTTAAATTTGCATCCACAAAGTTAAACCCAATTTATTTAATAAACTTTGTTAGTAATAGGAAACGGTACATAATTATATGTGCTTTTTAGTTTCTAAAAGATAGTTACCATATATATGAAACGAAAAGAATCAGTTATTGTTGGCATTTCAGTTGGAGACCTCAATGGTATTGGTCCAGAAATTATAATAAAAGCTTATGAAGACCCAAGGTCTTTAGAGTTAAGTACGCCAGTAATTTTTGCATCAGATAAAACTATGCAGTTTTTTAAAAACCATTTTAAAAGTAAAATTAATTTTTTTAGCATAGATAGTCCTGAAAAAGTAGCAATAGGAAAAGTTAATGTTGTTAATGTTTGGAAAGAAGCTGTAAAAATAGATTTTGGTAAAGAAGATAAGAAAACAGGTGAATATGCAATAAAATCGCTTGAAGCAGCAACCAATGCATTAAAAGACGGGGCTATTGATGTATTAGTTACAGCACCCATTAATAAACATAATATTCAGTCAGAGAAATTTAATTTCCCAGGGCACACAGACTATTTAGCCAAAGCACTTAATGGTAAGAGTCTTATGTTTATGGTTTCTAATTCGCTGCGCGTTGGTCTATTAACCGATCATGTGCCATTAAAAGATGCTAGCGAGACCATTACTACAGACTTAATAAATGAAAAGATTGCTACAGTAATCAAATCATTAAAACAAGATTTTGGAATCATTAGACCTAAAGTTGCAGTTTTGGCAATAAATCCGCACGCTGGAGATAATGGTGTTATTGGCAATGAAGACGATCTTGTATTAAAGCCTGCATTAGAAAAAATAAAGTCTGAAGGTCATTTAGTTTACGGACCTTATTCTGCAGATAGCTTTTTTGGTTCTAATACCTATAAAAAGTTTGACGCTATCATAGCATCTTATCATGATCAAGGATTAATTCCGTTTAAAACCATAGCATTCGGAGAGGGTGTTAATTATACGGCTGGTTTAAGTAAAGTTAGAACATCGCCAGATCACGGAACGGCATATGAAATTGCAGGAAAAGGTATTGCTGACGAAGGTTCTATGAAGCAAGCAATATTTACAGCGATTCAAATTTTTAGGAGTCGAGAAGACTATGATTTTTACGGTAAAAATCCCCTAAAAAAGCAATCTAGATAGTTATAAACAAAATTTGTTGATATCTAGGCTTTAAATAATTAAAAATTTATATATTTGCAGGCTCAAATTGAGTGGAGTAATGAAGGCATTAAAATCTTATACAATTCCTTTTGTAGGGTTAAAAATAGGAGAGCATCATTTTGACTATCAAATTGATAATACGTTCTTTCAACATTTTGAGTACGATGAATTCAACTCAGTTGATGTTAAAATTGACCTGAAATTCGAAAAAAAATCAACCCTTTTAGAGTTGTATTTTTCGGCAAAAGGTGTTGTTAATGTTAATTGTGATATCACAAATGAACATTATGACCAGGCTATTGATGACGCTTTTAAGTTAGTTGTTAAGTTTGGAAATGAGTATAATAATGATAATGAAGACATATTAATTGTACCGCACGGAGATTATGAAATTAATGTAGCTCAGTATATTTATGAGCTTATTATTTTAGCGGTTCCAATTAAACGGATTCATCCAGGTATAGAAGATGGCACATTAGAATCGGATATACTTTCAAAATTAGAAGAATTAAGTCCGCAAGAGGACATAAAAAATAAATCATCAGAGGATATTGATCCTCGTTGGAATAATTTAAAAAAACTATTAACGGATAAATAACATTTAAAATGGCACATCCAAAGCGTAAAATATCGAAAACAAGAAGAGATAAAAGAAGAACACATTATAAAGCTTCTGTACCTCAAATAGCAACTTGCCCAACAACTGGTGAGCCACACTTATACCACCGAGCTCATTGGCACGAAGGTAAATTATATTACAGAGGTCAAATTTTAATTGACAAGTCTGTTGAAGAAGAAAATGTTGCATAAGTATTATGCATGCATATAAGAAAACGCTCACTTGTGAGCGTTTTTTTTGTTATTATTTTTTGAATAGCGCAAAAACCACTTACTTTGCGTAATTATTTGCGATAAATTGATAAAAATTGAATTAAACACATCAAATTTTATCAATTTTCGATACATTTAATCTTCTAAATCCTAATAATGAGTAAAATCACAGCGGCAATTACAGCAGTCGGAGGCTATGTTCCAGACTTTGTTTTAACCAATAAAGTACTTGAAACCATGGTCGAGACTAACGATGAATGGATTACTTCAAGAACAGGTATTAAAGAGCGTAGAATTCTTAAAGAAGAAGGAAAAGGAACTTCTTTCTTAGCTATAAAAGCAGCCGAAGATTTAATTGAGAAAAAAGGACTAGATCCAAAAGAGATTGATTTGGTTATTGTTTGTACAGCAACACCAGACATGAAAGCTGCTGCAACTGCATCTTACACAGCAACTCAAATTGGAGCCGTTAATGCATTTGCTTACGATCTAGAAGCAGCATGTTCTAGTTTCCTTTTTGGTATGTCTACAGCATCAGCTTATATAGAATCTGGTCGTTACAAAAAAATACTTCTTATTGGAGCTGATAAAAATTCCTCTTTTATAAATTATAAAGACAGAGCTACGTGTATCATTTTTGGTGATGGTGCAGGTGCAGTACTTTTTGAACCTAATGAAGAAGGTTTAGGATTACAAGACGAACTACTGAGGAGTAATGGTGAAGGAAGAGAATTTCTTCAAGCAACTTATGGAGGTTCTGCATATCCAATTAATGAAGATACATTTAAAGAAGGAAAGCATTATATTTTTCAAGATGGGAAAACGGTATTTAAAAATGCTGTTTTTAACATGGCTGACGTTACAGAACGAGTTATGAAGAAAAACAATCTTAAAAATGATGATATTCAATGGTTGGCGGCACATCAGGCTAACAAACGTATCATTGATGCAACTGCAAACAGAATAAACTTAGAAGAAGAAAAGGTAATGATGAATATACAGAAGTATGGAAATACAACTTCTGCAACCTTACCGTTATTATTATACGATTACGAATCACAACTTAAAAAAGGTGATAAAATAATATTTGCTGCTTTCGGTGGCGGATTTACTTGGGGCTCTATATATTTTAAATGGGCTTATAATTCCTAAAACAATTAATTAATTAACTAATTAATATCTAAAATTATGGATATAAAAGAAATACAAAACTTAATTAGATTTGTAGCCAAATCAGGTGCGAGTGAAGTTAAGTTGGAAATGGATGATGTAAAAATTACCATTAGAACTGGTTCAGATGATACAACAATTGTTCAACAAGTACCAATGCAACAAGCTCCTGTGATGCATCAACAAGTACCAATGCAACAAGCTGTACCTGTGCAAGAAGTACCTGCGGCTGATACTTCGGCAGAAGATTCTAAATATATTACTATAAAATCACCAATTATTGGTACGTTTTATCGTAAGCCATCTCCAGACAAACCTGTTTTCGTAGAAGTTGGTACTGATATTAAAGAAGGTGATGTTCTTTGTGTTATAGAAGCAATGAAGTTATTCAACGAGATTGAATCAGAAGTTTCAGGAAAAATTGTAAAAGTGTTGGTTGATGATTCTTCTCCAGTAGAATTTGATCAACCTTTGTTTTTAGTTGATCCTTCGTAAACTTTAAGTTTAGAAGTTTAAGTTTTAAGTTTAAATAGAACGCATTTAAACAAAAACGGCTAAACAATAAATTCTTAAACTCAAAAGACATGTTTAAAAAAATACTAATTGCAAATAGAGGGGAAATAGCACTTAGAGTTATTAGAACCTGTAAAGAAATGGGTATCCGAACTGTTGCAGTTTATTCTACAGCAGATGCAGAAAGTCTTCATGTTAAATTCGCAGATGAAGCTGTATGTATAGGACCACCAGCTAGTAGTGATTCATACCTTAAGATATCTAATATTATTGCTGCGGCAGAAATCACAAATGCAGATGCTATACATCCTGGCTATGGATTTTTGTCTGAAAACGCAAAATTCTCTAAAATATGTGAGGAGCATGGTATAAAATTCATTGGTGCATCTGAAGAGATGATTGACCGTATGGGTGATAAAGCTAATGCAAAAGCAACAATGAAAGCGGCTGGTGTACCATGTGTACCTGGAAGTGATGGTATAATTGAGACTTTTGAAGACTGTGTAAAAGTCGCAAAAGAAACAGGTTATCCAGTAATGTTAAAAGCATCAGCAGGTGGTGGTGGAAAAGGCATGCGTGCTGTATGGAAACCAGAAGATTTACAAAATGCTTGGGAATCTGCAAGATCAGAATCTAAAGCTGCATTTGGAAATGATGATATGTATATGGAGAAGCTTATTGAAGAGCCTCGTCATATCGAAATACAAATTGTAGGTGATTCTCGTGGAAAAGCCTGTCATTTATCAGAACGTGATTGTTCAATTCAAAGACGTCATCAAAAATTAACGGAAGAAGTACCTTCTCCTTTTATGACAGATAAATTGAGAACTAAAATGGGTAAAGCAGCAGTAAAAGCTGCTGAATTCATAAAATATGAAGGAGCTGGAACTGTTGAATTTCTTGTAGATAAGCATAGAAATTTCTACTTCATGGAAATGAATACGCGTATCCAAGTAGAGCACCCAATTACAGAACAAGTAATTGATTTCGATTTAATTCGTGAACAAATATTAGTTGCTGCAGGTGTGCCAATTTCTGGAAAAAATTATTTACCACAATTACACTCTATTGAATGTAGAATTAACGCTGAAGATCCGTTTAATGATTTTAGACCTTCACCAGGAAAAATTACTACACTTCATGCACCAGGAGGTCATGGTGTAAGATTAGATACTCATGTATATGCTGGTTATAGTATTCCTCCAAATTATGATTCTATGATAGCTAAGTTGATTACAACGGCTCAAACAAGAGAAGAAGCAATCAATAAAATGAAACGTGCTTTAGATGAATTTGTAATTGAAGGTATCAAAACTACAATTCCATTCCATCGACAATTGATGGATCATCCAGATTATTTAGCTGGTAATTATACTACAAAATTTATGGAAGATTTTAAGATTCAAGACGAAATTGAATAATAAAAAAAACCCAAACCGAAAGGTTTGGGTTTTTTATTTGACCAAGTTGATATGTTCGTTTCTCAACATCATTTTAAAAGAGATTATGGCTTTTTTTGATAATCGAATAAATACAAGTAACTTTAAGGATTGAAAAAATAGTAACTATGAATAAACACTACTTTATTAAAACAGCAATTGTTTTCATTTTGTTATTCACTTTATCAGCTAGTTCGCAGAATTCTAATGAATTATGGTCTAGTGTAAGTGAAACTAAGGCAATACAATCAGAACAGGTTTTTAGAAAAATTTCACTAAAGACAGAAAAATTCTTCAAACTAAATCTCGAAGAATTAAAAAATACATTACAAAATGTTGGTGACAGAGAACATCAAGGAAATACAATTATTGCTTTTCCAAACTCTAATGGAGAGTTAAATAACTTTAGAGTATTTGAAACTCCAATGATGGAGTCTGAGCTTCAAGCAGAATATCCTAATACAAAAACCTATGCTGGTCAAGGCATTGAAAACCCTTCAGAAATCATAAGGTTTAGTATAACGTCTAAAGGATTTCATGCTATGTTTTTAAACACAGCAAATGGTACACAATTTATTGACCCATTTTCAACTGATGGGAATATTTACACGGTATACTCAAGAAAAAATTTAGAAGATTTAAATTTTGAATTTGAATGTGGCGTAATTGATGACCCAAGATTAAGTAGTACTTTAGAAAGTGATTCTTTTTTCGCTAAAAATGCTGATGATGGTATGTTAAGAAATTATAGACTTGCCGTTGCTTGTACCGGAGAATATACGGCATTTCATGGAGGAACTGTGGCAGATGCTTTGGCTGCTGTTGTTGTAACAATAAACAGGGTAAATGGTATTTACGAGAGAGACCTCTCAATAACTATGACTTTAGTTGCTAATAACTCGAGTCTTATTTATACAGATGGTACAACAGATCCTTTTGAAAATGATAGTACCAATACATTAATTAACCAAAGTCAGAGTATTATAAACGGTACTATTGGGTCTGGAAATTATGATATTGGTCACACCTTTAGTACAGGAGCTGGTGGATTAGCTGGTTTGGGAGTTACATGTAATAATAACAATAAGGCGAGAGGAGTTACTGGTATTGGTCAACCTGTTGGAGATTCTTTTGATATTGATTATGTTGCTCATGAATTAGGTCATCAATTTGGTGGTCCACATACGTTTAATGGTTCAGTTGGGAGTTGTGCAGGCGGAAATAGGTCTTCATCAAATGCATATGAACCAGGAAGTGGGTCTACTATAATGGCTTATGCTGGTATTTGTGGATCAGATAATATTCAAATAGGTAGTGATGCTTATTTTCACCGCAATAGTATTTTCAGAATTTGGAGCCATGTATCAAGTACAGGTTCTTGTCCTGTAAACAGAACTGCAACTGGAAATACAGAGCCTGTTGCAAACGCTGGTTCTAATTATGCTATTCCGCAAGGAACACCATACAAATTAGACGGAAGTAGTTCTACAGATGTTGATGGGATGGCATCTCTTACTTATACTTGGGAACAATATGATTTAGGTGCTGCAGGAGTTCCAACGGAGACAACTTTTACAGGCCCATTAGTGCGATCTTATGAGGGTACTACAAACCCTATTAGATATATACCAAGACTTGCGGATGTCGTAGCAAATGGAGGGACATCTACAACATGGGAAAAACTTTCATCTGTTAGTAGATTTTTAAATTTCGTTTTAACGGTTAGAGATAATGACGCTAGTGGAGGACAAACAGATTCAGATCAAATGTTGGCCTCAGTAACAACCTCTGCAGGACCTTTTACTGTAACCTCTCAAAATACCAGTGGAGTTTCTTGGGAAGTAGGTACATCACAAACAGTAACTTGGGATGTAGCAGGTACAACAGGTAATGGTGTAGACGAAGCCAATGTAAATATTTTATTATCTACTGATGGAGGTTTAAATTTTGATACTGTTTTAGCGAGTAATACGCCAAATGATGGCTCGCATAATATTACAGTACCTAATGTTTCTTCTTCAAACTGTAGAATAATGGTAGAAGCAGCAAATGGTATATTTTTTAATGTTAATAGTAGTAGTTTTGCGATTGGAGTTGATATTATATGTACAACTTATGCTTCTGGAGATATAGCTTTAGCAATTCCTGATGGAGGTGGTGAAAATGTTCAAGGAACTGTAGTCGCTAACACCATTAATGTACCAGATTCTGGAACGATAACAGATTTTAGAGTATCAATTGATGTTTCACATACTTATATCGGAGATTTAATATTACAATTACAACATCCTAATGGGACAGATTTTGTTAATATTTGGAATAGAACTTGTAATTCAGGTGATTTTGATAACATTGATGTCACCTTTAAAGATGGAGAACCAGTAATTTCTTGTGCGAGCCCAACAGCTGGTCTCTATGAAGCGGCAAGTCCATTAAGTGTTTTTAATGGCTTAGAAATGAGTGGTGATTGGACGCTTTTAGCCGTTGATTTTTTTACGGGTGATACAGGTACTTTAAACAACTGGTCAATGGAATTTTGTACAGAATCCTTAGGTATTCCAGAAAACGAATTAGATAACTTAAGCGTATATCCAAACCCAAATAATGGTGAATTTAATATAGGCTTTAATCCAAAATCGAGTGAGGCTATTACAATAGATGTTTTCGATATAAGAGGGCGTACTATTTATAACCAGGTGTATAGTAGTGTAGGTCGTTTTGAAGAAACAATTCAACTTAATAATGCACAAGCAGGAGTTTATTTGTTAACTATTTCAGATGGTTTACAGAAAGTGACTAAGAAAATTGTAGTAGAATAAAAATTTAATTTATACATTAAAAGCTCCTATTTTTAGGAGCTTTTTTTATTTAAAATGAGTTCAGTATGAATCTATCTTATTGGGAAATAAAAACGTGGTTAACTGACATCGATTTTACAATTGTTGGTAGCGGAATTGTTGGTCTTAATTGTGCACTTCAATTAAAGCAACGATTCCCTAAGTCAAAGATTTTAATTCTCGAAAAAGGAATTCTACCGCAAGGCGCAAGTACAAAAAACGCTGGTTTTGCATGTTTTGGAAGCTTAAGCGAGATTATAGACGACTTAAAAAAACACTCTGAAAAGGAAGTTGTAGAATTGATTAAGAAGCGTATTAAAGGTCTTAATATGCTTCGTGAAACCTTGGGTGATAAAGCCATAGATTATCAAAATTTGGGTGGTTATGAATTATTTTTAGAATCGGATAAAGCACTTTATGATTTATGTAGAAATAAACAGGAAGAAATCAATCGGCTTTTACATCCTGTTTTTAAGTCTGATGTGTTTACGTTTAAAGAAAACAATTTTGGATTTAAAAACATAAAACCTCATTATAGCTTTAATCCGTTTGAAGGGCAGATTAATACAGGTAAAATGATGGAAGCCTTGTTATGTAAGGTACAATCATTAGGAGTAAAAATATTGAATAATATAACAGTTCAAAGTTTCTCTGAAGATTCAAATACAGTAAACGTTAAAACCAATCATTTTGAAATCAATACAAAGCAACTATTAATTGCTACAAATGGCTTTGCTCAGCAGCTTGATATTCCTAAGGTGAAACCAGCTAGAGCCCAAGTTTTAATTACAAAACCTATTAATGATTTAAAAATTAAAGGAACATTCCATTTAGATGAAGGTTATTATTATTTCAGAAATATGGATAATAGAATTTTACTAGGAGGTGGACGACATCTCGATTTTAAAACCGAAGAAACCACGGAATTTGGCCAAACAGAAATCATTCAAAATAAGCTTGAAGAACTTTTAAAAACTACCATTTTGCCACAAACAAATTTTGAAATTGAGCATCGCTGGTCTGGTATTATGGGAGTTGGAAAACAAAAAAAAGCGATTGTAAAGCAAATTTCAAATCATGTGTTTTGTGGTGTAAGGTTAGGCGGAATGGGAATTGCAATTGGCAGTTTAGTTGGTAGAGGATTAGCCGATTTAGCATAATTAATGGTGATGAAATTAATAAAACGATTATTTCGATTCCTTTTTAAAATCCTATTCTGGCTTGTTGTTTTTTCTGTTGCAATTGTTTTTTTATTTAAGTGGGTTCCTGTACCACTAACACCTTTAATGTTGATTCGTAATGTAGAACAAACAGATGCTAACAAAAAAGGTTGGGAGCATAAATGGGTTTCTATTGAAACTATTTCAATAAATCTACAAAAGGCAGTAATCTGTAGTGAAGATCAATTCTTTTTAAACCATAATGGTTTTGATATTAAAGCTATTGAAAGAGCATACGAGAATAATAAAAAGGGAAAGAAACTAAAAGGAGCAAGCACTATTTCTCAACAAACATCAAAGAATGTATTTCTTTGGCCAGACAGAAGTTGGTTGCGCAAAGGATTAGAAACCTATTTTACGTTTTTAATAGAACTCATTTGGACTAAAAAACGCATTATGGAAGTCTATCTTAATAGTATAGAAATGGGGCCAGGTATTTATGGAGCAGAAGCAGCAGCTCAGTATTGGTTTAAAAAATCAGCTTCAAATTTATCTAAATACGAGGCAGCAGCCATTGCTTCTATTCTGCCTAGCCCTTTGAGATATAGGGCAAATCCGGCAACACAATATATTGAAGGTAGAAAATCTTGGATTGTAAACCAAATGGGTTATTTAGGAACTTTAAATTATTCAGAATCAGAAGATGAACAGAAATAAAGTATAAAATTGAAACTATACTTGTAACATGATAACGGTTTCTTAGACTTATTAGTGATTATTATTGGGTTTAATCTTAAAGCCCTTATAATTATTATTACTTTTGAAGTCAATTATGCCTTTTAAGATAATATTAGCCCAATCAAATCAAGACCTAAACATGAAAAGATTTTTCAACTTTTTTATAATAATATTAAGTTTAACCTTGTTTTCAAGTTGTTTTGAAATTCTTGAGGAAATTAGCTTAAATACAGACGGAAGTGGAGAAATGTTGGTGACATTTAATCTAAGTAAAAGCAAATCTAAAATTGCATCGATTATGCTTTTAGATAGTGTTAATGGTTATAAAGTTCCTTCAAAAGAAGATATAGGTAAAGCATTAAAAGAGGCAAAAAACCATTTAAAAACTATTGATGGTATTTCTAATATAGCAACTACTTCTGATTTCGATAATTATATCTTTACAATTTCTTGTGATTTTAGTTCTACAGCGAATTTAGATTCTGTTTTTAAAGATTTAATTAGTAAGCATAATAAGAAGAGTAAAACAAATTTTAATACTACCAATTTTTCATACAGTGCCAATAGCTTTAAACGCTTATTTTCTTATGACGAGAGTATTAAAAGAAACTTTTATAAATTAAATAGTGAGGATCGTAAAATTTTTGAAGATGCTAACTATACTAGTATTTATAGATTTGAAAATGAAGTAGAAAAGGTAACTAATGCAAATGCTAAAGTGTCTCCTAATAAAAAAGCAGTCTTCCTAAAAGTAGATTTAATGTCATTAATTTTAGGAGAAAAAAATATTACAAATTCAATTCAACTATCTAAATAATATAACGACCCAATCCAATCTTACACATGAAAAAAATACTACTATTTACTTATCTTTTTTGCGTTGCATTATCAATTAACGCTCAAGACTTGGTGACTAAAATACCAAAAGACGCTAAAGCAGTTGTTGCTATAAAAGGAAGCAATGTTACCGACTTAGTTTCTGTAGCTGAGTTTGAAAACTCTAAAATCGGAAAATTATTTTTAAAAGAGATGATTAAAGAGACTGATGGTAGAGTTTCTAATATAAATGAATTAGGAATTGATTTAAAACGGGATTTCTATTACTTTATGATATCTGATTCATTGAGTTTAAAACATAACTTTTTGGTTCCTTTAAAGGATAAAGTTGGTTTTGAAAAATTAATGCCAGAGAGACAAAAGAAGAAAATAATCACAGATGGAGATCTATCTTATTTTGTAGACTCTTATGATAATATGGTTATGATGTGGAATAATAATATGTTGCTAATGACAATGTCTCAAGAGACATATAGTGACGATTATTATGGCTATAACGATTACAATGTAGAAGAATTAACTGAGGAAGTTGTAGTCGAAGCTGTTGAAGCATATTATCCTATAATGACTTTTGTTGAAAGAGATCATGATTTTGGAACTATCATTCAAGGAAGTGTAGTAACCCATTCATTTGAATTTACTAATACTGGTGATTCAGATTTGGTAATAACAGATGCCAGAGCTAGTTGTGGTTGTACAGTTCCTGATTATCCAGAAACGGCTATTAGTCCTGGTCAATCTGGTGAAATTACGGTGAAGTTTAATAGTAAAAACAGATCTGGTTCTCAATATAAAACTATAACCTTAACGACTAACACAGAAAATGGTGTAGAAAAGTTGACAATAAACTCTTATGTAAATGATGAAGAAACTATTATAGAAGAGACTGAAATAGAAGAAGCAGTTATAGAATCTACAGAAGTAGAGATTGAAGAAACGGTTATAGAATCTACAGAGTCTTATAGTAATAATGATGATTATTATGAGAACTTAAGAAAAGAAAGAGAAGCTAAAAAATTAATAGCAGACAAAGCCTTAGTTGCCTATGCAAAATTAACAATTCAAGGTAATTACGCTAATGGTTCTATTTTAAAAAATAGTAAATATGTAAAAGCAATTGGCAATAGTAAAGATGAAGCTACAGCTTGGATTGCTGATCTTAGTTCTATTTATTCAGATTTGTTACAACAGGCATCTTATGGTTTAGGACCTAATTACTTAGGGCTATATGATGGCTTACAAAATTTTTATGGAGATATGTCGCTTACGTCTAAGCTTAATTTCGAAAAAACTCAGGTGTCTCTAAAAACAATTTACACCATGAATAGTGACATGGCTAAATACACTGAAGCCATGTATAATGGTAAAATGAACTCTAATTTTTTTAAATTCTTTAATGAAGATAAAATGTTAGGTTATTTTTCGGTGAATATGAGCACACAAGGCATTTTAGAAGCTTATCCAGAAATGATGAGTAAAATGTTTGAAGGTTATGAGGATGACGAAGTTGCAGCATTTGTACCTATTGGTATGAGAATTTTGTCATTATTGATTGATGAAGAAGGTGCAGCAAAAATATTAAGGGGAGATATGCTTTTTGTTCTTACAGAAATGAAGGAAAGAGAATTAAGTTACACAACTTATGAGTATGATGAAAATTATGAAAGAGAAGAAGTAACTAAAACTAAAAAAGAAACGCTACCAGGTTTTTTAATGATGTTAACATCATCTGAAGGTGATTTGTTTCATCAATTAATGAAAATAGCTGTAAAAGAAAGTAGAGGAGAAGTAACTTTAAATGCTAACGGAATCTACCAATTAAATACAAATGAGTTGCCTTTTGCTTTAAATGTTATGTTTAAGAATGATGCCATTCTTATCGGAACTTCTTTTGAAGATATGGTTGCAATTAAAAACGGTAAATTCAACAGTAAAGTTGGTGGGAAACATAAAAACCTAATTAAAAAGAACTCTAGTGCGATTTATGTAAACGGACAAGAAATTGCTTCAACATTCCCAAGAGAAATTATGCCTAATGATTTTAAAGAAAAAATAGATTTTATTGCTGAAAATACAGAGGATGTAATTTTCAAAACAGGAAAAGTTAAGAAGAATGCCATGGAAGGTGAGATGATTTTAAATACACCAGAGAAAGGACATAACAACAGTTTAGCATATTTTTTAAATATGATTACTGCACTAATGGATTAATTATTTAAACTAAAATCTTTTGAAAAAATCTCTAAAAATAACCCTATCGATACTTCTATTAGTATTGGTAGGGTATTTTGGTTACACCCATTTTAAAAAGACGTCTGTTTTACTTAACGTTATACATGAAGACGCAGAAAGTGTAATTAAAGTTGGTGTGCATGACATTACAAAAACAATAGTTTTAGATGCACTTTCATCACCAAGCTATTACTGGAAAAACACAAAAACATATAAGGACAATAAAAAAGACGATTCAAAAGAGGACGATGGTATTGGTGTAGATTTAAAACCATACGCAATGGCGTTTTATACGATAAAACACATCGATAACACCATTTTTACCACCTTCAAAATTGACGATATAGAAGCTTTTAAAAAGTATATAGATAAATACGCTAAAGAGAAATCAAGTGTAATTACAAACGATGCAAAAGGCTATAAGAAGCTTACTTTAGAAAAGTCTAAACTAATGCTAGCTTGGAACTCAGAAAAAATAGCAGTAGCTCTGACCTTAGATACGCCTTTAGATAAATTAAAAACTGTTTTTGAAGATGTATTATTAAGAGACAAGCTTATTTCGGATAAGAATCATGACATTATTAAAAAACTAAGCAGCACATCTGACCATATTGTTTTTGTAAATAAGGAAAGTTTAATAACGCTTAACTTTAAAGACAAAGGAGCAATTGTACATGGTGATATTTATACAAAAGACTCAGAGATATATAAGACAAGTACAACTTATAATAGTTTGCCAGAAGCGTCTCTACAACTTTATTTTGATGCTAATTTTAACAATAAAGAGAACGAAAAAGCATTTTCTAAAAACTTTGAAAACGTATCTTTCTTCTCCAAAAATAATATAGAAGTCGCTGAACTAGCTAATAGAACTAACGGTTTTTTTAGTGCAGCAATTATAGGAAGAACAACACAATTAGACACAATTATTAGTTATGACTACGATGATAATTTTGAAAAAGTAGCTGTAAAAAAACGGCAAGAAAAGGAGGTGCCTAAAATAACGATTAACCTAGGAGTCAATGAGAATGAAAGTTTAGATACTTACTTAAAAAACAATGGTGCTATAGCAAATGATGTATTATTAAGTATTCCTTATTATACATTTTATGCTAAAGAAAATAATCAAATAGTATCATTTAATACAACTAAAGAAAAGCTTAAGACTGAAGAAAAAAATAGCGCTAGTTTCTTCAAACTAGATGTTGATTTTAATCATTTACAAAAAGATATTACAATTTCAAGAGCGAATGACGTATTTGCTTTATTGGAGACATTAAATATTGAAGCAAATCAATTAAAAGGCACTAATAAAATTAAAATAGTAGGTAATCTTTTAGGGAAGAATGAAGATGTAAATATCATCTCTCAAATATTCTTTGGGTTACAAAAAATAGAAGCAGAAGAAAACTCAAGCAACGAGAATATTTAATTTTACTAATAGCTCTTTAAATTACCATATACGCCATCTAAATGACCAATAAGATAAAACAAGAATTGTATGCTCAATGTCAATCTTTTATAGATACTCGTTTACAGGCGATAACAAATACTATTCATGAAATTCAAGTGTCTCTAACCTCAGAGACCAAAAGTAGTGCAGGTGATAAGCATGAAACCGGAAGAGCAATGCTACAATTAGAACGCGAAAAAGCGGGTCATCAGTTAGCAGAAATTGAAAAACAAAAGCAAATTCTTCATAAGGTAAATGTGGAATCTAAACACCAAAAAGTGGCATTAGGTTCTGTAATAAAAACAACACAAGCCAATTATTTTATTGCTGTTAGTACTGGCGAAATAGTAATAGATAAAACTACTTATTATGCTATTTCTGCCGCGACACCTATTGCGCAATTATTATTGTCAAAAGATGTTGGTGATGAGATTTTTTTTAGAGGTAATGGGTTTAGGGTAATTGATGTTTTTTAAAATTAAAAAGCAGACCAACCAAAGCCAGTCCACTTTTCCCTTTCTAAAAATTATTTTTTATTTCGTTTTTTATCCTGTCTTCGACGAACTTTCCAAGGTGCATTTTTCTGCCAATCACCAGCCATAATACAACCGTAAGGCATCACTTCGTCAATGACGGTTCCTAAATTGAATTCATCCATTTGCTGTCTTACCGCTTTTGCATTTTTATAAGCAGAAGGCAACTCAGTAATATCAATTTCCTTTGAAAAAAATCGGATATCTAATCCACGCGTTTCCTCTTTAAAAATTTGCATTGTGGTTCCTATTTTGCTTTTTCTATGTTGTGTTCTACTCACGTTTCTACCTGCTCCATGTGGCGCAAAACCTAAATTGGTGTTTGTGGTATTGCCTTCAACAATAAGCACAGGTTCAGACATATTTAACGGAATTAATCTTGGTCCTGTAATATCTGGCATAAACTTAGTATCCAATGGTGTTGCACCTTTAGCGTGGTAAAATAAATCACCATCTTTAAAAACAAAGTTATGTTCGTTCCAGTATCTGTTTTCAATTTCAATTTCTAAAGCTTCTGCGACTGAATTATGCAATACTTCGTGATTGGTTTTTGTCCAGTCTCTTATAATTTGCAAAGCGTCCCAATAGGCCTGGCCTTCTTCAGTTTCAAAAGGTATCCACGCATTTTGTTTCTTGGTGTCTGGTGATAATTCTTGTCTAAAACGTTCGGCGATTTTCATACCTTTAGTGTACAAACGTGCACCTGGACCTCTAGAACCATGATGCGTTACCATCATTGTGTTTCCTGTTTTTTTAGAGATTCCTACAAACAAGAAATGATTACCATCGCCTTGAGTTCCTAAATGGGATCGTGCAATCTGCAACATGTTGCCATCCTTTAAAAAATAGTTAGACTCAAAAGCCTCTAATAGTGTTTTTGGAAATCTAAATTGCGAATCTCTATCTCGTCCACCAGGACCAAAATGTGTATTAGCATGCGCTGCATTTAAAATATCTTTTGGGTCTGTTTTACCAAAATCGGTTAACATTACAGAACAACAAATATCTGCACTATGCATTCCAGGATGAATGGCATTTTTTGCTACCGCTACGCCTCCAACTGGGATTGTTCCGTCTGGACCAGCAGGACATGCATCTGGCATAATCGCTCCATCAACTAATGTTGGTGTTTTCATTAAGGTTTGCATAGAGTTAATTACCTTATCTACGTTGCCTTGTTCTTCTTCATTTTCTGCTTTAATGTTTATTGAAAAATCAATTGTTCTTTTATGCAATCCTATTGGGTCTGGTGATTTAAATTGCTCTAAATAGGTTTCCATAACGTCATCTGCCAATTTGTTTTCATTGATATACGCAATGGCTTCTTTCATCCATTTTCCTTGTCTGTAACCTAATGCTTTTAATGTATGGCCTGTTACTTTTGTGTTCATGTTTTCTAATTTCTTAATTACACCACAAATATTATAGTGTGTTACGCAGTGTTTTTGCGTACTTTATTTTTTTATCATGCAAGGTCTTTTTTTTACCTTTTAGGTTTGACTACTTAATTATAATACCTACAAGGTTTTGAAACCTTGCAGGATTATAGAATTTACTTATTCACAGAGAAAATATCTTTTAATTGTTCAATGACGTTACCGTTGCCAGCAACTGTGATTTCGCCAATTTTATCAGCAATTTTCTCAACATATTCCATCTCTTTTAATTTAAACAACATGCTGTTGTCTTCCATTAATTTCGCGGTATTCAACAAGCTACGAGTAGAAGCTGTTTCTTCTCGTCTTGTCACCACATTAGCTTGCGCTTTTTTGTGAGCAATCAAAACTTGGTTCATAATGTCTTTCATATCACCTGGTAAAATGACGTCTCTAATACCAGAATGTAATACATTAACACCTAATTTGGTGGCTTGTGTTTTTACGTTTTTCAAAACAGCTTCGGCAATGGTTTCCTTTTGCTCTAACAATTCGTCTAAAGTGTAAGCACCAACAAATGCTCTTAATGCCAATTGTAAAATTGTGTACAATTGTTTTTCGTAATCTTTGTTATGCATTAACGCTGTTTCAACGTCTGTAACTTTATATTGTGCATAAAAGTTAATACGAACTGTTGCTTTGTCTTTGGTCAATAATTCTTGACCAGCAACTTCTAATTGTAATTGACGCATATCGGCTTTTGCGATCTTAATGGTTTGCTCGTTTTTCCAGAAATGATAAGTACCATGCTCTAGGATTTTAACAAACGTATCATTAACAATCATAATAGCTTTCTCAAAAGCGGCAACTTCAAAAGTTCTAATGTATTGACGCAATTGCATGTTGCTATACAAAGCTTTACTGATATCTTCTGTAATTTCGATTTTACTTAAATCGGCAGTTACAAATTTGTAGTCAATTAAGCTGTTCCAAAATGCATAACGACCAGCAGTTAAGATGCGTTTAAAGTTATTGTTTTCGTAAACCAAAACAATCTCATTATCCTTTACATTAATTATAGTTAACATTGCTGCTAAGACTTCATCTTTAAGCAAGATTTCTAATGCTTTTGGTGCACTGAAAGCTTGTGATAAGTCGAACCTTAAGACTTGCTCACTAAATTTTATCCAATGTTTTCCTGCCGTAATAACACGCGTGTAATTACCATTTTTAAACACTAAACCTACTGTACCTGCATGAATTCTTTCTCTATACATGATTTCTAATTTTTTGTCCTTAAGTTTTCTTTTTTTTACTTCAGAACGGTTATACATTTATAATAGAATTCTCTTTTTGAGAATGACTATTCGGTTAAAACAAAGTGAAAGAAAACCATCTTTCTAACTACGGAAATACAACAGATTTTAAGTGTTTTTAGAATTGTTTTGCAGATGATTTATCAATACAGAAACGACAATTGCCGAAACTATAATTGAAAAATGAATCTTTAAAAGAATACCTAAAGCGACCTACAATACAATTTGTATGTCAAGGTGTTTTCTAGACTGCTCAAGCAACGAATTGCTTTTGCGAGTTTTAGTTCACTTTGTTTTTGCCATTTAAAGTGTGACGCACTTGGTGGTTAGTTTTGTGAGTTAACCAGCTCTGGGATATGGATTATGAGTCCATTTCAAACTGTAACCGAAATACAGAGCGTCTGCCAGTTCCGCCACAAACCGAATGTCGGTTTGGTAGGATTCGAACCTACATATTGAATCTATTGCTATAACCGCTTTAGCTACTTCCCGTTAGAGAAGACAGGATTCGAACCTGTGTACATAGATGGTGGTTATTCTTTTGGCAAATAACCCGAAGCCTTCAAGTCAAGTTGAATATAAAAACCTCATACCAATTGGTAAGGATTTATACAATAGTGCTATACCGAAACACTTAACAAGACTTGCTTGATGTGGAAGCAGTAGGACTCGAACCTACAAGCTATAATAGACCTGATTTACAGTCAGGCGAGCCAACCAATTGCTCAATGCTTCCGTTTTTTGTTATGTTAAAGAACTTTTATTAAGCTCTGCTAGACTCCTTTTTCTAGCAGAGCGCTACTTTTAAAGTCTGATTCCAAAAAGACTTCTAATTAATTACACTGCAAATATTCTGAGCTGTTGCGCAATCTTTTTGCGTAGTTAAATTATTTTTTGTTTTTCTTCTTTTTTTTCTTCTTGCTCTTAGTTTTTTTAGTCTTTTCAGGTTTCATTTTATCTTTAACTCTTTTAATTTCAGAATCGATGAAGCTGATAAAACTGTTATTGTAAACGTGCTTTTTTGCAGGCTTTAAAGTCTTTAATGCTTTCTTGTAATTTTGAAGAATCTCAAAAAGTTGCCCTTGGAATAAATACACTTCTCCTTTGTTTAACCCTTTTACGGTTAGAGAAAAGTCAATTAATTTTTGAGCTTCTTCGTAATCTTCATTCCACATTAAAACCAGAATGTATTTTGAATACACTTTGTGATAATCTAGTTTGCTTGCTAAAGCCTCTGCATAATATTGCTTTGCTTTTTCGTAATCACCAAATTGTTCAGCTTGCAAACGTCCCATTAAATACAAAGCATAAGCGTTGTCTGCTTCGTAGGATAAGGCGTAGTTTAGATTTTCTACAGTTTCTTCTAGTTCGTATGGATAAGCATCTATGGCTTTAAGCACGTAATTGTTTAACAAATTCGTGTCCATGTTTTTTATTTTTTTTCCTGAAACAGTTTCAGGATTTATTTTTAGTTTGAACTCACATGAGACATTTAGACTGCGCTCAACGTGACAGATAAGTCCAGATTTTAATTCTTACTGTTTGTGGAAATGTGTTTAGCAGGTTTGCTAATGACTGAAAACAAAAAATCCGAAACAGTTTTTAATTGGCTTCGGATTTTTCATCTATAAATTTGAAAAGTTTATCTAACGATAATCACGAAGCATCACAAAAGGAGGTATTCCTTCTGGACGGTTTTGATATGTTATAAATAAACTCATAGTTTCTAATTTTTAATTCAACTTCTGTTTTGGTTGAAATGCGATGCAAATATTTGGCTTTTTTTTCGACTTTACAAAATTTATTTTTTCAATTCCTGAAAATTTAGACCCATAATACGAAGTATTATATTTTTTTTTAAAAAGCAAATAATTTTGATTTAAAAGTTGGTTTTCTGGTTTTGGGCAGCGTTTTTATGTGCTTGATTTCTTGATTTTTGTCAAGTAAATCTAAGAACAAAACTTCTTTTTTGTCGTCAATAGTTTTACAGTTTTTTAAGCTTTCTAAGACGATTTTTGCGTAGGTAACTGTTCTAGAATTTATTTCCTTTAGTGAGCCTTTTGTGTAATTTGTGTAGTCATAACCATCAAATGAAAAATATAAACTATAAAATTCTTCATATACCGTTGATTCTATTTCAAAATTAAAATCTTCAATAATGTTAAACACATATTTTTCTAAATGTTTTGCTGTATTTGAGTTCACAATTTTTCTGCAATTCACTTCAATTTTCATAACGGCTAAATGCTCTTCATTAAATAGAGTTGAAGCTATATATTTGAGGTCTTTTAGTGCAGTTTTTTTTCTGTAATTGATAGTTATAACTTCAAATATTAGTGAGTTTTCTTTTAAATTTTCATTTAATAAATCTGACTTATATAACCATGTTTCAAATTCTTCAATGGTAATATCATTGACTAAGACTTCGAATATTTTCAACTTTAAAGTTTCCATTTTATTAATTTTAATCAAATGTCTTTAGATGTTGCGCAATCTTTTTGCGTAGTGTTTTTTTTGTTTTAAATTAGACAAGGCGTTATTATAAAATATAAGTTGTTTTACTCAGGCATTAAAGTTGTGGTGTATGTAGTGATTTAAGTTTTAAACCCTCATCAATGATATGAAATACATTTTATGTTTTAGCCTTTTATTTTTATGTAGTTTTCAATGTATAAATGCACAATTAAAAACATCAGATAAAGAAAAATTATCAGAGATTTTAACGGAAAAAATTAATGAATTAAGAAAAGCAAAAGGGAAACATCCACTTAAAAGAAATCCTGATTTAGCCAAAGCAGCACAATTACATACTGATTATATGGTAAGCCGTAATTCGCTTAATCATGTGGAGTATAATACTGATTTTCCCAACCCAAAAGAGCGCGTTTTTCATTACAACAAGTCATTCACTAATATTGGAGAAAACATTCTTTATACAAGACCTAAAAAACTACCATTTAGTAAAGCTGAATTAGAACGATTGGCGTACGAAATGTTCAAGTCTTGGCGTAATTCGCCTGGTCATTATGCCAATATGATTTCGGATTCATTTTACTATGCCGATTTTGGATTTGGCTATCATACAACTACTAAACGTGTTTTTGCGACACATGTTTTTTGTAAAAAAGGTTATATAATTGATGGTCAACTTTCTGATAATGCATTTGCTGTTCAGAGCACTGATGCTACTTGCGACGACCTTGTAGGGAATAAAAGTAATATTATAATAAACATTGGTAATGGATTAACAATTATTAATAATGAAGTGATAATGGGTTATCATAGTGCTGATAATCTTCATGAAATTATTGAAAATAAAAATGATGGTTTCGCTATAGATTTAATAGATAGAAATCAATTGATGTGTGGCCAAGAAAATAGACTAGATGCTTCCGATATTTACGAAGGTGTAATGTTAAAACCTGTTTATAGAGATGAATTATTTGCGAATAACACAGCAGAAAACCCAAAAAGGATAATTGTATCTCTAGGAGAAATTCCGGAACATCTTAGAGGTAAAACACTCAGTGCAAATATTATTTTAATTAAAGACGGAAAAAAATGTAGTTACAACGTTCCTTGTCATATACCAAGCAAAAGGTATGAGTTAAGAGATATTAAACCAGAGATTTACACACCTAAAATTGCGTTAAAAACGAAGGGTGTAAATGGAATTTATGAAGTGAGTTTTGATTTTAAAAGCGGAAAAATTATTCCGGTTACAAATCCAATGCTTGAGATTGAACCTGAGCAGATTCATTCAATAGACATAAAGAGTTATACCTCTGTAGATGGTAATTCAAAAACGAACAACATGCTTCACAGTAAACGTGCAGATTATATAAAGAACTTTTTACAAGACAAACTAAATATTAAACCTGAAGCCTTTAAGATTGATGCCAAAGAAAATTGGGAATTATGTTATTACCAAACCGAATTATTGGGATTAGAAAATACTTTAGGTAACGATAAACCTAAAATAAAACGATACTTAGCTGATAATAAAAATGAATTCTGGAAAGAAGCACTCAGCTTACAACGACGTTCTAAAGCAATTATTTACCTCAATGGAAATTGGAAAATAGACGACCCATTAGTGCTACATTATAACTTAGTAGATGCCATATTAAATGAAAACTATGATTTAGTAAATAAAGTATTGGCAGAGATGTATTTAAAGGAGGAAAGCAATCTTTTTTTAAATGAAGAATTTGTATTAGATAATTTATTTGATGAACCAGAATTGGTGCAAAATGTATCAGCATTACTATTAAAGAACGTATACTTTTATTCCTTAGATAATATTGTGTTTTTTGTTAGAAATTGGTTGTCTAAACCTGAGTTATTATCTGAGGCTGCTCAAAAAAATCTACTTAATCTTTACGCAATAACCTCGAGACGATTACTAAGTGATTGGGATACTAATTTAGATGATTTTTCTAAAGTTATGCATCCTGAAAAGGTAGAACCTTTATTTGAAAGTTATAAAAATGAAGACAAAGTAAATCCTTTGTTTTTGAACTACCATATGGCTAGTATTCAGTATTATGCTCAAATAAACTTTAGTTCAAAAATTGAAGAATCCTTCAAGTTCATTACAGATTATTTTAGAAGTCAAGCGCAAAATATTGAAGATGAAACAGACTTAAGTTTGTTCTTCAACAGATGGAGTATGTATCATTTAACTATTAATAATCTTGCAGAAAGATTTGACAATAACAAATTAGATGAAAGCTCAGCTTTTGTATTTGTAAAAACATTTGTTGCTTATCAAAATGACTCTGATGAAAGCTTGTTAGTAAGGGTTCATAAACGAGCCATTAAATTTAATAAAGAAAGATGGTGTAAATGGATAGATAAAGATTTTCAGAATTTAAGAAAAGATGGAGTTAAAAATCTGTATTGTAATACATGTAATCAATAATTATGGCAGTAAATAAAAACGCATTAATAAGATATAAAACCATTGATATATGTCTTCAGAATCAGTTTAGACAATGGACGCTTAACGACTTAATTGAAGCGGTTTCAGATGCTTTACACGAATACGAAGGCAAAGATATTGATGTCAGTAAAAGAACTGTTCAGTTAGATATACAAATGATGCGAAGTGACAAGTTAGGTTACAATGCTCCCATTGTAGTTTATGACCGTAAGTTTTATAAATATGAAGATGCTGATTATAGTATTATTAATATTCCTGTAACAGATAAGGATATTAAAGTAATGAATGAGGCAATTCAGTTACTGAGACAGTTCAAAGATTTTTCGTTATTTAAAGAAATGGATGGTGTTTTACAACGTTTAGAAGACTCGGTAAATTCATCACAGAAAGACAAACGAGCCATTATTCATTTAGATAAAAATGAACAGCTAAAAGGGCTTGAATTTATCGATGTTTTATACGATGCTATTCAAACTAAAAAGGTGATTGAAGTATCTTATCAATCTTTTAAAGCTCGTAATGCTAATGTGCAGAAAGTTCATCCACAATTACTAAAAGAATTTAATAATCGATGGTTTTTATTAGCAAGTCAAAAAGGAAAATTTATCACTTTGGCTTTAGACAGAATGACTGAAATTGTAATGCTTGAAAATGAAAATTATGAGGATTTTCAAATTGATGGTGATGTGTATTACAGAGACGTTGTTGGTGTTACAGTTTCAAATTCTAGAGCAGAACGCATTCAGTTTAAAATAGACAATAAAAACGCTCCTTACGTCATTACAAAGCCTTTTCATGCATCACAACGTATCATTGAAAGAACAAACAATGGTGTGATTTTCAATATTTTTGTGCAAATTAATTTTGAATTGGAACGCTTAATTTTAGGATTTGGTGATAGTATTGAAGTTTTAAAACCTTTAAAACTGAGGAATAGAATGCTTAAAAAATTGAAAACTTCAGTAAGAAATTATGAGGAAATTGAAAATTGAATTTCTTCATCTTTTTTTAACTCTGAGTCGTGCTCAATAAAAAGAGATTCCGAATTATATTCAGCCTCAATCAACCAAGAGTTTCCATTAAAATAAGACGTTTTAACCACAGCTTTTAAATCGGATTGTGCTACAATTTTAATTTGATTGGCATATACAATTCCAAAAGGTTCAATGACATTAAACTCTCCAAAAAACGAGGCTATTAGAGGTGTTTTTGGGTTATGGTAAATGTATTGTGGTGTGTCTTTTTCTATGATTTTAGAATCATGAATTACTAATAGTTGGTCTGCAAAACCAAGGACATCATTTTTGTCGTGTGTGGCAACAACACAGGCAATATTGTTTTCTTTTAGATATTTAAAAACACTTCGTCTTAGTGATTGTTTTTTAAAATTATCTATATGACTAAAAGGTTCGTCTAGTAAAAGAATTTCGGGTTGTTTGGCTAAGGCTCTCGCGATAGCTACGCGCTGTTTTTGCCCTCCACTTAGTAATTTTACTTTGGTGTTGGCAAAGGCTTCCAATTCTACAACTTTTATAAGTTCTTCTGTTCGTTTTTGTTTTTCTTCAGGATAAAAGCGAGACAGGTATTTGCCTATATTTTCTTCAACCGTAATGAAAGGCATAAGGTCAAATTCTTGGGTCACGTATTTCATAAAATCGTAACCAATTACAAGATTATGTTTAGGTCCTAAGATTTCTTCATCTTTCCAAAAAATATGACCTTGTTTTAAATCGTATTCGCCATAAATTAATTTTAAAAGAGTGCTTTTTCCTGAGCCACTTTCGCCAATAATCGCTAGATTTTCTCCTGCTTCAACATTAAAGTCAATAGCCTTTAAAACCTTAGTTTTTGAATATCCAAAAGAGACGTTTTCTACCTTTAACATAATGCAAAAATAACACAAAAAAACCGCTTGGTTTCTCAAACGGTTTTCAAAAAAATATGGTTATAAATTATTTCTTTATGAACTTTCGTTTCATCGTTTTTCCTTCAGATTCTAATCTTAAAAAGTAAATTCCAGTTGTTAAACTTGAAACATCAACACTATTAGATTCTAATTTTAAATTAAGAACACGTTTTCCATTAATATCAAAAACCGTTGCTATTTTATTGATAACGTCTGCTGAGGTTTTAATTGTTAATTCATCTTCAACTGGATTAGGGAAGATTGTAAGGTCTACTAAAGTGTTGTCTGTAACAGTTAATGCAGAGCCTTCAGTAATATTATGTGTAGTGTCTATTGCTGGATTTTCTATATAGTCTATAGTGCCAGATGGCCAATAAATGGTTAAACTATTAATTGAATTTTCAGTACCAATACCGAAATGAGCAGTTAGAGAACTCATAAACTCAAATCCTTCACCACTTCTAACATCTCTAATTTGTGTGCCTGATGGTGTTTCTATTTCTATTCTTGCTCCAATACCATTGATGTTACTGCTTGTTCCAATGGTGTTTATTTTAATCCAATGATTTGCATTAGTATTATTGAGGTAAATATTACCACTTCTAAAAACATCTAAAAAACCATCGTTATTGGTATCACCAATTGCACCACTTGGTGGCATATTTGTTGAGAAATTTGTGAATGTAAAATCACCATTATTAAACAGAATATCACCATTAGAAAGCACATCAATAAAACCGTCATTATTAAAATCTGCTGGTGCATTTTCTATTCCCATTGAAGCTGCTCCTACTCCTGATCCAGAAGTAACATCTGTAAAAGTGCCATCACCATTGTTTTGCATTAATTTAGAAAGTCCGTTAGAACTACTACTTGCGCCAACGTAAACATCCATATCACCATCGTTATCAAAATCTGCCCAAGCTGAAGACCAGGTTTGTACGTTATCTCCTAAATTAGAAGAATTATTGTGTCCTGCACTTGGGTAATTTGTATTGTACCAGCCATTACTGTCTGCAACATTAGTAAATACACCATTACCATCGTTTCTCCATAATTCGTTAGTACTAATAGTTGTTGAACCACCTCTGCATTTTGCGATAAATAAATCCATATCTCTATCGTTATCAAAATCTATCCAAACAGTTCCATAGTTTCCACCTCCAGGCGTTAGTCCTAACCCATTTGGCACAACACCAGCACTTTCACCTTGATAAAAAGTTAAATTACCAGAACCATCATTAATATAATAAACGTTAGCTTCAACATCATGACAAACAAAAGCATCTAAATGACCGTCGTTATTAATGTCCACAAAGTTTGAACGTTGAGAAAATACATAGTCGGAACCTGAAATTTCAGAATAAGCTGTACCTGTGCTATTAGCTTGCATAAATGTTACTCCACCATAACCACCATATAATAAATCATTATATCCATTTCTATCAAAGTCACCAGCTGCTAAGCTCCAATTTGGTGCAAAATCTGCTTGTGATGTCGCAATATTTGCAACATTAAAACCACCTGAAGCGGATTGATAATGCACATTAATATTGTCAGCACTTACAGAGACAACATCATCTAAATAGTCACCATTTAAATCAACAAGTGCAATGTCGTATGTTCCAGTTGTATTAATAGGGTTTGTTGTAAATGTTATTGGAAAGCTAGATGTATCAATACCTGTTGTAAAGTTTTGGCATTCCCAACCGCTAAAACCTTCAACATTACAATCCACTCTAACGCAGACTATATAGTCTGTTTCAGGTAATAAGTTGGTAATAACGTATGGATTGCTGGTTGTTGGGTCTCCAGAAGCAGGAACCGTTTCTGTAGCAAGGTAAACAGCTACCTCCCAATTTGTTTCTGTACCGTCTGAAACCCAGTTAACAAGGGCAGTTGTATCTGTAACGTTACTTACAGCTATTGAGCTAACATTAGGACAAGCAGGAGGAATTGAAGATATGATGGCTACAGAATTAATACAAAATCCCCAACCAAATGAATTATTGTCATTATATAAAATACGATATTTAAAACCTGTTAATTGTGCGTTAGAAAAAGAGGATATATCTAATCCACTGCTTATAAAAGTGGTTGGTATATCATTACAAAAACCAACGGTCGTACTTGAATTTTCTGTAAGCGGATTTCCCCAATCGTCCCATTCATTTGTGGTGTCATTCCAATATTGAAGATGTAAGGATTCATTTTGGTAAATATTAAGACCATACTGAAAGCTTACCGTTAATTCTGTTTCATTAGCACCAAAAGCAGCACTTAAATCAATTATAGGAGATTCTGCTGCTACAGTATTAACGGAAGCACCACCAGCAAGGTTATCATCAAATGAAAATGAACTACTACTTGATGTAGGATCTTCCAAGAGATAGGTTGCATTATAAGTTCCAGAAAGGGTCCATTGATTGTTTGGCCAATTGGCTGGCTGATTTAGTTGTTGAGCGTAGCTATAAGCGCAAAACAGGCTTAATAAAAGTGTAGATAGTAGAAGTTTTTTCATATTGGTTGGTTTAGTTACAGTCTGTATTTAAGGAGTTAATCCATTCTTCAATTAATTGAACACCTTCAACATGCACAATGGTTCTTGCCATTAATGGCATTCTGTTTGAAGGTTCAATAGAGCTTAATCTGTAGTACAATACAGAATTTCTAGCATCACCTGGTTCTATAATATGGCCAAGGTCAAAACCAAGGTCTGTGTCTGCATCAACGCATACGCCTAAGTTAGTTAAGTTTTGTGTATCTGTAAAATCTAGTCGTAAAGGTCTATAAGCGCAATGCGTTTCTTCTGAGTGGCAATGTGCACAATTAATATCTACATAGGCTCTTACTCTACGTTCTAAAGTTTCACTAGTGTCATTATAATCTGGTAATTGAGCTATAGTATTAGGAAGTGTGTTTTCTAAATAACCTATATCTACTAACTTGTTTAATTGGTTAGATGAGCCTTCGTTATAATTGTAAATTAAATTTAAGTTTCTGGGTTTAGGACCAATAGGTTTTGGTGTTTCCATTACTTTGTGACACGTGTGGCATTCTGCTCCAGAAGGTATTCTGTATTGAACAGTTTTTACTTCACCTGCTTGTTGCCATTGCATATCTACGTAGCTTCCATCCATATCTAAAGTAGCCTCGGTTTGTTCACTATTCCATGCGTAATTAGCAAAAATCCAACCCTCTTCCTTTTTGATTAGTAATCTTGTTTCTAGATTTTTAGTTTCGTTTTCTGGTAATACGTTATCATAATAAAAGCTTTTTATTAAAATTGTACCCACCGGAAAGTCTAAATTTTCGCCATCATTTACAAAAGTCGCTTTACTATTATTTGGCATCCAAACAAAACGCTTTTTATTAGCATAATCACTAAATAAAGTTGAATTTAAAGTATATGGCATTACCCCAAACGTAGGTTCTAGATTTTTTAATTCGTTTTCAAATAATTGATAATCTGAAAGCGATTGATATGGCATTTCATCTAAATTAAAAACTACATTTGAATTCGTAGAAATAGTAACTGTAACTGTTTCTGTTTCGCAATCGCCTGACGAATTACAAATTATATATTCAAAAGTATCGACTCCAATTTCATTAGCATTTGTTATATACTTTATAACGTCATCACTAATATCATTAGGTGTATTATTTACATCCAATAAGGAAGCACTTCCTTTTGTAGGATTGCTAAACGTTACCTCTCCATTTGAAGGAATATTGGTGTCATTTGAAAAAATGAAAACTTCAATCTCAGAATTCTGGCTTATAATAACAGAATCTGGATTAGTTTCAATAACAAGAGGCGTTAAGCCATCATCTTTACCACAAGAAAATAGAAATAGAGTAATAAATAAAAATAGAAAGTAGTTTTTTTTCATAAGCTACTGTTATACAACATAAATAAGACAGTTGAATACTTAAAAACCCTACCTTAAAAATGATTCTTCACCGATATGAAACTATCCTTTCACTTTTTCTTCAGTTTTTGATGGTAATACTTCAAAGCCCATATTATATAGTGTAAAGCCATATATGTCAGCATACTGCTCAATAGTTTTACTTACAGGTGTACCAGCTCCATGACCAGCGTCCGTTTCTATTCTAATAAGCGTTGGGTTATTACCCGTTTGCTTACTCTGTAATTCGGCAGCAAATTTAAAACTATGAGCAGGTACAACTCTATCATCATGATCACCTGTAGTGACCAAGGTTGCAGGATATTCCACACCTTCTTTTACATTATGAACAGGAGAGTAGCCTTTAAGGTAGTTAAACATTTCTTTACTGTCTTCTGCTGTTCCGTAATCGTAAGCCCAACCAGCACCAGCTGTAAATGTATGATAACGCAACATATCTAAAACTCCAACAGCAGGCAATGCTACTTTCATTAAATCTGGACGTTGTGTCATTGTTGCTCCAACTAATAATCCACCATTAGAACCACCTCTAACTGCTAAATAATCTGAAGACGTATAGTTCTCTGAAATAAGGTATTCTGCTGCTGCAATGAAATCGTCAAATACATTTTGCTTTTGCAGTTTTGTACCTGCATCATGCCATGCTTTTCCGTATTCTCCACCACCTCTTAGGTTTGGTACAGCGTAAATTCCGCCTTGTTCCATCCAAACTGCATTTGCAATACTAAAACTTGGTGTTAAACTAATATTGAATCCACCATAACCATATAGAATGGTTGGATTTTTACCATTAAGCTCTAATCCTTTTTTATGCGTTATAATCATTGGCACTTTAGTACCATCCTTAGATTTGTAAAACACTTGTTTGCTTTCATAATCTTCAGGATTAAAATCAATGTCTGGTTTTCTGTATAATTCTGAAGTTCCGTTTTCAATGTCATATTTATAGATACTTCCTGGAGTCACATAATTTGTGAATGAGTAGTATAACTCTTTTTCTTCTTTCTTTGCTCCAAAACCGCCTGCACTTCCTACACCAGGGAGTTCAACGTCTCTAACTAATTTACCATCGTAATCATATTGTAATATTTTTGAAACTGCATCAACCATGTAATTAGCAAAAAAGTAACCACCAGCAGTTGATGGACTTAATACATTTTTAGTTTCAGGTATGAAATCTACCCAATTTTCTGGAGTTGGATTTGAAGCATCAACTGTTACAACTCTTTTGTTTGGAGCGTTTAAGTTTGTAGATAAATAAAGTTTAGTACCTACATTTTCTAAAATGCCTGTATCACTATCTGTATGATTTAAAATAGTTATAAGCTTGCTATTTGGTTTAGTTAAGTCTTTAATAAAAAGCTTGTTACCAGAGGTAGAAACACTAGCGGAAATAATTAAGTATTTATCATCTTCGGTAACGCCTCCACCAATATATCTGTGTTTTTGTTCTGGAGTACCTCCAAATATTAACTCATCTTCAGACTGTTTTGTTCCCAACTTGTGATAGTAAACTTTATGTTGGTCTGTTTTGGCAGAGAGTTCGCTTCCTTTTGGCTTATCGTAGCTAGAATAATAAAAGCCTTCGTTTTTATACCAAGACATGCCACTGAATTTAATATCTACTAAAGTATCTTCTACAATTTCTTTAGTTTCAGTATTCATAATTAGAATTTTTCTCCAATCACTTCCACCTTCAGAAATAGAATAGGCTAGCGTTTTACCATCTTTAGAAAAACTTGTTCCTCCTAAAGAAATTGTACCATCTTCTTTAAATGTATTTGGGTCTAAGAATACTTCAGCTGCACTTGGGTCATTTCCTGTTTTATATCTGTAAATGACATATTGATTTTGTAAGCCATCATTTTTATAAAAGTAAGTGTAATCTCCTTCTTTAAATGGCGAACCTATTTTTTCGTAATTCCAAAGTTTTGTAAGTCGTTCTTTTAATTCTTTTCTATAAGGAATGTTATCTAAATAACCGTAAGTTGCTTCATTTTCAGCTTTTACCCAAGCTTCAGTTTCTGGACTTCGGTCATCTTCTAACCAACGGTAAGGATCAGATACAGCTTCACCAAATATAGTGTCAATAACTTCAATTTTATTTGTTTTTGGATAGTCTACAGAAATTGTTTTCAAAGTTTCAGTTTCGTTTTTACATGATACAAAAATACTTAGTACTAAGGAAAGGAGAAGTAATTTTTTCATAATTAGAATGATTGAGATTAAAGAACATTTCTTTCAAATATAAGACTTTCGGAATAAGTAAAAAGATGAAAAAAGTTAAGATATGCATTTAGGCAATAAAAAATACGCTATTTCAATTAACAACATAATTGAAAAAGCGTATTTTATAATAGGTTGAATAACTTCTAGTTTATAAATTACACTAGATTATTTTTTATAAGGTATTCTGCAATTTGAACAGTGTTTGTTGCTGCTCCTTTTCTAAGATTATCACTTACAACCCACATATTTAAAGTATTTGGTTGTGAACCATCTCGTCTTATACGACCAACAAAAACATCATCTTTACCATGTGCAAACATCGGCATTGGATAAGAGTTAGTCTTTAAATTATCTTGAACAGTAATACCATCCGTAACATTTAAAAGTTCTCTTACTTCAGCAACATCGTAATCGTTTTCAAACTCTACATTAATTGCTTCACTATGTCCACCAGCTGTAGGTATTCTAACTGCAGTTGCGGTTACAGCAATAGTACGATCACCTAATATTTTTTGAGTTTCATTAACCAATTTCATTTCTTCTTTGGTATAACCGTTGTCCTCAAAAACATCACAATGTGGAATTGCATTTTTATGAATTGGGTAAGGGTAAGCCATGTCACCTTCTTTACCTACAATTTCATTTTCCATCTGTTCAACAGCTTTTACGCCAGTACCAGAAACGGATTGATATGTAGAAACGATGATTCGTTTAATTTTATATTTTTTATGAAGTGGTGCTAATGCCATTACCATTTGAATGGTAGAGCAATTTGGATTAGCTATAATTTTATCAGTTTTGGTTAATTCGCTCGCATTAATTTCTGGTACTATTAATTTTTTGGTGCCATCCATTCTCCAAGCCGAAGAATTATCTATTACTGTTGTTCCAACTTCAGCAAATTTTGGAGCCCATTCTAATGATGTGTTACCACCAGCAGAGAAAAGTGCAATATCTGGTTTTGCTTCAATAGCAGAAGGAATACTAATTACAGAAATATCTTTTCCTTTGAATTTTATCTTTTTACCTACCGAACGCTCAGAAGCGACTAATAATAATTCATCTACAGGGAAATTACGCTCTTCTAAAATATTAAGCATTACATTTCCTACTAAACCTGTTGCACCTACAATAGCTACTTTCATGTTGTTTATATTTATTGGTTTTCAAAGAACTCAAAATTAGAGTATTTCTTTAAGTCTAGCCTTGTCAATAGGCTTAAAAATGTCATAAAAATAAGGTGATTAAATTATTGGTTTAGCAATAAACTGTCTAAAAAACAGAAAAACCCAGACTTCTCAGTCTGGGTTTAATTAAAAATAATAGTGTAGCGATGACGCTAAACGTGTTTTATTTTTTTAATGAATCTCTGATTTCTTTTAAGATATCAAGCTCAGAAGGTCCTGCTGGAGCTGGCTCTTCAACTGGCTTTTTAGTTTTGTTATAAGCCTTTACAAGCATAAACATAACAAGGCCAACTACAAGTAAGCTAACAATAGTATCAATCCATGCGCCATATTCTACTGCAGCAACACCAGCTTCTTTAGCAGCTGCAACCGTAGCGTAAACCTCATCTCCTGGAGTCCAAAACATATCCGAGAAACTTTTTCCACCAGTTACTAAACCAATAAGAGGCATAGCAATTTTAGAAACGAAACCGTTTATCACTGCTCCAAGAGCACCAGCCATAATTACAGCAACAGCGAAATCAATCACGTTACCTGTCATAATAAAATTCTTAAATTCTTTTAACATAATTTAATGTTTTAATAGTTAGTTAATCTGTTAGTTAAGACACAAAGTTAGTTCAAAAAGTCACATTATGTTAAAAAAAACCAAAATTATGGCAAAAAAATACGTTTAACACGTTGAGAAACAGCGGTTATTATTTCGTAAGAAATGGTTTTAGCAGATTCAGATAAGTTGCTTGCTCTGTATTCAGAATTGAAAATAATGACCTCATCTCCTTCAACACAATTTATGTTTGTAATGTTTACCATAATCATATCCATACAGACATTTCCAATGATTGGTGCCTTTTCACCATTGATAACTACAAATCCGTTACCATTACCATAAATTCTGTTAATGCCATCTGCATGACCAATAGGTACTGTTGCAGTTCTTTCCGTACCTATAGAGGTATAAGCTCTATTGTAACCTACAGTTTCTCCTTTTTCAATTGTATGAATTTGAGAAATTACGGATTTTAAACTCGCAATAGGTTTTAGATTTTTGTCTTCTTCTACAGAGTTCCCAAAGCCATAAATTCCTATACCAGAGCGCACCATATTGAAATGAGCTTCTGGATAATTGATGATTCCGGAAGTGTTACAAAGATGTAACCAAGGTTTTTGACCAGATACATCTTCAAACTTTTTAGCTATAGTTTTAAATTTTTCAATTTGAAGATTAGTAAAATCTAATTCTTTTGCATCTTCACTAGCTGCTAAATGCGAAAACAGCGATTTTACTTTTATTGATGCTGTGCTTTTTAGTTTAGAAACAACAGTATCGATTTCATTTTCTTCAAAGCCAAGCCGGTTTAAACCTGTATTGAATTTTATATGAATAGGATAGTTTTTTTGAGCTTGTGTTTCGGTTATTTTTATAAATTCATCTAACACATGAGCACTATAAATACTTGGTTCTAAACAACGTTCAATAAGTGTTTTAAAATTTATAGATTGAGGATGAAGCACTAAAATAGGTGTCTTAATGCCTGCGTCTCTTAGAGCAACACCTTCTTTTACGTAGGCCACAGCGAAATAATCTATATCTAATTTTTCAAGATGTTTTGCAATGGCGACAGAATCACTGCCATAAGCAAAAGCTTTAACCACAGCTAAAAATTTGGTTTGTGGTTGTAATTTAGATTTTAAGTAATTGAAATTATGGGTAAGCGCACTTAAATCAATTTCGAGAACAGTTTCTTGAGCTTTAGACATTTCGATTTTGGTCTTTAGAATCTATTTCCTCAGCATCATTCACTTTCATCTGTCTTACTTTATCGCGTTGCATACTTTTATAATAGGCAGCTCTGCTTAAAGGTTCGTATTCATCAACCTCACCAAGCAAAACCAAATCATCACTCAATGCTTTTCTATAACTGTATTGCGCTAAATTTCCTGTTTTTGTACAAACGGCATGCACTTTGGTTACATACTCTGCAGTTGCCATTAAATTTGGCATTGGTCCAAACGGATTACCTTTAAAATCCATATCTAAACCAGCGACAATAACACGAATGCCTTTATTGGCTAAGTCATTACAAATTCTAACAATTTCATCATCAAAAAACTGTGCTTCGTCAATTCCAACCACATCACACCCATCTGCTAAAATTGGAATATTAGCAGCAGCAGGTACTGGAGTAGAGCGAATTTCATTAGAATCGTGAGAAACCACCATCTCTTCATCATAACGTGTGTCTACGGCAGGTTTAAAAATTTCAACCTTTTGTTTTGCAAATTGCGCACGTTTTAGTCGTCGGATTAATTCTTCGGTCTTACCTGAGAACATGGATCCGCAGATGACTTCAATCCACCCAAATTGTTCTTTCTGATTTACTGTATTTTCGAGAAACATTTTGTAATTTTAGCACTAAATCGAAGTATCACTTCGTTTTTTATAAAGGTCTCGCAAATTTATTAAAAATCAAAAGTAAAACTTACGAAAAGATGAAAAAGAAATTAGAATCAGAATTAGTTAGCATTGCACATAGGATTCTAAAACTAAAAGGAAGAGAAGATGTAGATCAATTACACTCTGAAGTTTCTAAACTTTACGAAAAGTTGACGGTTTTAAAATTTGCTCAAGAAAACTTTGAAGAAACGATGCCAACCATTGGTCACGACTCTTCGTTTTTTGGAATGTTAGATACCGCTTTTAACAATAAAGTAAGCGATAACGTTGAAGTTGAAGACCGAACATACATAAACGTAGACGAGGTTGAGCATGATGATATTATGGAGCCTGTGATGACTAAAATAAAGGATATGTTTGAGCATATGCCTAAAGAAACAGAACCAGTAGACCCTATATTAGAAAAAGTTTTAGCTAAAGAAGTGGAAACTCCAAAAACCACTGTAGAGTTTGAAACTCTAACTTCTGGTTTTGAAGCAATGCCAGAATTTGAACCTATTGAAGAGGCTCAAAAACGCGACGAAGAATCACAAAAGAAATCTTTAAACGATAAATTAAAAGGAAAGCGACTAAATATTGGACTCAACGATAAATTAGCTTTTATTAAACATTTGTTTGAAGGTAAAAACGAAGATTACGATCGTGTAATTTCTCAAATTAATACCATGAATTCTTTAGACGAAACCAGACTACTTATCCTAGAAATGGTAAAACCAGATTATAATAATTGGGTTGGAAAAGAAGCATATGAAGTTCGTTTTATGGAGTTGGTAGAAGGAAAGTTTAGTTAGTTTTAAAATGAGAATACTAATAACATTTGTAATAGTATTTTTTTTCAACAATGTTTTTGCTGACCAACCACGACTTAGGTATTCGTTTAAAAGTTCGAATGGATTTTATGAATTAAAACCATCTGATACAATTTTTTCAGATAATAAAACTTACATAGATTCAACATTTAATCCATTAACCAAAAAATATGAGTTGTTTTCATACACCTATCCTGATCGATATTTTTGGGGGTTATATGACTTACGAGCTAATGAAAAACTTTATACCTTAAAAAATGATAGCTTGTTTATTGAGTTTAAAACGGCTAGAATCTCTGATAACGGAGAACAAATAATAATTGTTGATGACTTTAGTAGCAAATTTGGATTTCCGCAATTTAATGCTGTTCAATTTCACAAGAAAAATAAATTAATTAAAACATTACGTTTAGGGGATTTATTGGACAATATGTGCAGTATTTCTTATTCTGTAAGTCATATGAGATGGTGTTTCGATTTTGATTTTATAGATGATAATAAGTTTGAAATTAAGACATACGAATATTTTAATTACATATTTGATATTGAAGGTAATTTGGTGGAAAAAAAAATATGATGTTAGAATAAAATCAATAGATGATATATTAGTAGGTAAAATAAAACGATTAAAGAAGGGCAAATATTCCTTCAAGATTAATAAGTCTATTCGAAACAAGTATGAACCAGAAACTGAACTGATAATTAAAGTATCTGATAAAACGATGCGAAAAATTCACGGAAAGTTTTATGATTTGCTTCCTGCAAGAAACAAAAGAATGGAATCTGAATTTTATGCAACAGTTTTATTTAGAAATAATGAACCAATTTTCTCTGAAATTAGATTTCCAAGTTATAATAGAAATAATTCTTGTAATATAATAAATAAAAGAAAAACTGAATTCTACTCTCAATAATTCAAATAAACATAACCCACAAAAGCATCATTAAAACCATTGATTTCTAGTATATAGAAATAAGTCCCAATAGGTAATAATTTTGAGCTTTTTAAAAGTCCCATGTTGGCCTTACCTTCCCAAGTATTCATGTAGTTGCTAGCTTCATAGATTTGTGTGCCATAACGATTAAAAATCTTAAGCGTATTATTAGAATAATCTTCAATACAAGGAATTACAAAGTAATCGTTTGAGTTATCATTATTTGGTGAAATCCCTTGAGGAATGGTTAAACAATTATTGATGTCTACAGTTGCGTCATCCTCATTATTATTTAAATTTCTATCAGGTTCATTAGTGCTATTTAGAAATGCAACATTGGTTAGATCTGTTGAGGAAATTACTTTTGCTGTTAAGATTAAAGTTGCATAAGTGTTAGCATCTAGATTTGGGATTGTCCAAATAAGTGTAGTATCGTCAAAATCACCATAGCTTGTAGCAGCAGATATAAACTCAAAACCTTGTGGTAAGGCATCAATAACTTCTATAAAAGTGGCATTTGTAGTACCTAAGTTGGTTGCAGTAATTGTAAAATCTACATTTTGACCATAAAAAGCTTCTGTTGGTTCAGCCGTTTTTATGATTTCAATATCAACATCAGAAGTATCAACAGTAACGTTAAGTGTAGCACTAGTTTGGGATGTGTTTATATTGTTATTGTTTGTGAAATTTTCAAAATTATTAAGATAACCTCCAATAGTGTTAGAAGTGACCATGACCGAAAACGTGCAACTTTCTACACCATCAGGAAAGACTAAATCTTCAACGCCAACAAAAACATCTCCTAGTGTTCCTATAAAATTCGCTGAACAACCGTTAGACTCAATCCAATTTGGTACACTAGAAAGTGTGATGCCTATTGGTAAATTATCTGTAAATGAAATGTTACTTTGGGTAGGATTTGAAGCCACATTATAAACCGTAAAAGTTAATTCACTTTGACCACCTTCAATAATAGTATTTGGTGTAAATGTTTTTTGTAAAACAGGCGCAATAACCTGTACACTGTTAATAGAAATGTTAGAATCTGGTGTTAATTCTTGGTTGTTTGTAGCATCTGGTATGGCTTCAGCAATATTATTAAAAGCGCCTCCAAAACTTGGAGCAGAAACCGGAATACTAATTCTAACTGTAGAACCAGCTTCCATGGTTGGTATTGTTCCTGTTATAAAATTACCAACCGTACTAAAACTAGTCATACAAGTTGCATTTCCGGAGGTGACCGTACATGTTGGGTCTCCAAGGATTGTGAAAACAGGATTTACAGTGTCTTCAAAAAGAACATCTACAGCATCAGAACTTGTGGTACTATTGCTAATATCAACAATCCAATTAAATGTTTGGTTGATATCTACTTGGGTAAATTCAGGATAGGTTTGTACTATTAAATCTAAACATGGTGCAAAATATGTGTTTACGGAAGCAGAATTATTTCCGGGATTACTATCTACTAAATTATTTGCATAATCTACGTTAACAATGTTGGTGCCAACCATTGGATCAAAAGAACATTCTGGTAACCAATCTATAGTAACACTAAAAGTTACAGAACTATTAGCTGGTAATAACCAGTTGTCTTCGGCTGTAATTTGCCAAAATGTATCGTTTTCACCATTGTCGGAAATTCCATCTAACGTAACGCCTAAATTTGAATTGTTTATAGTAAAGCAAGCTGCGTTTCCTGTAGTTTCAATACATTCTAAGTTGGTTAGTGTTGCTAAAATTTGAGGGTCAGTGTCATCAATTATAGGTCTATAATCTTGTAGTTCAATAAAACTATCTTCTTCACCAATATTACTAACGGTAATTTCATAGGTAATTAATCCCCAAGCAGCAGTGTTTGCGCTAGAATTTCCAATTGGTAATTCAGGATTTACTTGCGTTTTAGTTACCAGTAAATCATTAGACTCTTCTCCTCCACAAGGAACAGTTGGTATTGGGAGTTCAACAAAATTAGAAAAGTAATTATTATCAATGTTGCTATCTAATAATTGGGTGTCTAAAATATTGGTAGCGCTTCTTATATTTACTGTAATAGGTGCGTCTCCACAAGGTTCTGAAAACCGAACTACGGTTTCTAAGGTAATTGTTGTGTTTGGTAGTAAAACGAAATCACTACTTGTCCAGAGTTGACCATTATCAGATAAAGTGAAATCATTGCAAGTCACTGCACCAGTTGTATTAATGCAGTTAACGGAAACAATTTCCCAATCTACAACAGATGATAAATTTTGAAAGAAGAATCGCATTGGTGCTTCTAAGGGACCACTATTGCAAACTGTAGTTTCAAAAGTAATATCCTCATTATAGTTTAAATCGACCGAAGTTAACGGATTTGTCTGTACGCTTTCGATACATAAATCTGTTTGAACACAAACTTCAGCCAACAACAAATTTGTTGTTACATTATTAGAGTCTATTGAAGTAATATTTGCTGTATTCAACTCTATGTTAATAACGCTATTTACATCAATTGGTAATGGATTTGTGGAGCAAGAAAAGTTAGTGTATCTATAAACTAATTGAAAAGTAATGCTTCCTCCAGAAGTGATTACATTATCGTCATCACTAATAAACATAGAACTGGTAGAGGTGATAGTGTCCGAGTTACCATTAAAATCAGTTAAATCTGGGCATACAGTTCCATTGGTTGTTTCAATACATTCAATCGAAATAAATTCAGCAAAAGGTTGACCGTTTGCATTAGGAGAACTTAAACTTAATTTGCCTTTTATAGATGAAACCGGAAAATCAATAGTACTATTATTTGTGATGGTAAATTGATACGTCACCAAATCTCCCCAAGCACTAATTGCAGTGCCTTCTACAGGATTAATTTGAGTGTGTGTTATTGAGAAATCGACAACAACATCTAACACATCAATAGATATAATGGCTTGATTATTACTTGTATTTGTGTCTTGTGTATTTGTTGGTGGATTTACTGTTCCGTTTGCGGTAATACCTCCTAAATTTGTTGGTGCTGTAACTAAAACTAACAACTCTACGCTAGAGTTATTAGGCATGGAAGCAATAGAAGCGGTTAAAACATTACTTATAACGTCTATATTTGAGAAGTCAGATGCACCTGCATTACTATTTTGTGAATTATAAGAAAGGATGGTTAAATCTGCATCAAAATTTACTGAAATGCTAGCATTATCAACAGCGTTTCCAGAATTTAAAACGGTAACTACATACTGAAAATCCTGATAAATATCAACTTGAGAAATTGCAGTACCAGTTAAATCTTGGGCTTCAATAGAAATAGATAAATCTGTAGTTTGACTATGTAATTGTAATCCTAAAAGAAATATAACCAATAAGCGGAATGGTTTTCCAATCATAAAATAATAGTTTTGATTAATGCAATAATCTCAATTATAGAACAAGTAAGTTAATAATTTTCCTACTTAATTCTCTAACTTATTATAAAGATGCTAAATATCCCAAATGGTTGCGTCGATATAGTTAGAAACATTGTAAATTTGAAAAGAAACCGCATACAATGAGTAAACTTTACCTGGTTCCAACACCAATAGGAAACTTAAAAGACATGACTTTTAGAGGAGTAGAAGTGCTAAAGGAAGCTGATTTAATTTTGGCTGAAGACACTAGAACTTCTGGAAAACTTTTAAAGCATTTTGAAATTACTACGCAAATGCAAAGTCATCACATGCATAACGAGCATAAAACGGTGAATCATTTAATTGAAAAACTAAAATCAGGATTAACCATTGCCGTAATCAGTGATGCTGGTACACCAGCCATTTCAGACCCAGGATTTTTATTGGTTAGAGCATGTGTAGAAAACAATATTGAAGTCGATTGTTTACCTGGAGCAACAGCTTTTGTGCCAGCTTTGGTTAATAGTGGTTTGCCAAATGATAAGTTTGTGTTTGAAGGATTTTTACCTGTTAAAAAAGGAAGACAAACACGATTTTTATTATTAGCGGAAGAAACCAGAACTATGATTTTTTATGAAAGCCCTCACAAATTAGTAAAAACTTTAGGACATTTCTGTGAGTATTTTGGAGAAGACAGACCTGTTTCTGTATCTAGAGAAATAACTAAACTTTACGAAGAAACTATAAGAGGAACAGCAAAAGAAGTTTTAGAACATTATACTAACAAACCACCAAAAGGCGAGATTGTTATTATCGTTGGCGGAAAGAGTAAATAACATGACTTTAAACGAATTTAAAAATAAATTGAAGTCGAATTCAGAACAGATTGAGTTTACTGAAACAATCGCTGTAATTGAAGAAAATTATGAGTTTACTCCAACTCCTTTTACCAATGGCACTTTAAAAAATGACGAAGGACAAAATTCAGGGTCTTGTAAATTATTTGCTTTTGCAAAAGACCAAAATTTAACAAAAGAAGAAACCTTAACCTGTTTTGGTAGCTATTATTTTGAAGATGTTTTGAAAGACCCAAAAGGAACAGGACACCAAAACATAAGAAATTTTATGACTTCAGGTTTTGAAGGATTAAAATTTATTAGTTTTCCTTTAAGAAAGAAGTGATTATCTGTATTCTGAATTTATTTACTGCAACGTCAGTTCGAGTGTCAAGCTTTTTGCTTGATGTAGCGAGAACCACATTACTATGGAAGAATTACTACACAATATAAGCCAATGTACTATCTGTAAAGTACACCTTCCATTAGGTCCAAGACCTGTTGCTACAGCACATATTAATTCTAAAATTGTAATTATTGGTCAGGCACCAGGAACAAAAGTTCACAACTCTGGAATTCCGTGGGACGACCAAAGTGGAAAGAAATTAAGACAATGGCTTAATGTCACAGATGAGCAGTTTTACAATACCGAAAACTTTGCCATTATACCTATGGGATTTTGTTATCCAGGAAAAGGAAAAACAGGCGATTTACCGCCAAGGCCAGAATGTGCACCACAATGGCACACGCCATTATTAGATAAAATGCCAAATGTGGAGTTAATTATTTTAATTGGCGCTTACGCGCAGAAATATTACTTAAAAGATAAAGCGAAACGCACATTAACAGAAACGGTTGGAGATTACAAGGAATATTTACCAAAGTATTTTCCGATTCCGCATCCATCACCAACCAATCGTTTTTGGAGGAGTAAAAACCCTTGGTTTGAGGAGTTGATTGTGCCTGAACTTCAGAAGACGGTTGGAAGATTAGTTGTTTGAAAAAGCACTAGTATTCGAGGCAAAAAAACCTCACTTCCAAAATTTCGGAAGCAAGGTTTCAACCAACCATAACACCATATAATGAACTTTAATCTGCAATCTCAAGGACATTCCCAGAAATCCAAGTTTTATTTTCATCACCATAATACAAATACACAGTACTTGCAGGTGCTTTGTAATTTCCAGCGATATCTGCTTTTAAGTCGAGTCTAATCTCTTTGGTTTCTGAAGCTCTAAATTCTCGCCAATAAAAGACTAAATAATTGTCGAAAATTTCATAATAAGCCACTTTATTTTCCTCAACAATTTGTTTAAGTTGCCATGGTTGTGCTGTGGTACCAGATGGTAGACCAATAATCGCTGTCGTCATAGAAAGAGGTTCTTTTTTTGTATTGGTAACAGCGATATTAAAACTTACATTATCACCAACTGCATAAGCTTTATCTAAAATAGTTGTTTCTAATTCTAAAGGACAAATCTCAGAACTATTAGGTAAAGTGCTATCCCATTTCACATTTAAAGAATAAGGGAATTCAGCTTTTGGGTTATTGAATTTAACCGTTACGTTTTGCTTTCCAGTTGTTAAATACGATTCAAAATCACGAATCGCAATTTTACCATCATTGGTGATTTCTAATTTTCTCGTTAATGATTTTCCATTCACAATTAACGTGATGTTATCATTTTCGCTTATCATTTTTTGTTTCTGCTTTTTTGTGTAATTAATAAGTGCTTTTAAAGTCATTGCAGTGGCTTGGGTAGAACCAAATCTGTTGTGTTTTCTTTGTTTTACTAAATAATCGATGCCTTCCGCAATTAAAGTATCATTTGGAGTGGTTTCATCCATTAAAGCTAATAAAGTTAATGCTGTGGTTTCTATGTTTTTTGATTCTCCATAAGAACGTGTAATCGTATTTTCTACAGGAAGTTTTTTAAATCCATATTCAGCGATATTATTCTTAATTTTTTCAATTAGAATTTTAGCCTTTTCTATCTGATTTAGGTTAAAACTGGTCATAGTTAGCAATGCCATTTTATAGGTGTCGTTACTCTGTATGGCATCGTTGTAAGCTGTGTTATATTCTAGTGAAATATCGGCATCAATTTTAGCTTCGCTTAAAGCATAAACAATATAAGCATTTGCAACATCTGATGGCGAACTCGCAAAACTGTCATAACCTTTTTTACTCTTTTTAAAGCCACCTTTTCCGTCTTTTCTACTTAGTAACCAATCGACCGTTCTTGCAATCATTTTATCATCTACGCCTTCATACACTTCTTTCATTTCAGTAAATTCTAAAATACCATAAGCGGTTAAAGTTTCGTGAGGAGGTGTGTGCCCAAACCATTCAAATCCACCTTGAGAGGTTTCAAAACTGATTAGTCTTTTGTAACCTTTTTTAATAAAATCTAAGGCTTTAGCTTCAATCTCAGGATTACTTTTTCCGGCTTCTTTTAAATATTTTAAAACCATAATATTTGGGTAAGTTGACGATGAGGTTTGCTCAAAACAGCCGTAAGGTTGGCGGATTAAAGATTCAATACCATTCATAACATCACCAACAACATCTGTATAAATATTAAATTCTGTTGTGATAGTATTTTCTACTGCGTGATTAATATTAAATTTAAAGCTTTCAGATTTTGAACCAGAAATAGATAATTCCGTTGGGAAGTAAGGACTTAAAATTGTGGCTTGTTTTTTTACAATATCCTTATGATTTTCAGATGTTGCCAGAATTGTTATTTCTACGTTGTCACCTTTCTCAATTGGAGTCACTTTTATGTTTTTTGTGAAGGCACTTTTAGCACCAATTTTAATGTTATCATCAAAAGCTTCAACTATTTTTAAATGCTTTGGAAGCTGAATTTCTAATTTAGTTTCAATTGATTTTTCAGTCTCATTAGTTATGGTAATTGGCAATGTAATGATGTCATTTAATACCATGTAATTAGGCGATTTAAAATCGACGCTCAATAGTTTTTTAGTCGCATAGAAGTGGCCTTTTTTGCCAATAAGTCCATTAAATCCAATCCCTTCAGCGATAATTTTAAAAGAAGTTATAGCATCCGAATTGTAAAACTCAAGTTCTGCAATTCCTTCACTATTGGTTTGTACAACAGGATTCCAATATATGGTTTGTCTAAAATCGGTACGTTCTTCAGGAAGACTTTCGCCTTCATATTTTGGCATATAAAACGTATTTGGCGTATTGGTATAAACTGGACTATTGTTATAAAATTGATGGATAGCGTAGTTGTTGAATTTAGCATTATTCAGTTTCTTTTTGTTACCATAACTTCTAAAATCTCGTCCACTTTTTGTGTTAATAAGTATCACGCCATTTGTACCACGGCATCCATAAATAGATTGTGCAGCTGCATCTTTTAAAACAGTAACGCTAGACACTTGTTGAGGATCCACATCACTTAAAGCAGATTGTTCATAAGGCACACCATCTACCACAATTAAAGGCTCAACGTTTCCAGAAACCGAACCAAATCCTCTTATTCTAATGGTTGTTGGGCTTCCTGGTTGTCCGTTTGCATTAACAATATTTACACCTGCAACGCGTCCTTCTAAAACATTTAAAATAGAGTTCTCATTAGTTGAAATATCTTCTGCTCTAACCTGAACAACAGAACCTGTAAGTGCTTGTTTTTTCATAGTGCCATAACCAACAACAACGACTTCATCTAGGTTACTACTATCTTCTTCCAAATTGATTGCCACGACTGCTTTTTCTTTAATAGGTTGTTTTAAAAGTCTTTCGTTTTTTGAGAATTCTTTAAAGCCATCCTTATTTTCTACAGTATTGTTTTGTGTTTGATTGTTATAATTTCCCTTTTTAAATTCAGTTTTTTCAATGGTTAAGCTTTCGCCATTATCTTTATAAGCCATTAATGTAAGATGAATGTTTTTATCGTATTTGAATAAAAACGAACCATCTTCAGCCGTATCAAAAACTAAAACTTTGGTACCAAAACTATCAAATAGTAAAAGGTGTGCTTGTGTTGGCTTTCCTTTTTTATCTAAAACTACACCAGTTTGGATGGCACTTTGTTCGGGAATAAATTGCGCATTCTCCTTGGTAACCGTTGGCTTATCAATATAGGTTCTCCAACCTTGCGTTAGCATTAAATAATCTAATGCTTCTTTAGATTTTGGTTCTTTAGAGTTTAGGTAAAAATCGGGTTTATGAATCTTTCCTTTGAGTTCTGATGAGAGTAATAAATACGATAAAATATGGTCTTGTTTATCGTCTGCAAAAGACAGTAATTTGTTATCTGCAATAGCAATAGATAAGTTTGCAGGTATTGGATTGTTAGCATTATCATAAGTCTTAATCACTAGTTTTACCTTTTCTCTGGTATTGAAGTTTTCCTTTTCTAAACTCAAATCTATATTGAGTTGTTTGTGAGGATTTAGAAATACCAAACGTTCTGCAAAAGTACTGTCGTAAGCATTTTTTATGCTGAATTTTGAAATTCCGATTGGAAAATCTTTAGTATCTAAAACCATATTTTTTTGGTTAGAAATCGGTTTTTTAAGAAGTAAGCCACTTGCGTTTGAAACTTCTAGAAACAAATCTGTTGAATAGGTTGAAAACAGATTGATATATGTTTTTAAACTATCACTTACCACTGAAAAACAAACACCATTTTCATAAACTTTTGGAAGTGGTATTAATTCATCTGACACAAATGGTTCTGTTAGTTTTGCGTAATATGTTTTGTTATTTAGTGCATTAAGATTGAAGCTTCCCATGCCATCGTGAAAACTTTCTAACGTTGAAACCACAGCATTATTCTCATCTAAAATATCACCTTTTACATCGACTGGTTTCCCAAATTCATTTATAGCTTTAATAGCTATTTTGTTTATAGTACCTGCGACTATTTTTCCGCTTTCTGGTAAAAATTGTAAATCAATAGTATTTAAAACGACAGGAACCGCTCTAGAAATAGATTCTGTTGTGCCTTTATAATCTACCAAAACGTTTAAAACCACATCAGAAGATTCTAAAGTATCTGGAAGATTAAAAGTGGGTTTAAATTTTCCTTCCTCATCTGTGATTGCAGATTCGGTTAAAATAATGTTGCCTTTTACACTTACTGTAAAATCGATTTTGGTATTAGAAAGTGGATTGTTTTTTAAATCTTTCGCTTCAAAATTAGAGATGACTTGAGATGATTTTCCGTAACCTTCTTTTTCAAATTTTAAGTTTAAAAGTAGGTTTGGTTTTACCACTTTTTGAACTGTAATTTTTTTAGTAAAAAAGACTTCATCTCCAAAATTATTCTGCCAATTGGTATAGCATTTTAGCGTGTAAATACCACCAACCCAATTTTTGTCAATTATAAAATCGCCATAAGTATAACCTTGTTTTATACTGAGTGTTAGGGATTTTACAACGGCACCTTTTGGCGAGATTAATTCGGCATGCATTATGTCACTTAATGTAGAAATGGTATTGTCTGTCCCAACCACATAAGATTTAAACCAGATGGTTTCACTAGGAAAATAAAATGGTCTATCCGTTTGGGTATAGATTTTTTCTAAGGGATTCTGTAACGATTTGTAGGCTTTAAATGATAATAAAGACAAAACACTAGTAGCTACAAGTATCAAAATTTTGGTATGTTTTAGTATACGTTTCATAAGATTTATATTTTAAGTTGAGCTTTAAAACCAACTTCTGTGATTAGAGGTGTGTTAAAAAAGTTGAGGTTATTGCCAGAGTTTGTATCAAAAAGAGAAGACTGAGGCGATGCACCTCTATATTTTGTAAATGTGAAAAGATTATTGGCATAGAAACCGATTTCAAATTGTCTAAAAAATGAATCGTTGTCCTTACCAAAATCGTAAGAAATCTGTATGCTTTTTAAATTAAGATAACTGGCATCTTCAATGGCATCTTCAGCAACACCTTCAAATCCGTAACGCACAAATCGGTTGTTTTCAATACCATTTTCAGGATTGTAAAAATCTACAATAGTTGTATTGGGATTGCCTTGTTGGGTTAAACCGTTAAACACATAATTGGTAATACGTCTTTGGTCAGCTGATTGTTGTGAGGTTCCAAAATAGTTAAGAACGTTTTGTGTGCCATTCCAAACATCACCTCCTTTTTGATAGTTAAGTGTAAAATTAAATTTGAAATTGTTCCATTCTAAAGAATTATAGAAACCAAACGTAAAATCTGGTGTAGGGTCGCCAATAATTTGTTGCTGAGCATCAACCATTGGGTAACCGTTAGAATCAATAATTATATTATTTTGCTCATCTCTTGCATAAGCAGAACCAACTATAATTCCTGCAGGTTGGCCAACAATAAGATTTTTAGAAACTGAATTAAAACCAGCAATAGCAATGCGTTCTTCGGAATTGTAAAGTTTTAAAACTTCGGTGTTATTGGTGAAAAAGTTAATGCTAGCATTCCAGTTTAATTCATTATAATAATTTGAGGCTTCTAATTCAAATTCAAAACCTTTGTTACTGATATCTGCTATATTTTGAAGTTGAAACGCATTATTTTCTAAAACAGGAAACACGCTTCCTTCAGTTTTAGAATTGAAATAATTGGCTTCAAAATTCCAATTGATATTAAATACGCTGAACCCAATTTGAGTACCAAAGTTATAGTCTTGTTTTTCTTCGAATTCTATACTTTCATTGGCGAACAAATCAATATTACTAGTGTAGTTTAAACTTTCTAAAGGTGATAATGTTAAACTATTATGACTTTGATTAGCATAGAATAAAGGCATTTCATTGATACCAGAAGCACTACTTACAAAAAATGTAATGTATCTAAAATCATAGATATCTAAGACATCTAAAAGTTCAAAAGTTAATCTAGACGTTGGTAAAAACCATTTGTTTCCTTGGATAGATGACAAGTAAGAATCCGTATTAAAACTGACTTCCAATCCTTTTGAATAAGAAAGAGATAAGTATTGTTTTAAGCTTACTGAATTTTTGTGAAGCTGATTTTCTATAGTAGTTGAAATAGCTGGATTTGAAAATGAAAAATCACCAAACCCTTCAGATTCCTTAAACGTATAATTTAAGTTGTCGTGGCTATAATTGGTAACGGAATTTAATTTCAATTCAATGTCACCAAATTGCTTTTCGTAATCAAAAACTAACGTACCATTAAAAGTGTTTTTTTTAATGGTTTTGTTGCTTAGATAACCATCTTCAAACCCAATAGTGTTAGCGACCAACCCAAAATTTTGTTCATTTCCGGTCGTTTTAAAGTTGATATGAGTTTTGATTTTGAACTCATCAAAAGGCTCTATATCATTTTGAATGCTAACCACAAATAAATCATTAGCATCATAATTTCTGTTATTATTTAAAAGCCATTCTGGATTGTTATAGTTTGAAGGACTAAAACTTCGTTGCGTATTATCCGCAAGAATACTACCTTGAGAATTAGAGAAAGTGGTTGGCGTCACCCAAGAATTTAAGAGTAAATTATTAGTAAAACCATTAATGTTGGGTTGGTTGTTATTTCGTTTGCCGTATTTAATAAAGGTGTTCCAATTCAATTTTTTTTCTGCATGCTTTGTCGTTTTGTAACTCAACATTACATCATTGGTTTTACTACGATTATGGCCAAAAATGTCTTCAGAATTTTTAGTGATATAATCTATGTTGGCTATCCATTTGTTAGTTTCAACATTGAAATATATATTGTTAGACGTGTTAATTGCTGTATTAAAAAGCGTGTTATTATAAGCGTATGCTTGTTTGCCATTTCCGTCTCCTAAAGGAACTAATTGTCCATTAGAATCGAAGCTGTAATTAGTGCCATCGAATTCTAAAATAGTTAAGTTAGGACCATAAGAAAATACGTTACTTGTTTCTGGACCAAGAAAAGTTAATTCGCTATTTTGAGTAGCACCTTGGCTAAATTTATTTTGTAATTCTGGTAGATTGTTATCCTTTACAAATTGAAAACTTAAAGTGGAGTTTACGCCAACTTCAAAATAAATATCTGGGTCGAAATAAGTGAGATTTACATTTTCTGGTTTAATAGCAATAGCTTTAATACGCTGGAATTGATTATAAGTTCCATTGTCGTTAAATGTGTGTTTAGAATTTTCTATATCAGGAATATTAAAGCTTGTCTTTTTTACCGATTTTAATGCCTTGCTGTACGCGTCACTTTCAATGGTTTTTACAGGAATACGCTCAACAAAAAGACGTTGTTCTACACCAAACATTGCTGGAGTTACTTTGATTTCTCTTGGTGCCATGCCTACATAGTTAACAACTAAAACATCACCAACATTGCAAGTAATACTATAGTTGCCATCAAAGTCTGTTTGCACGCCTTTTGATATTCCTTTAATTACAATAGATGCTCCAGGTAATGGTAAGCCGTCAGTTTCCGTGGTTAAAACACCTTTAACAATACCTTGTTGTGCAAGACTTAATAAAGGTAAGAGGAGAAGAAATAAAATGGTTTTTAATGGTACTTTGTCCATGAGTAAAAGTTGTTGGTTTACTCAAATGTATGTGTGAAGAAGTGGATTAAAAACGTATAATGAGTGAATGCGCCAAATGAGTGAGTAAAGTATATAAAATGGAAAACCAATCACATCTACGATTTTAGATAAGATTGGTTTTTAATTATAATTTTATGTATTGCAGAATACTAGAAGAAGAGTTTACTGAACACTAAATTTTATTGAAAATACGAAGCATATTTAAAGGCCTCTTGCGGATTAGCTTTTAAATCTATACGTTTAATTTCATTTCCATTTTCGTCTAATTCTAAAACATACATGGTCTCATTTTCTACAACTTGTTGTAAGTAAATTTTAGTACTTCCATCTTCGTTAAAAAACTTCATAGTTTCATAACTGTCGTAATTTGAAGACACCATTTCTGAGTAGATTTTTCCTTCAACAATTTTTTGAGTTATGGTTCGTCCATCTCTAATAAAGCTTTGAGAAATGATGTTGCCTAATAAATCAAAATGCTGTGTTTCTACAGATTCGCCATCTTCAATTTTAGATTCAGATTGTATTTTTCCAGTTTCATAATAAGTGAATTTACTTCCTGTAAGTATATCATTATTAAACGTGCTTTTACTATTTAAAACACCATCAGGAAAATACATTGATTCTTCACCATGCTTTTTGCCATTACTATATTGAGTGTGAGAAAACATTTCACCATTTGGATGAAAAATAATATAATCGCCATTTAATAAACCTTCTTTAAATTCAAACTCTTCCCATTTAGACATTTCATTGCCAACGACATAATAGCCATCCATAAACTCTTTGGTTTTATTGAGTCTGTAGTAGGCTAAACCATTATAGGTGTTAATAGTGTAAGAGCCTTTTTCAATAAACGTAAAGCTTTCATCTTTTTTGTCTTTTCCTGAAGAATTACAGCATAAGAAAAATAATGACGTAACGGTTAGAATTATAATTTGTTTAATTTTTTTCATTCTGATTAATTACTACTAATACTGCGACCCATCATGCTTACCAACTTCATAACCATGCTTACCTAAATATTTGTTACCACTTTCTACAGCGCCTTCTTCAATAGAAGTTCCCATAGAATCATTCCAACGATTTAAATAGCCAAAGAGAGAAATTACACCAAGCATTTCTACAATTTCGCCTTCATCCCAATGTTGGTATAAACGTTCTTTTATTTCAACATTTACAGCATTTGGTACTTGGCTAGCAGCCAAACTAAAATCTAGTGCAGCACGTTCTGCTTCAGAAAAAGCAGCATGTGTTCGGTATTCCCAAATGTTATCTAATTGTTCTTGTTCTGCACCATAACGTTCTGCAGCTCTAATAGCATGTGCTTGGCAATATCTACAGCCTGTTGCGTTGCTGCTTACCCAAGCAATCATTCGTTTTAATGCTGAGGTTACTTTACCTTCATTTGCCATTACGGCTTTATTTAAGTTTATAAATGCTTTTGATATTGCAGGTCTGCGTTGCATGGTTAATACCGAATTTGGACAAAAGCCTAGGGTTTCATTAAAGAATTCTGCTAATTCTTTAGTTTCTAAATCGTGTTCTGAAGACAAAGGTGTTACAAGTGCCATAGTTATTTTTTTAAGTAGTATTTTTGATTGAACAAGATAGGAGTTCTAATTTTTAAACTAAAATAAAATGGCTGATAAAATAACAACACACTGGAGAGGTAACATGACCTTTGAATCTGATAATCCACGATGGCCGTCTATAATGATGGATGCTTCTGAAGAGTTTGGAGGAACAGGGTCTGGTATGGCACCAAAAGCAATGATGCTTTCATCTTTAGCTGGTTGTTCTGGTTTAGATGTAGTGTCTACTTTGGACAAAATGAAAGTAGAAATAGATGATTTTAAAATTGAAGTTTCTGGCGAATTAACAGAGGAACACCCTAAATACTACCATACAGTAACTGTAGATTATCATTTTTATGGTTCAGATTTAAATGAAAAAAAATGCGAACGTGCTGTAAACTTATCCGTTGAAAAATATTGTGGTGTAATGGAAATGTTTAGGAAATTTGCAACCGTTAAAACGGCAATTCACTTTCATAATAAGTGATTTGTTAGATTCGGAATTATGAATTTTTTTATGAAAAAAAAGCTATGAATTTTAATAAAGTAAAGACTATTAGATTAAGTCAAATACTGTTGTGTGGTCTTTTCATCTTTCTTTTTGTTGGTTGTTCTTCGGACGATACAACATCAGATAGTGAAGACGAGCAAGATATTTCGGATGATGATCCCATAATAGATGATGAGCCTTCAGATCTTGAAGAGCGTTATGTTTTTGGTGAGAATTTGGTGATAGAGCATAGTTGGGATACAGATGGTTGCGATAGTCCTCCTTGTAGCACTAATCAAGACAATCTAAATGCTGTTTTTGAAAACACATTACCAAACGACCCATATTTTTATATGGATGATGATGAGATAGAATTAAACCTAGTATGTCAATTAGAAAAGGGAAGACGAGTAGAGTTTAAGCAGACTACAGAAGGACCTCTAACATCGTATTCAAAGATGGAATTTGAAGGTGTGTATTATAGCATTCCAGATGGTGGTATGACCATTGCTCAGGTACATAATAGAGGAGGTAATTCTAATAAACCATTTTTTAGATTAGAACTTCATTCAGATAAATTAGAAACTGTAATCCGTAAAGATCCAGAAGTAAGCTCTAGTCAAACCTCGTTTATTAAAATGGATTTCCCTTTTGTTAATAACGGTAATTATACTTTATTTCCGCTTAAAGTTACTTTAGAAAAGAATAACGGATTTGTAAGTGTAAAAGTTATGCAAGATGATATTGTTATTGTTGATGAAGATTTTCAGGCAGATACAACCACAGATTGGGCAAACGATACTGGTATTGCCAATGGTTTTTACCTAAAAGCAGGCTTGTATAACGCAGCTACCACTCATACAGAAAATTTAACTCTTGGTTACACTACATTTATGTTTGAAACTGATGACACCAATTAATAAGCTAAATCTATTGTTATAATAATGCGTTGGACATTAAAACCAAAACCAGATGCAACACAAGTAGCATCAATGAAAAAAGCGCTTGGCGTTGATGATATCGTTGCAACCTTATTATTGCAACGTGGCATTGATACTTTTGAAGATGCCAAAACATTTTTTAGACCTAGTTTTAGTGAACTTCACGATCCATACTTAATGAAAGATATGGATATTGCAGTTGCTAGAATCGAAAAGGCAATTCAGAATGGCGAAAACATAATGGTTTATGGTGATTATGATGTGGATGGAACAACGTCTGTTGCGTTAATGTCATCGTATTTAAAAACAAGAATTGATTCTGTTGCAACTTACATACCTGATCGCTATGACGAAGGTTATGGTGTTTCTTATAAAGGGATAGACTTTGCTCACGATAATGATTTCTCATTAATTATTGCTTTAGATTGTGGTGTGAAGGCGATAGATAAAGTCGCTTATGCAAAAGAAAAAGGTATAGATTTTATTATCTGTGATCACCACAGACCAGGTAATGAAATTCCAGATGCAGTTGCCGTTTTAGACCCAAAACGAGACGATTGTAATTATCCTTTTAAAGAATTATGTGGTTGTGGTGTAGGTTTTAAATTAATAACTGCGTTAGCTGCAAACCAAGGGCAAGGCGTTGAAGATTTAATAGAATATCTCGATTTGGTAGCTACCGCAATTGGAGCAGATATTGTACCTATTGTAGATGAAAACAGAGCTTTGGCTTATATTGGCTTACATGTTATAAATACCAATCCAAGACCAGGAATGAAAGCAATTATTGCTGAGGTAAAAAAAGATATTCTTACTATTACAGATGTTGTTTTTATTATTGCACCAAGAATCAATGCTGCAGGTCGAATGAAACACGGAAATCACGCAGTGACCCTATTAACTGAAACCGATTTTAATTTAGCGGCAAAATATGGTGTAGATATTGACGAATTTAATACGGATCGTCGCGAAACTGATAAGCGGATTACTAAAGAAGCTTTAATTCAAATAGAAGAAAATAACGAACAAGAAGGTTTTACAACTGTAGTTTATGATGAAACTTGGCACAAAGGTGTTATCGGTATTGTGGCTTCTCGCTTAATAGAAACTTACTACAGACCAACCTTAGTTTTTACAAAAAGTGGCGATAAACTAGCAGCATCAGCAAGATCAGTTTCTGGTTTCGATGTTTATAATGCATTAGAGGCATGTTCAGAACATATAGAACAATTTGGAGGTCATAAATATGCAGCAGGATTAACGTTACTACCAGAAAATTATGAAGCCTTTAAAGCTAAGTTTGAAAGTGTTGTTAAAGGAACCATAGACCCAAAACTCCTAACACGAGAACTTAAAATAGATTTAGAAATAGAATTAGGAGAAATCAACGATAAACTTATGCGAATCTTAAAACAGTTCGCGCCATTTGGTCCAGGTAATATGTCACCAACCTTCATGACGCAAAATATTAAAGATACTGGTTATGGTAAATGTGTTGGAGAAGATGATAAACATTTACGATTTACAGCGACACAATCTTTTAATGATAAGATAGTTTGTATAGGCTTTGGGCTTGGTGATAAAATTAATATAATTAAAAGTAAAAGGCCTTTTAGTGCGGCTTACGCTATAGATGAAAATCATTGGAATGGTAATGTAAGCTTACAGTTGAAGTTGAAAGATATAAAGGAATAAAAATTGGCAAAAAATGATCCATACGCAGCATTAAGAATTAAAGAATTCAATATCTTTTTATTAGTGAGATTTGCCCTAGTTTTTGGCTGGTCTATGCAATTTGTCGTAATTGAATGGCAGGTTTATGCTTTAACAAAAGACCCTTTATCACTTGGTATTATTGGTTTAATGGAAATAATACCAGCGTTAAGTATGGCTTTATTTGCAGGTCATATTGTGGATCAACGTGAAAAAAGAAACCTTTTAGCACTTTGTATTGCTGCTTTTTCATTGATTAGTTTCGGTTTATTTTGGTTGACTTCACCACAGATTACAGCATCATGGTCTACTAAAATGATTCTATATTCCATATATGGATTAGTGTTTTTTGGTGGCTTTTTACGTTCCTTTTTTGGTCCTTCAATATTTTCATTAGTGGCATTAATTGTTCCTAAAAAAATCTATCCAAATGCTGCAACTTGGAATAGCTCAACATGGCAAATGGCACGAGTTTTAGGTGTTGGTTTTGCTGGTTTCTCTATTAGTTGGATAGGTGTACATTGGTCGTTATGTATCATTTTTGGATTAATAATATTTGCATTTTTGGTTTTATTTCAGGTAAAAAAGAAACCAATATTAAATCCGAATATAGGAGAACCTATGCTGCAAAGTTTAAAAGAAGGTGTCAATTTTGTATTTAAAACCAAAGCGGTTTTAGGTGCTTTAACTTTAGATATGGTTTCTGTTTTATTTGGAGGAGCAGTAGCACTTTTAGCTGTTTTTGCTGAAGATATATTAAAAGTGGGACCAAGAGGTTTCGGAATTTTAGTAGCTGCACCTTCTGTTGGTGCATTTTTAACGATGTTGGTTACAGCTTATATTCCAATTAGTAAAAATGCTGGTATGAAGTTACTCATTGCTATTTTTGGGTTTGGGATTTGTATTGTCGTATTCGGGTTATCATCAGCCTTTTGGGTTTCTGTAGTTGCACTTTTTTTTAGTGGAGTTACAGATGGTGTTTCAATGGTAATTAGGCAAACTATTCTGCAGCTAAAAACACCAGATCATATGCGTGGACGTGTATCTTCTGTAAATTCTATGTTTGTTGGGTCATCTAACGAATTGGGTGCTTTTGAAAGTGGCTTAACTGCAAAATTAATGGGAACCGCAACTGCAGTTGTTTTTGGAGGTACTATGACGTTAATTACTGTTGTAACAACTGCAATAGTTTCTCCTTCCTTTAGAAAATTAGATTTAAGAAAGGATGTTGAAGAACATGAAAAAGAGGAATAGGTCGTTTAATATTTCTTCAATTCTAAGGTTCTACCATCAAAAACACCGTACGTATAATACTGAATCCAGTCTCCTAAATTGATGTATTTCGATTTGTTGTTTAGTTCAATTTCTAATGGTAAATGCCTGTGGCCAAAAACAAAGAAATCTCTATGTTTTTCTTCAAGTTTACGTTTGGCGTAAATGGCCAGCCATTCGTTCTCTTTACCTAAAAATGTAGCATCATCATCGCCTGAAATCATTTTGTTTTTTACAGACATATATTGACCAATTTTTAACCCAATATCTGGATGCATCCATTTAAACAACCACTTAAATAAAGGATTGGTAAACACTTTTTTCATGCGTTTGTAGCCTTTGTCTTTTGGACCTAAACCATCACCATGGCCTATAAAAAAAGACGTATCATTAAAGGTGAATTCTTGTGGTTTATGAAAAACAGGAATTCCTAATTCGGTTTCAAAATAATCATTCATCCATAGATCATGATTGCCAACAAAGAAGTAAATCGGGATTCCAGAATCGGCAATTTCTGCTAATTTACCTAAAGTTCTAGTGAATCCTTTAGGAACAACGGTTTTATACTCAAACCAAAAATCGAACAAATCACCTAATAGAAAAATGGCAGCAGCATCATTTTTTATTTCATCCAACCAAGCCACGAATTTTTTTTCACGAGGACGAGATGCTTCACCAGTTGGTGCGCCTAAATGATTGTCTGATGAGAAATAGATTTTTTTTCCTTCAGTAAGTGTTATGTGGTTTTGTTTATCCATTATCAGAAGCGTACCACTCAGCAAAACTAGATGTTGTTTCAGAAAGTCTTAAAGAATGTAATGCTATGTTTTCTGGTAAGCGTTGTTTTATTTTTTCGGCAAAATCAATCACCATCATTTCACTCGTTGGTTGGTAATCTACTAATAAAACATTATGGTCTCTATCTGCTAATTCTTTCGCTAGCTCAACATGTGGTGTGTTTTTATTGAAAACAGTAGCGTGGTCAAAAACATCAACAATTTCTTCCTTTACTATTTTCTTAAGGTCACCGAAATCGATAACCATACCAAATTTTACATTGTTAGAATCTGAGATAGGTTTACCAATTACAGTTACATTTAAATGATAACTGTGACCATGTACGTTTTTACACTTGCCGTCGTAGCCGTAAAGGGCATGACCTGTTTCAAATGAAAATTGTTTTGTAATGCGAATGTTGCTCATTATCGTCTTTTGTTTCGGTTATAGAAATATACAATAATAAGTACCAATCCTAAGATTAGGAATAAACCGTTTCCGCCTAAAAAGCCAAGAATATCCATATTAATTGTCTTTATATCTGTTTTTATTATATCTATAAATTACAAATGCTATTATAACCAAAACCACAAAAGGTAAAAGTGTACCAATAAAGATACCAATGCCATAGCTGTCGTCTGGTGCATTCTTTAGTTTTTCGTCTATTTTAACGTCTTGAAGTAAGGTAATAAGTAAGCTCATTTATAGAAATTTTATTTCTCGACCAAATTTAAGTCTTTTGAGCAAGAGGAATAAATGTTTTCCTGAATTTTATAATTAATGGTAATCCACGTGCAATCATCCAAAGGGTAAACGCAATAAAAATACCATACAATTTGTAGTTTTGCGCATCTGTCCAAAAAATAACTGGAACAAATATTACAAGTGTAGAAAACAACAATACGTTTCTAAGATATTTCATTTTACCAAGCCCTTTAAAAACACCATCAAAAATGAAAGCTAAAGCACATAAGGGTTGCATAGCTAACACAATCCAAAACACGTTGTAAAACTCACTAAGTACCTTTTCATCATTACTGAATAAGTTGCCAATGGAATAGTAAAATAAGGTTCCTATTAGGCCAATAACAATTCCGATGAAAATGCCATATTTAATAAGTTTATTGCTTAATTCAACGAGATTTTTATAATCTTTTGCTCCAAATAATTTTCCTGATAAAATATTACCAGCACTTGCATAACCATCAATTAGAAAAGCACCTAAAAACCACAAATTAATCGCGATAGTATAAGCTGCAATATAGCTTTCACCATATTTAGTGGCAAAACTAGTACCAAAATATAAAGCAATATTTAAAGCAATGGTTCTAATAAATAAATTGAGAATCATTAATGTGAAACGTTTCATTTCCGGATTAAAAGGCAATTTTACTAATAACGGAATGTCTGTTTTTTTAAGTAAATAATAAGCAGAGAGTACGGCCATAATAACTTGAGCAATAACACTTGCATAAGCAGCACCTTTTATATGCATTGCAGGAATGTAACCTTCAATGCCATAAACAAAAATAAAGTCGAGAATAATATTTGCTAATGCACCCGAAATAGCAATAAGCATGGGGAAATATGTGTTTTGAAGCCCTCTAAAAGTACCAAAAACAGCAATGGTAAATAAGGTAAACGGAAAACCAAAAACACGAATACGGTAATAGTCTACACTATAATTTAGAATGCTATCGGAAGCATTATAAAGCTTAAAAATCTGCGAAGCTAAAGGATAGGTAACTGCTATAATTATTAAGCTCAAGGCTGTAATGACAAAAATGGCCTGAGCAGGTAAGTTTTTAACGGCTTCAATATTTCCGGCACCTAAGTATTGCGAAATTATAGATGAAATAGCACTTCGAGTTTGTCCCAACACCCATATGAGCATAGACAAAAATGTAGTTACAATACCAACAGCAGCCAAAGATGTTGTGGCATTATGTTCCATATTACCAATAATTGCAGCATCAGTTAAAGACAATATGGGTTCAGACACACCAGAAATTAATGCTGGAATTGCTAATTTATTAATTTGTTTTAAAGTTATACTCAAAATACTAATTCGTAACAATGAAAGGGGAATTCACTTTGTTTTGGAAAATGAATATCGCCTAATTTTTTATAACCGCGAAGTTCGTAAAACTTTTGGTTTCTTTTGTTCTTAGAGAAGGTGTCTAATCTAATAGAGCTATAATTATTATCTATAGTAAATTGTTCTGCAAAATTCATTAGCTGTTGCGCATAACCTTTGCCTTGCATATTTGGGTGAACAGCTAAGCGATGAATATAAATTGCATTGTTAGTTGAAGTTAACCATTTTATAGGTTTGTATTCTGAATCCATAAAGGTGGATATGACAACACTGCCTATTATTTTTGAATCAATTTCTAAAGCATAAAGTTCATTGTGTTTTACATCATTTTTAAAGGCCGCAACGTTTGGATAGGGCTCGTTCCATTGATAAATCTTATTAGCAATCATTGCCTTAGCACAAGCTTTTGTAATGCTAATAATACAGTCAATATCTTTTTCTTCTGCTATACGAATCATTAATAATGTTTATTTTTGTGGTAATATAAATTACAATTTTCTAATTATGAAGACAATATTAGTTCCTGTTGGATCCTCAAAAAACGCGCAATCTCATTTACAATATGCTGTTGATTTCGCAAAAGCATTTGGTGCTAAAGTTTATGTGATTCAAATATATAATGTTTATACCAAAGCAGGAACAATGATAAAGATTGACCATATTTTGGAGGCTGAATCTAAATCGTTTTTAGAAAATCATATTGCATCAATTGACACAAAAGGTGTTGATGTTGTGGCTAGAACGTTTAAAGGAAAATTGATTAATACGTTAGAGAAAGTATGTGATGCTTTAGATGTTGATTTAATAATTTTAGAACCACGTACCAACTCTATTAAAGACGAAGTGTATTTAGGAAAAACATCTGGTAAGATTATAAAGCAAACTCAGATTCCGGCTTTAATTGTACCAGAAGATTATACTTTTAAGCCCTTAAAAAAGCTTTTATTAGCTTTAAAATCTGCAACAATTAAAAAAGAGAATGTATTATATCCTTTACAGTCTATAAAAACACAATTTAATGCTGCAGTTACTTTGCTTTTAGTGAAGACGCCACATCATAAAAAGCACGATTTTGATGTTAATGAAGAACTACAGTCGCTTATTTCTACAACTAAAAAGGCTGATAGCCCAACAACTTTTATGGCATTTTTAGAACATCATAAAGAGAATAATCCAGATTTGTTATGTGTTGTAAGACGTAAAAGAGGTTTCTTTAAAAAGCTATGGGAAAAGAATACAATCTTAAAGAAAGACTTTCACAGCACTACAATTCCTGTTTTAGTATTGAGCGGATTAAAATAAAATTATATAATTTTGGGGATGTAGCTCAGTTGGCTAGAGCGCTTGACTGGCAGTCAAGAGGTCGTGAGTTCGAATCTCATCTTCTCCACAGCAAGTACGTTATAGAATTATTCTAGAAAACGAACAGAATTTTCAACAACTAAATTTAATTCTTGAGAAAGGTCATTGTTATTCCAGGGATGTTTAATATTAAACACATGATCTGCATTTTCAATAATTTTAAATTCACTTTTAGGATTCCACCGATGTAAAGCTTCTGCTTCATTTATTTTTACGGAAGTATCGTTAGAACCATGAATAATTAAATGCGGAATTTTTAATTGTTTTTCTGCAGATTCAATATGTAGTCGTTTTTCATTTACTTTAAAATCCTCAAAGAACTGATAGTAATGTGGCATTTGCTGTTTTGTCCTTCCGTTTAAGACGTACTTAATACCTTCTTGTTTCCACTCTTCTAAATTGCCAATTGTTGAGGTGCGTTTTCCAAAGTCACAAACACTGGCTAATGTAATAAGTTTAGTAATTCGGATATCTTCTGAAGCTTTTAAAATGGTAATTCCACCGCCACGACTATGACCAATTAACGAGATATTAGCTGTGTTAATATTAGAGTTATTTTTAAAATGGCCTTGAGACCAAGAGATAATGTCATCTAAATCATCGAGTTCTTTGGTATAATTATTATGACCAAAAGCGTCTAAATCTGGGAAATCAATTGGGTTTTCCATGGTTCCACCATTATGAGAAAAGTTGAACTTTATAAAACAAAATCCTGCCTTAGCAAAATCCTCTGCCATAAGGTTCCAACTTCCCCAATCTTTAAAACCTTTGTAGCCATGGCAAAATATAACTATGGATTGATTGTTTTTCTCTTCAGAATAAAACGTATCAATTAAGATGGGTTTGTTATCCTTTCGTTCTAAAATTATGTTTTTTTCAATGGTCATTAGTCGAGTTCTTTTTCAGTGAAATTTATCTTTGGATTACAGATTTCGGTGATGAGTTTTTTGAGTTCAATTTCAAAATCATCTAATGTTTCTTGAGTTATAAGTTGGTCTTTAGAACGTGCATGTGAAGATGCTTTTTTACCAAATTTAAGGAAACCTTCATTGAGGTTTTTAAACGAAATTATGCCAGCTTCAATAGGTAACTCTATTCTGTTTTGCTGTTTCATCATATACGCATAACACAATACTTGAAATGATTTACTATACTTATCATAATCAGTGGTTAGATCTTCCCAATTAACAACCTCGACTTTGTTTTGTTCAACCTTTCCAGACTTATAATCTATAACTCTGGTAATACCATTAAAACTATCAACTCTGTCAACTTTTCCTTTTAGTCTAATAGGAAAATCTAAGCCTTCAATTTTAATTTCAATAGTTTCATCTGCTTCAATAGATAATATTTTTATTTCATTTCCACTCTTTACACTTTCAATCTCTTGATTTAGAAAATTAGAAATGTAACGTTGAGCGATTTCAAAAATGATTAGATTTTTTCCACTTGAAAAACCCCCTTTATTGTAGAGTATTTCAAAATGTTTAGTCACCATATTTTTGGTTTGGCTTTTAAACGCTTTAAGATGTTCTACGGTTAAAACAGAACTTTCTAATGGTTTATAAAAATCTTCTAAAGAATTATGAATCACAGAGCCTAAAGTGTTAGCAGCAATATTTTCTTCAACTTCATCAAACTCTTTAATACCTAATATTTTATCGTAATAAAAATCAATAGGATTCCGCATGTAATTAGTTAAGGAGGACGGTGAATAGCCTTTATTAGATAGTACTTTTAGTTGTTCAATTACAGAAGGTGTTTTAATGATTTCTTGCAGGTTTTGTTCTACAGTTGGTACGTCTGGTGAAATTATTTTATGTTCAATATTATGAATTCCTTCAATATCTAATTGTGTAATAAATCTACTTTTTTCTCCGCCTTTTAAGGCATCTACTTCTGTGTTATATAAGATATAAACATTTTTTGCGCGTTGTAAAAGCCTATAAAAGTGATACGTATATACGGCATCTTTATCTTTATATGTAGGTAGTCCTTTTTGAATTTTAACATCAAACGGAATAAAAGAATTATTTGTTTTTCCTGAGGGTAGAATACCTTCATTAACAGAACTAATAATTACAGTATCAAAATCTAAAACTCTAGATTCTAACATTCCCATAATTTGAAGACCTTCTAAAGGTTCTCCCTTAAAGTCTAAAGTTTCTGAGCTTAAAAGTTCTTTGTATATTGTTTGTAACGCGACTATTGAATTTAGGTATTTGTAATTTGAATTTAATTCAGTCAGTTGATTAAATAAGGTATTAAAACGGTAGAGATATTCTAATTCTAGACTGTGAATTTGCTTATTGTCATCTAAGTTAGACTTCATTTTAAAAATAAGGTCTGAACATTGTTTTAACGCCATTTTGGGCTCGTCATTCCAAGAACCTAAAAGTAAATCTAAAATATCTAAATGTGAAGTGGCTATTTGTTTTAAATCAGATACAGTGAGATATACTAAATTATTTTTTTGAATATAAGCTACTATTTCACTTGAAACATTTTTAGTTTCTGTCTCAAATAATCCGTAAACAGATGGGTGAGAAAGTAAACTTACGACATCTTTAAAGTAGAACTGTTTCGGATTTAATTTATGAGTTATAAAAAGTTGTTCAAAAAATGAAGCTAAGGGAACCAAATGTAATGGTAAGCCCATGGTTACATTAAGCTTAGTAATGTCTTTTGGTATTGAATTAAGTACGGGTAGTAATAGTTCTTCTTCTCCCAAAACCACAGCTATTTTAGAAAGGTTGGTTTCCGTTAGGGTTAATTCTTCTAATATCTGACCAATGTATTTGGCTTGTCCTACAAGTTTAGGAATACCTATAGCTTGGATGTTTTTTGCTTCAGCATAATGCGATGTTACCCAATTAAAGGGATTGGTTTTAAAATAATTCCATTGGCTTCTATGCTGTCTAGTAAACCAACCAGCATCATGAATGTTGTCATCGATAAATGCTTTATCAATATCCCAATAAATGTGAGCTAAATCATTTTTAAGTAAACCTTGAATAATTTGAGATTCTGATGTGTTTAGGGCATTAAACCCTAAAAATATATGTGTTTTATTATTAGTGTTTTTTATATAGGATTCTAGTTTATCTGCCGCTTCTCTGTATATAAGACCTTGGTAACCTTGTTTAGTTTGTAAAAGGTTTTTAGTAAAGGCAGAATAATACGTTTTGAGCTGTTTCCAGAACTTTAAATGGTTTGTAATAAGTTCTGTTTGATTAATTTCTAAAGACCAATGATTAATCTCTTTAATTGCATTTAGATAATCAAAAATGTGTTCTTGAGGAATTAAGTAACGGTCAATCTCGTTAAAGTCTTGCAATAGTATTTGAGCCCAATTTGAAAAGGATTCAAATGTTTCTTGTTCGCTTTCTGGTGTTAAATGTTTATATGTTTCGTAAAGTCTAAATAATAAGTCTGCATTTGGTAAAGTTTGTATTCCAGATAACTCTTCAACAAATTCTTCAATACTAAGAATATCTGGTGTAAAAATGGGTCTATCTATTAATGTAGATAGATGATGCTTAAGAAAGACACCAGCACGTTTACTAGGGAGAATGAAATGTAAATCTTCGAGGTTTAACTTTTTTACTTGTAAATCTAGAAGTACTGTTTTTATAAAACTTATCATTTTATAAAAATAAAAAACGCTCCGAATTTCGGAGCGTTTTTAAAATATATTTTAGATGTGATTGTGATTAGTTTTTCAACTTCACTTCTACACGTCTGTTTTCTTTTCTACCAGCTGCTGTTCTGTTGTTAGCAATTGGATTAGATTCACCAAAACCTGCTGCAGTTAATCTGCTTGCAGAAATACCATTAGAAATTAAGTAATCTCTAACTGCATTTGCTCTTCTTTCAGATAACGCTTGGTTACTAGCTTTAGGACCTTGACTATCAGTATGACCTTCAATTCCGAAATCAGCTTTTGGGTATTCTTTAAAGATTACAACCATAGCTTGTAATACTTGATCAGTTTGTTTTTGGAAAGATGCCTTACCAGAATCAAATAAGATAGATCTTGCATAAGTATTTAAAGCTTTAACAACTTCTTCAGTTGGCTTAACTTCAGGACAACCATTGTTTGCAACAGTACCAGCTTCGTTAACACATTTATCATCTTTGTCTAAAACACCATCACCATCAGTATCAGGCCAAGGACATCCACTATTTGCAGCAGGACCAGCTTCGTTAGCACATTTGTCATCACCATCAGCAACACCGTCACCATCAGCATCTGGACAACCAGCTAAAGTTTTTAAACCTGCAACAGTAGGACATTTATCATCTTTATCTACTACACCGTCACCATCAGAATCAGGACAACCGTTGAATTCAGCTAAACCTGCAGTATTAGGACAATCGTCTTTAGAATCTTGGATACCATCATTATCAGAATCAGGACAACCATTAAAGATTTCTAATCCAGCTTCTTCAGGACAAGCATCATCTTGATCATATACACCATCACCATCAGTATCAGTACCACCAAACTTGAAAGTAAGACCTACTGAATGTTGGAAATGCTTTTTCGTAGAATTTTCAAAAGCATGCTTGTAAGTTGATTGTATATCGAAACCTAATTGCTCAGAAATCCAAATTTTAAAACCTAAAGTTCCGTTTAATGTACCAGCACCTGATTCATCTAACCAAGTGTAACCACCACCAATACCTACGTAAGGATCGATTGTTTTAGATTTAATAACTTCCATTAAGCTGTAAGAAACTCTACCGTCTAGACCAAAATAAGTAAGGTCATCTACTTTATTTGTAGTTTCTACACCAAAACTATCTGTATTTGAGCCGAATTTATCTATTTTATTTAAAGAACCAGTAGCAGTGAATGTGAAACCATCACTAAGGTATCTCGAAACTGAAATAGTAGAAAGCGAAGGAAAAACATTCCAATGATCTTCTGCGTTAAAGTATTCGTCAAAATAATCACCTTGAGGTGCATCTTCTCCTACAGGATAAAAGTCAACAGCGTTAGCTCCAACCGTAATAGCCCATGGATTGTTTTTGTCTTGAGCATTAGAAGTGCTAAAACTTGCAATAAGTACTGCAACAAAAAATAATCTGCTAAGATTTTTCATATTCTAATTAATTTAATTTTTAAGTGTTAATTAAAGACAAAAGTAAGTTGTTAAATTTTATTAACAAAGTAAATTTTATAAAATTATTGAGATATAGCCCTAAAAATGAGAGTTTGTAACGATTTTAAATAACATCTAGTGCTTTGCCTACTTTAGTAAAAGCAGAAATTGCTTTGTCTAATTGGTTTTTGTCATGAGCAGCAGATAGTTGCACTCTGATTCTTGCTTTGTCTTTTGGTACTACAGGATAAAAGAAACCAATAACGTATATGCCTTCTTCTAATAGCATATTCGCCATATTTTGCGATAATTTTGCATCATATAACATTACGGGTACAATTGCAGAATCACCATCCACAATATCAAATCCTGCTGCTTTCATACCTTTTTTGAAGTATTTTGTATTCCAGTCGACCTTGTCTCTTAGCGTTGTATCATTTTTAAGCATATCGAACACTTTAATAGATGCACCAACAATAGCAGGAGCTAAAGAGTTTGAGAATAAATAAGGACGAGAGCGTTGACGTAGAAGTTCAATAATTTCTTTTTTAGCTGTAGTATAACCACCCATTGCGCCACCTAAAGCTTTTCCTAAAGTACCTGTGATAATATCGATTCTGCCAAGAACACCTTTTTCTTCTAATGTTCCAATTCCTGTCTCACCTATAAAACCTGTTGCATGACATTCGTCTATCATAACCATAGCATCATACTTGTCTGCTAAATCACATATTTTATCTAAAGGAGCAACCAAGCCATCCATAGAAAAAACACCATCTGTTACAATAATTTTGAAACGTGCACCATTAGCATTAGCTTCAATTAGTTGTGTTTCTAAATCTGCCATATCATTATTTTGGTAACGATATCTTGCTGCTTTACATAATCTTACACCATCTATAATAGAAGCGTGATTTAAGGAATCTGAAATTATAGCATCTTCTTTAGTCAATAAAGGTTCAAAAACACCACCATTTGCATCAAAAGCGGCTGCATATAATATAGTATCTTCAGTACCATAGAAATCAGCAATTTTTTGCTCTAATTCTTTGTGGATATCTTGAGTACCACAAATAAAACGAACAGAAGACATCCCAAAACCATGTGTATCCATAGTATCTTTTGCTGCTTGTATAACATCTGGGTGCGATGATAATCCTAAATAATTATTAGCGCAGAAATTTAATACTTTCTTACCAGTATTTAGTGTTATCTCAGCACCTTGAGGTGAAGTAATTATACGCTCTTCCTTAAAAAGACCTGCTTGTTTTATAGACTCTATCTCTTCTTGTAAGTGATTTTTTATATTTCCGTACATGGTTTTATTTTTGAATTGAAACAAAGATACTATGAAAAATCAGACTTCAATAACTTCAATTGTGTCATTTATATAAACCAATAATTTATGAGTTACTTTTAAATTCATATTATTTAAAACCGATTCATAATCCTTAAGTTGTGTTTTATGAGATGATTTAGCATCACCTGTTTTGTAGTCTATAATTATTGCTTCATTTTTTGAATTGATATTCAATCGGTCTGGCCTTAAAAGTTGACCAGAACTAGTGATGATATCACGTTCATTATATATCTTGAAATTGTCTTTGAAATAATGTTCTAATTTGGTATGGTTTATAACCTCTAGAACTAAGTTCTTTAAAACTTTACTGTTTTCGGCAGTTACATCACCAGAAATTATTAATTCATTGAAGGCGAAATCAACATCTTCAATTGTTTTTATTTTTGATAAAACTAAATGCACCAAATTTCCACGTTCTATGGCAGCTTCTTGTTCCGTATTCCAAAGCAATCCAGATTTGGTCACAATATTTAAATTATGGTCTTCTTTAGGAACAGATATTAATTTTAAGGGATTTGAAGTTATTTCTTGTTGTGATTCGTTTTCGTTTGGTGTAAAAGTACCGTAACTATAGCTTAGTTGGTTTTCGTTCCATTTGTTTTCCTTAATCAAGAAATTTATAAACTTACCAGCATAAGAATTCCCGTTAATCACACCTTTTGTGCTAATATCTTTTTTTGATATAATATACAACTGCTCAACAGCTCTAGTTAAAACCACATAAAGTAGATTCATGTTATCTAGTTCTAATTGCGATTGATGTGTATTATAAAGTTGAGTTCCGATGACACCAAAATGCTCAACATCTTTGTTGTAATTAAGAAGCAATGTGTCAAAACCATTATAATCTTCTGAATTTACAGGAAACCAAACCTTAGGCTCTAACTCTTTATAAATATTAAGGTCTGCATATGGAAATATTACAACCGGAAATTCTAAACCCTTAGATTTATGAATAGTCATAATCTCGACGGCGTTCATGTTTTCAGGTGTAACAACACTTAATTTATCGGCTTTCTTTTCAAAATAATTAATAAAACCAGCTAAATCGGAATTTTGCTTTTGTGTAAATTCTAAAACAACATCTAGATAAAATTGAAGATAAGCATCTGAAGTTTCGTTTAAACTAAATAGTCTAACGACATGTTCTACCAATTCATAAAGTGGTAACTGAAGGCATTTGTTTTTATCAATGTAAATATTCAGTTGTTTTAATTCTGAAAACATTTCATCTAAATCTTGCCTTAGATAGGTTACAAAAAATAAGTGCTTGTCTTTAGTTTCATGTTGTTCTGCTATATAAGAAAGCACTTCAACTTTTAAGCTATCATTAGTTGGTTGAACAAGAAGTTTTAAAAATGAATTAATAAAATTAACCTTATCAGAATTTTTTAAAAGCAAGGTTTCAGAAGAAGTAATCTTAATTCCATTTTCATTGAGGTAATTCGCGATAGCAACACCTTCTTTCCGTTTTCTTACCAAAACACAAATGTCATCTAAGGGAAATCCGTTGTCCTCACATTTTTTAATGGTTTCTAAAACCTCACGAGCATACATTTCATTAATATTATCTTCTTTTTGAACATCTAAAAAATTAAGGTTTACATAACCTTTAGACGTGTTATGAGGCTGTTGTTTTGCTTTTTTGAAGAGTTCAGCATAAGCATCATCGCTAAATGAAGTTTCACTTAAAAACTCAAATAACGAATTATTAAATTCAATAATAGCCTTTGCACTTCTGTAATTAGTTTCAAGAGGAAGGACTTCGGCTTCAATTTGAAAAGGATTCTCCACCTTATTATAAAGGTTAATAAATTGTTCTGCCTCACCACCTCGCCATCTGTAAATGGCTTGTTTGGCGTCACCAACCAACATTGTATCACCATTTGCTGCGGAAAGGGCATTTTCTAATAATGGCACCAAATTTTCCCATTGCATTTTTGAGGTGTCTTGAAATTCATCAATAAAGTAATGTTTAAATTTTTCACCTAAACGTTCATAAATAAAAGGAGTTGGTTGATTTTTAATCTCTTCACTTATAATAGTGTTGAATTCTGAAATTAACATTTTATTCTGGTCAGATTTTAAAATGTCTAATTCATTTTTAATAGCATTTAAAACCGAAAGTGGCGTGATGTTTTTATAAAATCCTTTTTTAAGTTTTAATTTGAAAATAGATTCTTTTGAAGCAACATAATATTCCGCTAATTGAGGTTGAATACTTTCTATGGTTGAAGCAACATCTTCAGAAACTCGTTTTGGATATATTGTATTACCTTCAATTAAATCATTTTGCCAAGCCGCATCGAATCCAACCGAAAATTGCTTTGCAGCTAACTTTTCAAAATGTTTTGGAAGTGAACCTCTATTAAAATCATTAAATTGTAAGCTAGATTGCTCAATAAGAGTTAAAGCTGTATTTGCTTCATTAATAATGTTTTCTTCAATTTTAATTATTTCCTTAGATAGCTGTTGTTTTAGAAGCTTAAAATCTTCAAGTGTTTTTTCTTTTAAAGTTCTTACTGCTACGAGGTCATTCTCGTTCACTAATAATTTCCCAATCTTATTAAAGTCAAAACTAATGTCCCAGCTTTTATCATCATCTGCTTTTTCTATCGCAAAATCTACCAATACCTTCGTTAAGGTTTTGTCGCTTCCGGCTTTGGAGATGAGACTATCCACTGCCTCATTCAATAAGCGTTCTTGGTCTAGTTCTACTTCAAAATTTACTGGTAATTTTAAATCGTGGGCAAAAGTTCTAATCACTCTGTGTGTAAACCCATCAATGGTAGAAATATCAAATGCGCCATAATTATGAATTATATGTTTTAAGATGTGTTTTGATTTGCTATGAAGAACTTCTGGCTTTAAATCTAACTCTTCACATATTGCCTCAAACATTGGGTGAGGTTTGGTTAGGCTTTCTTGTTGCGAAAAAGATTGAAGCATATTAATAATACGTTCTTTCATTTCACCAACAGCTTTGTTAGTAAATGTAATAGCTAAAATGGACTTAAACTGGTCGTAACTTTTAGATTGGATAAGTATTTTTAGATACGCTTTTGCTAGTGTAAACGTTTTTCCGCTTCCTGCTGAAGCATTGTATATTTTAAAGGCTGAATTTTGCAAGAGATAATTTTTATACCAAAATAGGGAATCTTAATAGTTTATTAAGAGAAAATAGCGACCAAAATTGTAAATTTGAATTGAAAACAATTATTAACCAATAAAATAAAAACGATTATGGCTTTCGACTTACCGAAATTACAATATGCTTATGATGCTTTAGAACCAAACATTGACGCACGCACAATGGAGATTCATTATACAAAACATCACCAAGGCTACACAAATAAATTAAATGCTGCGATTGAAGGAACTGATTTAGATGGTAAATCAATCGAAGATATCCTTACTAATTTAGATATGGATAATAAAGGTGTTAGAAATAATGGTGGAGGTTTTTATAATCACTCATTATTTTGGGAGGTTATGAATCCTGAAGGAAAAGGACGTTTGTCAGGTGACTTAAAAGATGCAATTGAAGCAGAATTTGGTTCTGTTGATGCTTTTAAAGATGCATTTTCTAAAGCTGCTGCAACTCAATTTGGTTCAGGTTGGGCTTGGTTATGTGTTCATAAAGGTGGAAAAGTAGAAGTTTGTTCTACACCAAACCAAGATAACCCATTAATGCCAGGTGTTACTTGCCAAGGGACTCCAATTTTAGGTTTAGATGTTTGGGAACACGCTTATTATTTAAATTACCAAAACAGAAGACCAGATTATATTGAAGCTTTCTTTAATGTAATTAACTGGAACGAAGTAGAAAGAAGATACGCTGAAGCTAAGTAAGTTATAGCAATTTTATATTATTAGAAAACCGAGCCTTAAATTAAGGCTCGGTTTTTTTATACGCTTATTTAAAATATGTTTTGACATTTGGGTATGAAAAAGGGCGAACAGATGCTCACCCTTTTTGCCCCAAATCTACCATAAACTTAACCTACTTATGTTATGGTGTCTCAAATATAAGAGGACATTATAAACGTATTCAATTTTTTGGACAAACGACCTATATATTAGTCTAAGCGTGGAAACAGCATTGTATCTGAGCTAATAAGTGATAAATAAAGGACTTTTGTAAGGTTGGAGTAGAAAGTTTGGCGTTAATTTAAGTCCATAAAAAAAGGTGAACGAAGTTCACCTTTTTTTGCCCCAAATCTACCATGAACTTAACCTACTTATGTTATGGTAGTACCAATGTATATTTAATTTGTTAAATCGAACGCAAATACTGGATGAAATGCATAATTTTTGGATAAAATGATTATTTTATCGGTTAAAGCGTTGAAACGCAGACTGTTTTAGTATGCTCTTTCTTTATTTCCTTCGTAAAAATTGATAAATGCTCTGTTAACAACTCTGTTTCCTCCAGGAGTTGGATAATTACCTGTAAAGTACCAATCACCTAAGTTTTTTGGACAAGCTTTATGTAAGTTATCAACAGGTTGAAAAATAATTTTAACTTCAGCATTTATAGATTCTCCACCTAATAATTCTGAAATTTTATCTGAAATTTGTTCATCTGTAAAACTATCATAAACCTCTTTTACATGATTTACAACATCGACGTCTTTTAAATCAACTTGCTTAATACACTTTTTATAAACGTCGTCTATAATATGATATTTATTATGATCTTTTAATAGTTCTAATGTTGCTCTAAAAGCAATTAAAGATTCGAGATTTGCCATATCTATTCCGTAGCAATCAGGATAACGAATTTGAGGTGCAGAAGAAACTACTACTATTTTTTTAGGGTTTAGTCTGTCCATCATCTTAATGATACTTTTCTTAAGTGTTGTACCTCTTACAATACTATCGTCAATGATGACGAGATTATCGGTTGGTTTAATAACTCCATAAGTAACATCATAAACATGGGCTACCAAATCATCTCTACTACTATCTTCGGTAATAAAGGTTCTTAGTTTAACATCTTTAATTGCTATTTTTTCAATTCTTGGAAATTCAGATAAAATCTCGGTAACTTTTTCTGCAGAAAGTTTACCGCCACCGTTTAAGATAGATTTTGTTTTCTTTTCGTTAAGATGCTCCTCTACACTTTCTATCATTCCATAAAAGGAAGTTTCTGCTGTATTTGGAATATACGAGAACACACTATTTTTAGTATCGTTATTAATAGCCTTTAGTACTTTAGGCATGAGTAATCTGCCTAGCATTTTTCGTTCTTGGTAAATTTCTGCATCACTACCACGAGAAAAATAGATGCGCTCAAAAGAACATGCTTTTCGCTCTAATGGCTCTAATATTTTTTTAATTTTAGTTTCACCAGATTTTTTAGTGATAATAGCATGTCCTGGATCTAGTTCTTTAACCGATTCAAAAGGAACATTAAAAACGGTTTGAATAACAGGTCGCTCTGAAGCAACCACAACAATTTCATCATCTTTATAATAGTAAGCAGGTCTTATGCCTGAAGGATCTCTTAAAACAAAAGAATCTCCATGGCCTAATAATCCTGCCATAGCATAACCACCATCCCAATTTTTTGCAGCTCGTTTTAATATTTTGCCAACTTTTAAACGTTCTGCTATTAAAGGTGAGCATTCATTTTTATTATAACCTTCTTTTTTAAGGTCTCTGTAAATTTTAGAAACAGCATCATCTAAAAAATGTCCAATTTTTTCCATTACAGTAATGGTATCTGCTTTTTCTTTTGGATGCTGACCTATTTCGATAAGATTATCAAAGAGTTCGTTAACATTGGTCATGTTAAAATTACCAGCTACAATAAGATTTCTATGCATCCAGTTGTTTTGTCTTAAAAACGGATGAACACTTTCTACACTGTTTTTCCCGAATGTACCATAACGCACATGTCCTAATAACACTTCTCCTATATAAGGAATGTGTTTTTTCTGTAGGTCAACGTTATCTTGGTATTCAGGGTGATTAGTTAATTTATCATTAATGCGCTCATTAATTTGAGCAAAAATATCCTGAATGGGTTGCTGTGCAATTGACCTTACACGGCTGATGTAGCGTTCTCCTGGTTCAACATCTAACTTTATACTAGCAAAACCAGCACCATCTTGTCCTCGGTTGTGCTGTTTTTCCATCATTAAATACATCTTATTAACACCGTAAAAAGCACTTCCGTACTTTTCTTTATAATATTCTAAAGGTTTTAATAGTCTGATGAGTGCAATTCCGCATTCATGTTTTAAAGCATCGCTCATGTTGTGTTATCTGCTAGTGTTTATTATAATCGTTTTATCTCGATTGCTGCCGAGATGGAATAAAAAAACGCGCTCAATTTTGAGCGCGTTTTTTTTAATTTAATTCTATATCAAATTGCGTTAGACTCTTAAACTGGTCTAATCGTTTGTAAATTTCTTTGTCAGTTAAGGTTTGCATACGCTCTGTGCCAAACTTCTCCACACAGAAAGAGGCTAGTGTTGAGCCATAGATGACGGCAGTTTTCATATTTTCAAAAGAAAAGTCACCTGTTTTTGCTAAATAACCAGCAAAGCCACCAGCGAATGTATCACCAGCACCAGTTGGGTCAAAGACTTCCTCTAAAGGAAGAGCAGGAGCGTAGAAAACACTATCATCATGAAACAATAATGCGCCATGTTCGCCTTTTTTAATTACTACATATTTTGGACCCATTTCATGAATCTTCCTTGCAGCAACAACTAAAGAGTATTCTCCAGTTAATTGTCTTGCCTCTTCATCATTAATGGTTATAACGTCAACCTTTTTAATAACAGAAAGTAAATCGTCTAAAGCAATATCCATCCAGAAATTCATGGTATCTAAAATGGCTAACTTTGGTTTTTTAGTCATTTGGTCTAAAACACCTTGTTGTACCATAGGGTGTAAGTTTCCAAGCATCACAACTTCTGCATCTCTATAATTCTCAGGAACAACAGGATTAAAATGCTCTAAAACATTTAGCTCTGTAGCAAGGGTATCGCGAGAGTTCATGTCATTATGATATTTTCCACTCCAAAAGAAAGTTTTACCTTCTTTTACAATTTCTATACCTTCTATATCAATATTTCTATTCTTTAATAAATCTAAATACTCTTGTGGAAAATCACCTCCTACAACAGAAACTGCCGCGGAATCTACATTAAAATTTGAAGCTGATAAGCCTATGTATGTGGCTGCTCCACCAAGGATTTTGTCAGTTTTACCAAAAGGCGTTTCAATAGCATCAAAGGCTACAGTACCAACAATCACTAATTTACTCATAAAAGAAGTTTGAATTAAGGTGCAAATTTACGTAAAATATATTCCTTTTTAAAAATGAATTATAACAATACTTTCTATTTTTATTTCCTTCCAAAATCAGCCGGAATTTCTCCCCAAGCCTTAGTTTCCCATTTAACAATTGTAGTGGTATAGGTGTTGTTTTTTAGCCACTCAACAGCGCGATCAACTAAATCGTAAACAGGTTTGTTTTTGGCGCTTCGTTTTAGTTTAGAATTACACGTTTTTTTACGTACCCAACTCATGGCTGTTCTAGAGTCTGTATACATAATTCGGTCGCTATTGTGCTGTTTTAAAAAAGCTAAACCATGTACCAGCGCTAAGAATTCACCTATATTATTTGTTCCTTGTTCAAAAGGGCCTTGAATAAATAATTGTTTTTTTGTCTTTGTATCAACACCTCTATATTCCATTATTCCCGGATTTCCGCTAGATGCAGCATCAACAGATATGGAGTTATAATTAGGTAGTCCTATTTTTTTAAGTTCGGCATCAGTGAGTCCACTTTTAAACGATTTATTTTTTCCTATGTAGTCAAAGTAATTACCTTCTAATGCTTTTTTAGCTTCTTCAATTGTGGTAAAAGATTTGTATTGTGCACCTTGAAAGTCTTTTATTTGTTTTTTACAATCATTCCAAGACTCAAAAACACCTGTTTTATTCCCTTTCCAAACGGTGTAATATTTTTTCTTCTTTTTACTCATTGTTGTCATTTCTGTTTAAGGCAGAAATCTAGTTAGATAGACTGTTTAGTAATTTATTTACTGTTAAAGGGAAGTGCTCCATCTCTAATAAATGTATCTTTTTAGCCACGTCTTCGGCAGAATCCGTAGGTAAAACTTTACATTTTGCTTGAAAAATAATAGCGCCTTCGTCATAATTCTCGTTTACATAATGAATAGTAATACCAGTTTCTGATTCTTTATTTTCAACAATAGCATTATGTACATTCATTCCGTACATACCTTTTCCACCATAATTTGGAAGTAGAGCAGGATGAATATTTATTACCTTATTTGGAAATTCTTTTAGAATAAATTCTGGAAATTTCCATAAAAAACCAGCTAGAACAATGATATCTGGTTTAGCAATCTTTAAAATATTGAGTACATCATTAGATTTTGAAAATGCAATTCTGTTAAATGATAAGGCGCTAACATTCAATTTTTTACAACGGTCTAAGACTTTGGCATGAGGATTGTTAGTTAGTACCTGAATAACAGACTCATTATCGCTGTTGTGAAAAAACTTAATTAAATTTTCAGCATTAGAGCCGCTTCCGGACGCAAAAATTACAACACGTTTCATTTACAGGTATATTTCTTCTATTATTCAAACAAAAAAAAGAATAATAATTAACAATTAGTAGCAAAAACCAAATACTTTATATTTATTTTTACTAAAATTAAAAACACATTTTATCGGTAAAGATGAATATTCAAATAAAGTTTTTTATTTTTGCCATCTAATTAAAACTTAAAATTAAAAAATTATGTCAGACATTGCATCACGAGTAAAAGCGATTATCGTAGATAAATTAGGTGTTGATGAAAACGAAGTTGTAACTGAAGCTAGCTTCACAAACGATTTAGGAGCGGATTCATTAGATACTGTTGAATTAATAATGGAATTTGAAAAAGAATTCGATATTCAAATCCCGGACGATCAAGCTGAGAACATTGCAACAGTTGGTCAAGCTATTTCTTATATAGAAGCAGCAAAATAATAACTCTATTTTTATGGAATTAAAGCGAGTCGTAGTAACGGGTTTAGGTGCACTTACACCAATAGGAAATACAATAGATGAATATTGGGAAGCTCTTATTAGTGGTAAAAGTGGTGCAGCACCAGTAACACATTTTGATGCTGAAAAGTTCAAGACGAAGTTCGCTTGTGAAATAAAAAACTTTGAGGTTACTGACTTTATTGATAAAAAGTTATCGCGTCAAATGGATAAGTTTTCGCAGTATGCAATGGTTGCTTCAGATGAAGCAATTGCAGACTCAAAACTAGACCTAGATGGGATAAATAAATTGAGAGTGGGTGTAATTTGGGGCGCAGGAATTGGTGGTTTGGAAACATTTCAAGAAGAAGTGTTAAACTTTGCCGCTGGTGACGGAACGCCTAGATTTAGTCCACGATTCATTCCAAAAATGATTGCTGATATAGCACCAGGAAACATATCAATAAAATATGGTTTTATGGGTCCTAACTATACTACAGTATCTGCTTGTGCATCCTCTGCAAATTCAATGATTGATGCCTTAAACACTATTCGTTTAGGACATTGTGACGTGATTATTACAGGAGGAAGTGAAGCTGCAGTTACTATAGCTGGTATGGGAGGATTTAACGCTATGCACGCAATGAGTACTCGAAATGAAAGCCCAGAAACGGCTTCTAGACCGTTTGATGCTACCAGAGATGGTTTTGTATTAGGTGAAGGAGCAGGTGCTATTGTTTTAGAAGAGTATGAACATGCAAAAGCAAGAGGAGCAAAAATCTATGCAGAAGTTGTAGGTGGTGGTTTATCTTCTGATGCGTATCATATGACAGCGCCTCATCCAGAAGGCATAGGTGTTGTTGCGGTAATGAAAAATTGTTTAGAAAATGCTGGTTTAAATCCGGAAGATGTAGATCATATTAATACCCACGGTACGTCTACACCATTAGGTGATGTTGCCGAGTTAAAAGCTATATCAGAAGTATTTGGCAGTCATGCTAAGAACATAAATATTAATTCTACGAAATCTATGACAGGTCACTTGTTGGGTGCTGCTGGAGCTATTGAGGCAATTGCTTCTATATTAGCTATGGAGCATGGTATTGTACCACCAACAATTAACCATGAAACGGTTGACGAAAACATAGACCCAGAATTAAATTTAACTCTTAATAAAGCTCAGAAACGAGATATTAAAGTCGCAATGAGTAATACATTTGGATTTGGCGGTCACAACGCTTGTGTAGTATTCAAAAAATTAGATTAAATCCCGAATGAGCTTCATTCGTAACATATTAAATTCCCGTTCTCAAGAAGACGGGAATTTTTTTTTACAACTTAAAGAAATCCTTGGTTTTAAGCCCAAAACGAAATCATTTTATATAAAGGCATTTACTCATCGTTCTATGAATTTAAAGGACGATCTAGGAAATGCTGTTAATTATGAACGTTTAGAATTTGTAGGAGATGCTATGCTAAGTTCTGTTATAGCGGCATATTTGTTTGAACAAGTTCCGCATGGAGATGAAGGTTATCTTACAAAAATGAGATCTAAAGTAGTAAGTAGAGAACATTTAAATAAGTTGGGAGAAGAATTAAGACTAATAGATTTAGTGCAAAGCAGAATACCAACCTCTAATTTTGGTGACAATATTCACGGAAATCTTTTTGAAGCTTTAGTTGGCGCTATATATTTAGATAAAGGTTATAATACCTGTGAAAAATTTATATTTAGAAGTGTCATAAATCCTCATGTAGATATAGAAATGCTAGAGGGTAAGGTAATTAGTTATAAGAGTTTGCTTATAGAATGGTGCCAAAAGGAGAAAAATACTTTTGATTATCAAGTTTACGAGGATACCGGAAATGATGAATTAAAACATTTTTCTGTAAAACTTACTATTAACGATAAAGTGGTTTCAAAAGCAAGAGCTACATCAAAAAAGAAAGCTGAAGAAAAAGCGTCTAAACGTGCATTTTTTGCTTTTCAAAATCAAATTACCAAGCTTCCTTAATATAATTTTTGTTTTAAGAATTAAATAAATCTACGATAACGTTTTCGTAGATTTTATAGACTAAGATTAACGGTATCTTAATAAAACTAAGCATAGTTTATACTATATTTACCAAATTATACCAGTTAAACGTTCAAATTTTTAATGCATTATTTAAGAATTTAAATAAGTAATAAGGTTATAACTGTATGGCTTTACACAAACTTCAGGTAGATGATTTTTATGATGATTCCTATAAATTAATGGCAATTCATTGTAGAGTAGAAGATTATCGATTAGCATATTTGCTGAACAAGCATCTAGGGCTTAAGCTAGAACGTAAGGAAAAAGATATTGACTTTAAATATTTGGAGTCTTCATATAGTATTTTTGAATGGGATAATGAAACTGAATATGTACTATGGAATTTAATTTCTAACGTATGTAAAAAGGAAGAGGATAGTTTATCTAGTACAGGTACTTTATTTGATAGGCCTGAAAAAGTTTTAAAAACCTTTAATTTAATCTCAGAGTATAAAAAGGTAGATTTTTTTCTAAAAATCTCTGATGAAATACAGAATGTAAACGAAAAGCAAGTATTAAGTAAATTACAAGCTATTCCACAAATAATAACAAGTTACGCGGTAGATCCGTTACAAATAAAGTCGAAAGACCATTTAATTTTTTGAATTTATGTCAAATAAGAAAACAAAAATAGTAGCTACATTAGGTCCAGCAACAAGTACAAAAGAAGTACTAAAAGCTATGCTAGATGAAGGCTGTAATGTATTTAGAATTAATTTCTCGCATGCAGATTATAAAGACGTTGAAGAACGTATTAAAATGATTAGAGAGCTTAATGAAGAATATGGTTATAACGCTTCAATTTTAGGGGATTTACAAGGCCCTAAATTGCGAGTTGGAGTGATGAAAGGTGAAGTTATAGTTAATGAAGGTGATGAAATAATTTTTGCTACTGGTGAACGTTTTGAAGGTACAAAGGAACGTGTTTACATGACCTATGATAATTTTCCTCAAGATGCAAAACCTGGTGAACGTATCTTATTAGATGACGGGAAACTTATTTTTGAAGTTGTTTCTTCTGATAAAAAGAAAGAAGTAAAAGCAAGAGTTATCCAAGGCGGTCCTTTAAAATCTAAAAAAGGTGTAAACCTTCCTAATACAAATATTTCTCAACCAGCTTTAACTGAAAAAGATATTGAAGATGCTATTTTCGCTATTGGTCAGAAAGTTGATTGGATTGCTTTATCATTTGTTCGTCATGCTGAAGATTTAATGCAACTTGAAAGCTTAATTAATGAGCATAGTGATCATAAAATTCCAATTATTGCTAAGATAGAAAAGCCTGAGGCTGTTGAGAATATTGATAAAATTGTTGCGTATTGTGATGGTTTAATGGTAGCTCGTGGTGATTTAGGTGTTGAAATTCCTGCAGAGGAAGTTCCATTAATTCAAAAGCAATTAGTGCTTAGAGCAAAGCGTGCTAGAATTCCTGTAATTATTGCAACTCAAATGATGGAGACAATGATTACTAGTTTAACACCAACTAGAGCAGAGGTAAATGATGTTGCCAATTCAGTAATGGATGGAGCAGATGCTGTGATGTTATCTGGTGAAACATCTGTGGGACAATACCCTGTGCAGGTAATTCGCCAAATGTCTAATATAATTCGTAGTGTAGAAGATTCACCACTTATTGAAGTGCCACAATCTCCTCCTCATATTCGTACTAAGCGTTATGTTACAAAAGCAATATGTTATCATGCTGCAAATATGGCAAATGAGATTAATGCTAAAGCTATTTCTACATTAACAAATAGTGGATATACGGCATTTCAAATTTCGGCTTGGAGACCGTCTGCACATATTTTAGTTTTCACTTCTAATAGAAGAATTTTAACCCAATTGAGCTTACTTTGGGGAGTTACAGCTTTTTATTATGATAAGTTTGTAAGTACAGATGAAACTATTGAAGATGTAAATGCTATTGCTTGTAAAAAAGGCTATTTAGAGGTTGGCGATATGCTAATTAGTTTAGCTGCAATGCCAATACAAGATAAAGGTATGGTAAATACGTTACGAGTTTCTGAAATAGAGAGTTGTAGTTTTTAAATAAGAACTAATGTTTTTTAGTCGGTAGCACTAAGAAATTATTTTATTTAATCGCATACATATAGATTAAAACAACAATAAGGAGTATCAATATTATTATAATATAATTCTTGTTATTGCTGTTTTCTTGTATAATATGGTTTCCTCGACTAGGCTTAGATACTTTAAATGGAGTTTTTATACTACTTAAAGGTGTTTTTATAATTGTTTCTCCACCATAATAATTTTGGTCATTTTCAAGATTTTCAATAATATCTTTGCAGTCTTTTAAACCTATATTGGTTTCAGTTTTAATTAATTTAATAGCCTCAAGCTTTTTATTAAGTGCAATAGTTCGTATTTATTAATTTCTATATTATTTATTTTAAGCATTATTGTTTTTCAATTAAAATTCAAACTTTAGCTGCACGCTAACCGCCTTTTTATCTTCTTTTTTTATGTTTTTAGAATCTGTATTTAAATTAGACATTGAAATTCCTAAAAGTCTCACTGAATTATTCAAAGTGTCTTGATATAATAAATCTTTCGCTGTTTCTATAATTATTGCTTTTTCGCTTACAAAATAGGGTAGTGTTTTACTTCTGGTTTGAAGAGTGAAATCGCTGTATTTTATTTTTAAAGTTATGGTCTTACCAGTAACTTTATTTTTATTTAAGCGTTTTGAGACTTCTTCGGCAATGTGTTCTAGTTTTTCTAACATAAAAATTTCGGAAGATAGATTTTCACTAAAAGTTCTTTCTGCAGCTAGTGATTTTCTAATTCGATTTGGTTTAACTTCACTATTATGAATACCTCTTACGACATGATAATAGTATCGACCAGATTTCCCAAAATGTTCGTCGAGATATTCTATGCTTTTGCTTTTTAAATCTTTGCCTGTAAAAATTCCTTTTTGGTACATTTTTTCTGCCGTGACTTTGCCAACACCATAGAATTTTCTAATATCTAAATCTTCTAAAAATTGAAGTACATCTTCTGGATTTACCGTTTTTTGCCCATTAGGTTTGTTATAATCACTAGCAATTTTCGCAATAAACTTATTGATAGATATACCTGCGGAAGCCGTTAAGCCAACTTCTTCAAAAATCCGTGTCCTTATCTTCTTTGCCAATAAGGTCGCACTGGGTAAACCTAATTTGTTTTCTGTGACGTCGAGATAAGCTTCATCTAAAGATAAGGGTTCTACTAAATCTGTATAGTCATAAAAAATCTTTCTAATTTGCTGTGAAATTTCGGTGTAACGTGCAAAATCGGTTTTTACAAAAATGAGATGAGGACAAAGTTTTATGGCTAATCTACCAGACATAGCACTTTTAACACCAAATTTTCGTGCTTCATAACTGGCAGCACTAATAACACCTCTTATTCCACCACCTCCAACTGCTATTGCTTTTCCTTTAAGTTCAGGATTATCCATTTGCGCAACAGAAGCATAATATGCATCCATATCTACATGGATTATCTTTCGAATTGGTAAATCGTTAGGCATAACGTAAATTTAGGCATTAAATATTTTTTAATTGTGAGATTTAATGATAGAAATAGAACGAAAATTTTTAGTGAATTCAGATGCTTTTAAGTCTGAAGCCTTTAATAGTTATACTATAAAACAGGGATTTTTAAATAGTGATAAAGAGCGAACAGTTAGGGTAAGACTTATAAAAGATTTGGGTTACATAACTGTTAAAGGGAAATCTTCACTAGATGGTTTATCTCGTTTTGAATGGGAAAAAGAAATTACTACAAGTGAAGCTAATAGTCTTTTAAGTCTATGTGAAGATGGTATTATTGATAAAATTAGGTTTGAAATTAAGTCTGGAATTCACATTTTTGAAGTTGATGAATTCTTTGGTGATAATCTAGGCTTAATTGTAGCAGAGGTTGAATTAAAATCAGAGAATGAAGATTTTGATAAACCAAGTTGGTTAGGTAAGGAAGTTACCGGTAGGATAGAATACTATAATTCACAGTTAAGTAAGAATCCTTTTGGTACATGGTAAAAATAAAGCCTATTCTTTAAAAGAATAGGCTTTATAATATGGTTTATTTGAGTTAGTCTAAAAAGTTATTCAGCTTTTTCAACATCCGTTACAATTAAGAACTCCGAGCGTCTATTTTCAGCATGTTGTTCTTTAGTACAACCATTAGAGCAATCTACTTTAGGTTCAGATTCACCTTTACCCATACCTGAGATACGCGCTTCTTCAATTCCTTGAGAAATGACATATTGTACAGTTGTTTTAGCTCTTCTGTCTGATAGGTTAGTATTATATGATTCTGGACCTCTACTATCTGTATGAGACGTTGCTTTAATAATCATTTCAGGATATTTTTTCATGACTTGCACTAATTTATCCAATTCAAAAGCTCCTTGTGCTGTGATGTTAGATTTATCAAACTCAAAGAAAATAGGCGCTAGAACAATTTGCTCAGGTTCAATAATTTTCTCTATTGGGTCTAATGAAATTTGTACATTATTCTCTTCATCTGTAGTTCCTTTTACTTGTACTTTTTTACTTTCAAAATCTTCCATTACCACTTCTAGTTCCGTGTCTTTTTCACACTCCACAATAAATTCAGCAATCCCTTGGTCATTCGTTGTTTTTGAAACCACTTTATTGCCTTCATCATCATATAATGAAACAGCAGCACCACTAATTGGCTCTCTTGTTTTATCATCTAAAACAGTAGCTGTAATCAACACATCACACAAAGGTTGTAATTTTTTGAACGTATAAAT